>DASYXV010000051.1:0-2221 GCA_035934545.1 Candidatus Acidiferrales bacterium
AATAATGCGCGACAGATCGTCGTCCGTGAGCGCGTTGAACAAAATCACTTCATCCAGCCGGTTCAAAAATTCAGGATTGAACACGCGCTTGACCTCGGCCATCACAATATCATCCAAGCTTTTCGCGTGAGTGTCTCCCAAGCCGGACTGGAAACCCAAAGTGGCCTGCTTCTGCAGAGCACGCGCGCCGATGTTCGAAGTCATGATGATGATTGTATTGCGAAAATCCACTGTGTTGCCGAGACCATCCGTCAGCTGCCCGTCCTCGAATACCTGGAGCAAGATATTGTAAACGTCCGGATGCGCTTTTTCGATTTCGTCGAGCAGAATGATGGAATACGGAGTGCGGCGAACGCGCTCGGTCAGTTGCCCGCCCTCTTCGTAGCCGACATAACCAGGAGGCGCGCCGATAAGCTTCGAGACCGAATGCTTTTCCATGTATTCGGACATGTCAAAGCGCACCAGTGATTTTTCCGTGCCAAAAAGGAATTCCGCCAAGCGGCGCGCGACCTCAGTCTTCCCCACGCCCGTGGGACCCAGGAACAGGAAGCAGCCGACCGGACGGCCGGGAGCTTTAAGTCCGGCGCGACTGCGGCGAATAGCGCGTGCGAGAGCTGTGATGGCTTTATCTTGACTGATGACGCGCTTGTGCAGCTCATCCTCTATGCGCAGCAACTTCTGCTGCTCATCTTCCTTGATGGCGTTGACGGCCACGCCCGTCCAACGGGCCACTACTTCCTCGATATCGTCACGCGTGACCGTGCCTGTGGAAGAATCGTCGATCTTCAGTTTCTCGCGAAGAGCGCGCAGATTCTCTTTTTCTTTGCGCTCCTCTTCGGAATAGAAACGCGCCTTTTCGAATTCATGATTGGCAATGGCGGTTTCCATGCGGTGCGTGATGAACTTCACGCGTTTTTGCGCTTCGGAAACTTCCTCAGGGAGCATGGCTTGACGCAATTTCACGCGCGCACCCGACTCGTCAATCAAATCGATCGCCTTGTCCGGGAGGAAGCGGTCCGGGATGTAACGGTTTGAAAGATAGACGGCATATTGGATAGCTTCGTCGGTGTAGGAAACGGCGTGGAATTTCTCATAACGGTCCCGGACGCCCTGCAAAACACGGATGGCCTCTTCCTCGTTGGGAGCGGAAACCTTCACGGACTGGAAGCGGCGCTCGAGCGAGCGGTCCTTTTCAACGGACTTGCGATATTCGCCCGGCGTCGTCGCGCCAATGCACTGAATTTCACCGCGACTCAACGCGGGCTTTAGAATGTTGGCCGCATCGAGCGATCCCTCGGCGGAACCTGCGCCGACCAGCGTGTGGAGTTCATCGATGAAAACGATGGCGTTTTGGCTCTCCATCAATTCCTTCATGATCGTCTTCAGGCGTTCTTCGAACTGGCCACGATATTTCGTGCCGGCAACAATCAGGGAAAGGTCCAAGGACAGAATGCGTTTGTCGGCGAGGAACGGCGGCACGTCACCATCAGCAATGCGCTGCGCCAACCCTTCGACGATGGCTGTTTTGCCGACGCCGGGTTCGCCAATCAGCACAGGGTTATTCTTCGTGCGGCGGCAAAGGATCTGGATGGCCCTCTCAAGCTCGCGATCGCGCCCGACAAGAGGATCGAGCGTGCCGTCCATGGCGGCCTGAGTAAGGTCCCGGCTGAATTCCGCGAGCAACGATGTTTCTTTCGGTCGATTTACAGGCACTTTTTCACCCGCGCTGCGCGCAAGCTCCTCGCGAACGCCTGAAAGACGCAATCCCCGCTCTTGCAAAATCTCCGCGCCGAACGACTTCTCCTCACGCAAAATCCCCAAGAGAAGATGCTCGGTTCCCACGTGCTTGTGATTCAGACGCTCGGCCTCTTCGGCCGCGTAATTTAGAATGCGGCGGCATTCCTGGCTGAGCGGCACTTCAACAGAGGTGGAAATCCGCTCGCGCACGGTGATGCGTGATTCGATTTCCTTGCGGATGGATTCGATCGTACCATGCGCGCGCAGGAAGCGATTGGCGAGAGCTTTGTCTTCCCGCAGAAGACCTAGAAGCAAATGTTCGGTCTCGATATAGGGGCTGCCGTACTGGCTGGCTTCATACCGCGCGAAAAAAATCACGCGCCGAGCCTTCTCTGTATAGCGTTCAAACACAGGTCACCCGAGCCCTTCCAGGCTAGAAGAATTTCCCGACGCGCCACGCTGATCGCCGCGAGGCGCAACAGCC
>DASYXV010000053.1:0-3181 GCA_035934545.1 Candidatus Acidiferrales bacterium
CACAGAGTTCTTGCTCGCGCCAGATTGCCCAGCTATAATTTCTGTACCAGCCTGCTTTGAATTCCCATATCTGGAGGAAAGATGAAAGAGCTCGTTTCACGCACAGTCGATCTTCTCTTCGTGTTGCTCTTGGCCTTGGCACTGGCGATTCCGCAGGAAGCGATCGCGCAAAGTCACGTTGTCCCATCCGCCGATCTTCAACGCGACGTCGCCGCATCCTCCGCTGCGCGCCATCAAAATATCGCGCAGCTCGAAAACTTCCTCTCCTCTCCGGCGGCACGACAGGCGCTGAAATCCGGCCACATCGATTATCGCGAAGTCAAAAACGCCGTCCCACAGCTCAGTAATGAGGAGCTTGCGCGGCTCTCTCTTCTTTCTCAGAAGACGCAAAAGGATTTTGCCGCCGGCAACATTACCAACCACGACTTGCTGCTGATTCTTGTGGCCATCGCCGCTTTAATCCTGATCATAGTCGCTGTTCGCTCATGAAACTTCGCACCGTCGTTGGTTTATTGGTTGTCTCCACCGTTTGCGCGGCGTGTGTCTTTGCTGCGCAAACGGCAGCCCTTTGGATCGACGTCCCCTTCGTCGCCCAATCGCGCGAAGGTTGCGGCTCGGCTTCGATCTCCATGGTCATGCGATATTGGGCGAAAAAGAAGAGCCAGCCCAGCCCGCCTTCCGCCGACCCGCAAAAAATCCAGGCTGCGCTGTTTTCTCCCGAGAGCGGTGGCATCAGCGCATCCAGCATGCAGAGGTATTTTCGCGAATCCGGCTATCGCGTCTTTGCGTTTCATGCGCAATGGAGCGACCTCGTCCATCATCTCCAACTCGGTCGTCCCCTGATCGTCAGCCTCGATGCCAGCGGCCCGCTCGGCCCGCTTCATTACGTCGTCCTTGTCGGAATCGACCCCGCGCGAGGGTTCCTCTTCCTCAACGATCCCGCTCAGCGCAAAATGCTTCGCATCTCACGCAAAGGATTCCAATCCGAATGGAGTCACACCGGCAACTGGGCCCTACTGGCGGTGCCCTCCGATTGATCTTCCTTGTGTTGTTCATCCTGCTGCCCTGCTCGGCTGCCGCCCAAACGGCAGCACCTGCCGCGGACAAAATCCTCCAAGTCAGGAAGCTCTACGATGCCGGCCGCTGGAACGATGTCATCCAGGCCGTGCCGGATTCTCCCGGGGAGCCCGCCGATCTCGAACTCTACCGCGGCCTCGCGCTCGCCAAGCTGCAGCGCTGGGATGAAGCAAGGAAGGCTTTCGGGGCCGGTCTTGCGGGTCACCCGCGCGACGCCCGCTTCCCCACTGAGCTAGCCGGCATCGCCTATCGCCAAGGGAAGTACCCGCTGGCCACGCGCTACCTGCGTCGAGCCCTCGCCATCGATCCCCATGACGACTACGCCAACAATTTCATCGCCTCCATCTATTTCCTCGAGGACAATCTCGAAGCCGCTCTGAAATATTGGAATCGCGTGGGCAAGCCCAGGATCGCCGGTCTCACCTACGTTCCCCAGCCGTCTCTCGATCCACTCATTCTCGATCGAGCGTTCAGTTTTTCCCCCGGCGGCGTTTGGGGCTACGATCAGTACCTCACCA
The DNA here is from genome assembly GCA_035934545.1 of Candidatus Acidiferrales bacterium. Classification (GTDB taxonomy): domain Bacteria; phylum Acidobacteriota; class Terriglobia; order Acidiferrales; family UBA7541; genus DAHUXN01. The sequence continues at coordinate 1,596 of DASYXV010000053.1, forward strand.
CCAAGGCCCGCCTCGATGCCCTCGACCTTTTTCCGCGAATGCGCTTCGACCTCGCGGGTCAACCGGATGGCTCATTCGATCTCACGTTTCGCGCCGCCGAACGAAATGGCTGGGGCGGTGACAAGTGGCAAGGTTTTCTCTCGCTCCTGCGCGGACTGCCCTTTGAAACTGTGTATCCGCAGTTTCACAATCTCGGTCATTCGGGCTTCAACTGGCTCACTCTCCTCCGCTGGGACGATCAAAAACGCCGCCTATCGAGCGAACTTGACGCTCCGCTTTTCCAGAACCCGGTTGTCCACGTTCGACTGTATTTTGATGCCCGCGACGAGAACTGGAACGTATCCAACACCATCGTCCCGTCCGCGCCGTCACTCTCTCGTCTAAATCTGGAGAAGGCCGTCGCCGGAGCGGAAATTCATTTCATCGAAAATGGCCGCTGGCAATGGCTCGGCGGGATTGAATACTCCGATCGTGAGTTCCGCTCTTTGTCCGGCATCCCCGCGTCGGCTGCCTCGTTTTTCACCGGTGGCTCGGCCCTCGAGCTCCGCTCCGGGGTCCAACGATTCTTGATCCGCTTTCCGGAAAGGCGCTTCACGCTCCTGGGCGGTGCCACCGGCGCCTTCGGCGCATTCTTTGCCAATCCTCTTGGCCACTATGGCCGACTCCAAGGTTCACTCGCCGCCAATTGGTTCCCGCGAGCGCAGGGCGAGGATTACGAGATACAAACGCGGTTGCGCGGCGGCGTCACGTTCGGCAAAGTCCCCTTTGACGATCTATTCACGCTCGGCTTTGACCGCGACACTAATCTCTGGCTGCACGGCCATCCGGCGCTTCATGATGGCCAAAAAGGCGGCGCCCCTCTCGGTCGAAACTTCATGCTCCTTAATTGGGAACTCGACAAAATCGCTTACGAAAATCCTTTCTTCACCGTAAAGCTCGGCCCGTTACTCGATACTGGCGACGTCTACGATGCATCGGGCTTCTTCGGTTCCCCCAAATGGTTGTGGGACACTGGCCTGCAAACCAAGATTCACGTCTTAGACAGCGCCGAAATAATCCTCGGCTACGGCAAGGATCTCCGCTCCGGTCGCAATTCCTTCTTCGCCACGCTCTCCCGCTAGCGCGCGAAAAGCGCGCGAGTTGCCTCAACATAGGCCGCAAGGAACGCTGCCCGGTCGATCTTCCCCTTATCGCTTGCGTTGGCCGTTCCGCCTTGAGCCAAACATCTATTTTCGACGCACGTTGACGCTGTCGAATATCTTGGATGGGTACGCACGCGGATTACCGTGTGCGGCCGGTGCGGGCGGCGTGCCGCGCAAGCGAGGATGTCGTCTTGCGCAGCTTGGCAGAGTCGCCGCCCGGGATTGATAGCAACCGTGCCGTGGATCGTTTGGCGGGAGTTCTGGACTCAAATGGACTCGAGACGACTATAAGCTCTTGAATTTAATGGAGCGGGAGAAGGGAATCGAACCCTCATTTCTAGCTTGGGAAGCTAGCGTTCTGCCACTGAACCACTCCCGCCCGTCAGTTGATATGCAGCAGACACAAAGGAGCATAGCATTGCAGGATGGTCCACTCAAGCCGCA
>DASYXV010000059.1:0-2409 GCA_035934545.1 Candidatus Acidiferrales bacterium
GCGGAACAGCTTCGCAGCGTCTCTGGGTTCGCGGACGCTGGAGTCTACGATCCGCCGGGAGTCAGCGGCACGCACGTGATCTATGTGCTGCACGATGCGAAGAATCCCGAGCTGTATGGCGGACTGCCAAAAGATCCGCACATTCCCTACTCGGTCCGCCTGTGGAAAGGACCGCTGAAGTGGCTGGGGAATTTCGCAATGATAGGCGGCCTAGTGGGCCTTGCCTGGCACTACATGCGATATGGCCCGAAGAAAGAGGAACCAATTCCGCCGGATGATCGGAGGCGCGTATGAGCACCAAGGCTATTTCGCGCTCCACCGCCGCGGACAGCGACGAGGAATTGATCCCGCGTTACTCATTGGGCGAGCGCGCAAACCACTGGCTGGGCTCGCTCGCTTACATTTATCTCCTGATGACCGGGCTCGCGTTTTGGTCGCCGTACTTATATTGGATGGCTGCCGTCGTGGGCGGGGCTCCCACGGCCCGATTCTGGCATCCGTGGCTCGGCCTGATTTTTACGGTGTCGCTGTTCTGGATGCTTAAGCAGTGGCACGGCGACATGCAAATTGACGATAACGACCGCGCCTGGGCGAAAGCCATGCCTGAGTACATCCAGAACCGAGATGACGAGCTGCCGCCGACGGGGCGATTCAACTTCGGACAGAAACTTTTCTTCTGGGGAATGTTGTTGAGCGTGATCCTGCTGCTGCTGTCTGGAGTTGTCTTGTGGTACACGGAAACGCTTCCATGGAGCCTGCGATACTTCCGGTACGCTGCAATCTTGATTCACGCGAGCGTGGCGCTCGTCACCATTGGACTGTTTTTGGTTCACGTGTACATGAGCACGATCCTGGAAGGAGGCAGCTTCGGCGCGATGGTTCACGGGTACGTCACGCGGGCATGGGCGTGGACGTTCCATCGTACGTGGTATTACGAGGTCACCGGTAGATCCCAACCGGAAAAATGACCAGTGCGCAGTGGGATCGGCGAATCCGTCGCGCCGCCGAATTAACATCAACGTATCCATTTGCCGCCGAAGGCTTGCGCTTCTACGGGCGCGTTGCCACATTCCAGAAAAGCCTTCACGTGGAAATCCAGCGGGCGCTGGCAGATTCGTCAAAGATTTCGTCCACGCGGCCTTTGCGGGATGAATTGGATCTTTTCCTCCTCCTCCCCAACTTTCCTGCGTTTCTGTCTATGATCCAGCAGATTGCACCGGGGCCGCTTGCTCACGCCGCTGCGGGGCTGGCGGAAAAAGGTCCCGCGGGATGGCAGCAGGCAATTGAGGATTTCTGGCACGGGGAGCTTGAATTGGCATCAATGATGGACGACACAGAAGAGGTGCGGATTGGCGATTCACTCGAGGCGACTGCTTCAGAGCGATTGCTCGCTTGGATTTTTCTCCAACCTTATGCAGAGTATCTTGCCGCTAACCGCGAACCCGGAATCGTCGATGGAACTCCATTGACCTGTCCACTTTGCGACGGCAAGCCTATTGTCGGCGTACTAAGGAGTGAGGGTGACGGCGCGAAAAAATCGCTAATTTGTATGCTCTGCGCGCACGAGTGGGCTTTTCGACGGATTTATTGTCCGGCGTGTGGAGAAGAACGAGAGCCGCAGATGGCCTTCTATTCCGCGCCCGAAATCAGCCACGTCCGCGTGGACGTTTGCGACACCTGCCACACCTATCTGAAAAACATCGACTTGACGAAGACAGGGCTGGCGGTTCCTGTTGTGGATGAGCTGGCGACAATTCCCCTGGATTTGTGGGCGGTCGAGCACGGTTACAAGAAGTTGCAGCTCAACATGCTCGGAATTTGAGTCAGACAAAACGGTGCTCTGGCGCGTCGCCTCAAACCAAGACTAAGAGTTGTCGCCTTCCCCACGCCTCGTAATAGCCGGACTTAGCGCTTCGCCGCGCCGACTTTTTTGCGGGCGAGTTCGAGAAGCTTCGGATGGACGCAGACCTCGAAGTAAGGACGGTTCGTGGGGCCGCCAATTTTGCCGCCGGCCTGGAGTTCGCGCGTCATTCCGCGGCGAATCACAATCGGTTCGAGCGAATCGCCGAATGGCAATTCGCCGTAGAAAAGTTGCGCGCGATCTTTTCCCCACGGCATGGGGAAACTTCCCTCCAGTGGGAAAAGTGAAATCTCGCCGGTGAGTTTCTGGAAGCCTTCTTCGTTGAGCTCGATGCCGTTCATGTTGAAGCGCATCAACAGTTCGTCGCCTTCTTCCTCGCCCGCGCCTTCGACGATTAAGGTCTGCAGCAGGAAAACGCGAAATGGCGAAGGGTTTTTGGCGAACAAGCGGCGCGCCATCTTGGAGCAGCTCGACAGACGGTCTGAAAGATTCAGAGCCTTCGAGATCATAATCTTCGAGTCGCCGTCCGACCAAACCGACGGGGCGGA
>DASYXV010000021.1:0-2345 GCA_035934545.1 Candidatus Acidiferrales bacterium
CGCTCTGCTCCCACCGCGCCGAGATTGATGATGCGTCCCCAGTGCTGGCGGCGCATTGCGGGGAGCACGGCTTTGCTCGTATAAAAGACGCTCATCAGATTCGAATCGAGGACACGCTTCCATTCTTCGAGCGTAGAGTCAGCAACAGTGCCCCAATTGAAGATGCCGACGTTGTTGACGAGCACATCGAGGCGTTGGAAGCGCTCGAGCACCGAACGCACGAGCGACTCAGAGCGTTCGGGGTTTGTGGCGTCGGCTTCGACAGCAAAGCATTCGCATCCGACCGACTGCAATTGCCGCAATGTATTCTGCGCCGCCGCTTTATTCGAGCGATAGGAAAGCGCGACGCGCGCGCCTGCGCGTCCCAAGCCCAAAGCGATGCCCTTTCCGATGCCCCGGCTGCCACCGGTGACCAACGCGACGCGCTTTCCAAGTTCCACGAAATCTCCCCCGGTAAGTAATGGAGCGAGGAAACATTACCGAATTCCTCGCGCGTTGCCAAGCGGCTTCGGGTTGGAATTTCGTGGAGCGATGGACTCTTATTCCTCAGGGCAAGCAGGATGATCTACGGGTCAGCGGAAGCGGGCGACGATGACAGTCATGTCGTCGGCCTGCTCAGGCGAGCCGGCCCACTGCTCGACCGCGGAAAGCAAGCCCTCGGCGAGACGCTCCGCGGGAACATCGCGAAGACGCAATACTTCGTTGGCTAGACGCGAGGTGCCGAACTCCTCGCCATATACGTTTTCGGGCTCGAGCAAACCGTCACTGAAACCGACGAACAACGATCCCGGCTCAGCCGGAACAGTCACCTGCTTGTAATCCGCGCGATCGAAAAGCCCGACAACCGTTCCACCTTCGTCGAGTTTTTTCACTGTGTTGCCGGTCACGAAAAATGGAGCACAGTGGCCCGCGTTTGTATATGAAAGCGAACGCGAGGCGGCATCGTATTCGGCGTAAAAAAGCGTGGCGTAGCGATCGTCGGAGGTATTCAGAAACAGATGGCGATTCAGCGAGCTGACCACTTCGGCGGTGGTGCGGTGGCCATTGACGAGCGCCTGGCCACGAAGGGCCGCCTGGAGACTGGCCATCAGAAGCGCGGCCGAAATTCCTTTTCCGCTGATGTCCGCAATGGCCATGCCCAAGCGCGAGTGGCCGAGGTTCACGAAATCATAGTAGTCGCCTGAAACGACACGCGCGGCACGGCAGACGGCGGCGAGTTCGAGACCGGCCATTTCGGGCAACGCGCGCGGGAAGAGCTGTGTTTGCACTTCGCGCGCAATGGTCAATTCGTTTTCAAGTTTCTGGCGCTGGCGCTGCTCTTCGATGAGTTCCGAGATCGAGCCGGTCATAGCATTGAAGGATTCCGCGAGAACTCCGAGTTGATCGCGTTGGCGCACATGAATGCGATGGCGGAAATCGCCCTGACGCACGTGCCGCGTGGCTTCATAAAGATCGTCAACGGCAACGGTGATGGTGCGCGTGAGCACAACACCAGTCGCCAGCGCGGCGACTTCGAGAACGAGAAAAAACACGCCGATGAGAATCAAAATAATAACGAGCGGATCGCCCAGCAGACCGAGAGAGGCAAACAGGCGACTGGTCATCACCGAAGGCCGCAGCGAGAAGGTGGCGGCGACAGGCATCGTGTGTGTCGTGGGCTCATCGTGACTGAGCAACGTGGCGCTCAGCGTGGAGCCGCCGGAGATTTCCATATCGTACCAGCCGCGCTTCGGCTGGAGCGGCCGCACGCTGACGACCTGGCCTGCGCGCACGAGCCGTTGGTTGTTCAAGTTCAGAACATCCGCGACAGGATCAGAGGTGAGCGCGGGACGGAACGTGGTGAGTTGAATTGGGCCAAGATCAGGAGCGACGGCGCCGAGGAGCGCGGCGGTGACGGGCACGCGAACGTAAAGCTCACCTTCATGAGATGGCGGTCGGCTGGCCACGACAGCTTCGATCCACAAATTTCCCGCGGACTGCACGAGACCTGAATATCCCTGCACGGGCCGCGCGTTTGAGCCAATGGCAGTGGCTGATTCAGGCAGATGAACTTCAAGTCCAGGAAGGCGCTTGCCCGCCGCAGTCAACATGGCGGCGATTCCCGGACGCCTGAGCAATGCGCGGGAATTGACCGCAAGTCCCTTTGCCGCGTCGCTCTCTGTCGTCTGGTCGAGCGTTTCCGCGATATGAGAGACTTCGGAAATGCGTTCGCTTAGGTCGTCCTGCAACAGGTGCGCCCCGAGTTGGAAGTAAAGCAAATAGGCGGACAGAGTAACCATGGCGAGCAACAACACCACCGGAACCACGGCGATGAAAATGTAGGCGACGATCAAACGATTGCGCAG
>DASYXV010000026.1:0-236871 GCA_035934545.1 Candidatus Acidiferrales bacterium
CGTTGTAACCGCGATCACGATTACTGCGGCTTCGTAGCGCATGGCTCAGTCGCGATCCATCGGCGCCGCCAGCCCGGTATGTTTTGTGAACGGTTTCATCGGTTTCCCGTCTGCTTCCGAAGTGCTATTCCCGCTTTCACCACTTCTCTCTGGACAAGTTATCGATTTCAGCAAAATGCTCGTCCCGAGTGGCAAGTATGAGGTGATGTTGAATAGCAGCAGCTGCTATCCATACGTCGTTCTCTGGTATAGGCCGACCTTTCGTACGCAATCGCTCCTTCACCTCGCCATACAAACGAGCGGTCACCGCATCGGAGCTCAGTACTTCGATAGCCGTAGCGAACTGTTCAACTTTGGCCAAGTTCGCAGCTCGATGCGCCGATTTGCGAGCGCCGTAATAAAGCTCGCCGAGCACCGTGCTCGCCACAAATATTTCTGCTTGTCCCAGACGCTCCGAAATTTGGCGTTCGCCCGAAAACAACGCGATGACAATGTTCGTATCGAGGAGATATTTACCAGGCATTCGGGTCGACTTGCTCGCAGTGCTCCTGAATCGCCAGGGACATTTCCTCTAAATCCTGATGGTCAATTGTCCCGGCAAAAATCAGGAGTTCGCGACCAGGAGTTCCTGCTGGAGCGTCAAGCCCCCGCGCGAAGTCGAGTACTCTGCGTTGTTTGTCCGGACCCAGGCGATCAACCTGCTCGATGATATCGTCTTTTACTGTGCGTCCCATGATGGCTTCAATTTAGGCGACGACCGTATCGAAATCAAGTAGTTCAGATTTCTTCTTCGCCGGCCTGTGAACGTTTACAATCTCAGTTTCCGTTACGCCATTTGCGGACGTCGACGAAATGGCCTTCGATGGCTGCGGCGGCGGCCATCAGCGGACTGACCAGATGCGTGCGGCCGTCTTTGCCCTGGCGGCCTTCGAAATTGCGATTGGAAGTGCTGGCGCAGCGTTCGTGCGGCTGCAGAACGTCGTCATTCATGCCAATGCACATGCTGCATCCGGCATCGCGCCATTCGAATCCCGCAGCGACGAAAATTTTGTCGAGGCCTTCGGCTTCAGCCTGCGCTTTCACGCGGCGCGAGCCGGGAACGACGAGAGCCTGCTTCAGCGATTTTGCAACGTGCTTTCCGGCGACAACTTTTGCGGCGAGGCGCAAATCCTCGAGACGGGAATTGGTGCAAGAACCGATGAAGACGCGGTCGAGGGAAATGTCTGTGATAGGAGTGCCGGGCTTCAGGTCCATGTAAACAAGGGCGCGCTCGGCGGCTTTGCGGTCATTTTCGTTGGCAAAGTGGGAGGGGTCCGGAACACGCTGGGTTACGTCAGTGACCATTCCGGGATTTGTGCCCCAGGTGACTTGCGGCGCAAGCTTCGCGGCGTCGAGCTCGACGGTTTCGTCGAATTTCGCGCCGGGATCGGAGGGCAAAGTTTTCCAGTGCTCGACGAGATTTTGAAAATCTTTTCCGCGCGGCACAAAGGGGCGGCCCTCGAGATATGCAAACGTGGTTTCATCGGGCGCGACCATGCCGGCGCGCGCGCCGCCTTCGATGGACATGTTGCAAATCGTCATGCGGGCTTCCATGGAGAGCGAGCGAATGGCTTCGCCGGTGTATTCGAAGACGTGGCCGTTGCCTCCGGCGATGCCGATTTTGCCGATGATGGCCAGAATGATGTCTTTCGAGGCGAGGCCCGCGCCGAGGCGGCCGCGGACTTCGATGCGCGTGGTCTGCGATTTGAATTGCGAGAGGCACTGCGTCGCGAGGACGTGCTCGATTTCGCTGGTGCCGATGCCGAAGGCGAGCGCGCCCATGGCGCCGTGCGTCGAGGTGTGGCTGTCGCCGCAGACGATGGTGAAGCCCGGCTGCGTGATTCCGAGCTCCGGGCCGATGATGTGCACGATGCCTTGATTTTTGCTGTGGAGATCGAAGAGGCGAACGCCCGTCTCGCGGCAATTTTTCGCGAGGGCGTCGAACTGGCCGGCGGCGTCGGCGTCGAGGATGGGGAGATTGCGATTCTTCGTCGAGACGGAGTGGTCCATGACCGCGAAGGTGAGTTCGGGACGTCGGACTTTGCGTCCGGCGGCCTTCAGGCCGGCGAATGCCTGCGGCGAAGTGCCTTCGTGTATCAGGTGGCGGTCAATGTAGATGAGCGAGGGCTGGCCGGGAGCTTCGCGGACAGCGTGCGCGTTCCAGATTTTCTCGTAGAGCGTTAGTGGCGGCATATGGGCCCCCTCCGGTCCCTGGTGAGGGGAGCCTGGGAGATAGGTCCTTCCCGAGCTGATTCTAGCAAGCCGCAGCGTATTTTTGTAGCGCACTCGCTCTGAGCCCCCGGTCTCACTTTGGGAGTGCGGGAGCACGCTCCCATCTTTGCACTTGTAGCGCCCTGTCGGGGCATCCCCGACCGGGCACGGCTTCGGCCCTTTCGAGCCTCGCATATACTGGACGACCACGTAGCGGAGTCATTATGGCCGCCTAGGCTTCACCGGCGGGTTCAGTTTTGGATCAAGGCGGTGGGCCTCCCGAAACTGCGAGGCGGCCTCGGACTCTTTGCCATCGGCTTGAAGCGCAAGCGCCAAGTTGTAATGAACTTGGGCATTGCCAGGATTGATCGCAAGCGATTTCCCATACTGGGCCTCAGCGTCGCCGTAGCGCCCTTCGTACCAACGCGCAGTGCCGATGCCGTTATAAGAATCCGGCAGGTTGTAATCCAAATCGATGGACTTTCTAAACTCATAGACGGCTGTGTCATATTCTCTCAGATGACCTAAAGCCACCCCCAACAAGAAGTGGGCAGTGCCGAATTGGGGTTCAAACCCGATGGCCTTCCTGCACTGCACGGCGGCGAGAGGGTATTCACCTTTTTGCTCAAGTGCCTGACAGACGTTGCCATACGCGTGGGCATAGCCTGGCTTGATCGCAATCGCTTTTTCGTATTCCTCGATACCAGCGTCCAACTTCCCCTCGCACACAAGGGCAGTTCCAAGGTTGTTATGGGGCTCAGGATCTCCAGGACGAATCTGTACTGCTTTCTGAAGGGCCGCGACCGCCTCGCTGCACTTGTTTTCTGACTTCAGCGCATTTCCCAGATTATTGTAGGCCCCGGAGTAATCCGGCTTGAGTACCGTTGCTCGCGTGGCCTCGTCTACGGCCTCGGCGAGGCGATTGTCCTTTATCAACGCGTAAGCCAGATTGCTATGAGGCTCCGGAGCATAAGGATCGAGTCGAATTGCATCTTGGTATTGAGCAATGGCGTCAGCGACGTCGGCGTTAGGCTGCATTAGCAGCGCATTCCCGAGGTTATCATGCGGATCGACCAAGTCGGCATTAAGCTTGATCGACGTCCCGAGAGCCTGCGCGGCCTCACCGTAACGCCCAAGTTTCCCAAGCGCCGCACCGAGATTATTCCAAGCCTCAGCGAAATCAGGTTTTAGGCGGATCGCCTCCCTGTCCTCAGCAACCCCAGCATCAATTTGGCCACTCTCGTCCAAGACGAGTCCTAAGCCAAAATGTCCCTCCGCCCAATTCGGCTCAAGAGCCACAGAGTCCCGAAACGGCGCTACGGCCTGATCCGGCCTCTTCGCGTAGTAGAGCGAACTGCCGAGGAAATAGTCGAGATGCGACCGAGAAGGGGCCGCAATCGGAAGCGTTGGCGAACCAAGTACATATTCGAATTCGCCAGCAGCTTGCCGAAATAGACTGCGCCTGTAGTATGAGAGCCCAAGGGTGCAGCGAGCGAGCAGCGCAAGATCACTTGGAAGCCGAAGACTGGCGAGCCCAGGGAGCTGGCTGGTGGAAAAATCCCCTAGCGGTGCTTCGCTCACGGGGAACTCGGGTTGATCGACGATTGTTATCCAAGGCTCCTGTGACCCACTAACGCTACTATATGGCCGAAGAACAAAGGCCGCGTGCAGCCATCGGCCCACCCTCAGGGCCTCAGATTGCTGGTCTTCGAGCCCGACCGGGAGCGCGCGCTGAAGTAGTTCTGCCTTGAGGACCTGCGAAAGATCCGGCATCCCCCCGGCCACCTCAATAATCGCGTGGCCATAAGCTTCCTGCTGCCGATGCTCCTCATCCCCCGGGACCTCGCCAATCAGGATTCCGATTTCAGTCTCCGTGAACGGTCTGGGGAGACCACGATATCTGTACTGCCAGTAGTGAAAGGCGACTAACCCAAATGTCAGAGCGCTCGCGGCTAATCCGACGGACCAACTCTTAATCAGGGACAGACCTCTTGCCCCATGCCGTTTCCAACGATCTCTAAGAATCCAGTAGAACACAGCGACGGCCGCGCCGTCGGGGCCAAACTGCCTCAACAAACTGACCAGTAAGCTAACCGGGTCCACCAGCAATCCTTCATCTCACAAAATTCACTTAAGCCGGCATCGGACCTGCTAATTCTGTTCGCACATTTCCCAGCTAAATGATGCTACCACCACGCCACTTCATTGAGGAGTGCATTTCACCCGAAGTTGAATACCGCGCTCGGAAATTACTGACATCTTATGTGAAACGAGGCACCGGGAAAGCGAAAGGCCCCGAGCTGAGACCCACGCACGCAAACCCGTCCAAGCAAATCGCAACCTCCTCCTACCGCCGCACCCGCCCCCTCATCCCAAACCCACTGAACCCTCACCTGCTCTTCCAAAGCATCCAGAATGGCACTTCTTGGCTTGGCTCCCTGTCCCCTGCACAGAATTTCATTGTCAACGCCGTGTATCTCATGGTATATTGCCTCCGTGATTATGCAACACAACAACGCCATCTCGACCGCTGCTCTCCGAGGCCCCCGGTGCAGTTTCGCCGCAGCCTGACCTCGAACCCCAGTCCGCCGCGGCGGACATCCCACAAAAAACTCACCCCAATTTATGAATTTCTAATCGAAAATGACATGCGCAGTCGCGAAAAGTCATGTCATTGTAAACAAAGGGCTTATCAAATTCTAATCGAAAATGAATTTCATTCTTGCGCGTTCATTTTTTCCGCGGCTGCTGCCTCCTCCGCCAACGAAAAGATATTTCGCAGGGGTGGGCTCGGAGCGGTCGAGGAGGTCGCGGACGCGGCGGGCGAGGTCCAAGAATGAGAAGTTCAGAGGAGAATCCTGATGATGATTGTCAACCTCAGGCATGCAGGAAATCTACGAGTCGAAGGCCGGAATAGGCAAGACACGACTGTACATGGGGACAGGTGACGGAGAGTCGGCGGGACTGAGAAAATGACGCAGAGAGACCCAGGCAACGCCGGGGACAGTGCTATAATCGAATCACTATCCTGCAGGTGAGCAGGCGGGTGGAAGAAGGAGCAAGGCGATGGGAATTCAGATTCGGGAATTGGTGACGTGGGTACGACACCGGAAAATTTTTGCGAGCGCCTTGCTGGCTCTGACGCTGGGGCTGGGAATCATGATCGGGACAATTGTCTCGGGCCATGCGATGGCGACGCGTTCCGCTGACCCCCCGAACGGCCCGGCATTGCTGACAATTCCCGATCCTGTGAATCTGTCGAATGGGTTTTCGAATATCGTCACGCGAGTGGAGCCTGCGGTTGTGAACATCTCGACGACGCAAGTGTTTGAGACGCCGAAAAACCGCGGCAAGAGTGGCTCGCCGCAAGGCTTGCAGGATTTCTTCAATCGGTTCTTCAATCAGAATCCGAATCAAAGGCCGGGACAGGACGCGGAGAGAAGCCTGGGTTCGGGTGTGGTGGTGGACAAGAAGGGCTACATTCTGACGAACGATCACGTGATTGATGGCGCGACGAAGATTCAGGTCGCCGTGGACGGCGATGCGACTCTTTACACGGCGAAGGTGATCGGGATAGACAAACAGACGGACCTGGCGGTGATCAAGATTGACACGGACCGCCTGCTGCCAACGGCTCGACTAGGAAACTCGGACGGGACGAAGGTGGGCGATTGGGTGCTGGCGTTCGGCAGCCCGTTTTCACTGAACGGCACGGTGACTTCGGGAATCATCAGCGCGAAGGACCGGCAGGGGATCGGACAGCAGTTCCAGAATTTCATCCAGACCGATGCGGCGATCAATCCCGGAAATTCGGGCGGGCCGCTCGTGAATCTTGCCGGTGAGGTGATCGGGATCAACACGGCGATCTATACGGGAAGCCGAGGATTCGAGGGCGTGGGATTCGCGCTGCCGTCGAACACGGCGATCAATGTGTACAACCAGCTCGTGACGCAGGGGCACGTGACGCGCGGCTCGATCGGCGTGAAATTCCAGGAAGATCAGACCCACAACCCCGCCCTGCACAAGGCGCTGGGCGTGGCAAATGGAGTGGTGGTGGAGTGGGTGGCGCCGAATTCACCGGCAGCAAAGGTGGGAATGCAGGCGGGCGACGTGATTACGCACATCAATGGGAAATCGGTGCAGGCTGGATCCGATTTAATCAATCCGATTGTGCAGACCCCGATTGGACATTCCGTGCAACTGACGTATTTCCGCAATGGGAAATCAAGCAGCGTGAGCGTGATGGTCGCGGACTTGAATAAGACTTTCCCAGACCAGGCGGCGAATGACGACAGCGAACCCGGAGGAATTTCGGCGGATATGGAACCGGCGCCGGTGACATTTGGATTGCACGTCGAGCCGCTGACCCCGGATGTCGCGCGGCACTTGGGAATGAGCGCGAGCCAGTCGGGCGTGCTGGTGAGCCAAGTGGATCCGGCGACTTTCGCCGAGGACATCACGTTCCACCAGGGCGAAGTGATTGTGGAAATGAACCATGCGCCCGTGAACAACATGACGGATTACAGACGGGAGATTGCGAAGCTGAAGCCCGGCGAAGATGTACTTTTCAAAGTGATGTACGGTGATGGGACCGGGCAGGTGTACACCGTGTTCCATGCGGGGACGATTCCGCAAGCGGGTCAGTAGCCGAAGAAAATGAGAGTACAGATTCCAAGGCTATTGCAGGCGGCGAAGAACGCGATGCTCGGCATCGCGGCGCTCGTGGCGGCTATGTGCTGGTTGCCGACGTTTGCAAACGCGGCGCGCACTCCAGTGAGACCCACGCCGGCTGGCCATAGGACTAGGACAGTGAGGCACCGGCGCGTGCGTTACCGCCGGCACCACATCACGTTGCCGAAGGCGCCAGCGAGGGACCGCACAGAGGAGATTCAGTCGGCGCTTGGGCGGGGCGGTTATTACAAGACCGAGCCAACAGGTAAATGGGACGCGCGCACCCAGGAGGCACTGCGGGAATTTCAGGAAGCCAATGGGCTTCCGCCGACGGGAAAGCTTGATGCGCTGAGTTTGCAGAGAATGGGACTGGGTTCCGACGTGGCAGGCGTGAGCGCGCCGCGGCAATCCACCGCTGTGAACCGCTTGGCTCCTTCTAGTTCTTACACTCCGAAATCACCTGGACGATAGGCGCTTCCTTCCGTTGACGATAGTTACCGCGGTTTGTTAACGTCGATGTTTCAAGATTTTCCGCGGCTGTGCGCTTTCCCTTGCAGAACCGCAGAATATTCGATTGGGAAATTTTCGAGGAGGAATCTCATGGCAACCGCAGTCATCCCGAAGGCCTATAAGAATTTCATCAACGGCGAATGGGTGGAGGCGCGGAACGGGAAGGGAATTGAAAATCGCAATCCGGCAAACACGGACGATCTGGTGGGGGTATTTCCGACGTCGGGCGAAGAGGACGTGAAGCAGGCCGTGGAGGCGGCGAAGCAAGCGTACGAAACGTGGCGGCTGGTGCCGGCGCCGAAGCGCGGCGAGATTCTGTTTCGCGCGGCGGAGATTCTGGTGCGAAGGAAAGAGGACATGGCGAGGGACATGACGCGCGAAATGGGGAAGGTGCTGGCTGAGACGCGCGGGGACGTCCAAGAAGCGATTGACATGACGTACCTGATGGCCGGCGAGGGAAGAAGATTATTCGGCCAGACGACGCCATCGGAGATGCCGAACAAATTCGCGATGAGCGTCCGGGCTTCGATTGGCGTTTCCGGGCTGGTGACGCCGTGGAATTTTCCGATGGCGATTCCGTCGTGGAAAATCATGCCGGCGCTCGTGTGCGGGAACACGGTGGTGATCAAACCGGCGACGGACACGCCGTTTTCGACGTACAACCTGGTGCAGATTATGGCGGAGGCGGGGCTGCCAGACGGCGTGCTGAATGTGGTGTGCGGAACAGGTTCGGCGGTGGGGACGCCGCTTGTGAATCACAAGGACGTGAGGCTGGTGAGCTTCACGGGCTCGACGGACGTTGGCCGAAAAGTGAGCGAGGCGTGCGCAAGCACGTTCAAGAAATGCCACCTGGAGATGGGCGGGAAGAACATCATCCTGGTGATGGACGACGCGAACATCGATTTGGCGGTGGATGGAGCGATAAGGGGAGGATTTGGGACTTCGGGGCAGCGGTGCACGGCGGCGAGCCGCGTGGGCGTGCACAAGAAAGTCTACGGCGAATTCGTGGAGAGATTCGTGACGCGGGCGAAGGCACTGCGCGTCGGCGACGGACTCGATCTGAAGACGGAGATGGGGCCTTCCGTCAATGAATCGCAATTACAGACCGTGATGAAGTACGTTGAAATCGGCAAGGGCGAAGGCGCGAAGCTGGCGGCGGGCGGGCACAGGCTCGAAGGCGGCGCGTATGCGAAGGGATGGTTCCACGAGCCGACGATATTCACGGACTGCGACGCAAAAATGCGCGTGGCCCAGGAGGAGATTTTCGGGCCGGTGGTGTCCGTGATTCCGTTCAGGAGCCTGGACGAAGCAATCGAGATCGCGAACGGCGTGAAGTACGGGCTGTCGTCGTCGATTTACACACGGAACGTGAATCATGCGTTTCGCGCGCAGAGGGATCTGGATACGGGAATCGTGTACATCAATGCGCCGACGATTGGCGCGGAGACGCACCTGCCGTTTGGCGGGACGAAGCAGACAGGGAATGGGCATCGCGAGTCGGGGCTTGCTGCGCTGGACTTTTATTCCGAGTGGAAGACGGTCTACATCGATTATTCCGACAAGCTGCAGAGGGCGCAGATTGATAATGCGTGAAGCGCGCCATGTCTGCCGTCGGGCATCTTGCATAAACCTCTGGATCGCATGATGGAATACGCGGCGCTTCTTCGCGGCGTGAACGTCGGAGGCAATAAGCTTATCAAGATGGATCAGCTGCGGGCGCTTTGCGAATCGCTGGGGCTTTCGGGAGCGCAGACATATTTGCAGAGCGGGAACGTCGTTTTCCGAAGTGAGGAGAAGAACCGCGAAAAGCTGGCGCAGCGCATCGAGGGCGGAATCGAGAAGAAATTCGAATTTGCGGCGAGAGTCGTGGTGCGAAGTTCGGTGGATTTGCGGCGGGTGATCGCGAAGAATCCGTTCAAGGCCGCCAAGACGCCAAACCTGAGTTCGTTTCTGGTGATGTTCCTGGACGGAAAGCCAGCGCTGCAAGCGTTTGCGGAATTGCGGGGCTCTTACAAAGGGCCGGAAGAAATGCACCTCGCGGGCGAGGAGCTTTACATCTACTACACAAACGGCGTTGGGAAGTCGAAGCTGACGAACGACCTCATTCAAAGAAAACTTCAGGTGACCGGAACGGCAAGGAATTGGAATACAGTGCAAGCGCTTCTCGAATTAACGATTGCGCTGCAGGGCTAGCCGAGCCATATTCTACTTAACTTCTTCGGCTTTATACGCCACAGAGATGCCGAGTTGACGGTAGTTGGCGCGGTGATTAGACTAAAAATATGGCGGCGATAGCGCTGGAACAGAAAAGGCACAGGCAAGTGCTGGCGGATGTAGTGCGCGCGTACATCGAATCAGGCGAGCCGGTTTCGTCGCGAGCGATTGCGAAGCAGCACGCGGAGCCGCTGAGCACGGCGACGATACGGAACATCATGGCGGACCTGGAGGACGAGGGATTCCTCTACCAGCCGCATACTTCGGCGGGACGCGTGCCGACGGCGACGGCGTACCGATTCTACGTGGAGCAGATTGCGACGCAGGCGACGCCGCGCGTTGAGGACCGCGAGTGGATCCGGCGGGAGCTTGATTCGGCGACGACGCCAGAGAATATGATGGAGCGGGCAAGCAACGTACTGGCGGCGGTGTCGCGCGGTCTGGGGATTATCGTTTCGCCGCCGCTCTCGCGGACCGAAGTGGAACATATTCGATTTCTGCTGCTGCCGGACGGGCGCGTGCTCGTCGTTCTGATCACGAGCGGAGGAATGACGCGAGATAAGGCGCTGCGGACGGAGCGCGCGTTCACGCAGACGGAACTGGATCACATCGCAGACTACATCAACCGGCACTACCCGAAGTGGACGCTCGATGCGATTACGGCGGATTTGAAGCTGCAACTCGAGCGCGATCGCGAACGGTACGAAAAGCTGGCGAGCCGCGCGCTGATGCTGTGCGATCCGAAAGTGCTGGCGGATGAGTCGGAGCGCGTGGTGTACATCGGCGGGGCGGCGCAGTTCGCTGCGGGGCAGGAGTTCCGCGATCAGGAGCGCCTGGGAGAATTGCTCGCGGCGATCGAGGAGCGCGACCGGCTGATTGCTCTGCTGAGCGGCTGCATCGAAGCGCCGGAGCCGGTGCACGTAGAGCTGGGAGTTGAGCAGATGTCGAACGCGGGGAAGCATCTGGCGCTGGTGAGCGCGCCGTACAACCGCGGGCAATCGGCGCAGGGAACGCTGGGGATTCTGGGGCCGATGAGGATGCACTACGAGCGCGTGATTACGGTAGTGGCGCTGATGTCGCAATTTTTTTCGAATGAGGATGAAGGAGAGGGAAAGGTGTGATGTCGCGGGAAGATTCGCATAAAGAAAAACGACGGGCCGATGAGGGCACAGCAGCGGCGGCGGAAGTTGTGGCCGCCGATATTGCCGCGGCAGAATCGGCGGTCGAAGAGCAAGTGAAGAAGCTGGCGTCCGAAAAGCAGGATTTGACGAACACGCTTGTGCGTTTGCAGGCGGATTTCGATAATTACCGGAAGCGCGTGGAGCGCGAGCGGCATCAGGAGAGGCATCGCGGGGCGGAGACTCTGGTGGAGCGGCTGCTGCCCGTGCTCGATGCGTTTGACCGCGCGATTGCGGCGCATGGCGGCGACGCGGATGACGAATTTCGAAAGGGTTTTGAGTTGATTCGCAAGCAGCTCGCGGACGCGCTGGCCAAGCAGGGACTAGAGCGGATCGAGACCGAAGGGAAAAACTTTGATCCGCATGTTCATCACGCGATTGAGCGCGTCGAGACGCATGAGCAACCGGACGGCGCGGTGCTCGGGGAGTTGCAAGCAGGGTATTCGTATCACGGGAAGGTGCTACGTCCGGCGATGGTGCGAGTGGCCGCGAACCGCTCGGATGAAGAGACGGCGGGAGCGCAAGAGTAGGCTTTTGGGCCGCGGGTCATTTTGAATTTTGACTCCTTGTGTCACGATCAAGAAAATTCAAAAATGACCCACTTCCAGACTTCAGACATATTTCGGGGGAATTGAAAAGGGACCATGGCGACGGCAAAACGGGACTACTACGAAGTGCTGGGCGTGGGACGCGACGCGACCAGCGATCAAATCAAGAGCGCGTACCGCAAGGCGGCGATGAAATGGCATCCGGACCGGAATCCGGAGCACAAGGCCGATGCGGAGGCGAAATTCCGCGAAGCGACGGAAGCGTACAGCGCCCTTTCGGACGCACAGAAGCGCGCGGCGTACGACCGCTATGGTCATGCGGGCGTTATCGGGCAGACGTTTGACACGAGCGACTTCGGAAGTATCTTCGACCAGTTCCAAGATGTTATCGGCGATATGTTTGGCTTCCAGGACATTTTTGGAGGAGGCGGAAGGCGGCGCGGGGGACGTTCGCGGGCGCAGCGCGGAAATGATTTGCGTTACGACTTGAAATTATCGTTTGAGGAAGCCGCGGCGGGCGTCAAGACGAAGCTCAAGATTCCGCGGATGGAGAATTGCGCGACATGCCACGGGACGGGCGCGAAGCCGGGCACGAGTCCGGTAACCTGCGGGACTTGCCAGGGAAGAGGGCAGGTTCACTACCAGCAGGGTTTTTTCGCGGTGTCGCGGACTTGCCCGGCGTGCAGCGGCACAGGGCAGGTGATCAAGGAGAGTTGCGCGGAGTGCCGAGGACAAGGGCGGATCGAGCGGACACACACAATTGAGGTTTCGATTCCGGCTGGCGTGGACAGCGGAATGCGACTGCGCGTTCCCGGCGAGGGCGAGCCGGGGGCAAATGGCGGACCGTCCGGTGATTTGTATGTGTTCCTTGAGGTCAAGGAACACTCGTTCTACGAAAGACGCGGCGCGGATTTGTACTGCAACATTCCGATTTCAGTGGCGCAGGCGGCGCTGGGCGCGGAGATCATGATTCCGACACTGAACGGGGAAGAGAGGCTGGAAATTCCCGAAGGGACGCAGCCCGGGACGCTTTTCCGCAAGAAGGGCAAGGGGCTGCCGGACCCGAATGGCGGGAAGGGCGATTTGTACGTGAACGCGCGCGTCGTGGTGCCGTCGAAGCTGACGAAAGAGCAGCGGCGGATGCTCGAAGAATTGCACCGCGTGACGAAAGTGGAGAACCGGCCGGTGGAGCGCGGGTCGAGCTTTTTCGATAAGGTGAAGGATATCTTCAGTTAGTCCGGCCCTTAAATTCGTACTCTCATGGCGCGCTCAATTTTTTCAACTTCTCGACTGCATTCGAATTGGAAGGGTTTAGTTCTAAGGACTTCTTGTAATTCTTGATGGCGCGCTCTTTGTCGCCATCGTCCATATATGCCTCTCCTAGGCTGTCGTAGGCGTTGTAAGAGGAGGGATATGCCTCGACATTCAATTCAAAAACGCGAATCGCGTCTTTGAATTTCTTCATTTCCAGTAGTTGATAACCAAGACCGATGAGCTCGTCTTCGCCAAAATCGTAAGCGGCGTGCTCCGTGGCCTTCAGTTCGTGGTATTGCTTGACCGCAGCCTCCACATCTTGTTCTTGGATGGTTTTCATGAGGGCTTCGGCAATGGACTTTCTGCTGGCGAGCGCTTCGACCTTTGCCAGCATCCCGTCCAGGGACATCCGGGGAAAGAATTTGCCGCCAAGCACCACCGCATCAATGCGCTTCGTGTTCGCAATATCATCCAGTGGATTGGCGTCGAGCAGAACCAGATCGGCAATTTTGCCCGTTTCGACCGTACCCAAGTCTTTCTCCTTACCCATAAATCGCGCTGGATTGAGCGTCGCAGCCTGCAGCGCCTCCATAGGCGAGAGTCCCGCTTTGACGAGGAGACCCAGCTCGTCATGAAGGCTGAAGCCTGGGAAGCAATAAGGGTTGAGTGTATCCGTGCCGGCCAAGATATTTACGCCTGCCCGTTGCATGGCACCCACGATCTCCGCGTCCTTACTGAAAACCTTCTTACTCAGCGCCCAACCTTCTGCGGTCCGGGTCTTGAGGCGAAAATCGGTCCTTGGGTCCCAAGAAGCTCTGATGTTCCGCGGCATGTACTTCAGCCGAGAATCGTTGGTGAAGGAAGGGTCGTCAAGAAAGGCCATGCCGCGCAAAACAGTGAGGGTGGGGCATTGCCAGGTTTGGTTCTTTTTCAGTTCCGCAAAGAGGGCTTCGGCTTTCTGTGGGCTATAGGTTTCCAGCGTCAACTCCTCCCACTTGCGACTGGCCGCCCCATGTACTGCACTCACCGGCGGCTGTTGTCCTGCAATGATCGCCGCTAGCGCCTCCTGGGATGACTTGAGCAACTCCGCTGCGCGATTCGAACAAGCAGGTAGGACCCCGGTGAGATGCTCGATGCTCTTCTGCCCGGCGTTCGACGCTTCCTCCGCCGAAACTGAAATCGGGACATGCCCCTCAAAGGGGATGCCCTGCTTCTTCGATTCATCCGCTATGGCGAAGTACGCATCCCGAGGAAGAAGGGAGTAGACCTTAATGAAGTCGTCCCCGTCCCGCTTGGCCTGGATCACGGCTTGGCGAGCCTCGGACGCGTTGGCGACTGTAATGGAACCCGGCCAAACAGGTTTCGGTCCATCCACAGGCGTACTGGCGATCAACATGTGCGGGCCCAGCAATTGCCCGGCCTCGATCTCCTTTCCCCACTGATGATTTATCGGCATGCCCCACATTATCCGTATGCCAGTCACGCCGTTGGCGATGAATAGCGGCAGATAATCCTTTTCGTACCAATGGACATGCATGTCCCACAAGCCGGGAATCAGAAACTTGCGGGTGGCATTCACAATTTCCGCATTCTTTGGCGGACGAATTTCGTTGCTCTCGCCCATCTCGGTAATACGACCGCCGGTTATGACGACCGTCGTATCTGGCCGGGCGGGCGCGCCGGTCGCGTCGATCACTGTGACATGAGTGATGACGAGGACGCCCTGCTTCACGCTAGACGTTTGCTGAACGCTTAAGAATAAGAAGAGCAGAAAAGGAAGAAGTAACAGCGCAAGGTAGTTTCTCACGCAAACCCCTTCGACAATTTAGTGGACTACGCTCCGAAGCGCAGTGGTCACCGAGCGATGCAGCATGGTCCTGAATTGCTGCCGTGTCAAGGATCTCTCTGCTGTGTCGTTAGTGGACCTGCGGTCATCTAGCCCGATAACGCAAGCATGATACCTCATCGTGTAATGCTTCCTCTCTCTTTTGCGCCGAGAGGCATTTCAACGGACAGCATTCACCGCACGATGTTCCGTCTTGTGCTATGACCTGCACGAGTGGATATGACATATTGCCTCTCGCATTTCATCGCGACGGGCCAATTCCATAGCCCTACCGATTTGCATTCCGCAAGAGCGCTATTAGAATTGAGCGTGATGGATTCGAGGACAGGAGCGACGGCTGGCAGGACGAAGCGAGGGGCGCCAGAATTGGGTCAGGATCTTGTAACTCTGAGTAAACATAAGAAGCGGACCCCTTCCTAGCCGAGACACTTTTGGGGCTTTTCGCCACCCCTCTTCAACTCCCGGACGTTGGTTTCGGTCAGTTCTTCTTGGTTTTTGGTGAATGGCTGATGCGGAGGCGATTCTTCGTGGAAAAATTCGAGGGGCAACGCGCGGTGCTGCGCGGCGAGACGGCGGAGCACCTGGGGCGAGTGCTGCGCGCGGAACCAGGGCAGCTCTATGAGCTGAGCGATGGGGAAAAGGTGTGGCTCGGGCGAGTGGAGCACGTGGGACGCTCGGGGCGGAGCGGGGCTGGGATTGAATTCGCACTCGTCGAGCCGGTCGCGGTCGAAGAATCGAAATTGAGAATCCGATTGCTGATTTCGATTGTGAAATTCGACCGATTCGAATGGTGTTTGGAGAAAGCGACGGAGCTGGGTGTCGCGGAGATTATTCCTTTGGCAGCGAGCCGAAGCGAGAAGGCTCTGGTGCAGGCAGCGACGAAGCGCGCGGAGAGGTGGCGGAAGATCCTTCTGGAGTCGGCGCAGCAGGCGCGATGTTTGCGTCCACCGAGCCTGGCAGCGGTGTCCAAGCCGGAGGAAGCGTTCAAGGCTTGTGGCGAGGGAACGAAAATCTTGCTTTCGGAGCGGCGCGAGGCCAAGCCGATTCGTGAGCTTCTCGGCGGAACAAGCGCGCGTGAAGTTGTGCTGACGATTGGGCCCGAGGGCGGGTGGACGGATGATGAGTTTGCGGCGGCGGAGAAATATGGATTCAAGGAAGCTTCGCTGAGAAAGCAGATTTTGCGCACGGAGACGGCGGTGATTGCAGCGCTGGCGATTGTCCACTACGCGCTGGCAGATAGCTCGACTTAACACATCATAATGATGCGAGAGGGACCGCCAATTGGAGGAAGCTGCGCTCCGAAGCATGGTCGGGGGCAATTGGCGGTTCAGCGGGACTCAGTCAGACTATACTCAAAGTCGTAGAAGTGCTTTCCGTCTTTGATTTGAATGGTCATTTCCCCGACAAGCCCTACGAGCTGGCCGGTGCCGGAATCAGGCACGACAGAGATGGTCATTTGCGGTACTCCGCGGGTCATCGTCGCACTGTGCTGGAGTACAAAGCTGCCGGCGCGGCCATCGAGGGCTCCTGCTACGCGCTCGATCGCCACGTAACCTGCCGAGCCTTTAACGTCCGTAGTGAAGCTCAGCATTTCTCCCTTGCTGGTCGCTTCGAGGGCGCCTTGAAATTGCTTGTCGATGGTCATCCTGACAAGGTTTGCGCTTTCTTCTTCTCTATTGTCCGGTTTCTGAGGGTTCAGCTTCACTTCAAATGTTCCAGTGGCATGACGCTGCATAAGTACCCCCTTGCGCACTCGGCGCGAAATCTTGGCATTGGCATTGAACTGCGTCACAGAAATGAGTGCAAGGAACAGGCATGAAGCCAGAGTGAGAGTCTTCGTTGGACGAGCGGCGCTACGGTTTACACGCTTCAAAAGGCCTTGTGCCCCCGCAGAGATTGTTATGGTCCTCCACAAAGCACCCGCTGACGCGCGGAACTTTCGCATTTTGCCGCTCGGGATTGTGGGCATGTTATCTCGCTTTTGTTAACGGGCCGAAGGGTACAATGTAAGAGGAGACAGAATGCAATGATTGTAAAAACGCGACACAACTCCGATAGCCACATGATGGAGACGTACGATCCTGGAGTTGGCAGGGCCAGGGGCGTTCTGAGGCGGCCACTGACGGCCGGAAGCGTAAAACATTTGAGAAGGAGTCCGTCCTCGGATGTGTCGCAATGGATCGCACACTACTGGGGGGTGCGATGGAGTTTGCCCGCGGACGAAAGCTACACGGCGGAGACACTGCCCCATCCCAGCGTCCACATGATTTTCGAGAAGGGCCATTGCATGGTCAGCGGACCGCATACACGCAAATTCTCGCGCACGCTCCAAGGGCAAGGCGAAGCATTCGGGATCAAGTTCAAGCCGGGAAGATTCCGGCCGTTCGCGCAGGATTGCGTATCGAAGCTGGCGAATCAAGTGGTACCGGCGCGATGCATCTTCGGAGAGTCTGTCGAGGACTTAAAGACTGCAATATTTTCCTGCGAGCAGGAAACCAAAAGGGTCGAGGCTTGCAATAACTTCTTCCGAGCGTGTTTACCAAGGCCGTGCGAGGATGCCGATCTCGCCGAACGCCTCGTTGAGCAAGTTTCCAGGGACGCCGAAATCAAGGCCGTAAACGACCTGGCAGCGCGGTCCAGGATCGGCAAACGATCGCTGCAACGGCTCTTCAACGAATATGTCGGGGTGAGCCCAAAGTGGGTGATCCGCCGCTACCGTTTGCACGAGTTGGTCGAGAAGGTGCAATGCACAGGTGAACTCGATTGGGCCCAAGTGGCTTTGGACCTGGGATATTTTGACCAAGCACATCTCATCAATGATTTCAGATCTATGGTTGGATATTCCCCAACGCGCTACCGGAAGCTGACACTGAGAAACGCCTGACCGAGACGCAATGGTCAGGGAGTGAGGCGGCCGTGGGTGTAGTGGAACTCGTGCTTGGCCTCGTCGTAGTCGTGCATCTTTGGCAGGACGGGAACGCGGCAATTGCGGCAGCCACGATAATAGTGTTCGGCAAATTCGCCGATGAATTTGCGAACGATACTCGGAATAATCAGTGAGTGCTCGGTGGGGAGGAAGCAGCGATTGCCGCGAGGCGCGTTTGTAGATGAGTGGAGAATCGCTTCAACGTCAATTTCGTCGCCCTTCCCTTCGATAATTTTGCGCAAGCGCATTGTGGACTCGTACGTGCCTTCCTTGCAGGAGCGGCACTGGCCGCAGGATTCGATCCAGAGGAATTCCGAGAAGCAGTGAGCGACCTGAACCATGCAGTTTGTGTCGTCGTAAACCATGAAGCCGCCCGAGCCAAGGCCTGAGCCGGCGATGCGCATGTCATCGAAGTCGAGCGGCGTGTCGAGCTGCTCGGGGAAGATGCCGGCAGCAGCGACGCCGGAGAAGATGCCTTTGAGTTTGCGGCCAGGGAAAAGACCTCCGCCCCATTTTTCGACAAGTTCGCGGAGTGTGATGCCGAGAGGGAGTTCGCAAATTCCGGGGCGCTGGACGTCGCCGGAGATGGTGAAGACCATGTGGCCGGGAGTGGAAGGAGAACCCATCGAGCGAAACCAGTCGGCGCCCTTGCTCATGATATGTGCGATGTTGCACATTGTTTCGCAGTTGTTGACGAGAGTCGGATTGTTCTGGCCGGGGATGCATGACGGATAGCCGGCGAAGAGACCGAGGATGTACGGGGGGAAATCCATTTCGCGCGGCATGGCTTCGCGGCCTTCGATGACTTCAAGCATGGCTTTTTCTTCGCCAAGCAAGTAATCCTCGGGACCGTAAACGAATTCGATGGGAATCGTGCCGAGGGCATGGCGCGCGGTCATTTCCTTATGGGCGTGAGCTGTTGCCGCGATTGCCTCTTCGAATGTTCCCTTCATAGCGATGAAGGCTTTCTGGGCGCTCATCACGTGGGCGGCAATCGCCACGCCTTCGAGAAGCTGATAGGGATTGCGGCGCATCATCATGCGATCCTTGAACGTGCCGGGTTCGCCTTCGGTGGCGTTGCAGGCGACGTATTTCGTGGGGCAAGGATCGCTCGAAATACTCGCCCATTTGATACCGACGGGGAAGCCTGCGCCGCCTCTGCCGCGCAAGCCGGACTTCTTGATTTCAGCGATGACATCCTGGGGAGACATGGACAGAGACTTCTTCAGACCTTGCATGCCGCCAAGAGCAACGTATTCGTCGAGGGACTGAATCGGTTTATCGGGCAGGAGATACGGCTTGCCGTTGGATGAAGGCTGGCCAGTTGCCATTCGTGCTACCTTTCCATCAAGAATTCCAAAAGAATGCGGATCGCCGCCGCAGC
Source organism: Candidatus Acidiferrales bacterium (assembly GCA_035934545.1). Classification (GTDB taxonomy): domain Bacteria; phylum Acidobacteriota; class Terriglobia; order Acidiferrales; family UBA7541; genus DAHUXN01. The sequence goes on from DASYXV010000026.1 coordinate 18,782, forward strand.
GGCAACATGAAATCCTAGCATACACGGAGCCGAGCGGGGAGATGCAAGCGACAAAAACTGAAGGAAAATTTCAGGGGCAAACTGCAACGGCAGGGCAGCGAGAAACGTCTCATAATAGAAGGCGGCGGAAGAGTTCTGACCGTGCGGAGCTTAGCTGAACGCTTTGAATTGCAGGTATATACAGGACAGAGATCGAGACAAATGAAACGAATCCCATGGAAAAAGCTGGCGTTATCGGCCGCGGCATTTCTGGCACTCATCGTTGCGGCGGGGTGCACGGATAAGGCGGCGGCGCCGCCGGACCCCCCTGTGATACCCGTGATGGCGGCGAAAGTCGTGCAGAAGCCGATGCCTATTGAGCTGCATGCGATTGGCACAGGCGAGGCTCATGCAACTGTCTCGGTGGAATCGCAAGTTGCTGGGATTGTGAAATCGGTGGATTACCAGCAGGGGCAGTACGTGAAGAAGGGCGATTTGCTGGTGAGTCTGGACGACCGGCCATTTCAGGCCGCTCTGCAATTGACTGAGGCGAATTTGACGAAAGACAAAGCGCAAACCGAGCTGGCGAAGGTTCAGGCAGCGAGATACGAAAAGCTCTTTCAATCGGGGATTGTTCCGAAGGAACAGTACGACCAATTTACGGCGACGGCGGATGCTGCCGAGGCGGCTGTGCAAGCAGATCAGGCGCAGATCGAGACGGCAAAACTCCAGGTTTCCTACTGCTCGATTTATGCGCCGATCAGCGGACGCGTCGGAAGCCAGCTCATTTATCCGGGCGCGGTAGTGAAGGCGAACGATGTACCCGTCCTCGTAGTGATCAACGAAATTTTTCCCATTTACGTGGATTTTTCGGTGCCGCAGCAATACTTGGATGAAATCAAAGGTTACATGGCGAAGGGAAGACTGGGAGTTCAGGCGATTCCATCGGACAATTCGGCGCCGGAGACAGGTTATCTGACATTTGTCGACAACACAGTGGACCCGACGACGGGGACGATAAAGCTGAAGGGAACATTTGGAAATGTGGATTTGCGTCTGTGGCCCGGTGAGTTTGTGAATGTCGTGCTGCGGTTGGCGGAACAGGAGAAGGCGGTCGTTGTGCCCTCGCAGGCCGTGCAGACGGGCCAGCAGGGCGATTACGTTTTCGTGGTCAAGCCGGACATGACGGTGGATTCGAGGGTTGTGACGGTGGGGCGGACGATCAATGGCGAGTCGGTGATTACCGAGGGCGTGCGCCCGGGCGAAACCGTAGTGACCGACGGGCAGGTGCGGGTGGTGACCGGCTCGAAGGTTGTCATCAAGACCAGCCTCTAACACTGCTGCCGGGACGTTGCGAAGAGGATCCAAGGAAACGCAATGAGCATCGCAGAGAAATTCATCAATCGGCCGGTGATGACCAGCCTGATCATGCTGGCGATTCTGCTTTTCGGAATCATCGCGTACCGCGATCTTGCCGTAAGCGACCTGCCCAACGTGGATTTTCCCACGATCAACGTGTCTGCAAATCTATCGGGCGCCAGCCCGGAGACGATGGCCTCCGCGGTGGCGACTCCACTCGAGAAACAGTTCACCACGATCGCGGGACTCGATTCGATGACGTCCACAAGCGCGCTGGGCAACACGCAGATTACGCTGCAGTTCGATCTGAGCAGGAACATTGACGCGGCGGCGCAGGACGTGCAAGCGGCGATTACAGCGGCCACAAACCAATTGCCACCCAACATGCCCACGCCACCGACGTTCCGCAAGGTCAACCCGGCGGACTCGCCGATTTTGTTTTTAGCTGTGACCTCGCCGACGCTGCCTCTCTCGCAAGTTGACGAATATGCGGAGACGCTGCTGGGCCAGCAAATATCAATGGTGAACGGCGTGGCGCAGGTGTCGGTATTCGGGTCGATGAAGTACGCGATACGCATTCAACTGGACCCGAAAGAATTGGCGAGCCGGCGAATCGGAATCGATGAGGCCAGCTCCGCGATTCAGAGCGCGAACGTGAACTTGCCGACGGGAACGCTTTACGGGGCGCACAAGGCATACACGGTGCAGGCCAACGGGCAGATGACGGACGCCGCAATGTACCGGCAGATGATCGTGGCCTACCGGAACGGCTCGCCGGTGAGGTTGGACGAACTTGGAAAAATTTACGATAGCGTGCAGAACTCGAAACTCGCGAATTGGATCAATACGAGTCCGGGGATCATTCTGGCGGTCCAGAAGCAGCCCGGGACTAATACGATCGAGATTGTCGATGCGGTCCTGAAGCTATTGCCGGGCGTCCGCGCGATCATGCCGCCCGCGATGAAGCTGACGATTGAGCACGATCGGTCCATATCGATCAAGGAATCCGTGAATGAAGTGAAATTCAGTTTGTTCCTGGCAATCATTCTTGTGGTGCTAGTGATTTTCCTGTTCCTGCGAAACGTTTCGGCGACGATCATTCCGAGCATGGCGCTGCCGATGTCGATCATCGGCACGTTTGCCGTGATGTATCTGCTGAATTACACGGTGGACAATCTATCGCTGCTGGCGATGACGCTATCGGTGGGATTCGTGGTGGATGACGCCATCGTCATGCTGGAAAACATCGTGCGGCACATGGAGCACGGCGAGGGAGTGCTGGAAGCGTCGCTGAGCGGGGCGCGAGAAATCGGATTCACTATTGTGTCCATGACGTGTTCGCTCGCGGCCGTGTTCCTGCCTGTATTTTTCATGGGCGGAATTATAGGGCGGTTGCTGCACGAGTTTGCCGTGGTGATCATTTCCGCGATTCTCGTTTCTGGCGTAGTTTCACTGAGCCTGACGCCGATGCTGTGCAGCCGGTTCCTGCGGCCGCACGATGGCGAGCGGCACGGGCGGATGTATAACATGCTGGAGCGGATGTTCGCGAAGATGGTGCGTTCTTATGAAGTATCACTGCGCTGGGCGATGCGCCATCGGCTCGCGGTGATGGCGTGTGGAGTTTTGTTGCTGGCGGCGACCGCGTGGCAATTCTGGGTGATTCCCAAGGGATTTTTGCCGGAAGAAGATCAAGCGGAAGTGGCCGGTTTCGCCGAGGCGAATGAGGGGATTTCGTTTGAAGCCATGAAGGCGCACCAGGAAGTGCTGAATCAGATCGTTTGGGCCGATCCGAACACCATGCAATTCTTTTCCAGCATCAGCGAGGGCGGGCAGGGACTGAATATCGGACGCTTTTACGATCACTTGAAGGATGTGTCGGAACGACCGTGGACGACGAATGCGACCTATGAGAGATGGAAAGCAAAGTACGGGCGCGCAGCGGTAATCGGATCGCTGCTGAATGTGATCCGGCCCGTGTTTGAACGCCACATGAATATTTCCGACGTGATTCAAGAGATGCAGCCGAAGCTGAACACGATACCGGGGCTGAAAGTGTTTTTGCAAAATCCTCCGTCCATCCGGATCGGAGGACAGGTTTCAAAAAGTGAATTTCAATACGCGCTGGTGAGCCCGCAGACCGACGTGCTTTATAAGTACGCGCAGATTATGAACGACAAAATGAAGGATTTGCCGGGATTGCAGGACGTGACGACGGACCTGCAGATCAAGAATCCGCAAGTGAATGTGGTCATTGACCGGGACAAGGCCTCGGCGCTGGGCGTGACACCGTCGCAAATCGAAAACGCACTTTTTACGGCGTATGGACAGAGGCAAGTTTCGACGATCTACGCGCCGAACAACGAATACTGGGTAATTATGGAGCTCGAACCACAATACCAACGTGATCCGCAGATGCTTTCCTATTTGTACATACGTTCGACGAGCGGGCAGTTGGTTCCACTGAATGCGGTGGCGGGCCTGACGACGAGCCTGGGGCCGCTGACGGTGAATCACACGGGGCAACTTCCATCCGTGACGATTTCATTCAATTTGAAGCCCGGCGTGGCGCTGGGCGACGCGGTGAATGAAATCCAGAAACTCTCCGCGGACACATTGCCGATCACGATCATCACGAGTTTTCAGGGCACTGCGCAAGCCTACCAGCAATCCCTCAAGGGCTTGGGGATGCTGCTGCTGATGGCAATTCTGGTGATCTACATCGTCCTGGGAGTTCTCTACGAGAGCTTCATCCATCCGCTGACGATTCTCTCCGGCTTGCCTGCGGCGGCATTCGGCGCATTGCTCACGCTGATGGCTTTCCACATGCAACTCGACCTGTTCGGTTTCGTCGGCATCATCATGTTGATCGGCATTGTGAAGAAGAACGCCATTATGATGGTGGACTTTGCGCTGGAACTGGAGCGCACGGGGGAGAGGAGCGCAGCGGATGCCGTCGTGCAGGGCTGCTTGATTCGCTTCCGGCCGATCATGATGACCACGATGGCCGCGATCATGGGAACGTTGCCCATCGCGCTTGGTGTTGGCGCTGGAGCAGCGTCAAGGCGGCCGTTGGGATTGTCCGTCGTGGGAGGCCTGATTTTCGCGCAGATTGTGACGCTGTACCTGACCCCCGTGTTTTACACCTATATGGATTCGCTCCAGAGCTGGCTCGGCCATGGCAAGCGGAAGATTGCCGCAGAAGAATCGGCGCGCCTGAGTGGCGAACCACTGCTGTCACCGCATGCTAACCGGGTCAGGCTCAGTTGAGTTCCCTAGCTATACTTCCCTAAAGTAAATCGTGAGGTTGTGGCACGACCTGCCCCTGAGTACTATTGACGCCGACGAAGGCGAGTACTAGTATTTGCGTAAGTTGATCATAGGTTGCGATAGGCCTTCGTAAGTATCTGTTAACAAACAGAGTACGTTGAATCGAGGGACGAGTTAGTGCCCAGGGTTCTGAAATTTCGACAGCCAGTGCCACTAGAAGTCAAGATGCGTACCCAACGGCGTGCGCCGCGCATGAATTCACGCGTGCCCCTCAAAGTGGAATGGATGAATAGCTCTTCGGGGCCGGCACAACAGGAAGATGCACAGACAAGGGTCGTGAACTACTACGGTTGCCTACTGGTCTCACCCCAGGCGATGCCAATAGAACAAAGACTTCGAATTACGAACCTGGCGACCAGGCAAACGATGCTGGGAGTCGTCGTCTGGCAGGGAAAGAAACAAATGGAAGGCTGGGAACTGGGCGTGGAACTGGTCCAGCCACACGCGGACTTCTGGGGCATGGAATTGTAGTTTCAGCAATTTCCGCAATTGACCTATCCGCCAAGCGAACGAGAGAATCTGGTCTCGCATTGCATAGATGAAACTGGAGAAACATAGCCCGGGCCAAGAATCGCAGCTCGCTCCACAGGAGGAGCGCCGAAGGAGCCAGCGGGTCATGCTGCGCGTTGGCGTGCGACTGCTCGTGACGCTCCAGGGAAATGAGAAGAGTATTGAGGCATTTACAGTCAACGTGAACGACCATGGGGCTCTGCTGATCTGCGCACAGTCGTTCGCGTTAAACGATCGGTTCACGCTGGAGCACAAGCACACACGAAATCGGATCACATGCCGGGTAACACGACGACCCCAGGAAGCTTCATCCGGATTTCAAGTGGCTATCGAATTCGAGCAAGCGGCTCCAAATTTCTGGCAGATTGCGTTTCCCCCGCTTGACTGGAAACCCTCCGAATAAGAATCCGTTCTCCGGACAATTTGTGATTCTTAGTTTGCGCGGGAGTAATACGAAGCGATTAGCCGCTCTTCGAAAATGGAAGGTGATCGAGATCGAGATTGCCGCCGGAGAGAATGATTCCGACGCGCTTGCCTTCGACACGGATCTTTTTTTCCAATACAATTCCAGCAGACACCGCGCCTGAAGGTTCGACAATGAGTTTGAGCCGTTCCCAGAGGAGCTTCATGGAAGAAAGGATTTCTTCCTCGGCGAGCAGTGCGATTTCATCCACGCGCTCGCGAAGAATCGAGAACGTCAGCGGGCAAAGTGTGGCGCGCAAGCCGTCGGCGATGGTCACCGTTTTCGCTGCCGGTTCGATGGTTCCAGCAGCAAGAGATCGATAGGCGTCGTCCGCGTTCTTGGGTTCGGCGCCAACGACGCGAATCGAAGGGCGCAAGGATCTTGAGGCGATGGCGGTACCGCTGAGAAGGCCGCCGCCGCTGACTGGCGCGATGATGATGTCGAGATCGGGAACTTCCTCGAGCAATTCCACTGCAGCCGTGCCCTGCCCGGCGATCACGCGCTCGTTGTTATAGGGGTGAATCAAGACCGCGCCCGTTTTCTCCTGCAGAGCCTTACATGCTGCGTCTCGCGAAGCGATATCGTGTTCGCATTCTGTGACACGGCCGCCATAGGATTCCACCGCCAGCCGCTTGGCGCGTGGAGCCGTGCGTGGCATGACGATCCATGCCGGAATTCCGCGGCGGCGAGCCGCAAGCGAAATCGCGGCAGCATGATTTCCGGAGGATTGCGTCACGACGCCGCGCACAGCTTCCTCGTCAGTCAGTGAGAAGATGGCGTTCGTGGCGCCGCGAAATTTGAATGAGCCGGTCTTCTGCAAATTCTCACACTTGAAAAAAAGCTTCGCACCCGTGAATTTATCGAGAGATTCGGAAGTGAACATTGGCGTGCGATGAATCTGAGGGCGAATTCGTTCATGCGCAGCACGAATCGCGTTTAAGTCGACGGGCAAGTTCATCGTTTGTGGCGCGCTACCGGACATTTGAAGCTTCAATTATGGCATAGTTGAGGAAACTGTGAAGCCCGCAAATCGGCGCGACGCCTTGGGACTCTTCATTGCGGCATTCCTTCGCGCCGTCGGAATGGGAATGACGGCAGTTCTTCTGGCCCTGTATCTGGGAAATCTGGGATGGAGCGCCGGCTCCGTGGGGACGTTGATCGCGTTTTCATTTGGAGGCGCTGCGGCGAGCACAGGGCTGGTTAGTTTTCTTGCGGATCACTGCGGGCGTCGGCGCACTCTAATAGTCCTCGCAAGCCTCGAGGCATTGGGCGCGTTCACTTTCGCCGAAACAAGCAAGGCAGTTTGGATGTATCTGGCGGCTTTCATAGGCATGATTAACGGGCTGGGGCGGCCACGCGGCGCTTCGTATGCGCTGGAGCAAGCGATGCTGCCCGAGCTGACGTCGAACGAGCGCCGCACAGCGGTATTTGCATGGTACGGCGTAGTTTTGGAAGCTGGCGTCGCTCTCGGAAGCTTGCTGGCTGGAGCGCCGCATTTGGTACGAAGCAGGTTCGGTTGGACAGCAGCCGCTTCATTCCACGTCGAATGGCTGGCGATCGCACTATTCTACGCTCTCTCCATTCCGGCATACCTGGGCATCTCATCCGAAGTCGAAATCAAAGGTGAATCACAAGTCTCGATCCCGATTTCGCCAGAATCGAAACGAAAGATCGGAAAGATGGCAGCGCTTTTCGCAATGGACTCCTTCGGCGGCGCGATGCTGACTGCTCCGCTCCTGGCGTACTGGTTTTTCCGGCGGTTTCACGCGGGAGAAGAGTGGATTGGGCCACTCTTCGCGGTCGCCGCTATTGCGAATGCTGTCTCATTGCCGATTGCGGCGTGGCTGGCGAAAAAGATTGGTTTGCTGAATACGGTGGTTTTCACGCACATGCCCTCAAGTGTTTTCCTTTTCTTGCTGCCGTTTGCCCCAAGCTTCAAGTGGGCAGCTGCGATTTATCTCTGTCGAGAGTCGCTGGTGCAGATGGACGTCCCCACGCGGCAATCGTATATGCTGGCGATCATCAAGAAAGAAGAAAGAACGTTTGCGAGTGGCATCACGACGCTGACCAGAAACCTGACTCGAATTGTGGGCAGCGGAATTTCCGGATATGCGATGGAGGTCTTGACGCTCTCCGGACCGCTCTTTCTGGGAGGGGGAATAAAAATCATTTACGACATGGCGCTATTTTTCGTATTTCGACATGTTAAACCGCCGGAAGAAAGCTCTGCATAACGGCATTGGACAGAGGTATGCGGCGGAGCGTTTTGTTCGCCTACCGCTTGGCCCCGGGAACTGTGAACGTGACCTTCGACGTGACGGAATTTTCAAATTCGTCGAAGGCCTGAATGGCGACGGTATGTTCTCCGGATTTGAGATTGTGCAAAACGATGTCGTAGTTCTCAGATGGAGCGTCGCTCAACTCGGTCACGGGATACAGAATTTCCCACTGGCTTGCATCGAGGCTATAGGAGGATTTTGAGATCGCGCTGGCCGCGTCATGCGCCGTGAAGCGGACATGCCAGTCCCCATTGGCTCCGGATTCGGCGTGAAGATTCTCAATGGCCGGAGGAGTATTATCCACGAGGAAGCGGTCGCTGATGTGTTCGGCCGTGAGAGCCTGGCCCGCGGGATTAGAATCCTTGTCTGACGCCGATAATTTAAGGTAGTACGCGCCATCCGGCATCGAGTTTGTATCCCAGGAATAGTAGCTCTCGTGGATGTCGTCCTTGAGCAGCTTCCATTCCTTTTCGCCTTCACCGCGATAGTAGAGAGTGAAAGAGAGATCATCCCCGTTGTCATCGTCCGCAGTCCAGACGGCCGTCTCATAGCCCTTCGCCGGAGTGCCCTGTGGCGGCGGATTGAATCGCCGGGGACGTTGCTGAAACGCCGAAAAATCGGGACCGTCTTGCTCGCTATCCTCCACAGTGTGGGGGAGCCGGAAGGGAACGGCCGAAGGCGTTTGTTGCTGTTCGGCTGGGGCGCCGGGGAAACTCGGAACGCGGTAGCCGGGAGTCTCGACGACGATGCCGTCAATCGTCGGAGCGACATTCTTTTTCAAATATGCGACTCTGACCCAGGAAAGCGAAGGCTGCGGACCGGTCGTTGCGTCGTGGAACTCGGCCTTCCACTGAAAAAAACGAGCCGGAGGGCACTGGACTTCCTCGCCTGCGGGATTCGTGTATGGCCCTTGCCATGCGCTCCAGTAATTATCCGGGTCCGAAGTGTTGCCGGAGCGGACATAGAATTCCACCTTGCCGGAAGTTGTTGCGTTATCACCCCACCAGGTCAGGCGCCCCCAGCGCGAGAATATTTTCGCGTCAAAGGTCTGAGATTCAAACGTTCCATCGGCGGCATATCCTGGGCCGAGCGTGAGAATTTTTCCAGGGTTCGCAGTGGCGACGTACATCGCATGATTCGGGCCAGCGGCCAGCGCCGTGACCTGTGAGGCGTCGGAACTCGCGAGCGAGGAGAAGATCTGATCGCCATCGAGCTGAATGACTTCGCCATGATTGCCTGTGCCGAGAAGGACATGGCCATCGGAAGAAAATCCCAACGCGTAAACAACGTCCTGCGCGGAAGCCCAAAGAGACTCGGGAGAACCGTCGGGAGAAATTTTGTACACTTCAGCGCCTCCGGTGGCGCCGGGGAAGGTGGGGAGAATCAATGGCGCTGCGGGCGGAGGTGTGGCGGGCGTTTGCGCCTGCGCGCCAGTCTGGGGACGAGCTCCGGCGGCGAGGGCCGCGTTAAGCTGCGCAGATGCAATAGCGCCGGGCTGCGGCAGGATGATCGGGCGAGCGCCAGCCTTATTTCCGACAGCTGCTGCATAGATGTTGCCGGAGGGGTCCGTTTCCAGGGCCGTGACTTCCTTCTTGGAAGTCTCGTAGATGACGAATGCTTTTCCGGCGGTCGGCAGGGGCGAGCCGGTCTTCGACTCCATGGGAACGCGGATAATCAGGCCATTAGGGTCTGTCCCAATGATGAGATTGCCGTGACCATCGAAGGCGAGAGAACGCGCATGAGTCTCTTCGCTCTTATAGAAAACCTGGCCATTTCCGTCCGGAGCGACGGCGAAGACTTCGCCCTTGTCGCCGGTAGCTACGAAAAGATCCCCCCGGGAATCGAAAGCGAGCGCCCAGATATATTTTGATTTGGGATCGAAGAAGACGGAATGCTGGCCATCGGGAGTGAGTTTGTAGACCTTGCCGTCGGGGGAAGTGCCAACGTATACGTTGTCTTGCTTGTCGACGGCGAGCGTTTGAGCCGCAAGCTCGCTGGAATCGAACACGGATGTCGTCTTTCCCGAAGCGTCGATGCGGAGTACCTTGGCATCAGAGCCGCCCGCAGCATAAAGGCGCCCGCGAGAATCCACAGCCAACGCCCATAAATAAGCAAGATTCGGGTCGGCGAAGGATTTGAATTCTGGCGCGGGCACAAGCAAACCATCACTGCGGATGGCGACGCCTTTATGCGTTCCCTTTTCGAAATCCTCGAAGCTGGATTGTTCCCAGAAGCGCGTGTGCTCCGCGCGGAGAACAATGGCGCAGAAGAGCGAGAGGATAAATACGGACGACACAATGGTTCGCCGCATCGGTTATCTTGAACTCCTTCTTGCCGGGTGGCTCATTTAATCGTGATGGAGAGAAACTGCTGACCAGAAATCACTTCGTTCATTCCGACTGAATTTTCGCCGATCATCGACTGGAAAAGCATGCGCGGCCCCCCCGGGACACGACCTCCGTCAAGGACATTCAATTGCGAAGCAGGAATGTTGGGCATTTCCTTGTCCTCGACGAGTAGCGTCGGCGAGTTCTGCAGCAACGTGACGTAAAGGCGATCGTCCTGCCGCTCCCGGTTGATCGTGCGGATCAGTTCATCGAGGCCGTGAAGCTGGCCCTGGCCGGAGCCCGGAAATGGCTGCAGCGCGCGGTCCAGCACCTCCGCGTCGCTAACCAGCACTTCAAGATTGCCGCGAGAAGCTTGATCCGGAATTGTTATGGGGACTTCGCGGATGAACGGTTCGCCGCGATATGGGCGAAGCAAAACCTTGACATGCAGCGTCTCGCCCGCTTGAGCCTCGCTCTTGTCGCACCAGGCCCCGTCGATTGCCGCTATATGGCGGCCGGGAGTGCTTGTAATGTTCAAAACGACTTTTTCCACTTTCGGCTGTTCGTACGGATTGATGTAAATCCGCGCGAATGCCGCCTCAATACCGAGAGCCAGTGGAACTGAATCAGGGACGGGGGCGTCAGACGGAGCGACCATACTGCGAAGATTTACGGATGGATGGCCCTGGATATCAATCTGACCGTCAAGTCGAAGCGTCGTTCCATCCGTATAGGCCGTATTGGACGCAATTCCACTGTTCGCAGCAACAGCGACAAGTAACGGAGTAAGTTTGGGGTTCTGGGCGACGCTGAAATGAAAATGCCTCTCTTCTGTTGCTGTCTTCAGATTCACATCAACAGGAACGGTTGCAGGAGCGGCTCCGAGATCGCCAACTACACCTGTGAGCCGGTCCTGCGTAAATGCACCAATTTCGCCCCCCGTGTTCATGATTTTCGTGGATTCCAGGGATGAGGCTAGAGTCATCACCACGTGACCGCGCGACATTGGAATAGTCACATTGCCAAAACCCAGGATTGGATGACCGCAAACGAAAACCTGACCTTTGATGACGGCAGTGACCGTGCATCCCGCGGTGATGGAGAGGTCGCCAGATATCAAGTTCATGCCAACCATATCGCCGGGCTGAAGCTTTGCGTCGTCTGGATTCGCAGGCACAGTGCCGCCAGCCATCGCCGTCATGCCATAGGCCTGAAGCTGAGGGGCAAAATGCGCCAGAACATCAGGAGAGATACCGGAGAAGACCAGCGGCGTCTCAATGGGCGTTAGAAAATTACCGGAACCAAGGGCGATTCTTCCGGGGAAGGACTGCCCGGACGCTGCCAGAGCGGAGGTGGTTGATCCACCGCTCAATTTGCCGGCGCTGGTCGGATTAGAAGGGGTGTTCTCAATATCGAGCATATTCTGGATCGGAGTCACTCCGCCGATAGCGTCCTTCGTGAAAGTGCCAATTTTTAGGGAAAGAGCGCCCGCGAGCTTGCCGTCGAAATAGACTGGGCTGCCGCTCATTCCCGCCACGACGCCATCTTTTTCAACTTCCGGGCCCTCGAGTTGCACAAGGATGATGTCTTGCCTTGGGCCGATGGCGTTTTTTAAGACTCCGATGACGGTCAAATTGACTTTTTGGACTTGGTCGCCCGAAAAGATCGTGTACATAACGCCATTCATACCCGGATGGATTTCGCTGAGAGGAAGAATCTCGGGAGTGTCGGCGGCGAAAAGAAGGGACGCTGCGAGAAAAGCGAATAGTGGCGCTAGGAGGAGGGTGGGTCGGAGGCTCATGCGAACAAGCATCATAACCCGCACGCATGGATGAGGCAAACGCCGCTTCGGGAGACTTTCTTGAAGGACAACGCAGCGACCGCGAAACAAATGCCAGCAAAAGCGGCAGACTGGATGAGGGCCCGGGTCACGACACATTGGACTCGATTGCGCCCCGAAGGGTTGCGTTCCTTTGACATGCTAGAATCAATTTGTGAGGAAAAAACGCTTACATCCAGCAAGGAGTTTCCATGCGGTAGTTCGCCTTCCGGGCGACAAATCCATCTCACACCGTTACGCGATTCTTGCCTCTCTGGCCGAAGGCCGCAGCGAGATCTTCAATTTTTCGCCAGCTGCGGATTGCCGCAGCACGCTTGATTGCCTGCGCGCCGTTGGCGTCAAGATTGAAGAGAACGAAAAGGGAATCGTCGTTCATGGCGCGGGATTGACCCGCTGGAAACCGCCGCGTCGCACCCTCGACGCAGGGAACAGCGGCACGACAATGCGGCTGCTCGCGGGTGTACTCGCAGGCCAGGGGTTCCGATCGGAGATTACCGGCGACGCCTCGCTGCGAAAGCGGCCGATGGGACGAGTCATTGATCCCCTGCGCGAGATGGGGGCTCAGATCCGCGCGAGTGAGGAGCAATTTGCGCCGCTCGGCATTCAGGGAGGCAATCTTCGTGCGATAGACTACGCCCCGAAGGTTGCCAGTGCGCAAGTCAAGTCCGCGATTCTACTCGCGGGACTTTTTGCGGAGGGAGAAACGATTGTTCGCGAACCTGTGCGGACTCGCGACCACACGGAAATAGCTTTGCAGGAATTAGGAGTGCGTCTGGAGGCCAGCGACGGGACGATTCGCTTGCGGGGACGGCCAAAGCTCACGGGACGCACGCTGGCGGTGCCGGGCGATTTGTCGGCTGCTGTGTTTTTCATTGCCGCAGCGCTCATCGTTCCAGACTCGGAGGTCATTCTCCAAGGCGTGGGACTCAATCCGACTCGCTCGGCCGTGCTCGATTTTCTCGTTTCGATTGGCGCCAAGCTCTCCGTTGAATCGGTGGCGATGCGCGACGGTGAACTGGTTGGAGATATCAACATCCATCACACGCCGCTGAAAGGCGGGAAGATCGCTGGTGCGATGGTGGCGCGGATGATTGATGAATTGCCAATGCTTGCGGTATTGGGAGCATTCACGGAAGAGGGGATCGAAATCCGCGACGCGCAGGAGTTGCGCGTCAAGGAGAGCGACCGCATCGCTGCCGTTGCGGAGAATTTGAGCCGGATGGGCGCAGACGTTGAGGAATTCCCGGACGGGCTCCGCGTAGGAGGATTGAAGCGGGCGCGGTTAAAGGGAAGCGCGATTGATCCGCACGACGATCACCGCATTGCTATGGCATTTTCCATCGCGGCGCTGGGAGCGGAAGGTGAAACGGAAATCCGCAAACCGGATTGCGTCGGAATTTCCTTCCCCGGATTCTATACACTCCTCGATGAATTGGTGAAACCGGAAGCGTAGACGCTGCGTGAAGGATTTCCTGCGAGTGATCTTCTTTCGCCCGGGAGTTCCTGCGTTTCTTTCCGAATGTTCTGCTACTGCTTCTTGTGGATGGAAATTGTTCCGTAGGTGTTGTTCAGCGTGATGTGCGGCCCGCGAGTTCCATAGGACCCTTGAAGAACTTTGGTATCACCTGTCGTTGTGATTTTCAGAGCAGCGCCCTGAAAATCGTTTTCGATCTCACCGGACCGCGAAACCGCCATGATGTCGAAGCTCGATTGAGCAGGGAGAGTCACTTCGATGTTCGCGCTATCGTTGGTAATGCGGACATCTTCGCGTGGCGGCGTTGCGAACTGCACAGTGATATTCCCTCGTCGCCCAGTCAATTCAATGTGTCCGGTAACGTTATCGAGAGAAACATCTTTGTTCGAAGTAGTAAGCTGGATACTTCCGGGAAGATCCGTGACGTTTAAATCTCCGGAGTCGAGTTCCACCTGGCCGGACAAATGTTCCAGCAAGAGATTCGTGCGCGAGGACGTATAGCGCAGCGACTTGGAAACATTGCGGGCGCGAATCGGCCCGAAGAAGTCGCCGTTGATCGTGACATCGCCGGAGATTTGCGTTAAGTCGAGCTCGGTTCCTGCTCCGTTCAGGCGGACATTGCCTCTAACGTTCATCAGGCGTGTGTCGCCATGAGACATATCGAGGCTCACGTCGCCAGTAATATCGTGAATATCGAGATCGCCGCTCCTCGAATTTACTGTGAGCGGACCGTTCATTTGAATGACGGTGATATTGCCGTGAGACGCCTGGGCTGTGATGGACGATTGTGAGGGTAGCTGAACTTCCAAATCCACTCTCACGCGTGAAGCCTGATCGCCCGATTCCTGCGGCCGGATTTCATAACCGCCGCTCGTGGCCGTGACGGTCACGTTCACCGCGTCGGCGCGTTTGCGGGCTTCGGATTCATCGGATGCGGATGCTGTCTTGTGAACGATGACGTGAAGTTTGTCGTCCGCTGAGGGATGAACCGAGATGTTGCCGCGCGGAGTCGAAATGGAAACCACTTCATTGGGGCGCGCGGATTCAACCGGCAGGGAAGTCGTCCAATCGTAGGGATGCTCGAACATATCACCCATGTCCACGTCAATGCCCAGGTCGGGAAGCTGTCGTTTTACTCGGTGAACAGCAACAATGCTGCCCAAGACAAAAAACAGCACGATAATAAGCGCAATCTCTCCGCCTGTGATTGCCGGTGGCCGGACCTCGCCGGTGCGCGTGGCCATGAAATGATCGAAGAACTTGGCGATGCCCAGAAGAATCAAGAGTAGCGGCCAATAGCGGTAGAAGAAATCCCAAAGGTCCCATTCCGGGCGGAGTTCTGAGAAAAGGAAGAGAACTCCGAGCAGAATCAGCAGCAATCCGGTAAAGATGGAGCGCCGCTGGCGGTAATAAGTAGTCATCGCTGTGGCGGCGCCTGAGGAGGAACTTGCGGCGGCGTTTGTGGTGGATTCTGCCAGTATGCGCCGGGCCCGACGTGGCCTTCACTCGACGCAGTAGCTGCGAGCACTTGAACGACTCCAACGACAATCAGAATGACAGGCCAAAGCCGCTCAATCGAATAGTCCCAATTGTACTGCCCGATGAAAAAAATTACACCGATCGTGATGAGGACTGCGGGTCCCATCAATCCGCGAATGCGGCAGCGGGGGCAGTTGCAATTTCTCCAAGACATCGTTCGATCCTCCTAGAGTTTCATCGCGCGCGTTTCCAGATCATCCACGCGCCCACGGCAACGAGTGCCAATGGCCAGAAGCGATAGACATATACCGAATCCAGGTAACCAAAATTCCCGAGCAAGAAAATAATTCCGATAATCATCAAGACTATGGCGCCGGTCGGAATACGCTGAACGCCGTTCGCCCCTCCTGACTCATCAGATACCGGAGCGGTCTGAAAAAAACCGGGAGGGGTCTGCCCTGCAAGCTTAGCCTTGGCAGTCAAATACGCGTCGATAGGCATATAAACGCAGAAGATGCCAAGAAAAACACCAAGCATGGCCTGCATTCCGCCAGATATGGAATCGTTATTCAGCATGGCGATAATTCCGCCGAAGATGAGGACGTGAATGAGTCCTTTGATGTATTCGCCGTTGTATACCGCACCGACGCCAGGAATGAAACCAAGCCCAAGAGCTGCGCCGGGATTCGGAGCGCCGGGAGATGCCGGGCTGGGATACGCATAACCTGCGCTCGGTGGCGCGGGGCTGGCCATCAAGCGCGCGACGCACTCCTCGCAATAGAGGGCGCCGCGAATCTCGCGAGCGCACTGAGCGCAGAGCGCCTTGCCGCAATTGCGGCAGAAACCTGTGGCATCAACATCCGTGTGGACGGCACACTTCATTGAGCTCTCCTTCCCGGCGCATCCTCCAGCAACACGGCGACAAGCGCCACGCGCTGAAGCGAAGTCTGATTCTGGCGGGATTCGTTCGGGTTCTTTTGCTCCGGCAAAGGCGCAGGAGCGGTCTGCTGTCCCGCGGGTGCCGGATTGCTTGCCGGCTGCAAGCGGGACTGAATTTCGTAAACTACGCGAAGATCATTCACAAACTTTACGGTGCGCGCAAACGCCAGGTGGGCGTGACGATCCACGGCGTTATACAAACTCACGGGGTTCAAATCAGCAAGGCCTCCGCCGTTTGGCTTCAATCCGCCCGTCGCCTGGAAGATGATCAGAAGCGTCGCTAGGGCCGTGACAACGCCCATCGCAAACCGTGGCTGCCAAAGAAGCGGGAGCCAGGAACTCCATTCGCGCTTCGCCTTTCGTGGCCCCAGGGTCGTGTCCAGAATGTTGGTTATCAGCTTCGCGGGTACCTCTTCTTGTTCGAGCGTGTGCAGGCGGCCGATGGAAAGCTTGACTTGCGAGACGAGCGGTGCGCACTTCGGACAGCTCGCGACATGCTGCTGGAATTCGAACTGCTCCGCCTGAGTCAGCGCCCCATCCAGGTGGTCGCTCAGCCGTTCCTCGATTTGTATGCAGCTCCAGCTCATCTGACACCTACTCCGGTTTCAATCCCATTTGTTCCAGGAGCCGCGCCAATTCGATGCGTCCGCGATTGATTCTCGATTTTACCGTGCCTTCCGGGACCGAGAGAACCTCTCGAATTTCGCCGTATTCCAAACCTTGCAAGTCGCGCAGGATTACCGCCTCGCGCAGCTCGGGAGACAATTGCGACAAAGCCGATTGGACTTGATGGCTCAATTCGCGCGCCATGGCTGCGCGGTCCGGCGTGCGCACCGGTGAATGTTTCTCTTCCACTTTCGGCAGAACGTCCTCGAGCGCGTCGGTCATGCGATCGCGGCGGGAACGCCGGTAGTGATCCACCAGCAGATTGCGGGTCACACTCGTGAGCCACGTGGGGAACCCGCCGAAGGCTGTTTTGTAGCTCGCCAGAGTCCGATAGATGCGCAGGAAAACTTCCTGGCTCAAATCCTCGGCTTCCGCGGAATTTCCCGTGAAGCGGTAACAGATATTGTAAACGCGCCGCGTATGACGCAGGACAAGCTCTTCCCAGGCCGGACCTTCCCCCCGGAGGCATCGCTGGACCAGTTGAGCATCCGGCTCCAATCGTCATTGTCCTCGCGTATGGCATCACTTCCTGGCCTCATCCTATGAAACGAGGATTCGGGCCGAAAAGTTCCGCAACGCGAGGGCATATTAGCTGGCCCCTCAGGGTAATACAAGCTCTCCGGGTCAGCGCACAGGACAATTCACAAGGGTCCTGGACGGGCAATTTAGAATAAGGCTTTCCAGGTCATTTCCGACCTCAACTTGACACCCGCGAAAGCCTGCTGTTACCGTGCGCATCCCATGCGTCGAGTGTGGCGAAAGACAATCTGGCTGCTTGTTGGCCTGGTGATCATCGCGGCTTTGCTCTATCGCTTTCGCGGCGCGGTCATGCTCGGAGGCTTCAACTGGCAGAAGCTTGGCAAGACGCTGGAGAGTGTGAACATTCCGCTGCTGATTCTGGCGACCGCAAGCATTTATGTTTCTTATGCCGTGCGCGCGCTGCGCTGGACAGGTTTCTCGCGCTACATGGGTCAGCCAAGATTCTGGAATGTCTATAGCGCAACAATCATGGGTTTTGCGGCGATTTTCCTGCTCGGCCGCGCCGGAGAGCCAGTACGTCCGCTTCTGATTGCCCGGAAAGATCATTTGCCCATTGCCGATAGCTTTGGCGTCTACGTTCTCGAGCGCGTCTTCGACATCGGGGCGACGGCGGTGATTGCCATTTGCGCCCTCTTGGAGATTCCGCGGGAAGCGCTGCCCAGTTCGGAGGCGCAACCGCTGATTCACGCTGCGAGACTGGCAGGATGGACGCTACTCGGGCTCTTGATCGCGCTCATCGCCTTTCTAATTTACTTTCGCGTGCACGGAGCAGGCTTTCTCCACTCGCGGCTCTCGGGTTTGAAGGTGCGCGGAGGTTGGCGCGCCAAGCTGAGTTACCTAATTCGGGGATTTTCCGAAGGGCTGCAGGCAATTCGATCGCCGCGCGACTTAATCATTGCACTGGCCTATACGCTGATCCACTGGATTGTGGTGGCGCTCGTGTATCTCTGGGTGATCCACAGTTTCAGTGGCCGGCTCGCTGAACTTGATTTCGGCGCGGCTCTGCTAGTCCTTGCTTTCACGATGATCGGCTCCATGATGCAACTCCCGGCGGTCGGAGGTGGAACGCAGCTCGCCACATTCCTTGTCCTCACGGTGATACTTGGAGTAGAAAAGGAGCCTGCGGCTGCCGCAGCAATCGTGATGTGGCTGGTGACTTTTGCGGCGGCGTGCGTTGTTGGTGTGCCGCTTCTGGTTCATGAAGGGTGGTCCATGGGAGAGCTGCGCTTGCTGGCGCGAGAGGAAGCTGAAGCGGAAAAGGCCGGAAGACATACGACGACTGCTGAACACAAGGGACATTCCCGGGAGGCGCCGCGGTGAAGTGTCCATTCTGCTCGCACGTGGATGACAAGGTGATTGATTCGCGTGAAGGCCGTGCCGGCGATTTGATCCGCCGGCGCCGCGAGTGTCTCAAGTGCGGCAAACGCTTTACCACGTACGAGCGCATAGACGAGATTCCTTACATGGTCATCAAGAAAGACGGCCGCCGAGAAAAATTCGATCGTCACAAAATTTTGCAAGGACTCCTGCACGCTTGCGAGAAGCGGCCCGTGCCGACCGCGAAACTCGAAGCGCTGGTGGACGATGCGGAGCGGTTCGTCAACGAAGCGAAGGACCGCGAACGGACGACTTCGGAGATCGGCGAGCTGCTGATGTCGCGGCTCAAGAAGCTCGATAAGGTTGCTTATGTCCGCTTTGCTTCCGTCTATTCGGATTTCAAGGACGTGAAGGAATTCATGGCGGAACTGAAGAACCTGCTGAAGGAACGGGCACGAAAATGACCCGCGCTCGTTAACTCTCAGGGCTCCCAGACGCCGGCGGCGAATGTCTTTGCCGTGCGGAAGCCGAGTTTTTCGTACAGGTGCACGGCGCTCGCGTTGATTGACGTCACTGTGAGCGTCAAGGCGTGGTAGCCGCGCGCGCGCAATGCCGCGAGCGAAGCTTCCATCAAGCGCCGTCCCAGCCCGCTACCTTGGTATCCCGGCAAAACGCAAATCTGCGTCGTGTGCCCCACGCCGGCAGCGACAGTGGATGTCAGAACCATGCCGATGGGTTTTTCACCCGGGCCAGGCCGCACGATGAACGATGCTTCGGGGAAAAATTGTCCGCAGCCAGGGAGCAGCACGATGTTTCGCAGGAATTTCATCGCGCCCGTCTCCGTCCGGTACTGATCGTTGATTTCGCTGTCCACGTGATCCGTATACGCGCGCTGAATCAACCGCGCGCACGGTTCGAGAAAGCGGTCTGTCCAGGCTTCGAGCTGCATTCCATTTCGCATCGCAGCCATCGGCATTGCTGGCGCGGGGAGATCGAAAACCATGAATTGGCGCTGATGCAAGCGAAAATGCTGTTCGGCGAGGACGGAATCGAGCGCTGCGCCAAAGGGCATCAGTTGCGCTTCGACGCGTTCGATGAGCGGCGTGCCCCGAAGGGTTTCCAGCATCTCTTCGAGCAATTTCTTGCTCAGCTCAATTTGAGGGAAACGCGGAGAAACGAAAAGCCCTCCGATGAGACCCTTTTGTTCTTCGATAACGTAGAAGCCATATCCAGCGGGCTGCTTTCCTTCGAGCGCTGCATAACCGGTGAGCGAGCGCGAATCAATGAATTTTCGAATGAGCTGCTGGGAAGGCCGGTAATCCCAGTAGAGCTCTCTCCGCCAATGCTCCGCCTCTTCCTGGAAGAGTTCCTCGAGCGCTCGGGCGCGAACCTGCCGCAGGTCCACGATTTGCGCGAGTGTCTTGCTCTGCCCCATGTCGAAATTATAGCTTTGCCCGGCTCCTGCTGACAGCGATTCCTATTTCTAGAGAGATATACCGGGCAAGTGATTTCTCGTCTTTGCTTCTGGTTGCTTCGGATGAGTCTAATGCGCAGTTACTCTTCGAGTGTGGCGCTCGCAGATGACGCCCGGGCAGGTTATGCTAGACTTTGCCGCCGTTGGTGCAACCGGGAGTTGGCCATCCCAGCCGCGGTCAATTGAAAATGTCCGAATCTCACCACTCGCGTGCCGCCCAGGCCGTCGGTTCGCTCTTGGCGCTCGTCCTGTTCATCATTCTGGCGCTGGCGACAATCTCCGGTTATCTGGTCTACCAGACCCTCGGACCGCCGCGCAGTCCCGCCACCGTGGACATCGCCTTGCTGATGGGACATCCGACTGCCTACAAATTCGACCTGCCCAGCGGAGGAACGCGCGAGGGATGGTTTTTCCCAGGCTTGCTTCATGCGCCGACTGTCGTGTTGTGCCATGGCTATGGCTCGCAACGGGCGGATATTCTGACTCTGACCACCGCGCTGCAAGAGCACCAATTCAACGTTTTCCTATTCGACTTCACGGGACACGGATCCGTGCCCGGGCGCACTACGCTTGGCTTCAACGAGACCCCGGAACTGCTCGCGGCGATTCGCGGGCTTGCGAAACGCGATGACATCGACCAGACGCATTTCGGCGTCTGGGGCGTGGATCTCGGCGCGTATGTCGCCCTCTCTGCAGCAGTCCAGGACGCACGCATCAGGGCTGTTGCTGTGGATTCCGCTTACAACACGCCGAGAAATTTTCTCCTCGTCAACGTGGGACGCACCGGGTTGGGATCACTGCCGGGGGTTCAGACACTCAGCGCGTTGGGATTCCGTCTTCTGAACTATTCCCACCGCGCGGACCCGCCGATCTCCGCCCTTCTTCCGCGACTAGCGGGCATTCCGAAGCTGTTTATCGAGACCACTGACAAGCCAGTGCTTTCCACGGAAACGTTGCGGATGTTTCAGGCTGCGCAGGGGCCGAAGTTTCAGTTTGTAGACTCGCTGGCCTACTCCGAGATGAGCGACGAGGATCGCCGGAATTACGAAACCCAAGTGGTGAATTTTTTTCTGGCGAACTTGCCTCTGCAAAGCCAGTTATCCCGCTAGGACATTCCTTACTTATGGACGGACAAAGTCGGATGCAGGAATTCGATCCAGCATTGTGCTGAGTAGCCCCGCACGAAATGTCTGTCCAACTGCATGTGTGATAGCTGGCTTTCCCCCGCTTGGCCTACCAATGCATAGCCGCTATAGGAGCTCGCAAGATTTGAAGGTATCTGCGAGTCCCAGGAAACAAATTCAATCTCAGGCCGGTAGAACCTGACTCCGTACTCGCAGCTTCGGTTCACTCCGACCATGGGAATCTCCGGTGGCGAGTTCGGGAGCGGCAGGGGCACGATCTTGGCCAGCACCCTTGCCGAGATATATGTATCGGTTTTCGGCAAGACGCGCTGGTTGGCGTATAAGGTCATTCCGGCGGCGAGCGCAGCGCAAAGCATAAGGGCCGCGTGGAACTTGTGCAGCGCACTCAATACTAGAATCAGTACTCCAATTGCAATCCCGCCCCACAAGACAAGTGCGATTAAGTGATGGATTTCCTCGTGCGTGAGCGCGGCAACGGGCAAGAGGTGAATTAAGCGCCAAGCTGCGATTGTAAGTGCTATCCAAACGATACCCGTCGCGACGCCGAGCCATCTCGCGACCTGCGGAGCAAACTCGGCTGCGCGCACGAAAGAATGCGCCATCAAAAGTACGAGCGGGGGAATTGACGGCAAAATGTAGCCCGGCAGTTTCGACTGCGAAAAGCTGAAAAAGAGAATGGGGAAAATGGCCCAGCAAGCCGCGAATAAGCCCAATGAATCCACATAAGTCTTCTCACGCCAGACACGTCGGGCGTCGAGCGCGACCCCGCCTAGCAGCGTTGTCCACGGCAAGAGGCCGATGAGGATAACCGGAATGAAAAACCAGAATGGCTGACGGTGATGAAACTCGGGCGTGAGATATCGCCCAAAATTGTGCTGAAGAATGAATACGCGCAAAAAATCCGGATTGCGAAGACCGCAAAGAATGTACCAAGGCAGCGCGACAATCGCGAAACACGCAATCGCCAACGGATGAAGCATTCGAAACGCCGCTTTCCAATTGCTCGTAATCCATGCCCACAGTATTACGCTTCCACCGGCAAGAATGATTGCCGCGGGCCCCTTCGCGAGCGTAGCGAAGCCCATCCAGGCACCCAGAAATGCGAGTGCGACCCGATCACCGGCGACCCGCGCCTCTTCTCCAAACGGAAAAGAACCATTGCGTTCTGCGACACTGGCAGCGCATGCAAGCGCCAGCGCAAGGCTGGCGGTGAAAAGCATGTCCGGTGCGGCCGCGCGGGCAAAACCGATCACACCGATGCACGTCGGGAAAATGATCAGCACAGCCCAGGCGGTGGACGCGCCGTACCGCCGCCAGGCAAGCCACGCCGTCGCCAAAGCGGCTACAAGCGCTGCGAGCGACGACGGCAGCCGCGCCGCCCATTCCGGCGAGTGGAGAGACTTGAATCCCATGGCAGCCGTCCAGTAATACAAGATCGGCTTTTCGAACCACGGCTTGCCGTACAGAATCGGAGTGACCCAATTTCCCGATTCCGCCATGTTGCGCGCGATCCAAGCGTAGCGCGGCTCATCTGGCCCAACGAGTCCAATCGTCGAGAGCCCGCTGAACAAACAAATCCACAGAATCGCCGCAGCCAATATGGCCGCCGCGCTATTTCTCGCGCTAAACACTCGTTTCGCATCCATCGCACGACGGAGTGTAGCAAACGTAGCCGAGCTTCTCACACCTGCGGTTGCGCCGCTGGCCCACCGAGTTCGTCTATGACAGAATGGCGCGCGATGCGCCAGTGGCTCGAGTATGCCGGTGCTTGGACCGCTCTGAAATTCCTGGGAATGTTTCCGCGCTCTATTTCGCGGCGGTTTGCCGAGGGAATTGCATGGACTCTTTTGTGGCTACGCCCGCCGCTGCGCCGCGCGGCCGTTATAAATCTCCGGCTTGCATTTCCAGACTGGAGCGACGCGCACCGGCGAGAAATAGTTCGCGGCATGATTCGCAATCTCGGTTGGATGGCAGCCGAGTTTGCGCATTTCCCCGATCTTTCCCGCGAAAATATCGAGCGCCTCGTTATCCTCGATGGCTCCGAGAATTTCACTGCTGCGCGGGAGCGCGGAAAGGGAGTGATTTTCCTGACGGGCCACATGAGCGCCTGGGAGCTGGCGCCCTTCGCGCAGGCTCTTTATGGCAATCCGCTGTCATTTCTGGCGCGCGCCGTCGAAAATCCTCGTGTGGATGCGCTCGTGAATCGTTATCGCTGCCTTTCGGGCAATGAGCCGATCGAGAAGAACAACGCTGCGCGCACGATGTTGCGCGTGTTGCGCAGCGGAGGAACGGTTGGCATCCTCGCGGATCAGAACACTTCACTCGACGAAGGCGTCTTCGCCGACTTCTTCGGCATACCCGCCGCGACGACCACGGGACTTGCGCGCATCGCGCGACACACGGATGCTGCCGTCGTCCCTGGATTCCTATTCTGGGATGAATCCGCGAGGATGTACCGACTGCGTTTCAGCCCCGCCGTCGCGCTCCAGCGCACGGACGACGAAGAAGCGGACATCCGCGAGAATACGGCTCGATTCAATCGGGTGATTGAGGATTATATACGTGCGCATCCCGAGCAGTGGCTCTGGGTGCACAAGCGTTGGAAGAATCGCCCGCCGGGTGAGCCGGAACTGTATCCATCATGAATTTGCTTGAGTAAGTCGGCTCACATTGGCGTGCAGTGAATTTGGGAGAAAAAACAATGAGACGAACCGCTCTTGATCTCGCGGAATATTTGCAAGCCGAGCTGCATGGCAATCCATCGCTTTGGCTTTCAGGCGTCGCCGGTCCCGAAGATGCGGGCCCGGAAGACTTGATCTATCTCGACGCCCTCAAACACCTCCCTCGCGCGCAAACTTCTGCTGCAAAGTGTGCAGTGGTTCGCGAAGGCGTGCTGCTCGAAGGCAAGACTCTGCTCATCGTAAAGGACCCCAAACTGGCATTCGCGAAGGCCGCTGCATGGCTGCTTGATACTGCGCCCATCGCGACTGGCATGCATCCCACGGCATGGATTGACGCGTCCGCGAAATTGAGTAGCGGCGTCAGCGTTGGCGCCTACGCCGTCATCGAGTCCGGCGCGAAGATCTCTGCGGGCGTCGAGATTGGCGCTTTCTGCTACATCGGCAAAGACGTGATCATCGGAGAGAGTTGCCGCTTGTTTCCCCGCGTGACGCTCTATTCAGTAGCGCAGCTTGGCCGTCGCGTTGTTGTCCATTCCGGTGCCGTAATCGGTGGTGACGGTTTCGGGTACGTTTTCGGCGAAGGCAAGCAATGGAAGTTTCCCCAAGTAGGTCGTGTAGAGATCGGCGACGACGTTGAGATCGGCAACAACTCGACTATCGCGTGCGGCTCCTTGGGCACGACGCAAATCGGCCGTGGCGTGAAAATCGATAATCTCGTGCACATTGCCCACAATGTGCGCATCGGCGAGCATACCGTCATCGCCGCGCAGACGGGAGTTTCCGGAAGCTCCAAGATTGGCCGCCACGTCGCCGTAGGTGGGCAGGTAGGAATCGCCGACCACTGCACGATCGAGGATGATGCGGTCCTGGGCGCACAGGCTGGTATTCCCACAGGCAAGACGATCCGCGCCAAAGAAATCGTCTGGGGCACCCCGGCGAGGCCCCTCAAGCGGTTCAAGCAGCAATATGCCTGCTTCTCTCGGTTGCCCGAGCTGGCCGAGAGGGTCCGGAGGCTCGAAGAGAAGGCGCGGTAAGTTCACTCTTCGAGCCGCTTTGCGCTTTTTTCATTGACCCCGACGCGCAAGCCAGTGATAATTAAGTACTGTAGTTCGCATATGGTTTCATTTTCGATTTGTCTGAGGGGGAGGCCGTTAAGTCCAGCCATTGGCGTACCTTCTCGGCCTTTGCTGCATCCTAATTCACTGAGGGCGCGGTCGGCAAACCATAATCCAGGTCAAGGGCAAGCAAGTTATAATCTTGGGCATGAGGGCGTAACTGGCTCGTTTCTTAGCCTGCGACATTTCTGATACCAATGCTCCGCTTTCGAAGCGGAATTCGAAAATTAACGAAGCTCTTGATATAGGGGCAAGAATCCAAGGGCCCTGTAACTGAGGCGGCATCTAGGGAATTATGTCGGAAACAATGCAATCTATGCCGGATATTCAAGCGTCACCTCGAGCTGCGACGCCTCGCCCCGTTGCGCATGAGGGCGGCCTGTTTTCGCGCGTGGATAGCGCTGTGAGCGGCGGTGTGCGCCATTTGCTATCGTTGCAAGCCTCCGACGGGTATTGGTGGGGTGAACTCGAAGCCGATACCACCCTCGAGTCCGACTACATTCTCTTTCACCATCTTCTCGGTGAAGGGAAGTCCGAGAAGGTCCGCAAGCTCGCCAATTGCATTCGCGAATGCCAGATCTCCGATGGCGGCTGGAATCTGTACCCGGACGGCCCGGGGGAACTCAACGTCAGCGTGAAATCCTATTACGCCTTGAGATTCGCGGGCGATTCTCCCGATGCTCCGCACATGCAGCTCGCTCGAAAGCGCATCCACGAGCTGGGCGGATTGGAAGCCTCGAATTCCTATGTCCGGTTTTACCTCGCCATGGTTGGCGTGCTGGATTGGAATTTGGCTCCTTCGATACCGCCAGAACTGATGTCGCTGCCGAAGTGGCTTCCCGTGAACCTCTACGAGATGTCCTCCTGGACGCGTGCGATCATCATTCCGCTCTCCATCATTTACGCCTTGAAACCAAACTGGCGAATCGCCGATGGCATGAACGTCGACGAACTTTTCGTTGATCCTGCGAACAAGGCCGCGGCATTTCGCTGGAGTCGCCGCATTTTTTCCTGGCGGAATTTCTTCCTGGCTGCTGACCGTTTCTTGAAACTTCACGAGCGCCTTACTTGGAAACCTCTGCGTCGCCGGGCGCTCGCGCAAGCCAAGAGCTGGCTCTTCGAGCACGTCGAACGAAGCGAAGGTCTCGCTTCCATTTATCCCGCCATGTCGAATTCCATCTACGCCATGCTGGCCCTGGGATATCCCAAAGACGATCCGCTGATTAACCGCGAGCGTGGTTGGATTCTCGGATATGAAATCGAGGAAGGCGATAGCCTGAGGCTCCAACCGTGCATCTCGCCCGTTTGGGATACTGCAATCGCCATGGTGTCGCTTGAAGAGGCCGCTCTCGATCCTGCGCATGATTTGCTGCGCACCGCGGCCAGCTGGCTGATTGATCATCAAATCCTCGGATCGGGCGACTGGCAGATTAAGAACAAGGATGCTGCGCCGGGAGGCTGGGCCTTCGAGTTCCGCAATGATTTTTATCCCGACGTGGACGATTCGGCATTCGTTCTCATGGCTTTGCAACGCGTTGCATACTCCGATCCCACGCGCTTCGAAGCCTCGGCGCGTCGCGGCATCGCCTGGCTCCTCAGCATGCAGAACCGCGACGGCGGCTGGGGCGCGTTTGACCGCGACAATGATCGCGCGCTTCTAACCCAAATTCCGTTCGCGGATCACAATGCGATGATTGATCCTTCCTCCGCTGACGTTACTGCGAGAAGCATTGAGTGCCTCGGGAATTTCGGTTGGCCCGCGAATCACCCTGCGATTCGCCGCGCTCTCGGTTACCTCCGCCGCGAGCAAACTCCCGAAGGCGCATGGTACGGTCGCTGGGGCGCGAATTATGTGTATGGAACGAGCGGCGTGCTCCGCTCACTCGAAGTGATTGGTTTGTCACAGAGCGAGGAATCCCGCCGGGGTGCCGAGTGGCTTCGACGCGTGCAGAATTCCGATGGTGGCTTTGGCGAGTCGGTCACCTCTTATGAGAACCCTATGCACAAAGGGGAAGGGGAGAGCACGGCTTCTCAAACTGCCTGGGGCCTCATCGGGCTGCTCGCCGTTGTTGGCGCGGAGGACTCCGCCGTGGAACGCGCAGTGGCGTGGCTCATCGATCACCAGAATGCGGATGGCTCATGGACCGAGGATGCCTATACGGGTACGGGCTTCCCCTGCGTGTTTTACATGAAGTACCATCTCTATCGGAATTCCTTTCCGCTGTATGCGCTGGCGCGGTATCGTAATCTGCGCCAGGAAAAGCGCAAAACGATGCAATGGAAGCAGTTCAACGCAAACGAATTCGCCTATCGCAACGGACACGGGGGTAAACGATGAGGTTTCCGCTGAGCTTGACCGCCAGCCTTTCGGGCTATCTGGCCCGAAAAACCATCCAGCGCGCGGAAAAGTTTCCGCTGGTGATGATGCTCGAACCGTTGCACACATGCAACCTAACGTGCACGGGCTGCGGCCGCATCCGCGAATACAAGTCCACCATCAACGAGATGATCACGGTCGAGCAGTGCATCGCCGCTCTGGAAGATTGCGGCGCGCCCATCGTTTCCATCTGCGGCGGCGAGCCGTTGATTTATCCCGAAATTGGCCGGCTGGTGAAAGAGATTCTTTCCCGCAAGCGGCACATTTATCTCTGCACGAACGGGATGTTCATCAAGAAGCGCCTTGCCGAATTCAAGCCAACGTCGCGTTTCTTCTTTAATGTCCACTTGGACGGCCTCGAGAAGACGCATGACCTTTGCGTCGAACGCGACGGCGTCTTCCGCGAGGCTATCGCAGGCATCAAAGCCGCAAAGGCCGCTGGCTTCCTCGTTTGCTCCAACACGACGGTCTACAAAGAGACAGACATTGAGGAAATCGCCGAACTCTTCGCTTATCTGCGGACGCTCGGCATTGATGGCAACATGCTCTCTCCGGCGTACTCCTACGCCTCGGTGCAGACGAAGGACATTTTCATGTCACGCGCCGACGTCAACGAAAAATTCCGCCGCGCCAGCAAGCTCCTCGAACAATTCAACGTCATCACATCGCCGATTTACATGGAATTCCTGCGCGGCGAACGCGACCTGATGTGCACGGCATGGGGCAATCCCACGTACAATCCGCGCGGCTGGAAAGGCCCTTGCTACTTGATGACTGACCAGCACCACAAGACTTTCGGCGACCTCATCAACAACACGCCCTGGGAAAAGTACGGGTGTGGCCGCGACCCGCGCTGCGAAAACTGTATGGTGCAGTCCGGCTACGAAGCCTCTGCGGTTCTCGGCGGCAACAGCAAATTCGGCGACACCTGGAAAATGCTGAAGTGGCAGGTTTCCGGCCGCCTCGGCGGGCGCAAGGGCGCAAAGAGTTCTAGCGGCCGCGCGAATGGCAATGGCAAAACAAACGGCAATGGAAACGGCCACTCGATGAATCTGCCCTCGGTTCCCGGTCCCGTGGCAAATTCGCAGGGGCCGCAAAAGGAAGAGGCTTTCCGCATCATATGACCACGCTGGTAACCGGCGCGACCGGATTTGTCGGCTCACACATCACAGGAAAATTAGCCGCCTCCGGAAAATCGGTTCGCGCTCTGGTTCGTCCCGGAAGCAATCGGAAAGCGCTCGACGGCGTCTCCGTCGAATGGGTCGATGGTGACCTGCGCGACGCCGCATCGCTCGATCGCGCTCTCGCCGGCGTCCGCGAAGTGTTTCACGTCGCCGCCGACTATCGCCTTTGGGCGCGTCACCCGAATGAAATTTACGAGAGCAACGTCAATGGCACGCGCAATCTTCTCTCCGCCGCTCTTCGCGCCCGTGTCGATCGCTTTGTTTACACCAGCACTGTCGCCACCATCGCCGTCCCGCGCGGCTCCGCGCTTCCCGATGAAACGAATCGCGCCTCCGTGGACGAAATGGTGGGCAATTACAAGCGCTCGAAGCTTCTTGCCGAGCAGCATGCTTTGCGCGCCGCGCA
Source organism: Candidatus Acidiferrales bacterium (assembly GCA_035934545.1). Taxonomy (GTDB): domain Bacteria; phylum Acidobacteriota; class Terriglobia; order Acidiferrales; family UBA7541; genus DAHUXN01. The sequence goes on from DASYXV010000026.1 coordinate 47,663, forward strand.
CGAAGGCATGCCTGTCGTCATCGTGAATCCTACGACTCCGGTTGGCCCCGGCGACTGGAAGCCCACACCCACCGGCCGCATCATTCTCGATTTTCTGCGTGGCCGCATGCCCGCCTACGTGGACACCGGCCTTAATTTTGTAGCCGTCGAAGATGTTGCCGAAGGCCACTTGCTTGCCGCCCAGCGTGGCCGCGTCGGTGAGCGCTATCTACTCGGCGGACGCAACATGACGCTCAAGGAATTTCTCGATTCTCTCGCTTCCATGACGGGCCTGCCTGCGCCCGCGCGCCGCATTCCGCATTCCGTCGCGCTCGCTGCCGCCCTTGCAGACACTACGTTATCGCGCATCACTGGCCGCGAGCCGCGCATTCCGCTCGAAGCCGTGCGCATCGCGCGCCACAACATGTTCGTCAGCGACGCGAAAGCGCGCAAGGAACTCGGCTATGCGCCCGGGTCTGTCGAGGCGGCGCTCAAGCGCGCCGTGAATTGGTATGCATCGAATGGATATGTGGAACTGGCAGGCCGTCCGCAAATGGCGCGTGCCTCGGCCGCGTGAGGCAGGGAACTGCGATCTTGAAAATCCTCGTCACATTCGCTCTCGAACCGGAATTCGCCCCCTGGCGCCGTTTTCGCACGTTCGAGGAAATGAAAACGCCCGGCGGCGCGATTGTTTTTGTCTCTGATATTTCCGGCGCGAAAATTTGCGTCGCGCTCACCGGCATGGGCCGCGAGAGCGCGGCGAGAACTGTGTACAGCTTCATGCTCGGCGAATTGGAGTGTCCCGACTTCTGCATTTCCGCCGGACTCTCTGGCTCGCTTCGCCCCGAATACAAGCCGGGCCAGGTTCTCGCGGCACATTCCGTTTATGCGGAAACTGTTCCCGCTGATTATCCGGGCCACGAAGTTCGCAGTGATTCTTCCTTGCTTGCTTTGGCGGAGAAACGCGGAGCCACAATCGTTCCTCGCTTCTGCACTGCCGACCATGTCGTTGCCACTGTGAAGGAAAAAACTTCTCTCTCCAGCCTCGCCGCCGCCGTGGACATGGAGAGTTGGGAAGTCCTGCGCGAATCGGGCGGCTGGGGCGTCAAAGCGGTCGCCATCCGCGCCGTCAGCGATGCCGCGAACGAATCTGTGCCTCTCGATTTCAGCTCGCTGCTCGATGCCCGAGGGAATGCGATCGGTCCGAGGCTCGCCTGGGCCGTCGCCCGCGCGCCTCACAAATTGCCCGCCTTGATTCGTCTCGGCTTTCGCAGCCGCCGTGCCGCCTCTGCGCTGGCGGCGTTTCTCGATTCCTTCGTCAGCGAATTGGCAGAGCAGCGTCCTCGCCGCGCCCGGCGAGCGGAGGCTGTCCGCGCATGAGCACCACTTCCGCCCGCGTCGAATCCGCTCCGCTCGGCATTCCTGCCAGCGGCAAGATGCTCGCCGGCGTTTATCGCGGCGCGGGACAGGTGGTTTGCGAGGAAGTCCCCATTCCCGAAATCGGCGAAGGCGAATTGCTGTTCAAAGTCGCCGCTTGCGGCATCTGCGGCACAGACATCAAAAAAATCGCGCACGGCTTCGTCGCCCCGCCGCAGATTTTCGGTCACGAACTTGCCGGCACGGTCGTTCAGGTTGGCCGCGGAGTCCGCAAGTTCAAGCCCGGCGACCGCGTGGTCAGCTTCCATCATGTTCCCTGCGGCTCCTGCTTTTATTGTGAACGCAAGCTTTTTTCGCAGTGTCCTGAGTACAAGAAAGTCGGCCTCACGGCCGGCTTTGCCCCCAACGGCGGTGGTTTTGCTCAGTACGTCCGCGCCATGCCCTGGATCGTCGAGCGCGGCATGCTCGCACTCCCCCAAGACGTCACGTTTGAGGAAGCGACCTTTATCGAGCCAGTGAACACCGCAGCGAAAGCGGTTTGGAGAGCGCGCGTCGCTTCGGAGGAGACCGTCGTCGTCATCGGCCAGGGCCCGATTGGCATGTTGCTGACCGGAATCGTTCATCTCATCGGTGCGGAGGTCCTTACAAGCGATCCTCTCGCTGCTCGGCGCGCTGCCAGCCTCCGCCTCGGCGCATCTTCGGCCTTCGATCCGGCATCTAATGATATAGTGTCTATGGTTCGCGAACGCACCCGGGGCCGGGGCGCGGACGCGGTTCTGCTGGCAGCGCCGCATCCGAAGCTGGTCGAGCAGGCTTTGACAATGGCTCGGCCGGGCGGACGCGTCCTGCTATTCGCGCACAATGATCCTGTGTTGCGCATCGAATTTCCCGCGGCCGCCGTCGGTATTGATGAAAAGGAAATCCTGGGAAGTTATAGCGCATCGATTACCGAACAAGAGGAGTATGCTCGATTGGTATTCGACCACCGCCTGCCCGTGGCCGAATTGATTTCGCATCGTTTTTCAACCGAACAGGTAGCCCAGGCCTTGGAACTCGCCGCCCGCCCCGACGAGAATACGCTGAAAGTGGTGATCCAGCACTCATGAAGGCAGAAGCACAAGGCGTGATGACCGCAGCCGTTTTGTACGGCCGCGAAAATCTAAAAATCGAGCGCGTGGGCATTCCTGCGGTTGCCGAGGACGAAATCCTCGTCCGCGTTCAGGTCGCGCTCACTTGTGGCACGGACTTGAAAGTCTGGAAACAGGGCTCTCATCCCCGCATGATTCAGCCGCCTGCACTCTTTGGCCATGAACTGGCCGGAATCGTCGAGGAGGCGGGCCGCTTGGTGGATGGCACGATCCGCGAGGGCATGCGCGTCGTTCCGTCGAACTCCGCGCCTTGCTGCTCTTGCCTCTATTGCCGCAAGGAGCAGCCTAATCTCTGCGAGGACCTTCTGTTCAACAACGGCGCGTATGCCGAATACATGCGCATTCCCGGCCGCATCGTTCGCCAGAATCTGCTTGAGATTCCAGACCATGTCAGTTTTCGCGACGCGGCATTGGTTGAACCGCTCGCGTGTGTCCTCCGCGGCATCGAAGAAACGCAGATTCGCCCGGGCGACACCGCCGTCGTCGTTGGCTGCGGCCCCATCGGACTGAAGTTCATCCGCATTCTCTCGGGCCGTGATGTTCGTGTAATTGCTCTCGGCAAGCGCAAGAGCCAGATTAAGGCAGCCGAGCGCCTCGGTGCGTATGCGGCGTTCGACGTCTCTGATATGGACAGCCCCGTGTCCGTGGTCCGTCAGCTCACCGAGGGCGGCCGCGGCGCCGACGCCGTGATCGAAGCCGTCGGATCGGCACCCACTTGGCAATGGGCCATCGAGATGGTGCGCAAGGGCGGCAAGGTGAATCTTTTTGGCGGTTGCCCGCGCGGCACGCAGGTGCAGTTCGATCCCGCTCTGCTTCACTATTCGGAAATCACCATCAAGGCGACGTTTCATCACACGCCTCGTTTCATTCGTGAATCGCTCGACACCATCGCGCGCGGCGAAGTGCGCGCCAGCGATTTCATCACCGGAGAAATTCCGCTCGCCGACCTTCCCCGCGTGTTCGAGCACATGAAGCATCGCAATGGCGAGCTGAAGACGGCGGTCATTCCCTGGGCGTAACCGGCCGGGGCCTCATGCTGGGACAACAGGAACTGGAAATCGCGCGAACCCTACCGCCCGAAGGCTGCTCGCCGGCCGAGGCCGAGCGTTACACGCGCTGGCTTGCCACGCATCACTACGAAAATTTCCGCGTTGTTTCCTGGCTACTTCCTTCGCGCCTTCACCAGCACTTCTACAATGTCTATGCCTATTGCCGCTGGTCTGACGATCTCGGCGACGAAGTGCCCGATACGAAGCGCGCCACAGAGCTTCTCGATGCCTGGGACCAGGAAGTCCAGCGCGCCTTTCGCGGCTCGGCAACTCACCCGGTGCTGATTGCGCTCGCCGGAACGGCGCGCCAGTTCGAGATCCCTATCGAGCCGTTCCGCGATTTGCTTCGCGCTTTTCGTCAGGATCAGACCGTGCGTCGCTACCAAACGTGGGACGACGTCATCGGTTACTGCCGCTACTCCGCGAATCCTGTCGGTCGCCTCGTGCTCTATCTCTTCGGCTATCGCGACCCCGAGCGTCAGGCGTTCTCCGACGCCACTTGCACCGCGCTGCAACTCGCGAACTTCTGGCAGGACGTCGGCCGCGACCTCGAAAAAGGCCGCATTTATATTCCGCTAGAGCTCATGGCCGCTCACGATCTGTCTGAAAAGGACATCGTTTCGCGCAATTTCGATTCCCGCTACGTCGCCTTGATGAAAGATTTGATTGCACGCACGCTCGCGTTGTTCGCAACCGGTGCGCCTCTTGCTTCGCGTGTCGCTCCGGAATTTCGCGTCGACGTGGATCTTTTCTCCCGTGGAGGCATCGCGGTCCTCGACGCTATCGAAGCCATGGGCTACGACACGCTCCATGGACGACCCGCGCTTTCGGGCGGCGTTCAGGCTCGCCTCCTCGGCCGCGCCATGATTTCCCGCCTGCTCTCTGTCTTTCGCGCTCCGGGCGGCGATGACCTGAGTGGCGGCCAGAATCCCGAAAACGCCTCCCTCGCCGGCCGTCATGCCTGATCCCGCCGTCGCAGCGTCCTACGCGCATTGCCGCAAAGTCGCTCGCTCCGCGGCGCGCAATTTTTATTATGGTTTCTTGCTACTCCCCGCCGCGAAGCGCGACGCTCTTTGCGCTCTTTACGCTTTCATGCGCCACGTAGACGACATCTCTGACGAGCCTGGCGCGCTCGATGCTAAGCAGCGCGGCCTGCGCGAGCTTCGCGCGGAAATGGATCGCCAGCTTTCGAGCTCCGCGCATGGGGATTCCTTCTGGCCCGCGTTCTGCCACACCGTCGCGACGTACAAGATCCCTCTTCGCTATCTCCACGACCTCATTTCCGGCGCGGAGATGGATCTCACGATTACCTCCTACGTGACTTTCGACGCCTTGCGAGAATATTGCTACCGCGTCGCCGGCACCGTCGGCCTCTGCTGCCTGCACGTCTTCGGCTTCACGGATCCTCACGCGCCCGAACTCGCCGAGCGCCTCGGCATCGCATTTCAGTTGACGAACATTCTTCGCGACCTCCCCAAGGATTTCGCCATGGGCCGTGTCTATCTTCCGCGCGAGGATTTCAAGAAATTCGGCAGCGACCCGCGCCACGTTGGTGAACAACAATCCAGCCCCGAGCTCGTCGCGCTCCTCCGTTTCGAAGCCGAGCGCGCCTGGCAGTTCTATCACGAAGGCTGGAAGCTCCTCGGCCTTGTTTCGCATGACAGCCGCGCAGCGCTCTGGGCTCTCGCGCGAATTTATTCCGGCATACTCGAAAAAATCGAAGCTCGTAATTACGCTGTCCTCGCACCGCCGCCTGCGCGTCTCACGACCGTGGAGAAAGTCTGGATTCTCGTGCGGGCGCGCATCGGATGGCTTGGGGAAACGAATGCCCTGCGAAACCGTGAACGTGATCGGCGGCGGACTGGCGGGCCTGTCGGCCGCTCTGTCGCTCGCTGAATCCGGCATCCGCGTCCGTCTTTTCGAAAAGCGCCCGTACTTCGGCGGCCGCGCGACTTCCTACGCCCTTCCCGACGGCAGTCACATCGACAATTGCCAGCACGTCACACTCGGCTGCTGCACCAATCTTGCCGATTTTTATCGCCGTGTCGGCGCCGAATCGAAGATTCGCCATTACGACCGTCTCTTTTTTGCCGACCGCTCTGGCCGTGTCAGTTCGATTTACTCGTCCTTTCTCCCGCCTCCGTTTCACATGACGCTTTCGTTTCTTCGCTTCCGCGCACTCGCCTATCGTGACAAGCAAGCCATCGCCCGCGGCCTCCTGACCATCGCGCGTTCCGGCGGGCGTCCGACTGATGCCGGCGGCGCCACCATGCTCGACTGGCTGCGCCGCAACGGTCAGACGGAAGAAGCCATCACGCGCTTCTGGCGTGTCGTCCTTGTCAGCGCTCTCGATGAAGAACTCGATCGCACCGACGCTCGTTACGGCATCGATGTTTTCTGGAAAGCCTTCCTCGTGAATCGCAAAGGATACGTTCTCGGCATTCCCTCCGTCCCCCTCGGCGATCTCTACGCTGGCTGCCGCATCGCCATCGAAGGCAAGGGAGGGGAAGTCCGCAGCCGCGCCGCCGTGCGCGCGATTCGCATTGCCGAAGGCAAATTTCAATCGCTCCAGCTCGACGATGGCAGCGAAATCCGCGCTGATGCTTGCATCTGCGCCGTTCCTCACGATTCCTTTCTCGACCTCTTGCCCGCGGAAATTCGCCAGCGCGATCCATCGCTCGCAAACATCAGCCGCCTGCGCACCTCTCCCATCACCGGCGTTCATCTCTGGTTCGACCGCACTGTCATCGACAAGCCGTTCCTCACTCTCCTCGACCACACCGTGCAATGGATCTTCAATAAGTCGCTTCTCTATTCTTCCGGCGCCGCGCCTGAAAATTCCTCCGGCCAGTATTTGCAGCTCGTCATCAGCGCGTCCTACGATCTCATCCCGCGCTCGCGACAGGAAATCATTGACCTCTGCGTCAAGGAATTGCACGAAGTGCTGCCGCTTGCTCGCGAAGCGAAGCTGCAAAAAGCCACCGTCGTCAAGGAAGTGAACGCCACATTCTCTCCCGAGCCCGGCTCCGACGCCTTCCGCCCGCCGCAGCAAACCGCCATCCCGGGCCTGTTTCTCGCCGGCGATTGGACGCGCACGGGCTGGCCCGCAACAATGGAAGGCGCCGTTCGCAGCGGCTATCTTGCCGCCGAGGCGCTTCTCAACTTCGCCGGCGCGCCGCGCAAATTTCTTGTCCAGGATCTGACCGTCGAAGGTTTTTGCCGCCGCTGGGCGAAGCAAGAGTTGCAGTGACATTGCGACAAACTACGCGCCAGCCGCTGCCGCTGTCTTTCGTAGGGGCGCTGCTTGCTTGTCCTGAGCGGAGTCGAAGGGCTGCGCCCGCGCCTGCGCAGCGGGCGTCACCTTTGCATGGTCGGGCTTTAGTTCCGACCTGCTTCGTATGAGGATTTGGTTCTTGTTCTTAATTCCCGCGCCGCAGATAAATCCCTTCTCCGGCGCGAAATGAGAGTATGATGGGGTCTCCCCCCGGAGGTAATTCCATGGAGCGGAAGTATAAGCATAAGGGGTATTCCGAGCGCGATCGGGAGGACAAGGACAAGAAGCGTGAACGCCCGCCGTCCAGCGGCGGCCCAAAGGCCTTCCAGGATCAAATGGGCCCGCGGACGCCGCGCATGGTCGGCACGGTCACGCGCGCGCGCTGCTCGAATTGCGGCGCGATCCTCATGCCCGGCTTCGATCGCAGCGGACAGTGCCCCAAGTGCAAATTCGAGCTGCATTGCTGCAAGCAGTGCGTCCATTTCGACAGTGCCGCGCAATTCGAATGCACGCAGCCGACCTCCGAACGCATCTCGCCGAAGGACGCGAAGAATTCGTGCACGTTCTTTGAATTCCGCGTCACAGTCGAGAAGGACACTTCGCCCTTAAACTATGCTCCGAATCCCAGCGCGGCTCAGCCGTCCAGCGGCAGCCCCACCGGCGCGCGCAAAGCTTTTGAGGACCTCTTCAAGAAATAATTCCTTGCTCCGTTCGCCTGTGGTTTCAGCTTATTGGCGCACTTGCGGGGGTCTCAATCGGAGAACGTGGAAAAACACATTGGCGTGTTGCGCGTCAAAATCCTGCGATGGTAAAGCGCTAGTCTCCTGATTGCGGCTCTGCGACGGTCTCTGCCGCCACGGATGGCGCTGCGGCGTGCAGCCCTCTTCCGAATCCCTGCCAGAGCAGCTTGAAAATCGTGCGCCGGTTTTCGATTATCGTTTTCACCCACGCGAACCGGCCCATTTGCGGAAAATAAATTCCCCGGAAACAGAGTCGCGCGACCAGGATGTTTATTCGGTAACCCAGCGGCTTGCAGTTGAGCGAATCCACCGCCTTTTCAATTGCCTTCGGGCTGTACGCGTTCGACCATCCCATTCGCACTTCGTTATGCGCTTCCTCGATGCTCATCTTCAATGGCGTATGCGCCATCGCGAACGGTATGAACTCCTGCCAGTGCTTCACGCGCGTCAGCCGCCCGGCGGCCTCCAGCCTCTTGTAGAGCGGCGTCGCGGGCAGCGGCGTCAGCAATCCAAAAATCGGCAGTCCTGGAGGCCAGTTGCGAATCTCCTTCAACGTTCGTTCCGCCACTCCGACCGTGTCATTGTCCATGCCGAAAATAAACGACGTGATGGCATAGACGTTCCGCTGCGCCAGTCGCTCGAGCACGGTGGCATACTCGCCGGGTTTGTTGAATCCTTTTTTCACGTCGGCCAGGTTCACCGGATCGATGGATTCCATTCCGATGAAGACCCACTTGCCTCCTGAGGCCGCAATCAGGTCCACCAGCTCCTCGTCGCGCAGCAAGTTGGCGCTGATCTGCGCCACCCAGTGCACTTGCGCGTTCGCGGCGATAATGTCTCGCAGCAACGATTTGGTGCGCTTGATGTTGATGGCGAAATTGTCGTCAATGAAAAACACGGCAATCTGTCCGCCCTCCGCCTTCGCGCGCGCTTTCAGCAGGAGGAGTTCGTTCACCACGCTTTCATTCGTACGGAAGCGGATCGAGTCGCCAAAAAATCCCGTCACCGTGCAGAACTCGCATCCATAAGGGCATCCGCGCCCGGATTCCACGGGAATAATCCGGAATGTTCCCCATCCGCCTCCGACGCGCTTCAGCACCGGATGCAAAACGCCGGGAAGCAAATTGAACTGGTCCAGATTGATTTTGTCCCAGGGAATTTCAGGGTACGGTTGCAGCGGCGGCTTGTGCTCCTGGCCAAACGCGTCCACCGGCGCGTAGACGTCCTTCAGCGTGCCGCGCGCGGCGTCTTCCACGATCTTCGGCCAAGTCTCATCCGCTTCGCCCAGCGCAACCGCGTCGGCATGACGCGGGCCGCCATCTCGCCCCAGCGCCTCGTCAGCCATTTCCGTGACGTGCGGGCCGCCCATCACAACCTTGGCTCCCGCGGCGCGCACCGCGTCCGCCATGCGGTAAGCCTTGGCGATCATCCGCGTCATCGCCCCGATGCCCACCAGCTCGATATTGTGTTCGCGGACGTAGCGCGCGATGCTTTCTTCATTCATCGGCTGCGCGTTTCCGTCAATCAGCGTCACTTCGTGTCCTGGCGGAGTCAGCGATTGCAGGAGAAACATCCACAGATGCGGCATGAAGTTGCGCGTTACGCCGTTATCAGGATTGTACAGTAGGATTTTCATTAAGCGCCTAGGCTGAGAGGCATAGCTAATCACATGTCCTTGTTTACGGCAACCATAAAATTGAATTGTTTCCGTTCCGCCACTTCGTCCGGGCCAATTTAATAACCTGGTCAAAACTGCTCACAATTAACTCTAAATAGGGCCTCCCAGGTCCTCGGTGAGGGGAGCCTGTGGGATTAGTCGAGCCTGGGGGATCAGTCTCCGCGCACAACGCCGCCCAGCTGTCCTTACTTTCTGTCCATGTGGGTCGCGGCGAAACTTGTCCCGAGCGACGCCGAGGGAGCCGCGACATAAATGCTTCGTCGGCCATTCCCTTCCTTTCGCGCGCGTTTAGGGCGTGAAGGCTTTGCCTGCAACACCCCTGCGTGCGCTCGCGAATCGCATTTTTCAGAGCGATTCGCAAATGTTTTTCATTTTCGATTAGGAAATCGCAAGTGGCAAGGATTCCGTCCACTATTCGAATGCTGACGCGAGGCGTAGGGAAGAGAGAGGAGAGACATTGACGAGGCGCAGGCCCCCACAGGAGGATGCGACTTGGTCTGCGATGGAAATGCAGTCGCGGGTGGGCAAGACCGGATTCTGCGTGCGATCCGGGAATTCGTCATAGGTTCTGCCATCCAGTTTTCTCCCCGTGACGGATTTTCGCACCCCTCCCCACTGCTTGAAGAAAAACGCAGCGCCACTCTTGCGGCATTGACCTCTGACGGAGACGACCCATTCTCTCCTCATAGGCCTAGCGCCGGGGCCGCTCTCGCCGCCGACAATCACCCAATCAATACCAGTGAGATTCAGTTGACCTAGATCTTCCAGCAACGGTTCAACGGAGAGGAATCGAATAGCGGCGTTGGTTTCGCGAAGATGTTCAATGCGCGGTAAACCATATTTCCTGTTTTCGACGCTGACGCCCCACCAGATATGCGGGCATTTCGCCGCAAAGCTCAAGGTTGAATTTAAGAGATGTTGAATGCGTGCGGATCGTTTCGTTAAGATTTGGTATGTGTGCCAGTTGCCGGCGACCATGACCCTTGCGACGGCAAGGATGTATTCGTCGGGGACGGCATCGTGGAACAAGTCGCTCATGGAATTGACGAAAATCATTTTGGGAGCGCGCCACCTAAGCGGCTCAGCGAGTTTTTCGGGCACAAGGCGCAGGTCGAAACCATATTCATAGGGATGACCCTTGACGCCACGAAATCGCTCGGCAAATGTCTCCGCGTAGCAGTGCTTACAGCCGGGGCTAATCTTGGTGCAACCACGAACCGGGTTCCAGGTAGCGTCGGTCCATTCGATGGCAGATTCGAGCGACATTATCCTTCTCCTCGTTTTTCGTATTTCTTGAAAATGTCGAGTACTATATGCTGGGCCGTATCCTTTTGGGAGGCAAAAAAGAGATAGTAAATTATCGCGCCAGTTGAATTCTTCATGGGCAAGGGATAGGGGACCAGTTCAAATCCTGCAACGCGCTTCAACCTCTGCCGGAATGCCTCGGCCACTGCCTCGTTTGGTTCCTTCTCCGGATAGCCAAAGAGATTCCCTGTAGTTTGATACGCGATTTCTCGCCACGATTCATCACCCCAAAACGCGGTCATGCGGGCCACCTGGGATGCGCTGACTCTCTCCGGATTATGCCAGAGTACATTCCTGTTCATATCAGCGACGGGAAAGTTCAAGAACATGTCCAATGTCTTCATCTGGCCCGCCCGGGAAATTACCCTCCAATCGAGATGGAGTCCATAGGGATCGAGAATGCATAGTCCTCACCGGTAATCTTCGTATTTCACCCTGGTGAACACTTTCTCAAGCAGAATCTGGTTGCAATCACCTTGATAGATGAAAAGGTCGTCGCGCTGCCCGAACAGGTTCTTCAAGTTTTCAACCTTCTCTGGCTCGATATCAATCATGTGATATTCTCGAAACGGAGGTCGAATGCTGAGCGCATTCCAAGGGCTCCCCGGAACTAGGTTCGAGGTGGCTTTCGCCAGGTGGACTCCCGCACCTGCGAAGGCGTCGATATAGATGTGATAGAGCGATGGGTTCTTTTGGGCAGCTAGGATGGTCGAATACGCAGCTGCATACTCTTTCAGAATTTCGAGCTTGATCTCGGACCAGTAGCCGATTCTGTCAAACGGGATCTGCTCTTTCATGGGGAGATCTTATAAGATTCGCTTTTTGTTCGCTCTGTGTCAAGAGCCATCGTAAAATCACTTGTGGACTGCAATTGCACAAGGTTCACAGAACGGATATTACTATAATTGTTTAATGAATGCTGGCAATGTTCCATAAGATCGACGGTTGCCGAATTTGATGTGGGCTGATATGCTTGGGTAGATGTCGGCGAGAAAGTTGCGCTGCTTGTGCAGTTTGGCCATGATGAAGAAACGCTGCATCCACCCTTCCGCGTCAAATCATCCAACAAATGGAAACATAGGGGACTTCGATGAAGACCTCATTCAGCTACAAGCAATCGGAATTGCGGGAAGAAACACAAAAAGAAGTCGAAACGCTTTTGAAGAAACTGGAAAAGCTCCTGAAGCATTACTCGCCAGACTTGATTCAACTGCACGGCGCTTTCGGGCGCATCCCGCACCGGGAGAGTTTTGCGCTGTCGCTGAATTTGTCGCTGCCGACGGGCACGATGCACGCGACGGGAGAAGGATCTGACGTCCGGGCCAGCGTGCGCGCGGCGTTCAGCGAAATCCTGGCGCAACTGAAAAAGCACAAGGACAAGTTGCGCAAGGACTACGAATGGAAGCGCAAGCGCGGGCGGCGCGCTCCGGCGCTCGGCGAGCGGCTCGCCACTTAAAAAGATGCTAAGATGAAGCTGCGCCGTCGAAACATCTTGCCTAGACGCGCGAGTCCAGGGGCGTAGCTCAGTGGTAGAGCAGCGGCCTTTTAAGCCGTTGGTCGTGGGTTCGATCCCCACCGCCCCTACCATTTTGTCCTCTTAAAGGTGAATGAACCCTCTCAAAACTGCATGCCGCAGGAAATCAACAATTTCTTGACATTTCATAATGTAAACGTAGATTGGGCGTGCCTTTTCGCCGTCGGGCGGTCAGGGCTATTTTGCGCAATATTTACGGGCGTAACGCCGCCAAAGGATTTTGAGATCAAGGGGGAGTGGAATGAGAGTGTTTAGTTTGGCGCGGAATATTTTTGTGTTTGTACTTCTCTGCGGTTTGCTCGCGACTGCGGGATATGCACAGCGCAGATTTGGGCAGCCGGAGCAAGGCGGTTTTCGCTTTAGGTTCATCGGGCCGACGGTCGGCAATCGCATTGCTTCTGTCGCCGGAGTTTCGGGAGATCCGACGACTTATTACGCCGGCGCGGCTTCGGGCGGCGTCTGGAAATCCACCGATGGCGGGATTCGCTGGATGCCTGTGTTCGACAAGGAGCCGGTCGCGGCCATTGGCGCGCTCGGCGTGGCGGCTTCGGATCCGAGCGTCGTATGGGCGGGAACCGGCGAGGCATGGGCCATTCGCGACAGCGATGTGATGGGCGACGGAGTTTACAAGTCCACGGATGCCGGGAAATCGTGGACGCACATGGGCCTCGATGCGACGGGACGAATCGGGCGAATCATCGTCAATCCGCGCGATGAAAACAATGTGTATGTGTGCGCGCTGGGGCGGACGACGGGCCCGCAGCAGGAGCGGGGCGTTTACAGGACGACGGATGGCGGGAAGAATTGGGAGCGCGTGCTTTTTGTGGACGAAAACACGGGCTGCTCCGGGCTTTCGATGGACGCGCAGGATTCAAGAACGCTGGTCGCCGGCACATGGCAGGTCGCCATGCACACATATGCCGAACTCAGCGGCGGACCCGGAAGCGGAATCTATATTTCGCACGATGGCGGGACAAAGTGGACGAAGATCGAGGGCCACGGATTGCCCAAGCCGCCCGTGGGGAAAATTGACGTGGCCATCGCGCCGTCGAACTCCGAGCGGATTTATGCGCTGATCCAGACCGCGGACCAGGGCTCCGTGTGGCGCTCGGACGATGGAGGAGAGAACTGGCATGTGGTCAACTGGGCGCGAGCTCTGATCGGACGGGCTGGTTACTACATTCGCATCGCAGTGTCTCCCGCGAATGATAATGAAGTGCTGCTTGCCAACAGCAGCTTCTTCCAATCCGTGGATGGAGGCGAGACGTTCCAACAGGTCCCGTGGGGCGGCGACAATCACGACATCTGGATTGATCCGAAAAATGCCGATCGTTTCGCGCTCACGAATGACGGCGGAATGCTGATCACCACTTTGCACGGCCGTAGTTTTTCGCGCGTGACGTTGCCGATCGGCCAGATGTACCACGTTGCCGTGGACAATCAGGTCCCCTATGACGTCTACAGCAACATGCAGGACGACGGAAATATGCGCGGACCGAGCACTTCGCCTGGATTCGCGTTCGGTGAAGGCGATCAGCCCGACTGGGACCATGGAATGGGCGGATGCGAATCCGGCTTCACGATTCCCGACCCTACGGATACCGATGTTGTTTGGGCGACTTGCTACGGCGATGAAGTGACACGCTGGGATGCAAAATCGAAAATGGCGCACTCGGTGAGTCCGTGGTTCCACACACTCGATTCACCGCCGACGGATACGAAATACCGGTGTCATTGGACACCGCCGCTGGCGATTGATCCGTTCGACCACAACACCGTCTATTACGGCTGCCAGGTGATTTTCAAAACCTCCAATGGAGGGCAGAGCTGGTCGGTCATCAGTCCTGATCTTTCAACACAAGATCCGAGCAGAATTGTCTCCTCTGGCGGAATCGTGGGGGACAACCTCGGGCAGTTTTACGGTGAAGTTGTTTTCGCGATTGCGCCCTCCCAAATCCAGAAGGGCTTGATCTGGGCGGGTACAAACGACGGACAGGTTTGGAACACAAGGGATGGTGGAGGCCATTGGACGAACACGACGAAGAATATTTCCGGGATGCCGGCATGGGGGACGGTCACGAGCATCGAGCCTTCGCACTTCGACCCCGGTACAGCATACGCCTCCGTCGATTTCCACCTGATGGACAACCGCGACCCATTCATTTACAAGACCACTGATTTTGGGCAGACGTGGACGAAAATCAGCGGCGGAATTCCGAAGGGCGAGCTGTCCTATGTCCGCATCATCGCAGAGGATCCGAATTGCAAGGGCCTGCTCTTCGCAGGCGTGGGCAATGGACTATATTACTCGCCCGATGACGGCGGGCACTGGACGGCGCTGGATGAAGGACTGCCGCATTCGCCGGTTTCGTGGGCCGTCGTACAGAAGCAGTTTCACGATCTAGTTGTTTCCACTTACGGCCGCGGGCTATACATCCTCGACGACATCACGCCGCTCGAGCAGATGGCGCAGAAAGCGTCGGATGAGCCAGTGCGATTCTTCGAACCCCGCGCGGCGTATCGGTTCACGCGTAGCGGACGCGCGATTCTGGATTTTTCATTGAAGGCGGCGACGAAGTCGCCCGTGCAAACGGAAATCCTCGATGCGCACGGCAAAGTGATTCGGAAACTTAAGGGAGCGCCTGGGAAGGAGGGCCTCAACCGCGCGGATTGGGATCTTCGCTACGATCCGCCGAAGCTCGTCGCGTTGCGAACCGATGCTCCGGATAATACGCATATTTGGGAAGAGCCGCGTTTCCGCGGCAAAGATCTGCGGCCCATCACGCACTGGGGCATCGAGGGTTCGCAAACGGGCCCGCTCGCGGCTCCCGGCAAGTACGCAGTGCGCCTGACAGTCGATGGCAAGAGCTATACGCAGCCGCTCACAATTTTGCGCGACCCGAAAGCGCCGGGCACGGATGCGGAAATCGACAAGTCAGTGACAATGCTTCTCCGCATACGAGACGACATCACGAGTACCTCCGACATGGTCAATCAAATCGAGTGGATGCGGAAGCAGCTCGACGATGTCGCGAAGTCGCTGCAGGACCAGAAAGAAAAGGCCGATTTGCTCAAATCTGTCGAGGAGATGCAAAAGAAGCTTCAGGACGTCGAGTTCAAGCTGATCTCGAAAGTGGAAGCGAACAGCGACGACAAGTACTACGTCGCCGGTTACAAGGTCTATCTCAACTTGATCTGGCTGAACGCGGAAGTTGGCACTGGCGGAGGCGACGTCGCCGGCGGCGCCGACTTCGCTCCTACAGCGACTGAGACAGAATTACTGGACATGATCGAAAAGGATCTGACGGGAGCGAAAGCAGATTACAAAAACTTAATGGACAAAGATGTCCCCGCGTTTAATCGTTCGCTCGCGGAACACGGAGTGATACCGATTGCGGCGGCTCTGTCGCCAGTCCGGGATGCCGTTGCGAGCGACAATTAGAGTCGAAGTGGATTTCGGAAATCAAATCCAACTCTAAGCTGAGTTGCGAATTGCACTCATTTCACGCCGAATTGCCCCAAATATCGCCGACAGTGAAGCCCGTCGGGAATGGATCATCGGACTCAAGAACGTATTGAGCGAATCCAGTGATCCAGGCGCGGCCGCTGATGGACGGAATCACAGCCGCATAGCTGCCGACTTTCGTTTCCCCGACGAGACGACCGGTGAATGTGGTGCCGAGTATTCCTTCATGCACAAAATCCTGATTGAGCCCGAGCTGGTCCTTAGCGTGAAGGCACGCCATTTTCGCGCAAGTACCGGTGCCGCAGGGCGAACGATCCAGGGCGCCGGTCCATGAGGACTGGCGGCTCCAATCCAGCTTTCCGGTGGAAACGATTACTGCGTTTCGCCGATGTACGCCCGGATTTGTGGAAGGGGCCGAGAGTTGCGCAATCGTGACTCCGGAGATTTTCGGATTTTCAGGGTGGACCACAGGAAGCTGCTCCTGCGCTGCTGCCTTGATCATTTCACCGACGCGGACAATGTCGCGAGCCTCGTCGGGCGTGAGGTGAAGGCCGAGAGGAGCCGCGTCCGCAATGACGTAGAACATTCCGCCATAAGCAACGTCCACGTGGACAGCGCCAAGGTCCCGCACTTCAATTATTGAGTCCAGATGAACGGCGAATGCGGGAACGTTTTGGAATGTGACGCGAGTGACCTTGGAATTGCGGACTTCTGCTTCGACTTCGATGAGTCCTGCAGGCGTGTCCAGTTTTAACCGTTGAATTCCTTCCCGAGCGGGAATCATTCCCGTCTCGAGCAGCACGGTGACGACGCAAATCGTGTTCGTGCCTGACATCGGCGGATACTCCGTCTGCTCCATTATGATGAAACCTGCGTCCGCCTGAGGATGAGTTGGAGGCAGAATCAAATTGCAGTTGGCGGCCGGATAGCCGCGAGGCTCGCGAAGCATCAGCTTTCGGAGATCATCGGCTTGGGCTTCGAGATATATTTTCTTCTCGAACATCGTCTTGCCGGGGACGTCGAGAACGCCGCCGACAATCACGCGCCCGGGCTCGCCGCAGGCGTGAGCGTCAACCGCCGTAATCATGCGTGAAAATCGCAACTCGAATTCCCGAACAGCTCAAGTATCACAAGCAGAATCAGATGCGCGAGGAACGCGTTGCATACTATATCCGGTGCGATATATTGCAAGCTTCGTGCGATTATGCGCGCGAGGATCCGGGAAATGCTTCCTGTGCGCTCAGGAATCGGGTCATGCGGGATTCACAAGCCGCGCGAAAAGGAGGCGGAATGCGCCGAAAGCCAGGAGTAATTTCGAAGCAGCAAATACCCAGCTCGTGTGTTCTTGGGTGGATTGCTGTTGCAGCGGCCCTGTGCTTGATTTCCGTTGGTGCGAGAGCTCAAGCGTTGCCGCCGGTTCCAGGAGGAAACGTAATCACCGTCACTCCCGATCCTGGATATTTCACGGAGCCGTCGATCGCGGTGAATCCACTCAACGCGGACCAGGTTGTCGCCGCGTTTCAAGACAATGCGCACATCGCATACTCAACCGATGCTGGAAAGCATTGGCAACTGGCGAATGGAATTGCTCCGCCGAATTGGCGGGTTTCAGGCGACGTGTCGGTCGCGTACGATAACAAGGGCCACGCCATCATTTGTTACATGGCGTTCGACAAGCTCGGGTCGTTCAATTATTGGGCGCACAATTCATCGCGGAATGGGTTGCACATTCGCCGCTCCCTCGACGGCGGGCAACATTGGGAAGCCGGTGACATTCCCGTGATTTTGCAGGCGGACGTGCCGACGGTGCCCTGGGAGGACAAGCCATACATCATCGCGGATAACAGTCACGGACCGCACGCGGGAAATCTCTATATTGGCTGGACTCGCTGGAATTTGGCGGATTCGGAGATTCTTCTCAGCCGTTCGACGGACGACGGCAAAACGTGGTCGAAGCCGATGGAAATTGACAACGTCCGGGGACTGCCCCGCGACGATAATGGCGCGCTTGAAGGATTCGCGGCCGTTGTCGGGCCTGATAGCACTTTGTATGTTGTTTGGGCCGATGGGAAACATATCGTTTTCACAACTTCGCAAGATGGCGGAAAAACTTTCTCCCGTGCTCGCAATATCATCGACACCGCTCCGATCATGTTTCAGATACAAGCGGTCGCGCGCTCGAATGGTTTTCCGCAAATTGCGATTGATCCGCGCGGAGGGAAGAATGGGCGGTTGTACGTCACCTGGAGTGATTATCGAAACGGCGGTGTGGACGTCTTCTGTTCGAGCTCTGCGGATCAAGGCAGCACGTGGACTCCTGCGGTGCGCGTGAATACGGATGCCTTGCATGACGGCGCGGATCATTTCTTCCAATGGATGGCAGTGGATCCTGCGGACGGCTCGGTGAACGTCGTATTCTATGATCGTCGCGGAGATTGGGAGAATCGCAAGCAGATTGTGGTTCTGGCACGCTCCACCGACAGCGGCCAAACGTTTGCAAATTTTGCGTGGACCAATGAGCCATTTGATGCGCAGGGAGTTTTCATGGGGGATTACACGGGGCTCGCGGCCTGGAATGGCAAGGTATATGGCATATGGACAGAAAAGCCGAGCATCCGCAAAGCGGAGGCGCAAGGAGATGCTGCGACGGGTCAGCTACCCCCGCGAAATACTCCAGAATATTGGAAATTGAAAGGCACAATCATACGCATTGGAGTAGGAGATTTCGGCTTGCATGAAACTGCTGCAAGGCATTAGAAACGCAAAATCCATGCGGAAGGCGACGGGTTGAAAGGACGGGCGAGCGGAATTTTGACATGGGATGAATTATACATACAATGAACTGCCGTACCGTCAGCAGTCGGCGCTCAAATGATCAAGCTCATTCGTCTTATTTCATGCCGGCCTCGATTCGGTAGGGAGCCATAATCTGAACGGTGAAATTGGTAGATGCCCTCTTGGGTTGATGAGTGAAATGCCCACGAATAACAGTCACGTTCACGTCATCGATTCTCACACCGGCGGCGAGCCCACACGACTTGTGATTGATGGAGGGCCGAATCTCGGCAGCGGGCCACTGGCAGCGCGTCTCGAGCGGTTTCGAAACGAATTCGATTATTTTCGCTCCGCTGTTGTCAATGAGCCTCGAGGTTCTGACGCGGTCGTTGGTGCGCTGTTGTGCGAGCCTGCAGACTCCGCTTGTGCGGCAGGCGTTATTTTCTTCAACAACGTAGGCTACCTGGGGATGTGCGGCCACGGCACGATTGGCTTGATTGTGACTCTTGCTTACATGAAGCGTTTGAAGCCGGGAGAACACTCCATTGAGACGCCAGTTGGCAAAGTGAATGCAATCCTTCATGCGAGCGGCGAGGTGAGCGTTCGCAACGTGCCGAGTTACAGGACCGCCACGGGCGTCACGGTGGAGATTCCTGATCATGGCTCCGTGGTGGGAGACGTGGCGTGGGGAGGCAACTGGTTCTTTCTAATAAACAACCACGGAATGGAAATTCGAGCTGACAAAATAGAAGAACTGACGGAATTCACATGGCGCATCCGGCATGAACTGTGCAGGAATCGCATCACCGGCCCGCACGGAGAAGAAATTGATCACATCGAATTATTCGGGCCGTCGCGCCTGCCCGGCGTGAACAGCAAGAATTTCGTGCTTTGTCCGGGCAAGGCCTATGACCGTTCGCCATGTGGAACGGGCACGAGCGCTAAAATGGCCTGTCTTTATTCTGACGGAAAACTGAAGGAGGAGGAGATCTGGAGACAGGAGAGCATTGTGGGAAGCGTATTTGAAGGCAGCATCCGCGTCCGCAATGGAGAAATTCTGCCGACCATCAAGGGCTCGGCATTCGTGACGGCGGAGAGCGATTTAATTCTCGATAAGCACGATCCCTTCTGCATGGGCATTCCGAAATGAAGACGCCGAGCTATGACGTGCTGGTTATCGGAGCGGGAATTGTTGGCGCAGCGTGCGCCGACGCTTGCTCGGCGGAAGGTCTTCGTGTTTGCGTCGTCGAAGCAGAAATCATCGGGGGCGGCGCGACTGCGGCGGGGATGGGCCACCTGGTCGTCATGGATGATTCGGAAGCGCAATTTGCGTTGACTCGTTATTCGCGCCAGCTCTGGCATCGCCTCGCGCCGGAATTGCCCGACGACGTTGAGTTCGAACGATGCGGAACGATCTGGGTGGCGGCGGATGACGAAGAGATGGCTGCTGTGCGGCGAAAAAAGGAATTCTACGAATCGCGTGGCGCCGCTGCCGAGATACTGGATTCAAAATCGCTTCGTGAAGCGGAACCGAATCTGCGCGAAGGCCTGGCGGGTGGCTTGCTGGTGCGCGACGACGCTGTGATTTACGCTCCCTGTGCGGCGCGATTCCTGATTGAGAGAGCGCAATCCCGCGGAGCAGACATTTATTTGCCTCGCATCGCAGCAGAGATTAAGCCGGGTAGCGTGCGATTGAACGATGGAAGCTTGATTTATTCGCGCTGGGTCATCAACGCGGCGGGCACCTGGTCGCCGGCGCTGACTCCGGGCATTGAAGTGAGAAAACGCAAGGGACATCTGCTGATCACGGATCGCTATCCGCGCTTTGTGCGTCACCAATTGGTTGAGCTGGGCTATTTGAAGAGC
This sequence comes from Candidatus Acidiferrales bacterium, assembly GCA_035934545.1. Lineage (GTDB taxonomy): Bacteria > Acidobacteriota > Terriglobia > Acidiferrales > UBA7541 > DAHUXN01. Next base: position 67,854 of record DASYXV010000026.1, read on the forward strand.
GCCCACTCCTTCACCAAGGAATCGGTTGCGTTCAACGTCCAACCGCGCCGCACGGGGCAATTATTGATCGGTTCGTCGCGGCAGTTCGATTGCGATACGAAAGAAATCGATTCCGCAATGCTGAGTCGCATGCTCGCGCGCGCCGAAGAGTTTATGCCGCGACTGGGAGGCTTGAGCGCCATTCGAAGCTGGACGGGATTTCGCCCGGCGACCCCTGACAAGCTGCCGCTCATCGGCCCGTGGCCGCGACAGGAGAATTTGCTGCTTGCGACGGGCCACGAGGGCCTAGGCATTACGACATCGCTGGCGACGGCGCGGCTTTTGGTTGACCACATCCTCGGCCGGCCATCGGAAATCCCAGCGGAGCCGTATGCGGCGGCGCGCATTCTGGAAAAAGTCCATGCCTGACATGATTGCCGTCAATGTCAACGGAGCGAAGCGCGAAGTCGCGAGCGGCACATCGGCGCTAGCTGCGGCGATGATGAACGGTGCGAAATTCGTTCGGCGGTCCGTAACTGGCGAGCCACGCGGGCCGCTTTGCGGAATGGGGATTTGTTTCGAGTGTCGAATGACGATCAACGGCTTGCGTCACTGCCGCAGTTGCCAAATCGTGTGCGAACAAGGGATGGATATTCGAACCGATGAGTGACATGGGCAGGAGTTTCGAAGTTCTTGTCGTCGGCGCAGGGCCGGCGGGAATTGCGGCCGCGTGCTGCGCGGCCGAAAGCGGCGCGCGCGTAGGCCTTGTCGACAACAACCCGCGGCCCGGCGGCCAGATCTGGCGCGGAGGAGAGAATCACGCTGGGGCACCCGAGGCGAAGCGGTGGCTCCAGCGGCTCGAATCCCCCGGGGTCGAAATAATCTCTTCGGCCGAGGTAATTGACAATCCTGTTGCCGGGTTTCTTCTTGCTCAATCGCCCCGCGGCGAACTCATATTTCACTATGAAAAACTGATTTTGTGCACAGGCGCGCGGGAGCGCTTTCTCCCTTTTCCCGGGTGGACACTTCCCAACGTCGTCGGCGCAGGAGGGCTGCAAGCCCTTGTCAAATCCGGGCTCGACATCACGGGAAGGAAAATTGTTGTTGCGGGGACGGGTCCCTTGCTGGTCGCCGTCGCCGCGTTCTTGCGCCAGCACGGCGGAAATATTCGCATGGTTGCCGAGCAAGCTCCCTGGAGTCGCTTGATTCGCTTTGGACTCGCCGTCGCTGCTCATCGTAATAAGATTGCGCAATTCTTCCAGCTCAAGCGTCAGCTCGCTGGCGTTCCGTTTCGCGCCGGCTGCTGGCCAATCACCGCCGAAGGCAGCGGAAGAGTCGAGAGCGTCACGTTGCGGGCCGGAAAGAAGACTTGGAAAGAGCCATGCGACTTTCTCGCCTGCGGATTTCATCTCGTACCGAACACAGAACTCGCTTCGTTACTGGGATGCGAGCTTCGCGCGGGATTTGTTCGCGTGGATGAACTGCAGCAAACTTCGACACCCGGAATTTTCTGCGCCGGCGAGCCGACGGGAATTGGAGGTGTCGAGCTATCGCTGCTGGAGGGACAAATCGCGGGCTATGCATCTGCGAACCACGCCCAGAAGGCTCGAGAGTTCTTTGCGGAGAGGGATCGGTTCCGCCGCTTTTCGATTGCGTTGGAGCGCGCATTTGCGCTGCGCAGCGAGCTCGCTGCATCACCGGCTGCGGAAACGATCGTTTGCCGCTGCGAAGATGTCACGCTCGGCCGCATTCGCTCGCATTCTTCCTGGCGCGCAGCGAAATTGCACACGCGGTGCGGCATGGGCGCATGTCAGGGGAGGATCTGCGGGCCCGCGATTGAATTTTTGCTGGGATGGAAAGTCGAATCCGTGCGGCCTCCGATTTTTCCCGTTCCGGCCGAGAGTTTAACAGCACGAGACAGAGCAACCCCAGAATCCGTGAGTACATAAGGAGCGCAGATGGACTGGACAGGCGTAATGCCGGCGATCACCACCTGCTTCGATCGCAATTATCAGGTGGACCACAAATTCATCGCGGAGCACTGTCAGTGGCTTGTCGAGCGCGGCTGCACGGGCATCGTGCCTCTCGGCTCGCTTGGCGAAGGCTCTGCTCTCGAATATTCCGAAAAACTCGCGATCATCGACACATGCGTGCGGGCGTTGCGCGGCAAAGTTCCCGTTGTAGCGGCAATTTCATCACTGCGCACGAGCGAAGCTGTGGATCTTGCGAAAGCGGCCGCGGATAAGGGCTGCTCGGGCGTGATGATTCTTCCGCCGTATGTCTATCGCGGCGACTGGCGCGAGATGAAGGCGCACCTCGCGGCGGTTCTGCGCGCCACGAAGTTGTCTGCCATGCTCTACAACAATCCGATCGCCTACGGAACGGATTTCCTTCCCGAGCAGATCGCGGAACTGGCTGCTGAATTTCCCACCCTTCATGCGGTCAAGGAATCGAGCACCGACATCCGTCGTGTTGCAGCGATTCGTGCGCTGCTCGGCGTCCGCCTCGCAGTTTTCATCGGCGTGGACGATGCAATCGTCGAAGGCATCGCCATGGGTGCAGTTGGCTGGATCGCGGGCCTGGCGAATGCGCTGCCGGAGGAATCCGTGGACTTGTTTCAATACGCCATGGATGGCGAATCCACAAAGGCATTCGAGCTTTACAGGTGGTTCCTCTCGCTTCTGCGGATGGACACGGTCCCGAAATTCGTGCAGCTCATCAAGCTGGTGCAGGAAGAAGCCGGCATGGGAAATTCGCGGGTGCGGCCGCCGCGAATGACTCTGGAAGGGAAGGAATTGAGCGAAGCAAAAGCCGTCATTCGCCGCGCGCTCGAGACCCGGCCGCACCCACGCGAAAAGCAAAAGGAAGTGCGTTCATAAACGCTTATCGAGTTCAGTCAGGAGTCCTATGGTGGAGCACTCCGTCAAACTGACAGGAAGGGCGATTCTCGGCGCCCAGCTCGGCGCAACGAGTGATAAGACGCTTCACGCCACGAACCCTTCAACGGGCGCGCAACTGGAACCCGCTTTTTACGCTGCGTCGCAGGAAGAAGTGGACCGTGCCGCGCGTCTCGCGGCCTCTGCATTCTCCGATTACAGCCGCTTGCCGGGCAAGGCGAAGGCGGAGTTTTTGCGCCGAATCGCGGAAAAGATCGAAACGCTCGGCGAGGAATTTGTTGCCCGAGCAGTCCAGGAAACCGCGCTGCCCGCAGCACGGATCAAGAGCGAAACTGCGCGGACTTGTTTTCAGTTGCGCCTTTTTGCTGAACTGGTCGAAGAAGGCTCTTGGGTCGGCGCTCGTATCGACCGCGGCGATGCCAATCGCGTGCCTTTGCCAAAACCGGATGTTCGTGCCATGTCGCGTCCTCTCGGGCCAGTCGCTGTTTTCTGCGCCAGCAATTTTCCGATCGCGTTTTCGGTTGCGGGAGGCGATACAGCTTCAGCGTTTGCGGCCGGCAATCCCGTCGTGGTCAAAGCGCACGCCGCTCATCTTGGCACAGCGGAGATGGTTGGCCAGGCGATTCGCAGCGCCGCGAGCGATTGTGGCATGCCCGATGGTGTTTTCTCGCTCCTCTTCGGTGCGGGAACGAGCGTAGGGACGGCCCTCGTGAATCATCCGGCGATCAAAGCTGTCGGCTTCACAGGCTCGCGCCCGGGCGGCCGCGCTTTGATGAAAGCCGCCGCCGCGCGCCCAGAGCCGATTCCCGTGTATGCGGAAATGAGCAGCGTGAATCCCATTTTCATTTTGCCGGGCGCGATGAAAGAAAGGCGGGCCGACATTGCAAAGGGTTTGCATGCATCGGTGACTCTCGGCGCGGGCCAGTTCTGCACGAAGCCAGGCGTCGTTGTCCTGCAAGATGATTCCCATGCGCGCGAATTCGCATCCGAACTCGGCAGCCTGATGAAATCCATCTCCGATTACACCTTGCTGTCTTCGCAAATTCATGGCTCATACCGTGCGGGGGTTGAGACACGCTCGCGGCAAGACCAAGTGCAAGCCGTGGCTGTGATTTCCTCCGACCCGCAAAAAGGCGGCTTCCATGTTGGCCCGTCGCTATTCGAAACCGACGCTGACGCTTTCTTGAAAAATGACAATCTGGCCGCGGAAATCTTCGGCCCTTCGACGCTTCTCGTCCGCCATTCCTCACGCGAACAATTGCTCGGCATCGCGCGCAACCTCGAGGGTCATTTGACTGCGACGTTGCACGGAACGGAGGCGGACTTGCGCGACTACGCTGACCTGATCGCAATTCTCGAAACGAAAGTCGGGCGCGTGATCTTCAACGGCTATCCCACTGGCGTCGAGGTTTGTCATGCGATGGTTCATGGCGGGCCGTTTCCGGCCACGTCCGACGGCCGCTCGACTTCCGTTGGCACGCAGGCGATTTACCGCTTCACGCGCCTCATCTGCTACCAGAATTTCCCGGATGCGGCGCTCCCCGAAGAATTGAGGAATGAAAATCCTCTCAGCATCTGGCGTTTGATAGACGGTCGCATGACGCGCGATCCTCTGCTCTCCAAAGTCCAAGCCAAATCGAGTTGAATTGGGGTATCAAGCCTCAGGATTTCTGTGCTTCACAGCATCGAGAGAAGGAGCCTTACCCCCTCTGCAAATTCTTGTTCGGCGGCGATGAGGCTCACCACCAGATACCCCTCCGATGGGAAATCGAAAAAATGACCAGGATGAACATACACGGCGTGTTTCGTCAGCAGCTCGATGGCGAGTTCTTCATCGGACCGCGTCGCTGGCACGCGCAACACGACATACCATCCGCCTTCCACTTCCAGGCGGCTGCATGATTTCTGCTTCTTGAGCTCGCAGTCAAGCTCAGACAAATTCTTCTTGACGCGCGTCATCAGCTGTTTGTGGAACTCATGGCGCTGCTCAAGAAAAACCGGCATCGCCAATTGGATAGGCGCGTTCATGGAGAGATATGTGTCCGCGATCACTTCCAGGCGCGCAACTGCCTCTGCCTTCAGCTTCTCGGGGCCGCTGACGATCAGCCACGCAGCTTTCATCTGCGGCAATCCGCAGATTTTCGAGAGTCCGCTCATGGTGAATGTCAAAGCGCCCGGATTCGCAGCAAAGCTCATCGGCTGGGAATCAGCGATGGTGAAATCCAGAAACACCTCATCAACAATCAGCGCAATCTTCCGTTCAGTACAAACGTCATTCAGTCTCGCCGCTTCTTCGCGTTTGACGAAATGTCCTGTCGGATTATTTGGATTCACCACAATCACGCCGCGCGTCCGCGGCGAAATCACGGTCCTCAGCGCATGAAAATCGATCTGCCAGCCGTCATCGTAAACGAGCGGATAGCGGACCAGTTTCACGTCCTGAATGTCCGAGAGAAATTCGAAGAGGGGATAGCTGGGCGCGGGAATCAGCAGCTCGTCGCCCGGATTGCAAAGCAAGCGAAACACGAACGAGTACGCTTCGCTCGTGCTTGTCGTCAGAAAAATGTCATCAATCGAAAGCTTCACCCCGCGCGCGGCGTAGTATTCAGCGACTGCCGTTCTTGCCGTAGCGAGGCCGCGCGGCTCAGGATCGTAGTTGAGGCAAGCCTGGTTCGCAAAGGCTTCGAGGATTGCAGCGCCGTCATAACGGAAACCGCATTTCGTCGGATTCGAAGCGGTCAAATCGAGCAGCGGCTTGCCGCTCGCGCGATGCTTTGCCAGCGCCTCGCTCAGTCGATTCGTTGCGAGGTTCCAGTTTGTGCGTTTAGCAAACATTTCCCGGATTTGCCGGAGCTGCCTCGCTTCAAATGAGTCGCTTTCGGCTCGCTAAGTATACACAAGCACGTCGCAATGCCCGGCGGCATTGCCGGCACTCGCCACAACTCACCATTCCGAACTACCGCAGCGAGAAGCCGCGGCCCATGCGATAATGAATGGTGGAAGCAATCCGATCATGACGCCGCCGATTCGTAACATCGCCATCATCGCTCACGTGGACCACGGCAAGACGACGCTCGTGGACGCAATGCTGCGCCAGAGCGGCATTTTCCGTGCGAATCAAGCCGTCGTGGAACGGGTCATGGACTCGAACGACCTCGAGCGCGAGCGCGGCATCACGATTCTGGCCAAAAATACCGCCGTCTTTTATCACGACACGAAAATCAATATCGTGGACACGCCAGGCCACAGCGATTTCGGCGGCGAAGTCGAGCGCGCCCTGCGCATGGTGGATGGCGTGCTTCTGCTGGTGGACGCGAGCGAAGGCCCGCTGCCGCAAACGCGCTACGTCCTGCAAAAGGCTTTGCAGGCGCATCTCCCACCCATCATTGTCCTCAACAAAATCGATCGCGCGGATGCTCGCACGGAAGAAGTTCTCGACGAAGTCTATGATCTCTTCATCGATCTTGATGCGACGGAAGACCAGCTCTCGTTCCCGGTGCTTTATACGAATGCGAAAACCGGCGTCGCGCATCGGAAGCTCGGCGACACATCGACAAATCTCCAACCGCTTTTCGAAGCCATCGTGAAAGCGATTCCCGCGCCATCTGGTGACGCCGAGGCGACACTGCAAATCCAAGTCACAAATCTAGATTACAGCGATTATCTCGGCCGTATCGCGATTGGCCGTGTGTTCAATGGCACGCTCGAACGCGGCAAAGAAGTCGGCATTGCGAAACTCTCCGGCGCTCTTGCGCCGACGGTCATCACCAAACTCTTCACGTTTCGCGGCCTCGACCGCGACGAAGCGCAGACAGTTGGCTGCGGCGACATTGTCGCCATCGCTGGCGTCGAAGGAATCGAGATCGGCGAGACCATCACGGACCTCGAGCGCCCCGCGCCTTGCGAAGCGCTGGTCATTGATGAGCCCACGCTGGCGATGATTTTCACAGTGAACACGTCGCCGCTTGCCGGACGCGAAGGAAATTTCGTGACGTCGCGCGACATTCGCGACCGCTTACAGAAGGAACTGCTCACCAACGTCTCAATTCGCGTCGAGGATTCGGGAACGACGGATGCGTTTCGTGTTCTCGGCCGCGGTGAACTGCAGCTCGCGATTCTGATCGAGACGATGCGCCGCGAGGGCTACGAGCTGATGGTCGGCAAGCCGGAGATCGTCGTGCGCACGGAAAATGGCCGCCGTCTCGAACCCATCGAGCGCCTCGTCGTGGATTGCCCGGAGTCATTCGTAGGCGTGGTTATGGAGACCCTCGGCAGCCGTCGCGGCGAACTCGCCAAGATGGTGAATCACGGTTCGGGCCGCGTGCGCATGGAATTCAAAATTCCTTCGCGCGGCCTGATTGGACTGCGCGGCCAGCTCCTTACGGACACGCGCGGCACCGCTCTGCTTCATTCGCTATTCGACGGTTGGACGGATTACGGCGGCGAACTCGCCTCGCGGCCCACTGGCGCTCTCGTCGCCGATCGCCCGGGCAAGACGACCGCCTTCGCGCTCTGGAACTTGCAGGAGCGCGGCGAGCTGTTCGTCGGCCCGGCGGAAGAAGTTTACGAAGGGATGATCGTCGGCGAGAATTCACGCGAGGCCGACATCGACGTCAACATCACGAAGGAAAAGAAGCAGACGAACATGCGCGCTTCGACAGCCGACGAAGCGATCCGGCTCGTTCCGCATCGCATCCTGACGCTCGAATCTGCGATTGAATTCATCGCCGACGACGAATACGTCGAAGTCACGCCGAATTCCATCCGCTTGCGCAAAAAAATCCTGGACCCCAAGCAACGCCCCCGACGCTGGCAGCAGATTCGCGCCAGCGCCAATGCGGTTCCGTAGCCGAATCACGCCAGCTGGAACGTTGTGTATCCGACTCAAATGCAACGGAGCTTAGTTGCTTTGGCCTGCCGCCTGCGCCTTCCATTCTTTGGCGCGGCGATCCATTTCCGCCGGAGCCACATCCTCGACGTGCGTGGCGACGCCCCATTGATGGCCGAACGGGTCTGTGAATTTTCCGTAGCGATCACCCCAAAACATATTCGTCGCCGGCATGTCTGCTCTCGCTCCGGCGGCCACAGCTCGGTTGAACACCGCGTCGCAATCCTCAACGTAGACGTAGAGGGAATGGCCGGTGCAACCGGAAGGCGCAATCGCCATCCCCGGGAATTCGTCGTTGAGCATGATTTTGGAATTGCCGATGGTCAGCTCGGCGTGACCAATCGAGCCGCCGGGCCCTTCCATGCGCATCAATTCCTTCGCGCCGAAAACCTGCTTGTAAAAATCAATCGCGCGCGCGGCGTCTTTGCATGTCAGCCCAGGCGTAATTGTGGGATGTCCTTCGGGAATTGCTTTAACCGGATTTGCCATGTGAATTCTCCTTGGAGTTCTCCCGGGCCGTGATTTGCGGATGGCAGGTTTCCGCGGCCGGGAGGACCAGCAAAATGGAATTGCATGGCAGTTTACACGCTCGGCGCCCCGAGTCAAGCTGAACATAGGGGCGGAAAGGCTCCTCCTGCGCTAGATTCTTCACAGGAGCCTTGCCAGGCACGGTTTGAACGCGCCTCGGGCGTTACGATTGCAGCTTCTTCCGCGGCCACGGCACCAGCATCGAAACGCCGCTGCGGTACACTTTGTACTCTTCGCCGTGATATGAAATCAGGTCGCGTTCTTCCAGCTGGATCGCCACCAGGATGTATCCCGTGCACATCACCGAGAAAAATAGGTGCCCCAGAGTCATTTGCGGTGCGCTCCAGAAAGCCACTAGGAATCCCACGTAAATCGGGTGCCGCACGAACTGATAAAATCCCGGGATCCTGAATGCCGGCGGCTCGTACTGCTTTCCCTTCCATTGACCCCACACTTGTTTCAGGCCGAACAGGTCGAAATGGTTGATGAGAAATGTGCTGATCAGGAGTATGCCCCACCCAATCCAGAACAGCACATTTAGCAGCATGACCGCCCAAGCGGCCTGAACGTTCCAGATGAGCGCGGGCATCGGCTGCCAGAAATAGACCACCGCGTACAGCACCGCGCTGGCCACCAGCACGTACACGCTCCGCTCCATGGCTCTCGGAACTATCCGCGTCCACACCCTCTTAAAACCTTGCCGCGCCATTCCGCTGTGCTGCACGGCAAACAGGGCCAGCAGCACCGCGTCTGTCACAAGTGCCTGCACAAACGGCGCTTGGGACGGGGCGCTGTCCATGGTCCAGACGAACCATATCGCCCGCAGGAAAACCCCCAGGAAAATCACATAGGTCACAACCCCGAAGCAGAGGATAAGCATTCGCTTCATCGCTGCCTCCTTGGCAATTCTTGGGGCCCACCGGGAACATACCGAACGGTGGCAACCTACGCTCCTCCCGATTTGAAGTCAAGTTTTGGCCATAATGTGCGCCCTCGAAATCGCGCTGAAATTGGGGTGTGACGCTTTTTTACCTTGGACGATTTTCACATGCATAAGAAAGGGCTTGCACATTTTTTGACATTGGGCTACAATAAGTAACTGTAACCTCGATTTGTGTCCCCACCAGGATAATTTTGCCGCGTTCCCGGAAATTTCTGATTCTCGACGTGTGGCTCCACAGGATCGACTTCGCGCGCCGGGGCCAAGTCAGGAGGTTCGCAGCATTTTCTAATCGAAAATGAAATGCACAGTCGCGAAAGGCCAAGTGATTGCAAACACGGTACTTATGAAATTCTAATCGAAAATGAATTTCAGTTGTTAACCAACCCTCGCAGCCGCGATTTTCGGGTACCTGGCCAACAAGAGTCAGCGCAGTGAAGATGAATAGCCTGCAATGGCGATGAGCTGCGATTTTCTTGTTAGGCGGGTGGACGTGGGATAGATTAGCCGCCTCTGCCGGGCGCTAGCGCGCTGCGGCATTCAAATGCACAGGGGAGCAGCACGATTGAAGACGCGTAGCGGCGAGCACTTGAAGGTTCTGCTGCGTCACGGGGCGATCGAGAGGCGTGTCCGCGCGGTGGCGAAGGAAATCACGCGCGATTTTCGCGGCGAGCGTGTGCACTTGATCGGAGTCCTCAAGGGCGCGTGCATTTTCCTCGCGGACCTGGCGCGCGAGATTGATCTTGAGACTTCAATTGATTTCATGGCCGTCGCAAGCTATGACAAGGGAAAGGAGACTTCGGGCCAGGTACGCCTGAACAAGGACCTCGACAGCAGCATCGAGGGGCTGAACGTGATTCTCGTCGAGGATATCCTCGACACAGGACTGACTCTTGAATATCTGTATCGCGTCCTCGAGCAGCGGCGGCCGAAGAAACTGAAAATCGCGGCATTGCTCGACAAGCCTTTGCGGCGCATCCAGAAAATCACCGCCGACTACGTTGGCTTCACAATCCCGAATGAATTCGTCGTCGGTTATGGCCTGGATTACGGCGAACGCTACCGCAATCTGAAAGATGTCTGTGTGCTTTCGCTACCTCCGAAGTAACTATGACGCAACCGTGGCACAGGCTCTTAGCCTGTGCGTGGTTTGAGTTCTTATGGAGGCCGCCCTTCGCGTCTTGTGCGTCCCGACGGTTTGAGTCGGGAAGGCGGGCAGCTTTTGTTGTTTTGTAGCTGAGACAGGAGAGCGGGGCGCCCCTCGGTGGATAAACAACAGCTCGATAAACTGATTCGCGAAGTCACGAAGCAAGCCGCGGAAAACCTTGCCAGCAAATCCGCGCCTTCGATTGGTGCGGCGTTGGCCAGCTCACGCCGCTCATCGCCAGCGGAAATAGCGCGTTTGATTGACCACACGCTGCTGAAGCCCGATGCGACGCGCAGTCAGATTCGCAGATTGTGCGAGGAAGCGGTGCAGCATGGTTTTGCCTCCGTGTGTATCAACCCGTGGTACGTCTCGCTCGCGGCGGAGCTGCTGCGTGGCACGCCCGTGAAAGTCTGTACCGTCGTGGGCTTTCCCTTCGGCGCGACGCTGCCACAAGTGAAAATCCATGAAACCGAAGAAGTCATAAAGCAGGGCGCGCAGGAAGTGGACATGGTAATCAACATCGGCGCGCTGAAATCCGGCCAGGATGAAGTTGTGGAGTCGGATATTCGCGGCGTCGTCGAGGCGAGCCATCGCGGCGGCGCAATTTGCAAGGTGATTCTCGAAATGGCGATGCTGACGCCAGAAGAAAAAGTGCGCGCCTGCGTCGCCTCCAAAAACGCCGGCGCGGATTTCGTGAAGACATCCACGGGCTTCGGCTCGGGCGGCGCGACTGCCGAAGACGTCGCACTGATGCGCGCCGTTGTGGGCAGCGAAGTTGGCGTGAAGGCCGCGGGTGGCGTGCGCAGTTTCGAGGATTTGCAGAAAATGATTGCGGCGGGCGCGACGCGCATCGGCGCCAGCGCCAGCGTAAAAATTCTCGAACAGGCCCATCTGGTCTCCGCGCGTTGAACTTTCGTCCTCATTGTTTCCACGCGATCGATTAAGGACAGTCCCCGACCGCATCGCTGGCGCCTGCTATACTTGCAATGTGGATTTGTTCGCATGAATGCGAGCTGAGTCGCCGCATGCGAGAGAATCATCTAAATAGGGACCATGGAACCAACGGAACTCAACTTGCGTGAAACGGCGGAATTGTCTGCCGAAGTCCTGGCCACGATGGCGGAGATCGGCCAGGAGATCAACGCGTCGCTCGACTTGGATGAAGTGCTGGCGCGCGCGGCGGGGCACATCAACCGCCTGGTCGATTACGAAATTTTCGCCGTGCTTCTCCTCGACGAGAACTCGAATCAACTGTACTTCCGTTTCGCCATTGGCCATCGCAAGGAGGTCGTCGAGAATTGGCGCATCCCGCTGGGGCAGGGAATCATCGGCGTGGCTGCAGCCACAGGCCAGCCGGTGCGTGTCGGCGACGTGAGCAAGGATCCGCGCTACTTAAACGCGCTCGATGAAGTCCGCTCCGAACTCGCCGTGCCCCTCATGGTGCAGAACCGCGTCGTCGGAGTGCTCGACATCGAGAGCCGCCAGCTCGATTATTTCACGCGCGACCAGAAGAACATTCTCGCCCTCTTCGCCAGCCGCATCTCGAGCGCGATTGAAAATGCGCGATTGTACGAACGCACGCGCCATCAGGCCGATACGCTCCTGCTTCTCAACGAAGTCGCGCGCGAGACGAACTCGCTTCTCGACGTCGAAGGGGTCTTGCGCCGTGCGGCGGAGATGGTGAAGCGCGTCATTGATTATCAGATTTTCAGTATCCTTCTCTATGATGAGTCCGAGCGCGCCTTTCGCCATCGCTTGAACGTAAAATTCGGCCAGCACATCATGGAGCGTTCGGTTGTTTCGCCCCACGAAGGTATCATCGGTGCGGCTGCGACGCTTCGCCGGCCCGTTGTCGTCCCGGACGTGTCTTTCGACCCTCGCTACATTTCGATCAATCCGGAGACACGCTCGGAGCTTGCGATTCCGCTGCTCTACAAGCATCGCGTCGTCGGCGTGCTCGACCTCGAAAGCCCTCAATTGAATTATTTTACGCCGGACCACGTGCAGGCGCTTTCGATCGTCGCGTCGCACCTCGCCGTGTCGGTCGAAAATGCGCGGCTCTATGAGCAAGTCGCGCGAGACGAAGCGCGCATGGAGCGCGATCTGAATGCGGCGCGGCGCTTGCAATCGGCGCTTCTACCGCCCGTCCCCGGAATCGAATTTGGCCTCGACATTGCCGCGCGTGTCGTCTCGTCGCGCGAGCTCTGCGGCGATTTATACGACTTCGTGCCGCACAGCCCGGGCGAATTGGGAATCGCGCTTGGCGACGTCAGCGGGAAGGGAAGCGCGGCGGCGCTCTATGGGGCGACGGCAGTCGGCATTATGCGCAGCCTCGCGCCGCAGAATCGAATGCCCGCGAAGATTCTGCAAAAACTCAATCAAGTGCTCTGCCAGCGGCGCATCGAAGACCGCTTCATGACGATTTGCTTCGTTTCCTGGCAGCCGGAGTCACGCCAGCTGCGCGTCGCCAACGCGGGCCAGGAACAGCCGCTGGTTTTCCAGAATGGCCGCTGCGAAGCAATGCCCATCGCCGGATTTCCCGTCGGCATGTTCGACGATGCAACGTACGACGAGATGTCGCTGGTCCTCGCGCCTGGCGACGTTTTTGTGCTCTACTCCGACGGAATCACGGACACGCAGAACTCCGAGAAGAAATTCTACGGCGAGCAGCGGCTCTGCGCCGCCGTCACAGCCAGTGCATCGCAATCCGCCGCGGAGATTGCCGACCGCTGCCTTGCCGACGTGGACAATTTTTCCGGCGGGACGCATCCCTTCGATGACCGCACGATTGCCGTCCTGAAAGTGATATAAGAATCCTCCTGATGGGAAGTGAAAAGACTCTGCGGGTCTTTGATCCGGCGCAGCCCGCTCGGGAATTGTCTTTTCGCCGTGACTCCGCGCTCTTTTGTGAAAGAGTGTCTCTCCATTCAATCGCCGAACGCGCTGGCACGCCCGCGTATGTGTACAGTCGCGCTGTGTTCACGGCTGCCTATCGGCGATTTCAGCGCGCCTTCCGCGGCCTGCCCCACGGAATCTGCTATGCCGTGAAAGCGAATTCGAATCTCGCCGTGCTCCGCGCATTCGCGCGTCTCGGCAGCAGCTTCGACATCGTCAGCGGCGGCGAACTCTATCGCTTGCAGCACATCGGCGTGCCCGGGAAGCGCATCGTGTTTTCCGGTGTGGGAAAAACGCGCGAAGAGATTCGGGAAGCGCTCCGCGGGGAGATTCTGCTCTTCAACGTGGAATCTTCGGAGGAACTGGAATTACTGGCAAGTGAAGCTGGGCGCGTTGGCCGTCCTGCTCCCGCGGCGATTCGCGTGAATCCCGATATCGAAACAGGCGGGCATCCGCATCTCGCCACGGGCCATCATCGCCACAAGTTCGGAGTGGATTGGGACGAGGCGCGCCGGTTGTATTTGTTTCATCGCGATTCGCTTTGGATCGAGTGGAAGGGAATCAGCGCGCACATCGGCTCGCAAATCACCTCTCTTGCTCCATTTCGCCGCGCTGCTGGGCGCCTGGCTGGATATTTCCGCGAGCTCTCTCGCGCGGGCATCCGGCTGCGCTATCTCGATTTTGGCGGCGGTATTGGAATCAAGTACACGGATGAGAAGCCGCCCACGCCTGAAGAATATGCTCGCGCAGTGCGCGGAGCTTTCGCGCCGCTCGGCTGCCATGTTCTCTTCGAGCCCGGCCGCGCGCTGATCGGTCCGGCTGGCGTGCTGTTGACTCGAGTGCTCTACACGAAATCAAGCTGCGGCAAGACATTCATTGTAGTGGACGCCGCAATGAACGACCTAATTCGCCCCGCACTGTATGGCGCGCGACACGCCATCACTCCAGCCGCGCGGCCAGCGCGCGATGCGAAGATATCGCGGGTAGATATCGTCGGCCCGATCTGCGAATCCGGCGATGCGTTCCTCCGCGATTGGCCCATGCCCGAGGTGAAATCAGGAGACCTGCTCGTGATCTGGGATGCAGGCGCTTATGGCTTCGTGGAATCGTCGAACTACAATTCGCGGCTGCGTGCGCCAGAGGTTCTTGTCACGGGGAATCGTTTCCGCGTCGTGCGCCGCCGCGAATCGCGCGTGGATCTGATTCGCGGCGAACTGATTTCCTGAGATCCATTGCCACGGGCGCTATTTTCCTCCCGGATGCAGGAAGCCATTCACTGACCCAATGAACAGTTGTGGCTGGTCCACGAACGTCATGTGACCGCTCTTCGGCAAAATCACCAGCCGCGAGCCGGAGATTTTCGCGTGCATTTCCTTCGAAAGTGAAGGATCGCATTCATCGTGGTCGCCGACAACGATGAGCGTCGGCACGTGAACCGTGCGCAGCTTGTCCACGTACTCCACGGATTTCAAATTGCCGTCAATCACGAATTCGCCGTCTGAGCCCCACATCTCGCGATACAAGTCCCAAGATGTCACGCCATTCGCGACGGGGTCATAGTTCGGGTCGGGATGGTTCTGATAGAGATAGGGAAAATACGCCTCGCCCCAGGCCGCAATCATGTAGTCATTCGTGTAGCGATTCTGCTGGTAGGGATCGCCGTTGCCGAATAGTCCCTCCTTCTCCATCTTGTGAATCTTGTCGCGGACGTCTGTGGGCGAGCTGGCTAGCTCCCGCGCGAGGACTTCGTTCATTTGCTTCGTGCTGGGAAACGTGCTGCACAGAATCAGGTGCGTGAGGTTCTTCTGATATTTCAGCGCGTATGCCTGCGCGAGCACGCCTCCGTAGGAATGGCCGAGTAGCGTGATTTTGCCGAGATCGAGTCCCTCGCGCACCGCTTCGACGTCTTCGACCATGTTCTCGACTGTGTAGCCGGCGGGATTCGACAGCTTTTCCGATTTCCCTGAGCCGCGTTCATCAATGAAGACGAGCCGGTTGTGCCGCGCCAGCGGCAGCAAGTACGGCAGAAAATAATCATGCGACGCCCCCGGCCCGCCGTGGACGATCATCAGCGGCGCGCCGCGTCCAACTGTCATGTAATAAATCAGGACGCCGTGCGCATCTACGAAGCCATCATGCATCGGAAACACGGATGAGGTATTCGTGCGCGCGGCGCGCCTTGTTTGCGCCTGTGACGCGGACGCAGTTAGGAAAATAGCAGTGAGTGCGGCGAGAGGTATTTTGATTTTCATCGTTTTCTCCTCTTGAGCGAAGCGGTCAGCGGGCGAAATTCAGCGCTGGCCCCATCGGAGCTTGCTGCGAAGCACTTTGAAAAAAGTCTTTTCCTGCGGGCGCACGAGCATCACTCGGCTGGCCGATTTTGTGATCGTGACGTGATCGCCGCGCTGGAGTTCCACTCCGACCTGTCCGTCGAGAGTGAGGTAAGCCGGCTCGTCAAGTGAGCTAAAGTCGAGTTCGATTTTCACCGTGTCGGGCAGCACGAGCGGCCGGTTCGTCAGCATGTGAGGGCAAATGGGCGTGAGCACGAACGCGTGCAGCACGGGAACCAGAATCGGCCCGCCTGCGGCAAGCGAGTATGCCGTCGAACCCGTCGGCGTGGAAACGATCAGTCCGTCCGACCGATAGCGCGCCAGGAATTCACCATCGGCGAAAACATCAATATCGAGGATCCGGGACATCGCTGCCTTGGCGACCACCGCGTCGTTGAGCGCCCGCTGCTGCTTGATGATTTTTCCTCCGCGCAGCACGTCGGCGTGCAGCATCATGCGCGGACTGAGCCGGTGTTTCCCCGCGAAGACGATTTCGAGCAGCGGAAACGCTTCCTCAAGGGTGACGCTGGTGAGAAAGCCCATGCCGCCAAGATTGACCGCTAGGATGGGCACTTCGCGCTCCGTGAACTGCCGCGCCGCCGCGAGAAGAGTGCCGTCGCCGCCCAGCACGATCAGAAGATCCGCGCGCGAAGCCATCTCTTCGTTCGTCGTTTCCTTCTCTTGCGGCGAGAAACACGCAGCAGCGACGGAATCGAACAGCACTTCCACCTTGCGCTGGCGCAGCCAGTCAGCAAGACGCGGGACGACTGCACGAATTTCTTCCTTGCGCGGTTTGGAGAGAATTCCAACGCAGCGAATCATGGCATTGATCTAGGCGAGGAATTGTACTCTATCGTATACGCTGAGCATGGAGGAAAAATTCCCGGTTGCCTTCCGCGCCAGCCAGGCGGCTCGGTTTCACGCCGATGATTTCAAGGTCCGCTCGCTCCACCGCGTCGCGAACAAACGAAATTGTACGCTCGTGTAAGGCGGGATCGCGGACGACGCCGCCCTTGCAAACAAGACGCTTCGGCAACTCGAATTGGGGTTTGATGAGGATTAGAAAACTTCCGCCAGGCTTCGCAAGCCTCGCGGCCGCGGAAATAAGTTTCGAGACTGAGATGAAGGAGACATCTATCGTCACGAGATCGACAGCCTCGGGAATATCCGTTGGTTTCATGTAGCGAGCATTTTTCCTGATCGCAACAACGCGAGTGTCGCGCTGTAGTTTCCAATCGAGCTGTGCCGTATTCACGTCCGCTGCATAAACGCGCCGGGCGCCATGCCGTAGCAAGCAATCGGTAAATCCTCCGGTTGACGCGCCAATGTCGAGGCAAGTTAGGCCTTCAACGTCTACGCCGAAATCATCCAGCGCGCCTTCGAGTTTCAGGCCGGCCCTGCTCGCGTATTTTCGGCGCTCGTGGGCGATTTCGATCTTAGCGTCGGCTGCAAACATTTCGCCATGCTTGACTGCCCTCTTGCCATTGACGCGGATTTCGCCTGCCATGATCAGGGCTTGCGCGTGCCGCTCGGATTCCGCGAGTCGGCGCAAGATGAGCATCGCGTCCAGCCGTATCTTGGTTATCTTCTTGATGGACTTGCTGTCACTCATGAGAGAAAAGAACTACTCGAATGTCATCCACCCAGAGGAGGCAGGATCGAAGCGGATCCGAAAAGGAATATCGTGCCAACCGCGAGGCTGTAGGCCGCCGTGATCGCGGTCATCCATCGCAGGACGCGGTGTCGTGCGCCGCCCAGGCTGAAGATTCCAACCGCTGACGCGGTCATGAGCGTGTTCATCGCCAGCAGCCCTGCAAGAAACATCGCCAAACCCAGGAATCCACGCGATAAGCCGCCGAGACCTGCTGCGACAAAAAATATCCCCAACTGGCTCGGTGTTTCCGCGCCGAGTCCGTGAATCACGCCGACGAAGAACACGGATCTCTTCGAATAGCCCCAGAATCTATCTGCCGGCTGTTCACCAGATTTTCCAGACAAGATTCCGCGGCTCTTCCAATTCAGCCAGCGAAACGCGCCAATCAGAATCATAATTCGCGATCTAGGCGCAGCTCTCTCGCCATTGCGAAACATCGAGCCCAAGACGTAAATTCCAAGCACGACGAGCGTCAAACCCACCGCGCGCTCAGCCCAATTGCCAATTGCTCGCGGGAGCGATGTCTGAAAGAGAATCACAGCAGTGCCGAGGGTCGCGACGGTTGCGGCATGCCCGAGAACATAAAGTAAGCCCATTTTCATCGCGTGTCGTTGGTCCGCGTCGACGCCGGTGATGTCCGTGATCGCTGCGACGTGGTCATAATCGAATCCGTGGCGAAAGCCGAGCACCGCCGCCGCGAGCAGAGCCAGCTCTAGGGTTTTCGGAGCGAGCATGGCAAGCAAGATAGCAGAACATTCGTACTGAGACAAACGCGAGCAACAGCAGCGTTAAATTTTACGCGCGGCGAGAAACCAGAAAATCCGCTATCTCGCGCAGGCGCGCGGCCCGTTCCCCGTAGCAAGCGAGCTCCCGTTCAACTTGTTCGGCGAGCTCGCGCGCAAAGGCCTTCGACTTCTCGATGCCAAAGAGAGCGGGATACGTCGCTTTTTTCTGCGCCTGGTCTTTTCCCGCGGTCTTGCCGAGTGCGGCGGAAGATTCCTGAACGTCGAGAATGTCGTCCACAACTTGAAATTCCCAGCCGAGTGCGTCGCCGAAGCGTCGCATCCGCTCGATGTCCGCATCGGGCGCACCGCCCGCAATCGCGCCTGCGACAATCGCGGCGCGAATCAATGCCGCAGTCTTAGAGAGGTGAATGTACTCGAGCATGGCCGCGTCCACGGGCTTGCCTTCGGCTTCCAGGTCGGCGACCTGTCCTCCGACCATGCCGCGCACCGTTCCCGCTGCTGAACTGACTTCGGCGATGATTTTCACGCGTCGCGCAGGGTCAACGTCGGCGCGGGCAAGCGTTTCGAACGCCAGTGTGAGCAACGCATCACCAGCGAGAATCGCAATTGCCTCGCCGAATTGCTTGTGGGACGTAGGCTTCCCGCGGCGTAGATCGTCGTTATCGAGCGCCGGCAAATCGTCGTGGATCAGCGAATATGTGTGAATAAATTCTATTGCGCAACCCGCGGTGACGGCGGCGTCAACGGGTTTCGAGAAGAGCCGCGCGGACTCGATGCACAAAATCGGACGGATGCGTTTCCCACCCGCAAACACGCTATAGCGCATCGCGCGGTGAATCGTCGTCGGCGTCGTCGCCTCGGGCGGCAGATGGCTTTCGAGCGCTTTCTCAACAATGGCTTGGTCTTCGGCGAGAAATGCGGGTTGTGTCATGGAATTTGTAACGCGATGAGCGAACTCAGGTCGAAGGCGGTCTGCAAGGAAGATTCTAGGATTTTTCCTCTTCGGTCTCGAAAGGTTCCGCCGTGATTTTGCCGTCCGCCTTCTTGAGAAGAATCTCGACTCTGCCCTCGGCTTCTTCGAGCTGCTTCTGGCACTCGCGCGAGAGCTTCACGCCCTCTTCGAAAAGCTTCATCGCCTCATCGAGCGAAAGCTCCGCGCTTTCCAGCCTCTTGACCACTTCTTCGAGGCGCGTCAGCGACCTCTCGAACTCGCCTTTGCGCGGCGGTTCAGGAGCGCGATTGGGAGCGGGATTCATCAGCCCTCATCTTCTCGGATTATTTCTGGCAGTG
Source organism: Candidatus Acidiferrales bacterium (assembly GCA_035934545.1). GTDB lineage: Bacteria > Acidobacteriota > Terriglobia > Acidiferrales > UBA7541 > DAHUXN01. Next base: position 87,148 of record DASYXV010000026.1, read on the forward strand.
CAAGCATGCAAATGCCGGACGTCCGCCCGCGAACCGCTAGCCCAATTCGCGACTCTCAGCCGTTGAAGCGAGTCAACATTCTAGCGCACGCTGCGGAACAGCAACAATCCAATTACAGGCTCGATGCAGCATGACCCTCGCGTGACTCTTGCCGCAAGCCAGTCGCCGAAGACGAGGCGCAAGACGGCTCTCTTGCTACAATCAGAGCGGCGGCTTGTTCAAGATCATGATCGTCCTCCAATTCTTCGGCATCCTTTGCATCATTGCCATAAATGCTTTCTTTGCTGCGGTCGAGTTTTCGCTCGTCGCTGTCCGGCATTCGCGCGTGCGCCAGCTCATTGAGCATGGCGATCCGCGTGCGCGAGTCGTCGAGAGCTTGCTCGCCGACATGGGGACCGTCGTTTCTGGCGTGCAAGTCGGCATCACGCTGACCAGCTTGGCGCTCGGTTACTTTGGTGAGCTGACGTTGGCGAAGGCGTTCGCGCCTCTCCTTACGTGGATCCCCGGGCGGTACGCCGCAGTCGCCGCGCACGCCTCTGCGCTCGCCGCCGCTTTCATTCTGCTCACGATTCTGCAGGTCGTGCTCGGCGAGCTGGTGCCAAAGGGTCTGAGCCTTGCGCACGCCGAGCGCATCGCGCTTCTTATCGCTCGGCCGTTTCGGTGGTTTTTGAAAACATTTCGCTGGGCCATCATGCTCCTTGATGGAGTTGCCGAGGGTTTTGTGCGTGCGCTGGGCGTCAAGGCGCCTCAGAGTCACACGGCGATCCGCTCAGCAGAGGAGCTCCGCATCCTCGTCGAGCAGGCGGGCGAGCGCGGAGTGCTCGAGCCCGCGGAGCAACGCTTCATCCACGGCGCGATGAATCTTGGGCAGGTGGAAGTGCGCGAGATCATGGTTCCGCGCCCTGACATGCACGCGCTGCCGGCGAACGCGCCTCTCGAAGACGTTATGAAAATGTTCGCGGTCACGCAGCGTTCGCGGCTGCCAGTCTATGAGAGCACGCTCGACCATGTGGCAGGCTTCGTGCACATCAAGGACATCATTTGGGTGCTCCTCGACAGGTCACGTCGTGCTGAGGAAGGCGCCACTCCATCTGAGTTTTCCCTCCAGCACGTTCTCCGCGAAGTCATCATCGTGCCGGAGACAAAGCTGGCGATCGAGTTGCTACTCGAATTCCGCGCCAAGCACACCGGCCTCGCGATGGTAGTGGATGAGTTTGGAACGATTCTCGGTCTCGTCACCCTCGAGGATATTCTTGAGGAAATGGTCGGCGAGATTCATGACGAATTCGACGTCGTTGAGCAGCCGCTTCGCCTCGCCGACGGCTCGATGATCTTCGACGCCTCTCTAAAGGTTCGCGATCTTGGCAATCAATTTCAAATCGAACTCCCCGACGATTCCGCGTATGAAACGCTCGCTGGCTTTGTCCTGAGCCATCTCGGGTTTCTCCCGCGTGGCGGCGAGAGTTTTGAAGCGCAGGGTTATCGCTTCACGATCGTGGAAATGGATCGCCGCCGCATCGCTCGCGTGAAAATCAAGCAAATCGAATCCGCAAGCCTGGCCCCGTCGGCAGTGGAGAAGGGCAGCGGAACTCATCCCGCGACTATCGCGAGCGCTGCTGTTCCAGCCGTCACGCAAGGCGCGGCAGCGAAGCGCAACAGGAAAGTATCTTCGCGCAAGCCGAGAGCGAAATGACGCGCTACATCGGCAAACGCCTGTTGTTGTCCCTTCCTGCGCTTTGGCTGATTCTCACCATGGTTTTTCTGCTTGCGCACATCGTTCCCGGCGATCCGGTGCAACAGATGCTCGGCGAAGGCGCCACGGCCGCTGATTTGACGCAGCTTCGCCATGCGCTCGGCCTTGATCTGCCGCTCGCCGTGCAGTACGGAAAATATCTCACGGGTGTTGTGCGCGGGAATCTCGGCGAATCGTTCCGCTTCCAGCAACCTGTAACCCGAATCGTCCTCCAACACTACCCGGCGACGCTCGAACTCGCCATTGCCGCCCTGATTGTGTGCTGCGGCATCGGAATTCCCGCAGGGATTGTCGCGGCGCAAAAGCGAGGGCGCCCCGCGGATCATGTCGTCGGCTTTGTGACGCTACTGGGATTGTCCGTGCCGAATTTCGCTCTCGGCCCTTTGCTAATTTTGTTTTTTTCCGTGATCATCGGCTGGCTGCCTGTGAGCGGACGCAGCGGTTTCTCGCATCTGATTCTGCCCGCGATCACGCTCGGCGCCGCTCTCGCCGCGATACTGACGCGCATGGTGCGCACCTCCATGCTCGAGCAGCTTGGCAGCGACTATGTCCGCACGGCTCGCGCCAAGGGCCTCACGGAGCGCGCCGTCCTGTTGCGCCACGCGTTCCGCAACGCGCTGATCCCCATTTTGACGATTCTCGGCTTGCAATTCGGCACGCTGCTCGCCGGCACGATTGTCACCGAGACGATTTTTTCCTGGCCCGGCATCGGCCGCCTCGCCGTGCAGGCCATCGAAGCGCGCGACTATCCGTTGCTGCAGGGCTGCATTCTGCTCATCGCGGTTTCATACGTCCTCGTGAATCTTCTGACGGATATGGTCTATGCGTTCGCGGATCCACGGGTGCGCTTGCAATGAGAGCCTTGCGCGAATTCCTTCGCCACAGCGTGCCGGGAAGCATTGGCCTGACTCTTTGCGTCATTCTCATGATCCTTGCGATTGGCGCGCCATGGCTCGCGCCATACAATCCCGCGTCGCAGGACTTGCCCGCTCGTCTTGCTGCCCCGAGCGCCGCGCACTGGATGGGCACAGACGAACTTGGCCGCGACGTCCTGTCGCGCGTGATTTTCGGCGCACGCGTTTCGATGCTTGTCAGCGTGTGCGTCGTCCTCGGCGCGGGAATTCTGGGCCTGATTCTTGGCGCGGCGGCGGGCTATTTCGGGGGATGGTTCGACAATGTCGTGAACATCATTCTCATCAACGCATTTCTGTCGTTTCCAGGGATCCTTCTCGCGATTGCCTTTGCCGCATTCCTCGGCCCGGGCCTCGACAAAGTCATCCTCGCGCTGACCATCACCGGCTGGGCCGGTTACGCGCGTCTCGCGCGCGCTCAAGTGCTGCAAGCGAAGGAAATGGATTACGTCGCGGCGGCGCGCTCGCTGGGCGCTACGCATCTGCGGATTTTATGGCGGCACTTGCTCCCCAACATCATTCAGCCAGTTCTCGTGCAAGCGACCATCGCGCTCGCCGGCGCAATTCTCGCCGAATCCACGCTGAGTTTTCTCGGCCTCGGCGTCCTCGCTCCGATGTCGAGCTGGGGCGCGATGCTCAACGATGCGCGCAGCCACCTGTTCGACGCGCCGCATCTCGTCGTCTTCCCGGCCCTTGCCGTGATGATGGCCGTCCTGGCTTTCAATCTGTTGGGAGATGCCCTGCGCGACTGGATGGACCCGCGCCTCCGCCGTTTTCTCACCGTGACGGATCTCGCGCGGTAGAAGTGCTTACGCGAATTCGAGCGTGACTTCTGTTCCGCGGCTTGCGGCCAGCGCCTTTGCGGCGTTTCCGCGGTTCACGGCAACTTCAAAGAATCCGCTTGACCCGAGCACGAGCACCGGCTCGTTTGCCGCGCCCTGCGCAAAGGTCTGTACGAATTTCGCGATCTCCGCATTTCCAAGGCGCAGCTTGAAAGCCGATCCTGCGAGAAGTTGTGGCGCGTCCTCGGCCGTAAAATTCGTTAGCAGGTTCCCGAAATTGTCTACACGCAGCACGACGCCCTTCACGCCCTTATCCGAGGGCTTGGGTTTGGGCAAAGAGAAACGCACAAAATCCGTCACCTCTTCTCCGAACGCTTGCGTCTGCCAGCTTTTCGAGAGCCACCCCGCGACTGGCGCGAAAATGTCGCGCCCGTGAAACGTGTTGCTCACGGGATGCTGAAAGTAGTGCTCCGAAGTGACGTGGCGCACGACGAGATTGTCTTCGCGCTCAAAAATCATCGAACACACGCCGTTATCCGGCGCAATGAGGAAATGCTGGTCGGCGGTGACGAGGAGCGGCCGGCGCTGCGTCCCCACGCCAGGGTCCACCACGACGATGTGAATGGTCTTCGGCGGAAAATATTTGTACGCTTGGCCGATGGCCAGCGCGCCGTCGAGCAAATCGCAGGGCAGAACCTTGTGCGTGATGTCCACGATTTCTGCATCGGCATTGATGCCGAGGATCACGCCTTTCATCGTTGCGACAAGATGGTCGGCGGAACCGAAATCGGTCGTCAGCGTAATGATGGGTCGCGCCAAAAGTCACTCCTCAGCGATTCACATGATTTGAATTTGCGCTTGAACATCGCGTTCAGGCAACGCTTGATTAGTCTCGCATCGCGGCGGGTTTGTGGCAACACGCCGCCGCGTTCGCGTTTCCTCGATTGAAATTCCATTTGTATGCAATGAAATTACCAGGTCCAATAGAACCCCAGATACGCTTCCGCGCGCGCCTCGCCAGCGAACGTGTGCCCGGCGCTGAAAAGCAGTTGAAAATTCTTCGTGAAATAGTAATAGCCGCCGGTGTCTGCAAAAATCGCCGAACGCCTGACTGTCGTGTCTGGCCCCTGGCCGAACACTTCCACGCCCAGCGTGAGCTTTTTCCCCAGATCGCGCTGGACCAGCCATCCGCCGAAAGGATAACTGAGCGTTCCGGGCGCGTTGTTGATTGCGTATCCCGCGCCTCCATACGTGGTCCATGGCCCGCTGCTTTTCTGAATCCACAGCGGCAGCCTCGCCCACAGTTTTCCATTGCCGAGGCCGAGATGCGGATCGCCGGTCGGCGCTTCAAGCATCGGGAAAATGCCGATCTGCGGCATGTGTTTTCCTTCCTGCACGAAGCGGTACTTCACGCCCATTTCGATGTCGCCGATGCCGTAGCCGTTCAATCCCCTGTCCGGGATATTTCCCGCCATGGGGACGACAAGATGAAGTTGCAGATTTGGCAAAGCGCCCATATTAATTTCGATCGCAGGCCCGAATGTGGCGTAGCTCCCGCTCGCGCGAAACATGGTGGAGAACAGATAGGCCTCCCAGTGCTTGAAGTCCACCGGCTCGGGATCGTCGGTCTGGAAGGGCGGCCCCGCGATCGCCGCCGGTGCGATGGCGCACAGCGCGATGAAGCTTAGCAGCGCATTTCGCCTAAATCGGCGCACGACGTTCGCCCCTTTCGGCGGGATTCGGCCCAGCTTCGCAGGCAACGTGACGCATGAGATTCATAGTGCGTTTCACTCTTGCTCGCGAACTCTCATTCCTTGAATTGCGGAGTATACAGGTCTCCTTGACCCGGCCGTGAGCGGGCGCTATTCTACGATTTATGCCGCAGACAAACGCTGTTTCGCGCCGCGTCTATCTCGATTACAACGCCACAACTCCCGTGCACCGCGAAGTCCTCGAATCGATGCTGCCATATTTTTGCGATGCGGCCGGGAACGCCAGCTCGATTCATTCCGCCGGAAGGCGCGCGCGTTCTGCCGTTGAAAATGCTCGCGCATCAGTCGCTCAGCTTATTGGCGCGAAGCCGTCCGAGATCGTGTTCACCAGCGGCGGCACGGAGGCGGACAATCTCGCCATCTTCGGCTCCATCGGCGCCAGCAATCGGGAACGTAAACACGTTATCTGCTCCTCGATTGAACACCATGCCGTGCTCGAAGCTTGCGAGGCCGCCGGAAAGCGCGGCATCGAAGTAACGCAGCTTCCGGTGTCTAGCGATGGCATCGTCGATCCGGATGATGTTCGCCGGGCGATTCGTCCTGAGACGATCTTGATCACTGTGATGCACGCGAACAACGAGCTGGGCACGATTCAGCCCGTCGAAGAAATTGGAAAAATCACCCGCGAATCGAAAGTGCGTTTTCATACCGACGCCGTGCAGTCGGTGGGGAAAATTCCCGTTGACGTGAAAGCGATCGCGGTGGATCTCTTGTCGCTCTCTGCGCACAAAATCTGCGGGCCGAAGGGCGTCGGCGCTCTCTACGTTCGCGAAGGCACGCCTCTCGAGCCGATGCTGCGCGGCGGAAGCAACCAGCGCGACCGGCGTCCGGGCACGGAGAACGTTCCCGGCATTGTTGGCCTCGGAAGAGCGGCCGAAATCGCGCGTCGCGAACTTGCCGCCGGGCATTCTCGCATTGCCGCGCTGCGGGATCGCTTGGAGCGAGGTATCCTCGAACGCATCTCGGGCTCGCGAGTGAACGGCGACCGCGCGCGGCGCGTCCCCAACACAACGAATATCGCATTCGCCGACTGCGAAGGGGAGTCCCTGGTCATCGCGCTCGACCTGGCCGGCGTCGAGTGCGCGACGGGCGCGGCATGCTCTTCGGGCGCGGTTTCGCCGTCACACGTTCTGACGGCCATTGGCCTCTCGCCCTCGGAAGCGAAATCGAGCTTGCGCCTGAGCCTGGGCAGTCTCTCGACACAAGAAGATGTGGAATCGGCGCTGGAGATTTTCCCCAGCATTGTTGCGCGCGTCCGTTCGGTTTCAGCTGCCAGAGTAAAACCTGTCGCAACAGTCTAGTGCCGTTCCAACTATTTGGGATGAGTGGCGATGGTCGAAGCAAAAGTTGGCGAATCTTAGTCCTCGCAACCGAATTTGGCGAATCAAGTTGGAACGGCACTAGGCTGCAAAGATTGCCTCTCCCTCTGCTATCCTATTGAAGTGAATCAAATGGAGGGTCGCATTCAATCCGGCCTGACTGCCGTCGCGATGAGCGGCGGCGTGGATAGTTCAACTGTTGCTGCCTTGCTGCATTCAGCGGGCGAGGCAATCGTCGGACTGACGATGCAGCTTTGGAATCAGCGGCGTTTGCCGGAGCTTGCCTCCACGGGCCCTGCGCCGCATCGTTGTTGCTCGCTCGACGATGTATACGACGCGCGTCGCGTCGCAGACCATCTCGGCTTTCCGTTCTACGTCGTCAACTTCGAGAAGTCATTCGAGGAAACCGTCGTGCGCCCTTTCGTCGCCGATTATCTCGGTGGGCGCACGCCGATTCCATGCACGCTCTGCAACAATCACGTGAAATTCGAACAATTGCTCGTCACCGCGCGGCAAATCGGCGCCGATAAGATTGCCACGGGCCACTACGCGCGCGTCCGCCGAAATGAGGCCACTGACCGCTACGAGCTTCTTCGTGCCGCCGACGAATCGAAGGACCAGTCGTATTTCCTTTTCGGCCTCACGCAGGAACAGCTTTCGCGCACTCGCTTCCCGCTAGGTGAGCGTACCAAGGCCGAGGTTCGCGACATTGCGCGCCGCGCGGAGCTTCCCATCGCGGAAAAGCCGGAGAGCCAGGAAATCTGCTTCGTTCCCACGGGAAATTACGTGCAATTTATCGCCGGCTATGTTCATGAACAGGGCGGGGAATTGAACAGCCAGGCAGGCGAGATGGTGACCACCGATGGCTCCGTAATCGGCCGGCACGAAGGCCTGCACCGCTACACAGTCGGCCAGCGCCGCGGCCTCGGCATGGCTACGGGGCGTCCCATGTACGTCGTGGCGCTCGACCGCATGAAGAATCAGCTCGTCGTTGGCAAAAACGAAGAGCTGTTGCGTTCCGTTTGCGAAGTGCGCGAAGTCAATTGGGTCTCGATTGCCTGTCCATCGGCTCCTGTCGAAGCTATGGTCAAGCTGCGCCACCGCCATGCGCCAGCCGCTGCGACAGTCGAACCGACGGGCGCTTCCACCGCTCGCGTGATTTTCCGCGAGCCGCAACGCGCCGTCACGCCCGGCCAGGCAGCCGTTTTCTACTCCGGCGATGTCGTCCTTGGAGGCGGCTGGCTCCGCTAACCCTGTCGCTTAGCCGATTCACACATCACTGCCTCTTAGATTTCAGTGCCGAAAACAGGGATACTTTGAAACGCGGAACCTCTTCCTGAGGATCAAATAAAAAGCTCTTCGTCCTGTTCCTGATGGGCTTCGCTGGATTTCGTTCCGCGCTGTCCGCGGATGAAATCTATTCCCGTGCGGATTCCTTTCAGCACCGCGGACGCATTTTGCAGAGGCCCCAGGAACGATCGCCGAAACTTGACTCCAGCATCCTCGACGGTCTCCAGCGCGCCAGTGAGAATCGTGTCCACGCGGACAATCTGCGCGCGCATCCGGTCCAGCGCTTCAGTGACCACCCGGTCGACTTTCTGCGCTTGCGCGCGTGCGGTTCGGGTCATCTCCGCGGCATCCGTGACGATGCTGGAGATTTTTTCCTCGGAATTTTCCAGTACGCGATTGACGCGCACGAGGATGGGATCAATTTTCCGCTGGATATCGGAAGCGATCTGATACATCTGCCGCGTCGCCGTTCGGAATTGGACGTACATCGCCACGAGTATCCCCATCTGCACGATAATGGCGATCGTCGCCACGATGACAAATGCTTCCATCCAGCCGGGCATCAATCTCCCTCGGACTCCATGGATTACGAAGCCTTCGATTTCTCGCGCTGATAGGTTTCCTTACCGGCCTCGACGGCCGCGGCAAGGGAACTCTTTTCGCGATTCATGATCTCTTTGCTGCGCTCGATCAGGTCTTCTGCCCGCTCGCGGAGCTCCCGCGCTTTTCTCTGCGCGTAATCTTTGCCTTCTTCCGCCTTTTTCACCAAATCCCGGCGCGTCTCTTCCCCGGCCTTCGGCGCGAATAAAATCCCGATGAGGGCGCCAACGCCCAATCCGACGATAAAATAGCTCACCTTTGCCCCAACGTTGTCGGCCATAAATCACCTCCAATGGCAGGCTAACACACAGGTCCATGGCCAACAAGCTTTGTGCCAACAGCCAGTTCACAGCGACGCACCGGGACATACGCATCCGTATGTACTGGATTCGAGTTTGCCATCAAGGCGCGTGCAGATGTTTGTGAAGTCGCTCGGCCTTGCCTCGCGGCAAAGCGCCCGCCAGCTCCTCGGCGGTCAGCTCACGAAGCCGGGCGACGCTTCCGAAGCGTTTGAGCAGTTTTCGCGCGGTTTGCTCCCCGATTCCGGGCACGGCAGTGAGGGAAGTGGTCAGCCGGTTCTTGGACCGCCGCTGCCGATGAAAACTGATAGCGAAGCGGTGCGTCTCGTCGCGGATCTGCTGGATCAGATGCAGAATCGGTGAGTGATGGTCGAGGCGGATCGGGTCGTTCTCCCTGCCGTGGACATACAAAATCTCTTCCTTCTTCGCGATGCTCGCCAGGGGCAGTTCGACGACTCCGAGCGACTGCAACGCTTCCGCCGCCGCGTGAAGTTGTCCGATGCCGCCGTCGATAAGCACGAGACTCGGCATCGGCTTCTTGTCCGCGAGGACTCGTTTGTATCGTCGGCCAACTACTTCCCGCATGCTGGCGAAATCGTCCCGCATCAACCTCGCGGGCATCCGATTGTCTGTTTCGCTTGCAGGCGCTTCCGGACTGGCGCTTGAGCCGGGCAGCTCATCGCCTCGTATAATAAATTTCCGGTAATCGCTCTTTTTCATTTTCCCGCTTTCCCACACGACCATGGATGCGACCGTGTCCGCGCCTTGCATGTGGGAAATGTCGAAGCTCTCGATTCTCTTCGGCGGTGCAGGCAGCGCGAGTGCGGCCTCCACCGCATCCGCGATAGCCTTGGAATTTGGCCGCAGAACGCGGAACCGTTGTGTGAACGAATGTTTCGCGTTCTTTTCCACCAAATCGAGGAAGGCGCGCTTCGAGCCGCGCTGCGGAACCAGAATTTCGACTCTGTGTCCGCTATTGTCCGAGAAAATCTGTTCGAGCAGCTCGCGGTCGTCGAGTTCCAGTGGAACGTGGATGAATCGCGGAAAATAATTTGCTTCGAGATAGATCTGTTTCAACAGGGAAGCCAGGAACTCGCGCGGTTCGAATTCATTGATGTCTTCCCAATAGAATTCACGGCGATCCACTACTCGCCCGCCGCGCATGTGAAACAAATTCGCCGCCACTTGCGGAGGCTCCGCGTACCAGGCCAGCACGTCCGTGTCGTCGCCCGCTGTCGCCGCGATTTTCTGTCGCTCTTCCATGTCTTCCAGTGTTCGGATCAAATTTCTGTAGCCTGCGGCGGCTTCAAACCGTTCTCCCGCCGAGGCGCGCTGCATCCGTTCTTCCAGACTCTTCACCAGATCCTTTCGCCGGCCTTCGAGGAACATTCGCGTGTCTCGCGCAGCTTCGGCGTAGCGTTCTTCGAGCGTCTGCCCCGCAGCGGCGGGGCCAAGGCCGCGGGTCAGGTAGAATTCGAGCCAGGCTCGCGTGTGCGGCCGGCTTAAATCCATCCGCGCCGAGGGAATCCCGAAATAGCGGTTAATGAAATGAACGATGCGATGCGCCAGGCTCGCGGGAAAATACGGCCCGAAATAAATGGAACCGTCTTTCGTCAGTCGCCGCGTCACAAACACCCGGGGAAATGTTTCTCCCGCGGTGAAGCAGATGGACGGGTAGGTCTTGTCATCGCGGAGAAGGATGTTGAATTTCGGCTTATATTGCTTGATGAGATTGTTTTCGAGAGCGAGCGCCTCGCGTTCGTTGTCCACGACAATGTACTCGACGTCCGCAATCTCGCGGACCAGCGAGCCTGTCTTCGCGTCGAGTTGCCGCGAATCGAGGAAATACGACTTCACGCGATTGCGCAACGATTTCGCTTTGCCGACGTAGAGAATCGTCTCCATCGCATCCTTGAACAGATACACCCCTGGCTGCAACGGAAATTCAGCGGCTTTTTCGCGTAAGTCCATCGGAATCGAGGTTCGGCCGGAGTCGTGCTCCGGTATCTGAATTCGCGCGGAGCAACTTCATCTTAGCAGACGCCGTCATAACCAATCTAGGGAGCCGCGCCCGTGCGAAATGACCTCATCCTCGGTCTTATACTGTGTCTCGTGCCCTTCAGTTTTGCGATGGCGCAAAATGCAAAGCAGACGCAGCAGAAAACCGCCCCGTCGGCAAATCAGCAAACGCCATCGTACAATCCGTATCGCGCTGTTCATGACGTCGAGGTTGGCAAGTTCTATCTGAAACGCGGCGACCTGGCCGGCGCGATTGCGCGTTTCAAGGAAGCATTGCTCTATAAAGACAACTACGCTGAGCCGCGCCTTCTCCTCGGTGAGATCTACGAAAAAAAGAACGACGCGGCCACAGCAGTCTCCTATTACGAGGAATACCTGAAGATCCTGCCCAACTCCGCCGAATCAAAAAAGGTGCGCGAACGCATTGCTCGATTGCAGGAAAAGATGCGGAAGGATCCTTCCGTGGCGAAACACTAAGAATATCGTTCCAGGAATTTCATCGCCCGGTCATAATCCTGAAATCGCTTTTCTTCCTCCCGGAATGTCCGCGAATGCGATTGAAGCCTGCATCGCGCAAATTTCATGGGATGCTTTTGGTGCAGCATCTCGTGGTAGAGCACGTATGCCACAACGTAGCCGGGCACATTTGGCCGATCCAGCGCGCAATTGATGGAAATTTGTCCAAGCGCCGGATCGAATGCGCCGAGCTGCGTTCGCCATGGCTTCGCGCTCCATCCTAAACGGGGGCGCGACAGAGCTCTTTCGAAATGTGCGCGGTTCAGCGCGTCAAACATGGCCCCGAGGTCATGATGCTGTCCTTGAAAATGTCCAAGCGTTCGCCGTACCCGTTTCCGCCGCAGCGCATGAACTTTTCTCCGCGTTCTGTCGCCATGAGCGTATTCTCGATACCTCTGAAACAGCTCTCGTGGCGCTCTGCGGCGATATACGCGCGCCAGCAGGATCGCTGCGATAGCTTCCAAAACATCGCGGGGCGCGCTGCGAAGCAAATCGGATAGCCGGACATAGGCGGCTTCCTCGCGCAGCCGGATCGAGTGAGCCAGTCCGGCATAAGGATAATATTCCACTACGAACTGCGGCGGCCGCCCCTGGCAGCCGAGCCGCGTAAACATTCGTTGGAAAATCCGCGCTCCGCCGGGGACATGGTTCCGGCCCGCGCGCTTGGGCATCAAGGCTTTCTCCGCACCGGAACGGCGCCGTATTCTTTCGCCGCCTTGTTCGCTTCATCCAGCGCGTCCTGAGTCGAATCGATTGCGTCACCCAGGCTGTTCTTGAACAAATCGAGGTCAGGCCCGCCAGCAGTCTGGATCTTCCGCAGTTCATCCAGGAAACTCTTGGTCTGTTTTTGCATATCTTTGATCGCCGAACGCATGTCCGCGCCCTTTTCCTTGGCTGCCTGGAGCCTGTCTGTCGCTTCATCGATGCAGCCGGAATACCCATTGAGCAGTCCGTTGAGGAGTATTTCGCGGTCCTCCGAGGCTTCCTTAGCGCTCAATTCGTATTGGAGTTTTTTCAACCGCTCATCTGCGAATGATAGGAATAATCTGACGCGGTCATTGGGCGATGGCGCGTCGCGGACTTTGTCTGCCTCGGCGGGACTCAAGAAGTCGCGATTCCCGGACTGCGCCCGCGCGGGCGCAGCGAGCACGATGCACGCGCACGCAAGGCTTAGAAATGCCGATATCAGTTTCCAGATTCGCGCTTTTTGCATAACTATCGCCTGGTGCTAGCGATTCTCCTTTTCCGGCTTGTGCCCTGGTCGGCGCGGGAACAGCTCCAGTATAAGCTGCTGATTCAAATCTTCGAGGTCCTGGCGCTGTGCGTCGAACGGCTGTCGTTGCGCATAAGGAACCTGGCCCGCGACTTCTCGAACGGCTCTCATGCTCTCGCGCACTGAGATTTGTAGTTGCCGGAAGCCGCCGGAATGGTTTTCAGCGTTCACGCCTGTCTTCAGCAGCGCGTCATGCCTTTCATGCGCCTGGCCGTCATATTCTTTCAGGTACTGCAGAGCGGCGTCGAAATCGCCCGCATTCGTCATTTCGCGCGCGGCTCGGACTTCCGCGCGGCCAAGATTTCCGAGTGCTTTGGCGCGTCCCACGGCATCCTTCTCGTTGTCGTAGTGCGCCTTGGAATTCGCGAGGTCCTTTTGAACGCCCGCCGATAGCTGGGGCTTCTGCTGGGCCACAGCTCCGAATGGGAACGTCAGCCCGAACACGACTGCGGCGATCATGGCGTGAATTGCCAAGTTATTTCCCTTTGTCCTTCAGCTCTTTCTCGAGGAATCGCACGCGTGCTGCCGCCTCGAAGTATTGATTGCTATTTTTGTCCGTGTTAAGGGCCAGAAACTTCTGATAGGCCTCGAGTGCCGCCGCGGCCTGCCCCATGTGGTCATAACAAGTCGCGCGGACAAACCATGCGCCCGGCTTCGGAGTTTCGCGTTGTTCAAGGACGTTCATCGCCGCCAGCGTTGCCGGATAATCTTCGCTCAAATACTCCGCGGCCACCAGATCCCGCAGCGTCTCCGTTGCCGTGGTGTCAAGGCGGAACGCTTCGTTCAGTTCGCGCGTTGCCGCCGGATAGTTCTTCAACTGAAGCAGGACGTGCCCGAGTCGTGCACGAATTTCCGCATCTTGCGGCGCGAGGGCTTCGGCTTTTTGCAGCACCGCGGCCGTCTGGTCATATTTCTTTTCGCGGTAGTAGATCAGCGAACGAAGTTTCAATCCGTCAGGTGTTTCCGCCTGATCTTTGGCAACGCGGTCGAGCTCTTCCAGCGCCTCATCATCTTTGTCCATATCCACGAGCAGGGAAGCCCGCATCATTCGCGCCTTCATGTCGTTTGGCTTTTCGTTGAGGTAATTCCCGAGCGCTGTAGCCGCGTCAGCGTTTTTTTTCTGCGCTGCGAGACTTTGGGCCAGCCCCATCTCCGCCTCGGCGTTGTCGCCTTTGAGTTTCAGTGCTTCGCGAAATTCGGATTCCGCTGCCGCTAGGGGTAGTAGGGAATTCGTGTAGTACAAGAGGGCATGGCCTAGTGCGAGATGAGTCTCGAAATCGTTGGGGTCGAGCTTCTCGGCGACGTTGTATTCCTCAATCGCTTTTTGCAGTTCACCCGAACGCTCTCGCGCCGCGCCGAGCAGGTAATGCCCTTTGGCATACGAATAATTCAGTTTGGTGACTTGCTCGAGTGGCTCCAGCGCCGTTTTGGGATCGTCCGCGAGCAAGCTGACGCCAAGGTTCAAGTAAGCCTCAGTCATTTTCGGATCAAGAGCAATGGCTTTGCGATATTCGGCTTCAGCGTTGTCTTTCCGGTGCTGCGCCGTATACACAAACCCCAAATCGAAATGCGCTGGGGCGTCGTTTGGCTTCTGCGCGAGGTATTTTAAGTAGGCGGCTTCCGCGGTGGCGTAATCCTGCTTGTCGGCTGCCGCCTTCGCCTGAACGAGAAGCTCGTGCAATGCCGCATCCTGCGCGGAAATCCCCGGGATGCGTCTGCGAGAAACCGATTGTGCGTGAAGCGTTTGCGCTAGAAGTGTCGCGGCAAGCGCACCGGAGAGGAGCAGCACAGCAGGCTTGAATCTGCGATTCATGGCGCATGATTTCTTGGCGACGAATTGCCGCGCGAGTCGTGATTTAACGCCCTTGCGAGAAATTTGCCCGTGTGCGAATGCGCGTTCCGCGCCACTTGCTCCGGCGTCCCGCACGCCACTACGCGGCCGCCTTGCTCGCCGCCTTCCGGGCCCAGGTCTATCACCCAGTCAGCGGATTTGATCACGTCCAGGTTGTGCTCGATGATCAGCACTGACGCGCCGCCCTCGATGAGCTTCCGAAACGCCGCAAGCAGTTTCGAGATGTCGTCGAAGTGCAATCCGGTCGTCGGCTCATCGAAAATGTAAAGCACTCCGGTGTTCTCTTGTCGTGTGAGATGCGCTGCAAGTTTCAAACGTTGTGCTTCGCCGCCAGAAAGAGTCGATGCGGACTGCCCGAGCCTGAGATATCCGAGGCCGACCTCTTCAAGGATTCTCAGTTTGGAAGTCACCTTGGACGTCGCGGCAAAAAACGCGAGCGCCTCGCGAACGGTCATCTGCAGCACTTCGTGAACATTCTTCCCGTGATAGCGCACGTCGAGGACGCCGCTCTTGAATCTGGTCCCGCGGCACTCCTCGCACACAAGTTCGACGTCGGCTAGAAATCTCATCTCCACGGTGACCGTGCCGTCGCCCTGGCACGCCTCGCATCTGCCGCCGGGAACGTTGAATGAAAAATGTCCGGCGCTATAACCGCGTTTCTTCGCATCCGGCGTCGCTGCGAACACCTCACGGATCGCGTCAAATGCTTTCAAGTACGTCGCTGGATTCGACCGTGGAGTTCGGCCGATGGGCGATTGATCCACCATTTCCACCGCCGTCAGCGCGGAGTCGCCCTTGATGTCCTCGCAGGCATCGCGCCAGTTGCCGCCCGTGCGCTTTGCGCGCAGCGTGTTGTACAGCACGTCATACACGAGCGTGGATTTCCCTGAGCCGGAAACGCCGGTAACGGCGACGATCAGCCCGAGGGGAATCAGGAGATCGATTTCCTTCAGGTTGTGGCTCCGCGCCTTCAGCAACGTCAGCATTTTCCCCTGCGGCTTGCGCCGCGTCCCAGGAATCGGAATGGATAGTTCTCCGCTCAGGTAACGCGCGGTCAACGAATGCTTGTCAGAGGCGAGTTTCGTTTGCGTGCCCGCGAACATGATCTTGCCGCCATGTTCTCCTGCGCCCGGGCCGAGATCCATCACGTAATCCGCAGCAGCAATCGTCTCTGCATCGTGTTCGACGACGAGCAGCGTGTTGCCCAGGTCCCGCAGGCTGCGCAGGATCGCGATCAGCCGGTGCGTGTCCCGAGGGTGCAGCCCGATGGAAGGTTCGTCGAGCACGTACAAAGCTCCGACGAGATGCGAACCAAGTGACGTAGCGAGTTGAATTCGCTGCGATTCACCGCCAGATAGCGTGGATGTCAACCGCTCCAGGGTGAGGTAATCCAAGCCGACCTCATCGAGGTATCGCAAGCGCTGCTGCACCTCTTCGAGGATTTTTCCAGCGATCGTGCTTTCGGCCGCACTCAGTTGCAGGTCAGCGAAGAACTCTCGCGCTTCGGCCACCGTCAACTGGCACGCTTCCGTGATCGCCTTGCCTGCAACGCGAACCGCGCGCGCCTCCGCTCGCAGTCGCGTCCCGTGGCAGTCAGGACATGTCGCGTAGCCGCGATACCGGCTCAAGAAAACGCGGACGTGCAGTTTGTATTTTTTCCTTTCCAGCCACGCGAAGAATCCTTTGATGCCGCCGAAATCCTCTTTTGCATCGCCTTCGAGAATCTTCTCGCGCTGCGCCTCCGCGAGTTGCCGGAAGGGAACATCCATCGGGATGCCCTTCTTTTTCGCGTAGGATTTCAGTTCCTGCATCAGCGCGCGGTAACGCGGCTTCGTCCACGGCTCAATCGCGCCGTCCGCGAGAGTCCGTCCCTTGTCGGGGATCACACGGTCGAGGTCAAAATCAATTGTGTTTCCGAATCCCTGGCATTTCGGACACGCGCCATAGGGATTGTTGAAGGAAAAAAGCCGTGGCTCCGGCTCCTGATAGACTGAGCCGCATTTCTTGCACTCGAAGCGTTCATTGAAAATCATCCGTTCCGGCGAAGCGCTCTTCTCCTCCGGAACAAATTCCAGAATTGCCTCGCCTCGTCCTTCGCGGTAGCAAATCTCGATCGAGTCCATCAGTCGCGAACGTATTTCCGGCGCCAGCGCCAGACGATCCACAAGCACAAAGACCGGCTTCGCGAAGTTCACATCGAGCAGGCTTTCCGGGGAAGAGAACTCATACACGCGCCCGGACTGATACAACCGGTTGAAACCGCGTTTTTGCAGACTTACCAGCGCCTGCTTCACCGCTTCGGGTGTCGGTGCAGCTTTGCGAATGCGCGATTTCGATGGCGAGGGTGCTTCAGCGACATTTAGCTGATAGAGCACATAGAATCGTCGCCCGGCCGGCAGCTTCAGGATCCGCTCGGCGATTTCATCCACCGTGTCCTTCTTCACTTCTTCGCCGCAGTTCACGCAAAACGTGTGGCCCACGCGCGCGTAGAGGAGGCGCAGGTAATCGTAGATTTCCGTCGCCGTTGCCACCGTTGACCGTGGGTTGCGCGTGGAATTCTTCTGCTGGATCGCAATCGCCGGCGCGATTCCCGTGACTTCATCCACGTCCGGCTTCTCGATGCGCTCCAGGAACTGCCTCGCGTATGCCGAGAGCGATTCGATGTATCGCCTCTGCCCTTCGGCATAGACAGTGTCGAACGCTAGGCTCGATTTTCCGGAACCTGAAACGCCCGTAACGACCGTGATCGCATTGTGAGGAATCTCGAAGCTGATGTTTTTCAGGTTGTGGACGCGCGCCCCGCGCACGCGAATCGCTTCCTGCCCGGACTCGGTATCCGGTGTGGCAGGCCTGCTCGGCTTGCTTACGACGGCAACCGACGTCGGCGTCAGGGAGAAAGAAGCTCTCTCAGTGGAATTCGCTGGCATATGCGTAAACGAAAAATTATACGTCTTCGCGCAACCCAGCGCCATCGACGCTCATATGGTCTCCGATTGAAGCTGCGAAGACTCTACAGGGAAGAAGCGGGTGTAGAAATGAACGCTCCAGTGCTTTATTTTTTCAGAATGGCGGGCCAATTGGCTACCAAGGTCATGGTTGAATTAGTTTGCTGTGCTTCATAAGGAACGATGAAGCGCTGGCCGTCCGCCGTGACATCGAATAGGTTGGCAGTATAAAGCCCAAAGTATGGCCTGGTTTCAAAAAGCGGCCGGACGCCGCCGACCTCAAAACTCGACCCGTTTCCTTTCACTTCCGCAGCCATTATTTTGTAATCAAGCGAAACATAGAAAAGCTCCCTGCCGTCGCGCCGCCACTGCGGGAACCATCCACCTGCGGTTGAAACCTCCCACTTCCCGCCCGGCCCCGGGAAGGGCGTGACATAAACCTCGAACCTGCCTGATTCGCTCGAGGTATAGGCCAGCCATTTTCCGTCAGGCGAAAAACGGGCCGTCGTCTGAGCGGACAGGGTTTGAGTTTCTTGGGATTGATTGAACATGAATGGCTTGCCGTCGCCCTGCATTGGAAGGACCCAAATAACCGGACCATTGGTTTCCCAGTTCATATAGAGAATAAGCTTGCCATCCGGGGACCAATCCACGGGATACAGTTGATCGGGGCCCGGTTTGATAAGCAATTCCTCTTGCCCCGAGCCATCGGCCGCCTTTTGATAAATCCCAAATCCCCCATTGCGGATGGAAGTGTAGGCGATGCGACGACCGTCGGGCGACCATATCTGAGACATATTCCTGGTGGACGAGCCCGAGCCGAATGTGAACCGGGTCTTCATCTCGCGAGCAATATCATAAAGCCAGATATCGCCCCCGGGCGACTCGAGGGAAAAAGCAAGCTCTTTCCCGTCCGGAGAGATGTGCGGGTCGGAGTAACTGTCTGTGCCAGGAACCGCACCGACCTGTTTTCCGCTGCGGTCATACCAAATGAGCTGCTGGCTCCCAGCTGCGCCGCTTTCAGAATAGGTGAGGATTCCATCCTCGGAGGCGGAGAACTCGCCCTGGACGCGTGGTATCACGTCTTCTACTTGATCGGCGACGGGCAAGGCATCGCCGGTGAACTCGAGCCGCTTTGGGTCGAAGGGCTGGGCCATCAGAGTGTTCTGGCGCAGGAAAAGAATATGGCCCGAGGCGAAGATGGCATTCGAGCGACTATGAAAGAGGAATTTGGTTTCTTTGGAATCGAGCGATCCCACCATGATTGAATTGGTCGGACTGTCTGCTGGCGTTAGCGGATTCCCCGCCAGGAAAAGGAAGTGCCGTCCGTCAGGGAGAAAGTAGGGCCAGCGATGTGTGGACTCATTTCTTGAGTGCTCCACGGTCGTTATTTGGGTGGCTGCACCGCCGGCGTCCGAGACACGAAAGAGGGGCGTGCTGAAGAAGGGCGCAAACACAATAGTCCCGTCCCGGTTCCACGTGCCGCCGCGTCCTCCCGGAGCATCGCAGAGTGTCAAGGGCGGGCCGCCATAGGCTTCGATTTTCTTCAGCTTCCCATCAGCAAAAAATCCGATGTAGTGGCTATCCGGCGACCAAAATGGAAGAACTGCGCCGTCGGTGCCAGCGAGTGGCTGAGCTTGCAACGAGTCAAGGGAACGGACCCATAGGACGGATTTTCCATCTGGCATTGAGGCCACATAGGCCAAACGCAGGCCGTCCGGTGAAACGGCAAAACCTGCGTTTCCCCCGTTGTAGCTCGTGAAGGCTGAATTCGGGGCTGGTTTGACGTAGGCGCGAATCGCGTGCGATTCCGACGGGGCATGTGTGAAGTACGAAACGCCGAAAAAAACCGCCGCGGCAATTGCCAGTGCCGCCGCCGCTGCCAGAGTCAGCTCGCGATATTTCCGCCGTGCGGCGACGGGAGCAGGGAGGCCGGCCTGCGAACCGGCGTCGCGTATCCACTCCAGTTGAAGCCTCAAATCGTGCGCCGTCTGGAATCGCTCCTCCGGGTCTTTCGCCAGACAGATACGGACGACTCGCTCTAGCGCCGGAGGCGCCATCGGCTGCAACTGCGAGATCGGCGGCGGCTCGTGTTCCAAGATTGCGGCAATCAGACTGGCTTGCGATTTGCCTTCAAACGCGCGCTTGCCCGTGGCCATTTCATACAGCACCGCGCCGAACGAGAAAATATCGCTGCGCGCGTCCGCCTCTTTCCCCTCGAGCTGCTCCGGCGCCATGTATTGAAAGGTTCCGACGATTGTTCCCTGAGCGGTCAGCGGTTTGCTGGCTGTAGGTGTGTCGGCTAGGCCAGCCGCCTGCGCCGTCGGTTTTGCTAAACCAAAGTCGAGCAGTTTTGCTCCCGATTTCGTGAGCATGATGTTACTCGGCTTCAAATCGCGGTGAATGATCCCGCGGCGATGAGCTTTCTCTAGTGCGTCCGCGACTTCTATGGCGCAGCGCAAGAGCTGGTCGGTGGGAAGCGGCCCCTTTTGAAGCCGCTGCGCGAGCGTTTCGCCTTCCAGGTACTCCATGACGAGGTAGTCTGTGCCGTCCTGATGGCCCACATCGAACAGCGTGCAGATATGGGGATGATTGAGAGCCGACACGGCCCGCCCTTCACGCTCCAGACGCTGCCGCTGGTCAGGAATACCGGAGAGATGCGCTGGCAGAACCTTGATAGCCACTGTGCGGTCCAGACGGATGTCGCGCGCGCGGTACACTTCGCCCATTCCGCCCGCGCCGACCGGCGCTTGAATTTCGTAAGGGCCTAGTTTCGTGCCCGATGAAAGAGACATTTGGCCGCGGATTATAGCAGAATTTCAAACTTCGAACGCCGTATGGGCCCCAGTAGTGCTAAATTCACGCATGTCTAAGTATGTCCGGCGGCAATCCATTCGCGCGCATAATCTGGATCGTCCTCGATAGCGTCGGCATCGGCGAACTCCCCGACTCCGCGAAATACGGCGACGCCGGCCGCGACACGCTCGGCCACATCGCCCGTTCGCGCCCTCTGCACTTGGCGAACCTCGTTCGCCTCGGCCTTGCGAACGTCGCGCCGCTTGAGCATCTTGATCCGCCCGCTCATCCCGAAGGTGCGTACGGCAAAGCCGCAACAGTTTCTCCGGGCAAGGACACCACAACCGGCCACTGGGAGATGGCGGGCATTTGGCTCACGCAGGCGTTTCCTGTTTACAAAGAAGGTTTTCCGCGCGACTTGATCGAGAAATTCGAAAGCGTTATCGGCCGCAAGACTCTCGGCAACAGGCCCGCCTCCGGCACGGAAATCATCAAGCAATTAGGCGAGGAGCATCAGCGCACCGGCTATCCCATCGTTTACACGTCGGGCGACAGCGTTTTCCAAATCGCAGCACACGAAGAAGTGATTCCGATCGCCGAGCTCTATCGCATCTGCGAAATCGCGCGCAAACTTCTCGACGGTCCGCATCGCGTCGGCCGCGTGATTGCGCGCCCTTTCACCGGAACATCCGGAAATTATCGCCGCACCGAGCGCCGCCACGATTACTCTGTCGAGCCGCCTCGTCCGATGCTTCTCGACGTCCTTGCCGAGCGGAAAATTCCTGTCTTCGGCGTTGGCAAAATTCACGACATCTACAACGGCCGTGGCGTCTCCGATTACGTCACCACAAAAGACAATGCCGACGGTATGGCCAAGCTCACGCAAGCGCTCTCTCAGCGCAGCGAAGGCCTCATCTTCGCCAATCTTGTGGATTTCGACATGCTTTACGGCCATCGCAAGGACGTGGAAGGCTTCGCGCGCTCGCTCGAGGAATTTGACGCGCTTCTCAGCCCGTTCCTCGCCAGGCTGGGCAAATCAGATCTGCTGATGATCACTGCGGACCACGGCTGCGATCCCGATCCCGTCGCGCCGACAACGGATCATTCGCGCGAATACGTTCCCATCCTCTGTTTTTCGCCGGGTGGCCGCGGCGATGTCAAACTCGGAGTGCGCCACACGCTCGCCGACATGGGCCAAACTGTCGCCGAAGATTTCGGCACCGAAATTCCTCACGGCTCCAGCTTTCTCGCGTTGTTGTATTGATATGTCGATCAGGCCGCCAGGTCGGGAAACCGCGTTTAGTCTGTCGCCTTGGCCGTTGCAGTAGTTTCCGTCGGCGCGTAGTAGCCCGGCCGCGTCCGAATGCTCAGCTTGCCGTGGCCTTTCACGCTCGCAAGTTCGATCTTCACCAGGCGGAATGTTCCATCCTTCGCTGTGTTCGTGGGGTAATAGCCGATAGTGTACTGTTCGCGGATATCCTGTGCAATTCGCTGGCAGACTGCATCAACTTGATCCAGCGTCTTGGGGAAAAATGTTTCACCGCCGGTTGCTTGTGTCAAAGCCCTCAGCGCTCGTTCCCCCTGGCGAATTTCGCCTTTGGAATCGTCCCCGGCGCTGAATAGTCCGACAGCATAGATGATCGTATTCGATTGCGCCGCCTTCTCCACCGTGTAGTCTAGCGTGTGGCTTGCGTCGCTCGTATCATCCACTCCGTCCGTAACAACTAAGAGTATTTTTCTGTCCTTCGTCCCTTTCTTCAAGTGCGCGATTGAACCCAGAATCGTGTCGTACAAGGCGGTCCCGCCGCGCGAATCGATTCTCTCCAGCGCCTGCTTCAGCACTTTTTGATCGTTTGTAAAATCGGTGTCCATATCCAGGTAGTATTCGTCATTGAAATTCACCACGAACACTTCATCCTGAGGGTTGCTCGTCTTCACAAACTCCAGCGCTGCTTCATTCACGCGCGGCCGTTTCGATTTCATGCTCCCGCTGTTGTCGATCACCAGCCCGACGGTGATCGGAATGTCTTCTCCCGTGAACGCCGCGATCTTCTGCGGCACGCCGTTCTCCCAGACCTTGAAATTTTGCTCCTGCAGCTCCGGCACAAAGTTTCCCTTTTTGTCTACGATGGAGACTTGCATGCGTACCAGATCCACGTCGCGCTTCAGCGTGAACGTCTGGCCGCGCTTCTGAACTTGCGGTTGTTGACCTTGTGTTTGCTGATCGCCGCTCGTGCCGCTCGGCGGAGGGGTAGTAGGCGAACTAGGCTGCGCCTGGCCAAAGCACGTGGCCGCGCTGAAGAGGATTAAAAGCAGAAATGCGAGGGATCGAGCCCCTGAAAACTGCTTAATGCTGCGGCCCGAAGTATCCGTTGCGCGCATACACGGTGAGGGGAGGGAGTCCGCGCGGCGGGCGCAGCTTGATTTTGATCTTGCGCCATTTTCCATCGCTCGTCTTGTCACTTGGCCTGTATCCGAGCACATATTGGTTTCGCAGCTCCATGCTGATCTTTGAAGCGATGTCGGGAAGGTCGTCCAAGCCGGCTTCCCCAACGGTAAACGTCCGTCCGCCGGTAATGTCCGTCAAATTGCGCAGCATTCCCGGGCCAGTCTGCTCTTCTGGAGTTCCCCGGTCAGCTACCGGATCGTACAGCCCCATCGCGTAGATTTGCGTGTCGGACTCTCTGACGAACCGTTTGACGTCCCCTTCGCTGTACCGGCTATGATTATCGCCTCCGTCCGATATGATGAGCAAAGCTTTTCTCGCGTTGTGTGCTCCTTTCATCTCCGTCATTCCCAGGTAAACGGCGTCGAACAGTGCCGTGGTGCCTCGCGCCCCGCTGAACAATAGCCGGTTCTGCAATTCGGAGATGCTGTGCGTGAACGGCGTGGCCAGTTCGGCTCTATCGTTGAAATCCACCAGGAAGAATTCATCCGCGGGATTCGCCGTCTTGAAAAATTGCACCGCCGCCATCCGCGATTTCGCGATCTTGTCGGACATGCTGCCGCTCAAATCGAAAATCACTCCGATCGAGATCGGCACATCTTCCTCGGCGAACCGCATGATTTCCTGTTCTTGCCCGTTTTCGTAGACCTGGAAGTTTTCCTGGTCGAGGCCAGTCACGAGGCGGCCGTAGGGATCCGTCACCGTTGCGCTCACCAATACCAGCGCGGCATCTCTCTTGATTTCCGTTACGTTGGTGGTCTTTTTGACTGGAGGAGGTGCGTATTCCAGCGGGTGGTTGTCCTGTCCGCGGGCATTTCCGCAGGTTATCAATGCAGCGGCCAGAGTGGCAATTCCCGCGGCTGCAGGACCTAAACGCCGTGGATGACCGGCTGTCTTCGGCACATGTCCCTCGATCGCTCGAACGACAGCAACTCTATTTCTTGTCTGTCATTCTACCACCTCGCCCTCGCAAATCAAGCTGCATCCGTGGCGAGCTTCACCGGATGCCTTGCTATCCTTGCATTCGGTCTGCCATCGGGCGAACCCCTGATGAAACTTCCTGTTCGGAATTCGCATGGCCAGCTCTCACGAATGCCCTTTCGCCGCCTTCATGATCAACCCTGGTGTCATTTTCGCTCCGGGTTTGAGTTTACCGTCATCATCCAGACAGTCCCATCCTGAATTCGCGATGTAATAAAAATTGTCTCCCACCATCACGCCATGCGTCGGATCGCCCAGCGTCAGCGTGGAACGTTCGATAATTTCCTCGGAGGCCACACGATCGAGTCCCGCATCGAGGCGAAACGAAACCACGCGCTCCGGGGACGTTCCATTCTGCGCGGCGATGAGCGTCTCTCCTGTGAAATAGAGGCCATCGATTCCTTGCAACGCATGCTGGCGATTAGCCTCGATCCAGCGCACTTGCTTCGTCCCCGCATCGAGCAGACCGATCCCGCCGGCATAATCCGGCACGAAAATATGCCGCCCATCTGGTTCGACGGCGGGCGTCTGCGGCGATATGAATTGTCCTCCGTCAATTCGTTCCATTCCGCCGCTCTTCGCGTCAGCGCGAATGCGATAGACGCCCCCGCCATCATTGTCGGAAACGATTGCGTCGCCATCGGGCGCCAGAGCCATGTCCCCGAGGGCGGCGTGCGGTTCATCGAACTTGCGGGTCAAGCTCCCGTCTTTGAGTCGAAAACGAAGAACCGCCGACCGCCCCCAATCCTTCTGCGGGGCTGACGCAAAGTTGTTCAATGCCACCTCGGTGGCCCAGACGATTCCGCGTCGCGAATCAATCTTGATCGCCAGCATTGGCCATCCGTCTGGAGCCTTCGCGAAATCTTTTTCCACGCCATCCAGTCCCATACGAACGATTTTCTTTTCCAACACACTGGTAACGAGGAAGCTCTTACTTTGCGCGTCGTAGTCGATATCTTCAGGGACGAGGTTTGCATCCGGGAACTCTGCAACTCGGATCGCTTGCTCGGCCGGAACTTTGTTCGCCTCCATGTCCTTCACAATCTGCTTGAACTCCGGCGACGATTTCAGACGCTCGAATTGCGGCCGGGTGGTTAGTTGGTCATCGCACTGGCCCATCGCGATGAACTCGTGCAGCTCCTGCAGGGCCCGTTCTTGGTCGCCCATCTCGGCGTAGACTAGCGCGAGTTGCTCTGTCGCAGGGCCCGAGTATTGCAGCAACCGTGCAAGCTCCAGTGACGTGGCCAACATGGCCTTTTCATCCTTGGCCCGCCGTGCTTCCTTGGCTCGTTTCAAGAGCTGCGCAAATTGTTCGCCGGCGCTGGGAGCGCCCTGGGCAAATGCGCCACTCGCAGCGAGCATGCAACACATGAGTCGTTTCACCATGGGCGGTTCACCTCTCAAACAGTTCCAGGATGAAGATGCAGCAGATGCATTCCCAGGTTCTTGCGATACCTTGCTCGCTTACGCGCGGCTGAGAGAGTCTTGCGCTTGAGTCTGACGCCGGAGACTGGTTCTGTCAGCTCTTCCTGCAAGCAGCGAAGTCTATCCCACTCTGGCAATCATAGGATTGCTTATTTCTCGCCGCACGACTTTGGCCTTCTGCTCAGGTGAGTGTGGCGATTACGCCGTGTCGCCGCGAGAATCCTTCAAACGGCGGTGCATGTTAGAATGCCGTTTGCGCTGGGGAGAGCGTCGATGATTGCAAAAACCGAGTCGAGCGTTTTCCTCGTAATTCCGGCGCGGTATGGCTCTTCCCGCTTTCCGGGGAAGCCGCTCGCTTCAATCGCTGGCCGGCCAATGATCCAGCACGTTGTCGAGCGCGCGCGCCAGGCTCGCCGCGTTTCCCGAGTCATCGTTGCCACCGACGACGAACGCACTCGCGCCGCTGTCACATCCTTCGGCGGCGAGGCTGTGATGACGCGTCACGACCATCGCTCCGGCACGGAGCGTATCGCCGAAGTCGCCATCCACAATCCTGCGGAGATTTACATCAACGTGCAGGGAGATGAGCCTCTGATTACGCCCGAAGTGATCGATGCCGCTGTGGAAGCGATTTCTTCAGGCGCGG
This sequence comes from Candidatus Acidiferrales bacterium, assembly GCA_035934545.1. Classification (GTDB taxonomy): domain Bacteria; phylum Acidobacteriota; class Terriglobia; order Acidiferrales; family UBA7541; genus DAHUXN01. The sequence continues at coordinate 112,773 of DASYXV010000026.1, forward strand.
AAATTCAGGTCGCCACGCTCTGCGTTCCGATTGCTCAGCCGTCAGAAATCATGGACCCCAACATCGTGAAAGTCGTCGCGGATTTCGATGGCAACGCGCTCTATTTCTCTCGCGCTCCAATTCCCTGGGTCCGCGACGCCTCCAAGCCCGTTGCCGCGCGCCATTTCAAACACATCGGCATATACGCATTCCGCCGCGACGCGCTCCTCGAATTTCCCACGCTTCCTCCAGGAGAGCTCGAGCACCTTGAGCAGCTAGAGCAATTGCGCTGGCTCGAGAATGGCTATCGCATCCGCGTTGGGGAGTGCGAGTATAGCGGCATCGCCGTGGATGTCCCTTCCGATGTGGCTCGCGTCGAGGAAATTCTTCGCGCCAAGTCCGTGAAGTAATTGTCGATTTCGAATTCTGTGTTCGCGATTTGGTTGCAATGCTCTTTAGCAGGATGCTGAAAAACACTGAAGGTTTGTGGGTCGCGGTTTTAACCGCGACATAAACGCTTCGTTTTCCTCAGGGGTTTTAACCCCTGAGGCGAAAATACCTTTACCATTTGTTTCTGTGCTAGCGTGCTAGAAGCCGCTTCAGCAATTGGATCTGTCCCGCGTGATACACGTCATGCATCGCCACTGAGGCGATCAAACGTCGTGTGCGGTTGTCGAGCGCGGAATCCTCAAGCGAACCCGCGGCGTTGCGCAACTTCATGTGCATTTGCGCGAGCAAAGCCAAGTCGCGTCGCCACTGCGCTGACTGCTCTGAGGCACCGCTGCCTTTTGACGGTCGGACGAAAAAATTGCTTCCCGGCTCGCCGAATTTGAGCTTAGTCTTGCCCAGAATTCTCCGGATCGCTACATACTTCCAGTACGCCGCGTGCACTGCCAACTCCCAGATGTTGTGCCGCCCGCGCGCCGGACGCCATGCGGCCCCGCGAGCTTTCACGCCGCGCAACGAACCGCGCAAAGACGGCCCGTGCCACGCCGGCCCAGCATACGCTTCGTCCAACATCGCCATCAAATTCCTGATTTGCTTCCGCGGCATAATGTCTCCAGTGCCAGAGCCAATCTTCAAAGTCAGGATGGGGATTCGATGGTCTTTGTGGGTCGTGGCTTTTCACCCTGAGCGAAGTCGAAGGGTAGCCACGACATAAATTCTGCGAGCTGAAGTCGGCTTCAGCCGCTGAAGTACGGCTCTTATCCCCGCGCAAAGACTTCAGATCCTTCAGGCGCTTAATCTGCTGCTACGTTTCGATGCGCGGCAGAGGAGGGAAGCCGCAGAATTGCATTCGTCGCTCGCCCGGCTCCTGCCGGAAGATAACTCATCAAATGTCTCGCCAGCCGTTTGAACAGAAACACGGTCGTGCCCGCGCCCTCGGAAATCCCATGCGTACGATTCGGATACATCATGAAGTCGAACGATTTCCCAAGCTCGATCATCCGGTTCACCAGCAGCTCCGTGCCGGCGAAGTGCACGTTGTCGTCGCCACTTCCGTGCATCAGCAACAATTTTCCCTGCAACCCCTCCGCGAAATTGATCGCCGAGCCCGCTTTGTATCCCTCCACGTTCTCCTGCGGCAATCCCATGTACCGCTCCTGGTAAATCGTGTCGTATATGCGCTGCTCCGGTACGGGCGCGATGGATATCCCCACTTTGTACACATCCGGTTCTCGAAACATCAAATTCAACGTATTCGTTCCTCCTCCGCTCCAGCCCCACACGGCGACGCGTTCCGCATCGACGTAATTTCTCTCCCGCGCGATCGCCCGCACGGCTGCTGCTTGCTCTTTCGACGACAAGACCCCCACCGCGCCGTAAATGCATTTCCGCCATGCGCGGCCTTTCGGCGCAGGCGTGCCGCGGCTGTCCACCGACGCCACAAGGTAGCCTTCGTTCGCGACAGCGCGATGGAACAGCGCATTCCGCCCGCCCCACGCGTCGAGCACCGTCTGTGCCGCTGGCTCTCCGTACACCTGAAACAGAATCGGATATTTTCGCGATGGATCGAAATTCGCCGGCTTGATCATCCACGCGTCGAGCTTCACGCCATCGCCAATGTCCACCTGGAAAAATTCGCCGGGCTGCGTCCCAAACGCCTTCACCCTCTCTTTCAACTCAGCATTCTCCGCCATCACGCGCGACACGCGATGCTCCGGCAGGTGAATCAACTCCGTCACGGGCGGTGTATTGAATGTCGAATCGGTATGGATGGCCCATTCGCAATTCGGCGCCATGTCGTAGAGGTGCGTGCCCGCTTGCTCCGCCGGAGTGACGCGTTCCGGCGCTCCTGAGCCGTCGAGCTTCGCGCGGTAAAGATAGCGTTGCGTCGCATTGTCAGGCGAAGCGTAAAAGTAAAGCCATTCGCCATTTGGATCCATCGCCGCAATTTCCATCACGTCGAAATCCCCTCGCGTCACGAGCTGCGCGCCGCTTCCGTCGCGCGCCACTGTGTAAACGTGCCGCCAGCCGTCCTGCTCGCTCGTCCACAAAAATCTCTTGCCGCCCGGCAGCCAAATCGTGTCGTCGTTCACGTCCACCCATTTCTCGTCCTTGTCCTGATGGATCCGCTTGCACTCGCCCGAATTCACATTCGCCAGATAAACGTCATTCGTATTCTGCAAGCGGTTCATGTGCTGCATCAGCAGCTCATCGGAATTTCCAGCCCATTCACATCTCGGGATGTAGGATTTTTCTGGATCGGCAGTCACCTTCATCCAGGTGGTCTTCCGCGTCGCAACGTCAACCACGCCGATCCGCACCGCCGCATTCGGCGTGCCCGCACACGGGATTCGCACCGACGTCACTTTCGGATATACGCCGTACTCGGGGTAAGGAATTTGCGTGATCGGTTCGCGGAATCCTCCGCCGAGGTCATTGATCATCGAGAAAGTTTTCTCGGCTCGCGTGTCGAACTGGAAGTACGCGATCTTCTTTCCGTCCGGCGACCATCGAAACGCGTCGCGCACGTCAAATTCTTCCTCGTACACCCAGTCCGACGTCCCGTTGATCGTCGTCTCCGAGCCGTCCTCGGTTAGGGGCGTGATTTTTCTCGTGCGTATATCTTCAACGTAGATATTGTTCTCGCGCACGTACGCAACCTGGCTCGCATCCGCGGAAAATTGTGCGAACATCAGCGACGAAGGCGCCGCATCGCCTCCGAGTTTGCGCAGCGATTTCGCGCTGCGGTCGAGCACCCAGTAGTCGCCGCGCGTGTTTTGCCGCCACACGCGCCGCGAATTTGTGTAGATCAGCAGCTTGCTCCGGTCCTGCGACCATTCGAAACCTTCGATGTCCAGCGGCTGCTTGCTCCCTGGCGGAATGAGTTCCGACGCTGCCACGAGCACTGTCCGTGCGCCTGTTGCCGTGTCGTAGCGCACGATGTCGCTCGCATCGGGAATCGCTGCGGAACGCTCGACCGCCGTGTACGATTTTCCTTCTTCCTCCCAGCGCACCGGCCCGAATCGCTCGCCCGCGAATTCGCGCGAGGCGAATATGCGCTCGATCCATTCGTCAAGGCTTGCCGCAGGGCCTGTTGCAGACGAGCGCAGCTCCTTCTCGGCGAGTGAATAAAACTCCCGCGGCGGCAAGCCGAGACCGCGCCCCGGCGCGAAGCCTCCGACGAGCGCCGCGCCCGCTCCGGCGAACACGCTCTCTCTCAAAAATGACCGCCGCGAAAATCCCGGTGCCTTGTTCATCGAGCCGCTCCTTTTACGATTGCGTTTTTTATCGCGAATCCTTGCGGAGCGGCATTGTGTATCGCCGCGGTCATTTCGTCACGAATTTTTTATTTCGCGATTCAGGTCAGCAGTGTTCCGGATAGAATGTCGCCGTGCGACAATTCGCAATCATTGCCGCTTGGATCGCGCTGCCGTTTTTGCTCGCCGCGTGCGGGAAAGACAAATCGCGGATGTCGAATGCCGAACTCGGCTTGAACGCGCAGGAGTCGCGCGGGCGCCGGATTTACAACGTCGAGTGTGCGGGCTGCCACACGGCGTATTCTTCGCGCGGCATCAAAGGGCCGGGTCTCGTTGGACTCTACAAGAAAAAATATCTGCCGAGCGGCCTGCCATCCAACGATCGCTTCGTCACGCAAGCCATTGTCCAGGGCCGCGGCATGATGCCTGCCATGGGCGACGCGCTCACGCCCGACCAGCTCGCCGACCTGCTCGCCTACCTCCGCACGCTGTGAATTCACCTCCTTGCTATGGGTCAGATTTGGGTTCGAGGAATCCTCGATTCTGGGGCGGTACTAAAACCGACCATACCGACCAATTTGGCTCTTTTCGGAGGCAAAACATACCGACCAGAGAGAGCCAATCCGGAAATCCAAATTTCTCTCGAAATGCACTCTTTCGACTGTGGAAAGTATTCGTGCATGCGGAAACACGCATGGATATTGGGGATTGTGCGCCTTGTCGGACAAAAGTGAGAAAAATTCACCGTGGGAAATCGAGACATTCGCAAAGAGCCAATTTTGTGAAAATTTGGCATTTTTCGAGAACCAATTATTGTTAAGTTCGGGGCAGTGGCGAGTGACAAGTGACGAGTGACCAGAAAATATGAAAGCTTGCGGGCAGAGAAGTTGAGGAAGACCTCAACACTCTAGACACCCGCAAATGGAATTCTTCGCGCCAGCCAGCTGTACGGCACGACTGAAGTCGTGCCCTTACACGGCCAATAAGGAAGTTGGCTGCGGCGCGGCGAGCCCGCCTACGCACCATACCGCTTCGGCGCGGCGAGCGAGTGGACAGTGATCGGTGGTCAGTCAGAAACTGCTAGAGAAACCCGCAAACAATAAAGCCGCTGATGAGGGCGGCGAAAATCCGTCAATTTAGAGGTTGTCACGCTTCGGCAGGCTCAGGATCAACACTGCGTGTGGACACAAATCGAGGTTAACGAAAAAAATTATAAACTAAGGCGGAAAATTGGTCAAGTCGTTTCTTATGTAGGCAAAAGTCGTCCAAGGTAAAAAAATGTCAACGGCCCACAAAGACGGTAAATGCAAAAGCTACGGGCGCTCTTTGGGTCAAGACAGTCAAGACCGAAGGCCACAAATTCCTGGGAATGAATGAGGACTTAAAGTTCGGATTGACACTCCGTGAAGCCCGCGCCATAATGATTTGTACCTACCTGACCGGGGAGGGATCACAAAAGCTTTGGGGACGCGCCCCAAGTATGTGTTTGTAACGGGCGGCGTGGTTTCCTCTCTCGGCAAAGGCGTGGCGGCGGCCTCGATGGGCTGCCTGCTGGAATCCCGCGGACTGAAAGTCACCCTCCAGAAGTGCGATCCCTACCTGAACGTTGATCCGGGAACGATGTCGCCATATCAGCACGGCGAAGTGTACGTCACGGACGACGGCGCGGAGACGGACCTCGACCTGGGGCACTACGAGCGCTTCACGAACGCGAAACTGACGCGCGACCACAATTGGACCACGGGCCGAATTTACGAATCCATCTTGGCGAAGGAGCGGCGCGGGGATTACCTGGGAAAGACCGTGCAGGTGATTCCGCACGTCACGGACGAAATCAAGGCGGCGTTTCGGAAAGTCGCCGACGACGTGGACATCGTCATCGTGGAAATCGGCGGGACGGTGGGCGACATCGAATCGCTGCCATTCCTCGAAGCGATTCGCCAGATGCGGCTGGAGCTTGGGCCGGAGAACGCGATTTACGTTCATCTGACCCTCGTGCCGTTCATCCCCACGGCCGGCGAGCACAAAACGAAGCCGACGCAGCACAGCGTCAAGGAACTGCTGAGCATCGGGATTCAACCGGACATTTTGCTTTGCCGCAGCGACATGCCTCTGGCGGCGGAGCTGAAGAACAAAATCGCGCTCTTTTGCAACGTCCCGGCGACGAGCGTCATTTCCGCGCCGGACGTGAAAAATATCTACGAAGTGCCGATGTCGCTGGTGAGCGAAGGGCTCGACGAGCAGATTATCCGCTTGCTCCATTTGCAGGCGGGCCCGCGCGACATGTCGCCGTGGCTCGGGATGCTGGAAAAAATCGAGCACCCCGAAGGGGAAGTGCGAATCGGCGTCGTGGGGAAATACGTGCAGCTCGAGGATGCGTACAAGAGTTTGCGCGAAGCGTTGATGCACGGCGGATTGCCGCACCGCGCGCGCACCGTGATCGAATGGGTCGAGTCCGAAGAGATTGAGTCGCGCGAAGACGCGGAAAAGCGGCTGCGCCACGTGGACGGGATTCTGGTGCCGGGAGGATTTGGCAAGCGCGGAATCGAAGGCATGGTTTGCGCGATTCAATATGCGCGCGAGAAAAAAGTGCCGTTCTTCGGAATTTGCCTGGGCATGCAATGCGCCACGATTGAATTTGCGCGGCACGTCGCAGGCTTGGAGGGCGCGAACTCGACGGAATTCGACGCGCAGCCCCCGCACCGCGTGATTTACAAGCTGCGCGAGCTGCTGGGCGTCGAGGAAATGGGCGGGACGATGCGGCTGGGCGCGTGGCCGTGCAAATTGGAAGTGGGATCGTTTGCCGCGCACGCGTACGGCGCAACAGAGATTTCCGAGCGGCATCGGCACCGCTACGAATTCAATCGGGAGTACGAAGCGCCACTGACGAAGGCCGGGCTGAAATTTTCCGGGAAGACGCCTGACGGCGTTTACGTGGAGATTGTGGAGATTCCCGAGCATCCGTGGTTCCTCGGCTGCCAGTTTCATCCCGAATTCAAATCGAAGCCCCTCACGCCGCATCCGCTTTTCGCTGCGTTCATCGGCGCCGCCGCGGAGAACCGCAAAAAGCACACCACTGCCGCAAAAAGCGCCGGAGCGTCTTCCGCGCGAGTGCCCGCAGCGTCGTCGGATTAAGGAAGAATCTCATGCGAATTTCTTGTGTTCTGCTCATTGGCCTCGCATTTATTTTTTCATCGTGCGTGCAGGCGCAATCTGTCCAGCAAACTAAGCCACCTCTTGTAGAAGGCGGTGCGCTGGACTGTCCGGATCATCTCGGCCTTCGACAATTTCATAGCGACACAGTGTCTTACCGGGGAATTTCCATTGCAATTTGGGCAGATAGCCACAGGGACGCGCAAGGATGTCAGCAGACGGCCAAGCTACATGTGGTGCAAGAGGGGAGCATTAAGGATTACAACTTGCCAGATGCGGGAAACCTTCAGTTTTCGATCGTGGACTTTTCTGCGGACGCAAAGAACACTCTGCTTGAGAGTGATGGGTCAGATTCTTCCGATGGACGAGAATTTCGTGACACTAGTGTTGCAATCGCGAGCCTTTCAGACGGATCAATGCAATGGCGGAACGCTTGGGATTTGTTCGGTTGGGGCAATTGCGACGGTTCAGTTGAAGTCCAGGGCTTCACGCAAGCGGGGAATATTGCCATCTCTGCGGGTATTTCGACGCAGTACGGACACGAACATCCGAACTGTGTTCCTCGTTCGGAATTATTTGAAGTTGGAGCCGATTTCTCTACCAGACGATTGGTTCTTCACAAACTAAACGTTAAGACGCATGGCGCTGTCGGGGGCGCATCATGGCGCACGTGCGAGAATGATCCTGACATCGTTGCTGCGTGTTTCATTGTCCATGGTCGTCTTTCGTTCTGGAACGGCACGCCCTCGGCTAGGATTTGGAGAATTGGAACGAAGCGAATGCTGGGTGTTTACGATGATATTCTCCCTAGCACCCTCGGACTCAGCCTGAATGGATTTGATGATGCAGTCTTCGGGGATTTTTATGTGTGTCCGTTCAGGCGGCAGAGGCCAAGTGCAATGCAATTTGTATGTGTCGAGTCCGTGAAGCATGTGACGCACAGGAAAAGCGATTAGCACTACGAACCAATCGCATTGATGCTTGACGAGTCGGGCAGATGACTTATGGCAGGAACCAGCCGACGGCGAGGGCGGCAAGGAGGAGTTTGGCGAGCCAGCCGAGGGAGTTGGAGACGACGTTGAGAGGATGCATTTTGATGAAGAGCGCGTTGGTGATGAGAAGCGGCACGGGCGCAATCACCCAAACGAAAATTGCGAGGCAGATGGCGGCAGCGTAGCCGTGGATGCTGAAGACGATGCAGGCGTAGATGAAAGCGGCGCAGGTAACAAAGCCGAGAATCACGGACCAAAGAATTGCACGATTCTCACCGGCCTTGTCGCCGGGCTTGTTGCGCCAGATCTCAGGGTAGGCGAGATATTGCTTGTGAAAAAGGTAGCCGCCGAAAAACCAGTCGGCGAAGGATGCCAAGAAACCCGAGACAAGGATGGCAAGCGCGATGTGAAGGATGCTCATCTTGAGTCGCCTCCGTCAAATAACGAGATTCAGTGCGCGGCAGCTTGGCGCGAGATGGTCACAGTCGCAGGATCCGCCTCGTAGCCCTCTTCCTGGACAGTTTTAAGAGCCGCGGAGCGGAGCGCCTGTTCATCGGCATTCTTCGGCAAGCTGCAATGGCGGCGGACCACTTCGTCACCCGTCTGAATTCTCACCAGCCAGTTCGATTTTTGAGGATCCCACGAGACTTCGGCACGATCAATGCGCATCGCGTCCTCCGTTGGGCGGCAATTAAAAAAGCTTTTACACCAGATTCACTTAATGGGCAAGGGCGTGTGCGAAAGGAATGCGCCAAGTGGTATGAATAAACGAAGGCACGGAGATGAATCAGGCGGCCTGGCGAGGTGAACTGCGCGAACATGATGGGTAAAGTTGCGAGAAGGCGAGGAACAGAAGGGCGATGACGATGAAGGCAAACCAGCTTGCTTCGGGGCCGAGCATGCCGCCGGTGAGCCAGTCGGGGCCGACCCAGGAAGTTTGCAGTAAGTGGCCGACGGCGTATTCGCCAGCGTTTCTCCCAGAATACAAGAATATTGCCGCCCAATCGAAAGCTGCATGGAAGCCGATGACGAACTTGAGCGAGCCAGTGCGGCGAATCGCGAAGCAGGAGAAGAGGCCAAGAAGGCCGGTAGAAGCAAAATCTTCCCAACGTTCATAAGGTTTGGAGAAATAATGCATAGCGCCGAAGCCGCTGGAAAGCAGGATAGCCGCGGGCCAAAAATAGATGCCGTCGGCTAAGGTGCGGAGCAAGTAACCGCGGTAGGCGACTTCCTCGGAGACGCCGATGACGAGCCCCATGACAAGCCACCAAAGCGTGGCACGGAGAAGCGCGTCACCGTGAATCGCAATGCCGATGATGCGGTAGCCGTGAAAAGCGGCGATGAGTCCGATCAAGAGCGAAACAGCGAGGAAACCCCAGAGCAGCCCTTGCCAGAATTGACGACCGAAGAGGTCGCGCGTGGGGATGTAATAATCGCGAAGCGTGGCATCTTCGATGCGAGCCATGATGAGAGTGGCGATGAGAGCCGCGATGAAGGGCAAAGCCTCGTCCATGAGCAACCAGCGGGGGTCGAGAAAAGGATAATGGTTTGGGCTGTGGCCCGAGAGAAATTCCAAGCCATAGTCGATGCCCCCGGCGATGACCACCCAGATGAGGAGGCGCCAGCCGGCACGGAGACCACGATCGTTTAGGAAGATTCGGCGTAATGACATGGAGGCAGAGAGTATCTGTTGCGCTGGATGGAGTCAATGCCGGAGGCACCGTCGTACCAATCAGGCCACGACAACCGCGATGACGTGAAGATTGCAAAGACGACAAATCCTGAATAGGCTAGGGGTTGAAGATGACACGCGCGAATCACGGTTTCTCGATCGACAATATCGCGATGGGGCCGGGCGCGCCATTGTTTCTTATGGCTGGGCCTTGCGTGATCGAAAGCGAAGCGCACGCGTTTATGATGGCGGAGCGGCTGGCAGAACTCGCCCGCGAAGTGAATGTGCCGCTGATTTTCAAGGCGTCGTACGATAAGGCCAACCGGTCGTCAGTGGATTCATATCGCGGCCCAGGACTGAAGGAGGGGCTGCGAATTCTCGGCGAGATCAAAAAGAAACTTATGCTGCCGATCTTGACGGACGTTCATGAGACTTCGCAGGTTGGGCCCGCCGCGGAAGTTTGCGACGTGATTCAGATTCCCGCGTTTTTGTGCCGGCAAACGGATCTGCTGATCGCAGCGGGAAAATCGGGACGCGCGGTGAACGTCAAGAAGGGGCAGTTCGTGTCGCCGTGGGAAATGAAAAACGCGGTGGAGAAGATCGCAAGCACAGGGAACGACAAAATTATCGTGACAGAGCGGGGCGCGTCGTTCGGGTACCAGAATCTTATCGTGGACATGAGGTCGTTCCCGATCCTGCGCAAGCTTGGCTATCCCGTGGTGTTTGACGTAACGCATTCGGTGCAGCTCCCCGGGGGAGAAGGGAAGTCCAGCGGCGGGCAGCCGGAATTCATCGAGCCGCTGGCGCGCGCAGGCGTGGCGGCGGGAGTGGATGGAGTGTTCTTCGAAGTGCACGACAATCCTGCGAAGGCGCTGTCGGACGGGGCGAACGCGCTGCCACTGGCGAATTTCCGCAGCGTCATGGAGCGCGTAATGAAGATCGCTGCCCTAGTGCGCGGCTGGGAGAAGAAGTGAAGCCGGCATCCAAAGCTGAGAAACTTGCAGGAAGCCTCGCAGCAGCGGAGCGCGTACTGCGCATCGAGGCGGAGGCGATCACCGGACTGATTGAGCGGCTCGGCGAGAATTTCGAGCAGGCAGTGGAGATTTTGTTCGCATGCAATGGGCGCGTGGTTGTTACGGGGCTGGGGAAGTCGGGGCTGATTGGGAGAAAAATCTCAGCCACACTTGCGAGCACAGGAACGCCGTCGGTTTTCCTGCACGCTGGGGAAGCGCTGCACGGCGATCTGGGAATGCTGGTGCGCGAGGATGTTGTGGTTGCGGTGACCGCGAGTGGTGAGACCGGGGAACTCCTTGAATTGCTGGAGCCGATCAAGCGGCTGGGCATCAAACTCGTGATATTGACGGGAAATACGCGTTCCACCCTATCGGGAGCGAGCGACGTGGTGCTGGATGTTTCAGTGAGAGAGGAGGCCTGCTCGCTGAACTTGGCGCCGACGGCTTCGACTACCGCGGCGCTCGCGATGGGCGATGCTCTGGCGATTGCGCTGCTTGAGCGGAGAGGCTTCCGCGAAGAGGATTTTGCCGCGCTGCACCCTGCGGGGCGATTGGGAACGAGACTTCGCCGTGTCGAAAGCATGATGCATGCCGGAGATGCGCTGCCAAGCGTCGGGCCGACGACGCGCATTCCCGACGTGATCTATGAGATTAGCAGGAAGAAATTGGGGCTGGCGGTAGTGGTGGACGGGCAACAGAAGCTGCTAGGGATTGTGACGGACGGCGATTTGCGCCGGTTGATGGAAAAGCGCAGAAAAGAGGCGCTGGACCTGACGGCCGCTGACTGTATGACGAAGAGTCCGGTGACGCTGGCGCGGAACGAGCTTGCAGCGGCGGCGCTGCGGCTGATGGAGGAGCGGAAAATTACGTCGGTGATTGTCGTGGACTCGACGCGCAAGGTCGAGGGCGTTTTGCATCTGCACGATTTGTGGACTCTGCAACTCTTCTGAGGGGGCATGATTTGGCTGCGGGGCAAAAAAGAGCGTCGGCTGCGGTTCATCGTCGGGCGAAGAAAATCCGTCTGCTGCTGATGGACGTGGATGGCGTGCTAACGGACGGCCGTGTGTGCTTGCAGACTTTTCCGGACGGGCACGTGGGAGAAATGAAGATTTTCAACGCTCATGATGGCGCGGGACTGAAACTTGCGTCCATCGTCGGCTTGCGTACTGGCGTGATATCGGGGCGAAATGCGCGCGCCGTCGACCAGCGCGCAAAGGAAGCGGGAATCCAGTTCGTTTATCAGGGGCGAGCAGAAAAGGTGGGCGCGTATTTGGATGCGCTTCGCCGCGCGGAAGTGACGGACGAAGAAGTGGCGTACATGGGCGACGATTTGCCGGACTTGCCTCTGATGGTCCGCGTCGGCTTGGCGGTGGCGGTAGCGGATGCCGCGCCTGAAGTGCGCAAGACCGCGCATTACGTTACGAAAGCGCGAGGCGGGGAAGGCGCGGCGCGAGAAGTGGTGGAATTAATTTTGAAAGCGCAAGGAAAATGGAAAGACGCAATACCCAAGGCGCAGGCATAGGTATTCATGAAAGGACCGCCTCAAATCACATTGCATTCTTGCATGAGCGAGGCGAATTGCATTCGTGCGGTTTGAAACGAGACTTCCGCTTAAGCGGAAACTCTCCTTATGCTTCATAAGACGCTAAGCCATTACCGAATCGAAGAGAAAATCGGCGCGGGAGGCATGGGTGTGGTTTATCGAGCGCGGGATGAGCGGCTGAACCGCGATGTAGCGCTCAAACTCCTGCCCAGCGGGACTCTGTCGAATGAGTCGGCACGGAAACGCTTCCGGAATGAGGCCCTGGCACTTTCAAAACTCAATCATCCCAACATCGCCACAGTGCATGATTTCGACACGCAGGATGGCGTGGACTTTCTGGTCATGGAATACGTCATCGGCCAATCGCTGGCGGACAAACTCGCTCGCGGTGCGCTTCCCGAGAAAGATGTGGCAACACTTGGCGCTCAGATCGCAGAGGGACTCGAAGAGGCGCACGACCAGGGAATTATTCACAGGGACTTGAAGCCAGGAAATATTGTCGTCACGCCCAAGGGCAGGGTAAAGATCCTGGATTTCGGGTTAGCCAAATGGCTGCTGCCGGCGGGAGACAAGGATGTAACGCGTTCTCTGGCGGAAACGGAAGCAGCGGCCGGGACGCTGCCTTATATGTCTCCGGAGCAAATGCGCGGAGATGCGGTGGACAACCGCAGCGATATATTTTCGTTTGGCGCGGTGCTCTACGAGATGGCCACTGGAAGACGCGCATTTGATGAAAGGAATTCTTCACGTTTGATTGACGCGATCCTAAACCAGACGCCGATTGCACCCCGTGCGATGAACACTCGGATTTCTCCTGAACTGGAACGCATAATTCTGAAGTGCCTGGAAAAAGAGCCGGAGAACCGTTTTCAGTCGGCGAAAGAGACGGAAGTGGATTTGCGGCGACTCGGAGCTGCACGTGCTCTCAAGCCAGCCAGGCAAGTCGAGGCCTCATCGGCCCGGGAATCACGCAAGAGGACGATGCCGATCTGGATCGGAGTGGCGGCGGTAGCGGTGATAGGCATTGCCTTCGCGGCGATGAAATTTTCAGGCTGGCCGGCGCGCAACAGAACTCCGGTAGCTCCCGGAGCGATCAGATCGCTTGCGGTGCTGCCTCTCGACAACTTTTCAGGCGATCCCAATCAAGATTATTTTGCAGACGGGATGACGGAAGCCCTGATTGCGGATCTTGCACAAATCAGCGCATTGCGCGTTATCTCGAGAACCTCAGTCATGCAATACAAGGGAGAGAAAAAAAATAAGACGCTGCCGCAGATTGCAAAAGAGCTCAACGTAGATGCGGTAATTGAGGGGTCGGTGGAACGGGCGGGCAACCGCGTGCGCATCACGGCGCAGTTAATCCATGCGGCAGACGACATGCATCTTTGGGCGCAAAGCTATGAAGGGGATTTGCGCGACGTGCTCGCCCTGCAGGATCAGGTGGCGCAAAAGATAGCCAGCGAAGTTCAGGTGAATTTGACTCCCCAAGAGCAGAGACAACTGACGGGCGCGGGCGCGACGAATCCGGAAGCCTATCAATACTACCTGCAAGGCCGGTTTCTGTGGAACCGGGGCGACGAACAGGACCTCAAGAAGAGCATCGAGTACTATAAGGCGGCGCTTGCCAAAGAGCCGAACTACGCGTTGGCCTACGCGGGCCTAGCGGATAGCTACGAAGCATTTTCGGACTGGTATTTGCCGCCGAGGGAGAGTATGCCGAGGGCCAAAGAGGCCGCGCTCAAGGCACTGTCGCTGGATGAGAGGCTTGCCGCCGCCCACAATTCGCTTTGCGCAATTTATGCAAACTTCGACTGGAACTGGGAAGCGACCGACAAGGAGTGCCGGCGTGCCATTGAACTGAGTCCGAACTTTGCTGACGCGCACGACAGTTATGCCGTTTACCTTGGCTATGTCGGTCAGTGGGAAAAGGCAGTGGAAGAATCTCAGCGGGCGGAGGAACTCGATCCGCTCAACTACGGTTTTTACGCGCATGAAGCATTCAATTATTTTTTGGAGCGCAAGTATGGGAAGGCGGTTGAACGAGCGCGGAATTCAATTGAGCTGGAGCCTGATTACTTTCTCGCGCATTCGTATCTGGGCCTAATTTATGCGCAAATGGGGCGTTCGGCTGAGGCAGTCGCCGAGGCTCAGAGAGGATCTCAATTGAGTGACAGCCCCTTAGCGAAAGGATTCCTGGGATACGTGTATGCAGCCGCGGGGCGAAAGCACGAAGCGAGCGAAGTCGCGGATTACTTAACGGCCAATTTCCAGGCTCGGTTCGTTTGTCCTTTCGAAATTGGAATGACGTATCTGTATCTCGGGAAAAAAGACGAAGCCTTCGTTTGGATTGAAAAAGCTTACGAAGAGCGGTCGATCTGCATACCGAGCATGAAGTTCGATCCTAGGTTAGACCCAATTCGTTCCGACCCGCGGTTCAATGCAATAATCGCCCGCGTGAAATTTCCTGGCAATTAGAAAGCAAGCGGTTGGCTTCCGGTTGAGGTTTTAGCGGGCATGATGCATGCCGCGATCAAGGGAGGGTCCTTGAATTCTTCAAAAGCGAGACTGGGGGAGAACAACTTCAGGATTTGCCCTAGAAACTGGAGCGGGAGAAGGGAATCGAACCCTCATCTCAAGCTTGGGAAGCTCGCGTTCTGCCACTGAACCACTCCCGCTCATGTAATCGCATTCGCAGAATAGCATCCTGAGCGAAGCGACTCAAGCCGGAGGCCAGGAATGGGAATCCAGAACGACACTTTGCGGTCTTTTGCGATCGAAATCAAACCCACCCGCAGTTGGAACAGGCTACTGTGTGAGGGCGGCGATCCGGCGGTCGAGAGCCACGGCGGCAAAGTAGGCACAGCGCGCCTTTTCATTCTCGCACCATTCCCTTGCGGTAGAAGTAAAGAACGTACCCAAGGAGCCGACGACCCGGACGATCGAGTAATAAAGCCTGACCGTGAGGAGTTCCATGCGATCGTCTCCGGGGTTTCGTGCAAGGCGCAAGAGCCCCAGCAGGCGGCCGAACTCACCACTGGGAATCCGCTCGGATTCAATCCCAGCAATTTCGCGGGTTCGGACAGATACCTCCAACTTCGCGTAAGCGGCGAGTATGGAGCGGCAGTACGAGAGAAAGAACTGCACGAGCGCCCCAGCCGAAAAGGTCAGCATGAAAGCAGAGATCATTGGGTCAAAAGGCCGCGACGCGATGAATTGCGAGGCGGGCTTCCTCCAGTCGTTTTGTGAAGCAGCAATCGATCGTCATAGACATCAGGATTCACCTGCGAAGCGCGTAGATTGCGAGCCACGCGCCAGCGACACCAAGAAGTGCAAACAGATGGCCAATGGAGGCCGCCTGTTTTGAAGCGCATGCGCAGGGCAGAGTACTAGGAGAGAAGTTCTACTGCGCTGCAGCATCTCCTTTGTAAGTGAACCCACTGAAACTGCTGGACAACCTCGCTAGTACCCTGCCAGTTCGAGCCTAAGAAGTACGATTGTGTCCCCCGCCGGAACGGTGGTTCATCTTGGGGCATTCTTAGCAGCGCAATTTCGCTGGGCATTTGAGATGCGAACGTATTAGGATTAGCGGCTCGCAATCGTAAACCTTGGAGGGTAGGGAATGAGTTCCATGCAACGCAGTGGCTTTCTGCCTGTCTTGTTGTTGATTTTGCTAGCTCTCTTAGTCGCTGGAAGGATTTCCGCGCAGACAGTGGAGCCAAACCTGTGGTCGGGGATGAAGTGGAGATCCATCGGACCGTTTCGTGGGGGACGCGTGGAATCCGTGGTGGGAATCCCCGGAAATCCGGACGCGTACTACTTCGGCGCTGTTACGGGCGGCGTGTGGAAAACGACGAATGGCGGCGTCACCTGGGAGCCCATGTTCGACAAGGAAAAGATTGCTTCCATTGGCGCCATCGCAATTGATCCAGCCGACCACAATGTAATTTACGTCGGAACAGGCGAGCCTTGCCTGCGAGGGAATATTTCCTTCGGCAACGGGATGTACAAATCCGTGGATGCGGGAAAGACTTGGGCGCACATCGGGCTCGAGGACACGCGGCACATTTCGAAAGTCCTGATAGACCCGAAAAATCCGGACACGGTTTTTGTCGCTGCGGTTGGCCACGCATTCGGGCCGAACGAGCAGCGCGGCGTATTCCGTTCGACAGACGGCGGCAAGACGTGGCAGAAAGTCCTCTATAAGGACGACAAGACGGGCGCGGTGGACCTCGTTTTCGATCCTACGAATTCCCACATTCTCTATGCCGCGCTCTACCAGGAGATTCGGACGCCGTGGAGCTTCACGA
Organism: Candidatus Acidiferrales bacterium; assembly: GCA_035934545.1. Taxonomy (GTDB): domain Bacteria; phylum Acidobacteriota; class Terriglobia; order Acidiferrales; family UBA7541; genus DAHUXN01. Next base: position 129,136 of record DASYXV010000026.1, read on the forward strand.
GTGGCGGGCCCGGAAGCGGAATTTACAAATCCATCGACGGCGGCACGACGTGGACGCAGATCACGGGCGATGGACTGCCGGAAGGGATTTACGGCCGAATCGGACTCGCAGTGGGTGCGGATTCGAGCCGGGTTTACGCGCTAATCGAAGCCACGAAGGGCGGTCTATATGTGTCGGACGATGCGGGCAAGTCCTGGAAAATGGTCAACGACGACCAGCGATTCTTGCAGCGCGCATGGTATTACATGCACATTTTTGCCGACCCAAAATCCACCGACACGGTGTACATCCTGAACACAGGAACATACCGCTCAACAGATGGCGGCGTGCATTTCACACCGGTTGCTGCGCCGCACGGAGACGATCACGCGTTGTGGATTGATCCAATAAATCCGAATCGCCTGATTGAAGGCAACGATGGCGGAGCGACGATTTCTGTGGACGGCGGAAAGACTTGGACGAACCAGGATAATCAGCCTACTGCGCAGTTTTATCACGTGGCCGTGGACAATCAGTTTTTCTATTACGTTTATGGCGCGCAGCAGGATAACTCGACTGTTGCCACAGCGAGCGAGACGAACCATAACGTGATTACGGACAAGGATTGGTACGACGTGGGAGGCGGCGAAAGCGGCTACATCGTGCCCGATCCAAAAGACCCGAACATTGTATATGCGGGGGGAAACTGGGGAACGATTACGCGCCTCGATCGCCGCACAGGACAGGCGCAGGACGTCACGGTCTGGCCGGTGAATCCGAGTGGCTGGAGCGCCGGCGAGCTTCCACACAGATTTCAATGGACCGCGCCGATCGCAATTTCACCGTTCGATTCGAGCACTGTTTACATCGGAGGCGAAAAGCTCTTCAAAACGACGGATGCGGGCATGACTTGGACGCCGATCAGTCCCGACTTGACGCGCAATGACAAGAGCAAGCAGTTGCCTTCGGGCGGGCCGCTGACGATTGACGAAACGAGTGTGGAATATTACGACACGATCTTCACTGTTGCACTGTCTCCGGTAGAGCAAGGGTTGATCTGGACAGGCAGCGATGACGGCCTGGTGCACATCACACGCGATGGCGGCAAGACATGGACGAACGTCACGCCGAAGGGCTTGCCGGAATGGTCGCGAATCGGATTGATTGACGCCTCGGCGTCCACCGCAGGGACTGCCTATCTTGCGGCGGACAGGCACCGGCTCGACGATTTCCATCCGTATGTGTTCAAAACCACCGATTACGGCAAGACTTGGACGCAAATCACGAATGGACTGCCGGAATCGGGGAGCTACGTTCATGCCGTGCGAGCGGACGCGGTTCGGAAGGGCTTGCTCTATTGCGGGACAGAAACGGGAGTCTATGTGTCCTTTGACGACGGCGCGCATTGGCAATCGCTCGGGCTGAATATGCCGACCGTGCCCGTCACCGACATGATCGTGCACAACGATGATCTGGTGATTTCGACGAAAGGCCGGTCGTTCTGGATTCTTGACAGCCTCGCGCCACTCCGGCAGGCAAGCGCGCAATTCACTAACGAAGCAGCGCATCTCTTCCGTCCGGATACGGCCTGGCGGACTCGGCGCGGCTCGGCAAATCCGAAATATTTCTTACTCTACGGCGAGAATGCACCGGACGGCGCCGTGATTGACTATTATTTGAAAGCGGAGCCGAAGGAAAAGCTCTCGCTCGAAATCGTGGACAGCCAGGGCAAAGTCGTCCGCAAGTATTCGAGCGAATCGAAGAAGAAGGAGGAGGGGCCGTCAGAATCGGGCGAGGAGTTCAATCCGCCTGAAACAATCCCGGCAAAAGCCGGAATGAATCGGTTTGTCTGGGACTTGCGATATGAGACGCCAGTGCTGATTCCTGGTCAGGTGTTCGACGGCGCCGACAACCCGAAAGGTCCGCTGGCGCTCCCGGGCCAATATCAGATACGACTGGTCGCCGAGGGAAAAACACTGGGTCAGCCCTTGACCGTGAAACTTGATCCGCGCGTGAAGGCGACGCCAGAGGCGTTGCGGCAGGAGTTTGATCTCTCGCTCAAGATTCGAGATGAGATCACCCTCGCCGACACGACAGTAAACGAGATGAATTCGGTGAAAGCACAGATCGCGGCATTGGACAAGAGGCTTGGCGCGAATGTGAAATTCAAGCCAATCCTCGACGCCGCGGATGCGCTCGTCAAGAAAACGGAGCCAATCGACAGCCAGCTTTGGCAAGGGAAGATGAAGGCCAGTGAGGAGAGCCTGAACTTCCCGGATGAGATCAACGATCAACTCAAGGGCATCGCAGAGTTCATGGAGCAGTCGGACAATGCGCCCACTGCTGCGGACGCTGCCGCGTACAACGACCTAAGCGGAACGGTGACGAAGCTGGTGGCTCAGTGGAAAGACATCAAGGCGAAGGACCTGGCAGCGCTGAATGATCAGATCCGAAAGGCGGATATCCCAGCGATTGCGCCAGCAATCGAGCCGGCACAGGGCGGCACCGAGTAAGGGAACGAACACAATCGCGGGAAGTACCGAGACCGCGAAGAGTCACCACCGCGGCCTTTTGTATCTCGTGATTGGCAAGAAGACGTTCGGTTACTTTGCGGGATAATCGAGATAAAGCTTGTGGAGTTCGGCGACGGTCATCGCGCCTTCACGGATTTTCATCACCGCAACCTGGCTGTCCTTGTCCTTGCGGAGCGTGGCCCACACGGTTTGACCTGCGTGAAGGTCCTTGAGCCCGAGCTTCTGCCCCTTTTCACCCACGTAGGCCGTCTGTTCATTCGTCGTGGCGACTACAGTAAGCTGAGTCGGGCGCATTAAGACTATCTGGTGTTTTTGCATGTCCACGGAAGAGATGACGTAGAACTGTTCGCCGCGAGAGTCTGAAGGCGATTTAGGCGTCTGCGCATCCAGCGGCGCAACAACCAGCAGAGCCAAAATCGCGACGAGAGTAGAAGCTACAAATATCATTTTCTTATTCATAGCGGAGTGCCTCGATAGGATCCAGCCTTGCGGCGCGTCGCGCCGGATAATAACCGAAGAAAATTCCCACCGCCGCGGAGAAAACCACGGCGATGACTATGGAGGACGGCGAAATAAGCGTCGGCCATTGCAGCGCCCGGGCCACGAGAATCGAGCCAAAAATCCCGGCAACAATGCCGACAGAGCCGCCCAGCGAACTCAGCACCATCGCTTCGCTCAGAAATTGGCGTTGCACATCGGATTCCGTGGCGCCGACGGCCATACGCACGCCGATTTCGCGCGTCCGTTCCGTGACGCTCACCAGCATGATATTCATGATGCCGATGCCGCCAACGAGCAAAGAAACCGAGGCGATGCTTGCAAGAAGCAAGGTCATCACCTGCCCGGACTTTGCTTGCGCTTGCGCCATGTCGGTCGGGCTACGGATGATGAAATCGCTTTCCTCATTGGGGCGAAGATGGTGGCGCTGCCGCAGCAGAGCTGTCATCTGGTCCTCGGCAGGCTGAATGTCTTCCATGGAATCCGCCGACATCATCATCGATTGGATCCAATTGATTCCAGAGAGCTTTTTTTGCACGGTCGTATAAGGGAGAATAATGGTGTCGTCTTCATCTCCGCCGTAGGGCGAACTGCCCTTGGCCGCTAGAACACCGACAACCTGGAAAGGCAAGCTCGCGATGCGAACGGTCTTGCCGACAGGGTCCTCATTCGCATCAAAAAGGTTGTTCACCACAGTCTGGCCGAGGAGGCAGACGTTGGAAGCTGCATCCACGTCCCGGTCGCTGAATACGCTGCCCGCTGCCAGGGCCCAATGCCGGATCTTGAGATAATCGGGAGTTGTACCACTCATGCGGGTGAACCAGTTCTTGTTCTCGTAGACAATTTGGCCGCCATAGCCGACGCTCGGCGCAATCCACTTGATGAAAGGAATCTCAGCCAGAAGCGCTTTGCCATCCTCGACGGTTAATGTCTTCGTGGCCTGGCTCCCCATGTGGACGCCGCCCTTACTAATGCTGCCGGCAGCGACAAAAATCACGTTGTCTCCGAGGCTCTGGATCTGTTGCTGTACCTGATCCGAAGCGCCTTCGCCGATGGCCACGGTGCAGATCACTGCCCCCACACCGATGATGATGCCGAGCATGGTGAGGATCGTGCGCATTTTGTTGCGAGCCAGAGCCCGCATCGCGATACGAATGACTTCGCTTAGGTCCATGATGCCTATCGCCCTCTGGGGCCGCCAAACGGCGAACGAGCGCCCGTGGTACCCCCAGTCACCACTTCGCCGGTAACGATCACGTCGCCTTGTTTCAACCCGCCCTCGATCACTTCAGTATTGGTGTAATCAGTGAGGCCGGTTTTGATCCCGACCGGAATGAGCTGCTTGTTTTCGTCGAGTTTCCACACGACTTGCAATCCGCCCATGTGGGAAGCCGTGGCCTGAGAAGGAATGTTGTACTTCTTATAGAGGTCGCGAAGCTGCGCTGGCGTCATCTGTGGCGTGAACGTGAGCGCGATATTCGGGACCATGAGGACATCCTTGGCATGCCCTGTAGGAATAGTCACGTATGCGGTTTCACCCGGCAGAAGCTTCTCGTCCGGATTCTCAAAATCAATGATGGTGTCGTAGGTGACGACGTTCTGCACGGTAAACGCGTTCAAACGGATGGCGCTCACTTGACCGCGGAAAGTTTCGGATGGATAGGCGTCCACTTGGAAGCTAGCCGGCTGGCCCACATGAATCTGCCCCGTGTCCGATTCGTCCGTCGCCGCGTAAACCTGCATTCGAGTGAGATCCTGCGCGATGGTAAAGACCTGCGGCGCCTGCAGCGAAGCGGCAACCGACTGGCCCACCGTAATGTTCCTTGCGACGACGGTGCCATCTACGGGAGAGACGATCGTCGTGTAGTCCAGGTTCGTCTGAGCCAGTTTGAGAGCGCCCTGCGCGGACTGCACCTGGGCCTCTGCCTGGGCAAGTTGCGCCTTCGCTTGATTGACCTGCGCCTCGGCTTGAGCCACGGACGCGGTAGCCGCGGCGAAGTTGGATTGCGACTGGTCATTTTGATCATGCGAAATCACGCCTTGCTGCGTTAGATCGGCTATCCGCCGCGCGTTCACTTTGGCGTATTCCAGATCGGCTTTCAGTTTGTCGACGTTGGCTTCGTCGGCGGTGATATTGGCCTGGATATTTTGCACATTGGCGACGGCGTTCGCCAGATTCCCGCGTGCGGTGGTTAGCTGGGCCTCATAGATTGCCGGGTCGAGCTGCGCGAGAACATCGCCGGCGTGAACACGAGTGTTGAAGTCCGCAAAGATATATTGAACGGTCCCGGAGACATAGGACCCGACCGGCACAGTGGTCAATGGGTTGATCGTTCCTGTTGATTGCACCATCGCCGTAATGTTCCCCTGCCGCACGGGCAAAGTGATGTAGCGGACAGACTGCGCCCGTCCCTTAATGACCGCCCCCACGAGCAGGACTACGACCAGAAGAATGCCAATGATCCATGTAAGCCGCTTATGCTTTGTGTACGAATCTCGTAGTGACATGATTTGGTTTCGGTTGCCTCAGGATTTTGATCCGCCGCAGTGAGCGGCCCGCTTCAAGGCTCGGGCTCGCTTCGCCTTCCTATTGATTGACGCGGAACGCCGCTGCTGGGTTTCAGATTGTCCAACACGTGTATTTTCCATGCCCACTGCTCCATGCTACATTGAGCGGCCGAAAGCCGTCTTCCTGGAGGAGGTCCAGTGGCTTATCGCGATTTGCGGGAATTCCTGACTCGCCTGGAGCGTGAAGGCGAATTACATCGAATCACCGCGGAAGTCGATCCCATCCTGGAAATCACGGAAGTCACCGACAGGGTGACAAAGGCCGGCGGCCCTGCACTGCTGTTCGAGCATCCAAAAGGCTCCCGCGTCCCTGTGGTTATCAACCTTCTCGGTAGCCAGCGACGCATGAATCTTGCCCTCGAGGTCGGCGACATCGAAGAAGTCGCTCAACGGGTGCGCTCCTTCCTGGACATTCAGACGCCCCAGGGATTTCTCGATAAGGTCAAGATGCTGCCAAAGCTCGCGGAACTTGGTTCCTTCTTTCCAAAAACTGTCAGATCAGGTCCGTGCAAGGAAGTCATTCACAAAGATGATTTGTCTCTGTCCGATTTCCCTATCCTCAAGTGCTGGCCACAAGATGGAGGAAGGTACATCACCTGGCCAATGGTTATTACGCGGAATCCAGAGACTGGAAAGCGCAACGTAGGGTGCTATCGCATGCAGGTGTTTGACGACCGCACCACGGGCATGCACTGGCAAACGCAAAAGCATGGAGCGGACCATTTTCGCAGCGCGCGCAACAGAGGTGATTCGCAGAGGCTGGAGGTTGCCGTCGCGATAGGCTCCGATCCGGCCACTGCCGTGGCTGGCATTCTTCCCGTCCCGCCGGATCTCGATGAGTTCATGTTCTCCGGGTTCTTGCGCCGGGATGCCGTCGAGTTAGTTCGTTGCGAGACGGTGAATCTTGAGGTTCCCGCGAATGCCGAAATCGTGCTCGAAGGATTCGTAAATCTGTCCGAAATGCGGACAGAGGGCCCGTTCGGCGACCACACGGGCTTTTACTCCCTGGAGGGCGAGTATCCGGTTTTTCATCTCACGTGCATCACCCATCGTAAGGACCCGCTCTACTTGACAACTATTGTCGGCCCTCCTCCTCAAGAAGACTTCTTCATGGGGCACGCAATCGAAAGGATTTTTTTTCCGGTCATGCGAATGCAGTATCCGGAAATCGTGGACGTATCCATGCCAGCGGAGGGAATTTTCCAAAATCTGATGATCGTTGCGATCCGAAAGTCCTATCCCGGTCACGCGCGAAAAATCATGAACGCGATCTGGTCGCTCGGACAGGCGATGTTCACGAAGGTCATCGTGGTAGTGGACCACGATGTCGATGTGCAGAACCACCGCGAAGTCGTCTGGAAGGCGTTGTGCGCGATTGATCCGCAACGGGACATTGAATTCGTCCTCGGCCCCGTGGACACTCTCGAGCATGCAGCAAGGATGCAGGACTTCGGTTCGAAGATGGGGATAGACGCAACGCGAAAGTGGTCATCAGAAGGTTTCAACAGGCCGTGGCCGGATGAAATTCGTATGGACTCCGCAACCAAGTCTCGAATTGACACGCTGTGGAAAACTCTGGGACTCAAGTTGCCGAGCCGGTCCGAGTGACACTTCCTGTCCGTCCGAACAGGGTTCACTTTTCGTACGCCAGCAAAGATTCCCGCTAGACTTGAACCTCGCGCTCATTTGTAATTGGAATGCGCGGGGGCATTACCAAGTGCACACCGTCGCGAACACTCGCTTGACAGTTCCAACGGGGGAATGACATAAGAAGTATAGCAGTACTGAGAAGTATGGAAGTTCAAGGTAGGCTTGCTGGTTCGATTCGGGGTGGGTTCGGACTGGTAAGAGCAAATTTCAAAACAAAGTATTGCAAATCAGATTTGGGGTTGCATAGCGCTGAAAGAAAGCTTCGGCTGAACGTACTGGACGCAAGGCACGAATTAGGGCACGAGGGACGACGGAATGTTTGGCATGGGCAAATCAAGGTCGCTGATCGGTCTGGATATTGGGTCGAGTTCCGTCAAGGCCGTTGAGCTGCGAAAGTCTAAGCAGGGCTATGAGCTGGTCAACTTCGGCTTGGAGCCCCTGGCGCCCGACACCGTAGTTGATGGCGCCATCATGGACGCGCCCGCCGTGGCCGAACGCATCAGCGCGATATTCGATTCCCAGAGAATCAAGATAAAGGACGTAGCCACTTCGGTTTCGGGGCACTCCGTAATCGTCAAGCGGGTTTCCATGCCCATTATGACCGAGGACGAGCTCTTCGACCGCATTCAGGCGGAAGCAAGCCAGCACATTCCTTTCGACATAGCTGACGTCAACTTGAGCCATCAATTGCTGGAAACGACCGAGTCTCAAATGGACGTTTTACTGGTGGCCGCGAAAAAAGACAAGATTCTGAATCATACAAATGTCCTGGCGCAAGCAGGGAAGTCTCCCGTCGTTGTCGACATCGATGCCTTTGCACTGGAGAACTGCTTCGAAGTGAACTACGACCCGGACCCGGCTCAGGTAGTCGCTCTGTTGAACATTGGCGCTAGCGTCATGAACATCAATATCATCCGCGGCTGGACCCCGCTGTTTACTCGCGACGTATCCGTCGGCGGCAACCAGTACACCGATGCACTGCAAAAGGAGCTGGACCTTAATTTTGAGGATGCGGAACGCTTGAAAATGGGAGGCACGCACCCGGGTGTCACCGACGAGCAGCGGACTTCGATTTTGCGCTCTGTCTCCGACATCCTGATCCTCGAAATTCAGAAGACATTCGATTTCTTCCGCGCCACTGCCAGCGGTGAAAACATACGGCGAATCGTGGTTGCGGGCGGAACGGCTCGGGTTCCCGGCCTGCTCGACCTGCTCCGTGAGGAATTTGGCATGCCGGTGGAAGAACTTTATCCATTCCGCAAGGTCGCGGTGAATCCCAGTAAACACGATGAAGACAAACTTCGTGAGATGGCGCCTCGGCTGGCAATTGCAGTCGGTTTAGCACTTAGGAGCTTTGATACCCCATGATCCGAATTAACCTGCTCGGACAGGAACGTCCCAAAGCGGTTGGTCCGTCGATTCCGCTGGAATCTTCGTTGCGGGGGATTCTCTTTTTCGCCTCACTGGCGCTGGCGCTCATCGTGTTGTTTGTCATCTACCAGCAAAAATCGCATGAACTCACCTCCATTGAGCAGCGCATCAGCAGCCTGCAGGCGGAGAAGACTCGGCTACAGGAAGTAAAGGCTGAAGTTTTGAAGTTCGAGCAGGACAAGACAGTCTTGCAGCAGCGCATTGACGTCATCGAAGCGCTGCAGGCCAGCCGTTCCGGCGGACAACAATTGCTGCAGATGGTGGCCAACACGGTGAGCCGCACAGATGAGCTATGGCTGACGTCACTGGAACGCAAGGGAGATTCGCTGGTGATTTCGGGTGAGGCGGCTTCCATCAACTCCATTGCTAACTTCATTACGCAGATGAGGCGCTCCGGATTTTTCGACAAAATCGAAATCAAGGATGCGACCGAAAATGACATTGTGAAGGGCGCGCAGACTTTCGGCTTCAATATGACCGCGGATGTCGCCCAAGCCAAGCCGGCGGCGGCGACTTCGGCAGCAACACCAACTTCGGCGCGGCCGGGAAAGAGTTAGGGGGACCTCATGGCGACGCCTTTTCGTGAAATGTCGTGGCCGGTTCAAGCCCTGGCTTTCTTGGGCCTCGCTATAGTTTTGGTCCTGGCGGGCTTGTATCTTCCGCTTTCACCCGTACGAACTGTGCGTGTTGCTGTGGACGATGCCAACGCACAATTGGAGCCGCTCGAGAAGGAAGTCCAGACTCTGCGGGTGTATCAACAGCGGCGCGTCGAACTGCAAGGTGAAATGGAGGCTCTGCAGAAGCAACTCGCCACGCTCCAAGCCATCGTTCCGGAAAACAAGGAAATCGATCAATTTATCATCATGGTCCAGGGGGCCGCTTCGGGGGCTGGCGTATCCATTCGCAAGATCACCACGGAGCCTGTCGTGGCCAAGCAATACCACTATGAGATGCCAGTGAAACTGACTGCCGACGGGCCATATTTTGCAGTCATGGACTTCTTTGCGCGTCTTGCGCGCCTCTCGCGGATTATAAATGTCGGGGACGTCAAGTTAGAAGAAGTCAAGGGAGGAACAGGTTCCAGCACCTTTCGGATGGCGCCTGGCACAACAGTTAGTGGAGATTTTCTGATTACGACCTATTTTACCCAACCGGCTGACGAAGCTGCGGCGAGCGCCCAGGCTTCGGCTGCTGCTGTGAAGCACTAGGGTAGTTTGATCAGGCGGGGGAAAATGCAACGTATGACACTCTTATTGAGGCACATGGCGCTGGTGGCGCTAGCGACTTGTTGTGTGCCGGGAGCGCACGCGAAACAGGCGCAGACCGCCCTGCAAGCTCAGAAGACGGTTCAGAAGGCGGTTGGGAAAAAGGCTGCGGCGACCGCGCGACCGCAATCCAGCGTAAACGCAGTTAATGCACCGGCCAGAGAAACTCCGGTGACGCATCTGCGGGACCCATTTGCCGCTTTGGTCAGGACGGGGGATGCAGGCGAACACTTGAATTTGCCCCCGGGAATTGCGGGGCTGCAGGTGGCTACTTTGCGGCTGCAGGGCTTGGTAAAGGGGCCGGATGGAATGATAGCCGTTGTCGCCAATCCTCAGGATCGAGTGTACTTCCTCCATGCGGGTGACCGTATTTTCGACGGATTGGTCGCGACGATCGACATGGACAAGATTACGTTCCAGCAAGTGAACAAAGACGCGTTTGGCAGGCCCGTGCAGCGCGAAATAGTCAAACGCCTCTACCCGATCGCAGGAGAAGAGCAATGAGCAAGATTTGGCGGCCGTTTGGCCTCGCATGCTTTTTGGCGGCGAGCCTATTGATGACGACAAGTGCGCTGCGCGCGGATACCGGGCCGTCGGTACGAGTCACCTCGGCTGTTGGCAGGGGAGTAGTGCGTCTGGATGCGAAGGCGAGCGGGCCGTTTGGATATACGGTGCATCACCCCAGCCCGGACCTTTACATCATCAACTTGACTGGAGTGACCGCCAGCACCACCGATGCCGCACAAGTGCTTGGCACCAACTTGGTTCGCAGCTATCGCCTGGAACAGTATGAAAACGGCAATAAGACTGAATCCCAGCTCGAAATTCTGGTCGGCGATGGCGCTACTCCGAAAGTAGAGCGTGAGGGGCCCCAAGAAATCGTCATTGTTGTTTCGAAGAAAGATGTCCTGAGCGCGAATTCGATCTCTTCTTTGGCCCCGCGACTTGTCGATGCTGCTTTGCATTCCGATGTGCCCGTTGCAGTGGATAGCGCTTCGCCAGCGATCCACCAAATCTCTGTTTCGAAAGACGGAAATACGCCGGAAGTCCTCGTTCTGGGTAAGAGGCTTCCTAAGCCTCATGATCTCCGGCTAAGCAACCCGGACCGTTTGGTTCTGGATTTTGCCTCGGCGCGAATTACAGCTCGTAGAAGGACTTCCAGCTCGATTGAGCCTATTCGCGATGTCCGCGCAGGCCAGTTTTCGCCGGAGGTCGCGCGAGTCGTAATCGATCTTTCCCAGACCGCGCCTTATTCGATGAAGACGGTTGAAGGCGGCATAGCAGTGGAATTTCAGTCTGGTTCGCCCAGTCCAGCGCAGCAAACTTCACAAAGCATCGACGCGTCTGTTTCGAGTGCGAGCGCACCAGATGCCGCAGGCACGTCTGCACCTGTGAGCTCAAGTGCACCAACAGCGCCGAATGCCGCGCCTCAGGACTCGCCTTCTGCTGCGCAGGCTGCTCCGGATGCGCAACAGTCATCCACGACTCAAGCATCTACAACCACAGTCCCATCCACGCCGGCGGCGATTCCCCCGGCACAATCATCGGCTCCCTCGGTGGCTGAACCGACCGCACAGCAACCAGCCGTGCAGCAAGCTCCTGTGCAACCGGCCGCTGATACGACAGCAACGGCTCCGGCGCCTGCTCCAGCCTCGGTAAGCGCGCCGAGTTCCGTCATGCCAACCGCCGTAATCACGCAGCAGTCCGTTTCAGGGACGCCGGCAACGAAGTACACGGGGGCGCCGACCTCTCTGAACTTCAAGGATTTGGACGTTCTGGATTTCTTTCGCTTGATCCACGAACTGAGTGGCTTGAACGTAGTAGTGGACCCGGATGTGAAGGGGCGGTTGACTATCGTCCTGGACAACGTGCCCTGGGACCAGGCGCTTGATATCGTTCTAAAGAATTTCGATCTGGACAAGCAGGTGGACGGCAACGTCATCCGTATCGCTACGAAAGCCACAATGAAGAGGGAAGCGGATGAGGAGAGGGATCTCGCAAAGGCCCAAGTCGAGGCCGCTGACCTCGTAACGACAACTCGTGTTCTTAGTTACGCGAAGGCTGGCGACATGGCAGAGACGGTAAAAAAGTTCCTCTCCTCTCGTGGGGACGTATTGGCGGACGCCCGGTCGAACACGCTGATTATCAGCGACATTCCTTCGGTTCTTCCCGCTGTGGAGAATCTGATCAATGAGCTGGATCGTCGCTCTCAGCAAGTGGAGATTGAGGCGCGTGTCGTCGCGGCGAACCGCAGTTTCTCACGTGAGATTGGTTCTCAATTTGCCTTTGCTGCAGGGAGCAAGAGTCGCAATAACATCATCGGCGGCAACCAGCAGGTAGGGACAAGTCAGCTCAATCGCAATCCTCTTATTTTGCCAGTGCCACCTCTCGTCAGCGGAACGGGAACTGCAATGCCTTTGGTCACCAATCTCGGCGCAACAGTTGCGACCAGCGGCGTTTCCTATATGTATTCGTCGGCCAACTTTGCGCTGGACTATCTGATCAGCGCGGCTGAGGCGAAGGGCGTCGGTAAGCTTCTCTCCAAGCCGAAGTTAGTCGCCCAAAATAACCTGCAATCCAAAGTCGAGCAGGGGGTCAAGATTCCGATACAGACGGTCGTCAACAACACGATCTCTGTTCAATTTGTCGATGCGGCGCTAATCATGCAAGTTACGCCCCAAATCACTGCGGACGGCACCATTTTCATGAACATCCACGTTGAGAATACGGCCATCGACCCTGCAATTCCTCGAGTGAACGGCATCCCGGCTCTCGACACTCAGAGTGAAGACACTCAAGTCACCGTTAGCGATGGTCAGACAGTTATGATGGGTGGAGTCATCGTCAGTAACCAGCAAACGCAAATCCAGGAGGTGCCTTACGTTGGCAGCCTCCCCATCATCGGGCGTTTGTTCCGGCACACGACAGTATCCACTACATCTCAGGAGTTGCTCTTCTTCATCACCCCTCGTATCCTTCCGATGTAGCTTCGGAAGAGGGGCCAACATTCGACATACCGGCGAATCATGTAGAGAGGCGGGCCGGCCCGAGAGGGCTGCTCGCCTTTTTCGTCTCAGGAAGGTGATGGAGGCGGAGCATCTCGACGCTTTCCTCGTCACCCATCTCCCCAACGTTGTCTATCTGAGTGGATTCACGGGCAGCAACGCCGCCTTGCTCATCTCATCCGCCCGTGCGACCTTGTTTACGGACCCTAGGTACTCGATTCAGGCACGGTGCGAGGCGTCAGGTGTACATGTACGAATTGTGCGTAGCTCTGCCATAGCAGCTGCTTCTTCCACGCTCCCGAGCGGCAGAAGGTTGCGGGTTGGTTTCGAGGCATCTAAAGTCACCGTAAGTCAGAGAGATGCCATAACGAAAACCGCCGGCAAAGGGATCCGCTGGACGGCCTGGGATGGCCGGATCGAGGCGGAACGCATGCTCAAAGACACTTCTGAGATAGCGAACATCCGAGACGCCGCAGCTATAGCCTGCTCCGCATGGAAGGACTCTCTACCCCTCCTAAAGCCAGGAGTGCGTGAGTCTGACCTGGCGGCTGAACTCGAATACCGCATGCGGCGCATGGGCTCGGAAGGCCCGTCCTTCGAGACCATCGTCGCCTCCGGAAAGCGGAGTGCCTGGCCGCATGCCCCTGCCAGCCGCAAGCCTATAGAGAAAAACGAGTTGGTCGTGTTCGATCTCGGTGCTATACTCCGCGGATATTCAAGCGACCTGACGCGCACTGTTTTCGTCGGACGGGCGCCGGCGCGGGTGCGGCGCTGGTATAGGGCCGTCCTAGAGGCGCAGCAGGCAGCGCGCGCCGCCATGCTGCCTGGCGTGACTGCGGGCAGCGTGGACGAGGCTGCGCGCAAGGTCCTCCTGCGCGCAGGCTTAGGCGCCAAGTTTATCCACAGCACAGGCCACGGACTTGGCCTGGAGGTTCATGAAAGCCCGCGACTCGGGCGAGGAGAGGAGGCCATCCTGCGCAAGGATATGGTTGTTACTATCGAGCCTGGAGTTTATGTGGAAGGGCAGGGCGGCATCCGCATCGAGGACGATGTCCTCGTGACACAATCCGGCTCTGAGTTCATCACCAACGCCACGCGGGAGCTCATCGAAATCGGATGAAAACGCGAACCAAGAAGAGGGAAGCACCCGCGGAACACTCCTCGGGTCCCGATCTCGGGGAGGTCGCACGGATCCTCCAGTTCATGGAGCAGAACGATCTGGAGGAGTTCGAATACGGGAATGGCAGTTATCATGTTCGATTACGCAAGGCCGGATCTCAGTCTCCTGCCGCATTCCGGGCCGTGCCGCCGGCGCCGGAGATAGTCGTTGCCCGCCCCGCTGGTGCGCATGCCACCGATCCCTCCGCTGCTCCTGCGGGCTCTCCGTCTGCTGCAGAGCCAATCCCGGCGAACCTCCATGTAATCAAGTCACCTATAGTGGGTACTTTCTACTCTGCTCCCAGCCCGGGCGCGGAAGGTTTTGTCCACGTTGGTGATCAGGTTGCCTCGGGGCAGGTTCTCTGCATCATCGAAGCCATGAAGCTGATGAACGAAATTGAAGCGGACATCGCGGGTGAGGTGATGCGGATCTTCGTGGAAAATGGCCAGCCCGTTGAGTATGGCGAGCCTCTGTTCGCCATTCACCCGAAACGGAAGCAATAGTCGCGTCTTGGGATCCTGTTTCTGCCGATATGTTCCGAAAAATCCTCATTGCGAATCGCGGTGAAATCGCCCTCCGGGTGCTCTGTGCATGTAAAGAGCTCGGAATTCAGACTGTTGCCGTGTATTCGGAAGCGGACCGCAACTCGCTCCATGTGCGTTTTGCTGACGAAGCAGTCTGCATCGGCCCGCCTCGTTCGTCGGAAAGTTATTTGAATATTCCCCATGTAATCAGCGCCGCCGAAATCACGAATGTTGACGCAATTCATCCCGGCTACGGCTTCCTCTCGGAAAACGCCAATTTCGCAGAGGTCTGCGACGCCTCGCACATCACGTTTATTGGCCCGTCTCCCGAAGTCATCCGCATTATGGGAGAAAAAGATAGAGCGCGCCGCGAGATGTCCGCTGCGGGCCTGCCAATCATTCCCGGAAGCCCCGAAGTGGTGCCCGACGAAGCCGCCGCCCTGAAAATTGCTGATGAGATTGGCTATCCCGTGCTGATTAAAGCTGCGGAAGGCGGTGGTGGTCGGGGGATGCGAGTAGTCCGCCGGAAAGAAGACCTGGTTTCCGCGTTTCAGACCGCTCGAACGGAATCGCAACAGGCCTTCGGCAGTCCGAACGTGTACCTCGAAAAGCTAATCGAGCGCCCTCGACACATCGAATTTCAGGTGATTGGCGATCGCCACGGCAACGTCATCCACCTCCGGGAGCGCGAGTGTTCCATCCAGCGGCGCCACCAGAAAATCATCGAGGAATCGCCATCGCCGGCCCTTGACCCGAAGACGCGGGACCAGATGGGCGACCGCGTCGCGAAAGCTCTCGCGAAGATCGGGTATTCGAGCGCGGGAACGGTGGAATTCCTGCGCGACGAAGCCAGCGGGGAACTCTATTTCATCGAAGTCAACGCGCGAATCCAGGTGGAACATCCCGTGACGGAAATGATCTCTGGCATAGACCTGGTGAAGGCGCAGATTCGCTTGGCGGCAGGCGAGAAACTCGAAACGGTCGTCGGCAAGCCGCGTTTCCACGGTCATGCCATCGAATGCCGTATCAATGCCGAGGATCCCGAGACGTTTGCTCCCTCTGCCGGTCGCATCACGGCCTTTCGAGTTCCCGGTGGCCCGGGAGTGCGTGTGGATACCGCAATGTATTCCGATTCGGTTGTGCCACCCTATTACGATTCGCTTGTAGCGAAATTGATCGCATTTGGCGATGATCGCGCCGAGGCTATTGCACGTATGTCCCGCGCTCTCGAACAATTCGTCGTGGAAGGCATCAAGACTTCGATTCCTCTCCACCAGCGAATTCTTGAAGACCCGGATTTTATCGCCGGACGGCTGGATACGCACTTCCTGGATCGCTACGAGACAGTGGCCGCAAAGTAGGGTCCTACGCAATGTTTCCGCCGCTCTACGTCGTGCTCGACCAAGACTTACTCAGAGTGCCTTCGTGTGACTGTGCAGAATCTCTGGCTGGAGCGGGCGTCGTGCTAATCCAATACCGCGCCAAACACTCAGCCGCGCGAGAATATCTAGAATCATGCTCGATGTTGGTAGCGCGACTGGCTGCCAGCAGCGCGCGCCTTATCGTAAATGACCGGCCAGACATTGCTGCGATCGTCGGTGCTGGTGGCGTCCACGTCGGGCAGGAAGATTTGCCGCCCGATGAAGCCCGGCGAATTTGTGGGCCGAAGCGGTGGGTTGGCGTCTCGACGCACAATCTTGAGCATGTCCGCGCGGCAAACCTGACCTCTGTTGACTACATCGCCGTCGGCCCCATTTTCGCGACGCCCACAAAAGAAAAGCTCGATCCACTGGTAGGGACAGCGTTTATCCGTCAGGCCCGCCAATTCACTCGCAAGCCGATAGTCGCAATTGGTGGGATAACGCTCGAGCGCGTCGCGGAAGTTTACAAGGCTGGCGCCGATTGTGTCGCGGTTGCCCGCGACATCCTTTCCGCTTCCGACCCCGGTGTTCGCGCAAAGGAATTCCTGGCCGTTGCAGGGAGCTCTCTGCGAAATTAGCCCTGCGAGGCAGTCGCCGCGGTTAACCAAGCTGCGGTATTCGCGCGTGCACCTGAGAAAGCGAAGTGTCTTTTTCTGATGCTCTCGCGAACTATTTTTTCGGGCCCAGATAGTGTCTAATCGGAGCGGGCACGAGCGGTCCTCGAACCGAGGACGGAGCCTCTTGCGCTGCCGGGGACAATCGTGAATTTTCATCGCCTCCGCGCCTTTTGGAGAACAACGACGCCGGTCGATCGCGTGGCAGGCGTCGTCTTCCTCCTTCGCATCCTGTTGTGGCTGACTCCTCTGAACTACCTAGTGTCTTCATTCAGTGGTTCGATACTTATTCTGTTCCTCGCCGCGACGGGTTACTTGGTCGTTCGCCTGATACGCTGGGCGCGAAAGCGCTTGCTTTGGAGTCTGCGGAATCGCCTCATCGTCGCCTACCTTTTCATCGCCGTCGTGCCCGTTATCTTGCTGCTGGCGATGATCGGACTCTCAGGCTACTTGTTGTATTTTCAACTCGGCGCGCACCTCATCCATGACGATTTGGATGAACGCATCTCCTATGCGGCTTCCGTTGCTGAGACGCTTGAGAACGCAATAGAGAACGATCTGGCGAAAGGGATCCCGGTGGACCCGCGCGCAATGCTTTCCCGTCCGGGAATTTCTGCCACGATTGCTGCTGCCCGCCAGCGCCTTCCAGGCCTGGAAATCCATCTACCCGAATCTGCCAGCTCCATCGGCACGAATGCAAGGCCCGTTCGAGAGTTTTCTGGCCTGGTCCAGTCAGCAGGGAATCTTTGGGTCGAGGCGGTCGTCCCCGACCCCGCGGCAACAGAAGAGGGAATCCTGTACGTTCGTTGCCCTGTTACCTCCACATTCCTCGATGGGCTGGCTCCGGATCTAGGTCCAGTTCAACTCACGACCTTTCGCCCTGCTACTAGGGCCGACGCTCCTTTGGACGTTTTGAATTTCAATGGTAGGCAGCTGGTGCGTGCAGGCCAGATGACGGGCCACCGTGCTTTGCAGCTTTCGCAATCCTGGTATGACATCGATGTTGCTGGTGGCTCGACTCTTGACGCCATCATGATCGATCACGGATCGCCAACGTCTAACACTATGCCCGTTGCTGCTGCCTTTTCTCTCCGTCCCTCGCAGTTGAACCACCGGCTGTTCGCGTCGCTTGGGGCATTTGGAGACCCTCTTGTCATTGTTCTGGTTCTTATCGGCATCTTCTTTCTTGCGCTCGAAGTCGCCGCGCTGGTTACGGGCATTGTTCTCACGCGCACGATCACGATTGCCGTGGACGACCTCTACGAAGCCACGCGCCACGTCCGCCAGGGGGATTTCCGCCATCGGATTCACGTCCGGCAGAAGGACCAATTGGGAGTCCTGGCGGATTCCTTCAATGCTATGACCGGCTCGATCTCGGAGCTCATCGAAGAGCAACGCCAGCGCCAGCGCCTTGAAAACGAGCTCACCATTGCTCACGAAGTTCAAGAGCAGCTTTTCCCACGCGACCTGCCGTCTCTCCCCGGTCTGGAACTGGCCGCCGTTTGTCGCGCGGCGCGAGTCGTCTCCGGCGACTACTACGACTTCATCAAGCTGGGGCCAGCAGCGATCGGGATGGCCATTGCTGATATCAGCGGCAAGGGGATTTCTGCCGCGCTCCTGATGGCCAGCTTGCAGGCCGCTCTTCGCAGCCAGGCGATTCTCAATGGTCACCGGACAACCGGCGAAGTCGTCGCCTCGCTGAATAAGCATCTTTTTGTCAACACCTCGGATGATCGCTATGCCACTCTCTTTTACGCGGAATACGATCGCTCAGCGCACACCCTGCGTTACACAAATGCCGGCCATGTCGCCCCATTCTTCGTGTGCGACGGCCAGGTCAAGAAGCTTGACGAAGGCGGAACAGTGGTCGGCCTGTTTGATCACGCCGCATACAGGCAGGCAACGATGCACATTGAACCAGGGACTCTCTTTGTGGGGTTCAGCGACGGGTTGCTCGAGCCGGAAAATGTCTATGGTGAAGAATTTGGCTCCGCCCGCCTCGCCAGCGAAGTTTTGCGGCTCCGCGATGCCCCGGTCGAGAGTATCGCTGACTCCTTGCTCTCGGCGGTCGAGCAATGGGCCGGTACGCCCGAGCAGGCCGACGACATGACTGTGATAGTCGCCCGCTTCTGGTAGACGCAGGCTCTTCTGCACGCTTGGCAACTTACCTGGAATTCGGTAACGTGTCTGGGCGCTCGTTGTACATGGAGGCTTTTTGTCAGCACTTCGCCAGCGCGTCGCTTTGATTACGGGCGGGAGTCGTGGCATTGGGAAGGGTATCGCCTTTGGCCTGGGCCGCGAGGGCGCGCGCATCGCGATTTCATATCGTTCCAACAAGGCGGCTGCGCAAAACACATTGCGCCAGCTCCAGGCCGCCGGCTGCGAATGCTTCGCGGTCGAAGCGGACGCCACCGATTCCGCGCGCACTGAATCTCTGGTTCACTCCGTCCTCGAGCACTACGGCCGCTTGGACATCCTGGTCAATAATGTCGGGATATTCAATTGGGGCACGGTCGCGGAAGCCACAATCGAGGAATGGCGGCGCGTTCTCGACTCGAATCTTGTGAGCGTATTTTATAACTGCAAAGCGGCTCTTCCGGCTATGCGACGCCAGCGCTGGGGGCGCATCATCAACCTCGGAGCCGTGGGCGCCGAACGCGCATTCGGCCAGGCGACCATTTCGGCGTATACGGCCGCGAAAGCCGCCGTCGTCGCCTTCTCGCGCTCACTGGCCCTTGAAGAAGCGAAGAATGGGATCACTGTAAACGTCGTCAATCCTCCGAACATCGACGACAAAGAGCTCACTCTCGAAGAAGCCCGTCGTATGCGCGATGCGCGTTTCCCTGTAGGCCGCCCGCCTTCAGCGGAAGATGTCGGCTCGGCGGTCAAGTTCCTTGCCTCCGACTCCGCCGACTACATCACCGGCCAGGTCCTCAGCGTGTCCGGTGGCTGGATGCTTTAGCATCCACACATTTTCGGGGGTGTTCCCGATTGCTCCTCTCCACGGTAGACTCTCTATGAGGGCATCCTGTTTGCTCTCTGACTGATTCGCATGAAAATTCTAACCACTGCCGAAATGCGCGAGGCGGACCGCCTCACAAGCGAGCGGCACGGCATATCCTCCAGCACGCTCATGGAGAATGCTGGCGCGTCCATAGCACAATTTCTTGCGTCGAGCTTCGCGCCCATCGAGCGCCGCCGCATTGTCGTTCTCTGCGGCAAGGGCAACAATGGCGGGGATGGCTTCGTTGCGGCACGCAAGCTCGCAAAATTAGGCGCATCCCCTCTGGTATGCCTCTTTGCCGACCCAGCCGAGCTCCGCGGCGAGGCCGCTGAAGCGTACTCGCGCCTGGCTGCGTCTCTGAGACCGAAAGTAATTCGTACCCCTGCAGTCTGGACCGAAACTCGAAATTCAGTATCCTCTGCTGATATCCTCCTTGACGCCCTGCTCGGAACCGGTCTCCGCGGAAGAGTCGAGGGTTTGCTTGCCAAGGTAATCGAGGATATAAATCGCAGGGACTTGCATAGAATCATCGTGTCCGTGGATATTCCTTCGGGACTTTCGGGGGATTCCGGAGAAATCTCTGGCCCGGCTGTATTCGCCGACTACACCGTCACATTCACCGCACCGAAAATCGGCATGCTCATAGCACCGGCCAGCCTCTCCGTGGGCCGCTTGAGTGTCGTCGACATTGGCACGCCCCGCGATCTTCTCGAAGAAATCTCGAAGAGCACGATTCGTTGGATCGAACCCTGGGAATTTCGCGCCGTCTCCTTGCGCCGCGACGCGCACTCCAACAAAGGCAATTTTGGACACGCGCTGATTGTTGCCGGTTCGGTTGGCAAAGCCGGTGCTGCCGCTCTTGCGGCTCAGGGCGCGCTTCGTGCGGGCACGGGCCTTGTCACTGTCGCCACTCCCGGCCCCGCGCTTGCAACGGTCGCTGGGTTCGCTCCAGAAATCATGACCGAGCCTCTGCACGCCACACCCGCTGGCACGGTCGCACGCGACGTTTTCGATTCGGGCGGATTCTCTGCTATCGCGCGAGGCAAGAGTGTCCTCGCAATCGGTCCCGGTCTTTCCACGCACGAGGACACCCAGCAATTCATACGTTCGGTCATTGCAAGCAGGCCAGAACTGCCCATCATTTTGGATGCCGACGGGCTGAATGCTTTCGCCGGCCACGCCAGCGAGCTCCGCGGCTCGCGAGGAATGCTCGCATTGACTCCGCATCCAGGCGAAATGGCGCGCCTCCTCGGCACGACGGCAAAGGAAATCCAGGAATGCCGTTTGAGCATCGCGCTGAGGTCCGCAGCTGATTGGCAAGCAAACGTGATTTTGAAGGGTCATCAAACGGCCATCGCATCCCCTGACGGCCAGGCCTGGATCAATTCGACTGGGAATCCGGGAATGGCGACCGCGGGCATGGGGGATGTACTTACTGGCATGCTTGCGGGCATCACGAGCCAATTCGGTACCAAATCTTGGCCCCTGTCATTGGCCCTCGGCGTTTATCTGCATGGCCTTGCTGGTGACATCGCCTCCACTGAAGCCGGCGGGGGGCCGATTATCGCTTCCGATTTGATTCGCGCGATTCCTCATGCTTTCGCTCAACTCGCCTCCGCTATCGATCATGTCTGAGCACGAATTCGTCACTCATTCCGGCGAAGAGACCATCGCGCGGGGCAGGGAACTAGCCTCTCGAATCAAGCCCCCGCTCCTCGTGCTTCTCACGGGCGAGCTTGGCGCGGGCAAGACGACGCTCGCCAAAGGCATCATCAGCGGTCTGGGCGCGGCGCGTGAAGAGGACATCACCAGTCCCACGTTCACTCTCGTCCATTCGTTCTGCGGCAATGTGAAAGTATTTCATGTCGATCTGTATCGCATCTCCGATGCCCACGATTTCCACACGCTTGGCCTTGAAGACTTGTTCGACGAGCCTGCGATTGTCCTCATCGAATGGCCGGATCGCATGCGCCTTCGCACCGATTGGCCTGTCTTGCGCATTCGGCTTGAGCATGCCGGCGAAGACGTAAGGAAAATCTCCGTGGCGGAGGTCATCCCTAAAAATTCCGCCTCCGACCAAAATGTAAAACCTGGAAAATCTCCGGCCTGACACCTTCCATCCTGCTTATTTCGCGAGTTGGCTGGCTTCTCTCCAGAGTTCCAACAGAAACGGCCACAGCACCGCAAGTCCAAGGACCACCGCGACTAGGCGGCGGGACGCAATACGGCGGTCCCGGCCGGCGGTGTTGGGTCCGTGCGTCTCGCAGAAGCCGTTCTCCATCGGCGGGCGCGTGCAGCGCTGGCCATTGCGCTTCATATGGAGGCAAATGGGGCGAATGTCGGAAGAAATGTTATCTAGTTGGTCTCTCATTGTTGCGCGCCGTTCCCCATTTGCTACAGTAAATAGAGTAGCGCCAGAATCGTTGCATGCCCGACACTCTCACTGCGTCGCCGGTCCGCCCGGCCCGCCTGAAACTGGAACCTTATAACGCCGAATTGCGCCTGTCCACGCTCACTCTGGGCGTGGACAACATCCACTACGACGTTTATCTTAGCCCGCGCTTCCTCGAAGTCGCCCGGCAATACATCTCCGATCTGGTTCGCCAGAACGCGAACCTTCAGCAATTTTTCGGCCACGAATCCCGGCAATCCCGGATTCCCGAACTCGGGCAGTTCCGCAGGCTGCTCAGCGAACTCCTGCAGTCCGGGATCACTCGCGCGCAATTCGAAAAGAACATCGAAATCGACGTTCTTCTCCGCCTCGCCCTGGTCAAGTTCCTTACTCAGGAGATCGCGAGCGAATTCTCCAGCCTGGTCGTCGAGTGCAAGGAAGACATTCGCACTCGGGGCGCCTCCTTTGAGCACAGCGAGCAGGCGCACGTCCGCCGCGCGCAAATCGCGGAACTGCAATCCAATCGCAAATCCATTTTCCGCCGCGCCGGTCAGATGCTCTTCCAGCTCTTGAAGGAGCTGGACGAGACGGTCATCGGCAAGTCGCGTCACGCTCTCTTCGGGGAGGATTTCACCGAGACTTACGATATTCTGACCAATCGCCTTCTCTGGGTCGAGAACGGGAATGATGATTATCTTCTTCTTGAACATTACATTTTGCTTGGCAACTTTCTTAACGACCCCGACCGTTTTGAGAATTTCGACACCGAGCTGACCGACTTCCTTCGCGATTTCGTGGTCACTGATGCAAGTTCGGAAGATCTCCGCAAGGCGCAGGAGCTGCATGGCAAGCTGGTGGAGCAGGCGCTTTCGAAACGCTCCGAGCTGGCCCGCATCGAGGGCGAGCAGGAAGAGGTACTGCGCCGCGTCGGCGGGGGCGACAGCGTTCTTTCGGGACTTTTCAAGCGCAAGGCAGGAGGGGAGGGCGAAGCGCAAATTGCCGTCCTGCGCCGCCGCGTGGAAGAAATTGAAATGAAGCTGGCCGAACTGGGCCCGGAACTCGAAGCCGCCAAGCAGAAAGTCGACTTTCTCACGGAGGAGTATCGCAATCATCTTGGCGACTACCTCAGCGAGCCGGAAAACGCCCGCCGCCTCTTCGATCCTTCCATGCCATCAGGCGACGGCGCGGCCAGCGGCGAAATCCGCGAACGGCTACTGGAAGCCTGGCATCATCGCCTCCTTGAACGCGAGCTGATCGGCTACGTCCTGGCCAGCTACGAGGTTCGCAGTCTCCACCGGGATTTTTGCCCGCCGGTCCATTTGCAGCAGCTTCGCCGGGCTTTGCTTTCGCGCGACGAACTGAAGCGCGTGGAAAAGATTCTCAGCCAGTTCCCGGCCAAGAATTTTTCCTTGAAGCGCATCGAGGAAGCCTCCAAGGCGCTGAAGCGCTGCGCCCATGAGGACTCTCGCGCCGCCGCTCTGCGCTTTGCCGGCGATTTGATGCGCCTGCGCCGCGACCGCCGGAATTACCAGCATGTCGCCGCGTGGATGGAGAAAATCAATCTTGTCCGCTCGGACCGCCAGCGCGAGCTTTCGCGAGTCAACAACAGCCTTTACGAATTTGTGTTTCCCGAAGAGCGCCGCGCCGGGGACGATCCCGTGGTCACGCACACGGTCATCAAAGCCGACGTCCGCGGCTCGACGGATATCACCAAGGACCTGCTCTCGCGTGGCCTCAATCCCGCGTCGCATTTCAGCCTGACGCTGCACGAGCCAGTGAAGCGCCTGCTGGACCGTCACGGGGCCGCGAAAGTGTTCATCGAAGGCGATGCGATTATTCTGGCGATTTACGAAACGCAGTCCACGCGGGCCAGCCAGCGCGGCGTCGCGAAAGCATGCGTCCTCGCGCGGGAAATTCTGGAAGTCACCGGGGCCTATAACGCCAAGGCTCAGGCCGGGAATCTTCCCCGCCTCGAATTCGGCGTCGGACTGGCTTTTCAGAACTCGGCGCCCTCGGTGTGGTCCGACGGCGAATCGCGGATCATGATCTCGAAGGCGCTCAATCTTTCCGACCGCCTTTCGAGCTGCTCGAAAATGGCGCGCCGGCTGATCGGGAAGAATCCTTCGCCGTTCAACGTATTTCTCTTGCAGACCATGGTCGTCGAAGGCGCCGGGCAGGAAGAGGGCGACGAGCTCCTGATGCGCTACAACATGAACGGCATCGAGCTGAACGAGGAAGGTTTTGCGAAACTGACCAGCGAAATTTCGCTGTTTCCGCTGGAAGGCCAGTTTCCCATGCCCTGGGGGAAGGACCGCGCCCAGCTTTTCTATGGAGAATTGCCCATCGGCGATTCCCTGGAACCTATCGTCATCCGCCGGGGCATGGTCCGGGAGCTCCTGCCGGGCGGAAAAATCGGCGGGCCGACGAACCGGCCGTTCTTCGAAGTGTGCGTCCATCCCAAACTTCTCGAACTCGCCCGCAAAAAAGTGGCCGCGGCGAAACGGTAGCGAGCCGGTTTCCGGAATCGGACAGGCCGAGGCAGGGATTCCAAAAACCATAGAAGGCACGAAAAAGCACGCCGGAAAAAATGCATTTTCTTCCCGATTAGAACGGGGTGCCGTTGTTTGTTTTCTATAACTTACGGTCGATTCTAATAATTTTGATTCCCGATTAAAAAAATCATATATCGGGGTGATTTTGGGGTGGGATGCCCAAGGCGGGCAGGGGATAGAGGTCAGGCGGAGGCTGAACTCCACCGGATGCCTCGGGATGAAGCGGCGAGAATCGCGGACTGTTGCCTTTTATTCACAAAGCTATATTACCAGAAACTAAACAAAAGTCAAGCGGAATTTGGGGGCGAGAATTGTCCAAGGTAAGAAAGCGGCGAGCGAGACATCATGGCGTTCACCGCGGAGGCGCAGCGGACGCGAAGGGGAACTCAATGCAGGAACCAGAGAGGCCACTCCAAAAACTCCAAGCGATTACCACAGAGGACACAGAGGGCACAGAGAGAAGGAGGCGATGGAAGCAGAGGCGGCACTCGCTGCGTGGCTTGCTTTGCCGTTGCGTCCAGACCCCTTATAATCCGATTGGAGGCGAAAAGGGTCCGGTGACCTTCCCGGCCTTCAAAGCTGGCGATTCGGCTCTTCGCGATCCGAATGGTGGGTTCGACTCCCACACGCTTCCGCCAACATTCTCAGAAGGGATCCCACCCTTCCCACGCTTCGGGAAGGGTGGGACACCCGAAAGGTCAAAGGCCACAGCCGAGGCCACCCGCCCAACCTACTCAGAGGCCACAGATTGAGGTTCACGTGTCTATCTTGCGGCGCAGAATCCGAGCAAATCTCCGTGAAGCTTCCGACATTCAGCACCGGGAAAGAAGAGTTTCAGTTGACCATAGTGGTTGAGAAGAGTTATCTGGTAAGCAACGGTTGATTACGTTTGGACGATGAAGGAGTTTCTCCAATGACCAAGGCACACGGAACTATCGAAGAACGACGGGCGAAGGTGGAACGGCAGAACCCACGAATAAAGCTGGAGGGGCTTTGGGCGCTGGTGATCGCGGGAATGCTCCTTGTTGTGACCGCAAGTAGCGTCAAGGCGCAACACGGAACCGCGGGCGGCGGCTACTACCCTCCGGGATACGGAGGCGACACCTGGACAGGCGTCGTGACAACAACTGACGATACATCGCGCACTGTCACTCTGACCTATTCCAACAAAAAGAAGACGGAGACGTTCACAGGTGTACTGAAAGAGGGATGCTGCAAGGTCAAGATGTCAGACGGCACGGTGCAGGAGCTGAAGCCCTCAGAACTTTCGCCTGGACGCCGCATCATGGTGTACTACATTCCGAGAACTACGAAGGATGAAGGCAAGAAATCCACGGTGAATGAAATATTTAAGGTTGATTTTCTAAAATAGCGGGAAGTCTGAAAGAAACGTGCTCACAGGTGCGAGACCGTAGCTACAGAGAACCGATTGAGTAAATGGAGTGGAAGGTCCCTTAGGGCTTTGCGGACGGCTGCCAGAGCTCAATCTTATTCCCATCCGAATCATAGATCCAGGCAAAGCGACCGTAGGATTCATCCATTCGTTTGGGATCAATCTTTACTCCCTCTTGTTTTAAGCGGTCGAGCAAAGCATCCAGATCGTCCACGATGTAGTTGACCATGAACGGCGCGTTGAAATAGTTACTGGAGGCGGGAAAAACAGTCCAAACTGTGACGTGTTCCTTCTGGGGGTCGTCGTGTTCGCGCCACGGAAGCATCACGCCTGAGCCCTTGTCAGCGAGTCCAAGATGCTTCGAATACCATTCGCGCATCTGATCACGATTAGCGGATTTGAAGAAGACACCGCCGATTCCCAGGATGTGTCCGCGCAGCTCCATTTTGACAGGCGGCTTCGACTTTTCAGGCTGTGGAGATTGCACTTCCTGTCCTCCGTTTGAGCAGATGGAGATGAGCAACAGCGAGCCGAGGGTAAATGCGCGCCAGGGTATTCCTTGCATGCGGGGATTATACAACATTCATCACCTGGGCCACTCGCCGGAGACTATTGAGGTTCATATCCAACGGCGGACCGTAGATCTGTATCCGGAATACTGAACCGGGAAATTCCGTTCGAGGAATCGTTCCTCGCGCGGGATAACCATGATGGAGACGAAGCTCGCAAACCCAGCCGCAGACAAGAGCAGCCACACGTTTCTAAGCCACAGCGCCAATCCGAGAAGGAACAAAACGAAAGCCAAATAGATGGGATTACGGCTGAATCGGTAAGGGCCGCTACAGACAACTGCGGCGCTACGTTCGTTTCCCCGCACAGAAGTCCCAGCCGCCCGAAATTCCCTTAGCGAGAGGACGAAGAGGAGCGCCGCCGCGAAAACCACAATGGGACCCGCCAGCACCAGCGCCGATGGGAGGAAGGCGACGGGCCAAATCAAGTTCAGTATGACTCCCAGAATGATAGCCGCCAGAAGCACAAACGGCGGCCTGAGCAGGCCGGGTACCGCTACATCATTCGCAGTGTCGATCGGGTTGTGCATTTCAGGCGGAATCCTCTCACAAGGGTTAAGTCTAATGCTTAAGATTGAAACAATCCTCAAATCTTATGGCGAAACTAGCGCTCTCAACGAGCAGATTAAGCGGGGCACCCTCTCGTGCTGGCATGACTCGGAGCTTGAATCAAAAGCCAAGCTTCACCCTCCGTGCTTCAGCGAGATAACGAACATCGTGACGCATTTCATTACCGGGGCCACCCGGCATTGTGCGGGAAGGCAAAGCGGCGCGGACCGCCGCACTCCCAAAGCGGCTGCTACGCAGCCGCGGGCGCAGCCCTTCGACTCCGCTCAGGACGAGCAAGCAGCGCCCCTACGAACAGCAAAGACGGGAAGGCCCCGACAAACAGCGTCGGGGTAAACTCCGCGGCGGGGTGCCGCCGCACTCCCAAAGCGGCTGCTACGCAGCCGCGGGCGCAGCCCTTCGACTCCGCTCAGGACAAGCAAGCAGCGCCCCTACAAACAATAAAGACGGAAAGGCCCAGACAAGCGGCGTCGGGGAAAACTTCGGAGCGGGGTGCCGTCCTGCAGAAGTTTCCGGGGCGCAAAATGCGCGGCGCATTCCATGAACAACTGGCGGGGCGCTTCGACTTCGCTCAGCACAAGTAAACCCGCCGCTACGAAACCAGACCGTGCCTGGCCGGGAAGGATCCCTCGGGCGCGACTGATCCGCCAAGAAAATCCAAAATCAGGCCGTTAGCGAGCCGCGGAAGGCCCTGGCGGCATAGTAAGACTCCGCACCGTTGTGATACAGGAAGACGGTGTTGTAACGGCGATCGCAGAAGAGGGCGCCGCCGAGTTTTCTGATCGCAGGAGGCGTTTTCACCCAGCTCGACGTTTTCGTATCGAAATTGCCAAGCTTCTGCAACTCGCGATATTGCTCTTCCGTTAAAAGCTCCACGCCCATGGCAGCCGCCAAATCAAGAGCGTTGCCTTTTGGCTTGTTTTCTTTCCTTGAATCCAGCGCTTCACGGTCGTAGCAAAGGCTTCTGCGGCCATTTGGACTTTCCGCTGAACAATCGTAAAAAATGTATTCGCCCGTCTTTTTGTCATGAGCAACAACGTCCGGTTCACCGCCAGTTCTTT
This sequence comes from Candidatus Acidiferrales bacterium, assembly GCA_035934545.1. GTDB lineage: Bacteria > Acidobacteriota > Terriglobia > Acidiferrales > UBA7541 > DAHUXN01. Next base: position 157,322 of record DASYXV010000026.1, read on the forward strand.
CCATTTCATTCAGCGACCACAGTTTTGCAGTATTCGCGTCCAGCTTTGCTTGTACTTTAGCCCAGTCAAGGCTCTGATGGCGGTTCATGTTTTTCTCAAAACGGGACTTCAAGACACGGAGCAGTTCTTCGCGTTGTTTTTTTGAAAGCGTCATGTTTGACATAGCTTGCATTTTATAAGAGAACGCGTAATTTGCAATTCAAGCCGGGTACGGAAATCATGAAGGTCAAAGCCGTTTCTCCCCAGGCTCGACGATCCCCAAGCTCGACTAGCCGTCGACTTGGGCGGCCCCGGCGAGCGGCACGCGCCTGAGGTGCGGCGCAGTGGCGCTCGGGTGTCACGAGCAAGAAAATTCAAATTGAGCCACCACCGCGCATCTGATCGTGGCAGCACGGCGGAATTATCAGCCTCCGCACCCTTCGTGAATGCCGCTTACGTCGCAACTCTTTGACGCTGGTTCTTCCGCCGCAGCGCCGCCTGCAGCGCATAGGCCGCAACGCCCGCCACGATCAAGATCAGCCCAAAATCGAACGCATTCATGCCGAGCACTTGTTCCCGTTCGCCACGGACAACGGAAAATCCCAGCAGCAGCAAAGGAAACACGCCCACCAGCCACGCTCCCCACATTCCTCCGGGGACGCGGTACGGCCTCGGCAGGCCCGGCTCTTCGATGCGAAGCGCGATGAGCGCGGCAAACTCCAAGACCACGCTGGACCCCGCGAGCAAAATGTCCAGCGTCACCAGCCGATCAAGGCCGAGTCCCAAACAGCAAGCCCATCCCGCGGCACAAACCATAATCGCCACCCACGGCGCTCCCGTCCGCCGGTGCAATCTGGAAAATACTTTCGGCAGCATGCCGTCCCGCGCCATCGCCAGCGGGAGCCGCGAATAACTCATCACGAGCGCATTGAACATCCCAAACGCGCTCATCATCCCGCCGAGCACAAGCGCCAGACGCAGCAGCGGCCCGCCGAGCATCGCCGCGAAATCCGCCCACGAGCCCGTCTCGAACGCCGAAGCCTCCAGCCCCGTGGCCCACGCGGCTGTCACGGGCAAAATGTACGACAGCGACACGACTCCCACCGCCAGCATCATCGCGCGTGGATAGGCACGCTGCGGCCGCTCGACTTCCCCTGCAATCGTGGAAGCACTGTCCCAGCCCATGTAGTTCCACATGGCAATCAGGATTCCGCCGAGCAATCCGACGGAAGATGTCGCCGGCGTGGTCACGGCCATCGCGAGCGCACCGACTTTCAGGGGCGCCAGGAGCACGAGAATCGCAAACGGCGCCGAGAGCAGAAAGAACAGCCACAGCGACGTTTCGCCGACCACGCGCACGCCCGCGATATTCATCAGCGCGCAAACGACGACCATCGCCAATCCCACTACGATTCCCCGGTGTCCCGCGGCGAACCAGGGAAACACGCGCGCCAGATAGGCCACGAACAGCGTGGGATAAATGGCCATGTCAAAGATGCTTCCGACGAGCGACAGCCACGCCTCCTGAAATCCCCAGAAATTCCCCATCGCCCGCCGCACCCAGACATAAAATCCGCCCTCGGCGGGAATGGAACTCGCCAGTTCGCCGACCATCAATGCAGTCGGCAAGCTCCAGATCAGCGGCGTAATCAGCAGGATCAGGATTGCCCGCCCGTAGCCCGCGCCATGCACGATGTCTTCCGTGCCATAGGTGCCGCCGGACACCATGAAAAACGTCGCCGCGACGAGAGGCCACAGAGTCAATTTTCCGATTTTCAATTTCGATGACGGAAGAGGGTCAGCGTGGGATCGGTAGCTTGTGCTCACTTTCGGCGTAAGGGGTCTTGAGAGGCGAAAAAGCCGTCCGGGTCGCCCACTTGAGCCGGCGTGTCGTACAAGGCTTCCGCAGGACTGATTTCCGAATCCACATGAGCGGCCGTGACGGCCAGGATGCGGATTTTCTCATTGTGGGGCAACGTCAAGGTCGTTGCGCCCGGCGGAAGATCCATTGAATAACCAAAGAGATAGGAATAGGAGTAAGGAACGTTGCCGCCATCCGGCGTGTGGTAATGCGACGCGAACCATGCCACCGGCTCGGATTTAATGAAGCCGGGAGTCAGGCCAGCGTAGTGAGGGGCCGTTTCCGGGCCGTGCTCCTTCAGATAGGCGAGGTGACGGCGAATTCTCTGCGCACGGGCGCTCGTATCCTCCGGTTTGGGTTCTGGGGGCGGCGGGATAGGTTCCTGCTTCCAAGATCGGTTGTACCATTGGCCGATGAACCCGTTCCAGTTCTGGATGTTCAGTTCGACGGCACGATCGCCAGCACGAAATGTTGCTTTTTGGTCGCCATCGTCGGAGGCCGCGAGAATGTAAATCCGGTTGAAATTGCCTGAGGGCAGCGGGAGCGTTTGACCGCGTGCGATGAGCGCATCCGGCAGCGCCGTCCCCGCTGGCGCAAGGCTGAAGTGGATTCCCGCGTAGGCAATGTCCTGTGGGAGCATTTCGGCCGGCAGGGCATCGCCTGCGGCATCAAATCCGCCCGCTGACTTTGCGCCGTCATCGCTTGCGGCCGCGAGGTCATACGGCAATGCGACGGCTTGCCACTGTGGCGGAGTGACTTTGACGCGGGGCGACCCAAGGCGCACTTCAAACGTCCGAATCTCAAACGGCGCGAAATTCTCGACCAGTTCACCATTTTCGACCACGGCTCCCCCGATCGCTCTCTCCTGGCCGTCAACTTCGCGCGCCGAGGTGACGGGAGCAGCAAAAGATATGCGGACTGCCCGCTGTGGCTTGCCGTTCATTTCAACGAGGCGAACGACCATATCCTTGCCGTCCTCGGCTTTCTTGAGAGCCATGAGGCGCATTGCCGGATTGCTGACGTGAACCAATGAAAGGCTCTTGCCAATAGCTCCATCGTGTTTGGCGGCCGCAAAGGTAATTAGCGGCTGATTGAGGCGATAGGCTTGCCACTCTGTGCCCGATTGCTGCCAACTGCCTGCGTGGCTGGCAAGGCCGTATTCAAAAATGTGATGCCCAAAGTCCTGAGTTGCCTGGTCTCGGTAATCATCCCCGGCGCGGGTGATTCCGGGAGTGTATAGAAGAGTGAGCCGCAGAGTATTGTCGCTAGGCTTGTCCGAGCCCGTCTTGTCATTGGAGAGCACGGTAACACCGAACGCTCCGCTCTTGTCCGTAAGATCGAACCAGCGGTGGGAACCATACTCAAAAGTGTTCGGACCGTCGTTGGCGCGCTGGACTGTCCATGCGCCCCAGCTATATGTCGCCTGAGGAGCGGAAGCGGTGAGAGGAAACGTAGCTTTGAGAGCGGCCTCTCTGGTCATCCAATCAAAATCATTCGCGAACTCGATGCGGTTACCCGAATCGCCAGCGGACAACCGGATGGTCTGAACGAAGCGCGAGCCCTCGGCTTCGCGCTCCACCTGAACGGCTACGCGCACCGGGCCATTTTCGACCACGCGGATCTTCGGAGGGCCGCCGACATAGCCGCGCGGGGGTTTGCTCTGGTCGTCCCAATCCATGTTCCAGGCCGGCCAGTGCTGAGGATCCTCCGTCTGGAAGGCGAGGCGTGCCGGAGCCGAGAGAAGCTCGCGTTTCAGCGATTTGTCAAGAATGCTGGAGACGTCGCCATCCTTGTCCAACTCGATTCGGTATCGCTCGTTTTCGAGAGATGAATCGGTGACTTTCAGCGATGAGGAGATGACCAAATTTTCGGCGGGCATCACATCGTATACCGCAAAGCCCACCGAGGGGACTTTCGCAAGAAACAGGACTTTCGTTAGCCCGTCCGCTTCTCCGTCCAGTTGCGCAGGAACTTCCTTCCCGTCCGGGCCAACGACGCGAACGGCCTTGGGTGCGCCGCCGGGAAAAGTGATATGGGCTTCGGCGACATCCTCGCGAGAGATGCCCAGCGGATTGAATACAACTATGGGCGTGCCTTGAGCGTTCGTGTTTAATCCAGAAGCAATCGCTGACGTGGCACTGGTCAGAACGCTGGAAAATTGATTCATCGCAAGAACATCGTCGTTCCAGGAATATTTGTACGACTCCGGAGTTGCTGTTCCAGCCATGATGTCGTGAAACTGGCCGCCCAGCACCAACCTCCAGGCATGATTGAGCCGGCCAACTGGATACGGCCGGCCGCCCAGCCAATCGGCGCCGACGGAAGCCTCTTCAGAGGCGTCGGCAAGCACTTCATTCCGCCTGTTCCATCGCTTATGAACTGCTTCCGACGTAAGCGAGCCGGCTGAGTGGTTCGTAAGTTCCAGGTCGCCGCGGTATGTCGGCAGGCGGTCTCGCTCGCTGCGCGGAAGGCGAAGGATGTCGTTGAACATTTCGTCCGCATTGGATGACACCACGTGAATCGGCCCTTCGCCCATGCGAACTTCGGGACCGGCTGGAGCCGCGGCCGGGGGTTCTTCTTCATCGTCGTCGCTTCGTTTTGGCGGCAGGACGCCCATGCCCTTGGTCAGGGTCTCTTCGAGGAGTTTGACCGATGCTTCATCCGGGGAGCCGCCCGTATCGCCTGTGCCGTAGTAATGATAATCAGCGGTGATGCCGCTTGCCTTTCCATCCGCCTCGATCCGCTTGATCCAATCTGGATCCTTGCTGAGATCGGTGGTGATGGGGGCGCTGTAGCTCAAAGGATTTAGCGCTGCAATCACACTGCGCCCATCAGGGCCAATCCAAATCCCGACATTAAACGGTATGCCCACGGGAGTGTTCTCGGGCGAGCCGGGGCCGCCGCCTTCGAAGGAGCCCCACGACAATTTTTGCGTGGAAAACCCCTTCACGCCGGCAGCCGCGAGGATGCTTGGCAAGTCCGCGGGAAATCCGAAACAGTCCGGGAGCATGTATTCGTTGCTGGCTTTGCCAAATTCATTTCTGAAAAAGTCGTTCCCATAGAGGACCTGGCGAATGATGGACTCAGGAGACGGTGAATTCACGTCGTTCTCTTCCATCGAAGACCCCGCGGGGAACCAGCGGCCGGCCGCGACGTATTGTTTTATTTTTTCGAAGTCGGCGGGATAGTATTCCTTCATCATCATGTAGCGATTCGCGCCCGTCCAATTGAAAATATAGCGGGGATATTTTTCGAAGAGCGCGAAATTGTCGTGCATGGTCTTGGGAAGGAATTCCGAAATGACTTGCGGATATTCCCAGCGCCATTCCGTGTCCAGGTGCGCGTATCCAACCACGTACAGAGTCGGCTGCTTGGTGATGTTGGGCTTGGGTGCCTTTTCGGCGGTCGCGGCTTGCTTTGGGCCCGGTGTGGCAGGGCTAGCAAGCGAAAGAAATCCCAGAGCCGAAGCGACAAGGAAGAGGACAGCCCCTAAGCGCAATCGAGTTACGCTCCCCGCTGACAGTGAATTGCCCTCCATTTTTCTCATCGATCCCCGCCCATTCATGTTTTCAGACGCTGAGAGTCGCGCGATTTTCAAGATAATCGCAATCCGACGATGCATTTTTCCCTCAATCTCGCGGTTCGAATGTCATTGTTGGCGGACCCAATTTGGATTTGGAGTTCAGCGGGGAAGTGTACATCAGAATGGCGGCAAAGGACTCTTGCATCCAAGACTCTCCTTATGCACCGATTCCTCGGACGGGCCATGGGAGAATGAAATCGCATCGCTCCCTTCATGCCGGCGAGAGGCTCGGCTTAGAAGCACCGCCTGCGCCAGAAACTCGGCCTCATGATGCATTTCTGGCACAGTGAGGTGTTACAGCGCAACAAGGGGTGGTATCGCGAGTCGCAATGGTCTTAGAATCAATTAAGCGCCCGTAGCTCAGTTGGAAAGAGCGTCTGCCTTCTAACAAAGAAGGCAAAAATTCTAAATGCTTTGCTGAGCGTCGCTTACGGATTCTCTCTCCTGAAATCTCGCCCTCAGTTGTACCGAAGTTGTACCGAAATGCTTCTCAACCTGCTGCGAACCATTCGATCAGGCGGTCGCAACAGGCCTTGAGAGGTCGACGACTTCACGCTCCAGCGCGTGGAGCCTTGCAAGTGCTGCCTCGATAGCTGGAGTTCCTCCCGCCTGCGCCGCACGGGCGCGCGCCAATGCCCGATCCGCGATGGCAGAAGCCTCGCGCAGAAATCTTTTTATCTCTGCTTCCAGTCTTCGACGGCTTTCCTGCACGCGCTCGTCAACGTCGCTTTGCACTCTCGAACTGTTAACTTCCAGCAGCTGATCGAGGAATTCATGTGCATCGCGGACGATCCCACCGAGCAATCCAATACCGCCAAGCAAGAGATCTGAGATAAACAGCAAGGGAGATGCTGGCGCGGCTACTCGCTCGATTACATGGAAATGGAATTGTGACCTGACACTTAGTCCCTGATCAGAACCAAGGTCTTCCGGGAGTTCTTCCAGCCCCGGCACGTCCGTTTCTCCCAAGCGATGTAAGAATTCATTCGCTAGTTCAACAAAACGTTCGGCTATCTTGCGAAATTGTCTTTCCGCAAACTCTGCTTCGCCTTCAAGCCACGGTGTGAGTTGCGCGCGCGCGATTTCCTGCGCCAAGTGGTTCATGTTTCGACGATACGCAGGTCCATTGTGGCTGCGGGCCAACGAAGACAAACCCCCAGTCAATCCAGTGTAAGCGTTGACTTGCGCTTGCTTCAGAAAGGCATTCCTTCGTTCAACAAATACGCCGGATAGACGTTGCTGCTCCGCGCTTAACAAAACTCTCAGGTCCCTGATGGCAGCTTCTGACTCTCCTAGAGTTTTCCGAAGTCTTGCGATGCGCCGCTCTGACTCTTCCAGGGGACGCTTTAGCGCATCTCGTTCTTCCTTGATAACGGCAAGCAGTTGATTTGCCGCGCGCCGATTGCCCCTATCGGTCGCTTTGCGAACTAGTAAGCGCCCCGAGTGCAGCACCAGATCCTCAAGCACGTGAATCAACTGTCCCCAATCCCGTTCGGGACCGCTTTGCTCCAATCGATCCAGAGCGCTGACCTCAAGAATCGCCGGCAACGTCCGCTTGAGACGCGTTTCTAGGACACGGCGAGCAAAATCCAAGGCAGCAGAGCGTTCTGCCGCGTTTGCCCGGTCTGCCTTATTCAAAACAAACAAAAGATCATGGACTTCCTGAGAGACGGTTTCCACGAGTTGGAGTTCATCGCCCGACAAAGGAGGGTCGGCCCCAATGACGACGATGGCAGCATCAATATGGGGGATAAATGCATGGGTCGCGGCTGTGTTTTCGACAAACACCGATCCAAGTCCTGGAGTGTCCACCAAGCACATGCCGGTCTCCAGAAGCGGACTCGGAACAAAGATTTCCACGCCCGCGACCCCCTTTGCATTTTCAGGGTTCTTCCCTTCAGATACGTACTCTTCCACGGCGTTGATGGGGATATTCGTCCACGCTTCACTCTGAAAGCGAACGCGCGCCGCCAGACGTTCACCGTGCCGAATGATCGTTGGCACGGCAGTCACAGGGACCACGGCGGTAGGGAGAACTGGATGCCCGATCAGCGCATTGAGGAGCGTCGATTTGCCGCGCTTGAACTGGCCGACACACGCGACATAGAATCGCCCTTCGGAAACCCTCTCTGCGACGTTGCGGGCCGTGGAAGCTATGTTCTCTGCTCCGAACTCGGTTGCCAACTCTGATAGTCGGTAAAGAGCAGCCTCGCCTGAGAGGTCCTGCAACACACCTTGCCGATTTTGAGAGGTTCTCGTCATTGAAGGAAGTTCGGGGAGTGCGCCATCGCCGATTGACTTGAATGCATCAGGTAATCCACATGCACGAGCTTGATTTTGATCTGATCTCCGTAGTGATACCTTGAGTCCGCTGCCAGCTCGCACATCTTCACAATGGAGCCTGGTACATGCCCACTTAGCCGAAGGATGTCTTCGCGGAAGTCCTCTAGGTCCAGCGAAGCAAGTCCAAACCTGCAGATGCACTTTTCCAGTAGTTCTCGCGCCCCTCGCTCACTCAATGGCCCCAGATGGACCCTGAGCCCGTTGTTCCAGTACAAGCTCCACGCGTATCCGATCTCACCTTGCGAATAGTCCCGTGCAGCCAGATAGATCGGTGTCTTGCACCTGTACATCATCTCTTTCATCAGCCGAGCCATGTTGTGCGTTGGCGGAGGAACATGATCCACGAAGAATCTGTAGTCGCCCTGCGCCGAAGCCGTGAATAGAATCCCACGAAGACGAAGGCTCGTTTGTTTGTGAAGCCATCGCTTCAACGAGGTCCCAGTTGCCCCGTCTGCATGGACCTTCTTTCGTATAAAGGAATCACCCAGTTCGTAAAGCTGACCAACGAAGTGCGAAAGCAATTGCCTCCCACTCGCGGGTCCTGTCCAATAAACGCACTTCCGCCGTTCCGCATCGGAGAGTTCAGAAATGGCTTTCTTGATGAGAGTCGTCTTTCCCGCATCCATTGGGCCCCAAATCAGCCGGCCCTCGCGCTTTTGAATTGCCGCACGAAGCTCGCGCAATTCTTCCTTACGACCGACCAGAGTTTCGATTTCGGTGTTTTGACTCATTCCTGCCGGCCACAAGCTCTGTATGGTCCGAGCCTCCCGACACTCGTTTAGCTCACTACGACCGCGCGCCACCTTGATGCACGTATTTGATGACTTCGACTTCCGACATCGCAATCAATCCTTCGTCCACCATCTCGTCCAGATATGGAATGAGCTTTTTGACTTTGTCTTCCGAATCGATCACGCTGACCATAATGGGTGCGTCGGGCGAGAACGAAAGAAGATGAGAGCGGTGAATCAGTGTGCTAGCACCGTACCCTTCGACGCCCCGGAATACCGTAGCTCCGGCAATATCCAACTCCCGGCACTTCTCGACTATGGCGCGATAAAGTGGTTTGTCCTTCCACTTGTCGTCCTCACCGAAATGAATACGCAGCATTTTGGCTTTGCCTTCGAGTTTCATTGCCGGACCTCCTTCCTTCTCTCTTCCTCCTGGTAGTTATGCGTGTACTTGATGATGTCTACGTCGGAGAGGACGACAAGCCCCTGTTGAACCATGCTGTCTAGAATCGGGAAATACGCTCGAAGCTTTTCTTCAGTGTCCACTACCGATAGCATCATTGGTCGGTCGTGGGAAAGATTTAGCGTCGTCTCCTTATGAATGCGCCTGTTCGCTCCGTAGCCGAGAATGCCCTGGTAGACCGTCACGCCAGCAATATCGTTGGCACGCATGCTTTCGATCAGAGCCTTGTGCAAAGGCTTGTCACGCCACTTGTCGTTCTCACCGATGAAAATTCGGACTAGCTTGGCCTTTCCTTCGCTTCTAAGCGGCGGAGTCGACGGCTGAGGAGCTCTCTTCTTGGACACTTCAGACGGCTTAACAACAGTCGTATCTTGGACTTCAATCAGTCCCGTGCCCACCATCTCATGCAGCTTAGGCAAGAGTTCTTCGACCTTCTCCGGCGATTCGATGAACTCTATTTTCATGGGTAGATTTCCTGTGAGTACCTCGATCCGTGTTGTATGCATGTGATGATCGGCACCAAATCCCGCCACGCCACGCATTACACTTGCCCCTGAGACACCTCGATAGAACAGGAAATCGAGAATTGCCGAGTAATCTGAGTGCCCATGGTGCTGGTGGTCTTCGCCAACGTATATGCTGACCTTCTTAGCAGGCCCGGGTTTGAGCATGTCCCCTCCTAATCCAAGATTCCTCTTTGAGCGACTAGAAACTCTGCGGCCCGTCCTAGCACACCGCCTCCCGTATGATCACCCTGTCTTGCTTGTTGAAGAAACTCTTCGAGTTCTGCTTCGAGTTCCGCCTTGTTCTTGATTCGCAGTTTCTCGACGATCTTTTGCAAAGATACTGGCACCCGCTTCTTCAGTTCGCGAATGTGACGCAGGCAGAATGTAGCGTGCTGCTGTAGCCACACCGCCATTGGTGGGCGCTCCAGCTCTCTCGTGACCTCTTTGAGTCGGGTTATCTCTTCCTCGTGGATCTTTTTGCACGCAATGCATGAGGGCGGCGACGCTGAGCTCGGATCCAATTCTTTGGCTCTGAGCGCGTCGAGGAATAGCGAGGCAGCCACTTCCGCCGGGGCCGACTTTGCAAGCGACCAGGCATGAAAATTGCATAGCTGCGTCTGCCCTTCAGCTCGCAAGTGTCCCGGCAATGACTCCTGGAAATGCTTGACCGCAACGCAGACGGGGCACCCTCCTTTGACCGCCAGCCTCGCAATCGGCAACCTGTCGGAAGCAGCTTCAGCCTTCATGTGATAGTCCTTCCAGCGATCACTCCCAGCCATACTGAGACGAAGCCTACAATCACGCTCAGACCTACATTCAAACCGGCCACGAGCAATTCGCCGTCCTGGATGTTGCGAAACGTCTCATACTCAAACGTCGAAAACGTCGTGTAAGCCCCGATGAATCCAATTGGTATCAAATACCTCCAGTTCGGGCTCCAGTGAGTTCTCTCCGCAAGAAGGGTGAGAATGAATCCAATCAAGAACGACCCCGTGCAATTGATCACAAAAGTGCCGTAAGGGAATCGTGTTCCCATGCGGGTGCTGATATATCCGCCGAGCCAGAACCGCGCGACCGCGCCGATGAAACCTCCTATTCCGACCATCAAATATCTGCCCATGAGAGCTAGTCTGATTTTCCCCTGTGGGCTCGGCGAATTGTTTCGCCTGAAAACGGGAATACTCCTTCACTCGCCGTCTGTGTCTGGGAATTCGGCTCAACTTCATTGGACTCCGGGAATTCCAAGAGTCGTATGTCTTCGCGAAGACCATTTGCTTCGTCAGGTGCAAGGTCTTTCCCGCCGAGTGATCGTTCTGCTTGTGCTCGGTAGCCCTCCGCATAGGTCTCAAATCGCCGGAGAAGCTGGTTGGTAACAAGTCTCGTCCACTCTCTCAACACGTCCGAATAAGTGCCGAGCGTCTTGTTCAGAGCCTCGCCCAATTCTTTGTGAAGTCGCGTTGCCAGCCGTTTTTCGGCGAATCGCCTGCCCAACAGACCGCTAAATCTTGGCCGGACAACCGATGCGCTCAAAGACCCTGGATCGAAGATGGGTGTGCCACGGACGAGGGATTGAAACTCGTCCTCTCCGGGTATATCGGCGATCCCAAGACCGCCGGCACTCTTCTTCAGATCATCCCGTAGCTGAACTGCAAGAGCTTCGAGCGAACCATGAAGTTTCTTCACTCGTTGCTGGATGGCATTCAGGACGGAGTTGCGGATAATATTCTCTGTCGATACCTCTGCACCGAGGTTCCGCCCCCATTCACCCATCAAGCTGGAGGATGCCGCCAAGAAACCGTCGAACGCGTCGAAACCGTTTCTTTCAAGCTCTCTTTCCCATGCCGCTCCTGTGTCTTCAATCAATCCTGTCGCTTGACGCAAACGCGCCTCGGCTGCACGAATCTCGTCTTGGGTCGTACAAGTTGATGTCCCGTTCCGTTGGACCTGCACTCGCAATGCTGAAATCACGGATTCGCGCAGCGCGCCAATCTTTCTCCGAAGCGAAGAAGCCCTGAGTTCCTGCGAGTGGTCATACAGTGGAACGATTTGCTCCTCGAACCATCGACTCAGCAATTCCTTGTGTGAGGGAAACACACTTATGGGACGGACATGCAATTCAAGATTGCAGTCCGAAGCGATGTGCTGCTTAACATACTCGATGATCTTCTCGCGATCTCCCGGAGCCAAGAGATCAGCTTTGCTGAGAAGCACATTCGCAGGAATAGTCGCCTCCTGGAGCGTGAGAATGGTTTGCAGGTCCTCAGTTGTCAGTGTTGACCCTGCGTCAATCAGGACAACCCCAAGATCACACTTCGGCAGATAAGCGAGCGTTTCAGCAGCCCCGCTCGTCGCCAGTGAGCCGAGACCGGGTGTATCGACAAACGTGACTCCATCACGGAGACGTGAGGCCGGTAGTGCCACAGAAATCCGCGTCACGCGCTTTGCGTTCCCGGGATTTTGCTGTTCAGTCGCAAACTCAGCGAGCCGGGCAACCTCCATCGTTTTCGCAGGAGCCTCAGCAAAGGAGACCCTCATCGAAGGTTTCTCCCCATAAGCGATTCGCGTCGGGACTGCCGTGATTGGCGTGACACCGACCGGGAGCGCATCGGTCTCCAGAATCGCGTTCAGAAGGGAAGATTTCCCGGAACTGACGCGTCCGAAAACTGCAATTTCAAACGTCTTGTCTTCGGCTCGGTCCAGAATCGACCCAATGGTCGTTCGAAACTCGACTAGGCCGCGATGAGCGACAATCTCTTCAATCTTGGAGAGGAGCTCTAAATCATTGTTCTTCTGCTCGAGTCGCATCAGGCGCAACTTGAGGTCTTGTTCAACTCCCTCGGCCAGATAACGGTCGAGCCTCGACACCAAACCGCGCAACTCGCCGACAATTCCATTCAGTTCGGTCGCTGCGTCTTCTGGCAGATCGCCATATCCGCGCATGTACTGTGGTTTCAGCTCCTCCACTGCTATGTCAATCGTTCCGAGTGCGACATGGATCGCGCGGGAGGCCGGAATAGAGGGTTTTTCCCTCAAGATACCCTGACCGTCCAAGACGCGAACAAGTTGAGCCCGAATGCGCGAGATGTAGTCCTCAATTGTTCGGCGTTGCGTAGGAGCGACATCGCCGGAATAGCGTGGGAATGCTGCCTTGGATGCGGCGATATTCAATATCTCCTCAACCTCCCCGAGGAGCTTGTCAATGTATTGACAAGTGACACGCAGTCGCCGCGCTTGGAATTCGTTCAATGAAACTGCATTCGGCGTATTTTGAGAATCCATTCCACCCTCAACCGTCGCCCGCGTTCCCGACCAGTCGATTCTCACCCTGCTTACAGTCTTTACGGCTCAACTCGCTTGTGACTTTGCGCGCCACCGCGAATAAACCGACTTCCCCGCGTAGATTGCACTTCTTCCAAGTTCATGCTCGATTTCGAGAAGCCTGTTGTATTTTGCGATTCTTTCCCCACGCGAGCCCGAACCTGTCTTGATCTGCCCCACGCCCGTAGCGACGGCGAAGTCCGCGATAGTGGTGTCGTCGGTCTCTCCAGAACGGTGCGAGACCACTGCGGTGTAGCCATTGTCCTGGGCCATCTTGATGCAACGCAGGGTTTCAGTGATCGTGCCAATCTGATTCAGCTTGATCAGGATCGAATTACCGATCCCCTTCTGAATCCCTTGCTCAAAGATTTCAGGGTTGGTCACGAAGATATCGTCGCCCACGAGTTGAACTTTGCTGCCCAGTTCCTTGGTCAAATCATTCCAGCCGCTCCAATCTTCTTCGGACAAGCCATCTTCAAGCGAGAAGATCTCGGGGTATCGCCCGACCCAGTCCTTCCAGAAACCAATCATTTCGGCAGAGCTCTTCTTCGAGTCATCAGACTTCCGAAACACGTAAATCCCTTGCTCGTAGAATTCACTCGCAGCCGGGTCCAAGTTGATCGCGATGTCTAGGCCCGGCTTGTATCCGGCTAGTTGAATCGCGGAGCCCAAGAGCTCCATAGCTTCTTCGTTAGAGCGCAATCGAGGAGCAAAACCACCCTCGTCACCTACGCTGGTTTCGTACCCCTTCTTGCGGAGAATGTCTTTAAGGGCATAGAAAGTCTCTAGCGCGCAACGCAGGGCTTCGGGAAACGTGGGTGCGCCAACGGGAGCGATCATGAACTCCTGAAAATCAACATTGTTGTCCGCGTGCTTTCCGCCATTCAGGACATTGAGCATAGGGACCGGAATCGTATAGGTCCCACGATCTCTCAGATAGCGGTAGAGGGGCACTCTTCTTTCCGTGGCGCTGGCTCTTGCTGCCGCAATTGACACCCCAAGAATCGCATTCGCACCTAAGTGGGCCTTATTGGGGGTGCCATCGAGACGGATGAGCTTTTCATCGAGCGTTACTTGGTCGTCTGCCTGGTATCCGATTACTGCGGGCTGGATAACACGGACCACATTTTCAACTGCTTTCCTGACGCCCTTTCCCAGATATCTGGACTTGTCCCCGTCACGCAATTCAACTGCCTCATTCTTGCCGGTAGAGGCTCCTGACGGCACCTTTGCCACCCCCTCTGCCCCACTCTCCAACCGCATCGCGACTTGGATAGTCGGATTGCCCCGCGAATCCAGAATCTCAATTGCATCAAGCCCAGAAATCTTCGACATGAGCGCCCCCGTTTTTCCTCTCGGCGATTCAGCAAACTACCATCACCGGGCAGTGCGCGTATCGCAGCACCTTCTCAGCAGTGGACCCTACGAGCATCCTTTCGAATCTCGACTTGCCACGCCGCCCAAGTACAATCAGGTCGACGTGATCTGTTTCCGCCCGATGCACGATCTGTTCCACGGGGTGGCCCACGGCAATATCGGTTTGCAGTTCAACGCCCAGGTCTTTTGCACGTTGAACGATTTTCTTGAACTGCTCTTCAAAATGCTCGCGCGCGTCATCGAGCATAGCGTCGAGCTCGACCATCGTCGCTGGTTCCGGCGGACGGGCGACGGCGAAAAGGAGCACCTTCGCGTCCAGCGATTGGGCAAGGGCAAGACCGCTCTCTGTGGCCTTGTCCGATTGAGCAGAACCATCGTACCCGATGAGAATTTTCTTGAATTGGGAGTGTCTCCGGCCCACCATTTTTCCTCCTTAGTCCGTAGTGACGGCGCTAACTTCTTTTGCAGCAGGCTCTTGTTCTGCCTTCGGCAGCAGATGTCTCGGCATGAACCAAGCGTTCGCAAACATGGTTGGAACAACGGCGCTACCTATGACCGTCGCCACAAGGTACGAGTATTGCGCTTGGGTAATAACTCCGTGGCTCAGGCCAAACAGCGCCGAAATCGTGCCGAAGGTTAGACCGGTCGACATCATCAGCGTGTAATACAGACCTTCCTCGCGTTGATACTTGAAGGATTTTACGGTCGGATAAAGGCCAATCATCTTCGAAACCATCTTCCCTCCAAACAAAGCTAGAAACACAAGCGGCGCTGCTACCAGCGCGGGAACAGACACGAATGAACCTGCACGTATGAAGTAGAAGGGTGTAAGAAGACCGAAGGTCAGCGTCCGAAGCCTTCGAACCAAGACATGATCTTTTCCTACAGTTCCCGCCAGCACCATCCCGATAATGTATGCGGGAAGAACAGCCTCGCTCCCGGACCACACAGCCAGGCCGCCCATACCGAATAACAGAAAAAGAAGGTACTTCGCCTCTAGCTCAGACACTCGACCGCCATAGTGCTTGAAGAAACGGGGGGTCAGGAAAGGCAAGATGAAGAACACGATGACGCTCACGACAATGAAGATCAGCGTCCGAATCGTAAACGGCGAAAAAATTAGACCCAGTGCGATTACAGTCCCCAGATCGTTCACAAAACACGCTGCCAGAATCGCCTTTCCGAACTCAGTCTTGTTGAAGCCGAGTTCCAGCATCACGGCGTAAACGACCGCGACAGATGTGGTGGAGAGCGCCACGCCTGCGAGCCAACTCGACATGATGGTCCAATGCAGGATGTAGTGTGCGACTGCCGTGCAACCCAAAAACGGGCCAAAGAAGCCGACCAGACCAACCACCATCGCTTCCTTCCACTTCGTCCGGAATATGAGAGGATCAAGTTCTGCACCCGCCAGAAATGTCAGAACGATTGCGCCGGTCCCCGCGAGGAAAGTAATCCATTCGGATTTCGCAGCGAGGCCCAATGGGCCGACGATGGCCCCGATGATCAATTGGGCGACGGTCCCCACGACGATTTCTGTCAGCGCCGTTGAAATCTTGAACCAAATCGCGAGCAGCGTCGCGATGAGCGCCAATCCGACCCACAAGGAAGCTAGTGCCCAGACATTTTGCATGTCAATTCTCGCTCCTGCCTAAATTGTGGGATCGTTGCCGGGGACATGACTCCGCGACAAGATCCTTGTCAGGAGTCATCATCTGTCCCGGCTTAAAGGGACAGCGGTTAGAGGGCGAACTCCTTCGCCACTGAATCCATGATACTTGGCATCGAATTTAAGTCAAGAACGACCTTCGAGTTGGCTTCACGGTTTCGTTACGGCGGATTCAGTCCCAAAACGGTTCACGCCTAACTGCTGTGAACTTGGCAGCACATTGGCGCGACCATTGCAGACCTCAGGGTGGGCTGGAGGCGCGCAATTGATTGCTTGGCTTGACGGCCGAAGTTAAGATAACCGACTCACCTCCATGGAGCCACGATGTCTGACCTCGCCACCATAGGAACGTATTCCGTCTTCATTGCGAGCTACGTCGTATTCGCCCTGGGAAAGTTTCCGGGACTAAAAATTGATCGCCCCGGCGCAGCCATCATCGGAGCGGTCCTGATGTTCACAACAGGCGCCGTGCGTGCACACAATGCCCTGTATCTCATCCACTTCGGCACTGTTGTGTTGCTTTTCTCAATGATGCTTGTGGTCGCCTACCTGCATTTGGCGGGCTTCTTCGATTGGATCACCGATCTGACCGTAACTCGACTCAAACCCCATCACCTGCTCCCCACGGTCATCTTCCTCAGCGGATTGCTTTCCGCGTTCTTCGTCAACGACATCATCTGTCTTGTCATGGTGCCTTTCGTATTGAAAGCCACCCTGCGAATGGGGGTTAAGCCAATCCCGTATCTCCTGGCAGTAGCAACGGCCTCAAACATCGGAAGCACTGCGACAATCACCGGCAACCCGCAAAACATCCTGATTGGATCTTTTTCCGGCATTCAGTACCGGGATTTCCTGTGGCATTTGGGTCCGGTTGCCCTCGCAGGTTTGTTCCTTGATTGGCTCGTGCTTTGGTGGCTCTACTTCCGGGCGCGCGTTCACGATGTCCGAGCCGAATCCGTCGCCGATGCAGTGCAGATCGATCATGCCGCATTGCTTAAGGCCGGCCTCGTGGCTGCACTGGTTCTTGCCGGATTCCTTGCCGGTTTTTCACCGCCACTTGTCGCCGCAGTGGGGGCGGCCATCATGTTGATCACACGCACGCGCGACCCTCACTTGGTATACGAAGAAGTGGACTGGAGCCTTCTCGTTTTTTTCATCGGGCTCTTTCTGATCGTTGGAGGTGCAGAAAACGCGGGCTTAACAAAACATTTGCTAGGTTTCGGCGAGCGTTTCAACCTACAACATCTAGGCGTCTTTACGCTCGTGACCGCGATACTCTCGAACCTAGTTAGCAACGTTCCTGCGGTAATGCTTTTGAAATCCCTTGTGGCTCAATTTGCTAACCCGCGTTCGGCTTGGCTCACAGTGGCAATGGCGAGCACACTTGCAGGAAACTTGACCATCACAGGTTCCGTTGCAAACATCATCGTTGTCGAACGGGCGCGCAAAGAGGCGGCAATCACCTTCTTTGATTACTTTCGAATCGGTCTACCTGTCACACTTCTGACGCTGTTGTTTGGCTGGCTCTGGATCTCCTGGATTGGATGAGTGGCCGGCCTCTCGGAATTGTTGCAAAACAGCGCGGAGCCGCTCAGAATTCGGAGCAAGACTAGCGCACCTGTTTAGCAGACAGCGGCCCGAATCGCCAGAGGTTCAGACTCGTCTCTGAAATCCCCTGCCCCTTTGCAGTCTCTGTCAATCTATCATCAAAACCTCAGCGTTGCCTTGCAACTTCGCACTTCCAACAGGAGATTAAGCGCGTTTGCAGCACCCACGATGAAGAGGTGTGCGTTCACAAGGGCATCGACGGCGCACCCCTCACCATTGTCCACAGCAATCGCCAAACCACCGCCTTCCTTCACCGTCTTCAACAACATCCGGTCGTTGTTCCCATTTCCGAAAGCTGCCACGTGGCGTAAATTAAATGCCTTCACGTAATCCTGTTTCTCCACATCGTGCCTGTTCGTACTCAGGATGTCCGGCTTCACGATCCCGGCCAGCTCCTCTTCCGCCGTACCGAACGAATCAGAACTGATGATTCGAATGTCCAAAACGCCCAGAAGGATGATGAGTTTTTCCTTCACGCCAGGAACAAGCCTTCCGCCACAGGACAAAGTCCCAGTGTAATCGCTCACGATGGTATTTATTTCGCGCCTCCCCAATCCGGGAATTTCTATCAGAATGCCAGATTTATCCATGGCGAAATCTCCCACTGAAACTTGCTTGAAAGCTTCATGGAATATTACATGAACGGCCCGGCAGCGCCGTTGCCGGATTGCTTTGTGCCAGATCGCCCAAGCGCAGGGCATAGCCAAAGTCGTGAAAGGTGTTAGCGTTGAGCAAAAGCAGAGGACTCATAAACCTTTCTCTCCCTTATGGCCACACCTGCCTCGCTCCGCCAACACGCGTAAGTTCAGCGACTTGCAACATTCTTCCGCTGCCGCCGCCCGCCTGCTCCCGCCCGGAATTGCTAAACGAAGTGCCACCAGAACTGCCACTAGAAATTGAGCCAAACTGGGAACTTTGTTGTGACGATGATGAACCGCGAAATGCCGCTCCGCTATCGTTTCGCCGTCGATAAGATCGTTTTGACCCTTCCTTTTATATTTTCGCGTACTGTCGACAGTTTAGTTTTCGCCGCATCCGTGAGAAGAGCCGTGTGTGCCACTGCATCCCTTATCGGCTTGTATTCTTTCGCATCTCTCGACAAACCAGCTTCTTTCGCCGGGTCTTTAGTCTTATCAACCAGATTGGCTAGGCCGTCCATCGACAAATAGCTTGAATCGGTGGGATTCCTCCGAATCGGGATGCTAATGTTGCCTCTGCCTTTACTGTCATTCTCCCTTTGTTTCATCTGGCCAGCCTCCGCCTTCGCCTCCTTGGACAATGGCAGTTTTTTCTCCTTAATGTATTTCCTCACCAGGTTCTCTGAGACGAAACAGTCAGCATAAGATTCGAAGTTAAACGCAGCGTCGTCAGACAATCCGTCAACCCAACCAGCAACCTTTCCCTTATTTGCCGAGCCTTTGGAGAGATCGTATTCCTTCGAAACAGCTCCGTACAAACTAAGCGACGCCCGCTGCTTCTTCGACAGTCTTGGATTGTCAGGATCACCCTCTTCTCGATGCTTTATCCGCCATTTGTCCCAATCCTCGACGACTTTCAGAATCGTGTTCCGAAATGTTTCTAAAAACTTCGTGTACTTTGGATCGTCGGCGACAATGCCCTCGCGGCTACTTGTAAACCTGTCGGTCGCATCGTCCAGCCCATCGAAATGAATCTGGCCATATAGATAGCTCTCGGCGACCCGGGCGGTGGGTATGTGCTTCAATATATCTCGTTCCCGCAAGCGCCCGTTTACAAAGAGGTCGATGCCCACTCGTTCTTCGGTGTCCATAATTTTCAAGTCCCTCGGCTTCTCCACCGAAGCGATGAAGCCTGCGACGCCTGCAATTTCCAGTTGCTTGGTCTCATGATCGTCGGGACTCTTGGAAAACACCGATTTCAAGGCTTCTACGTACGGGTCGTGGTGATCACCTATTGTCCACAAGAACTCTGTTTTCACGGCCAACCCCTTCAGATGCTTGTGAGTGATCTTTTTCCTATTGAGAAAGATATTGAAGGTCGAGTCTAAGAGAGAAAAGCGAAAATAAAGCGCAATGATTTTTGCCAGCAGAGGGAAACTGCCTCTTATGCCCTTCTTGACCCCTTCAAAATAAACGATAGTACCGCGCTCATGTCCGCGAGTGTACTTGGTAAAGGTTGTCCGTTTCCATTTTCCCAGGGGATACTGTTGCGGTGCTAAATCTTCCGTTATCGCGTCGTCGAGTTTGGAATTGTCGATGACACCGCCTATCCAAATCCCGTCTTTCACTTTCGAGATGACGGCGATTTTGTCTGCACAGGACAACAGCGCCAGTTTCCCGATACCTTTCCTCCCGATGAATGCTCTGCCCGCGGGTGACAATTTCGTTCCATCTTTTCTCTTTGAGTATCCGATTTTCAAGAATTTGTTCTGAAAATCATCGGCTGTCATGCCGACGCCGTCATCTTTTATGAAGAAACTGTTGTTGTCTCGGTTCACATGAATGTGGACATTCTTCGCATCGGCATCCCACGAATTCGAAATGGCTTCTCCAAGAACTGTCGCAAAGCTGCGGTACAGGCTCCTTCCTAAGTGATTCAAAACACTCAAGGAAATCTCAAACGTAAATGACTTCTCATTTTTCATGCTTGCCCATTTAGGCTCAGGGTCGTCTCGTAACGGGAATTAGCGATCACTCTGAGCCTCCAGGTGTTTCAGAATGCTTCTCCCGATGATGCGCCCAAGGCGAACGGGCACAGCATTTCCTATAAGCTTTCCCAAATGATGGAACGTGATCGGATCATCGGGAGCTGCGAACCTGTAGCGTCTGGGGAATGTTTGCAGCAGAGCAGCCTCCCGCAACGAGATGGCGCGATTCTGTTCTGGGTGGCCGAACCGTCCGTTTCCGAACCCATGGCATTGTGTGGTCACAGTCGGTGCCGGGCGGTCCCACACCATCCGTCCGTAGACACCCGGGTATGTTTCGCCCGTTTCTGCTTTGTGACAATCCGCAACCAAGTCATCAGTCCAGTCGCGCCACGTTCCGCCCGGTTTCGAAGCCCTGATTCTGCGAAGATTTCGAGGTGACAGGGCGCTAGCACGGTGCAATGTGTCCTGCATAGATATCCCGCCTGCCTTGATCGGCTCAAGTCGCCCGATTGCCTGACGGACAGTCCTGCGTCGGTTCGGGGAGTGGGTGGGTGTCACCAGGCTTATCTCACCGTACTTTGAGGCAAACAAAACCAACCTCGTCCGGGTCTGAGGCACACCGTACGTCCAACAATTCACGTTCGAGTAGGTGACGGAATATCCCAGGGACCGGAGATTGGTAACAAATCTCTTGAAGATGACTTCCTTTTCCAACTGCGGAACATTCTCCATACTGACGATGTCTGGATCGGCTTCTCGAATGATCCGCCCAAAAGCGGAAAGCAGCCCCCACTTATGGAGCTTGCGCTCCTTCTTACCTCGTGTGTAAGTGGAGAAGGGCTGGCAGGGGGCGCAGCCAACCAAAATCTTTGTGTGATTCACGGGAAAGAAGCTCGCGACCTCTAGACCGGAAAGCATCGCGACATCCTCTTCAACAAACAGGCACCCATTGTTCTTCTCGTAGGGATATCGGCATTTCGGGTCTATGTCTACGCCTGCCCAAACCGTGATACCTTCTTTCTGCAAACCGTGAGTCAGTCCGCCGACGCCACAGAACACGTCAACTGCGGATACCGCGTTCTTGGTAGGTAGCGCGACGCTCAATGCGGTCTCCGACTCTCTTTCAGGATCAAGGCGGTCCCAAGTACCCTGCTCAAATCAGCAACGCTGTTAGCGCGGCATCCCCACACCGTCACCACCGTCCATCCCCCTCTTCGCAGGGCCCGGCGGACCCGCTCGTCGCGCTTCCTGTTTGCCTGAATTTTGTCCGACCAGAATTTTCTCCTCGTGGATGGCAGTCTTGAACGGCGGCAGCCCCTGTGACCATGCCAAAAACATCCGTTAACAAAAATGGCCACACGGGACTGCGGAATAACTATGTCCGGTGTGCCAGGTAGCTGGCGATCGTGTCGTCGGAAACGAATTCTGCACTGACGGAGGAATTTCGCGACGAGCCTCTCTGGGAGCGTATTTGATCCGCGCACCCGACTCATCAGCCAACTCCGTCTTTGCTTTGAGAGTCTGTCCGCCATTTTTACGGTCGATCCCTCCTAAGCAATCCTCCGGCTACGCTCTCTCACGGTATCAACAATAAAGCTTTAGGCACACGGCGTCTAGGTCAACACGCTATGGGGATGGCGGGTTCAACCCGCGCTCAGGTGCCGACCGTGGAAGCCGCATTCTCCATTTTTCCGCCCCACTTTCGCTTGGGTGCTGCTTCGGGAGAATTTCTACGCCCGGCAGCTTCGCGGGTTCAACGGGCCTCGGCGGCAGCCGAAGCCCTTCTTCGTTTTCAGATCACTCTTCCACTATCGTGCCGTCATTTTGGACTCGAACGGTGAGCCAATCATATTTCCCGGCCTCAACGACCTTTTCTATGCTTCTTTGCACGCGCCGTCTTTTGGGTGCCTCTGCCTTGCGGTCGAGCAATACAATCTCTCTTACCGCACCTGAATCTTTCATCCCACAAAACACAACGTAGTCCACCGGATGGAAAAGCACCTTCGCATCGTCTGCGTTGAGACGCCTCGGAGCAAAGATCGGGTCAATTCTCGTGATTGCACGCCGAGCCATTCGCCGCCCCGCCGCTCGTGCTTTCTCACGAAGAGCCTCTTCAATTTCATCTATTTTCTCTTCCTTGCGATTCAAGCGATTGTCTTTTGATTCGAGGATGTCCATCCAATCCTTTTGCGGCTTGGTCCTCAAATAGACCCTGCAATCACTTAGCCTGAATAGTTCACCGCAGCACGGGCAGAGCCCGAATATATTCCTTTGAATTGCGAAGAACCGAACGATCTCATCAATCACTTGCCCTTCTCCGGCTCATAGACTGACATAGATACCTTCTTTGATTGGATAAGGGACCGAATTTGCCTTTGCGTGGGCTTTAACGGTGACCCACCAGTCTTGACCTCCATAAACAGTATTCTTGAGACCGCATCTTTTCCGCTGAGACCTTCGAAAATCAAGTAGTCAATAGGGTCGAAGAGAGAGCGGCAATCATTCCTATCAAAACGAAAGGTACCCATACAGGGGGCCAGGCGTTCCAAAATCAGGCCCATGTTCACGGCTTGTGCTCCTATTTCAGAGCTGGCCGAGATTTCCTTCCGTCGGACTGCAAGTTCTGCAGCCCGCTCTCCTTGTTCCCGCTGTAGCCTTTCATATACTTCTCTCGCCCCCTTCGCAAATTCGTCAAGATAGAACAGCCCGCAATCCTTCAACTTGATCGTTTCCTCACAAGTCGGGCACTCGGCATAGAAACCCCGTTTCTCTAAAACCTGGATGATGTCCTTTGCCTTGGATTTCTTGTTCATCTATGCCTCAAGAGCGCCCGAGTTTAGTCAGCTTGCCTGATCGCACGCGCCGATGTCTTACCGAGCGCCACGGTAAGTCCATTCTCGAATTCCCTCGTAACATCGTCACATCCCGTGCGTGCATGCGTTATCTCATGGAGCAGAGTCCCCGCAAACGCCTCAAGAGACCGAAGCTCAGATCGTTTGATAATAATTCGTTGATTGGCCGGTTCCCAGAGCCCTGCTGCATCGCATGTGGAAGCGAAATCTGGTCGCATCGTTTCCGAGATGAGAATCTCCTTCACTTCGCGTGGAAGACCCCCAACGAGCTTGGCAACTCTTTCATGCATATCAAAGATACTGCGTTCCGCAGCCGATAACTTGTTTCGCTCAACGAATTTGAATTCGAAACTCTCCGCAAATTCCTGTTTGTATACATCAAGGTCCCGGACCGGATTGCCGCGCACATCCTTCATACCTCGCAGCCTTTCTTTTATGCTCTCAGGCACGGTGACGACCTTGTGGCCGTCGTTCAAAGCGTGATTGATGGCGGAGGAAGCTGAAGTCCTCTGCTCGGCAGTAACAAAGACAACCTTCTCTGATGCATTTAGGATTTGGCAGGCATGCACGGCAACATCAATCCACTTCACTTCGTCCCGGCTCCTGCCCTGCTCCATGCGAACCAGATCTTCCGCGAGAGTTTCAGCAACATCACGAGAATCCGAGTCCAAGAGCATAGCCTTGACACGGTCCGCGTATGCCGTGCGACCTACATTCGTCCTTTCTCTGTTCAGTGCGCGATTCATGGCAGCCGTGAGCGACGTGATGTTATAGGAAAATGCAAATTCCTCTTCCTCGGCAACCAACAAACCCTTTACGTAAATGCGCGCTTTCCCCTTCGTATCTCTCCGTAGAATCTGCCCATAGCTCGTACGATCAAGCACTGTTTCACCAGAAAACTTGAGAAAAAAATTCTTAGCTTGAGCAATATCAGCGTCTGCGAGCTTTTCGAAACAGAAATCCGTACCGACCAAATCTGGATCGGTGGGCGGAGAAATTAGGGCATGTAGAGTGGCAACGTCGGAGAATCCGTGCTTGGAAGTAACCTCCAATGTGACATCGCCGTGTTTCGATCTGATCGCTACCTCGACCCCCCGGCGATACAAAGTTGCTAAGCCATCCTTTAAGCCGACGCCGAACTTCCCAACCACCTTGTCAGCGTTGCGCAGTTTTTCTTTGTTCTCGTTCTGAGTCAGGTGTTCATATCTCAAGCCACGACCATAATCTCGGACGTGCCAGACTCCCTTTGGACCCTTCGCGATCTTTACGTCCGGTGTGTTGGTCAATGCCTGTTCATCGAGAGCGTTTGCAATTACCTCACGGATGGCGTGGCGAACCTCCCAGCCTTCCAGTATCTTCTCAATGTTAAGGTCGAACTTGCGAATCGTGGTGTCCGGCATAAGGCCCTACCAGCCGAAGTTAAGTTTATTAGTAATTAATCAAGGATTAGAGTATCGGATTTAATTCCGGGCATCTGACGTGGAACAGTGTTGGTGTCTTCGACGACACCGCCCACCCGAACCACGAATCTGCGCTAGCTGAGCTCTGGCCAGGAGTTCGCAAGTGCCTCTTCTTTGAAGCCAACATGCAGTGGCTTTTTGAAAGGCACTCCAGCATATCAGCATGGTTTGTTAACCATTAGATGAAAGTGCCGTCTTGGGAGCTGATGAATGCGCATCTTCCTCTGCTACCGTCTCATCCGGTCTTCTGTTCATATCGGATGACCCTGAGGGGCGCATGGCGCAGTATCGCAGGATTCTGCCAAGAGCCAGTAACTATTGGGAGGCATGTGCCAGGCACACGTCTCGCCATGCAGCACGCACTCTTCAGTGCGGCTATTACTGTGACAGATGCGCCCGACGCCTGACACGTGAGGCGTTCAACGACCGACCGCCCGTGTACCATGGCGCACGAGTCAAAGGGTTCTGCGGGCTATGTAATAAGCGAAAACAAGTCTTCCTGCGACAGTGGTTTGCTTGCGGCGTATGTTGGAATGTGATTGTCGGTTACCAGAAATCTATCGTGGCCAGCCAAGCAGTTGAAGATTACTGGCGCAAAGAGATTCTGCCTGAGTTTTCGCACCTTTCACTTGTGGAGAAAGAGGCGATGTCGCTCTCACCGTATGCGAGGAAGCCAAAATCCAAGAGGCAGGCGGCTGAGTCCTTGACTGAACTCGATTTTGTCGTCAAGAATCGACGGCTGAAGAAAGGGAAACTTCTGTTTCATATCGAGCTAAAGTCTGGCCCGGGCGCTATCGATGAAATGCGTGAGTTCCAGTTGGACATTAACGACTCCAACGACATAATCGGTGCCGCGAACAACACCCGTCTTGCCGCTTACATCTTCCATGTGCAGACCGAATTCAAGTACCACCCGCCAACTCGCGCGAGCGTAGCCCTCAGGATTTGGTGGACCGATATATTCAAATTATTGAAGCATAGATTGTCTGTCAAAACGAGGAGAGGAGAAGATAAGAAAGCGGGCTACTATTCGCCTTCGGCATTCCAAACGATGGATACTTTCCCCGAAGAACTCCGAAGCAGACGGTACCGAAAGCTGCACCGGCGCTTAAGTCGTCGTCGGCTGCAATTCACGTGAGAGTGACCGGAGGTTGGACATCTTCCTCAGCGTCTTGGCGCACTGAATCCTGACACCACGGATCGCCTTGTCCTATTCCTTTGTCTCTGGATACGGTCCGAGGAATCGCTCTCCATTGAAATGAATAAGGTGGGTAGGAGATTCGGCAACCCATACCTCAGTCTCCCAAGAAATCTCATCCAGATACTTCAACATCGACTGCCTATCCAAGAAAGCAGTAACGAACACAAGGCCTGCCTTGGAGCCTTTAAATAATTTCTTCAGTTCGCTCATCCTCTTAGGATTCACGGGACCGTGGCTTGTGACAGCTTCGATCAGCACCAGCCAGTTCTTCTTCTCGTGGTAGACGACCACGTCAGTCATCTTTCCGTGCGACTCGATTTCTACACCCAAGGATTTCAGCAAAGCCTCAGCAAAATATGCAAACTTCTCGCCCGTATCGCCCACGTAAACCATCTTCCCACCGGGTGTGAAGAGGCCGCAAAAGTCGTCGATAATTTTCTCGACCAGAATGTTTTGACCGCCGGGCGAGAGCGTGATGATTTTTCCCGGAGCGACTTCGATGGGGATGCGCTTCGCTTGTCGCTCTTGGGCGTATTTCTTCTTGAGAGTCTCAACCGAAGACAGATAGGTCTTGATTCCTTTTTCCCACTCAGCCGTGCCCCATGTTCTCAACAGTTCGAGCAGGCCAGCCTCAGTCTGGTATACGGTCTTGCCGCTGTTGGTCGGTCTCTCAGGTTCGTCGGGGTTGATGACCACGATGCCAGCGTCCAAAAACTGGTGGATGGTCTGACGCCTCACAGTCTCACGCGTGTTCGGCGCATACACCTTGCCGTAGTGCTTCCCGAAAAACTCCATCATCGGAGTGATTCCCATGAGAGGAGCAGATGCTTTCGACCAAGGGGTATCCGGCTTCAAATCGAGAAGCGACAACAGTGTCAACGCAGAGCGTTCATTTTGCTGATCACGAGGCACGCCCAGAGCCTTCAAAATTTCGAGAGCCTCGTCCAGTTTCTTCTTCGCCTGTACTGGGTTGCTCACTGCGCCCTCGTCCGCCAAATTCAGTACCTCCCCTAGATCTCGGTCGATTTCCTCCTGAGAAGGAAACTCATCTCCTATCCGAGAACCCAACTGTTCCAACTGCGACTTTCGAGGATACCTAAAATTCCTTAGGTCTGTCGCGTTAACCTGCGTGTGGCCGCTGAACTGCCGGAAATACAGGTCAACTAGCGTAGAGTTGAGAAAAGCAGCAAAACCTTTCGCCAAACCGCTAGCCAAGCCTTTGCCATTTCGATGGAAGAAGTTCGTGTGGTTCTCGAATCCTACCCACTCGGCAGGAATGCGCTTGGGGTCGTACAATGCGGCGACAACACGTCGCTTCTCTTCCTTTGACGAGAACCGCTTCACCAACACATAGATTCCCTTTGGTACGAGTAGCTCTTGGGCTCCGGGAAGAACGGCAAGGGCTTGAGGCTTGTTGCCGGGTTTCGGCCACCTGATGTAGCCATTCTCGAAGTTGCGGGGATAAATTAGAGGCACAGTCTTTGCTGTTGGATGGTCCCGTAAGAAGTCTGTTGCCCTGAAATCCACCACCCGCCCGGTTGAGACTTCAACGTCGAGTTCAGCAAGCGAGGTGTACAATTCTGACATCTGGTGAGCCACCGATGCCCCGAGTTCGTCGGGAACGATGTGAATGTAGTGCTCCGGGTCGCCGGGCCTCACAATCTTCTCGTGCGGGACTTCCCGCACCGTTACGAAGTCATCTTCCGGCCCGGTGCTTGACGAGATCGTTACCCGCTCGCTCTTCTTAGGCCCCTTCCCTCCATGGAAGATGACATTCTCCTGTAGAACGTCGTCCTCTTTGAAAGCTACCTGCCGAGAATCGAACACGTGGATTCGCCGCAAAGCCAGAGTGTCGAGCAGGATCTTCCTGAATGACTTGAAGTAGAGACCGTTGCAGAAACTTCTCGGAGTGATGGCAACGAGTTCACCGCCCGCCTCAAGCATTCTAAGTACGACGGCCAGAAAGCCAGTGTACAGATTGGACGTTTCCACGCCGATTGCTCGCAGAGCGCGGCGCTCGGAGGAATCGCTGTTTATCTTCCTGTACGGTGGATTCATGATGGCGCAGTTGTAGCGCCTCACGGAGGAGAACATTTCATTGCGAAGCAGACCCGCCCCTTCGTCTATGAAGTCGCCTTGTATTACGTCGCAGTCAAAGGCGATCCCGGAGGATTCGCAGGTTTTCTTGCACTGCTGGAGCGTCCCGACGAGATATTCGCATAGTTCCGAATCTATTTCGTGGGCCGTCGCACGGATTGACTTTGGCTTGTCCTTGCGGCTGCAAACTTCGCTCACGAACGCTGCCGTCAGAGACCCAACGCCAGCGCCGGCATCGAGCAACGTCAGTTCTTCATGCTTCGCCTCGAACATCGAGGCCATTAGTCGGGCAGTTGCAGGAGGCGTCATGAACTGCCCGAAGTCAGAGCGCCGGTCGGGGTCGAGTTTGCGGTTGGCGTCGAGCCTGAAGAAATCTACGCTGTCAACTAGCATAGCCGTCTGAATGCTACTTCGTTGGAGGGAGTGTCGCAAGGTCAATCGGGTTTCTAAAACCCCTCCCAGATTGTTTCGCTGATGTTCCCGCAGCGCTGGCAAACGAAGGATCCGCTCCATCGCGCGAACTCCCGTCGATAGGTAAAATGATTGTGTCGCCAGAAAAGCCGCAGAAGGAGAGCCAAGACACCAGCAAACACCAGGGCGTAGATCTTCACGGGGAAAACTGACACAGGTGGAGGGCTGGCCATCACGTGGTTAACGTAAGCGACGAGCGCCGCGAGCGAGAAGATTCCCGACCAAAGCACGAGCTTCAGGTATGACCACTTCCTCGGAGGACTCAGAACCTTAGAAAGCTCCGTCTGACGAAATCCTATTGTCCTTGCTCTTCCCACAACCATATCTGGCCCACCGCTGCCTATGAGCACGCCACTCAGCCGAGTACGCGTATCCACACGGTACAGCCCTTCTTGGTAGGCTAGAGACACTTTCTTGAGGTCGCTGCTCTTGCAATGCGGGCAGTGCAAATCCATCGGGCCAGCCCCGGCTGCCCAATTTCGATGGAACGATCTACCCTGTCTGATTGTTGAGCCATTCAAACCGTTGTACTCCTCATCTCCAGTCCCTTGTACCCATTTCGGCGTTAAGTTCCCCCTGCTCCTCGGCCCAACTTCCTTTGCGGAATTTTCCGAAGCAACGCGAAAAGCATACGCCCGTCGCGCCCGCCTATGCGACCAAGCTGTGGACGAAACTAACGGCAGAAGGCCAGCCACTCTGCCCGAGCCGCCGCAGGCAATGTCTTCGGCACTCGACCGATTGGGAAGATTTTGCAGCGTCGGCGGCTCTTCGCCGTCGTAGAACAATTGATAGAGCGGAACCTCAAGCGCCCACGCGATGTTCTCTAGCGTTTCGATAGTCGGAACCGTGTCTCCGTCTTCCACGCCAGACAGATAGCAGTGAGACAAACCCGCTCGCTCTTCAATATCTTCTAGCGAGAGCCTTCTCTCTTCACGCATCTTACGCAAGCGATCTCCAATAATCACTGGAGTTCCCTGTTCGGTCAGAAAATGTAGGTCACCACTGTAACTCCGAACGCGCCGGCTAGTTCTCGACAAAATTCATAGGTTCAGCGCCATCCATCTCTTTGCTTCAATCAAAATATCGTTCGCTTGGCAATCCCGGCCTCCCGACGCAGACGATTCGGCAGGCGAATCACGCATCTCAGCAATTGGTTCGTCGAACCAACCTCCACCAGCCGCTCGACGCTCCATTCGAGAATTAGTTCCGTGATCTCGCTGACTTTTTTCCTCTCCCGCTCAGCAATCTCTTTCAGTCCCATCCAAACAACTTCGCGCACCGACACACTCAGGGGCGCTTTCAATTTGTCCATTGGTCACTTTCCCTTTGGCGGAAAGCGTACCCCGCGCGACTGTGTCGGCTCTTCTGGGAGACGAATCCGACATTGCAGCAATCGTTCCGTGCTCCCGGCTTCCTTAAGCTGCTCATAGCCCCATTCCAGAACCAACTCGCCAAGATTGCCAAGCTTTCGTCTCTCGCGTGCTGCGATCTCCTCAAGCTCTGCTCGCAACGCTTGCCGCACCCGAAGACTGATTTGTGCTTTCCACTCGCCCATCTACCACCACGCTTCTCCAGCCTTCTTGATGAGTTGCTCCCACTTGAGCATCAATCGATAGGGGGTGACCTTGAGGCCGTTGGCGAGTTTGCAGATTTCCTCCAACCCAAACTCGTCACCGGTGCCGGTTCCACTCTCGATCCGGCCAAGGAGACGCAGAGATACACCCGACCGTTCTGCGAGCTCCTCTATGCTCAAGCGCATGTCTCCTCGCATTTCGGTGACAGCTTTCCCGAACGTTTGGACGTGTGCCTTCATGTCGAACTTCCTGATCATTGGTCTCGCCTTCTGTAGTATTCCCGGATGACCTCGTAATCTCCTGTCTTAACGTCCGACAGATCGATTCCGTTGACCGTTATTTCGGAGCTGAATTGGAGCGAGAAATCGCTCTTGTCTCTAAACCTGATACCGACGTACAAGATGCCTTCCTCGAACCAATACGTGATGTAATCCACGACCTTTCCGCGCACTTCTGGATACTTCTTGCGCCGCTTTTCCAAGCGTTTCTTCATCAACCTGTTCAACCTCTTTCGTTCCCTCGCAGTGATCGGCGTCACTGCGGTACCGTCTGCCATCACAACTTTCGGCTTCATCCTCCGGCGTTCTTTCATCGCTTGTGCCTCCAAATGGAGACCTCTTCCGCTATAGCGTCTCGTGATCCAAGCAGCAGCCCAACGCCGTAAGGCACGTCGGATCTTGCGGGCGGGAGCGGATAGAGGCTATCCGAAGGGGCTCGTCCCAATCCGGGTTGAACACGAGAACCTCAACGACCAGATTGCCGTCTTGGTCCTCTTTGGCATAGATGCTCACGGAGTCCCACATCTCCAGGGCACGCTCCCTCAGAACCCGCTGCCCCACAGTCACGGTCAACGACTCGGCAGTCACGCGGAAGCGGTTATCGTCGCCAGCCTCGCAACGAACCCGAAAACGTTCACTGCTGCCTGAATTGTGTGCGTTAGCCAGAGGGGGCTTAGTGTCCATGCCAATAACCTATTCCCTATCTTGGGGAATTATAGGATTCCCTATTTTGGGGAATCTGTCAAGAATTGAATATACATGCGAGTGTGAATGTCAACGATAAGGGCTACCACAAGGCATATAAGAGGTTCCTCGCCCGCTTGGTCCAGGCGCGCCGCGATGCCGGTCTGACACAGGTCGAAGTCGCTAAACGACTCGGCAAAGCACATTCCTTTCTGTCGAAATGCGAACTCGGAGAGCGAAGGGTCGATTTCGTCGAGCTTCAGCAGTTGGCGAAAATCTACTGTAAAGACATCTCGTTCTTTCGTGATTGATTTGCAAGGTGTTGGAGGTCCGACCCGCCGGAAGGTCGTAGGGATGGCAACGCTCTAGCACCCCCAAACATCTACTGATACCAAGGGGGTGAACCTATGAAAAAGAGTCTCCCTTGGTTGACGCTTTTCAGCGTCTTGTTGCTAGTGAGTTGTGCAAGCAAGAAAGACACGAACGAAAAGAACTTCTCGGAAGCGTTGAACTCTTACCTGGCCAAGAAGGGCCAGATCTGCCTTGGCATTCCTTCCGCGTGGCCGGTCGATCTGAATGAATCCGAGCGCCGAAGCGGTATGGGCAGGGCAGCGGAAATGACCGCTCTCGAAAGGGCGGGATTGCTGCGATCTCACGAGACGGAAACAGAATACACGCCCCCGCTTAGCAGCCGCCCTGTAAAAGCAAAAGTTCTTCGATACGAACTGACTGACAACGGTAAGACATTCTATCGGGAGAAAGACCGCCTCGGCTTAGCCCGAAACAAACAGGTTCAGGGCGACCTCTGCTACGGGCAACAAGCTTTGGACAAAATCATCAAGTGGGAGGGGCCGACTGTCGCTGGCGACTCCAAAGATGCGTCAGTTTTCTATACATACAAGATCGAGAATCTTGCTGAATGGGCAAAGAACCCGGACATTCAACGAATTTTCCCCGGAGTAGCTTCGACCATCAACGGAGCCGGAAAAACACAGATGAATCAGGCGCTGATTCTCACCAACCAGGGCTGGCAGGCCAAGGGACTCGACAGCCCCCTGTAGAATCCCCCCGGCAAACACTCTCGTCCTCTGCAGAGTTGCTGCCCTTACATCCTGCCGCGCTCGTTCTCCTGCTGGCTTCAAAATTGCCGCGTCCCAGCGCGTAAAACTCTCGCCTCCGGTCTCCACTAGCACGCTTCGCGCCACAAAAAGCTCGTGTCATTCAGACGTGCGACTCATTCCGACCTGGACGCGCCAATCTCTACACTTCTGTCCCCTGTTTCGCGTCCTTACTCCCTGGTCATGGGGTGAAGGGAGCAAGGACTCCCCGAAACAGGAGGACAACAAATATGAAAGTCGAACAAGCAAAACAGATCGCAAGCAAGGCCATCGAGCAACTCAGTCAGGCCCTAGAAAGGGGCCACAGTGAGACGCTGAGGGACTACCTCGCTGCAATGGCGCGGTTCCATCGCTACAGCTTGCACAACATCATGCTCATCGCATCGCAGAGACCGGATGCAATTCACGTCGCCGGATTCCAGACCTGGAAGCAACTCGGTCGTTACGTGAAGAAGGGCGCGAAAGGAATCCTAATCCTCGCGCCCATTGTGCTCCGCAAGGAGACGGAATCAGACAATCGAGAAGAAGAGACCGAAAGGTCAGCCATGCGGTTCCGAGCGGTTTATGTGTTCGACGTGACCGACACTGATGGCAAGCCGCTTCCCGAACTTGCAAACGCCGAGGGTGATCCATCCGGCTACACGGAACGGCTAAAGGAATTTGTTGCGAGCCGGGGCATTCAACTTGAATACTCAGACGCCATCTATCCGGCGCAGGGCCAATGCTCACCTGGAAAGATCGTGCTGCTGCCCGGTCAGTGTGCGGCAGAGGAATTTGCTACGTTGGCCCATGAGACGGGGCACGCGCTCCTTCACGGCCAGGATCGGCGCAGCGAGACGACGAAGTGTGTCCGTGAGACCGAGGCAGAAGCCGTTGCTTTCGTCGTCTGCGAAGCCATCGGCCTCAAAGCACAAAATTCCGCCGACTACATTCAACTCTATTCGGGCGATAAGGACACGCTGACCGAATCCCTGGAGTATGTCCAACGCGTAAGCGCCGAGATTCTCGCGGCGATCACACCGAGCGATTGAGCTGAGCTGCGCGCGGGAGGCTCGCTTCGGCGAGCCCCCCCGTTAGGGTTCACACCAGACTTTCGTGGTAGCATGTCCTCAACTAATATTTGCACGATGAATTACCGCGCGACCTCGACCCTGCCCTCTCGGATCGTTCGGAGGCTGTCCTGAACCACCCGCGTGACGGTGCCCAAGCAGCATTTGCCCGAGGGATTCCTCACTTCGCAGGCGCAGTTTCCTGCCTTCACTTCCGCCGTGATCCGCTCCAAGACCGTCGAGCGCCCTTTCACAGCGATCTCATCCACTATGTCCTTTCGTGTGAAGCCAAAGCAATAGCAAACGGGAATGGGGTCCAGGCTCTCCTTAATCCCAACCCGGACCAAAAGGTCAGAACGGCGGAAACTCGGCGCTTGCCGGTCGAAGGGAAAATAGACCAGATCGCAGTCCGGTGCTTCGCAGAAGTAGTACTGAGTTCCCGGCATCCCCAAAGGAAGATGACGAACCAAACTCCTCACAGTGAGCATATCCACCTGTTTAGAGCGTGCCCCGTTCACTGGGCAGACCATCACCGCTGGCGCGGCATCAGACTTCGCATTGACAGAACAACAATCCGACATACGTGTCTCCTCAC
This sequence comes from Candidatus Acidiferrales bacterium, assembly GCA_035934545.1. GTDB lineage: Bacteria > Acidobacteriota > Terriglobia > Acidiferrales > UBA7541 > DAHUXN01. The sequence goes on from DASYXV010000026.1 coordinate 190,765, forward strand.
CCCATCTTTCCGAACAACTCTCGGCTACTTTGCACTAGGCTTCGATTGTTCGACCCGAAAACCTGAGCTCACCTGATTGAACGCAGCCACGATTTTCTCAGGCGTGGTCTTCTTTGAGTCGAATTCGACTTGCGCTTCCCCCGTCTTGAAATCTACTTTTGCTGTTTTTACGCCCTCCAGCTTGAGGAGGCTCTTCTCCACCATCCCGGCACAACCGCCACACGTCATGCCACTCACTTTGAGCGCACATTGTGTGACCTGAAGATTCGTTGCCCCGGATGTAGCTGTCTTTGACCGCCCCTGGCTGAAAGCCAATGGCGTCACCGGGATTACCAACAGGCTTAGAAATAGAAGCATCGATTTGGTCTTCATGGCGTTCTCCCTTCAATCATTCAATTTCTTTCATCTATCCGTTCTGTTTGTGCTCCCAGCGATCAATCGGACTGAAGAGGATGCAGCGAATCGGCGGGTTACCCAGCAACCGATTCCAAATCAGATTCACTTCACAGCCAGGCTCGCGCATCACTGCAGCTAGGCCCAGCAGCGTTCCGAAAGCCGCAAGCGCGAGAGAAAAAACGATCCATGGTCCGCCAGCCCTCAGTGCCAGGGTCGCTCCTCCAAATGCAAGCAGGCTGAGCAAAATCCGAGCGACCGTCCCTATTGGCCCAGGCCGAATCTGTTTCTCGTTTTTGCCACTAGAACAGCAGTTCACGGTCATCTCCTCAGAAACTTCTACAACATGTACGGCACATCTGATCCGTGTGTCGGATAGGCAAACAGCATATGTTTGAGATCGGCGGCTCGCATCCCGGAACGCATTGCCACCGCGAAGAGGTTGATGACTTCTTCTGCCTGGCCGCCGAGCAGGTGTGCCCCAAGAATGCGATCCGTGCCTTCCTCCACGAGAACCTTGAAACCGGAATTCGTCTCTCCGACCTTACGAGACGAATACCAACTGGAAGTCATCTCTTTATTGACGCTGAATTTCAGACCTTGCTCGCGTGCCCCACTTTCCCCGAGGCCCACAGCAGCCAAAGGCGGAATCGTAAAGACCACTGTCGGAATCCCCAGATAGTTCGGCTTTTGGTGATTCCCCTTCAACAAGTTCGCCGCTACGATGATGCCATCGTAGCTGGCCACGGGAGTGAGGGGCGGGCCTCCGCTCGCAGCAGCGTCGCATGCCGCATAGACAGCCGGATTCGATACACTTTGCAAGAATTCATTTACTGTCACGCCCCCCTTGGTCCACTCCACTCCTGCGGCATGCAAGTCGAGATCGTCGATTTCAGGTACGCGGCCCGCAGCATGGACCACCATGCCCGCCTCAAATGTGCGCTTCTCACCAGAACTAGAGGCCAGAACAATCAGTTGGCCGGAGCTTTCTTCTACCCCTATAACTTCCGTCCCGAGCTGAACGTCAACGCCAAGCTCGCGAGTTCTCCTCACGATTTGATCGACCAGACCAGGGTCAAAGAGCGGAAGAGGTCGCGCGCCACGATGCACAATTGTGACTTGCGATCCCGCACGCACCGCCACATGAGCAAATTCAAACGCGATATAACCACCTCCGATAAACAAAATGCGCTTCGGAAGCTCATTCAGCTCCAAAAACTGTTCGCTGGTCGTAAGGTGCTCCGTTCCGGGAATTTTCAAGTCTGCCGGTTTTTGCCCTGCTGCGACGACGACATAGCGCCCCTCCAACACCTCGCCGCCCACCTGAACAGTGGATGGCCCCATGAAACGAGCGCGTCCGTGGAACGCCGTTATGCCGGCTTTCGCAAACCCTTCTTCCCGGTTCTTCGGAACAGGCTCAGTGAAAGACCGCTTGAAACGCATCAATTCCTGCCACTCAATCTGAACCTTTTCGAACTGAATTCCTTTGCCCTTCATTCGGCGAATCCAATCAAGGGCGTCCGCAGCGCCTACGACCACCTTCTTCGGGTCGCATCCCCGCAGTGCGCACGTACCTCCAAACGGTCTCGAATCGACAATCGCCACCTGCCATCCCGCCGCGCGACACCGCGATGTCACTGCCGATGCCGCCGATCCGGTTCCAATGGCGACTAGGTCAAATTTTCTCGTCATGCTTTTCCCTCAGCGTCTAGGTCCGAGGCGAAGAATCCAGGTTGCGCGCGGAGACATGGCTCATTCCCGTCAATCGCCTCACTCTTGTGCAGGATTGGAAACTGCTGCCTTGTACCCTGTATCCTTCACAACTGCGATTAGCTTGCTGGTATCGGTTTGCGAGGGGTTGAATTGTACGGTTGCCGAGCCAGCCGGGTACCGCACTTCGGCCTTCACAACCCCTGGCGTTTCGAGCAGCTTTCGCTGAATCACTCCCGAGCAAACTGAGCAATCCATGCCAGTGATCTTCAACTCCGCAGTTTGGAGAGTTGCCGAAGAGATTGGTGCTGCGGCAGCAGGTTTTCCGATTAACTTGACGCCATAGGATGGAAAGAAAGCCAGCGCAGCAACCGCGAGCGTTGCCAGCCAGAGCAGGGGCTTCGCCATACGGCGAGTTCCCCTCTCCGGTGCGCACGTCTCTCCCGCGCACGCTTCGGCAGCCTTTGGCTTCCGGTAGACGAAATAAAATCCCCCAGCCAATAGAATCGCACTCACTGCAAGAAAGTAGGGTCGCAGAGGAGCGAACGTTGCCACGAGTGCTGCGCCTAGTCCGGCACCACCCAGAAGCAACGGACCCAGACAACAGAGAGAGGCCAAGAAAGCAGCGACGGTTGAACCAATTGCCAAAGATTTATCTTTCATCGGGTCTCTCCTTGACCGCCCATCCCTCAAAAATGATGCGGCCTCCTACGTGTATGGGGCCTTTCAACTCTCAGTGTCATTCTTCGACTTGCGCTTATCTGTTTCCCTCAAAATCGGGCAATGAGCGGACCGCTTGCGCAGTTCTTTGTCGCAACTGCGTAGAGCCAAACGCAGCTCGCGCTCTAGCTTCTGAAGGTCGGCAAGTTTCCGCTGCACATCAACTAGCTTTTCTTCCAATCGGCGGCGCACGGGCGCACACGGTTGCAAGCGATTCCCTCGCAGATTTAAGAGACCCCGGATCTCGCTGAGCTTGAATCCCAGGCCCTGTACACGGCGTATGAAGGCCAGCGTCTCAACGTCGTCTTCACCGTACTGCCGGAAGCCTCCTTGTGTCCTAGGGGGCTGTCTCAGCAAAGAGTTGCGCTCGTAGAAGCGAATCGCATCAACGCTGAGGCCGACCTTCTTCCCAACAGTGCCAATCTGCATCGTTCTCGCTCCTCTCCAATAAGCTACACCCTGGAGTAGAGTCCAGAGTCAAGCCCTTCTTTCAAATCGGCTTCGCGCCCCCGCCCGAATTGTTTGCTCAGCATTTCGGTGCTTCGGTGCTGCCGGTCTCTGACAAGTAACGTGTCACGCTTTGCGCTGGGCCTCTCCTCGCATACTCTCGCGCCGGTCGCAAACACCTCTCCCGTCACTCGCGTTGCTACCCGCTTCAGTCCAGGCCAGCAACGCCTCTGCACTTAGTTCTCTGCGTGTCGGATTTGTTCCTCGTCTTCGGGCGAAGGAAACAAATTCCAACACGAAAGAGAGAACTCAAATGAATATAGAGCAGAGCAAACAACTCAACAGCGGGCCGCAAGCGAATGCGGTTTTGCAAGGTGATTGCATCGAAGTCATGCGGCAGCTACGCAGTTGCAGTGTCAATTTCGTGCTCACCGATCCGCCATATCTCGCAAACTATTGCTCGCGTGACGGTCGAAAGGTCACCAATGACGGCGATGCCGCTTGGTTGAAACTCGCGTTCGCTCAAATCTTCCGCGTGCTGCGGCGCGACGCGTTCTGCATCAGCTTCTACGGCTGGCACCAGGCGGACAAATTCATCGCCGCGTGGCGCGAGGCTGGATTCCGACTCGCCGGGCACTTGACGTTCACGAAGCGGTATCCTTCAACGGAGCGGTTTCTGCGCTACCACCACGAGAACGCGTATCTGCTTGCGAAGGGAAATCCGCCGCAACCAACGCAGCGGATTCCCGATGTGCTGGAATGGAAGTACTCCGGTAACAAGTTGCACCCGACGCAGAAACCGCTCTGCGTTCTCACGCCGCTCATTCAGTGTTTCTCGCGCCCTGGCGATGTCGTTCTCGACCCGTTCTGCGGCTCCGGCTCGACGTTGGTCGCAGCGAAAGAGCAAAACCGCCGATTCATCGGTATCGAACTGGACGCTCGATACTGCGACGTTGCGCGGGACCGTCTCCGTTCCAGGGCTGCGTGACTTTCTGCCGCAGTCCGTCGCTACGATGAAACGGAGTCGGTTAGGCGGTCGGGCGGTGACATTGGGCAGAAATAGGATTTAACGGTCTAGCGGAAAGGCAGGCGAAAAACAGTGACGACCTCGCTAGTACGAGGTAGTACGAAGGTACTAACGCAGTACGTGGCCCGCGAAGAAACCCCAACCCATCTCGCCACATCCAAATCAGCAGATTCGCGGCGACAAGAGATGGGTCCCCATGCGCCCGAGGCGAGAAACGAAGCCCGGTCCTCCGTTCTTGTTGAACTCGGTTGACCGCTTCGGCAGGCAAATCGCTCCTGCGGTGTTGTCTGTCTCGATGGAAATTGGCCCACGCGCCCTCGCGTACGCCCAAAACCTGATCGGTGATCCCGCCCTGGCTATGAACTACTTTGAGGAGGCAGCAGCCTCCGTGTCTGCCGCAATCGAGGAGAAGAAGGCTTCTGGCGCACCCGCTGTACGGAATATCGCAGCATATCTGTTCCGCACATTCATTCGCATGGTGGATGACGCCAAGCACAAAGAGAAAATTCTTGAGGAATCTCTTAAGGAATCCGGCAAAGCGCGCATTCCCCTGACTGAAGAAGCCAAAGTGGAAACCGCCGTGCTTCTGAACGAAGTGATGGAAACCTGCGACAGAGCGTCGCGAGAGGTTGTCGTCCTTCGCCTGGAGGGTTTCACCTGGAAAGAGATCGGGAAACAATTTGACATTTCAAGCCATGCGGCGGAGGCTCGATTTAGCAAAGCTCTTGACCACGCCAGAAAAATGCTCAAAATACGGAGGCGAAAGGGTTGAGGAGGGCGTCACCCTTGCCGTCTGTCAGGCGCAAGTCGAAGGGACACAAGCGGAAGTCATCCGTGGACAAAGCCTTTCTTGAACTTGGTAGGAGGCATTTCGCCCACGATTTTCCCAACCCCACCCGCCAAGGATGCCCCCAGAACGATGTATTAAGACTTTTGGCCGAACAACCAAAAGAGGTCGAAGACTCAGTTCTGGATCACGTCACCTCGTGTTCACCTTGTTACACGACCTACAGTGGCTTCCTCCATCGGACGAAAGCAAAAGACTCCAACCGAAGGTCGCAAACCCGATCCCCCAAACGACCAAGAGTGTAAAAAGCCAAGAAATTGCATTTTGTTGGTGAGGTTTTTCCGTTTTTTCCCCTCTGTATAGATGAGGGGAGTTTTCACCGAATTCTCCCGTGAGCCTGGTGGGGCCGTCCCACTTCGGTTAACCGCCTGGCGCAGTAGCGCGCCGCTCAATGGTCCCGAGCCGGACGCGAAAGTAGAAACCCTCTGGACGGAGCGCGTGCTCCACGTGTGCCTTCAGTCGGATGAAGGCCAAAACAAACCAGGACAGCGGCCCTTCTTTCGCGTCGTGATTCGGCCCTGCCACGCGCGGGCACGGCGAGAACTCCCTCGGACTTATGAAAGTGAAATCTACCGAAGGAGACGAACGGACATGAAAACGCTCTGGCACACGACATCCCGGCTTAGGCCCACGCCTCGAACTCTCGCGGCGGTCGCATTGGGTTTGCTTCTCGCGGCCCCCGCATTTGCTCAGGGAACCTCTCCCTGGGAAAACGCAGTCAACGTCCTTCAAACGGCTTTCACCAGCACCATCGCACGCGGCCTGTCACTGGTCGCGATTGTTGTGGCGGGCTTGACGTTCGCATTCGGCGAGGGGGGGTCGAAACGCATTCTCGCGGGTGTGCTGTTCGGCGTTGGCATGGCAATCGCGGCGGTGAACTTTCTCGCGTGGCTGTTTCCTGGCTCCTGACCCACGGAGAAACCTGGAGGAGTACATGGCAGACGTAAGACGGGTCAACAGAGTCCATCGGTCGCTGTCTCGGCCACTCACGATCCTCGGAGCCGAGCGAAAGCTTTTTTTCTTCGCCATGTGCCTCGGCGCGGCCACGTTCAACCTGCTTGCGAGTCTGCTCGGGGGAATCCTGATTTTCCTGCTCTTGTACTTTGCCGCGCGCTGGGCGACTCAGACCGACCCGCAGATTCTCAGGTTCCTGCTCTCCGCAGCGAAACTTCGCAACCAATACGACCCGGCAAAATTCAGCCCGGTCACGATACGCAGGATCAGCAATGCTTAGACTCCAGCGGATTTTCAAGAATTACCAGGAGACGGGCGCATTCAACGAACAGGTGAACCTGTACGGGTTTATCGATTCCAATGTCTTCCTCACCAAGTCGGGGGAACTCGGGGTCATCCTCGAAGTACGTGGCGTTGACTACGAGTGCCTCGATGATGCCTCGATTGACGGACTCACGAAGAGGCTCGAATCCGCGCTGAAACTCTTTGACGAAAACTACCGCGTGTATCAGTACATCTTCAAACGAAACAACGAAGCCATTCCCTACAAACTCTACGGCAATCCTGTCGTAGACACCGCCATCAGAAACCGCATCGCGTACCTGGCTGCCAAGGCCGACACCCTCTTCTCACTGTCGGTCTACTACGCGATCTTTTTCGAGGGTTCACGTCCGAAGCGCAAGATCGGAAGCGCGCTGGCGAAATTTCCCGAGCAGCCAGTGAAGGCGCTCGGCGAGCTCTGGACGTACTTCTCAACCAGAAAACAGGTTGTCTTCCTCGACCGAGAGATCACCAAATCCCAGGCCATACTGCTGCAGAAGGCCGACAGTTTCATTTTGCAGGTCAGCGACTTCCTCACGGTACGGCTGCTAGAAAAGCAGGAAGCCTTCCGAATTCTGAAAAAGACGCTGAACTTCGCCCCGGAGAAGCTCGAACTGGCGAAGCTCAAATACGACACTTTCCTCGACTATTACCTATGCGAGTCGCATCTCGAATGCCACCGACGGCATCTCCGGCTCGACGATTACTACGTCAGGGTCCTCACACTCAAGGAGCCGTCCGCGCAGAGTTTTCCTCTCATCTTCAAGCGGCTTCTTGATGTTGGGGCCAACTATTACGTCGTCACGGAATGGAAGAGGGAAGATTCCGGTAAGACCAGGCGGATCATCCAGGCGAAGCGCCGTCACTTCCACAATACAAAGCGCTCGTTCATCAGCCAGGTCAATCTGAACGACGCCGCACCGCAGGATGTTCTTCTGGACGATTCGAAGGAATCGCAGGTCCGCGAACTCGGTGAGGGCATCAAGGAGATCGAGCTTCACGGAAATTACTTCGGCCAGTTTTCACTCACCGTCGTTATCTATGACCTCGACCTTGCCAAAGTGGACCGGGCGTGCGCCGAGTTCTACAAAGTCTTCAGCGTTCACGACGCGCAGCTCTACGAAGAGAAGTACAACCTGCTGAACGCATTTCTCGCGTCAGTTCCCGGCAATCACATCTTCAACCTCCGCTACCTCTACCTGCTCAACACGAACTACGCCGACTTTTCGTTCCTCTTTACCCTCCACTGTGGTGAGCCTCGCAATCAGCACCTCCGGCAAGAATATCTCGCGGTTCTCGAGACGAATCACCACACCCCGTACTTCCTGAACCTCCACTACAGGGACGTAGCACACACGATGATTCTGGGACGGACCGGCGCGGGTAAATCATTCCTGCTGAACTTTCTGGTCACAAACCTCCAGAAGTACGCCCCGCATACATTCATCTTCGATCTGGGCGGGAGTTTTGAAAGCCTTACGCACCTCTTCGGCGGCTCCTATGTCCGTGTCGGACTCGAATCCGAGGACTTCAAAATCAATCCATTCTCGCTGCCACCAACCAAAGAGAACCTCGACTTCCTGGCGCTCTTTCTGAAAGTCCTGGTTCAAGGCTCCGGGACGGCAGAACTTGACCCCGCGACCGAGCGAGATCTCTACCACCAGATCGAGAACCTCTATTCCGTAGACCCTGCGCTGCGCACGCTTGGCGTGCTCACGAATACGCTCGGCCATGAAATGTCGGAGCGCCTCGCCAGGTGGACTCGCGGCGGGCAATTCGGCTTTCTCTTCGACAATTCGCACGACACGATCTCGTTCTCGCGGTTCCAGTGTTTTGACTTTCAGGGAATGAGCCAGTACCCGGAAATCCTTGAACCCCTGCTCTTCTATATCCTCCACCGGGCCAACGCCGTCATCGCCGACCGGCGGATCACACAAGTCTTCAAAGCCTTCTTCATCGATGAGGCATGGGTGTTCCTGAAGAACCCGAGCATCCAGCGGTACGTTGTGGAAGCGCTGAAGACCTGGAGGAAGCACAACGCCGCGATGGTGCTCTCGACGCAGTCGCTAGACGAACTGCGGCGCTCGGACATCCTCGACGTGATTATCGAAAGCTGCGCCACAAAAATCTTTCTCGCGAATCCCGACATGGACCGCGAACTTTACCGCAGGCAATTCCACCTGAACGAAAACGAAGTCGAAGTGATTTCGAACCTGATCCCGAAACAGCAGTTCCTCATCAAGACGCCCGAGCTGGCCAAAGTTGCCAACCTCACCGTGGACCGGAAGAGCTACTGGCTCTATACCAACGATCCCTACGACAACCGGAAGCGGAGGGAAGCCTTCGAGAACTATGGTTTCGAGAAGGGACTCGAAGTTCTGGCAGGAGAGCACGCATGATTGCGCCGCTTATCCTCGCCGTCGTCCTCTGTTTCCTTGAGCCGGGATTCACGTTTCTCCTCCACCGTTTGCAATATCAAGTCTGTCTAGAGCCTTTGCTCCGGTCTTGGTTCCCGTTGCTAGTGGCAGCGGTTGCGACTGCTCTCGTTATCGCCGTGAATTCCCTCATTCAAACCATGTGCCAGGAAGACCGCCTTCCCCCGAACGACAAATCCCAATTCAGGAGTGAACAATGAAAGACAGAATCTCAGCTTGTGCGAAGCACGCCCGTATTCAAATCGCCGCTTTAGCGGTCCTTTGTCTCTTAGGCGTGGGCTTGACACCGACGCGCGCCGGCGCGGATGCGGCGCGCGTCGTGAAGTATTCCAAGGAAGACATCGTCCCCGTCCGGGCGAAGCTCCGCTTTTCAACCCTCATCGTCCTCCCCGAGAGCGAAGAGATTCTGGACTTCACGACCGGCGACAAGGAATTCTGGATCATTAACGGCACGCACAACCTCTGCTACGTGCATCCCGCCCAGGCGGGCATTCGCAGCAATCTGAATCTCATCACCGCAAGCGGGCACGTGTACTCGTTCCTACTGATCGAGATCAGCAAGGAGCCGAATGCCGAACCGGACCTGAAGCTATTCATCGAGCCGAAAGACGAGTCAAGCATTGCCGGAAACACCGGCTTGCATGGTTATGTCCGTGCGGGCGAGGCTGAAGCCTATAAGAAAGAACTCGAAGCCCTGCGTGCGCAGACCGACAAACAGGTCCGCAGCGCCCAGGCGCAGGCCGCTGAACAGGTCAACAAGTTTCGCGCCGATTACCAAGCGAAGCTCCAGTTCGACTACACACTCGACTTGAAGGCCCCGCGCGCGCCGTTCCTGGTTTCGGCGATTTACCACGACGACGCCTTTACCTACATCAAGTGCGCCGCCCGCGAAAAGCCGACCCTGTATGAAATGAAAGACGGCAAACCCAATCTCATCAACTTCCAATTCGAGAACGGCGTGTATATCGCCCCGAAAATCCTCGACAGCGGATATCTGGTTGTCGGCAAGAAGAAACTCACATTCTCACGGCAAGTTTCCTCGAATTGAGAGGCAAGTCATGAACGAACCGATCCAGGAAAAGGCACCCAAGCCACCCGGTCTCGTACCAAAGAACGTTCAATCGTGGCTTCTCATCGGTCTGGCCCTCTTGATGGTCACCATCATGTGGCTCACAGGCGGAAAGAAGCCGCAGTCCGCCATCAAAACCGCGAACCCAACTTCCCCCGCACAGGCCCCTCTGGAAATCAACGAGACCCAGATCACCGAACTTCAGAAGCGTATCCAGGAATTGCAGCGCCAGCAGCTTGTCGCCCAAAGCGCTCTCGCGCAGCAGACCCGCTTGCTCGGGGCCATGCCCCAGGACTCCCAGCCTAGCCAGCAATCCAACGCCTCGGGCGATCAACCACCGGAACGCGCCGAAGACGCCATTCAGTCTGAGCGGAAAAAGCGTGAGTACCTATCCCTGTTCGCGTCAAATGTCGCCCTGAGCTACCGCAAGTCTACGGGCACTCCAACGCCGACGGTGACAGAACCAGGCTCGAACCCCACAGTTGCAAACTCTCCGTCTGAGGGTCCAGATGCCGCACAACTCGCACAGCTTCTGAAGGAGTTGCAGCCGATTGCCCCTCCGCAAACGGCGGCACCGCCACCCGCTCCTTCCATCTCCACCCCAACCCAAAACGTTTCTTCGGAAACCAATAACGACAGAAAGGAGGGAGGCCCACGCCCTGCCGCCGCGCCAAGTGGGACGCATAACGCGGCGGCAGGGAAAACCTACGTCCTATTCGAGGGAACTGTTCTTGAAACGGTTCTTATCAACCGGCTCGAAGGGCAGTTTTCCGGTCCCGTCGAATGCCTGCTCTCGACCGATGTCTATTCACATGACCGCCAGCACCTTCTGATCCCCGCCGGGGCGAAACTGCTCGGCGAGACCCGCAAGGTTGATAACTCCGGCCAGACCCGTCTCGCCGTTGTCTTCCACCGGCTCATCATGCCGGATGGTTACTCGGTGAACCTCGATCAGTTCAGAGGCCTCGACCAGATCGGCGACACTGGTCTTCGCGACCAAGTCAACAACCACTACCTACGAATCTTCGGCGTTTCCCTTGCCGTTGGTGCTCTCGGAGCAGTGGCCCAAGCCGGTACCGGCAGCGCACTCACGGCATCCGGCAGCGACCTCATGCGCCAGGGATTCGCGTCGAGCACGGCACAGTCCTCGGCCCAAATCCTGGACAAATTCCTGAACATCATGCCCACGGTCACGATCCGCGAGGGACACCGAGTCAAAGTGTATCTCTCGGGCGATCTTGCATTGCCCGATTACGGCAACCACGAGATGCCTTCAAATCTCTGAAGGCGACAAAAAAAGGAAGGAATCCGATGAAAAAGAAAATTCCGGCAGTTCTCTTGGTTCTGATTCTCTGCGTTGGTACTGCCTCCGCGCAATTCGGGAGCGGTATCGTGTACGACCCGACCAACTACCACAACGCGCTGTTGCGCTACTACCAGTTGCAGCAGCACCTCATTCAATTACAGAAGAGCTACGCCAAGATCACGGGCCAGCTCAACCTCGCTATGCAGATGGCGAGGTTCGTCCAAAACATGCCCGCTCGTTACCGCGCTGTGTTTTCGCAATGGAGAAATGTGACCTCGTTGAACACCTTCGGAAATACCGGCTCTTGGATCAGCGGCATCAACTCCGGCCTGCTTCCCAACATCAACACCGGCTACCAGAAGTCTACAACCCAACTGCTCCCGTACAGCCCGAACGAGCTCTCGGGCATGAACGCCTTGGAACTAGCGCGCGTACAGTCCCAGTACGCGTCCGTGGAACTCGCGGACGGCGCGAACATGAACGCGATGGCCACCATCGGCTTGATCCGTGGCAACGCCGAAAGTGTCCAGACTCAGATCGCAAACCTTGAACACGACTCGTTCTCGGATGACCCCGATCTCAACTCGGAAGTTTCCGTCCTGAACAAGATCAACGCGGCGGGAGTCTTGACGCTGCGCACGCTACAGGATTCAAACAAGCTCCTTGCCTCGCTGCTTGAACAGCAAACCATCCTCGCAAAGCAGCAGCGGGAGGTTACAACCAACACGATCAACGCCGAAATCCAGCGGCAGGCGAGCCTCGCCGGGAACATGGCGCAGGTCACCGCCACGATGACTGACTCTCTCCAGAACTTCCGCATGCCCTGATGCGGGCGTGGGAAGCCGACCCACTGTCGAAGGAGCCGACGATGCAAACCGACTTTTTGCAGTTCATCTTTCAGGCCATCAACAATCTGCTCACGCAGAACCTCGGCTTCTTCGACGGCATGGGCCGGAACCTGTTCCGCTCCTTCGCCACGATCCTTGTCGTTTGGTACGGAGTGAAATCCGCGCTCTCCGCCGCCAGCGGCAGGCACTTTCTTCATTTCGACAACTTCGCGAGTCTCCTGCTCACCATCAGCTTCGGGTTCGCGATGGTCAACTACTACAGCACTCCGATCCCCGGCATCGGCACGAGCTTCCACAATCTGGTGACGGACGAGGCGCAGTTCCTCACGAACCAAATCAATCGGAACGAGCTGCAGACCGTTGTCGAGCGGGTCGCCGACTTCGAAACGCGGATGTCTTCCCCCGGTGTAGCGGACTTCCTCGGGACCATCATCTATGTTGCCGTCACCATCCTGCTCGCAGCAGCCCAGGCCATCGCCATCGTTGTCATCGCTTACGGATTTATCGCCACCGCTGTTTGTGTTCTCGTGGGGCCAGTCTTCATACCTTTCTTCATCGTCCCGAAACTCGAATGGCTTTTCTGGGGCTGGTTCCGCTGTTTCATCCAATATGCCTTCTACCAGGTCATCGCGGCGGCTGTTGTATACGTCATCGGGAATCTCATGCTTGGAGCCCTCCGCCTTCCGCCCGGCGGGACCATTTCCACAGTCGAACTCATCGGGTGGTTTCCGGTCTTGTTCATCACGTTTCTCGCTTCGATCTATGTGCTTCTCAAGGTTCCCTCCTTGACCAACCACATCTTCAGCGGCACGTCGGGCGGCTCTTCCGTGGGGATTCTGGAGAGGATTTTCTAATGAGCAACGATGCGAGCTTCCACGATGCCAAGAAGCTTTATCTCGAACAGTACGGTGACCCGATGGTGACCAACACGTACCTCAAGATTGCTCTAGTTTTGGTATCGCTTGTGGCCATTGGCCTGGCCCTCGTTGACCTGCGCACCATCCGCACGTTCCAGAACTTCCGCCCCCTTGTAATTCGGATCGATGACCTGGGCCGCGCGGAGGCCATCAACTACCACAATTTCGAGTACAAACCCCAGGACGCCGAGGCGAAATATTTCCTCTCTCAGTTCTGTGCGCGTTACTACCGCCGCAACCGCTATACGATCCAGGACGATTTCTCGAAGTCCCTGTACTTCCTCGACTCAAAGCTGGCGGACGGCATCCTCGACGCCTACAAGAAGGACGACGTCATCAAGAAGTTCCTCACGAACACGGCGGTCCCGGAGATCGATATTGACGTGAAGAAGGTCGCGCTCGAAGACATGCAATCGCCTCCCTACAAGGCGCGCGTAGACTTCTACATGGTCTATTACTCGCCCGCCGATCATAGTGAGCTCAAGCGCGACCTCTACACCGCGAACTTCGTTTTCCTTTTCAAGACCCAGGTGCCGAACGAACTCATCCCCATCAATCCGCTGGGCCTGAGCATCACCTATTTCCGTGAAGACGAGGCTTTCAAATGAGAGGCCGGCCCCCCACACAGCCCCACGAGGTCGCGGGCGGTCGCCTGGCAACATCGTCCCAACCTCCGCGCGCCACGCTGACCCTCGCAGCAAGAGCCTCCTACCAACGTACGCTACATCCCATCCGGTCGGGCTTGCTCTTAGACACCCCAGGCGCGCTCCTGGAGGGCCTCCGTTGCTCACCGGCTTCGCGCCCGCTCCCCACACCGACTCATGGTCAAGGAAAAACCCCACCCATATCTCTTGACCGATCAAGGAGAGTCCGATGATCGCCAACGCGCTAATCGCCACGGTTGCTATCTTGCTTGCCCTCGGCTTCTGGCTCATGGGCGAGTTGAAGTTCCTCATTCCGTACCGATCTATCCTTTACCACCAATACGGCAGCGTGATTCTCGCCTGGATTGCCGTCGTTTTCGTGAATGTCTTCGCAGCCATGTACGTGATCAACCGCAAGTTCTTCCTGAAAGACACGGGCCGCAAGCTATCGCACGTGGACAAACAGGTCACGGCGGGCCATTCGCCGGTACCGCCTCCGATGGCGGATGAAGAGCACTGAAATGTCCCGTGATTTCACCCCCGGTGAATTTGAAGACCTTCGAACGGACGGATCTGCCTCGCGTGGGAGAATTCCTGAACCGGAAACGAAGCACCCCGAGCAACGCCACAGCCCAGACAGAAACCCTCGGATTGATCGGGACACTGAGACCCCACGCGATGCTCGCCCGGACAGTGCTCGGTCCCAGGACTCGCGCACCGTGTTTTACGAGCGGGACCGGGCGTACCGTTTGCGGGGGTCTGAAGTACATACCCTCACCGAGTTGGGGAAGTTCCGCTTGATCGCCACCGAAGACCTCGTCAAACATACCTATCAGGATCATCGGGAAGAAATGGAGCATGACATTCGGAATCTCGCCCAGCAGGGCCTCATACGGCATGGAGCATTCGAAGGCCCGGAAGCCAACCGTCGCGAAATGCTGACCCTGACGAAAGAAGGGCACAGATTGATCCGCGCAAACCGCTTTGTCCCCGAGGGCCAATCCATCTACCACGGATTCGTCAAGCCGAGGGAAGCCAACCACGACGCGGACATCTACCAGCTTTATCAGAAAGAGGCGAGCAAAATCCTCGACGAGGGAGGCAAGAATCTCCGCGTCGTTCTCGATTTTGAACTGAAGAAGAAGCTCAACCGGGATTTTGCGACGTTCGGGGCCGAATCGCGACAAGAAATCGCGTCTCGTCACGGCCTCCAAGTTGTGGGCGAGAAAATCCCCGTGCCCGACCTCCGCATTGAGTACGAGACACGCGACGGAGAAATGGCCCGCGTGGACGTGGAACTCGCGACCGAGCACTATCGCCCAAGCCAGTTGGCCGAGAAAGTGCGCGCGGGGTTCTCCCTCTACGCTTCGCGCAGCGACGCCGACCGCTTGCGCCGTGTGCTCGACCAGCGAGAACTGACGGCGGAGATTCTCAGCCTATGAAGATCGAGGAGCACGATATCGCTGCCATCAAGGCCCTCGGCTACACCGAGGACGAAGCCCGTTTCCTCTATATTGTGGCAACGCATTCCGGGTACTTCGTTCCTCGCCACTTCCTGGACCTGACCGGTGCCAGTTGGGGCTACCGAACGGATCAGCTCTCGAAGAAGCTCGCAAGCAGGGGCCATGCAACCTGGCGCGAATACGAGGACACTGGGGGCGTCTATCATCTCTTTTCGAAGAAGCTATACGCTGAGATCGGAAAGGAAAATCTTCGCAACCGCCGTCGGCACTCGGTCGAATTCATCAGGACCCGTCTCGTCCTGCTCGATTTCGTCATAGCGAACCAGCAGTACGACTACCTCGAAACGGAAGAGCAGAAGGTGGGGTATTTCTGCGACGCACTTGGGCTTCCAAAGACTTGTCTTCCGACCAAGACTTACGAAGGTCGTTCGAGCGGCGAGCCAACACTCCGATATTTTGTGGACAAATACCCCCTCTTCCTTGACTCGTCGCGCCCCTCTTCCTCCCCTGTGGTCACGTTGTCGTATGTAGACCCCGGCTACTCTAGTCTCGCGGGCTTTGCGAACCACCTGAATGCCTACAGGCCGCTCTTCCGGGAACTCAATGAGTTCCGGTTCCTGTTGATATCGAATTCAGCGGTGCATTTTGGCGATGCGGAGAAATGCTTCTCCTCGGTCGTGAAGGCACCGATTTCAACAGAGATTGCGGCAGATCTTCTGCGGTACTTCCGTCTTCGGAAAGCGTGGGACCTGAAGAAGTACGCCCTGTTCTCCAACAACGAGATCGAGTGGTTGAACGATGCAACACGCCGGTTCCAAGGCGACCGCTTCGACTCTCTCCACGCGGCATGGTGCTCGGGAAAACTCACAGCCGATGATGTGCGCCGACAGTTTCCACCGGCCACTCCTCACCGAAAGGCTGAGTTTCAAACGTTCCTTGTCAAAGGCAATCGCCGCGAGGATGGTGCTGTGCGGAAGGCCCTGAAGCGCCCTTCAGTACCAGACTTCAGGAGGAAAGACTTCTCGCTTCAGCCCTTGGCTGAAGCGAACTCAAGAGAAACAAGAGAGATACCCCGTGAAGAGAAAGCTCGGAAGGACGCGGCCAAATTCGGATGAGGCGGGAGCGACCCCACCCTTTGACGCACCCTGCGTCACGGGAATTCGTGGGGTCGCTCCCGCCTCAGTCACGCGCAGCGCGTGACACATTTGGCCGCGTCCAGGATTTCGAGCAACCAACTGAACCACAGGAGCAAAGGAAAATGCCCTACATCAAGAAACCACCGGAGTTGGTCAGCCGTTCGATCAAGCTCGAACAGCCCACGAGCGAGCTGCTCGACGAATACGCCCGATTCGTCGATTGCACGCCCGACCATGTGGCGAACTATGTCCTGAAAAAGATTCTTTGGAGAGACCCCGAATACAGAAAGTGGCGGGCCGAGCAGAAAAACGCCGCGCAGGGCAAGCCAATCAGTGACGGCGGGGCCATTCGGAAAACAGCATGATCCAACGGATTCTCAACTCGAAGAACTTCGTTGCCTGCCTCCTGGCAGCGGCGACAGGGATGACCCTCTATATAAAAATGCCTTTCCCCGAGGGAAACCTGTTCTTCGAGTTGATGTTTCTCTGGGCGCGGCCCGTGTTCCTGGGATTCAAGTATTCCTACGTCGTTTTCCTCTACACCACACCCTACATCGGCTACTCGATTCTGCTCTCGGGTCTTTACATCTTCGCGCTCAAGATTCCGCAACGCATTAGGCCAGGGCGCTTGCCTACCTACCCCGATCCGCGCAAGCGCCCTGCTCTGTCTCTCGTGTTGGGTGAGGTTCACAACCCACGAAAGCCTGTACCGGCAGCCGTCCCGCACTGGCTGGTCGTACCCGAGCGGGGACTGTTCACCGGAATTGCCATTTTCGGAGCGGTAGGGACCGGGAAAACGAGTTGCTGCATGTACCCTTTCGCGGAGCAGATTTTTGCCTATTGTGCTGGCGACAAAGAAAAGAGGATTGGCGGTCTCGTTCTCGAAGTGAAAGGCGACTTCTGCCACAGGATCAAAGAGATTCTCGCTCGTCACGGCAGAGAGGACGACTATATCGAGATCAGTCTCGACTCGCATTACCGTTACAATCCGCTTCACAACGACCTCGACTCGTATGCTCTGGCCTACAGCATCGCGTCGCTCCTAAACAACCTCTTTGGGAAAGGGAAGGAACCCTTCTGGCAGCAGGCGTACACAAACCTCGTCAAATTCATCATTCTTCTGCACAAGGTTGCCTACGACTACGTGACCTTGTTCGATGTCTATGAGTCCGCCATCTCCCCGGACATTTTGGAGAAGAAGATTCAGGATGCCGAAAGGCGGCTCGAGGAACGCTATTTCCTGCTCGTTTCCGCGCCTGACTACAGAGCACACTTCGACGACCTGAAACTCTTCGAGTTTTCGCTCGACGAACCCATCGAGATGTATCGAGCCAAAGACACTCCCGGCGCACGGCGGTTCCTGCAGAGCAAATCCATCGATTGCGAATATCTTAGCGAAGCAGGTTTCGATAAGGCCGATCCTGACCGGCTCGAACAACTACAAGCCGTCAAGCGCTGGTTCTACAACGACTGGCGGCGCATCGAGCCGAAACTGCGGACTTCTATCGTCGAAGGCATCTCGGTTTTCCTGTCGCTGTTCGACGACAACCCGGCGGTAAAAAGAACCTTCTGTCCGCCGCCAGAGTGCTACGACCCGAAGGCCAACGCTGACTATCGCTTTGGGAAGCCTCTGCCTTCATTCAGTTGGCTCATAGAAAGCGGAAAGGTTTGCTGCCTGAATTTCCCTATCGGAATGAATCCCGGCCTCGCGAAGGCCCTCGGCGTCATGATGAAGCTCGATTTCGAGCGGGCCGTTTTGAATCGCGTGCCCATGATCGAAGCCAACAAGGACAAGTACTTCCGTCAGGTCCTGTTCATGTGCGACGAATACCAGCACTTTGCGACAGTCGGAGAGAACGAGCCAACTGGCGACGAAAAGTTTTTCGGTCTCTCGCGTCAACCCAAATGCATTCCCATCATCGCCACTCAGAGCATCAGCTCATTGAAATCGGCGCTCCCCGGAGAGAGCTGGCGAACGCTGGTTCAGACCTTCCGCACAAAGATATTTCTGGCGCTGTCGGACGACTTCTCGGCTCGCACCGCAAGCGAGCTCTGCGGACGCGAAGACCAACTCAAGATTAGCTACAACCTTTCCGAGAGCGGGCACGATGCGAGTGTCAGCCTGCTTACCGGCAAAGCCATCTCGCACAAAGCCAATATTACGGCCTCAAAGAGCTACTACCCACATTCCGACTTCCGTTTCGACATGAAGACCTTCACCGAACTCAAGAACGCGCAGTCCGTTGCCATCGCATACGACGGATTCAATCCAATGCCGCCAACATTCTGCTACCTGAAGCCCTACTACAACGACTCCAACAAATCCTATTTCAAGCAAGTCGCTGACGGAGAACTGTGATGAACGGATTCGAAATGATCCTTCCGTTCTTGAAGCCAATCGAGCACCTCATTCTTGATGATTCGATCAGCGAGGTCATGGTGAATGGCCCGGACCGGATCTTCATCGAGCGAGCCGGTCACCTTCAGCAAGTACAAGACGTGTCTCTCGGGGAGAAATCTCTCATGGTTGCTGTGAAAAACATCGCTCGCCGTCTGGGTGACGACATCTCGGAATCGAAGCCCATTCTCGATTCGCGCCTGCCCGACGGAAGCCGCGTTGCCGCAGTCATTCCGCCGTGCAGTTTGAGTGGGGTCACATTGACCATCCGCAAGTTCAATACACGGCATTTCGAAATGGACGATCTGATCAGAGCCGGAACACTCGACAACAATCTTGCAAACCGGCTCAAGGAGTATGTCCTCCTTCGGAAGAACATCCTCATTAGCGGCGGAACAGGGACCGGCAAAACGACGATGCTCAACATCCTCGGAAAATTCATACCTCAGGATGACCGGGTCCTTCTGATTGAGGACACCGCAGAGATTCAGTTGGCCCAGCCGAACCTTGTCCGATTCGAAGCGCGGCAGGCTCAGAATGGCCTGCCGGCAGTTGCGATCCGGGATCTTCTTAAGGCAGCTCTGCGGCATCGCCCCGACCGCATTATCCTCGGCGAGATTCGCGGCGGCGAAGCCTTCGATCTGTTGCAACTTCTGAACACGGGGCACTCTGGCACACTTTCAACGATTCACGCCAACTCCGCCAAGCAAGGACTCGCCCGTTTCACGAGTTGCGTGCTTCAGAGCGGAGTTGACCTCCCCTATCGCGCCATCAAGACGAACATCGCCGACTCACTGAACGTTGTCGTCCAGGTTGAGCGCAGACCGGGACGTCGGTACATCTCCGAAGTCCTAGAAATCAACAGTTACGACCCGGACGCAGACCTCTTCGACTATTGCTCCATGTACGTGCATCAGGGAGAAAAGCCATGACTGCTGAGAAGCCAGACAAGAAGGAAATCACTGCGCCAGACTACATTCGCGCAAATTTTGATCCCTCCGACCGCTTGGCCGTGCTAGTGCGAAACCGAAGGCGCGGAGACACTCTCCAGCGCATCAGCACAGCGGTAAGAATCGCGGCCCCGCAATTTCAGGACTGGCTACGCTATAAGAATCAGCGAGACGGCTCCGACATCTACCTCGGCATGAACCCGCTGAAACCCGAAGCCCACACGCGAACGAAGGACGACATACAGGCGATCAAGCATTTCTATATCGACCTCGACCACGAAGGAACGAAATCCCTCGCGGCCATTCAGCAATCAGATCTTGTGCCGACCCCGAGCTACGTCCTCAGCACGTCGCCCGACAAATTTCAGGTGATATGGAGAGTCGAAGGAGTCACTCAAGAGCAAGCCGAAGCATTCCTGCACGCCTTGGCGCGGGAATTCGACGGCGATCCCGCAGCAACCGATTCGACAAGAGTGCTTCGTCTTCCGGGCTTCGGAAACAAAAAGTACGAGGAGGACTTTCGCGTGACAGTTCACTCGCACACAGACGGCACCTATCATCCACGCGATTTCAAACTTCGCACCGAGCCGGTCGATTCTGGCCCTGGCAGATGGAATCCGCCTCACGAACGGTCGGCATCGTCAGGCCCTCGTGAATTGAGCCAATCGGAGCGCGACTGGGCCTACGCAAAGCGAGCCCTGGCAAGAGGACTCTCACCAGAAGAGGTGATGCGAGACATTGCCGAGTTCAGGGCGCATGAGAAGTACGACCCCGAAGAATACGCCCGGCGCACCGTTACCAAGGCCCAAGCTGAACTCAATGCGCAGACATCTTTGCGAAGTGCGGGAGCAGCGCCGGAGAGCGAAGGCAATCGCGAACCTAGTCACTAGGTCATGCGAGGGGCCTGCCCGAACCTGCCGGGCTTGACCGATCAGAATGGAATACAAGACCCACTTGCTGTCGCACGATGCTGTTGGTACAGTCGCGAAAGCGACGCCAGCGAAGCGGAAACGAGGCAAAGCCTTGTCACGCAGAACTGGTCAGAACGGTCACATCGAAGCGTCAGGAAAGTGGTTCGTCGTGCGATTCTGGAAGGACATTGAGGGCCAGGAGAAGCGAGCGCTCGTGCGTGAGCGAATCTGCCCAATCTCTGGTCCCGGTTCTTTGAATCGTAGCGAGCGAGAAAGGAGGGCGAAGGAGATCATCGCCGACGCCCAAGTGGACAGTGCGCAGTACTTCAACCGCGTTGTCAAACAGCAATTCGGCGTCACATTCAAAGAACAGTCGAAGATTTGGCTCGAAGAATCGCAGACGCGGAAGCGCAAACCAATTCGCGTCACGACGGTTCCAACCATTCAAGCGGCTTTGGACAAGTGGATCTTGCCAGAGGTAGGGCATCTCCCCTTGTACGAAACGGCAAAGTACCCGGCAATGAAGGCTCTCGTAGCGAAGATGAATTCTGGAGGGCTTTCCGCCCAGACAGTCAACTCCTACTTTCGCATGGCCGCAGCAGTCGTCGAGTCTGCCGAGGACGCAGAGGGCAGCCCTCTGTATCCTCGCAATTGGGATGCGAACAAGTTGGACCTTCCAATGGTTGAAACATCGAAGCAGCGGAGGCCATCGATTACAGCAGAAACTATGGCGGAGTTTGCCAAGGTCAAGAGTCCGAAATATCGGATGATATTGATCCTCGCGGCTTCCACCGGCTGTCGCATTGGTGAGCTTCTCGGCCTCGAAATCAAGGACTTGCTGGATGATTGCACCACGATCCGCATCGTCCAGCAGGCAAAGGGAACGAAACTGACACCGGAACTCAAGACGGCGAACTCTGCGAGGCTTGTTGATACCTCTCCTGAGGTAGCTGCTCTCCTGAGAGAGTTCCTTGGTGGCCGAACCTCCGGTTTGGTTTTTGCAAACCGCTTGGGGAAGCCGCTCAACCCGTCAAACATTCGCAACCGCGTCATCCACCCATTGTTGGAAGAGAAGGATCTCCCGCTTGGGGGAACCCACATCTTTCGTCGCTTTCGGATGACATGGCTCCGCGAGAACTCAGTTCCTTCGGACATCGAGCGATTCTGGCTCGGTCACGCGAATAGGACGGTTGGGGACGACTACTCCATGCTCAACAAGAACGTAACGTTTCGTAAGCAAATTGCCGACAAAATCGGCGTCGGGTTCGAACTACCCGAGTCGATTTCTGCCCCAGTTGTACCGAATGTACCGAAAACAGCAGTTGTTCAGGTGCAGCAAGCTGTAGCGTAAGTGTTTGTAATATGAGAAATTAGGGAGAGAGCGCCCGTAGCTCAGTTGGAAAGAGCGTCTGCCTTCTAAGCAGAGGGTCGGGGGTTCGAATCCCTCCGGGCGCGCCACATTACTCTGGGTCCGGCCCGGAGACATGGGTTACAGAACGTACCGGTCACATAGGTAACACTTTTGGGCCGAACGGATTTTCCAGCAGGTTGACAGCTTGCCGCTGAGCACTCACGCTCGCGAGCGTGCACACCTCAAGCACAGCGCTTGTGTGAAAGTGGCCAAGTTGTGCCTGAACCAACTTTCAGCTGCGCGCCGAGTTCGTGAAGCAAAGTGCCGTGCGTATGCCGGAGCACGCGCCAGTTGAGGAACGAGAGGCCGGCACGCGCACACACAGGATGCAGATCGCGCTTGCGCAGATTATCCGAAACGAGTCGCGTTCCTATACGAGTTGCGAATTTGACGTGCGTACATCGTGATGGCGAAGTTCGCCTTCCACCTGAAAGAGCGCCTCGGAACGCTTACCCGCGTGCTTTCGAAGCTGATGGGTGCATCCAAGGCGTCGGGAAAAGAGCCCATGGCTTGGGCGGCGCAGGGCATCAAAGAGGTCTCCGAAGAGAAAACCTCACGTATGGTGCGCGACTACGCAGAGAACAGCGCGCCCCGAAGGTCACCGTTGCCGGCGAAAAGTAAGCTGGCATGTCGGCCTTCCGGGAGCCTCTCGTTTGAGAACGAAATCCAAGTGTTGACGTCCTCCACAGGTGGGCGGAGAAGAGCCGCTTCACTGGGCTTATTACCGAAGAGATTTTTAACGAAGCGCCGCACCCGAGCCGACGCGAAAAGCATCCCAGGAAAATGCGATCATTGGCTCGTCGTTGAAGGGCGAAGCGTGCCTCGGCGCAGGCTGCGTTCTTTGAGCTGCGCGAAGAGAATCGGCACCAGGATCATGACTGCGATTGTCGAAGTGACCATGCCGCCGACGATGGGCGCTGCGATAGGCTTCATTACGTCCGAGCCGATCCCCGTCTCCCACAGAATCGGCCCAAGACTAACGATGACGGCAAAGACCGTCATCAGCTTCGGACGAAGACGAAGGACAGCGCCTTCGATGGTTAAGGCTTCGATATCTTCCGATTCGAGCGGAACACCCGAAGCAAGCCGCTTATCAAGCGCCTCGTGGAGATAAACGACCATCACGACGGCGGTTTCGACCGCGATTCCGAAAAGCGCGGTGTAGCCGACGGCCACAGCCACGCTGTACTCATACCCGAGCAGCCGTTGGAGAATCAGTCCGCCCGTTAACGCAAAAAACACTGGGAAAAATAGAATCGCCGCTTCCGCCGTTGAGCCGAAAACCATGTACAGCAGCAAGAATATCGCGAAAAACACGATGGGGAGGATGAGCTCAAGCCGCTTCTTGGCGCGCAGTTCAAATTCGTACTCTCCCGACCACTTGTAGCTGTAGCCCGGCGGCAGGGCTAATTTTGTCCTCAGCAGATTGCTCGCGTTTTGGACAAAACCGCCATAGTCGGTTGTGCCCAAATTGAAATAGACGTAGCCCGTAAGCTGGGCTTCTTCGTCGCGAATCTCGGCTGGCCCGCGCGAAAAAGAGACGTTTGCCACTTCAAT
Organism: Candidatus Acidiferrales bacterium; assembly: GCA_035934545.1. Classification (GTDB taxonomy): domain Bacteria; phylum Acidobacteriota; class Terriglobia; order Acidiferrales; family UBA7541; genus DAHUXN01. The sequence continues at coordinate 214,229 of DASYXV010000026.1, forward strand.
CAGCGGAATCTGCGCTCCTGTGGGGGTACTGATCAGCACTCGCTCGAGATCTGGAATGTCATCTCGAAAATCTCGGTTGTAGCGGACATTAATCGGAAAGCGCTCGCGGCCTTCGATGTTCTCGGCGATGTCTTCGCCGCCGATGCCGGATTCAACGGCCTGCTGGACGTCAGCGACGGTCAGCCCGTAGCGTGCCGCGCCGGCGCGATTCACCGTGATATTGAGATAGAAGCCCTGTGCCACGCGCTCGGCAAAGACGGATTGCACACCCGGATGGCCGGTAAGAATGTCGCTGATTTGCGCACCAAGCTGCTGGATTCCATCGAGGCTCGGACCCTGGATTTTCATACCAACGGGGGTTTTAATGCCCGTAAGTTCCATGTCCAGGCGGTTTTCAACGGGCATCGTCCACGTGTTCGTCAGCCCGGGAAATTGCAGTTTCGCGTCCATCTGCTGAATCAGTCTTGTGTAAGTCATGCCGGCCGGCCAGTGGTTGCGAGGTGTGAGCATGATGGTCGTGTCGTACATATCCAGCGGGGCGTTGTCGGTGGCGCTGTTTGAGCGTCCAACAGTTCCGAACACACTTTCGACTTCCGGAAAACTCCGAATGATGCGGTCCTGCTCCTGGAGTAATAGCGAAGCTTGCCCAATGGAAATTCCCGGTAAGGCGGCGGGCATGTAAAGCGCGGAGCCTTCAAATAACGGCGGCATGAATTGACTGCCAGGCTGGCGCGCAAGCGGCACCGTAAGCATCAGGATGGTTATCGCGAGAATAATCGCCGTTTTGCGAAATCGCAGCGCCAGGCGGAGAACTGGAAGGTAGATCGCCTGAGTAATGCGCGAGATCGGATTTCTGGTCTCCGGGCGCAGGCGGCCACGGATGAACAGCGGCATCAGGACCGGAACAAGCGTTACGGCTAAGATGGATGAGAATGCAATGGCCAGCGTTTTTGTCCACGCCAGGGGACGGAACATCCGCCCCTCTTGCGCTTCGAGAAGAAAGACGGGCAAGAAGGATACGATGATGATAATCAGGGAAAAAAACAGAGCGGGGCCGACTTGTTTCGCCGCGTCAAGAAGTACGCGGTGTCGTTCACGTTCCGCATCGTGAGGCGCGCGTGATTGTCCAGCGTTGGCGTTGTCCTCGCGCTCTTGCCGTTCGGAAAGATGCCGGTATCCGTTTTCAACCATAACGATGCCAGCGTCCACGAGCACGCCAATCGCAAGCGCCAACCCGCCCAGCGACATGATGTTGGAGCTGACACGCAGGTAGTACATCGGGATGAAGGATGCGATGACCGCAATCGGTATTGTGAGAATCGGAATCAGCGCCGAGCGGAAATGGAAAAGGAAAACGAGGATGATGAGGCTGACCACGACAGCCTCTTCGACCAGATCGCGCTCCAGCGTCTGAATGGAAGCTTCGATCAGGTCGGAGCGATCATAGCCAGAGCGAATTTCCACTCCCGGCGGAAGCGATGGCGCAATTTCAGCCAGTTTCTGCTTTACACCATTGATTACGTTCAATGCGTTCATGCCGTAGCGCATTACGACGATGCCCCCGACCGTCTCACCTTCGCCGTTCCATTCCGCCACGCCTTCACGGATGTCAGGACCGAAGCTGACGCTTCCCAAATCACGAACCAGCACAGGCGTGCCGTTCTTTGTGGCTACGGGCACGTTTGCCAGATCATCCAACGATTTCAAATAGCCGAGCCCGCGAATCATGTATTCCGCGCCGCCGAGATCGAGCACCCGCCCGCCTACCTCGTTGGTACTCGCGCGAACCTGGCTAATTACGGTTTCAAGAGGGATGCTGTATGCACGCAGCTTGTCCGGGTCCAGATTCACCTGGTACTGGCGCACGAAACCGCCGATCGAGGCGACCTCCGCAACACCGGGGACAGATTCAAGCTGGTAGCGCAGATACCAGTCCTGCAAAGCGCGCAAATCAGCCAGACTGTATTTATGCGTGTGGTCCACCAGCGCGTATTCGTAGACCCATCCTGCGCCCGTCGCATCCGGGCCGATGACCGGGTGAACGTTGGGCGGCAACCGGCCTTCGATCTCCTGCAAATATTCAAGCACGCGCGAGCGCGCCCAATACAGGTCCGTGCCATCCTGGAAAACCGCGAAAACGTAGGAATCGCCGAACATAGTCTGCGCACGCACTGCTTTGACACTCGGAGCGGCCAGCATTGTCGTGACAATCGGATAAGTGATCTGATCTTCGATAATGTTAGGAGGCTCGCCCGCCCATTCCGTATGTATGATGACTTGCACATCGGAGATATCGGGGAGGGCGTCGAGCGGAACGCGGCCCATTGCCCACACTCCCGCGAAAAGGAGCAGTAACACCCCCGTAAAAACCAGAAACAGGTTCCGCGCGCACCAATCGATTAGGCGGTTGACCATGTCACACCCCTCCGCCAACAGCCACAGTCAATTGCTTGTTCGCGAGCACTGCTCCGTTTTTTTGCACCACAATGGAGACCTGCCAGACGCCGCCTGCCGGCAAATTCCCCTGTCCTTCGTACGTTCCTCCTCCTTTGTCCGAAAGCGTGACCGCGGCGCGTTGCGCGGCCATGCCCATCGCCGGCATGGCCGGCATAAGAAACGTCACTTCAACGCTCGCGCCCGTAATGCCATTGCCATGCGGGTCAGTGAGCTTCACGCGGAAAGTGTTTCTGCCCTTCGAAGCAGGAGAAGGAACGGTGCTAAATTCAATGCTGTTTTGAGGCGCGTTCATTGCTGAGGCCGCGCCCGCGCCCGGCGGCGGAGGTACGAACGAACCCAGCGCCGATTGCAACTGGCTTTCGGAGTCAATCAGGAAATTCGCGGACGTAACAATGCGCTCGCCCGGTTTGACTCCTTTCCGCACAATGAATTCATCCGCGACTTGCGGGCCCGTGACGATTTCGCGCGGCTCGAGATAGCCCTGCCCGTGGTCCACAAAGGCGATCTGACGCGTTCCTGACTGAAGAACCGCCGAAGCCGGTACCACCATTCGCCGCCCCATCGGAATTTCAAGCGTCACGTTGACGAACATTCCCGGTTTAAGCGTCAGTCTTGGGTTTGGAAAAACCAGACGGACACGGGCCGTTCGCGTCGTCATGTCCACATCGGGATAAATGAAGTCCACGCGGCCATGAAAGATGCGCCCTGGATATGAATCCACCGTGAGAGTTGCCTCGTCGCCGACGTTCACACGACCTAAGTCGTTCTGAAATACTTGAGCAAAAACCCATACCGTCGACAGATCCGTGATCGTGTAGAGATTCGTTCCGGGCTGAACGTACAGATTCGGCAAAGCATTTCTTTCAACAATGAAGCCAGAGACTGGAGAGTCAATCTCAAGATTTTGTTCCACCTTCCCCGAGGTTTCGAGCGCTTGAATCTCGCGGGCGGGAAGGTTCCACTGTTCGAGCCGCTCGAGCGAGGCCCCCACGAGTGAATTTGCGCCAGCGGCCACGCCGGAGACCGTGCTGTTCGCCAAAGCCTCTTGATTTTGCTTTGCCAGAAGATATTCGCGTTCTGTCGTAACTAAATCCGGGCTGTAAATCGTGAACAGCGGCTGTCCCTTGCGCACAAATTGATAATTCGCGTTGGCAAAGACCTTCTGAATCCATCCTGAAAAGCGCGTCTGGACGTAGGCTTGCAGCCGCTCGTCCACGGCCACATTGCCAGTCACGCGAATTTCATCGTGAACCGTTCTGTACTCAACTGTTCCGGTCTTCACGCCAATGCTTTGCAGGCGCTGTGGCGTGAGCTGTAAAGGCACCAAAGCGGCTTGCGCGGGTGTCTCTGTAGCGGAGGCTGCACTCTCTGTCGAGACGGGCGTGCCTTGCTTCGCGGGCGCCATTTCCGCCATCGTCGCCGCCGATTGGGCGCGTGATGCCGGCCGCATCCGCCACCGCCACCAGCCATACCCAAGCGCCGCGGCCAGCACAATGTTCACGATTAGCGCGGCCCAAAAGGCATTTCGAAAAGTTCTCATCGTAGAATTCCTTTCTTCTCTGGCGGTCCGCTCATGGCCTTTTCAAAACTCAATTCAATGCGGCCCCGGTGAGTTCTTCGACCCTGGCGAGAGCAATCTCATGCTCCGCGAGGCTGCGCCAGTACTCACTTTCAAGTCGCAGTTCATCCAGGAATGCGGATAGCAGCGTCTGAAAATCCTCGCGTCCCGTTTGATATGCGGCCATGCCGGCGTTAAAGCTCGCGCTGGCCTGCGGAATCAGGCCCTGCTTGTAAATCCCGAGCAACCGTTCTGCAGTTGTTGCCTGCACATAATTGTTCCGTAGCTCCGAGTATGCCTGCTGCACCTGCGCGTCGTACGCATGCTGCGACTGCGCCTGCATCTCCTTCGCCTCAGCAAGCTCGGCCTCTTGCCGGCGATGGCGATAAATAGGAATGGTGGCGCTGAAAGTCAGCATGTAGTACGCCCGAACCTGCGTCGGATCGGTGCGCTGCCATGCGTATTGCAAGTTAAAGTCGGGATAGAAATCTTTGTGGGCAAGCTGCACCTCGGTGGCTTGCTTTTTGATCTCCTCGGATTCAGCAAGTACCGCCGGGTCGCCAGTCTGAATCTGTGAGGCAAGTTCGGCGAATGTGAGAGCGAAGGGAGTCTCCGTGAGCCCGCTGGCTACAATGTCGGGAGAATTGGGCAGACGATTCAGCAGCGCTTTGAGATCCGCTTCCAGCTGCCCCACCTTTTGTTGCTCGGCCGCTGTCTCGCGAATCAGATCGGTCTGCTCAAGCTGCGCTTTCAGAACGTCCTGCTCGCTGACTTGGCCCGTGCGATAGCGCGCCTCGGCGATCTTTTCCATCTGCGCGAGCAGGCCTCCGTCGCGGTCCAGAATTGCGAGCTCCTCTTGCTCGTAGGCCAACTCGAAATAAATGGCCTTTATCTGCGCGGACGCCCGTCGCCGCTCGTCTTGCCACCTCTCTTTGAGCGCGTCCGCTTCGCTCTGCGCTGCTTTTCCTCGCAGCCGGAGTTTTCCGGGATACGGAAGATCTTGCGAAAAGCCCAAGCCGAAGTATGCGAAATCACTGTTGGTATAGCCCGCGAAGGGCCGGGGGCTTCCGACACTGAACTGCTGGAGGCTGACAACAGGGTCCGGCGGCGCCGAAACTTGCGAAGGGACCTTCGTCTGGGCCTGCCAGGCGCTGCGTGCGGCTTGAATCTGTGGGTTGTTATCCGCCGCTTCTTTGAGCAGGTCCGCGAGGTTTGTTGGCTGACTGGCGGAAAGCCCTTGTTGCGCGCGCGCAAACGAAGTCGTTGTCACCAATAGGCTGGCAAGAAGCAACGCAGAGTATGCCTTCATAGTTTCTCCTTTCGCGCTTCACAGCGAACGACCGTCATGGGTGAGCGACTGTTACCGAAAAGCCGCGTCATTGCGCACGCGTGGAAACACACGTGCGCTGCTTAAAGGGTTGCTTAGGACAGGTTTAGATTAGGAACGTGCAGAGAAGGGGCTGACGCGAAGGAGGGGACGATGACGTTTCAGGAGCGAGCGGGGTGGATGACTCCTGTGCACGCAGAGTTTCGCCGCGCGACCAGTTGTTAATCGCCAGAGGCGTTGATGCCGCCCGAAAATCAGATAGTTTGTATTCCTGAGCCGGAAGGGATTTCTTTACGACACAGCACGACATGCCAGCTGAACTATCAATTTCGACGCCTCCGGTTCTCACGTTCACGTGCGGGCAGCAGGATTCGTTTGCTGAAGAACGACACGGGGTGGCGTTCGACGAAGCGAGCACACATGCCGAAAGCGGGGCGGCCTGTGAGCCAAGGAAACTCACAGCCAATGCAATGGCAAGCAGATGGCGCATCGTGATGTTAGTATAGCACATGCTTTAATCATTTTAATTTATAAGATACCTCACACCTCACGTATGTGACCTGAATCACATCGGGCAGTGCCGCTTCGGAATGCGGTTCTCAGCGAAGCAATCGTCCGTGACGGTGAAGTGGTAAGTCGGGAACAATCGAGGAAAGAAAATCCGCCAAACGCCGTCCAAAATCGTGAACGGCGACATAGGAAAAGGCAAGACGAGACAGCCTGTTAGCGTTTTTTCAAGGGGCTTCTAAGCAGAGGGGCGGGGGTTCCCCGCCGCTGCGGGCCTCCGTGCGCGCCACTTCATCGCTTTTGTTGCAAAGCACAGCACACCGGCCAGTTCAATTTCTGTGCAAATCGCCGGAGCAATTGACCTTGAGGTGCAGCATAGGGATCAACCACAACAGCCGGCCTTTCGCTTTCTTCCGCGCCGATCAGAACAGCTTGTTGGCGGCGGCCATGACCGCGTCGAGTTTCTGCTCGCCCGCCTGCGCCTCCTGATCGAGTTGGTCAAACACGTCGTACTCCGCCTTCGTCGGCCGCTTATAGCTCAGGTCAATTTCGGCGGCGATATACGCGAGGTGGTCGCGGAGCTTGGTCTCGTGAAGAAGGCTGCCCTCACTCGACTGGATGGCCAATTGCACCAGATTTCCAATTTCACGCTCGAGATCGCCGATTACCGCGCTTGCCTGGCCGTCTGTCAAGTGGCGCTGCTTGACCGCGGCAGAAAGTTTGTCGCGTAGGGCAATCGCTTCGTTGAGCTTCTTGTCCAAAGTGTCGAGCGCGGTATGAATTTTCAGTCCGAGCGCGAGCCGCTCGCCAAGATCCTCCGGGGTGGCGTGTAAGTTCGGGTCGAGGGCGACGTCGAAACTTTGCTGCGTCTTCTTCCCGCCGTAGTCGAGCACAACCGAGTATGTGCCAGGGACGACGACGGGGCCATCTACATCGTCACCGAGGCCGCCGGCTGCAATCGGGACCCAAAATCCGGCGACCTCAGTGGCATCCGGATAGCGGAGATTCCACTGGAAGGCGTTCATGCCCGGCTCGATCGCCGTCAGTTTTTCCTCCCCCGCTTTTTTCTGCTCCGAGGGAACTTCCGGCATTTCAGTTTCCGCGTCTTTCGCCGGTTTCTTCTTGAGGTGCAGCGTGAAGCTGCGAATCAGTTGGCCCTGCGCGTCGCTGAATTCAAGCTGCACAGGAATCTTGCCGTCGTAGCTAGCGGGAATATTGAAGAAAACGGTAGCGCCGAACGGAGGATTGTCGCCGGAATCAATCGGCTTGAATTCGGGGGGGCCGCCGCCATAGGAGTGAGCCAGCCAAGCCTGCTGTGGCGCGAAAAGGAACGCGGAGTCCGAGTCCACCGCCGGGTGATGCGTGAGGGATTCGAGGAACGAAAGATTATCCAGGACCCAGAAGGAGCGTCCGTGCGTGGCGATTACGACTTGGCCCTGGCGCGCGTTGATAGCGACATCGCGAACCTGGACGACAGGCAAGTTGAGAGCGAGCGACTGCCAGTGCGCCCCAGCGTCGAAGCTGACCTCCACAGTGTTCTTAGTGCCAAGAAAAAGCAAATCCGGATCGCTCGGGTCCTGGTGGATGTCGAAGACGTAGGAATCGTCGGGCAGGCCATTTGTGATGAGCGACCAGTGCTTGCCGAAGTCTTCTGTTTTGAAGACATATGGCTTGAAATCGTCCAGCATGTAGCGGCGGGCGGAGAGATACGCCGTGCCCGTCGCCGCGTAGGATGGCTGGATCGAACAGACCCAGGACCACTCTGGCAAACCTTGCGGGGTTACCAACTGCCACGTCTTGCCGCCATCAGTGGTCACGTGGACCAAGCCGTCATCCGAGCCGGCCCAGATCACGTTTCCGTCGCGCGGCGAGACCGCCAGCGCGGAGACTCCCGGAAAGCTCTCCGCTCCCGTCTGGTCGAGATCGATGGGCCCGCCGGTGGGAGCTTCCGTACTCGGGTCATTCCGCGTGAGATCCGGGCTGATCTCGCGCCAGGTTCTTCCGTAGTCGTCGCTTCTGAGCACGTACTGCGCGCCAATCAGCAACTCCTTCGGATCCGTGGGCGAGAAGAGGATCGGATGCGTCCAGCCGAAGCGGTATTTGAGTTCGGCGGACGACGCGCCTTCCCGGTAATACGGCGAGGGACTCACGTCTTCGGTCTGCCCCGTCGGCAAATCGTAACGCATGAAAAGACTGAAATAGCCGCTGCCGTAAGTGACGTTGGGATTGCCGGGCTGAGGCACGGAGAAAGTACTCTCGCCATAGGCCACGGCCTGCCAGTCACCGAGCAGAACGTAACTGTTCACATCGGCGCTTGGCCCTTCAAACGAAGGTTCATCCTGCTGCGCGCCGTAAATATGAAAAGGGAACTGATCATCCAGGTTCACATGATAGAACTGGCCGGTGGGCTGGTTGAGCACCGTGCTCCACGTCTTACCGGCGTCGGTCGAGACAGTCGCGCCGCCGTCATTGCCTTCGAGAATGATTTTCGTGTTCTCAGGATTGATCCACACCACGTGGTTATCCCCGTGCGGCGTGTTCAGGCCTTTGAAGGTCTTCCCGCCATCATGGGAGGCCCACAGTGCGTCCACGTTCGGGACGTACACAGTGTCCGGATCCTTGGGATCGGCGAAGACGCTCATGTAATAGTAGGCGCGCTGGCGCAGCTTCCATTCGCTGTTCACGCGCTTCCAGGTCTTGCCGGCGTCGTCGGAACGAAACACACCGCCTTCTTTGGCTTGCAGGATGGCGTAGACGACGTTTGGATTCGCTGCCGTGACGCTTAGTCCGATGCGTCCCAGCAAGCCGCTGGGCAATCCCTCGCTGTGCGTGATGTCGGTCCAATGAGCGCCGCCATCGGTGGTCTTATAGATTCCGCTTCCAGGTCCGCCGCTCGAGAGCGACCAGGGAGTGCGCTGAGCTTGCCACATCGCCGCATAGAGCACTTCGGGAGCATTCGGTTCCATCACCAGATTGATTGCACCGGTTTCGTCATTTACGAATAATATTTTGTTCCACGTCTTCCCGCCATCCGTGGACTTGAAAACGCCGCGGTCTGGATTCGGCTTGAACACGTGACCCATGGAGGAAGCGTAGACGATGTCGGAATTCTTCGGGTCCACGAGGATATTGCTGATGGAGTGAGTGTCGCGAAGCCCGACGTAATGCCAGGTTTTGCCGGCGTCCGTGGATTTGTAGATGCCATCACCCGGGATCACATTCGAGCGGATGTCGCTTTCCCCCATACCCGCGTAAAGGATTTTTGGATCGGAAGGCGCGACGGCGATCGCGCCCACGCTCGGGCTGGCACTTGGCAGCGTGCCGTCGGAGATGTTCAGCCACGTGACACCGTAATCGGTGCTTTTCCAAATGCCGCCGCCCACAGTGCCCATATAAAACAGGTCGTCATCCCCCCGAACGCCGGTGACCGTGACAACGCGGCCTCCGATATAGGGGCCGACACTGCGCCATTTAAGCTTGCTCATCAGCGTTTGTGGCGAGACCGAGCCTGCATTAGCGACAGCGGCCAGCGCCAGGAATGCGCTTGCGATTATGAAAACAACAAAGCTGCGGGACGGCAGTCTCCCGCTTGCACCAGCTTTGGGCACCACTTTGATCGTCAACGCCATTTTGAGCCGCCTCCTCGAACAAACTTAGGAATCTAAGCGTCCCGCGCCGCCGAGTCAAGGCTCAAGTCGGACGAGGATTTTGCAAAAGGATTCGATTCTCGAAACGAGAAAAAGTATGCCTGGCTCTAGGAATGTGCAAGGGCCAATTTTGGCCGCCCCGCTAGGACCATTTTCTCCAGGAAGGCCGCCGCGCGATGAGCCTAGTGGACAGCCCCGCACATCAGGTCCCGGCGCGAAACTCGGCGCCGAGAATCCCGGTTCTGCGAGAGTTCGTGAGTTTGTTATCTGTTAGAATTTGCATGAGCGATCGTCTAGGTCAAGCATCCCATGTCGCCACGCAAAAAGCCTCGCAAATTTCAGAAAGCCGTAGAATCACGCCGCTTGGCCCGTGAGCGCGTCGGCACGCCTCCTCCCGCTCGCGTGATTCCCAATCGCCGGCGCAAGCCGCAAAAACACAAGAAGGAATGGCTCAAAGAAGAATTGTTGTGAAGTTTTCCAGGCTCCGACCGGAACCTAGCCTTTCGAACCTCAACCGGGCTTGAAGTCGGGCACTTTCTCGCCCGCTCGGAAAAGCGGCTGTGCTGGTTTCCCTGAAGCATTCGCAATCTCCGCCGCCATCGCCTCCAGGTCTTTCTTAGAAAACCCGATCGAAGCTGCGTGTACCTTCCCGTCCGGCTGGATCAGGAAAACGCTTGGCACATTCGTGAGTCCGAACTGCCTCGACGCCTTGTATCCGTCCGCGTCAATCAACGACGGAAATTTCACGCCATATTCGGCGTTGAATTCTTTGGTATCCTGCGCATTGTCCTGCGACACGCCCCAGAACGTCACTTTGCCGTCGCCGTAGCTCTCGTGCATCCGTTCGAGGAAGGGAAATGTGAACTGACACACTGGGCAACTGACTTTGTAAAACGCCGCGAGCACTGGCCCCTTCTTCAGCGCGTCCTCGAGAGAATTCTGTTTTCCGTCGAGCCCCGGAAGCGCGAATCGCGGCGCCATCATGCCCGCCTGTGTCTTCGACATCCCCAAACCTCCCCATATCATTCGCAGAAGATCATCGCCTACATTTATTCGATTCTACCGCACCGCCCTCGTCGCAACAAATTTCGTGCTGTGCTATCCGTACCATTTTCCTCTGTGGCTCCTGTTTGCTCATTTCCCATGTGAGATTGGGCGAGAGTCCATGCAGTGGAATATCGGCAGTGGCAGCGGAACGGGGCCCGTAGCCTAGTGAATGTGCTTGGTCTTCTTCTGTACGTAATCCATCAGCAAGTACTGGCCGAGAGTGTAGGGCGTGGTGAAATAGGCTTTACCCCGGCATAACTCCGTCACCTTCTGAACGAAATGCACGAGGCTGTAATCGCTCGCCAGCATAAACGTGTTGATGAGAATCCCGGCGCGGCGGCATTTGGAAACTTCTTCGAGTGTTTGCGTCACGACGAGCGGATCGAGTCCGAAGGCATTCTTGTAAATGCGCCCGTCCTCGAGCGTCAGCGCGGAAGGCTTGCCGTCGGTGATCATCACGATCTGGCGCATGTCCTTTTTCTGACGATTCAAGATGCGCTGCGCGAGGCGCAAGCCCTCTCGCGTGTTCGTGTAGTACGGCCCGACTTGCACGCGCGCCAGTTTGCCGAATGGAATCTCCTCCGCGCTGTCGTGGAACAAAACGCAGTGCAGCGAATCGCCCGGATACTGCGTGTGAATCAAGTGCGAAAGCGCCAGCGCGACGCGCTTCGCTGGCGTGAAGCGATCCTCGCCGTAAAGAATCATGCTGTGGCTGCAATCGAGCATCAGCACCGTCGCGCAGGAGCTTTGGTATTCGCACTGATGCACCATCAGGTCCGGATAATCGATTTCCAGCGGCATTTTCGCGCCTTGGCGGCGCAGCGCGTGAAAGAGCGTCTCGGGAATATCCAGATTGAGCGTGTCCCCGAATTCGTAGGGCCGCGAAGTGCCGCCGGATTCGATGCCTGTCGCGAGATCGCGCGTGTCGTGGCGCCCGAAGCTGCTCTTGCCGAGCGATGCCAGCAAATCGCGCAGCGTCTTGAAGCCGAGAAAATCGAGCGCCTTGTCCGTTATTTCGAATCGCGCGTGAACTTCTGCCTCGCCTTCCGCGCCGACCTGCCCGCCGGGAGTTTGCTGCGGAGGAGGCGTCACTTGCGGAGGCTGTGGTGAGATGTAGCCTTCGTTTTCCATGCGTTCGATGAGGCGGTCAATCAGGTCGCGGAGCTGCTGGTTTTCATTCAGGTTCGGATTCTTGAGCAGCTCTTCCATCAATTCCGGCGAAAGCAATTCGCCTTCTTCGAGCGCGCGCAGAATCGCCTGGCGCAACTGCTCCATGGATTTTTCGGGCGAGCCTTCGGGGTCCATTTCATAAATGCCGTAGTAGGGCGACTGAAAGCCGCTCTGCAGAAGGAAATCCGACAGCCGGTTCATCAACTCCTGAAGGTCAATGTCGTCGGCTTCCTGGCCCGTATATTTTTTGTAGCGGACGTACTTCATGGCGATCGCTCAATTAAACTGACGGCGCGGCATTCGGCTTTGCGGCTCTCTCGGCTCGGGCGCTTTGCGCGGCTCGGCATAAAATCCGCGCTCTTCGCTGCGGCTGATGCGCTTGTGCGCCCAAAGGCCTTCGAGAATGAATTCCGCGGCCGCAGCTTGTACAGCGGGGTCTTCCTTCGGCCCAACTCCAAGCGCCGGCGTGTGATTGAACAGGCCTTCCACTTTCTTGAGTTCCGCGAGATTTTCGGAAGCCTTCGCCGTCGCCGCGAATTTCAATTCTCCGCCGCCCTCGAACCATTGAATGACCGACTGCAAGTTCGAACTGCTGAAATATTTCGTGAACGATTTGCCCACGGCAGCGCGAATCAGTTCGCGCGCGATGGTGTCAGCCCCGCGCAGTTCGCCTTCGTACTCCAATTCAAATTTTCCGGTCATGGAGGGGATGGCCGCGTAAATGTCCGCGATCCGCGCCACGGCAAGTTTTTCGCCATTGCGTGCGGCGCGCTGCTCGGCACTGCTGACGGCGTTCTCGAGGCACGAAATCGGCAGCCGCTGGCTGACTCCGGAACGCCGATCCACGCGTTTGTCCTCGCGCGCCTGAAAGGCGATCTCCTCGATGACTTCGCGGATGTATCGCGGAATCTCGACTCGCTGAACGCTGCGTTCCGTCCACGCCTCCTGCGAAGTGATCGCCTCGCCTTCCTCCACCGTCGCGGGATAGTGCGTCCGAATTTCCGAGCCGATGCGGTCCTTCAGCGGGGTGATGATTTTTCCGCGCGCCGTGTAATCCTCTGGATTCGCCGTGAAGACAAGCAGCACGTCGAGCGGCAGGCGCACCGGATACCCTTTTACCTGCACGTCGCCTTCCTGCATGATGTTGAACAAGCCGACCTGGATCTTCCCCGCGAGGTCGGGCAGTTCATTGATGGCAAAGATGCCGCGGTTGGAACGCGGCAGCAGGCCGTAGTGAATCGTGAGTTCATCAGAAAGGTCGCGCCCGCCCTTTGCGGCGCGAATGGGATCGACGTCGCCGATGATGTCGGCGATGGTGACGTCGGGCGTAGCGAGTTTTTCAACGTATCGCAGATCGCGCGCGAGCCATCCAATCGGCGTGTCATCTCCGTCCTTTGTAATGCGGTCGCGGCAAGCGCGGCAAATGGGGCGGTACGGATTGTCGTTGATTTCGCAGCCTTCGACGACGGGAACCTCGGCATCGAGGAACGCCACGAGGCTTCGCAGGATTCGCGTCTTTGCCTGCCCGCGCAGACCGAGCAAAATGAAATGGTGCCGCGACAGTACTGCATTGACGATTTGCGGAATCACCGTGTCGTCGTAGCCGCGGATCCCGGGAAACAGCTCGTCGCCCGCGCGGAGCTTGCGCATCAAATTCGCGCGCAGCTCATCCTTCACTGCGCGATTTGCGTGCAGCGCCTCAGTCCATTCGGATTTTTTAAGTTCGCCGAGGTTTTTTGCTCTTGTGCCCATGATGTTGCAACTCTTTTCTTGAAAACGTAAGGCCAGCACAAAGGGCGCGGGCGGCCTTCACTCTTCATTATAGCCGTCCGCGCGGCGGGCGGCGTTTAATTCAGGGAGTGGCCGTTTCCGCGCGCTCGCTCGCGCCGCTCGTTCATATAGACAAGTTGCGGCAGCCACTCTTTTAGTTGCTCCAAAAGTTGATTCTGCCGGGCGAGTTCATCGCGGGTCTCCAGAAGCGATTGTTTGTCATCCAGGTCGAGTGGAAGCGAACCTGCCATAAAGTACGCCGGTGAAATGCCCGGCTCAGTGGGCATTCTTTGCGGGCCGCTGTTGAAGACCAGCCAGTGGCATTGATCGTAGAGTTCGGCCAGCTCTTTCGACACCGGAGGGAATGGCGCGCGTGGCTCTTCGATGAATTCGGCCAGCGCCTCATAATACGGTTTGTCGTCGTAGAGTTCCTTGACGTGAAAGGGCCTCCCGCCCCGGACGATGATGTCCATCTGCCCGTCGGGATACTGCTTGACGACCTGCGCGATCGTCGCGGTGCATCCTATTGTCGCGACCTTTTCTTTTTCCGCAAGAATCATCCCGAACTCCAACTTCTCGAGGAGGCACCGGCGGATCATCTGCTTGTAACGCGGCTCAAAGATATGAAGCGGCAGCGACATCCCCGGGAATAGCACCACATCGAGCGGGAAGACGGGGATTCGCTTGGGATTCATTTCGCGATTTCAATGTTAACACAGCGCGAGAAATCGAACGGCGACGTGGCGCATACTTATCCGAGTTCGTCGAGTGCCGCTTGGATTTCGCTGCGAGCATGTGCGTCTCCCCCGGCAGTCGCCCGAGCGACGCCCTCCGCGAGAACACTTCGCGCCTCGGCAGTGCGGCCAAGCATGGCAAGTAACCGTCCGAAGTGGAAATACGCGGCCACGTATTCAGGATGCGAGCTTATGAGTTGCTTGAAATGCGCCTCGGCGGCCGCATTGTCGTTCTGCTTCGCGCACTCCATCGCGAGCCCGTAACGTCCGAATGCATCGTCTGGATGGCTGGCCACAAATCCCTCCAGCATTTCGCGCCGGCCCTTGGGCTTGCTTTGTGGCGACTTCGTGTTTGTTTCGGGGGCAGTCATAGGTGGCGTATTATAGCGGCCTCACAATGGGAACGCTATGAAGAGCGCGAGGGATAATCCGTTGAAGAAATCGAAATCAGCAGGCAAGAACGAAAAACGATCGGTACGAATGCAAAAACAGGAACACGAAATCACGATTCACGGCATGGAGCCGAAGCCCGTCAGCGCATCGCGCTCGGAGATGGTCGAAGCGGTGTTGCCAAACGACGCCAATCCTCTCGGCTATATTCTCGGCGGACGCGTGATGCACTTGCTCGACATCGCCGGAGCGATCGCTGGCCACAGGCATTCGAACAGCTACCTTGTCACGGCATCGGTGGACTATCTCGATTTTCGCAGCCCGATTCGTATCGGAGATCTGATTGTTCTCCAATCGAAGGTTAACCGCGTATTCCATACCTCGATGGAAGTCGGCGTGAAGGTGTTTTCGGAAAACATTCTCACGCAGGAGCGCCGCCACACATCCAGCGCTTATCTCACGTTCGTCGCTGTGGATGAGAACATGCAGCGCCATCCCATCCGGCCGCTGATTCTGGAAACAGATGAGGATCGTCGTCAATGGCGCGAAGCGGCCGAGCGTCGGAAAATCCGGCTCGCACATCGCTACAAGCGCCCTTTGCCGGAATAAGGTGCCTCTTCTGGCAGGCTGCTGAAAAAAGTCGAAAGACTTATGGGTCGTGGCTTTAGCCACGACATGAGCGCCTCTCTTCTACAGGGGTTTCAACCCCCGAATTCCTGAAAAATGCTTTTCCAGCCTCCGCTTGTTGCGGCTCGCGCAGCTTCGCTCAGTCACTGCGCAAGAAAATCCCGCACGGCGTCGGCGGTGCTGTTCGCCTGCGCGACGCAACTCCCGAAGGATGGCCCATCGAGATAATTTCCTGCGAGGAACACTCCGCGCAGTTGCGAGAGCTCCTCGCGAATTATGCGCACCCGCTGCGAGTGCCCGAGATTGTACTGAGGCAGTGCCCTCAAGTGGCGCCAGACCTGGCGCTCAATCGGCGGGCCAGTGATACTCAGGACGCGGCCAATTTCGTCGCGCACTTCATTCGCAATGTATCCGGGGTCCTGGGCGACGGTTTTCGGGTCCGTCGCCCCGCCAACGAAGCTGGTCATGAGCACCATGCCTTCCGGCGCCCGATTGGGAAAGAGCGAGGAGTTCCAGATTGTTCCGAGAGTGTGCAGGCCTTCCTTGCGCGGAATCAGGAAGCCAAAGCCATTCAAATCGTGTCCGACAAATTCGCGGCGATAGCCCTCGGCGACGACAGCGACGGGCGCGTACGGAATCGCTCCAAGCGCGCTCGCGAGCTCGCGCGAGAGCGGTGTGACCAGACGCGCGGTCTCGTATGCCGGCGCTGCCAGCACCAAAGCATCCGCATGGATGTCGGCGGACTCCCCATGGCCTCCGCAGCGAATCCGCCATGGTCCATTCTCCTCCTGCGTCAACTTGTCAGCGCGCATGCCCAGCGCCACGGCCGGCTCCAGCTTCCTCACCGCCGCTGCGATCAAACTGGCCATGCCATGTTTGAAGCCGGCGAGAGTTGGCCGTACATCGTTTTTCTTCCCGCGCGATTTGATCGCCCCGCGCAAAACGCTCCCATACTGGTCTTCCCAGACCGCCAAAGACGGAAACGAGCTGCGCAAGCTCATCAACTCGGGATCGCCGGCGAAGATGCCGGAAGCGAACGGCCCAGCGAGGTGATCCAGAATCTCCGTGCCGAATTTTCGGCGCACGAAATCAGCAAGCGATTCATCCCCCTCCGGAGCTTTGGTGCGGCGCATCGGCTCGGTCAGCAGGCGCATCTTCGAGCCGACGCCGAGCAGGGAAGTGGTCAGCAGTCCCGGCGGCGACATCGGCGCGGGGATGAGTTTTCCGTTGAGGAGTACGAATCGCGGAGTTCGCGGATCGGCTTCGATGAGTTCATTCTCGCATCCCGCCGCGCGCGCAAATTCGCGCAGCTTCGCCGTCAATTGAACACTCTGCGGCCCCGATTCGAAAAGAAAACCGTTTCGCTCGATGGTGTCGACAACCCCGCCGGGACGGTCCGAGGCTTCAAGGACGCGCACCTGGAATCCCATGCCTCGCAGCCGGAGCGCGCACGCCACCCCGGAGATTCCCGCGCCCACAACGACGACCTGGCGGCTTGGGCTCATGAGAGCGGAGTCATCTTAGAGAGTCTTTGAGAAGAGCGGCCGCGAGTCCATCTTTTGTTCATGGAGGTAGCGGTCGAATGACATGGCGATGTTGCGGATGAAGATGCGGCCGAGCGGCGTGACGCGAATTTCGTCACGTTCGAGGATGACCAGCCCGTCGTCGCGCATCGGCGCAAGATCGCCAATCTCTCGCGCGAAGTATTCGTCGAAAGCGGTGCCGAATTTCTCCTCGATTTCCGCTTTGCGCAATACCGCGTGGCAGAGGATTCGAGTAATCACTTCCCGCCGGATGACGTCGTCTTTAGCCAGCCGGTAGCCACGCATCGTTGCTGCGCCGCGACCCGCCACGGCCGCCTGGTATTGACCAATGGCGCGGTCATTTTGCGCGTAGGCTTCGCCGACGCTGCTGATCGCGCTGACGCCCATGCCGTAAAGATCCGCGCCGGCTTTCGTCGTATAGCCCTGGAAATTGCGGTGCAGCGTGCGCTCGTGCTGCGCGACGGCGAGTTCATCGGACGGCCGCGCGAAATGGTCCATGCCGATGTAGAGATATCCCGCGTCCATGAATTTCCGGATTCCGACTTTGAAGATGCGAAATTTCTCCATCCCTTCCGGCAAATGCCCCTGGAACGAGCCCTGCTGTTTTTTCAGCCACGGGACGTGAGCGTAGCTGAACATGGCGATCCGGTCGGGCGCAAATTCAAGCACCTTGTCCACCGTTTCAACGAACGACGCAGCCGTCTGATACGGCAGGCCGTAGATCAAGTCTACATTGATGCTGTCGAAGCCGAGCTGGCGCGCAGCGGCGATCAAGTCGCGTGTCAATTCGAACGGCTGAATCCGGTGGACCGTCTGCTGCACCTGCGCGTTGAAATCCTGGATGCCCATGCTGAGGCGGTTGAATCCCAGCTTGCGCAGCGTCTCGAGATGCGCGCACGTCGTCACCCGCGGGTCCACTTCGATGCCGATTTCCGCGCCGCGCGCGAACGAAAACCTCTCACGCGTGTGCTCGAATAAATCCTCGAGCTGCTCCGGATTCAGGTACGTCGGCGTGCCGCCGCCCCAGTGGAATTGCACCACCTCGCGCTCCCGCGAGACGGAACAACTAACGTGCTCGATTTCCTTCTTCAGCGAATCGAGGTAAGGAATCGCAACCTTCTTGTCCTTCTGGATCACGACGTTGCATGCGCAGAATAGGCAGAGGCTCTCGCAGAACGGAAGGTGCATGTATAGTGAAACCGGCGTGCGCGCCGCATCTGCCGCGCCCCAGAATTCCTCAAGGTCGGCTTGTCCGAACTTTTCGTCCCACACTGGTGCAGTCGGATAGCTGGTGTATCGCGGCCCGGGACGGTTGTACTTCGCGAGGAATTCCTCGCTGACCTCCAGCTCCGGGATTTCGTTTACCGCTCGCATTCTCTTGCGCCTATTCTGTCCCTGTCACTCTCACCGCTTCCGCCAGCCCCGGTCTCCTCTGCGAATAATCTCGTGCTGCGCTGACAAAAGCTTGAGCGTTCTCGACAGGCGTTTGCGGCAGGATTCCATGACCCAGGTTGAGGATATGCCCGGTGCCGCCCGTTTTTCCAATCGCTTCCCGCACGGCGTTCCGGATGCCCTCTTCGGATCCGAGCAGAACCGTTGGGTCCACGTTGCCCTGGAGTGCGATGCGGCGGCCGAATTCGGCGCGCGCCGCAGCCAGGTCTGTTCTCCAATCCACGCTGAGCACAATCGCGCCAGTGCGAGCCAGTGCTGGAAGCAGGTGCGCGCTGTTTCTCGCGTAGTGAATCACGGGCGCATCCCCTGCCTGAATTTCCGAAATCAATTGTTGCGTTGCTGGCAACGCGAATTCCTCATAATCCCGTGCGCGCAATTCTCCCGCCCACGTATCGAAAATTTGTACAGCCGTCGCGCCCGCCGCGAGCTGCATCTTGAGGTACGGCGCCGTCGCATGAGCGATCTTCGCGAGCAGTTCGCATAGCAGCTCTGGCTCCGCGTACATCATGCGTTTGATCATGGCCAGCACGCCGCGCGTCCGGCCTTCGACCATGTAGCAGGCAAGCGTCCACGGCGCGGCGGCAAATCCGAGCACGGGCACATCCGGCCCTGCTTCATTGCAGATTGCGCGGATTGCATCGGCCACAAATCCAGTCTCGCGCGCCGGATCGAACTCGCGCAGCGATTGCACCGCCGCGCGGTCGCGAACGGGGTTGCTCAATTTCGGCCCGTCATCGAGGATTTCCAGCGGTAGCCCCATCGCCTCAGCGACAATCAGGATGTCCGAGAAAACGATGATGGCGTCCACGCCCAGCTTTTGAAACGGCTCGAGCGACACTTCCGCGGCGAGCTCCGGCGTCTTTGCGACTTCGAGGAAGGAAAAGCGCTCGCGGATTTTGCGGTAACCGGGCAGATAGCGCCCCGCCTGCCGCATGATCCAGACAGGCACTCGCTCCGGGCGCTCGCCTCGCGCTGCGGCAAGGAATATATCTTTCCGGCTGGGAGTTGAATTCGATGGTTGCATACAATCAATCCGCGCCCATATCATAACAACAAACTGATTCGCCCGCCGCATCCAACGGGCGAGCTTATATCAGGGAGGATGCCTAGAAATGAATATCGATCGAGTCGTGATGTATGTGAGCTCGACTGCCGACCAGGGAGTGGTGGGCTCGGGGACACGCCTTCGCTTCACGCAGAAAGGTTCGCGGGTTATGGGCCGATACAGCGGAGGTGCCATCTCGCGGGGCTGCCTGGTGGG
This sequence comes from Candidatus Acidiferrales bacterium, assembly GCA_035934545.1. Classification (GTDB taxonomy): domain Bacteria; phylum Acidobacteriota; class Terriglobia; order Acidiferrales; family UBA7541; genus DAHUXN01. The sequence goes on from DASYXV010000026.1 coordinate 233,720, forward strand.
CACGCTTTCCGGGTCACAGCTGGTTTTTCGGTATGCGCAAGTCGAGGCATCCGGCGAGATACACGGGGGTCGTTCCGTTTGTGAGGTCGAGCGCCGGCCCGACGGCCGCATTCGCATCGTGGAGCACTTTGTATGGCGCACTCGGCCTGGCTCGGGCACAAACGTGTTCGAGGAAACAGACTAGTGCCGTTCCAACTTGACAGGCCAAATTCGTTTGCAAGAGTCGAGGCGCTGCATGCTCTTTCCGCCCTCGTCATCATTGGTTCCAAATAGTTGGAACGGCACTAGCAGTCTGGCCAGTCTGTTACTTCGGCCAGAGCCACCCAAACGTCCCAGCGGTCAGCAAACCATATATGAGCCCGTCGAAAACTTCCTTGAGCGTCATCCCCCACGGCTGGCCTTTCCAGATCCCATTGCTCAAGATTCCCAGGCCATACGCCATGAATCCCGCCGTCCCCGCAACGCGAAACACAGCCAGACACTCCGCGCCTGGCACCATTGTCCGCCCTGTCAGGTAGGCCACAAACAAACCGATGATGAGGCAATAAACGAACCACATGCCCAAGAATTTCCCCATCTTCATGGGCCCGCTGGGAAATATTGTGATGAAGCCGACTGGCCCTTGCTTGAATTTTTCCTGAACCGCAGGCGACTTCATTTCACTGTGCTGGCAGAAAGGGAAGTGGTACAAGCCGCGTGTCAAGCCCGCCGCGCGCAGCGTCGCCAGCAGCTTGTCTTCATCGGGCAGTTGGCGATAATCACTTTTGTGATAGGGCAGCACCATGTGCATGATGGAGCTGGCGACGAACACGATGACGGCCGACAGCACGATCGGTAGCCACAGAGCCGTGAGAGGAACCATGCGCAGCCTCCTTTAGATTTGGTGTCGAATTCCGGTAGTTTTGCGGCAGCCTATCCCGTTTTCCGCTCGCAGGTCAAGCCGAAATCGCCTCGCACGGCGGGACAAGCCTGGCGGCAACTCTCGATCGCCTAGGGTTCGTGCCGTTCGCCAGCGTCATTGTTGTTTCTTCAGCAATGCCGGCCAGTTCACGACCAGCGTCAGCGGCTCAACAGACTGTGCTGCCTTGCGGCTGATAATTATGAATCTCTTTCCATCCGGAGCAACATCGTAGAACGACGTCGCTGTGAAAGCGGGGTATGTTTGAAATAGCTCTTGAACTTTGCCAATGTCTAAACTTGTCCCTCGATCCGTAACCTCGGCCCCCATGAGTTTCAAATCGGGCGAAATGTAGAAGAGCTCCTTGCCGTCAGGGCTCCATCGCGGCCAAAAACCGCCATTGGACGAAACCAACCATTTGCCGTTTCCGCGGGGGAAGGGCAAAGCGAAAATCTCCGGGTGTCCGGCCTCAGTGGATTGGTAGGCGAGCCACTTACCGTCAGGTGAAAGAGACGGGCGGATGTAGTCAAACTCTCCCTGAGCGACCGGGAAAAGCTTGCGGTCTCCAAACGCAGGCAAGGCCCAGATCCCGGCCCGTGAAGTTGTTCCTGTTCCGGTTCGCTGCATGACAAGATAACGCCCATCCTTAGAGAACGAAGCAAGGAATTCGTCCTGGTCGTCAACAACGACCGGCTTCGCACCTCCCGTACCGTCCGCAGCCTCTGTGTAAACGTGGTAGTGTCCCCCCGCGTAATTAGAGATGAAGGTGACAAATTTTCCATCGAGGGACCACGTGGGCTCCCGGTTGAGTCCCGGAGTGAACGTAAGCCTCGTCTTGACGCCTCGAACCAGATCGAAAACCCAAATATCCTGTCCGGTGCTGCCCGAAGGCTGAATAGCCACTGCGAGCTTACGACCGTCCGGCGAAATTGCTGGATTAAAATAGATTCCGGGGGTTCCGGTCTGGGCAACTTGCTTGCCGCTGCGATCAAACCACAACATCTGCATGTCCCCGCTTAATGTGTTTCCTCCTGCATAGGCAAGAAGGCCGTTTCCCGAAGCCGAGAAGATGCCCTGATAGATATTCAGACTCACACCAACGCTTTCCGCAAGAGGCGAAGCCTCCCCGGCCATCGCCAGCTTGTTCGAATCGAATCTTTGAGCCATGAGCGCGCCCTGTCGGACGAAGAGCAAGTACCCAGGCGGACCGTACGCGGCACTCGAGTCGTTCCGAATTAGCTGCTTCGGCTCGCCGCCGCCGAGGTCCGCGACGTAGATTCCGCCATTTTGCAGGTCGCTCGAAAGCGCGAAGAAGAGAAAGTGCTTGCCATCGGGCAAGAACTGCGGCCAGCGGTGTGAAGAGTCCGTGTGTAAGCGATTGAGTTTTGTTACCGGCTGGGGCGTGCCGCCGGTGGCCGGAACGCTGTAAATGGGATCGCCCGTACCGGGTGTAAAGAGAATTGTTCCGTAATCGTTCCATGTTCCACCGCGGGGATTCGAAACGTCGCACAGCGCTAGCACGGGGCCACCGGCAGCATCGATACGATTCAATTTATCATTGGCAAAAAAGCCGAGCTCCTGGCTGTCAGGCGACCAAAATGGAAACGAGGCCCCCTCTGTACCCATGAGTTGCTGGGGCGCCGTGGAGTTCAGTGATTGCACCCAGAGGAGTTGCTTACCATCTTTGTCCAGTCCAACAAAAGCTAGCCTCTGGCCATCGGGCGAAAGCACGGGCGGTCCAGCCCGATTACCCGAAAGCACAAAGTCCACACCTTCAGGCGGCAAGACACGTGCGACGATCGCCGGGGCGGGCCGCGGAGCCCAGAAGTAGTATCCGACCGCAAATAATGCGGCGATAATTGTCGTGAATGCGGTCGCCGCAATCCAGAGTCGCTCACGATGTTTGCGATGCGCAACCACGGGCGCTGGAACTCCTGCCTGCGAGCCGGAGTCGCGAATCCATTCCAGTTGCAGTCTCAGATCGTGTGCCGTCTGGAAACGGTCGTCGGGGTCTTTCGATAAGCATATTCTCACGACGCGATCCAGCTCCGGCGGCGACATCGGCTGCAAGCTCGATATCGCCGGCGGCTCGCGCTCCAGAATCGCGGCAATCACGCTGGCTTGCGATTTCCCTTCAAACGCGCGCTTGCCCGTGGCCATCTCGAACAGCACGGCGCCAAAAGAGAAAATATCGCTGCGCGCGTCCGCTTCCTTGCCTTCGAGCTGCTCCGGCGCCATGTACTGAAACGTGCCG
>DASYXV010000036.1:0-5790 GCA_035934545.1 Candidatus Acidiferrales bacterium
ACGCATTGCCCGTTTCCTTTCGACGCTGAAAAAGTCCGCGGCCAACTGACCGAAGTAATTCGCGCGAATCATGTGCAGGAAGGTTGCGCGCGCGTTTACATCATCTACAACCAAGTCGGCCACTGGCGCAGCGATGAAAGCATGCCCGTGGTGGACCTGTTTCTCTGCAGCACGGATCTGCCCGCGTATCGCCAACCCGCGCGATTGAATCTTCGCGCGCACGGCCGTCACGCCGCATCGCCGCTGGCCGGAGTGAAAGTCACGTCGTGGCTCAACAATGTCTGGAATCTCTACGAAGCGCAGCAGGGCGGGTTCGATGAAGTCGTGCTTCTCAACGAGCGTGGCGAAGTGGCCGAATGCACCGCCGCCAATCTTTTCTGCGTTCGCGGAGGGCGCGTGCTCACACCTCCCCTCAATTCCGGCTGCCTCGAAGGCATCACGCGCAGCATCCTGCTCGAGATCGGCCCGCGCGCCGGCGTTCCGTGCGAGGAAGCAACGCTCGGGCCGGCGGATTTATTTTCCGCGGACGAAGTTTTCATCTCATCCACGAACCGCACTCTTCTTGCCGTGGGCGAAATTGCGGGTCACCACTACGCGGATGCCCCCGGCTCCACTACCCGCCGTCTCGACGAAGCTTTTACTACTTACATTAAGGAATATCTGGCGCGCAATTCCGCGGCCGTAGCGAAACGCTGAAATTTGAGGTACTCCCTGAGCTCTCGCTCATTCTTGCTTTTGTTATCGCTACCCGATTCGCTACAATCGATATGCGTCCGGAAGTTTTGGACTAAGGAGCCGTAATGAACGATCTGGCAAGCAAAACGTGCGTGCCATGCCGAGGCGGGGTGCCACCTCTAAGGGGCACAGAGCTCGAGGGATATCTGAAACAAGTTTCCGGCTGGAAAGTTGTCGACGAACACCATCTCACGAAAACGTTTACCTTCCCAGATTTCAAGCAGGCTCTTGCCTTTGTCAACAAAGTGGGCGCCGTGGCGGAAGAGCAGGGCCATCACCCCGCGATCGATTTCACTTGGGGCAAAGCGGAAATCACCACATGGACTCATAAAATCGACGGCTTGACCGAAAGCGACTTTATTCTCGCCGCGAAGATCGATCGTCTCTAACCCGCTTACCAGTGGACGCAACTAATCAAGTCCCTGTGACACACATTCAGAGGCGACCCTCCCGGCCACAAGATGTCGTGAATTGCGAATGCTCGCATCAAGGCTTGCGCTCCAAACATCAAATATTGGTCGAACTCGCAATGGCAATCCCATCGACGATTCGCGGAAAGGCGACTATCGCTCAAATGGTCTCTGAGGAGCACACCTCCAAGCAGAATGAAGGCCTGACGAATTCGAAGTCTCCACGCAGACGCGGCCGCGTTTTTGTGATTTTGCCACTGCTATTGTTTTTTGCAATTGGAGCTGCGCATGCCCAGACAAACGCAACCGCGCAGCCCTTGCAACTCAGTCTGCATCAGGCAATCGAGCTTGCGCTAAAGCAAAATCCCAGCGTACAGATCGCCGGACTGAATCTGACTGAGAGCCAGAAAGACAGCGCCATCGCGCTCTCCGCCCTGCTGCCGCAGGCCGATTTCAACGTCTCCGACCGCGCCATCCGCGCAAACATCCGCGCTGGCATCGGCCTTACGATTCCCGGCGTACCCGAAGCAGTTGGCCCGTTTCAAGTTTTTCAGGCCGGCTCGAATTTCTCCGCGCCCGTTTTTGACCTCTCCCTTTGGCGGCGTTGGCAGGCATCGCGCAAGAATATCCTTGGCGCCGACGCGCAGCGGCAGTCCGTGCGCGAACAAATTGTGCTTCTCGTTGTTTCGCAATACTTGGCCAGCCTGCACGCGGGTGCGCAAACGCAGGCGGCGCAGTCGCAGGTCGATCTCGCTCAGGCACTCTTTGATCAAACTTCCGATATGCAGAAAAACGGCGTCGCCACGGGCGTGGATGCTTTGCGCGCAAACGTCGAACTACAGAATGAAAAGCAGCGCCTCATCGTCGCTCAGACGAATCAGCAGATTGCGCTTTACGGCCTCTCTAAGTTGTTGAATCTCGATCCGCAGCAAAAAATCGTGCTGGATGACCAGACCAGTTTTTTCCAGACACCGGAAATCAGCGCGGACGAAAGCCTCGCGCAGGCTTACGAGGCGCGTCCCGAAATGCGGGCTCTGCTCGCCGAGCAACAGTCCCTCGAATACCAGAAGCGCGCCACCAGCGAATCGCGCTGGCCTGCCCTGGTTTTTAGCGGCGATTACGAGCAGCAGGGTTTATCGTCCAGCACTATCATACCCACGTACGTCTATGAAGCGGGGATTGCGCTGCCTCTATTTACCGGCGGCCGCATTCACAATGAAATCGCCCGCGACGATCTGGAAGTACGAAAAATTCAGCAAAGCGTCACGGACGAGCGCAATCAGATCGCGCTCGAGGTGCACACGGCTATCGCGGAACTTGATTCGGCGCGAAATCAGGTGCAGGTGGCGAATCTCGGTGTCGATTTAGCCAACCAGGAAGTGCAGCAATCGCGCGACCGGTTCAAAGCCGGTGTTGCAGATAACATCGAGGTCATCACCGCGCAAGACGCGTTAGCGCGCGCCAATGAAAATCAAATATCTGCTCTGTATCAGTATAACCAGTCCCGCGCCGACCTGGCGCACGCCATCGGGCGGATCGAATTGCTTTACAACAAGTGAAAGCGAGTTATATCCATGAGCACTAAAGCCACCGAACTCGAGCCTGAAAAAGAGCGGGAGCCGGAAAAAGAAGCAGCGACTCCGCAGGAGGAAAAAGTCACGGACCGCAAGCCAAGCGCTCTGCGGAACCCACGCGTGCGCCGCGCGCTTCTTATCGCTGGAGTTGTCGTCGCGATTATTGCCATCCTCTTGTGGCTCCACTATCGCAATCGCGAATCTACCGACGATGCGCAAGTCAACGCGCACATCATCCCGATCTCTCCGCGTGTTTCCGGCAGCGTCATCGATGTCCTCGTCAAAGACAATCAGACCGTGAAAAAGGGCCAGGTCCTCGTTCGTCTCGACCCTCGCGATTTCCAGGCGAAACTCGACGACGCCAAGGCTGCACTTGCGCTCGCGGAAAGTCGCGCGCAAGCCGCCAACGTAGATGTCCCACTCACATCCGAAACCACCCAGAGCGGTACAACCAGTGCCGGCGCAGTTGTGGCCGCCGCTCAAGCGAATTACGAACAGGCGAATCTGGCCCTGCAAACGGCGCTAACCTCTGGCTTGGCTTACGCGCAGGCAAACGTGCAAGAAAAGGAAGCGAAATATCAAAAGGCTGAATCCGACCTTACGCGCATGAAGCCGCTCGCCGCTAAGGCTGAGATTTCCCAGCAGCAATACGATGGGTATGTGGCCGCTGAGCAAGAGGCCAAGAGTCAACTCGACGCAGCACGTCAGAATTTCTCCCTCGCGCAGCAAACGGTTTCTGTGCGCCGCGCGCAGGTTGCGTCCGCGAAGGCCGAGCTCGAAAAAGCCCACGCTGGCCTGACCGAAGCCCAAGCAAATACCAAGCAGGTCAAGGTGAGTTCTGCGAACGCCGCATCCGCGCGTGCCGCTGTCGGGCAGGCGCAAGCGAACCTCGACGCCGCTCAGCTCAACCTCGACTACACTACGATCGTTGCGCCCGAGGACGGAACGGTTACAAACAAAACCGTCGAAGTCGGCGAAATCGTCCAGCCCGGCCAAGGTCTCCTGCTACTTGTCCCACTGAATGACGTTTGGGTCACGGCGAACTTCAAGGAAACTCAGCTCGCGCATGTGCAGCCGGGCGACCGCGCCGAAATACACGTCGACATGTACGGGAAAACTTTTCCGGGACACGTGGATTCCATCGCAGGCGCCACTGGCTCGCGCCTCAGTCTCTTGCCACCGGAAAACGCGACTGGCAACTACGTCAAGGTGGTTGAACGTATTCCCGTGAAAATCCTTATTGACCCCGACGTCTTGAAGCAAGCGATTCTGCGCCCCGGAATGAACGTCGAGGCCACAATCATCACGAAGTAAATTCCCCGATGGCGACTTTTGCACTTCCGCGCGAGCGCACACAGGACGTTAATCCGTGGCTGATCGCCATCACCGTGATGCTGGCGACGTTCATGGAGGTTCTCGATACCAGCGTCGCGAACGTGTCCCTGCCACATATTGCGGGCAGCCTCAGCGCGGGCGTCGACGAAAGCACATGGGTCCTTACTTCTTACCTTGTCTCAAACGCCATCGTCCTTCCCTTGACCGGTTGGCTCTCGAATGTCTTTGGTCGCAAGCAGTTCTACATGACTTGCGTTGCGGTCTTCACGATCAGCTCTTTTTTCTGCGGCCTCGCGCCAAGTTTGCCCATGCTCGTCTTCTTCCGCGTCATCCAAGGTGCCGGGGGAGGCGGCCTTCAGCCAATTTCCCAGGCAATTCTCGTCGATAGTTTCCCGCGTGAGAAACAAGGCATGGCCATGGCCGTCTACGGCATGGGCGTTGTCGTTGCACCAACGATTGGCCCCACGCTTGGTGGCTGGATCACGGACAGTTTCACTTGGCGCTGGATTTTCTTTATCAATATCCCTGTTGGCATTCTTTCCATTCTGATGACGACGATGTTGATCAAGAATCCGCCCTATATGAAGAAACTGCGTCTCAGGATCGATTACATTGGTATCGCCTTCCTCAGCGTCGGCCTCGGATTTCTTCAAGTTGTCCTCGACAAAGGCCAGCGCGATGATTGGTTCGGCTCCCACTTCATCGTGTGGGCCAGCATCATTGGCGCTACCGGACTGGTCGGCGCAGTCATTTGGGAGTTGCTCCAAAAGGAACCCGTGGTGGATTTGCATCTGCTCAAGGAGCGAAATTTCGCTGTTGCCGTATTCACGATGTATATCCTCGGCTTCGTCTTATACGGGACAACCGTCTTGCTCCCCATACTGATGCAAACCCTCATGGGCTACAGCGCGATGCAGAGCGGCCTGGTCTTGCTTCCCGGCGGAGCCATCATGATTGCCATTTTGCCAATCGTGGGCTTCCTGCTCGGAAAATTTGAAGCGCGATGGCTTGTCGTCGTTGGCCTCACTATCACTGCGTCTGGACTCTTCATGATGTCGCATTTCGATCTGCAAATGGGCATGTGGACGCTGGTAACGGTGTGGATCGTTTCACGCGCGGGCGTGGCTTTCCTGTTTGTCCCAATCAACGTGATCGCGTTTTATTTCGTCGCGCCAAAGAAAACGAACGACGCCACAGGACTCATCAATCTTGCCCGCAATATCGGCGGCAGCATGGGAATCTCGTTTGTCACCACTCTGCTTGATCGCGGCGCGCAGAAACATCAAGCTATTCTCTCCGGACATATCACCTCGCTGACGCCTGGTTTCCAGAACCAAATGCACGCGCTGGCCCAGCGTCTCATTGCCGCCGGTTCCAGCCCGATAGAGGCTCTTCATCAAGCGGAGAAAATGTTCTACGGCGTTATCCAACAGCAGGCCATGATGCTTTCGTTCATCGACGATTTCCGCATAATGGCTTATATCTGCCTCGCCATGGTTCCTGTTATGTTCATCCTGAAGAGAGCCAAGCCGGGCAAATCGCGCGTCATCGCGCACTGACCTGCCGACCACTGTTACAATCGCATCTGGCTTATCGCATCATCCAGTTAGGAATTACATGTCGGCGAAAAACTCTGGCCCAGATTCTTTCATGGCTCGCGCGATTGAACTTTCGCTCGAAAATATTCGCTCAAATCAGGGCGGCCCCTTCGCCGCGCTTGTCGTAAAAGACGCCGA
>DASYXV010000041.1:0-139396 GCA_035934545.1 Candidatus Acidiferrales bacterium
TTTCGCTTCGGTGACGAGATGGCGCAGACGCGAGCGCTCCTCGGCCGAGGCGATTTTGCGCGAGACGCCAGTGTGGTCGAGTGTGGGCATGTAAACGAGGAAGCGGCCCGGCAGGGCGACATGGCTGGTGATGCGAGCGCCCTTCTTACCGAGAGGTTCCTTCGCGATCTGGACGACGATTTCCTCGCCTGCCTTCAGCAGTTCGGAGATGAGCTGAGTGCGGCGAGGCTGACCGCGATGATGACCGCCGCGCCCGCGGAAAGGACGGCGTCCGCCACGGCCACGATCCCGATCGCGCCCGCCGCGGCGCGCAGGCCGCTGCATCCGGGCACGATAATCGCCACGCACGCGCGCCTCGGTGGGCATCTCGGTGGAAGAAGGCATGGCCGCGGCAGCTTCCTGCGCGACGATGTCTTCCGGAGACGCGGCAAATTCCTCCACAGCGGATTCGGCGTCGGCTTCGCTCTCTTCGGCATGCAATTCCTGGGCGGCAGCTTCTTCATCCAAATTGCCGGAAGCGGCGAGCTCTTCGGCCTCATGCGCTTCCTCAGCGATTTCGTCCGCTTCCGCTTCCGATTCCGATTCAGAAGCTTCCGCTTCTTCATGCTCCGCAGCTTCCTGCGCGCGAGCCTCTTCGGCTTCACGCTCGGCTTCTTCCTGCTGGGCTTCGGCAACCTGTTCGGCAAGCGCGGTGGCTTCTTCCTCGCTCAGCTCGGCAGGAGGATGCGCTTCGTGATGCTCTTCGGCGGGAGCCGCGGGAATTTCCGCTTCGATCGCTTCCGGCCGCACGAAGGATTGCGTTTCTTCGGCGTGAATTTCCTCCGCATGGACTTCGGCTTCGGGCACGGTCTCATGAGTTTCGCTCAGTTCGGGAGCCGGCTCCGAAGGGGCTTCGGCGGCCGACTCGTGGGCAGCCGCTTTGGATAGCGTTTCGCCAGGGAGTGGCTCGAGGCTCGTCGCCCAATTCGAGAAACGCGGCTCGTGGCTTCGTTCAGTGCGGCCGCGGACAAACCTGCGGTCGCGCGAAGCATAGCGATCTTGCGAGCGGCGGTCGTGATGGCGGAATTCCATGGGATCGCGAGGCTGAGCAAACTCATCGCGCTCCAGAGGCTCGACCGGTTCCTGAACCCTGCCTGTTTCAGCAGGACTGGTGGCATCCGGAGTTGGAATCGCTTCCTGAGCGATTTGCGGAATTTCGAGGGCAGGCGCGGAGCTTTGCGCTTCCACGCCTGGGTGCTCCTTTACCGAAGAGAGCGATTCGCCCGGGAGGAGTACGGATTCGAACGGCGCCGCAGGACCCGCTTCCGCAGGCTCGTACGGCCGATGCGATGCATACTTCGACTGCGGAAGCTCGCGGCCAAACCGTCCGCGGCCACGATTATCCGGGCGGCCATGACGGCCACCACGGCCGCGGTCACGTCCGCGCCCTCCGCGGCCATAACCGCCGCGCTTGTCGCCGGAGCGTCCTTCGCGGTGAGGCCGGTCGGAATAGGAATCGCGACGCGGCGCGCCGCCCAGCAGAGCTTCGCCGGTGATGGGCCCGATCGTTTCGCCCGGCAACGGCGTAACGTCAACCGGCTCCATCGCCGCCGACGGACCCGCGCCGGAAGTTCCGGGCGTGAAGACCTGACCGCCCTGATCTTCCATCTTCTGGATTTTGTCTTCGACAGTCTGGACGACAGAGTCGTATTCCTCGACGTCCTGGAGAAAATCGCTGACGTACAGGAAGGCGTCGCTATCGAGGCCGATGTCCACGAAGGCCGACTGCATGCCGGGAAGCACGCGAGTGACTCGTCCTTTGTAGATGCTGCCGACTAACGCAAATTCTTTTTCCCGCTCAACGTAGATTTCACAAAGCTGACCATCTTCCAGGATCGCGACCCGCGTCTCGTGCGGGTTCGCGGATATAACCATCTCCTTCGCCATAAGAACTCCTCAGGGTGCATCGGCGCTCGGCCGCATGGTGAAATTCTGCATGCAAACGTCCCGGCAACGCCGGGGCGGCCCGGAGGGATCGTCCAGCTTTCCCCTTCTGGTCCCTCATCCGATGCGTACCTCATTTCCCAATTGAAATTCCGGCGCGCTTTGCGCTGCCGGATTACCGCTGATCTTCGGGCTCAGTTGACGAAGCGACTTGTTCGCACATTCATCACCAAGCCCAATGCCAAAAACGCAAAAATTGTTGCCGAACCTCCGTAACTCATGAACGGCATGGGAATTCCGGTCACGGGCATGTACCCAATCACCATCGCCGCATTCACCAGGACGTGAAAAACGAGGATGGCCGCCACGCCCATCACCAAGAACATCCCTGCCCTGTCTTTCGCTTTCTGCGCGTTGTCCACCAGCCGTAACAGCAAAGCCAGGTACAGCAGCAGCGTGATCAACACGCCAAAAAATCCTTGCTCCTCCGCGAGCGCCGCCAGAATAAAGTCCGAATAGCGGACGGGCACGAAGCCCAGCTGATTCTGGCTGCCTTTGCCGAATCCTTTGCCCCAGAATCCGCCGGAGCCCACCGCGATTTCCGATTGCAGGATCTGGTAGCCGGCACCCTGGGGGCTTTGCTCCGGGTGGAGGAAGGTGACGAGCCTTTGCTTCTGATAAGACTTCAGGAAATGTCCGTTCCAACCCACGTATGCTACCAGTGTTCCCAGAGCCAGCACCCCCAATGCGTGCTTCCAATTGATCCCAGCCAGAAAGGCTCCCACCACTGCCGCGGGAATCAGCACCATTGCCGTTCCCAAGTCAGGCTGGAGCAATATCAATCCAGCCGGCACGCCCACCATCAGCCCGACTTTCGCCAGATCCAGCAGCGTCAATCGCTCAAACCGCATTTCGCTGAAGTACCGGGCTAACGCGATAATTATAATCAACTTCGCGAGTTCTGACACCTGTAAATCGAAACCGAGGATGTCCACCCACCTTTTTGCCCCAAAGCGCGAATGCCCTACCCCAAGCACGATAACCAGCGCCACCACTCCCAGTACATAGAGGATCGGCGCCTGCTCGAGCATCGCGTGATAGTCCACGCGCGACAACAGAAGCATTCCTGTGAGTCCAATGCCGATCCACAGCAATTGTTTCCACTGCATCCCGCGCATGGCGCCATTGTGCGTGGAGGAATAAATCTCCAGCAGACCCACGAAACAGATCACCATCACGATGGTGAGCAGCCACCAGTCCAGATCGAATATGTGCACTCGGTCTCTCATCGCGCTTGCGGCACCACCGCTGCAACTGGGGTTCCCGCCGGCCCTTTTGGCTTAGTTGGTTTTGGCGGCGCCACCTGCTTGGCTTGCAGTTCATGGATGGGCTGCCCCAGCTTTTGCTGGAAATACGCCTCGACAAATCTTCCGGCAATCGGCGCGGCAATTCCGCCTGCTTCCAGCGCCGTATCCTGCACAAGCACGGCGACGGCAATTTCCGGATTCCGCTTCGGGGCGAATCCGATGAACCACGTGTTGTAGCCGAAATGCCGGCGGTCCCCTCCCAGAAGCTGGAGCTTTTGCGCGCTGATGACTTGCGCCGTGCCCGTCTTGCCGCAGAACTCGACGTTTTGCAAGTTGGCTCTTTTCAGCTCCGCCAGCGCAAACGCTCCGGTGCCGCGCGCTTCATTCACCACACCGTACATCCCGTCGGTCACTTGTTCGACTGTATTCTCAGAAAGCGGGAAGTGCGCCTCTTTTACAGGACTGAAATCCTTCAGCAAGTGCGGCTGGTAAAATACACCGCCGGATGCAATCCCGCTGATCGTGCGAACAAGTTGGACGGGCGTGACCTCAGTGGCGCCCTGGCCAATGGCCACCGAAATCGTTGAGCCCGCGTACCATTTGTGATGGAACACTCGTTCGACCCATTCCGACGATGGGACCAATCCCGGCTCCTCGCCGGGAAGATCAATTCCCGTGCGTTTTCCCAGGCCAAGCGCGCTCGCATAATACGCAATCCGGTCGATTCCGAGGCGCTGACCGACGTTGTAGAAAAACACGTCGCAGGAATGCACGATCGCGTTGTGCAGGCTTACCTCGCCATGGCCTTTGGCATCCCAGTCGTGAAACACACGCCCGTAAAATGTCGCATAGCCCGGGCAGAAGACGTGAAAATCCGGCGGCGGCACGCCCGACTCCAGCATCGCCGCAGCCTCCAGAATCTTGAACACCGACCCCGGCGCCAGTTGTGCTTGAATCGCGCGGTCGAGTAGCGGCTTTCCAGGGTTATCGTTCAGCGCGCGCCACTCGTTCCTCGGAATCCGCACGGCGAAATCATTCGGATCGAACGATGGCTGGCTTGTCATCGCGAGAATATCGCCATTGCGCGGATCGTACGCCACCAGGGCGCCGACCTTGCCCGCCATTTCCTGTTCGGCGACGGCCTGCAGATCGTAATCAATCGTGAGCTGAATGGGTTTTCCGGGAATCGGCTCGGTATCGTCCAAAGTTCGAACAGATTTGCCCACGCTGTTGACGATGACCCGGCGCATTCCGTCGGTTCCGGTCAGAATGTCGTTGTACTCTCGCTCGAGGCCAGCCTTGCCGACGATGTCGCCGGGCTTGTACCGGTCGCCCGACTGCTGTTCGAGCTGCTCCGGCGAGACTTCACCCACGTACCCGATCACGTGGGCCAGGAAATCAGTTGGCGGATACTTCCGGCGCTGCACCATCATCAATTCGAGTTCCGGCAAATCCTCGCGGTGAGAATCGACGTAGGCGATGTCCGCGTCGCTTGCCTCCGGTTTCACGACGATAGGCTGGAATTTCGGCTCGTCTTTCGCGGCTTCGAGTTGTTGCTCGAGGTCTGCCTTTGTGATGTCCAATGCTTCGGTGATTTGCGGCATGTCTTTACGCAACCGCCCAGGGTCGTCGCGCAGGAGCAAGACGCTGAACGAAGGATAGTTGTCCACGATCACGCGCCCCGTGCGATCCAGAACTTTCCCGCGCGGCGCGATGATGGGGATCGAGCGGATCCGGTTCTTCTCCGCCAGGTCCGCAAAGTGGCCCGACTGGATGATTTGCAGCTTCCAGAATCCGAGAAGCAGGAGAACGATGCAAAGGACAATCAGGTACGATACAAGAATCAACCGCCCCTGAGGCAGCTTCTGGTCGTTACCAATCCAATTCGCCACGCAAACTCCCGCGCGGCGGGTCCTGGGAAAACCCGCTCGTACCTCTTTGTGTCCGCGGCGCCGAGGAAGAGTTCCGTTCGCTTTGGCGTCTCTTCGCGGAGAGAAAGGTAAACTTCAAACTAACACTTGCTCCGCCGCGCCGCAAGCCGAGTTGCCCTCCTTGATAGCATCTCCCGGGACAAAATGGGACTGTCCTGAGGTACAGGCTTCCATAGGTTTGTAGACATTCGCCTTCGCGTGGCATGATGTCTTGGATTCATGCCGCCGAGGGGTTCACTGCGCGAATCCATCCCTTTCTCTTCGCCTGTACTTCCGGCCAAGTGTTAGCGGATTCGCAACTGGCCTCCGGTCGTGTTGAAAGGCCCCCACCCGTGTGCTAGATTCGCTGATTAGCTGAATTTTTTCATGACCACCGAAAAATTCACGGACGCTTCGCACCCAAGAATCAACAAGGTGGAAGTGTACTGGCACACCGTCACCTATCGGACGATTCTTTTGTACGCTTTTGTAGTCACAGTTCTCATCCTTGCCGGCAGCTACCTGGTGGTCCCCGATCGGTTCATGAGCATCGTCAATCATCTTGCGGACGCGATGCAGCCAAAAGCCTCGTCAGCGGTTTCTCCCGGCCTTCGCGGCGCGCACTTTGTGAACCTCGATGGAAGAGTGCAGGTCAAGAAAGTCAATTCCGTTCAATGGACTAATGCGGATTATCAGATGGCGCTCGACAAAGGCGATTTGATCCAGACCGGCCAGGATGGTGTTGCTCGCATCGCGTTTGCCGACACGACTCAGTACACCGTTCAGGCTGAAACTCTCGTCACGGTCGAGGAAAACATGGTGCCGCCCAATAGTCCATCGAGTGTCGGGGTGCATATCAGCGCCGGCGCAGTGGATCTCACAACCGGCTCGTGGCAGATTCCCGGCTCCAAGGCGGAAGTGTCGTTTCAAGACGCTGTTGCGTCTCTTCGGCCGAACAGCCGCGCGGATGTTCGCACCGATCCGAATACAAACCATAACGAAATCACCGTGGCTGCCGGTGGCGCGGACGTGAAGCGCGGCAGCGAGCAGGTCGAGGTTGGCCAGTGGCAGCGCGCGACATTCACCTCCGGCGGGCCGATCACCAAGACAGACGTCCTCGCTCCTCCGGGCTTGGTCGAGCCAGTGAATCTGCAGCCGATTATCGTTCCCGATCCAAAGCACGCTTCGATTCGCTTTGAATGGAAGACAGTACCGTCAGCTCGTGAGTACGAACTCCAAGTCAGTGACTCGTCAGCTTTCAGCAAATTGCTAGTGGATCACAAGACCGTGGACACAACTGACGAAATCACCGGCCTCGCGGCTGGTCAGTACTATTGGACGGTAAAGGCTATTGATACCAAAAACGCTGTGAGCGAGCCTGCTGGAGCATTCCAGTTCACACTGGCCCAGGAAGACAAAGGGCAGGATATGCTCTTGGAAGTGACTGGCGTAGAATTCCATGGCAAAGTCGTCGAAATCATCGGCAACACCGAGCCGGGGGCCACTCTCATTATTGACGGCGAGGCGGTCGCCGATATCGGCTCAGACGGCAAGTTCCGGTATTTCACCCAGCCCATGACGTCCGGCGATCACGTCTTGGTGATTACGGGGCAGGATCGCCGGGGTGGCACCGCGATTAAGAAGGTACCGGTCGTGGTTCCGTAGTTTTGGGAAACAGGGTTCGGGCTGGCATTTCATTCGGGCGCTCCGGGAACGCTATCGCGTTCCAGCGCGGGGGAACGCAGGCAAGCGGGGGTTCATGAAAAACGGATATTCGATGAGGTCGGTGTTCAGTCTTTTTTCGTCCGACCTCGCCATTGACTTGGGAACTGCGAACACACTGGTGTTCGCCCGCGGCAAGGGAATCGTCGTCAACGAGCCCTCCATCGTCGCCATCAACAAGAACAGCGGTGAAGTGGTCGCCGTCGGCAAGGAGGCCAAGGAAATGCTTGGCCGCACGCCGGGCAACGTGGTGGCCATCAAGCCGATGAAGGATGGCGTTATTGCCGACTTCAAAGTCACCGAGAAAATGCTCACCTACTTCATCCAGAAGGCGCACAACCGCCGCGTCCTGGTGCATCCGCGCATCGTCATCGGTGTTCCCAGCGAAATCACGCCGGTGGAGAAGCGCGCCGTCCAGGACTCCGCCTATCGCGCGCGCGCGAGTGAAGTCTATCTGGTCGAGCAGGCCATGGCCGCGGCCATTGGCGCCGGCCTGCCGATTGAGGAACCGTCTGGCAACATGGTGGTGGACATCGGCGGAGGCACCACGGATATCGCCGTCATTTCCATGAGCGGCATCGTCTATTCGCGTTCGGTTCGCGTCGCCGGAAACGAGATGGATGAATCCGTAATGCATTACCTGAAGCGCAAATACAATTTGCTCGTCGGCGAGCGCACCGCGGAACAGATCAAAATTGAAATCGGCTCGGCGTACCCTTTGGAAAAGCCGCTCACGCTCGAAGTCAAGGGCCGCAATCTGATCGAAGGCGTGCCGCGCACGGTTACGATTGACGACAGCGAAATCCGCGAAGCGCTCTCTGAATGTGTCGCCACCATCTTGAACGCGATTCGCGTCGCGCTCGAGCGTACCCCTCCCGAGCTTTCCGCCGACATCAGCGACCGCGGCATTGTACTGACCGGCGGCGGTGCGCTTTTGAAAAATCTCGACAAACGCATTCGCGAGGAAACGGGGTTGCCAGTTTCGATCGCCGACGACCCGCTCGCTTCCGTAGTTCTCGGCACCGGCAAGATGCTCAGCGATTTCCGCCTCCTTCGCCTGGTCTCGATTGATTGAGGGCCCTTGAGAGTCACAAGTCGATTTCAGTTCCATTTTCAGCGCGGATGCGCCATTGCGTTCCGCGCTTCACAGGGCTGTGCTTTTTCTATCCTCCAGCTTCCGGTTTCCCGCGTCTAGACCATGGATGCCGCTTCCCGCCAACGGCCCCTTGTACTTCTCGTCGCGGTGGTCCTTGCGCAGGTTCTTCTGCTCGCATTCCAGATCAAACGAGAACGCGACGTCAGTCTGATTCGCGTGTGGTCAGTTGAACTGCTCACGCCGCTCGAGAGCGCCGGAACGTACGTGATGTCGAAGGTTTCCGGCATCTGGACCGGCTATATCGGCCTGCGTCACACCGAGGTGGAGAACGAAAAACTTCGCGCGGAACTGGCGCGCTTGCAGTTGCGCAACCAGCAGCTCGAAGGCCAGGCTGCCGAGGTTGAGCGACTCTCGCGCCTGCTCGGATTTCGCCAGGAAAATGCGAGCGTGCAAATGGTAGCCGCGGAGGTGATCGGGGCGAGCGCGGATTCGAGCAGCCACACAATCTTCATTAACCGCGGCGAGCGCGATGGCCTGAGGCGCAACATGGCCGTCATCACTCCCGACGGAGTCGTTGGCAGAATCTCCGAACTCTCTCCGCACGTGGCGCAAGTGCTCCTCATCACCGATAAGGAGAGCGGCGTCGGCGCGCTTCTTGCCGATACGCGGGCCCACGGAGTTGTCAACGGCTCCGGCGAGACGTTGCTTCGCATGGACTATGTCCGCGGGGACGAGAAAGTTTCTGTCGGCGAAAAAATAGTGACCTCTGGCGAGGACCGTATTTTCCCGAAGGACTTGTTTGTGGGCACGGTGGCATCTACGAAGGCGGGTCTTCCATTTCAAACCGTTGCGGTCGATCCTGGCGCTCATCTCGATCGCCTTGAAGAAGTCCTCGTGCTGCAGACTCAGCAGCCGCTGACTCCGCGTCCATCTGAAACGTCCAACGCTTCCGCAAGCGATGACACCAAGCCGCAGACGCAATCGAACGACGCTGCGAAGCCAGCAGTTTCTCTGGGTGTGAAACCGCCGACGAAAGCCGCTGCTCCAGCCAAGAAGCCGGACGGCACCGCAAAACCTCCAGCAGTAAAGCCACCGGGACCAGGCACGAATCCGCCAGGAAAGGCGAATTGATGCGAGCGCTGCTGATGCGGGAACAGCGATGACTATCCGGATCGATTCGCAAACGCAGAACATCGAAGTCCACAGGTATTATGCGGGCACGGTCATCATCGTTTGCTTCCTGGCCATTGTTTTCCAGGCTTTTCTGAACAAGTTCAGCCCCGACTTTCAGCTTTTCGAGCTTCCTCTTCTGATGGTGATTTATTTCGGCCTTAGCCGGCGCAATTCAATGACAGGGATTTTGCTCGGGACAGTGGTTGGCATTCTGCAAGACGGGATCAGTCACACGCCCATCGGCCTTTTTGGAATCGCGAAAGCGTTTATTGGCTATCTGGCGTCCTCCATCGGGGCACGGCTGGATACGGAGCACCCCATCGCACGGTTCATTCTCACGTTTCTCTTCTTTCATATCCATCAGATCATCCTGGCCACGACTGTGCGGCTTCTCCTCGGTCACTTCGAGCGGTTTTTCAGCTTGCATCTTCTCCTTTCGTCCCTGGTCAACGCCGTCATCGCCGTGTTTTTGTTCGCCGGCCTCGATCGCCTCCGCAAGCAATAGCTGCATGGATAGGCATCCGCAGAAGAACAGTAGGCAATGTGACGGCAAATGCAGTATTTCCATTCGTCTTGAACGGGCGGGGGAACCGGCTGGCGGATAGATAAAAGAGCAACCAAATAGTTGCGTTTCTTGAGGAGTGCCGTTAAAATGCAACTGGGAGGTTGCATATGTCGAGTGATCGCATTGAGAAACGTATCGAATTGAAAGTTCCAGTCTCGCGCGTCTGGCGTGCTCTCACCGATTACCGTGAATTTGGCCAATGGTTTCGCGTGGAGATTGACGGCCCTTTCGTTCCGGGAGAGGTCTCGAGCGGCCATATGACTTATCCCGGCTATGAGCATGTGAAATGGGAAGTCACTGTGCAGAAGATGGAGCCCGAACGGCTCTTTTCCTTCACGTGGCCCCATCCCAAGTCCTTTGACAAAACGAGCTACTCACCCGACAACTCAAACGAACCAACCACGCTTATTGAATTCAGGCTCGAGAAGACCGCCGCTGGCACTTTACTCGTGCTCACTGAGTCTGGCTTCGACAAGCTGCCCGCTGACCGCCGCCTCGAGGCGTTCCGCAGGAACGATGGCGGTTGGACAGAACAAATGAAGAATATCGAGAATTATGTCGCGCAGCAGACGTAGCGGTTTGACTGGTCGAGGGCGAACGCACGCACTCGTCTTTGCCGCTTTGGGCGACGCAACCAGGCTTTCGCTGGTTGCAAGACTCTGCGAGGGACAGTCATGCTCGATCTCTCGATTGACGCAGGGTTCCAGGCTGACTCGCCAGGCAATCACCAAGCATCTCCGCGTGTTGGAGCGCGCCGGAATCGTGCGCAGCGCCCACGCCGGGCGCGAGAGCCTGTTTGAAATCGACCTGGAACCGATTGCAGAAGCCCGAGAATACCTTGATTTCGTTTCGGCGCAGTGGGATCAAGCTCTGGCGAGGCTCAAGGCTTTCGTTGAACATTGAAAGATTGCGAGAAAAGGCGGCGGCAAAGAGACCGCAATGCGCTACTCCGCCTCGATTGCGTTGGAACGGGCGATAGCCTAACATGCGCGGGCGACCATGCCTGCGTCACAAGCGGATCCAGTCCGAAACGCGGCTCTTGCCGCCGAACGCGCGAATCAGCGCAACGCCGTAATCGCCTGCTTCCTCGGCTGGACGCTCGACGCGTTCGATTTCTTTGTCCTGACGTTTGTCCTCGCGCCAATTGGCCGGGATTTCCACGAAAGCATCCCGAAAATCGCTCTGGCGATCACGGCCAGCCTGGCCACCCGTCCCATCGGAGCGTTCATCTTCGGCCTGCTTGCGGATCGCTACGGGCGCCGTTTGCCGTTGATGATTGATGTCCTGTTCTACTCCGTTATCGAAGTCCTCTCCGGCTTCGCGCCGAGTTATTCCATATTCATTGTTCTGCGACTTCTCTACGGCGTCGGTATGGGAGGCGAGTGGGGCGTCGGTGCGTCACTGGCCATGGAGTCAGTGCCAGCGAAATGGCGCGGCGCATTGTCGGGCTTTCTGCAGGAAGGCTACGCGTTCGGCTATCTCTTGGCGGCGGTCGCTTACTGGCTCGTGTTTCCGCACTTCGGCTGGCGCGCGATGTTCTTCATAGGCGGCCTGCCGGCTCTGTTGACGCTGTTCATCCGCACGAAGGTGAAGGAGAGCGAGGCTTGGAAGGCGACGTCGGCTGGAATGAACTGGGGAGAATATTTCACAGCCGTGGTCGGTAACTGGAAGCGGTTCGCTTACTTGGTCGCTCTGATGGCTATGGTGAATTTCATCTCGCACGGAACTCAGGATTTATATCCGACGTTTCTGCAATCGCAGCGAGGCTACAGCCCGGGAATGACCACGCTCATCACCGTGATTTCAATGATTGGGGCGATCGTGGGGGGCATTTTGGTGGGTCTTTACTCTGACCGTCGCGGCCGCCGGCGCGCAATGGTCATCGCGGTGTGCCTCGCAATCCTTCTGATTCCTTTGTGGATTGCGGCGCCGAATTTACAGTGGATTATCGCCGGCGCGTTTCTGATGCAGTTCATGGTACAGGGCGCTTGGGGTGTGATCCCGGCGCACATCAACGAGCTTTCGCCAGACAAGCTGCGCGGATTTTTCCCGGGCTTCGCGTATCAAGTCGGCGTGCTGATTGCATCGGGGAGCGCACCCATCGAGGCGTGGATGGGGCACAGGATGACTTATGGCCATGCGATGGGCATTTTCGCCGCGGCTGTCCTGCTTTTCGGCGCGATTGTGATTGCGATAGGGCCAGAGGCGCATCGCGTGGCCTTCGGCGGCGGGAGGTCCGGAACTGCGGCGCAATCGTGAATCCCGACGGGTGAAGACTGGATTAGCTTGCTTGGCTCGCACGCGGTAAAATGGGTTTTCATTATTGGGAAGGGGAATTTTATGAGTGCAACAACGCAACAAGCGCCGTCATCATCCACGATAGCAGCGATTCGCGAGAAAGCGCGGCGGCTGGGGATTCTTTCGATGATGTCCACAACCGCCGCGGGTTCCGGCCATCCGACTTCATGTCTCTCCGCCGCGGAACTTGTCGCTGGCGCGTTTTTCTACGCGATGAAAATCGATCCGAAAAATCCCAATGGCCCGTCGAGCGACCGCTTCGTGTTATCGAAAGGCCACGCGGCGCCGCTGCTGTACGCGGCACTGGCCGAAGCCGGCGTGTTTCCCGATTCGCGAGTGATGACACTGCGGCAATTTTCGAGCGAGCTCGAAGGCCATCCCACGCCACGGATTCCCGGCGTGGACGCGGCGACAGGCTCTTTGGGGCAAGGACTGTCAGTCGGCGCGGGACTTGCGATTGGCGCGAAGATGGACAACCTCGGCACGCGCGTGTACGTCCTGCTCGGCGATGGAGAGCTTGCCGAAGGGAACGTCTGGGAAGCTGCCGCGTTCTCCGCGCACTACCGCCTCGACAATCTGGTCGCCCTCGCGGACATCAATGCGCTCGGTCAGAGCGAACGAACCATGTATCAGCACGACATGGAGGTCTATCGCAAGAAATTCGAATCCGAGGGCTGGGAAACGCAAATTGTTGACGGCCACGACGTACCCGCCGTGCTCGCGGCTCTCGATCGCGCGAAAGCCGCGTCGAACGGGCAGCCGCAGGCAATTCTTGCACGGACTCTCAAGGGCCATGGCGTCAGCTTCCTCGCCGACAAAGAGGGCTGGCATGGCAAACCCCTCTCGAAGGAGCAGCTCGCGAAAGCCATCGCGGAACTGGGCGGGCCAATCGAAGTTGCGCCCGATCCCGGGCGCTCCTATGAGCGCAAGAATTTGCCGGCGCCGCCCGATTTTCCCCCGCCTCCTGCTCCTGATTACGCTCCGGGTTCGCTGGTGGCGACGCGCGAAGCCTATGGGCACGCTCTGAAACGCATCGCCGCCGTGAA
The DNA here is from genome assembly GCA_035934545.1 of Candidatus Acidiferrales bacterium. GTDB lineage: Bacteria > Acidobacteriota > Terriglobia > Acidiferrales > UBA7541 > DAHUXN01. The sequence continues at coordinate 13,041 of DASYXV010000041.1, forward strand.
TCCGCACATCGTGGCGCTCGACGGCGACGTGAAAAATTCCACGTTCGCGGAAATTTTCGGCAACGCGTATCCCGGCCGGTTTTTCCAGGCGTACATTGCCGAGCAGAACATGGTCAGCGCAGGAGTGGGCCTGGCGGCGCGCGGCAAAGTGCCATTTGTTTCTTCGTTTGCGTGCTTCCTTTCGCGTGCCTACGACCAGATCCGCATGGCGGCCATCAGCCGCAGCTCGATCAAACTGTGCGGCTCGCATTGCGGCATATCCATCGGGGAAGACGGCCCATCGCAGATGGCGCTCGAAGACATCGCCATGTTCCGCGCCATCCATGGTTCGACCGTGCTCTACCCATCGGACGCATATTGCGCGGAACGCCTCACCGAATTCGCCGCGCGTCTGCCGGGCATCACGTACATCCGCACTTCGCGGCCGAAGATGCCGCTGCTCTATTCGGCCAACTATGAATTTCCGATTCCTGGTTTCCGCATTTTGCGCCAGAGTCCAACCGACCGCGCGCTCATCGTCGCGGCGGGAGTCACGCTGCATGAAGCGCTGCATGCGCATGAGCTGTTGAAATCGGAAGGCATCGCGGTTCGCGTGATGGATCTTTACTGCGTAAAGCCCATCGACGCTGCAGCAATCGCCGTGCAACTTGCCGGAGCCCGAAATTGCCTGATCACAGTGGAGGACCATTATCCCGAGGGCGGTCTTGGCGAAGCCGTGCTGAGTGCGCTCGCGGAAGCCAACTCTGCGCCGCAGAGCTTCCGGAAGATCGCCGTTACCGGCTTGCCCCACTCAGGCAAGCCCGAAGAACTGCTCGAGGCGTTCGGCATTTCCGCGAACCACATCGTTTCTGCCGTGAAGGCGCTCATCTAGTTCAAGCCTGAATTGTGCCTCCGGGGAACGAATGTCCCGTTCTGGAACGCAGCCGTACCAGGACTTCAATTCCTCAGCCGCAAACCAATGATTCTAAATAACAAACAGTCGGGAGTTTGGGCACAGCCTTGCCAGCGTTTAGCCCGTGACGACGCCCTCGCTCAGCCCCCATTCACGCGAACCGCGTAAGCCCGTGATTGCTCCGCCCAAGCCGCGCTCGATGCAGAGCCGCTTCATTTTGATGGAAGCGGCAAGCGTCGCGCTGGGACTTATTCTCATGGGCGGAGTGCTTGCGCTCAGCTTTCTGATTCGCTCGCGGCTCGCCTCCGAGAATTCTGCCTTGCAGCAGCGGCTCTCCATGAATACGCGGATTATCGTCGCGTACGACCGGATGCTCCTGGACTTCTGGCGAGCCTTTCCTCCTCCGGATCCCTCGAATTCGATTGTTGGCTATCGGGCGGATACGGAAAAACTGCTTTCTTTATGCGCGCAATTCAGTCAGTCCTCGACGACCGCAGACGAGACCGACGAGGCGGCCCGGCTCCAACGAAACCTGGAATCATTCCTCGCGGTTACCGATCGTTTGCTCGCCGGCCCGCGTACAAAGGAACAAGTCCCCGTGGACCAGAAAGTCGTCATGACGAAAACAGACAACATGAGGAGGATCATCCAGGAGTCTGCCGAGCAGGAATTCGAGCGCTTGGGTAGCGCGAATCGCAAGCTGAATGTGTATAACCGGGCTCTTTACATTCTCCTCGTGATTCTCGGACTCTACCCCATCGGTGTAATGGTTTGGTTCCGGCGGGCCCAGGAACGAAACCTCTGGGAGCCATTGGAGCGGCTCTACGGAATGGTGATGGAAGTGAAAAGAGGAAATCTGAGTGTGCGGGGCGAAATTCCACAGACTGTTGAACTCGGGACCTTAACCGCGGCATTTCTCTCCATGGCGGAAGAGCTCGGCGACATGAGGGATTCCCTTGAAGAAAAAGTTCGCGTACGAGCGGCGCAACTCGAAGCAGCCAACCGGGACCTTCTTCGCGCCGCCAAGCTAGCCGCGCTCGGCCAGTTGGTTTCCCGAGTGGCGCACGAAATCAACAATCCGCTCACTTCGATTCTCGGTTTCAGCGAAGTCGTCCTCAGCCGCCCGGGACTGGATGCGGTCCTACGCGGCCAGCTTCAAACCATCCGCACTGAGGCCATTCGGCTCAAGCATCTCGTGGCCAACCTCAGTACCTTTTCCCGCAGGGCGCCGCACAATTTCAGCCACATCGACTTACGGACAGTTCCGGGACGCCTGCTTCAGCTGCGCTCCTACCAGCTTGCAGCCAACAACATCAAGATCAGCTATGACCTCCCGGAAAAGCCCGTCTGGACGAGAGCGGATGGCGAACAATTGCTCGAGTTGTTGCTGCATCTCGTCCTGAACGCCGAACAGGCCATTCGCTCGTGCCGGGACAAGGGTGAGATCCGCCTGTCATGTCGGACGCAAGATGGGCGGGCGCTCCTCACAGTGAAAGACGACGGCTGCGGGATGCCGGAGGAGATGCGTGAACAGATCTTCGATCCATTCTTCACGACAAAGTCAGCCGGGCGCGGAACGGGGCTGGGATTGAGCATCTCCCACACGATCGTGGATCAGCACGGCGGTCAACTCAGCATTGAAAGCGCTCCGGGAACCGGAACTACAGTTCAAATCTCGCTGCCGCTTGTGGAGAACACCCAACAACATTTGGAACAGCAGCACGCGGAGGAGATCGCTGCTTCGGGCAATGACTCGCAAGCGCAGGAAATCTCGCGGTCGATGCGTCGCTCGCAGGAGGGTGCAGCTCCACCGGCCTCTGAAACAACGCCATACGACGACTTGCCGCCTCGTGCGCAGAGACTCTCGCATGCCGCTGAGGCTGCCCGCGTCCTCGCCATCGACGACGAGCAGGGTATCCTGAACCTTGTCTCCGCCGTCTTGGAGAAGTCGGGCGCGCAGGTCGTCACGCTTCAGGATGCGACGCTGCTGGATTCCGTAATCAACGGCAATCATTTCGATGCCGTCGTATGCGATTTGAAAATGCCCGGCCAGGACGGCCTCGCCGTTCTTCGATGGCTGCGCGAAAAACGGCCGGAACTCGCTCGCCGTTTTTTGCTCATGACCGGAAATCTTGCCGATGCCGACAAAGCCCTGATCGAGCTGGAAGATGTGCCCGTCCTCCCCAAGCCGTTCACTCTCGGCCGGCTCCGTGAAATGCTAGGCCAGCTCCTCGCCGCGAAGGAATGAATTCCCCTCGACCGAATTCGACTGTCGGTCGGTATTGCCGGTATGCTATCGTTTCCCTTCTGCGCCGCGCGATTCACCGGCGAGAATGAACTATGCCCGAAAAGCTAGTCCTCGTGGGAGTGTTGCCTGAGGTCGTCCTTGTTGAAGCGGGCGATCAGGTCGTTTGGATCGCCGAAAGCGGCAATCTTCGCGTGGAATTCGATCCCCAGCGCTGTCCTTTTTCCTCCAATGTCTTTCAGGCGCCGCCGGGAGTCCGTTTGATGAGCGGAACACCTCGGGCCGGCGTCGTACCAGGCTCTTATAAGTATCGCCTTTCGCTGAACGAGCACGTCATCGCCCACGGCGAAGTCATCCTCCGCGCAAAATGACCCGCGTAGGACACGCGATATCCCTATTCGATTCCTATACGCTTGTATTGCTGAAATGCGCGGGGTTCGGCTGCGCTAATCGCTGGCCAGCGCCGTGCGACCTGACGTGACCGACTCGGCAAGCAGCCGTCGGGCTTGCGCCATCCGGAAAGCCGGCACAGGCCGTTCGGACGGCACTGTAACTGCGGCTGCGCGCTTGGGGAACTCCCGGCGTTGGTCGAGATGCAGTCCAAACTCCGTGAGCATTTCGCCCGCGACTTTGGGGTCATCGCTGCGTTCCGCGCCCCAGAACCACAGCCGTTCCTCGTGCCGTTGAAGCAGCTGCAGCGCCTCTTCCAGACGCTTCATGGCCGCGTCGAACGACGACACCAGGAAGAAAAGAGGCAATGACCAGTCCTTCCGCCCGAATGATGCGCGGATGCGGACCGTGTACTTTCCGTTCTGATTGATTTCGATACCGCAGCGATACTCGTTGCGGGCCGAAGCAACTTTTTGACTCATGACTGTCCTCAGTTCCGGGGAAGACTCGACGCAAACGCCGTTACCTTTTGTTACCGATTCCAGGTCCTCGATTGGGCCGCTGCCGCCACGATTCGGAAGCACCAAAGATTACCCAACCGGACTACCAACCGAACGGGAAGGAGGTCCCGCCCTTCTTGTCCCGAAGGCTTCGGGGCTGGCGCTGCTGACCAAATATGCTAGACGATGGTGAGGCAGGAATCAACTGGAAAAACAGAGGTAAGTAAGTATTCAGCAAACTACTTATTATCTGTAGTTTAGCTCGATGATGGGCTTGTCAGCGTCTTCAAATTTTGGGTATTGAACACTAGCTTGCCTTCCTTCGCATACCGCTCCTCGAGCGCGGATCGAAATGCATCAAAGGCAGCGCCCTGCTTATCCTGCAGGATCTGTTGTTCAAGGGAGTCCTTTGCCTTCGCGAAATCTGCCGGATTGATCGGCAACTTTGCCTTGATTTGATACACCACCCAGTTGCCACCAGCGAAAATGGGGTCGCTCGACTGGCCCACGTTCATGTTGAACGCCGCCTCAAAATCCTTCATCGGCCCAAGGTCCGTCACTTGGCTGCTTCGCGAGATGGGATCGGTAGACTTGGCAGCCAGCCCTAGCGATTTTGCGGCCTTGTCGATTGTCGCCCTGCCCTTCAGCAGCTTCGCCAGTTCCTGTGCCTCCTGCTGCGCGAGCTCGAGCGATTTCTCCTTGCGGTAGTCCGCCAGGACTCGGTTTTTCACTTCTGCGAGTGTCCCCTGATGGCTGGTGGTTATCTTGTTGACCTGTAGAATCACGTAGCCCCGGTTAATAGCGATGGGTTGGCTCAGTTCGCCTTCGTGGAGCGAGAAAAGCGCCTCCTCAAGCGCGGCCGCGTTCCCCAGGTCTCCAACGGGCTCCGTTACGCTCACGAGCGGAGTCTCGCCCAAATCCAAATTCAGCGATTTGGCAATGGGCTCGATTGGCTGGCGGCTCGATTGCCGCACTGCAGCGGCCATCTTGTCCGAGATGTCATTCTGCTCCTGTGTCACTTTCTGCTGCGCCAGCAGGGTGACAATCGAATCGCGCACTTCCGCGACGGGCTTCGTGTGCGCAGTCTCCTTGTCGAGCACCTTGATGATGTCGAAGCCGTAGGGCGTCTGTATCACGTCGGAAACGCCGCTCTTCGGCAGGCCGAATGCTGCCTGTTCGAACGCGGGCACTGTCTGGCCGGCCACGATCCAGCCAATGTCGCCGCCCTTGGCTTTGCTGTTGTCGTCCTCGGAATTCTTCTTGGCCAGGTCCTCGAAATTGCCGCCGTGCTTGGCCTCTTCATCAATCTTCTGGGCAGTCTGCTTGATGAGCGCGACTTCCGCGTCCGTCTTTCCCAGGGTTTTGAAAAGGATGTGCTCCACATGGACGCGATTGTCCACCTTGTAATCGTCAATATGTGTCTGGTAGTAGGCCTGGATTTCGGCATCGCTGACCTTGGTCTGCTGCTTGAGTGTCGCTAAATCCAGGAGCGCGTACTTCGCCGAGCGTCGCTCCGGCACTTGGTACTTCGACTGATTCTTCGCGAAATAAGTCGATAGCTCGGCGTCGGGGGGATTGATCGAGTTCTCCAGGTCCGATGGCTTCACTTGTACATAAGAAAGCTGCACCTTCTCGTTCTCCCAGCGGTAACGCTCTTCAAGTTCCTGCGGCGTCACGGTGATTCCGTCCGTCACGAGTCGCTGGAATCTGTCCTGGAGCAATCCGGTGCGCAGCGTGTCCTCGAACTGCGGCACGCTCATCCCCGTGCGTATCTGCACTTCCTGCGCGTAGCGCTCCGAGCCTACCCAAGTGCCACCCGCGAATGCCGAAGGGAGAACCTGCCGGATTCGCTGCGTCACTTCGTCGTCCGTCACCTGCATTCCCAGCCGCTGGGCTTCGAGTTCGAGCACCCGCTTAAAGACCATCTGCTGGACGATCTGCTGCATGTAAAGACCCTGCATGATCGGCGGGACTTGTTGGCCGCGCGTCTGCTGGTCGAACTCTTGCCGGACGTCCAGCAACGTGATGTTCTGTCCCCCCACCGTGACTACGGCATCAGCGCTGCCCGTTTGAGTCCCCATGCCGCCGATGGGCGCAAGGGTTAGCACCATGGCTGCGCTGATGGCCACCAGAATGGCGCCGAGGAAGATTTTTACGCCGCGTTTCCGCTGGTTGAGGTTCTTTAACACGCGTTTCCGCCCTTCATCGTCAAACTTTCATTATAGTGGACACCCGTCCGTCGCTCAATGACAATCGCCGCAGCCCCAGTCTGGACGCCGAGCTGCAGCGAGCAATGATGCCGTAAGGCTATGCTAGAATTGCGCCGCGCCAGGTCAACGAGAGGCGCCACTCATGCCTGGAATATCAAAGAAGAAGCCGCGCCGGGCCATCCGCAAATCGAAGCCGCAGCCTGCCTGCCAGCTTCTCCGCCACACTGTGGCAACCCTGGCCTATCGTGCCGCAAAGGCATTGCACGGCGCGCCAGAGGCCTTTGCTGAATTCCGCGCGAGCGAAAAGACTCGCACTCCGGCGCAAATCGTCGCGCATCTCGGCGATCTTTTCGACTGGGCGCTCTCGCTCGCCAAGGGCAAGCACGAGTGGCACGAATCGGAGCCTCTCGACTGGGATACCGGCGTGGAGTGCTTTTTCGCGTCCCTCGGCGCTTTCGACAACTATCTCGCGTCGGACAAGCGGCTGGGATGCCCTGTCGAAAAACTGTTCCAGGGCCCTGTCGCCGACGCGCTCACGCACGTGGGCCAGCTCGCCATTCTCCGCCGCCTCGCCGGCTCACCCATCAAAGGTGAAAACTACTTCCGCGCCGAAATCGTCGCGGGCCGTGTCGGCCCCGACCAGGTCATGCCCGCCTTCGAATTCGATTAGCGATCCCGAAAAGTGGTCCTGAGGATTGCAGGCAGTGTCGAGCGTTCAGACTGTGCCGAATGCCCTGTGCTGGGCAGTGCCCTCGGCGCGCGCGAGAATCTCCGGCGTCAGCTCCTTCGGCGAAGTGAATCCGCTCAGCGCCATCGAGAGGTCGAAGTCCGCCAGCAGATTTTGCACCGCGTCGCGCACTCCAGCCTCGCCAGCGACGGCCAGTCCCCAGACGTAGAGTCGACCGATGAGCACCGCGCGCGCGCCCAGCGCCAGCGCCTTCATGATGTCCGCCCCGCGGCGGATTCCGCTGTCGAAGAGCACGGGAAGCTGCTCGCCCACGGCCTTGACAACCGCGGGCAGCGCATCGAGCGCCGCGATTTCGCCGTCCACCTGCCTCCCGCCGTGATTCGAGACGATCACGCCGTCCATTCCCGCGTCAAGCGCCCGTTTGGCGTCCTCCGCGTGTAGAATTCCCTTGAGAATGATCGGCATTTTTGTGTTCTTCAGCAGCCACCCGAGATCATCGGAAGTCAGCTTCGTGTTCGAAAACAGCCTGGCCCACAGCCGGACCGCGTCGGCGGGATTTTCCTCGGGCGGCTGCTTCAACAGGCTGCGGAACACCGGATCGGTGAAATAATTCGCCACGCCCTCGGCAAATAAGAACGGCAGATAGCCTCGCTCCAGGTCGCGCTCCCGCCAGCCTAGCATCGCGGTATCGAGCGTCACGACCAGTGCCGAATATCCCGCGCGCTCCGCTCGTGCCAGCATGCTCGCCGTCAGCTCCGGATTTTTCCCCCAGTAGAGCTGAAACCATCGTTCGCCCGCGCCGGCCGCCTCCGCGACCTGCTCCATCGTCCGCGAACAGACCGTGCTTAGCACAAACGGCAACGCCAGCGACGCGGCCGCTCGCGCCGTGGCGAGTTCCGCGTCCGCATGCAGGATGCCTTGCACGCCAACCGGTCCGAGAATCACCGGCGCGGGCAACTTCGTGCCGAGCACCTCGACGCTCATGTCGCGGGCCGAAACATCCCTCATCATCCGCGGCACGATGCGCCACTGATAAAACGCCTCGCGGTTCGCGCGCATCGTCAGCTCGCCTCCCGCGCCTCCCGCAACATAATCGTACGCGCGCGGCTCGAGCATCTCCTTTGCCTTTGCTTCAAGCGCGTCCAGCGGCACGGGAATCGAAATCTTCCGCCCTGCCAGGCCAAGTTCATAGATTTCGATTTCGCGCTCGATTCCGCTCTTCGACAAAATTGGATTGACTGGGTTCATAGCGCGGGAATTATACACTTGTACGGAGTGGCCCCGCTAAGGTGGCTGTCCGCGCTAAAGCTTGGGTTCACACTTCCCAATCAGAAAAACAAGCCGAGCTTGACAGGCGAACAAAAAGCGAATACCATTACACGGAAATGACTTCTGAAAGAAATATTAGACCTAGTTCAGGGCAAGAGTTGAGTGAGCGTTTAGTCAAAGCGACAGCTATTCGAATCTTGTTACTTTACCTTCTTTGTTGTACCTTGCACGGCAAAGTCATGGCTGCCGAACTTCCACAACAAAAGATACCGAAGCACCACCACGAGCTGAGAGACCCTGTTCACATTTTCATCTATTTTGATTCAGACGAGCGCCGAGTCATAAACTCAAGGCCTCTTCAAAGACTTAGATATATTCATCAACTGGCGCTTTCCTACCTCATCTACCCAGGAGCAACCCATCGAAGATTCGAACATTCACTTGGGGTCATGGAGCTAGCTGGACGCATATTTGATGTAGTCACTGCTCCGACTAACGTTTCTGATACCGTTCGTAGGTCACTGCCTGAAATTACCGAGCAAAACGTCGTACAATACTGGAGACGTGTTCTGCGAATGGCTGCCCTGTGCCATGACGTCGGACATTTGCCATTTTCACACGCAGCAGAGAGCCAGCTCCTTCCCGCAAATTGGGACCACGAAAGATTAACCCGCGAAATCATCTATTCACCTGAAATGCAAGAAATCTGGAGGCGACTCACTCCGCCTCTTCGCCCGGACGATATCGTGAATGTTGCGCTAGGGCCTGCCAAGGCAAAATCACGGAAGCTTCCTGTATGGGAGACAATACTTTCAGAAATCATAGTTGGAGATGCTTTCGGTGCGGACCGCATGGATTACTTGCTAAGAGACTCACATCATGCGGGCGTAGCTTATGGAAAATTCGACCACCATCGCCTGATTGATACGCTAAGGATTTTGCCTCATCCTGACACAGGTGATCCGGCACTCGGGGTAGAGGAGGGCGGATTGCAATCCGCAGAGGCGTTACTCTGGGCTAGATATCTCATCTATAGGCAGGTATATTTACACGCCGTAAGGCGAATCTACGATATCCATCTAAGGGATTTCTTAAAGATTTGGCTGAATAATGGAAGGTTTTCGACGGACATCGAAGCCCACCTCCGAATGACCGACAACGAGGTAACAAGCGGACTCCTCGCGGCAGCGAGGAATAAACGAAGCACAGCTCACGATCCCGCTAACTGAATCGTGAACCGGGACCATTTCAGGAAAATATACGAGCGGAGTCCACTTGACGTGAACGAAAACTCTGACGCAGCAAGTACAATATTCAAAGCCGCCGGAAAAGAATTCGGTTCCGAAAACCTGAGATTTGACCAGTTCCCTGCAAAAGACGGCGGACATGATTTCCCTGTTATATTAAGCGATGGTCGGATAGTCTCCTCACGTGCCGAATCGACAGTTCTTCTGAAGTTGCCTCCTATTGCAGCTGAATTTATTTTTATAATCCCAGACAAGAGAGAGAAAGCAATCAGTTGGTTGGAGAAAAACCGTGCTTCCATCATTAAGAAAAGGAAGAAAAAAAATGGATAGGCTAAAACGCATTGTCTTGCTAACTGCTCTGGCCGACGGTCTTAGAAAGAAAGGAAGTTGGTGCGGTGAAACGCATTTACAGAAAGCCACTTACTTCCTGCAAAAACTTGAAAAGGTGCCGGTCGGTTATGACTTCATTCTCTATAAGCACGGCCCATTTTCCTTTGATCTCAGAGACGAGCTAACGGCGATGAGAGCCGACGGACTGTTCGATTTCACAGCCCAGTGGCCCTATGGCCCAACCCTCACTCCAACCGACAAGAGCAAGCGACTTCGCCGGGAGTATTCGAAGACTCTACAAAAATACGAAAAGCGGCTGAATTTTGTCAGTGATCAGCTAGGAAAGCAGAATGTTTCTGAACTGGAAAAACTCGCTACTGCACTCTACATTTGGCTAGAAGGGTCTTCAAAGTCAGAAACTCAAAGGGCTAAGTATTTGCATTCATTAAAGCCCCATGTGTCCTTGGATGATTCCTTGCTGGCGGTTAAGACCGTTGATGGGATCGTCAAACGTGCCAAGGCTGCCTTGGCGTAGTGTTAGGAGGCTCCATATCGGAGTAATGGAACCGGTAGACTTTGAAACGACATTCCCTTGTACCTGCCGGCAGCGAAGTGAGCTGGCTTGCGGCAGCTCAGGATTTTACCGTATCAGTGTGACATAGAAAGTGTGTGAGTGCGTGGGCATATCGCGCGCATAAGAAATAATTACGCCCACAGAGGCCAGGACGCGCACCCGGAGAGCCGCGCCCGCGTCCCACAGCCAGCCGCCTGAGCCGAAGAATCCCGAGGAATCCGCGATGCGTCCTGCGTCGAGCAGCGGCCCCAGTTGAATCGCCACGAGTCCGTTCCGATACAGGCTCTTATTCGACTCCAAATTCCACAGTAGGAATTCACGGCCCATCGGCGCTGTTCCTTTGCGCCCCCCGCGCGTCCCCGCGATTCCGTGGAGCCACAAATCGTTTTCGCGTTCGATGCCGAGCTGGAAGAGCTGGTCGACCGTCTCATGCCCGGTTGCTCCTCCGGCGCGCATGCGCAACGTCGTCTCATAGTCGTCGCCCCGCGCTTCTGGATACCATCGCAACGTCACCGAACCCACTGTCGAACCGAATGCGCCAAGCGTTCGCGCGAAATTCTTTCCGAAACTGCCTGTCGCCGAAGAATCCACGGTGACGCGATAATCCGGCAGGTAGAGAAGCTGATAGTTTACGTCACCGCGATACTCCACCGATCCGCCGCTCGTGAAAAATTGCGTCGCTGCTGGCGCCACTCCCGCTAAATTCCGGAATCGCCGGTACGCATACGACAGTCCCGCATCCCATGACCATCTCCCGGATTCGGCCGCCCGCAATTTCATCCCGGCCTCGGCTCTTTCGAAATTCAAGTCCGAGAGCAGAGGAGCTGCGCCGAAAAACGTCTGCGTCAGATTCCAATTCTCGTTCCGCGCGTCGGCATGCATCTCCAGTTGCCAGCGCGGGTCTCCGCCGAGCAGCTCCGAGAATGAAGCGAACGCGCGCCGCTTGTTGTCGTCCCAGCGGAACAGCCCGTCGAAGTTTCGCGCCGCATGTCCCAGGTTGTAAAGCTCGGGCCGCACAGTCAAATACGGCAAGCCGCTGAACGTCCGCAGCAGGCCATCCTTCCAGTTCGCTCCCCAGCCGTTGCGTTCGATCGAGCGAAATTCCAGCGCGTACGAATCCGCCGTTTTGGAATCGGTGGGCTGCGCGGGGACAAGTTCGAAATTGTATCGAGGAAAGATTCCCATATTATCGAGCCGCGCCTCTGTCGTTCGAAGATCCGCCAGCCGCAGTTCGCTCAACGGCGCAATAGCGAAAGCCTTCTGCAGAATTTTGTTCTTCACGCGCGGCTCGGGCAGGTCGTTTATCGCGGTGATTTGCGGCTTGCCGATGCGGTTCCATTCCGCGAGCGTCGCGTCCAGATTCCCGTCGAGAAAGTAAATGCTCCCTAGAAAATTTCGCAAATACTCATCACCAGGATTCAGCCGCAGCGCGCGCCACAAATTCGCCTTCGCCGCGCGAAAATTCTTCAGCTTGTACTCCGCGCCTGCGAGCTCTACAAGAAATCGCGGATTCGACGGCTCCTTCCGGTGCCCAGTCGCAAACGCCTCTTCTGCTTCCTTCCATCGCTGCAAGTGGGCCAGAGCCAGCCCGCGATACAACTCGAGTTCTGCGGAATTGCCTGCTGCGGCTGGCACAAGCGCGACAATCTCCTCATAGCGGCCAGCGTCATATAGCTGCTGAATCAGCGCGACGGTTGGAGTTTCTTGCGGTGGGTTCTGTGCCGCGGCTGCGGCAGGGAAGTAAAGCAGTAAAACTAGGGCAATCGCTACTTTTGCAGCGGCACGGCCAGAAGCGCCCAATTGCCCGTCGCCTTCCATTCGTCCTCGAATTCGCTCCGCGCCACGCGCATCATCTTTCGTTGCGCGGGATCATTCACGAACACGAAATCATGCACCCAATCGATGCCCGCCGCCACGACGTAGTGCAGCGGCCCCTTCGCTCCTTGGGGCCCCAGCGCGACAATCAGCGGTCGGCCCTTCCCCAGGTTCTCGCGCAAATCATTCCAGCCCGCGCTGAACGCAAACGCCTGGTAGCTGTTTCCCTTCAGATACGCAACCATTGCGTCGTTTGAAATACCCTTCGCGCGCGGATCGAGCGCCGCTTCGATCGCCACGTCGTCCGCCGCTTGCGCATGTGAAGCGCCGCGCTGGCTTGCCCAGTATTGCATCACCATCGCCAGCGACGCCGCTCCGCACGCATTTTTCTTCTGCGCCACGAACGGCACGTCGAGCCACACTCCCGGCGGACTTGCCCGCCTGGGCGGGCTGGCCGCCCGCGCCAGGCACGCGGCGGCCAGTATCGCGAGACACGTCTTCGCGGCGCTCCTGCGCATCGCTTTGTCTTATGCCGTGAAGATGACGACGATGAGCACCGCCGTCGCCAGCGCGATGATGATGTACGTGAGCTGCTGGTTCGTCAGCGCGCCCGCCTGGAACTGCATCTGCGCCTTGTCCGCGCGCGCTGCCAGGCTTGCCAGTTCGTCCGGCGAGAGCTGCGAAACCGACTGCTTCACGACCTCGTAATTGATTCCTGCTTTCTTCATCGCCTCGCGCGCCTGTGGCGTCGAGAGGAAATTCTCAATCTTCGCCTCATTCGCCTGACGCGCCGTCGCCGAAGCCGCCACATCTTTTTGCAAGTCGGCGAGCGAAACCGCGTGCTGCGGCGATTTCGTTTGCGTGGCCGCAGCTTGACCCGCTTGCGCCGCCCACGTGGTTGAAGGCAGCAGAATCATTGTCGTTGCCAGGAGAATGGCCGTGAAGATCCTGTGCTTGAGCATTTTGAATCCTCCTCGTCAGTTGGAATATGGATTGGGCTGCAGGCTGGAGCCAGCATTATGCTGGACATAGAAAAGATGCGCAACACCGCGCGAAAGGATGTTTCGCGGTTTCCTACCCCGGAATTCTTCAGAGGAAAATCGGTCGTCAGCCGGGGATTTCGTCCAGCCAGCGGTCCAGGATTGCCTGCTGGGCGGGCGTCAATTCATCGAACGCCACGCCCATGCCGAATTCCGCGTGCACGCGCAGCACGATGGCGCCTGTCTCGAATTCCTGCCCGTTCTTCGTCAGCTTCACGCGGACTCTAGCGCCTTCCGCAAACGGGTCCGCCGCGCCCATGTAGCAGCCGCTCGGGCTCAACTCTGTCGTTTGCGCCGCAATCCGCTGGCCCGAGCGCACTTCGGTCACTTCCGCCTGCGCCACAAACGGGCGCCTGTGGAACGTGCGCCGTTCCGTATTTTCTTCCGGTGGCTTGTACTCCCGCTCCATCTTGGGCCTCACCATAGCATGAACCTGGGACGGCTTGGTCAACCTCACCTCTGAATGTGCCCTTTTTCCCAACCTCTTGCCGCGAGCCTCTGATTTCCCTCAAGTAGGCCAGCATTTCCTGCATTCAGCAATAGAACTCATCTCTTTTCCCGCCCCTCGCCACATTCGGTTACCTTTCGGCCCGCATTGTGCATCCCGCTTCTCTGGAAAAAGCACGCTGCTGCTGAAAGGTCACTGAATCACGCGAGCCAAATTACGCATCCAACCTCTCGCTGGCGCGTTTTTCAGATTTTTTCTCGTACGGGATTCACGCGCTTTTCGGACCCTTTGGCGATATTGCGCGCGTCTCTCAGCCTGGACCAAAGGAGATCACGCATGGCATCTTCTCGGCGCATCCTCAGCATCCTCGTATGGATCCTCCAGATTCTCCTGGCGTTGTTATTCCTGCTCGTAGGAGTGGCGAAATTCGGCCCTCACAACGCCATCTGGGTCGAGATCTTTGCCGCCATCGGTATCGGCCAGTGGTTCCGCGTTTTCACCGGGGTTCTGGAAATCCTCTGTGCCATTCTCCTAACGATTCCGCGCACTGCGGCGGTCGCCGCAGCTCTGCTCTCCTGCACAATGGTGGGAGCTTTCTTCGTCCGCCTCTTCGTCCTGCACGGCCCCGCGAGAGACGCCATCACTCCCCTCGTGTACCTTGCTCTGCTGTTCATCATCTTCTGGCGAAGGCGGGATGGCCTGCCCGGGCGTGCACACCACTAGCATCGCGATTCCCAGTAATGGCTGGATTCTTAGTGGAGCAGCGAGCTGAACCTCACTCCGAGGTAGTACGGCCAAATCACGATCGCGAACACGCCCTTCCAGAAAGTCAGTTGCAGGAATCCGATCGTGAAAAGCCATCCCACGAACCACAGGCCGCCCATGAAACCGTGTTGCTCGACTTTAATCTTTTCCATTGAGCGGAGTATATACCGGATTCGCCGAAACGCATCTAAGGGGCGTGCGGCCAAACAACCGCTAGGCTACTTGAGTGCGCGCCGTTGAGTCTGCGGCTTCCGAGGAGCAGCCGGATCTACTGGAGTTCGCTTCATGCCATAGAGTGCGCGGTCCGCCGCCGACAGGAGTTTTTCGATGGTCCCCCGGCCTCGGACCTGATCCTTCGGTTTTGCTGGTCCGTCCACACCAATACTTGATCTAAATTTTGCTTGACACTAACAACATTCATCAATAGCATTCACGCCATAAGACGTTGTAACAAAATCAAGGAAATCTCTTCAGGGAGGATAAAAACAAATGAGTACCCCGAATCTTCCTCACATTTCGGAGCAATTTCGTTGGCGCCCCGGTCCGATCGGGGACCCTGTCCCCTGGTGGCTTGTATCCCAGCTCACCAAGGAGGCCACTGTGGAACTTGCCCGCGTCCAGCTTGAGTACGAAAAGGCCGTAAATGCTGCGTACGGGCAGTATATCGCCAACGTGCAGGGTGTTCTGCAGAAGTCGATGGGACGCTGATTTCGCCAATTTGCTCACGGCGGCCCGAATGGAGTCACGCTTCCATTTGAGCGCGGAGCCAGGCTTGGCTGCTCTGCGCTCGAAGAGTCTAATGCTGCGAGATTTGAGATGATTGCTTCTCAGTCGCTTCAGGTTTTGGATTCCTCTGTAATCCCTCGGCGCGAACGAGACACTTCTCGTCCCGTGATGCTGGTGGGTTTTCAAAACCAGGGCAATCTCGGCATCGGTTATCTCGCAGCCACTTTGCGCCAGTTCGGATACGCTGTCCGAGTCTTCGATTTCGAGACGGACCCGCAGAAGATTCTCCAGGAAGCAGCCTCCTCCCCACCCCTCTTGGTCGGTTTCTCCCTGATTTTCCAGTTTTACATTCATCGTTTCCGCTCGCTCATGCGTTTTCTGCGTGCCAACGGAATTGACTGTCATTTCACTATGGGCGGCCACTTCCCGAGCCTGAGCTATAGCCAGACCTTGGAGCTTGTCCCGGAACTGGACAGTGTCGCCCGCTTTGAGGCCGAACTGACATTGTTGGAGCTCGCCGATTGCCTCGGCTCCGGAGCGGATTGGCATGGCATTGAAGGTCTCGCTTATAGGCGCGGATCGGAAGCGATCTCCAACCCGCTTCGCAAGCTCATCGACGACCTCGACCGTCTGCCCCACCCTACGCGGGATTTCACGCCTATGTCGACGCTGGGTCACTCCATAGTGCCGCTACTTGCCAGTCGTGGTTGTGCCAGGACTTGCTCGTTTTGTTCCATCCAGACTTTTTACCGCGCCGCTCCGGGCAAGATCGTCCGCACGCGCAACCCGGGCAAGGTTGTCGAGGAAATGTCTGCTCTGTATAGGGAGCGTGGCACGACGATTTTTCTCTTCCAGGACGATGACTTTCCTCTCTTTGGGCCAGTATGGCGGCGCTGGGCGGCGGATTTCGTGAACGAACTCCATCGCAGCGGCTTGCCAGGACGCGTCATTTGGAAAATGAATTGCCGCGCCGACGCCGTGGATAGGGATCTGTTCATTTCCTTGCGCGATTCTGGGCTCTACTTCGTCTATATGGGCTTGGAATCCGGAAACGACGAAGGGCTTAGGACCCTCCACAAGCAGATCACGGTGGAACAGAATCTGCGCGCTGTCCAAATCCTCAAGAGCATCGGGCTCGCCTTTGAATACGGATTCATGCTCTTCGATCCCTCCAGCACTTTCGAGTCTGTTCGCGCCAATTTGGGCTTCCTGCGCCGGATCATCGGCGACGGAAGCACCGCTGCGACTTTTTGCCGCATGCTCCCCTATGACGGCACGCCGATCAAGGAGGATCTCGAGCGAACCGGGCGCCTTCGGGGAGATGTCTGCAACCCCAATTACGACTTTCTGGATCCGAAACTGAATGAATTTTATGAGGCTCTCACGCAATACGTGAATATCACCGGATGGATTCACGGATACGAGGCGCTGTCCGTCCAGTTGAAGTGGGCGTGGCATGAGGTTGCGGTCATCGAGCGTTTGTTCCCGTCCATCGCCGAGATGCCTTCCTATCGCGGCAGATTGCGGGAGATCACGGCGGCAAGCAACGACTTCCTATTGAGCGTGGTGGAAGACCTCTCTTGGAGTTTTTCGGACGGCCGTCCCAATTCGCGGTCCTCGGCGGACGTGGAAGCGAGGCGCATCGAGTTCCTCGACTGCCTTCTGCACGAACGCAACGCGTTTGTCGAACGCAATCAGGCTGTCCTTGAGGATGGGCTGCCCGCGCGTCGCGCCGTCTGCGCCTGACTCCCATCCGCATCTCGCTGGTGAAGGTCGTGCTTATCGGCCTTCTCATTTCCCCATGGCGCGTTTGGCGCGCGTTTAGCTCCGCCTTCGACCAGCGTACCCTCTATCGCGACCCTTTGCCCTGTGACCAGTTCCTCCAAATGACCGTCGCCGACCTGCGCTCCCGCCTCGGCATTCCCCCTCCGGGCCTCGTATCGGAGGTTCCTGATATTTGACTTGACACTTAACTGACATTCGTTAGAATCCGCTCCAATGCAGCTAGATCCACGCCTGCTGGAATTCATCAAGGGCGCACGAGCACATGGCGCTTCTGACGGCGTCCTGTTAGGTTTGCTCAAAGGTCACGGCTGGCCCGAAGAGTCAATTTATCGAGCCCTCGGAGTGCAATACGAAAAGCTCACCGGCTTGGCAGTTCCCAGTCCTAAAAGTAGTGCAGCATCGGCCAAAGAAGCATTTTTCTATCTTTTGGCATTCTCAACCTTGGCCACGTGGACAATCGGGCTCGGCTCGCTCATGTTTACGCTTATTGACCAGTGGATTCCGGACCCGCTCGCCACATACTCCTACTACAATCAGTACAGCATCGCCTCGTCCACGGCATCCATTTTGGTTGCCTTTCCAATTTATATCTTCATGATGTCGCTGATCCTCCGCGAAATCCGCAAGGATCATGGGAAACTGGAATCCAGCATTCGCAAATGGCTTACCTACATCGCCCTGTTTATCGCGGCTGCTGTGATAATCGGTGATCTCATCACCATCTTGACCTATTTTCTGCACGGCTCCCTCACAGGTAGATTCATTGCGAAGGCTGTAACGGTGATGCTGATTGCGGGCAGCGTCTTCTGGTATTACTTGTCCTCGCTGAAGCGGGTGGTACCCGGGGCATCCGATGTCCGTGAATAAGAAAGACATCTGGGCCGCGGCAGGAGCGACCTTGGTTGTTGCCACGGTAGTTGTTCTGGGCTTCCTGACGTTAGGCAGCCCCGGTAAACAAAGGCTGATCAGCGCCGATAACCGAAGGCTAACTGACATAGCGCAACTTGCCTTCCGGGTGAATCAGCGGTGGGACACAACAAATCACCATTTCCCCGCGACGCTGGATGAAGTTTCACCGTCGGCCCCCAAAGATCCCATAACCGCCGCGCCTTATAAATACCATGTGATTAGTCCCAACCAATATGAACTCTGTGCGACATTCGCTTATGCGATTCCACATGATGAACAAACCCAGTTTCCCATGTGGGCCCACCCCGCAGGCCCCTATTGCTTCAAAATCGACCCCTCGCAGTCCTGGCAAGCGTTCTATGCCCCGTAGCGATTCATTGCTGAAGAGGCTGCCATCCAGACTTCATCCATCTTGTTCGGCGGCTGACCCAAGAATCGCTTGCACCCTCTCGATTTGACGCCCATGTTATAATGGGCTTTTGGAGGTACATAAATGCCCGGTCGCCGGGCGCAATTTGAAACTCTCTCCCACAGGCTCTCATCAGCCGCAACCCACCAAATCAGCCCAATTTCTAATCGCAAACGAAAATTATTAGAATTTGACCTAACTCACACAAAACAAAGCACATCATTTTTTCTAATCGATAATTTCGGAGCATCTTTTTCGCGACGCCCGCCGCAGCAGTCTACTGCGCAGGCGGGTGAACTACTCACAATTTCTAATCGTCCCTGTCCGCGATTAGAATCTCTCGTAACTCACACAAAGCAAAGGACCGGACCCCTTTCTAATCGTCCCTATTCTGCGATTTGCAATTTGCTTTCGTTCAGCCCGGGCCATTCCCAGCAGGAGCTCATGCCAAACTCGGGTCATAAGTTCCTTCGACGCGCCTTATCGGTGCAGGGTTTTCGCCGTTGTTTTCGCTCGCCACTGGCCACTTGTTACTCGCTTGCCCCGAGCGAAGTCGAAGGGCCACTGTCTTCCCGCCCGCCCATTTTGGCTGTTGACCCCGCTGCCCTAAATTCGAGAGACTATGCCCTTGCAATTTCGCTCCAACCGCATCACCGAGGGATACAAATATGACATCGCCAATGGGTGAACTTCTCCCGCCAAATCGCATCATGCTCACTCCGGGCCCGTCCAACGTGGACCCCCGCGTCTATCGCGCCATGGCCACGCCGCTCGTCGGCCATCTCGACCCCTGGTTCCTCGAAATGATGGGCGACGTCCAGGTCCTCCTCCGCCAGGTTTTTCAGACTCAGAACCGCCTCACCTTTCCCATCTCCGCTTCCGGCTCCGCCGGCATCGAGGCTGCTGTGTTCAATCCCCTCGAAGCGGGCGACGAAGCCATCATCTGCGTCAACGGCGTATTCAGCGAACGTATGGCCATCATCGCCGAACGGACGCCCGCGAAAATTCATCGCGTCGAAGCGCCTTATGGCAGGGCTGTCGATCCCGAGGATATTCGTCGCGCCGGCAAGGGGAAGAAGATCAAACTCCTCGGCCTCGCACACGGCGAAAGCTCAACGACCGTCGTAACCGATCTCAACGTGATGCGGAAAGTCGCCGATGAGCTCGGCGCACTCCTCGTCGTGGATTCGGTCTCCACTCTCTGCGGCATGCCAGTGGACGTGGACGCCACCAGAATCGACATCTGCTTCAGCGGCTCGCAAAAAGCCATCAGCGCCCCTCCGGGCATGTCTCCTATCACCGTCAATGCGCGCACCGAGGAAGTTCTTCGCGCGCGCAAAACGCCCGTCCAGAGCTGGTATCTCGACCTTACCAACACGATGAATTACTGGGGCAAGGACCGCACCTATCACCACACCGCGCCGATTTCCCTCATCTTCGCGCTCCGCGAAGCCTTGCGCATCGTTCTCGAGGAAGGACTCGAAGCGCGCTGGGAGCGCCACCGCGAAAATCGCGAAGCGCTCGTCGCCGGACTCGAAGCCATGGGCCTCGAACTCTTCGTCCCGAATCCGCGCGATCGAATGATTACGGTCACCGGCATCAAAGTTCCCGCGGGGGTTGACGACACGAAAGCCCGCCATCAGCTCCTCGATGAATTCAATATCGAAATCGGCGGCGGCTTCGGTTCGGTGAAAGGCAAGCTCTGGCGCGTCGGCCTGATGGGCTATTCCTGCCAGAAAAATAATGTCCTGCTGTTCCTCGCGGCGCTCGAAAAAGTGCTCCTCGATCAAGGTCACGGTGTGCCCGCGGGAGCAGGCGTCGCCGCGGCTGTGCGCACTTATGCCGACGCGCATGCCGTCGTCGCCGGCGCTCGCAAGTAATTTGCCGGTTTTGAGCAGTGTCGGGGCACGGCTTTAAGAGTGTCGATCTTACAGGTTAGCAAGATCGGCGGCACCGCGAAGCGAGGTGGAGCTTTGTGGGTCGTGGCTTCAGCCACGACATAACGCCCGGAGAGCTTCTGGGGGCTTTAGCCCCTGAGGTGCAGAGGTCAAGAGAGGAAAATGCCAACGGCAACCGGAACCGCAACCTTCATTGCCAATCGCGGTTCGATGAGCGACTTCATCCGGCCTTTCGAAGTCGCCTCGAAGGTCACTGACATTGTTTATCGCTGCCGCTTCTCCCATTGTTGGAACGGCATCGCCACGCGTCACGCCGATACGATTGACTGCAAGTTCTATGTGGATGGCAAAGGAGTCGTCCTCGGTCTTCCCCATACTGCCTTCGTCGAATTCCGCGAGAAATCGAAACGCGATCTCACCGACCGCGAAGCCAGCTTCATCGCTGCTGAATATCTGCGCGAACGTCTCGAGCAGGAAGACGAGCACGAGATGTACGACGTCTCGCACAAGGACGTCCTACGCATCATCGCCAAGCTCGGCATCCGCTGACCGCGCAAAGCTCCGCAAGCCGAAACGCGACGCTCAGTAAAATTCAATTTTCAATTTGGGTTTGAGGCTTTGGCCTCTCGGTCTCTATTGCTTGTTTCTGAACGTGAAGTCCAAGTTCGCCGTCTCGCCTTCGCGGACTGTGACCTTCTGCTCCTGAGTCCCAAACGTCGCTGTCCACACCTCAATCGTATATTCTCCCGGCGGCACGCCCTTCAGCGCGTATCCCCCGTCGCTGCTCGTCACTTCGAAGAACGGATTGCTTACCACCCCGATATACGCTTTCATCCACGGGTGCTCGTTGCAGTGCACCGGAATCATCACTTCGGGCCTGGCGAACCTGCGTATCACCGAAGGCGAGCCAGGCTGCTGCGTCACGTTCCAGTCCCGGTTGGCATCCCCCACCACGTGTATGTTGTGCGTCGTCGGGTCCAGCGTCAGCACCTGCAGCGGCTGCCCCACCATGATGCCCAGCACGTGCGGCTCGTACATGCAGCCCTGCTGCGTCAGGTCCACGGAGTTCCGCGGCGGCGCCTCCGGCAGCTTTCCAGTGCCGGACTTGATGTACACAAACGCATTCGGCAGCGTCCCATTGTCGTTCACTGCGCCGTCTTGCGCGTAAACCGTTCCTTCGTGCTCGGAGATGCAGACAGGATCCTTGCGCATATCGAGGGACGGCAACTTCGGTTTCTCGCCCTGAAAATGAATTCTTCCTGCGATTTCTCCCCCGCTTGCGCCACCGGCCTGCCGGCGAGCTGTCCAACCCGATGCGAAGAATACCACCCCGCTAAGCCCCAGGATCGGCAGCAGGGCTGCCGCGCTTGTCCATTTTCTTCCTCGTATTGACTTCACGTTTGGAATCCGCCTTTCTCTATTCTCCGACGCCGCAGCGAAACCTAGAAGATTAGTCCCAGGTACAGGTACACCGTGTTGTTATCGCCTGCATTGCGGCCCAAGCCGTCGTAGTTCCTGCCCGCGCCGTTGAACTGCGTGTAGCCGGTGTACTGCGCGGCCATGCGAATGTTTTGCACCGGCCAGTATGTGAGATTCAGGATGTATCCCTTGCTGTT
This sequence comes from Candidatus Acidiferrales bacterium, assembly GCA_035934545.1. Taxonomy (GTDB): domain Bacteria; phylum Acidobacteriota; class Terriglobia; order Acidiferrales; family UBA7541; genus DAHUXN01. The sequence goes on from DASYXV010000041.1 coordinate 34,797, forward strand.
TGGGCTGCCGTTGGCACTTCCGGTTATCGCGGCAGGAGCGAACAGCAGCGGATCGCTCGTGCCCGTCGTCGTGAAGTATTCGAACGCCGGCGCGTAACGATAGCCGAAGTGGTAGGCCGCATTGATGCGATACGTATTCAGGTGATGGAGAACGAAGCTTGCGCCGGGAGGGGTTGCCGCCACTTCAGCGTTCAGCTTCGAATTTTCATGGATATACGTTCCGTGGAGCGCGATTAGATTGTTTCTCCACTTTGGCAGCACGTGCTCGAACTGCGCGTCCACCGCGTTGTCGGTATAAATGTCCTCCGGCCCTGTGATCGCTTGCGGCGTGGAGCGCATGTGGAAGCCATAGGTTCCAAGCTCCAGGTAACTATTCCCCATGGTCTGCTGCCACGCGGCGCGCCAGTAGGGGGCGGCGCCCTGGATGTTGAACTGGAAATTCGTCCCCGCATTCGGCAAGGTCTGTCCAAGATGCGAAGAACGGTACACCGTTGCCGCGCCGTATAGATGATCGTTCCACATCGCGTAGCCGCCCAGCCCGGCAACATCCTGCGCGAGGCGGCCGTCGACCACCGCAGAGGCTGCCGGCGTTGGGGCGGAGGGCGAGTTGACCCACGGAAATCCCCAGGCCGGCGTGGAATTCCAGAGGTCCTCGACCGTCGGATTGTTGTTCAGGTCCACTCCGTACACCAAGGTCTTACCTTTTACCAGGCGGTTGTTTGAGTAGCGAATGTCGGTGTTGTCCCAGCTGAAGTGATCCTTCTGCACGTTATACGTCGCCTGGACGAATCCGCCGAGGTGCGTTGCATACGCGCCAGCCAGAAACAGGGAAACGTCCTGCGGGAACGAAAAACTCCAATTCTGAGTGCCCGGCTGTGGCTTGTTTGTTCCCGTATTTGAGGTTTCAAACCACGCCGACAGGGGGAGCACGGAGAGCAGCGAAAGACCGGCCTTTTGTTTTTCCGGCGGCGAAGTGATCACTTTCAGTCCCGCCATCGTGTAGCCATTCAGTTTGAACGTCCGCCCGAGTGGCGTAAGCTCGGGCGGATTGGTATGACATGAGCTGCAGGCCAGACCCGTCTGGCGCGCGAAGCTGGGGACTGCTTGCGCTTTCCGCGCCGTCAGCATCAACACAAACACTGCCGCCGAGCACAATCCAACTGCGACATAGACCCAGCCTTCCTTCTTCCTCTGTGCAATCATCGAGTGAGCCTCTAGGAGTGCAATGGAATTTTTGTATTTCCTAACACTGACTACTTGCCCAGGGTGAAATTGGCGGAAGCCGTTTTTCCCGCTTCCACCGTGATCTCTTGCGTCTTCGTCCCCAGCGTTTCCTGCCAAACGCTCAAGTGATACGTGCCCGGAGGAACGTCCGCCAGAGAAAAACTGCCGCCGCTTCCGCTCACAACATAATAAGGATTCTTGGCGACGATGACGTAGCCCTGCATCCAGGTATGCACGTCGCAGCGGACGATTACAGTGTCCGGCCGGAACAGGGAGATGCTTAGAGGATCGGATCCCGGCGGCATCACTTGATTGAATGCACGGTTGGCCTTGGAAAAGATGTGCACGTTGTGGGCAGCCTGATCGCTGTTTATTACCTTCAATTCCCCGGGCGCCATCACCAGCACATGCGGCATGAACATGCATCCCTTCTGGTCGATCGAAGGAGCCGGGTAGGAGAAGGCCTTGCCCTTGGTGATGTCGTCGATCCACACAACGGCATTGACCACGCCGCCGTCCTTGATTTCCACTGATTCCATTTCTTTCATATTGCCGCAAGCGCCCTGGTCCTGCGTCACAGTGACCTTCTTCGGCTTCACCGCCTTGCCGTCGTATGTGATCTTGCCCGACACAGTGCCGCCGGCGCCGGCCTGCACCGTGTATCCCGCCACGTTTTGGGGTGGCGCTGCCTTGCTGGACGCAGGCGCCAGCCACATAACGGCAATAATTGTCGCCATGAGGACAGCGGCGCATCCGATTCCTCGCCAAATCCTAGAATTCCGTATCATGGATCCTCTCTTCCATATTGAGATCCCCAAGGGCGTCGGCCCGGGAGAATAGTAACAACGTCACAATGAAAGCATGGTCGTTCACATAGCGATGTGACGTTTGTCACAATATGCGAGATTTTTTCGTTTGAGCTCACAAGGCTGGCGGCATTCCGAAGTCGTTCGAAATTATCGCAATAGGGGAAAGACGCTGCTGTAATCGTCCGTCCAGAGTACATCATCCCGTGAGCCCCTCAACACTGTTCCAACGCGCTCAATCTGCTCACGGCCGAGAAATCCATCCTTGCCGCCGACGAGAATCCACGTGGACGGGTATATCTCTTCCGCCAGCGCGATTTCGTGGTGCACGAGCACCGCTTCTTCACCGAGCTGCATCGCTGCTGCTTCAACGACCGGTCGCAGGTTCAAGTATTTATTCGAAATATGCACCGCGAGAACGCCATCCGGTTTCAAGTGGTGGAAGTACAATGCAAAAGCCTCGCGCGTGAGGAGGTGCACGGGAATGGAATCACCCGAGAAGGCGTCCACTGCGAGGACATCGAATCCCTGCGCCGGCTCACGCTCAAGGGACAGCCTCGCATCGCCGAGCACAATGTTGAGGTTCGCTGGCGAATCCTTGAGAAACGTGAATTCCTCATTCGCAATCTTCATCACCAGAGGATTGATTTCATAGAAGGTGTAAGAGTCTCCAGCACGGCCGTACGCCGCCAAAGTGCCTGCGCCGAGACCAATCACTCCCACGCGCAGCGCAGGTCGCTGTGCTGCTGCGGCCCTGAGCGCGATTCCGACGCCGGACTTGACGCCGAAATACGACGTCGGCTCGCGCCTCTTGGCGGGCGAGAGGAATTGCAGCCCATGGTCGATCGTGCCATTCATTAATTTGCGGTAGCGCATGTCCTCGCTCGGCGGAATTGCCGTGCCGGATCCGAGAACAAGCCCGTTTGAAGCGACTGCTTCGTACACGCGAAGCTCCCCGTAGAAATTGCGCGCGATGAGTTTCGCTTCCGCGGAGTGATTCCGCGCGGTGATATAGAGGCTCCCGATCAGTATGGCGACGAGCCCCACAATCACGAGCCACGCAGGCTGCCATCGCGCTTTGTAGAATCGGTTCCCAGGATCGCGATAATTCACCACGAGCACCAGAATCGCGCAGGCAGCCAACGCGGTGTGCAACTCGTAGTAACCGGAAAAAATCTGGGGCGCCGCAAGCGCGACGAACGCAGCTCCCAGCGCTCCACCCAAGGCGGACATCAAGTAGAACGACGTAAGGTGCCCTGGAGGCGGCTTCAGGCGCGCCAGTTCACCGTGGCAGAACATGCAGCAAATGAAGAGCCCGGCGCAATAGAGCAGAATCGTCGTCCGCAGAGAAATTTCGGCCAAGGACGGCGTAAGCGCAAACGTCATCGCGGCGAGTGCGAGTCCGACGAGGCGCAAGAAAACTCCGCGGTGATACCAGGCACGGCCCTCGAAGCATAAGATGAAGCTGAGTAGATACAAGCAGAGTGGAATCACCCACAGCAGCGGAACTGCGGCAATATTCTGCGAGACGTGATTTGTTACAGCGAGCAGCAGAGCGGAGCCGCATGCGGCAAGAGCCGCCCAAAGCGCCATCGTTCGCCAATCCGGCCGGGTACTTTCCGCTGCGCTGAATTTTTCGGCGGCAGTCTCGTCGTTTCTGGGCGCAAGCCCGAGTGCTGCGCAAAGAATGGCGACGGCCGCATATGCGACGGACCATTCGATCGCTTGGTGTCTGCTCGTCAAGAAGGGTTCGAACAAAACAGGATAGGTCAGCAGTGCAACCATCGAGCCGGCGTTCGAGAGGGCGTAAAAACGATAGGTGGCGGCGCTCGCGCGTGTTCGCGCATACCACGACTGCAACAACGGACTCGTCGCAGACAATAGAAAAAACGGCAAGCCGATTGTGAGGCCGAGCAGCACAAGAATGTGCCCAGCTGGATGTTCCGGTCCCGCAGGCTTCCAGGATTGCTTCGGCAGAATCGGCAGAGTCAATAAGCTGACGGCGAGAAGCGCTGCATGAATTCGCCCTTGTGTGCGCGCGTGAAAAATTCGGGCAAGCAAATGTGCGTAGAGATACCCGAGAAGCAGAACGGCCTGAAAAAACAGAAGGCAGGTGATCCACACGGCGGCTACTCCGCCGAACCACGGCAGGATGATTTTCGCGATCAGTGGCTGTACTTGAAAGAGCAGAAAGGCGCTGGAGAAAATGACCAGGCCGTAGACCAGTTTCGGTCCGAGGCGCCGCGCCGGATTCAAATGCGCGAGTGCGGATTCGTCAATCCCAACGCATTGCGGTACGCGCAGTTCGGGCGTCACCCGGCAACTGTGCCACAGTTCACGGCGGCGGCCAAACAGTGACGCAAACGCAAATCCTTCGGCTCGCTTCGCTCAGGATGACGATACTGGTCGTATCGTCATTCGTAGCGCAAGGCGACCATCGGATCGACTTTCATCGCGCGCCGAGCAGGGATGTAACAAGCGAGGAGCGCGACAAGCACGAGCAGAAGAGCCACGGTGGTGAACGTCTCCGGGTCGCTCGCGCTGACGGAAAAGAGCAGGCTGGACATCAGGCGCGTGAGCCCGAAGGCCGCCACGATTCCGATGCCGATTCCGATGAGCGCAATTTTTCCTCCCTGGCGGAGCACCATCCGCAGGACATCCCGGCGCTGCGCGCCAAGCGCCATGCGAATTCCGATTTCGTGCGTGCGCTGCGCGACGGAATACGAAATCACGCCATAGATTCCAATCGCCGCCAGAACGAGAGCGAGGACGCTGAAGGCTCCGAGGAGAATGAGCGTGGTGCTGCGCCCGGAGATGGAATTGTTTCGCAGGACGTCCATCGTAGAGATCGCGAAGATGGGCTGATCCTTATCCACGGAAGCCACAACGCCGCGAATCGCGGAAGTGAGGGCTGCAGGATCCACCGCCGATTTCACCAGCAAATCCATATCGTTCGACGGGCTCCTGCGCGCGGGAATATAAATCTCCAGGCGCGGTGGATTGGCCAGCCCATATAGCTTCGTGTCGCCCACCACTCCGACGATGGTGATCCACTTCGGCGGGTTCTTCACCGGATCAGCCGGAGGATGACCGGACATGAATCGCTTGCCGATGGGATCCTGATTCGGGAAGAACTGGCGCGCCAAAAGCGAGTTGATCATCCCCACTAGTGGGGCGTTCTCGTTGTCTGCATCTGTGAAGCTTCGCCCGCGGAGCAGCGGGATCCCCAGGGTTTGCACATAGCCGGGACTCACCACGTGAAAATCGGGATGCGGCCAGCTTCCCGGCCTCGGCAGCGGCATGCCTTCGATCGTGATGTCGCCGCGGTCATGATTGCCCGTGAAGGGAACCACGGTCCCCACGGCAGCGTTCTCGACGCCCGGCAGCGCGCGGACGCCGTCGAGGACCTGCTGCCAGAAATTGCGTATCGCGGGATCCTTCGCGTACTGCTGCGTCCGCAGATTCATTTCCATTGTCAGCACGCGCTCCGTATGGAATCCGGGATCCACGGAGAGCAGCCGCGATAGGCTCTTCATCATCAGCCCCGCGCCGGTAAGAAGAATCAGCGAGAGCGAAATTTCCGCGATGGCCAGCGCGCCACGCAAACGATTCTGCTTGGCGCCGGCGCTCGACGTTCTGGAGCTTTCCTTCAGCTCTCCCTGCACGTCGGGCTTCGTGAAATGCATCGCCGGAGCAAACCCAAAAATAAAAGCCGCGAGCACCACCACTCCGCCCGCGAACAGCAGAACGGCCCCGTTGAGGTTGATTGTTACGCCGGAGAGTGCATCCATCGGAATCAGCGCCGTAATTCCGCGAATGCCGCCGATCGCGAGCACGACTCCAAGTGCCCCTCCCAGGCAGGCGAGCACGAGGCTTTCCGTAAGCATCTGGCCAATGATCCGGCCTCGGCCCGCGCCAAAGGCGATCCGCAGCGCGATTTCCTTCGTCCGCGCCGCGCCGCGTACCAGAAACAAATTGGCCACGTTCGCGCATGCAATCAGGAGCACGAAAATGACGGCGCCGAAGAGTACAAGAATCTCCGGCTGCGTCCCGCCGGCGAAAGCGTCTCGAACCGATTGCAGCGCCACGCCGAACTGATCGTTTGCCCGCGGATATGCTTTGGCCAGACGCACCGCGATGCCTTCCATTTCCGCGCGCGCCTGCGCAAAGCTGACTCCCGGCGCGAGTCTTCCCATCACCACCATGTCACCCCGCGCTCCCCGTTCCTGCATTTCTGGGCTGGTAGTAGCAAGCACGCCCGTCGGTTCCATAACGTCTGTTTGGTCATTCGAACGAAAATTGGGAGGCAATACGCCAATGATCGTGTAGCTGCGGCCATCGAGGCTGATAGTCTTGCCGATGGCATTCGGATCGCCGCCCAGATGCGACTGCCACAGAGAATATCCCAGCAGAACCACGGGCGCGGCGCCGGCTTTTTCCTCCGACGCATCAAAATCGCGCCCAATGTACGGATGGACTCCGAGCATGGAAAGGAAATTCGGCGAGACCGCTTCACCGATAACGTTTTCCGGCTGGCTCACTCCCGCCAGATTGAAGCTGACGTGGTAAACAGCCGCCATCTGCGAAAACGAATGGCTCTGCGCGCGCCAATCGAGAAAATTCGGATACGACACGCTGACGTCGCCAACTCTAGGCGTCGTTTCGTTCATCACGATGAGCCGCGAAGCATCCTGGTAAGGCAGCGGCTCGAGCAGGACGCCATAGACAACCGAGAAAATGGCGGTGGTGGCGCCGATGCCAAGCGCGAGCGTCAGCATCGCAATCGCCGTGAACCCGGGCGCCTTCGCGAACATGCGGAACGCGAAGCGCAAATCCTGATTGAAGTGCTCGAGCCACGCCCATCCCCAGGAGTCGTGGCTTGCCTCGCGCATCACGAGCGCATTGCCAAAATTCTTTCGCGCTTCGGTGTACGCTTTCTCTGCCGCGACGCCGTTTTCGCGTCGGCCTTTTTCACGCAACTCCTTCTCGCGCAGTTCGAGATGCAAGCGCATCTCTTCGTCCATCTCGCGGTCAAATTTCTCACGATGGAAGAGCATCGCGAAGCGCCGTGCGAATTCGTTGAGCCAGCTCATGATTCCATCTCCATCGGGTCCGGCTTCATTCGTAACGCAAAGCAATCATCGGATCGACGCGCATCGCGCGCCGCGCGGGAATGTAGCTGGCGAAGAAGCCAACGACAGACAGAAGAGCGGCCGCGGCTACAAATGTGGGAACGTCAATCGGGCGGACGCCGAACAGTAGCGCGGAGAGCAGCGGCGTCAATGGCAACGACATCGCGATGCCGATGAGGCAACCCGCCGCCACGGGCGCCATCCCGCGGAAAAGCACAAGCTTCTGCACGTCGGCTGGAAACGCGCCGAGCGCCATCCGAATGCCGATTTCCGCCGTGCGGGACATCACGAGGTACGACGTGACCCCATAAATCCCGATGCACGATAGAAACAGCGCCAGTGCCGCAAGCGTTCCCGAAAGATAGGTGACGAAACGCGCTTGCGAACGCGCCTGCACGACGAGATCGGACAGCGGTATGAACCGAGCGATCGCCACGCTCTTGTTCAGCTTGGCGACTTCTTGGCGGATGGGCGCCATGAGGCCCGGAAGCGGAGCCGATGAGCGGAGCACAAAAGAAACGGGCCGCGGGGCTAGCTGGTACGGAAAATAAACCTGCGGGCGAACCATCACGGTAAGGGAATGGAATTGGACGTGGCGGACAACACCTACGACCACCACCCAGGCATCCTGGAATTGATACCAGCCCTTTGGGGAATCCGAAACATGAAGCTTTTTGCCGAGAGGGTCCTGGCCGGGCCAAGTGCGCTGTGCGAGAACATCGTCAACGATAGCGACATGCTGGTGCGCGGCATCGTCGGTGTCAGTGAAATCGCGGCCTTCGATCATCGTAGCGCCAACTGTCTTGAAGAAGCCGGGCAGCACGGAGCGATCATCGGCCATGACGGTGGATTGTTTGTCGGGCGGAGTCCCTTCGGGCCAATAGTAGTCGTACCAGTTCCCGACGCTGGCATCCAGCGGCAGGTGGGACACGAGGGAGACGGATTCGACTCCGGGAAGCGCAGAGAGATTTTGCTGCAACTGGTGGAGGAAATTGTAATCGCCGCCCAGAGTCGTGAAACTCAGAACGTTTGCCGGCTGAAAACCAGGGTCAACGTGAAGAACGCTGATGAATGTTCGGACGAGCAGGCCAGTGCCGGTGAGAAGAGCGAAGCTGAGCGTCACTTCTCCCAGAATCAGCGCAAACTTAGAACGCTGCCCCGCGGGAGAAAGATTGCGCCCGGCGCTCTTGAGCCCCGCGGCGAGATCAATTCGCGAAGCACCGAGCGCGGGGGCGAAGCCAAAGAGAATTCCAGTGAGGAGCGCGACGACGAACGTGAATGCGAATGCGCGCGGGTCCAGGTGAATCACGCCGAGTCGCAATAGCGATTCCGGGCGCAGAGCAAGGAGTCCCCTCAGCGCAGCCCAGCCGACAGCAATAGCGGCAAGGCCGCCGAAGAATCCAAGCAGGACACTTTCGGTAAGAAGCTGCCGGATGATGCGGCCGCGAGTGGCGCCGAGGGCCGCGCGAACGATGGTTTCGCGTTCACGGTTGCCGGCGCGCGCGAGCAGCAGGTTGGCAACATTGGCGCAAGCGATCAAGAGCACAAAGCCGGCGCCCCCGAAAAGAATTGCCAGAGTGCTGCGGACGTTTCGGGTGTCGTCCTCCTGAAGAGGAACGATGTGAAGCTGGAAATTCTGTTCGTTGTAGCTCTTGATCGTGGTTCGTAACTGTTCCGCGATGCCATCCGCTTCCGACTGGGCCTGAGCAAAGTTTGTGCCGGGCCGGATGCGCCCGACAAGGCGAAGAAATTCCGGGCCGCCGGGCCGCGTGAAGCGGGCATCCGGGAGCGTATAGACATCCGGAGTCGACGCGATGCTTGCATCGTCGGAAGTTATCAGATGAAAATCTTCTGGAAGGACGCCGAGGATCGTTATCGCAGCATTCCCGATATGCAACGATTTGCCAACAATGTTGGGATCAGAACCGAATTTGCGCCGCCAGAGACCGTTGGAAATAATGATGGCGATGGAGTTGCCCGTCGCTGCGTCCTGCGGCGTAAAGAAGCGTCCGAGAACAGGCTTCACGCAGAACAGAGGAAGGAAGCCATCCGTTACTTGGGCCAACTTGACGGGCTCGGGTTGTGGTTCATTAATGCCCGGGATGGAGGCATTCGTGACCCAAATGCCGCCAACCTGTTCAAATAAGTGGGAACGCTCGCGAATCTGCTCGAAGGTGTAGCCAGACGCCGGAGCGCGATGCTCGTTGCCTAAGCTGGACCAGATAATCGCAAGACGATTCGCGTGAGGATAAGGAAGCGGCCTGAGCAAGACGGCGTCAACGACGCTGAATATGGCTGTGTTGGCGCCGATGCCGAGGGCGAGCGTGAGAACAGCGACCGCGGTGAAGCCCGGCGACTTGCGCAACATGCGGAAGGCGTAACGCAAGTCCTGCGTGAACTGCTCAAGCCAGTTCCAGCCCCACGCTTCGTGACTCGCTTCGCGCATCACGAGCACATTGCCAAAATTCTTTCGCGCTTCGGTGTACGCTTTCTCTGCCGCGACGCCCTTATCGTGCCGCTCCTTTTCACGCAATTCTCTCTCTCGCAGTTCGAGATGGAGCCGCATTTCCTCGTCCATCTCGCGGTCGAACTGCTTGTGGCGGAAAAGCATCTGTAGTCGCCTGCCAAATTCACTGAGCCAACCTAACGGAGACATCGCTCTGCTCCTTCACTGGCCACTGAACACTGGCCACTGATCACTTTTCCTCACGCCGTCTGAATCACGCGCGCAATCGCGCCGACGACGCGGTGAAATTGCGAAAGCTCGGCTTCGAGCTGTTTCCGTCCAAGCGGAGTGAGCCTGTAATAGCGCGCGCGGCGATTTTCCGGCGTCGCGCCCCACTGTGCCTTCACCCAGCCTTTGATGAGCATGCGCTGGAGCGCCGGATAGAGCGAGCCTTCCTCGACTTGCAGCACGTCGTCGGAGATTTGCTGAATCGTGCGCGCGATTTCGTAGCCGTGGAGCTCGCCGCGGCGGGCCAGCGTTTTCAAAATCAAGAGATAAAGTGTCCCGGGCGGGATCTCATCGCGATGCATGAACGCCTCCTGACGTAGATAGCCGATGCATAGTTAGACTATGGCAGAGTAGATTGGTTAGCGCCGCTTGTCAAGCCCGGGGAATGTCCTAAGCTGTGCGACTAATCCGTCTTCCTGGGCGCGCCGAAGTGCCAGAGGATTGCCGCTTTGACTTCGATCACCGAATAACGCCGATTCGTTTGCACCGTAATGGCGTTTCGGACGTCGCCGAGGCCGCCCGCGGCGTAGCCGATCATCGGAGCCAGTCCAAGCCTTTCCGTTAGCGGAATCTCGTAGCCTCCACCCGTAGTCCAGCCCAACCCATGACCGTTAAACCCATTGGGACGATTATTTGAATAAAGACCCAATCCCGTCCCGGCTCGGAGGAAAAACGGGAGCTTGCGGCTCGGGAAGAAATCGAATACTCCAATTACATCGCTGACACTTTCTCCGACCGTTGGATTGTTTGCGTTGGATGCTTGCAAGAGCCAGCCGTTGAGCTCGACCCCTAGTCGGGCACGATTTCCAAGAGTATGGCCGCCAACAAATCCGAGCTCAAAGGTCGAAATGCGGCTCCCGCTGGACTGATCGGACGTGAGCTTGAGTTGTCCCTCACCGAACTCGCCTCCGATCCACCATGGCCGATCGTTCGGACCTCGGTGCGCTCGCGCGGGACTGGCGGCTTTCTCGGCTGGCGGCATCATGTCTGGCGAATCAGGATGCGGGAGCGTTTTGCCGCGCGCCGCTTCGCGCTCCGTCGAGGTTTCCTGCGCCACGCACGCGCCCGCAAAAAGGAGCAGCACGATTGCGCTCCTCAAGAATTTGCGCATGATTCCACCTCCGATGATTTAAAAACAGGGTTGGCCAAGTTTTCGCGCTGAACTATTCCACATTTGCATGTCGCTTGTCACTTCGCTTGCCCGCGATGAGGCGCGCTTACGGCGTCAATGCTTTTTCCTGGTGGTTGCAGCTCAGGCTGTCCCCAGCCTCCAGAACTTCACGCGTCAGAGAGCGAATCGTCGAAGCCGGCGACAGGCTCACGCTCGCCTTTTTCGAAAATCTCGCCGCAGTCGAGGCATTCGAAATATTCTTCGTATTCGTCGCGGGCCACGAGCTTGGTTCGTTCGTGCTTGCAGGCGGGAACGTCCATTGCGGTTTCCTCCAGCTGTGCCCGCATTGTACCACTCCTCCCCATCGGCTCTCCAAACCCTCCTAGCGGGGGTGGGTACTAAAACCGACCATACCGACCAATTTGGCTCTTTTCGAGGGCAAAACATACCGACCAGAGAGAGCCAATCCGGAAATTCAAATTTCGCTCGAAATCCACTTTGTCGTGCGCGAGGAGATCTCGCGCGAGCGGAAACATGCATGGATATTGGGGATTTTGCGCCACGGCGAACAAAAGGGCGAAAAATTTGGAGTGCGAAATCGAGACATTTGCAAAGAGCCAATTTTGTGAAAATTTGCCATTTTTCGAGAGCCAATTATTGTTTACTTGCGAACGGGGTTCGACGCGAACTTCAGGCCGGGACTCCTCTCTTACGTGCACCGGGCGGCGCGTGTGATTCGCCTGATGCAACTGTGTGCGTCGGCGAGGATTTGGTGCTCCCAGATGCGAATGACTTTCCAGTCCGCTGCGCGAAGCCTTCGAAAGTTGCGCTGATCGCGTTGTCTGTTCGTGCGCAACTTCACCTTCCAGAACTTGGTCAATTTATGCTCCCAGGTCGGTAGGCGCCAACCATGCCAGAAATCGCCGTCAATAAAGACGGCAACCCTTTGTTTGGAAAGCAAGATATCTGGAGATCCTGGCAGTCCCTTATAGTTCTGACGGAAAGATAAACCGCTTTTTCGAAGTTCGCGTTTGATTAGTGCTTCTAGGGGCCCGTTCTCAAGCTTCACGTTTTTCATCGCGCGTGAGCGTTGAACCGGTGTCATATTGTCGGGCATGGGGGAACTCTTGAATGTGGCCTCACAACTATTTTGGTTTAGATAGGATTGTTTTGACTCTTGCCTTTATATTCTCGCGGACAGTCTCAAGTTTCTTCTTGGCGAGATCGGTCAGGAGGGCTGTATGCGCTACTGCATCCCTCATCGGTTTGTATTCGTTGGCATCTCTCGCCAAGCAAGCTTCCCGTGCGGCATCTCTCTTGTCAACTTCATTGGCGAGGTCTTCCATTGATAGGTAGCTCGCGGTGGTCGATTCCCTCCTGATGGGTATGCTGATATTACCCTTGCCCTTGCTGGTTTTCTCTCTGTCCTTCCATACTTTGGCGGCGGCTTTCGCTTTGGGGGACAGTGTGACTCTCTTTTCTTTGATGTATCTTCTGATTAAATTTTCCGATACAAAGCAGTCAGCATAAGATTCGAAATTGAAGGTGGCGTCGCGTGATAGGTCAGCGACCCAACCTGTAACTCTGGCTCTGCTCTTTGAGGCTTTTGGAAGGTCGTACTGGTTCGAGACGGCCCCGTAGAGTCCGAGTGATGCCCTTTGCGTGCGGGAGAGTCTCTCGTTGTCAGAGTCGCCTTCTTCTCGGTGGTTTATTCTCCATTTGTCCCAGTATTCGACAATCTTCAGAATTGTCTTGCGAAACGCTTCCAAGAACTTTTTGTATTTGGGGTCATCCGCAACAATTCCTTCGCGGCTGGTCGTAAACCTATCTTCTGAGTCATCCAAGGCATTGAAGTGGATCTGACCATACAGGTAGCTCTCGGCGATCCTTTCGGTTGGAATCCGTTTCAAAATATCCCGCTCACGCAGGCGTCCGTTCACGAATAAGTCGATTCCCACATTCTCGTCAGTGGTGAGAATTTTCAGGTGCCTCGGCTTCTCAACGGATGCAATGAACCCATTTATGGCCCCCATCTTCGCTTGTCCTTTTTCATGGTCCTCAGGATTCTTAGAGAACCTCAATTTCAGGGCGTCGACATATGCGTCTTCATAATCGCCAATCTCCCATAGAAACTCGGTTTTCTCAGCCAACGGCTTCAGGTGTTTGTGCGTTATTTTCTCGCCGTTTAGATAGATGTTGAAGGATGGATCCAGAAGTGAAAAGCGAAAGTATAATGCGATAATTTTTGCGAGGAAAGGGAAGCTTCCCTTTATTCCGTGCTTAAGCCCTTCGAAAAGAATGATAGTGCCGTGAGAGTGGGCGGTAGTGTATTTTGCGAACGTTGCACTTCTCCAGTTGCCCAGCTCGTACTGGTCAGGTGTTAGGTCGCGCTTTATCGCTTTGTCGAGCGCTGAATTGTCGATCGTGCCCCCTATGTATTTTCCTCCCGACGCCTTGGAGATCACTGATATCTTGTCCGCGCAAGATAATAGCGCCAGCTTCCCTATCCCTTTCCTACCGATGAACGGCCTTCCGGCCGGGGAGAGGTTTGTACCTTCCTCTTTCCTCTTCGAATACCCAATTTTCAGGAATTTGTTCTGAAAATCGTCCGATGTCATCCCGTCGCCGTCGTCTTTGATGATGAAGCTATTCCTGCGCCGGTCGATGGAGACGTGGACGCTTTTTGCGTCCGCGTCCCAGGAGTTCGAAATGGCCTCGCCCAGGACGGTTGCGAAACTGCGGTATAGACTCCTGCCAAGGTGGTTTAAGACGCTCAGCGAAATTTCAAAAGTAAACGGTTTCTCACTTTTCATACTGGGCTAGGTGTTTTGTGATTGTCTTACCGATAGCTGTCCCTAGGCGTACAGGAACCGCATTTCCGATCAGCTTTCCCATTCTCTTTAAGTTGTAGTGTGATTCTTCCTGTGCGAATTTGTACCAGCGCGGAAACGACTGCAGGATCGCACCTTCCCGCAGGGAGAGAGCTCTGTGCTGTCTCGGGTGGCCGAAGCGGCCGCTTCCAAAGCCGTAGAATTCGGTGGTTATGGTTGGCGAGGGTTTTTCCCACTCCATACGGCCGTAAACGCTCGGATAGCTCTTGCCCGTCTCGGCCCTGTGGCACTTAGCCTTGAGGTGGCGTGGCCAATCGCGCCACGAGCCGCCAGGTTTCGAGGCGAGAATTCGCCTTAGGTTCCGCTTTGAGAGACTACTGGCTCGATGAAGAAGATCTGTTTCGCACACCTGGCCTGCTCGCAGTGAGGGAAGTTTCCGTAGGACATCCCCAACGGTTCGGTGTTTGGTCAGACGGTGAGTTGGCGGGATGATTTCAATGGGGCCGAGACGGGATGCGATTATAACTAGGCGGCGACGACGCTGCGGTACACCGTAGTCAGCGCAGTCGACGGTCCACTTTTCAGGGTCCCTAGCGAAGTGATAGCCCCCGTCGATTAGCACGGCGAGAAATTCTTGGAAGATTTTGTATCTCCGGAGTTCGATGACATTCTCCATGCTTACGATGTCGGGTTTCAGCTCACGGATGAGGCGCGAGAACTCCCTGAGTAGCGTCCATTTGGGGTCTCGCTTGTTCAGGATCCCTTGCGTGTATTTTGAGAACGCCTGACATGGCGCACATCCGACTAAAATCTTAATATGGCTCTTGGGGTAGTGGCGTGCGAGGCATCTTCCCGTAAGTCTTGTTACGCAACGCTTGTAAAACTTGGCTCCTGGATTGTTGTGCTCGTAGGGGAATTTGCATTTTTCATCTGTATCATAACCTGCGACAACTCTTATGCGAGCGTCAAGGAGTCCACGGGTTAGGCCACCCGCCCCGCAGAAGACGTCAACCGCTGTCGCGTTGGCCGGCCGATGTTTTAGCATCGTCTACGTGGCAGTATATTAAAAATCCTTTATGGCATCAAGGCGGGATGAGAGCGAATGATTCCGTTCGGAGCGAAGGAACGCTCCTCCGACAGGACAAGGCAAAGGCAGACGCCTGCGGGTAAAGCGAATGATTCGGTGAACGGCGTCAAGGCAGTGGCAAGTGACAAGTGACGAGTGGCGAGCAAGCTCCTTTCGACACTGCGCGCGGAGGTGCCGAGGAAAACCTCGGCGCTTTAAACGCGCGCGGAAGGAATGGGGCACGGTCTTCGAGTAAGAATCCAAGGGATTGGGAGAGTGCCGTGAGCGGGGGACACCAATCGAGATTAACGAAAAATATTCTAAATGAAGGTTAGAAAATTGTCAAGTCCTTTTTTATGAATACGATAGTAATCCAAGGTAAAAAGTGCCGCTCAGGGCGTTCGGCGGGAAGTAGGTAAGATTCAATGGGTTGGGATGGGGGTACTAGACCCATCGAGCAGCACGGCGAGGTCGCGCGCAGGGGTGTCCGAGGCCCTTCGGCTGCGCTCAGGGTAAACTCCGCCTCGACGCCCTAACCGCGCGCGAAAGGTGAAGAGCGCAGCCGACGAGTTGCGGGCCCGGTCGGGGATGCGCCGACCGGCCGCTACACGTGCAAATGCGAGACCGTGCCCACCTGCCCTTCGGCTACGCTCAGGGCAAAAAGGTGGCCGCTGCAGAGACAAAGGCTGGCGGGATGAACCCGCCACTACGAAGGCGAACAGCAGATAAAGGCAAAGCGGCCCGCCACGGCGGGTAAACTGCGGACCGCCCTTCGGCTGCGCTCAGGACAAGCCGCACTCCATAAAATGCAACGACGGGCCGTGTCCGGTCGCAAACGCGGCGACCGGCCGCTACAGAGGCGACGGCACACAGGCTAACGAGCCTGTGTCAAGCAAAGCGGCGTCGAGTTCCCAAGAGCGGAATCCGCGAAGCGGACCGCCCTTCGGCTGCGCTCAGGACAAGCCGCAGTCCATAAAGGGCAAAAACAAAGGCGGAAACGCAAAGCGGCCCGCCACGGCGGGTAAACTGCGGACCGCCGCAGTCCAAAGCGGGCTGCGCTCAGGGTAAACAAGCAGCGCCCCTACGAGGGTTTGGAGAGGCGCTGGCGGACTTTGTCGCTGAGGAGCTTGCCGTCCACGGTCTTGCCTTCGAGGCGAGCGCGCGCAGCCTTGATGACGGCGCCCATTTGCTTGAGGGAATCGGCGCCGGCTTCGGCGATAGCGGATTCTACGGCGGCGTGAATTTCCGCGTCGGTGGGCGCGGCGGGAAGATACGACTCGATGATGGCGATCTCTTTGGTTTCCTTGTCGGCGAGATCGCTGCGGCCGCCCTTGGTGAACTGCTCGACCGATTCGCGGCGCTGCTTGACGAGAGTTTGCAGCACCTGCAAGGCTTCGAGGTCTTCGAGCGGGCGAATCTTCTCGATTTCCTTGTTCTTCAGCGCGGTCTTGACCATGCGCAGGACGCTGAGGCGCAGCTCGTCCTTCTCCTTCATCGCGGCGGTCAGTTCCTTCTGGATGCGCTCGGACAGGCTCATCGTGTTCGCGTTCTCCCGTTGCTGCGGCGAAGCTGTGCGCAGATTTTGCCGTGCGATTTCCGGCGCGCGAGTGCCGCTTTGCCGCTGACAGGCAGAATAACTGGAAAGCGAGACGTTGGGAAGCGTTCGCGGAGAGGAGTGTGCTTTCTTAAGGTGTTTTCTCGTCTGTGCTTCTCGGCTGGTCTTTCTCATATGGCCCGGGGCGAGAGAGATATGCTATTGTTGATTGTTCGCTGCGGCGCGCGATTTTTCGCGGAAATGCGCTGCAAGTTTCGCCGCTTGAACAGAAGTCAGCTGTCGGGGCGTGGCTCAGCCTGGCTAGAGCGCCTGGTTCGGGACCAGGAGGTCGGTGGTTCAAATCCACTCGCCCCGACCACTCCTTTAGAATCAATGGCTTACAGGTCGGCGAAAGCATTGGAAAGCGATCTGAAAGGCGCAGAATGCGATTTTTCCTAGTGGTGACGAGTGTGGCGATTCTGTCGAGCACTGCCGCGTGGCCGCAGGCGGAGGAGCAGGAAGCCAAGCATCACGGAATGATGCATGCCATGGACACGCAGCATCATGTCTCGATGACTGCGAAGCTGACAGTGAAGGATGATCCTACCGCCCAGGAGATGACACTTCGCGTTGGCCCCGTGGATCTCCCCGCTCGCGCGGATCACATGGCTGTCGCCCAACCGCGCGATCAATTCCTCACCGTGCCCTTCGATGGCTGGCTGATCGCCTATCATCCGCGACTGACCGACGCGCAAGGCCACCCGCTGCCGAACAAACTCCTCCACCATACGGCGTTCTGGAACACGGACCGGCCCGATTTTCTTTGCATGAATAAGGAAGAACACATCTTTGGCGCTGGCGGTGAAATGAACGATTGGCCCGCGCTCCCCGGCTATGGCTATCGCGTCAAAAAAAACGGCCGGATTCGCATCAGCGCGATGTTCGCGAACCCGACGGCAACGAACTATCCCGCAGCGTTCCTCGAAGTCCGCATCGAGTATCGTGTCGCCAGTAGCTCATCGCCACAGCTTCAGGACGTGTATCCGGCCTGGTTCGACGTCATGCAATGCGGTGATTCCGGCTACACGCTTTCGCCAGGGTTGAGCATGAAGACGGGCCGGTTTCGCATGCGCTACGCGGGGAAACTGCTCGGCGTGGGCGGCCATTTGCACGACTATGGCCAGTGGTTGACGCTGAAAGACACCACCTCAAATGAAACAATTGCGACCCTGGCGGCCAGTTCCGATGGCGAGGGTCGTGTACTCTCGATGCCGATCCAGTCGTTCGCATCCCGCGGAGGCTTTCCGCTGAAACTCGGCGACGCGGTCGAAGTGACGGATGCGTATCGCAATCCCTCAGACAAGGAGATTCCGGAAGGAGCCATGGGCATCGTCGTGGGATATTTTCTCCCGGATGATCCGTCAGCACTTGCTGCTCTTCGGAAAACTTCCGCGGCGCCGCAATCCAACTCGGGAGCATCCAAATGATCGGCAGGCTTTCGCGCTCGGATATTCTCTGATACGATGAAAGCCTACTTTGAGATCCCTGAATCGGAGCAAATATGGCACTCGCATGCGAGATTTGCGGCAAGAAGCCGGCCTACGGAAACGTGATTAGCCACGCCAACAACGCGCGGCGGCGCCGGTGGAATCCGAATTTGCGCCGAGTCAAGGCGGTCGTCAACGGCGCGCGGAAGCACGTTCGCGTTTGTACCGCTTGCATCCGCGCGGGCCGCGTGAAAAAGGCTGCTTGAACCCCCTTTTCGATGACGTCACTCGAAGGAGCCCCCTCTTGACAAATAAACTAGCGCTCCTCGCGGCCTTCGCCGCTTGCGTGCTGGCAGGGTCGTGCCGGAATCAAGGAGCTCCCAACGAGAATGTCTGGGCGGTTGTGAATGGCACGCAGATCCAGCGCGCCGAGGTGGAAAAATTTTACCGCAGCCGCCAACAATCGCAGGGCGCTTTGCCTTCTCACGATGAAGCGCTTTCGCTTGAGCTGAGCATCCTCGACCAGCTCATCAACAACGAAATCCTTTACCAACGGGCGCAGGCGCTGAACCTCGTGGCGACGGACGCCGAAGTTGAGGACAAATTCACCGAATCGAAGAGTCCTTTCACGGAAGATGAGTTTCAAAAGAAATTGCAGGAGAACGGACTCTCGGTGGATGACTTGAAGAGCGAGATTCGCCGCGAGCTTACGATCGAGAAGCTGCTCAATCGTGAAGTCGTCGCCAAGATTTCCATCACGGATGCGGATGTCGCCGATTACTACTCCAAGAACCAGTCTCAGTTCAGCGCCTCTGAACCCCAGTATCACGTTGCGCAGATTCTTGTCACGCCTCACGCCGACCCGGGAATCCACAACCGCAAGAATGATGATGCAACCACTCCCGAGCAGGCGAAGAAAAAAGTGGACATGCTAGAAGCCCAATTGGCCTCGGGCGCAGATTTCACGCAATTGGCCATGGATTACTCCGAGGACGCCAATGGCACGAATGGCGGCGACCTGGGATTCATTCCGCAATCGTCCTTGAATCAGACCGACGCGGAGCTCAAGAAATCCGTGCTTTCGCTCCAGCCGGGCCAGGCGAGCAAGCCAATTCTGCTCAAGGATGGATACCACATCATCAAACTGCTCGCGCGCGAGCCAGCCGGGCAGCAGCAACTCTCAGATCCGCAGGTGCAGCAGAACATCCGCGGAACACTGAAGAATCGCAAGGAGCAGCTGCTCCGCTCCGCATATCTAATGGCGGCTCGTGACCAGGCGCGCGTGACGAATTACCTTGCTCGGGAAATCCTCGAATCGGCGGGAAAACTTCCGGAAATGCCTGCCGCTGTCAAACGATAAAATGCTCTGAATCAGAATTGACGCTTCGCCTTGGCTCACACAACGACGGCAAGAGTCTCTCCTGAGTTCACCGCTTGACCCTCTCGCACGAGCAGCCGCTCAACTCTGCCCGATTTCGGCGATTTGATCTCGTTTTGCATCTTCATCGCTTCGACGACCATTAAGCCCTGCCCCGTTTCCACCTCTTCACCTATCTTGACGAGCACACGCACGATTTTCCCCGGCATCGGAGCGATAATCTCTTGGCGGCCTTCAGCCTGCGCCATCTTTTCCAGATCACGGCGCCATTGCCTGGGGTCCAAAACCTCAGCAGAGTATTCGCGGCCGTCCACATGCACGCGCAGACCGTCTGCGCGCGGTTCGACGCGGACTTCAAATGCCGCGCCGCCAATCAGTATGGAATACATCCGAGGGACAACTTCGACTGCCTCGGCAGTAATGTCCCTGCCATCCAGCCGAAAATGCAGGCGTCCGCCCCGCTTTGCGATTTCAACACGTTTCTCACGATCGCCGAGTCTTACGCCGATTTTCATCTGTGTTCCGGGACGGCTTCCACTTGTTCGCGCCGGCCTTCCTGTTTCCACCTGGAGGGTGTCTCTGCGATAGCTGCCTGGGATGCATCCGGCGCTGTGCCGCGATTCACATACCAGAGCGCCGCGGCGAGCCTTGCGGCATCCTCGGCGAGTGCTTGCCGGCGACCATTCTCTGGATTCGTAGCGGAAGGGGAAATGACCGGCCGACGCAGCAGCTCATCCAGCCATTTCGTGTGTATTTCACCGCGCAAGAATTCCGGCTCCTCTAAAATCCGGCGAAACAATCCCACATTTGTCTTAATACCGGCGGCGTAATACTCCTGGAGTGCCCGGCGCAGGCGCCCGATTGCCTCACCGCGGTCGTGGCCCCAGGCAATCAACTTCCCGAGCAATGGATCGTATTCGTTCGGCACCGTCCAGCCGGCATACACGCCATCATCGAGGCGTATGCCAGGCCCTGTGGGCACGCACCTCTCCAGGATTTTGCCAGGCGAAGGAAAGAAATGATTGTCCGGGTCTTCGGCATAGATGCGGCATTCGATGGCGTGGCCTCGCAAAGCGACATCCTCTTGTGCAAAAGGCAACGGCTCCCCTGAGGCAATGCGGATCTGCAATTTCACAAGGTCAAGCGAAGTCACCATCTCCGTCACAGGATGTTCCACTTGCAGCCTTGTATTCATCTCGAGAAAATAGAAATTGCGTTCCATGTCCACGAGAAATTCGAGCGTGCCCGCGTTCGTATATCCTCCGGCGCGCGCGAGCTTTACTGCGGCCTCGCCCATCGCCCGGCGCAGCTCCGGTGTCATGATCGGCGATGGCGCTTCTTCGATCACTTTCTGGTAGCGCCGCTGGATCGAGCATTCCCTCTCGCCGAGATAGACGATATGGCCGTGATGGTCCCCGAGAACCTGAATTTCGACGTGGCGAGGGCGCGCAAGAAATTTTTCGAGGTAGAGCCGGCCATCGCCGAATGAGTTCATCGCTTCGGAAGAGGCGTCGCGCCAGGCGGAGGCAAGTTCCTGTTCGCGCTCGATCAGTCGCATCCCCTTCCCGCCGCCGCCTGCCACGGCTTTGAGCACTACGGGCAGGCCTATTTTGCGTATGGTTTCCGGAGCATCTTCGAGCCGCGCAATTGGCTCCAGCGTGCCCGGCACGGTCGGTACGCCAACGCTCTGGGCAAGTTGCCGCGCCGCGGTCTTCGAGCCCAGGCGCTCGATCGCTTCCGGCCGCGGCCCGATGAACGCCACGCCGGCTTCTGCGCATGCGCGCGCCAAGTTTGGATTCTCCGACAGGATTCCGTAACCGGGATGCAGCGCGTCGCAACCTGCGTAGCGCGCCACGCCCAGGATTTTTTCGATGGCGAGATAGCTTTCCTTCAGCGGGGCTGGACCGATGGGATACGCTTCGTCGGCGAGCCGGACGTGGAGCGAAGTCCGATCCGCGTCGCTGAACACAACCACGGCGGGAATTTCCATCTCGCGGCACGCGCGCAGGATTCGGACGGCGATCTCGCCGCGATTCGCAATCAGGATCTTTTTGAACATGAGTCCACTATAGCGGGATGTTGCCGTGTTTCTTGCGCGGATTGGTGTCACGTTTGTTCTCGAGCGAGTGAAGAGCGGTGATGAGTTTCTTGCGCGTCTCCGACGGCAGGATAATCGCGTCAATGTAACCGCGCTCGGCCGCGACATACGGATTTGCAAACCGCTCGCGGAACTCGGCGGTCTTTTCCTGACGCAGCGTTCCGCGCTCGGATTCGCTCGCGCGCGCTATCTCCCGCTTGTAAACGATATTGACCGCGCCCTCGGGGCCCATCACTGCAATTTCCGCGGTTGGCCACGCGAAATTCATGTCCGTGCGTATGTGTTTCGAGGCCATGACGCAGTACGCGCCGCCATACGCTTTTCTCGTAATCACCGTAATTTTCGGCACGGTCGCTTCGGCGAACGCAAACAGCAATTTGGCGCCATGCCGGATGATTCCGCCGAATTCCTGCTGCGTGCCGGGGAGAAATCCCGGAACGTCTTCAAACGTGATGAGCGGAATATTGAACGCATCGCAGAAGCGGACAAAGCGTGCGCCTTTCACCGAGGCGTTGATATCCAGCACGCCTGCGAGGAACGCCGGCTGGTTCGCCACGATTCCAACCGGCCTGCCGTCGAGCCGCGCGAATCCGACCACGATGTTCTTCGCAAAGTGCTCATGCACCTCAAAGAAGTAGCGGTCATCCACCACCGCGTGGATCACGTCCTTGATGTCATACGGCACCAGAGGGTCTTCGGGGATGATGGAGTTGAGTGATGCCTCCGCGCGGTCGGCGGGATCGTCCGATGAGCGCCGCGGCGGGTCGTCGAGATTGTTTGAAGGCAGAAAGCTCATCAGCTCGCGAATCATCGCCAGGCATTCCGTGTCGTCCCGCGCGATGAAGTGAGCGACGCCGCTCGTGGCATTGTGCGTCATCGCGCCGCCGAGCTCGTGCTTGCTTACCTCCTCGTGCGTCACGGTCTTGATGACGTCCGGACCCGTGACAAACATGTAGGACGTCTTCTCCGTCATGAAAATGAAATCCGTGATGGCCGGAGAATAGACCGCGCCGCCCGCGCAGGGCCCCATCACGGCACTGATCTGCGGTACCACGCCGCTCGCCAGCGTGTTGAGAAGGAAGATGTCGGCATAGCCCGCGAGCGACATCACGCCTTCTTGAATCCTCGCGCCTCCCGAATCGTTCAGCCCGATCACCGGCGCTCCATTGCTCATCGCCAGCTTCATGATTTTCGTGATTTTTCCCGCGTTCGATTCCGAGAGCGAACCGCCAAATACGGTGAAGTCCTGCGCAAAGACGTACACCAACCGGCCGTCAATCCGGCCGAATCCCGAAACGAAGCCATCGCCAGAAGGTCTTTGCTCTTCGATGCCGAAGTCGGTGCAATGGTGCTTGACGAACTTGTCGAGCTCCTCGAACGTGCCTTCGTCGAGCAGCAACTCAATTCGCTCGCGTGCGCCGAGCTTGCCTTCCTTGTGCTGCCGTTCGCGCCGCTCCGCGCCCCCGCCGGCATTCGCCTCCGCGCTTCTGTTTGCAAGTTCTTGAATCGGATCGTGGTGATGTTTTTTTGCAGTCATGGTTGAATGTTCGGGCGTTAGCGTGCCACACCCGCGCGAGGCGGGCAAGCAAACATCCCAATTTTACTGGAGGAAGGCCAGATACAACTCGGAATGCAATTTCAGGGAACGCTCTCGTTTTCAGTGCAATCCAGACCAGTCGTCGGCGATCAGAATGGAGTTACTCGGATTCGAAGGATCATACTTCACGCCCGCCGGCTGACCCGCGACGACGCGGTCCAGGCACGCACGTTCTTCGAGACCAGTAATATCTTGCGCGGCTTCGTAGGAGACTCCAGAGATGGAATACGTGTAGAGAAGTAATTTGTGGACCGCGGCGCGCGATTTTCCTGGGTCCTCCGCCGGGCGTTCCACAATCTCGAGCACCTGGCCGTCCACAATACGCCCGATGCGGTTCAAGTAGGCGCGGCGCTCGCGCTCAATCTCCGCCGAATCCTTGGCGCGTCCAAAGCGCCACGCAATCACGCCGCCAGCAATCACGATCACGACTGCGGCGATGAGAGCTACTTGGTGCCAGTTCGCGGTTGCGTATGCCACTTCTCGACCTTGAAAGGGAATTTGCGCCGCTATCCGGCCGCAGCCACCGGATTGCGCAGTGTTCCGACGCCGCCCACAACCACTTCGACAACGTCGCCCGCGCTCAGTGGCCCCACGCCAGAGGGCGTCCCGGTGGCGATCACGTCGCCGGGTAGCAGCGTCATGACCTGCGAAATCCATCGAATTATAACATCTACCGGAAAAATCATTTCTGACGCGCGAGCCGACTGTTTCTTCTTTCCATTCACAAAGGTTTGAATTGTAGCCGCGCCGAGGTCAAGATCGGTCTCGATCACGGGACCGAAGGGGCAGAAGGTGTCGAATCCTTTGGCGCGCGTGAATTGGACGTCCTTCTTTTGCAAATCCCGCGCAGTCACATCATTCAAGCACGTGTACCCCAAAACGTACGACCAAGCATCTTCCGATGGCTTAAGGCGCGAGCATTTCTTCCCGATCACGATGGCCAGTTCGCCTTCGTGATCTACCCGCTCGGAAAGCGGCGTCAGCACAATCGGCTCCTCCGGCCCAATGATCGCCGACGGCGGCTTGAGAAATATCAGGGGTTCTTGCGGCGGGGTATTGCCCATCTCCGCGGCGTGCTCGGCGTAGTTGCGGCCCACACAGACAATTTTGCTCGGCTCGGATGGCGGCAGGAATTTCACCGAGCTGAGCGCCCAGTTTCTTCCCAGCCGTTCCTCTGAATGGAAGGCGTCGCGAATCTCGATCACCTGCTCGCCCTGGATTAAACCGTACCGCGGCGCTGGGTGTACCTCGACTTCGTCGGTGAGTTTTTGCGGTCCGTAACCGATATTCAACGGCTGAAATCGGCAGATCTTCATCGCGGATGGCGAGCGCCCTCAGTTCGTTGCTGGGAGTGCCGCGCGGACTGGCGGTTCGCACCAAGAATGAGCAGCGCGACCCATGAGAATACTGCGACCACGCCGTAAGTCACTATGCCGAGCAAAAAAACTTCCAGTGGCTTCCGCCCGAGGCTGGTGAACAAATTCACGTACCATGAGCCTGCAAGGCCGTATCCAATCGTGAAGATCACCCAACCTATCAGGGCGGAGCTGAACAAACGCCTCGGTTGGAAGAGGAACCGAAGTATGGGGAGCAACATAACGACGCCGAATACCAGCCTGCAAGCGTCGTTTCGAATCCACGCCACATGTTCGAGCCGCGGAGTATTGTTTGCAACGAAAAGGGAGGCAAACATCACGCCAACGAGCAGCCCGCCGGTCAGAAATCCCGTGCGCAGCACGGGCCCCGAAGCCAGCGCGCGAACCAGCGCTTCTCGCTGCCTCTGCGGAATCATTTTTTCTCCTGTTCGCTGGCCCCGGGGAGAGTGACGGCGACCGCTGCGCTGGGAGTGCTTTCATTCCCGGAGCGGTCCACCGCTGTGACCCGGTAGAAGTATCGGTGCCCGGCCAGCACCGAGATATCACGAAACACCGGGGTGGGCAACGGCTGGCTGTTCATGCGTTTCCCGGCAGCCTGCTCTTCTTCGCTCTGGTAGACGTTGTACCCCGCCACATCAGCTTCCGGACTTATATCCCAGGAGAGGTCCACGCGCAGCGGCTCTCCTCCTCCTGCTGGAACCACAGCCGCGACAAGCTCCATAGGAGCATCCGGAGGAAACGTGTCGCGAGGCGTCACGATAAGGGGCGTCGAGTTCTCGGATTCGACTTCGCCAGCGCCGTATCGTGCCACGCTCCTCACGGTGTATTCGTATGTCAGGTCAAACGTGAAATTCGCGTCGTTGAATGATGGCGAGGCGGTTTCCCCGAGAAGCGTGAAAGCCGGCGCTGCGGGATTTGGCTGTGCGCCTAGAGTCAAGCCGCCTTGCGCCGTGGCAGATGCGCCCTGCGTTCGATAAACGCGGTAGCGGATCGTCATAGGTCCGAGCGTACTTTTCGACGGTGTTGCCGCTGGTGTCCAGGAGAGCTCGATGCCAGTCTTCGTGACCTGTGCATGCAAGTCCTCAATCGGTAGTGCCGAAGGTAGGATGAGCGCTTCCGCAAGATTTGAATCCGCTGAATCGCGAGTCGAAATTCGCGTCCGCACCATATACACGGCAATCTCGCCAGCGAATGCAGAGACGTCTGACGCCGCGAGTGACGCGGGAATTCGCAGTCGGTTCCCTTCACGATACTGCGCCTGCATTTGCGGAGTTACTGTAAGGATTAATTGGTTCGGAGCCGCGGGCCGCGCGGCGCTGGCTGGGCTCGCAGGCGCCGCGGGCAAGAATTCTCGGTAGACTTTGATCTCCGGTGCCTGGCGCAGCGGATTTCCCTCAATCGTCTCTTTCGGCAGAGTCAACGTCAGCATCACCGAGTTGCCCGTTTGCTTCGCCGCAAGATCGTTGACGCCTTGTGCGACTGCGGGCCGTCTGACAATCGGCTCGCCCGGCGCGGCGCAACCCACGACAAACAGGGCGAGAATCAAGCTAAGACTGAAGGACTCCAGAATTTGCGCAATAGAAAAACTGGAGGAAAAAATGCCGCGGACAATTCCCAGCCGTAATTGTTCCATTGTTGAGCTTCGCGCTCTTCAGAGGATATAGCGGCTCAGATCCTGGTCCTTCACCACGTCGGCGAGCTGCTTTTGCACGTACGCAGCGTCGATCTTCACTCCGCGCTTTTTCATGTCCGGCGCCTCGAAGGAGATCTCTTCGAGCACCTTTTCGAGGATTGTGTGCAGCCTCCGTGCTCCAATGTTTTCCGTCTGCTCGTTCACCATCGCGGCATACCGCGCAATCGCGGCAACGGAGTCATCGGTGAAATTCATTTTCAGCCCTTCGGTATCGAGGAGCGCCACGTATTGTTTGATGAGCGCGTTTTTCGGTTCCGTGAGGATGCGCACAAAATCACCTTCCGTCAGCGATTTCAATTCCACGCGGATGGGAAAGCGTCCTTGCAGCTCGGGGATCAGGTCCGAAGGTTTCGTGGTGTGAAACGCCCCCGCGGCGATGAACAGAATGTGGTCGGTGCGGATCATTCCGTATCGCGTATTCACCGTCGTCCCTTCGACGATCGGCAGGATGTCGCGCTGCACTCCTTCCCGCGACACGTCGGGGCCGTGGCCGGACTCGCGGCCAGCGATCTTGTCCATCTCATCGATGAACAGGATTCCCATCTGCTCGACGCGGTCCACCGCGATTCGCGTCACTTGTTCCATGTCGAGCAGCTTGTTCTCCTCTTCCTGGATCAGGTAATCGTAAGCCTCCGCCACGGTCATCTTTCGCTTCTTCTTTTGCTGCCCGAAGATTCCTGAAAGCATGTCCTTGACGTTGATGTCCATTTCCTCGACGCCCTGGCTCGACACAATCTCGAACGCAGGCATCATTCGCTCGCGAACTTCCACCTCCACCATCCGCTGGTCGAGTTTTCCTTCGCGCAACTGTGCGCGCAGCTTTTCGCGCGTGCGCTGCGCCACCTCGCGCCTTTGCGCTTCGCTGGTTGGGCCCGTCGTTTCAATCGTCGGCGTCGGAGAAGTGGGAAGCAGCAGATCGAGCAATCGTTCTTCCGCAGACTGCTCGGCGCGCTCCGCCACTTCGTCCAGTTTTTCCTCGCGCACCATGTCAATCGCCGTTTCCACCAGGTCCCGCACCATGGACTCGACGTCGCGGCCCACGTAGCCGACTTCCGTGTATTTCGACGCCTCGACTTTCACGAATGGGCAGCCCGCCAGCCGCGCCAGCCGCCGCGCAATCTCCGTTTTCCCTACGCCGGTCGGCCCGATCATCAGGATGTTTTTCGGCAGAATGTCCTCAGCCATCTCCGGCTGGAGTTTTTGCCGCCGAACGCGATTCCGCAATGCAACGGCAACGGCGCGCTTCGCCGGCGTCTGCCCAATGATGTACTTGTCGAGCTCCGCGACGATTTCCCGCGGGGTCAGCTCGTCAAACGACGGGAGCGGCTCCGGTTCCGGTTGCGGTTGCGCCGCCGCTTGCCCTCCGTTGAGTAATATCGCCATGCTCTCGTTAGCCCTGCCCTCTCATCTCACAGTTCCTCGATCGTGAAATGCTCGTTCGTATAGATGCAAATATCGCTCGCGATGCGCATCGCCTCTTGCGCAATTTCCTTGGCATTCATCTTCGTGTGCTTGGCCAGCGCCCGTGCCGCCGAGAGCGCGTACGGCCCGCCGGACCCAATCGCACAGATACCGTCGTCCGGCTCGATGACGTCGCCATTGCCTGACAGCAAAAACGTGCCCTTCGCGTCCGCTACGATCAGCAGCGCCTCCAGGTGCCGCAACGAGCGGTCCGTCCGCCACTCTTTCGCCAATTCCACGGCTGCGCGCGGCAGATTCCCGTGAAATTCCTGCAGCTTGTTCTCGAATCGCGTGAACAGGGAAAGTGCATCCGCCGTGCTTCCGGCGAACCCGGCAAGAATCTTGTCGCTGAAAAGCCGCCTGACCTTTTTCGCGTTGTGCTTCACCACTCCTTCGCCGAACGTCACCTGACCGTCCGCCGCCACGACGACGTGGTTGTCCTTGCGCACGCACAGAACCGTGGTGCCATGCATCTGTCGTTTCTCTTGCTTCATTGGCATCCGGCAATTATACCCCGCAGGCTCCCGCGCAACCAAAAGAGCATACTCATGGTAACGATGGGCATTGGCGGAGATTCAGCTTCTCAAGTGCGGTGGCCAGGAGTCCTTTGGTACTTCTTGTCAGCCTTTCAATCCTGCATCGAGCGCGTCGTAAAACAAATCCAGCTCCGTCGGCTGCGTGAAGATATGCGTCGAGATGCGGAAATGATCAATTCCTCCGGCGATCCGCATATTCTTGGCCACGCACTGATCCACGATTTTCTTGAATCCTCCCGCCGTGGCGCCCGCCGGAAGCGGCGGATTCGCCTCGAAGCACACCATTCCGCCGTAGAATGGATCGCTGCTCGCGTTGACAATCTTCGCCTGCGGATACTTCGCCACGCGATCGCGCACCTGCGTCGCCAGCTCGTGCTCTCGCGCGTAAATCCGTTCCGGCCCAATCTGGTTGAAGAAGTCAATCGCCGCCTTCAGCCCCACCATCACCGACAAATTCGACGTCCCGAACCAGGAAAACCGGTACGCCTTCATGTCGTAGTTATTCCAATTTGCCGTCGCCGTATGCACCCACAAATCCTTCAAGTGTTCCTCGCGAATATAGAGGAATCCCGTGCCCTTCGGCGCCATCAGCCATTTGTGCGGGCTTGAGCCGTAAAAATCGCAGCCCATGTCGTGCAGGTCAAGCGGGATCTGCCCGATCGCGTGCGCGCCGTCCACGGAAGTCAGCACGCCGCGCCGCCGCGCCATCGCGCAAACCTCTTTTGCCGGCAGCACGACGCCTGTCGCCGTGGTGATGTGGCTGAAGAAAATGATTCGCGTCTTCGGCGTGAGCGCCTTCTCGAACAGGTCCACGATCTCTTCGGCGGATGAAGGCGGTTTCGGCAGCGTCACCTTGTTGATCTTGACCCCGTATCGCGCTGCTTTCTCTTCCCACGGGCTGAACCCGCCCGGATGCTCCTGATCCGTCATCAGCACTTCTTCGCCGGGTTTCATGTCGAATCCGCTCGCGACGACGTTGTTCGCTTCCGTCGCATTTCTAACGATCGCCAGCTCGTCGCGGTTCACGTGCAAGAATGCTGCGAGTGAATCCCGCAGCGCATGCACTCGGTCATTTTCCTCGTAACCAAACCACGGATAGGGCGCCTCGCGGAATTCCTCGGCTGAAAGAATGTGGTCAGTCATCGCGCGGAGCACGGGCAGCGGCGTGCAACCCACCGAGCCGCAATTCAAATTCACATGATCCGCCGCGAGCAGCCACTGCCGCCGCATCTCGGCCCAGTAGCGCGCCGGATCCGTCGTGTATAAATCCGCCGGCGGCAACGGCGGATTTTCTGAATCCACTTGCGCGAAAACTCGTTCTGCGCGCGCCAGCGGCAAACCCAGCAGCGTTGCAGCAACTGTCGCTCGTTGGATGAATTCGCGGCGTCGAAGCATGGTGACACCTCCAGAATCCAGCTTTGCCGCGGAGTCTAACAGAAAACGGAAGCCCTGAGCTGCTTGAAAAAGAGTCTATAGAAGATTGGGCAGATTACGGTTTGCTCTTTTCGTCTTTCTTGCTCTTCTTCTCTTTTTTGCCGACCTTCGCCCATCGCTCGTCGAGCGATTCCTTCGTGAACAGGGAGTCAGTCAGGCCGTCATTGAACTTGCAGGTCTGATAAAAGATCTGATAGACCTTCAGGCCGTCGCGGATGTGCGTCACTTGGAAGGGAATCACGACGCCATCCACGGAGTGATAATTCGAGTAGTAATCCACTTCCTCGGCGCGCATGTGAGTCTTGGGGTCGCGCATCGCCACTTCCTTGCGGATCGGCAAATGCGTCAGCTTCGCGATCGCGATACGAATTTCGCGCCCCTCCGAGTCGTTCAATTCCACCCACTCCGCTTCCTGCAGGTCCACAGTGTCTGGCCCGTCGTAACGGAAAATCATGCCCGGCTCATTGAGGCGATTGCGGAGAATGTGGTCGAGGTCCAATTCCAGCTCGCGCTGGTTGTCCGCGATGGCATCCGGAGGCGCCTCGGTGACGCCCCCTCGGTCAAGTATCCAGCCCTGGTTTCCGCTGAAGATCTGAATGATGTTGCGCTTTTTGGAGAATTCCGTGCGGTCCTTGTCCGGCAATTTCGTGAACTCGTAAAACGAGTCGTAATCGTTCAGCGCTCCAGAATGCCCGAACTGCGCGGCCCGGCCATCGCAGCTCACGTCCTTCACGTTCAGGTACGCGCTGCCGCCCAGTGCCTGAATCACTCCCTGGATCAAGTCCTTAGCCTTTGCCGCGCTTTGCTCCGGCATCAATACTTGCGCATCCTGCGCGAGCGCGGGCGCGGCTGCCGCCAGAAAAAGCGCAGCGGCAATTCCCGCCGGCAACATCCTCTTAAAAATTAACCGCACAACACCGCTCCTCCGTTGACGTTGAGCACTTCTCCGGTGATAAACGTCGCCAAATCCGACGCCAAGAACAGTATCGGCCCCGCAATTTCCTCCGCCGTGGCCACTCGGCCCAGCGGAATCGCTTTCCTCGCGAATTGAAGCCCAGCCTTCGTCTTCAGCACGGGTTTCGACATGTCCGTGTCCACCCAGCCCGGCGCCACGCAATTCACGAGAATGTTGTGCCGCCCCAGTTCCGTCGAAAGCCCTTTCACGAAGCTGATAATCGCCCCCTTGGTCGCGCCGTAATGCGTGTGAAACGCCTCGCCTCGCTGTCCCGCCGTCGAGCTGATGGCGATGATTCGTCCGCCTTTCTGCGCGATCATCTTCGGCACCGCGTAGTGAATCACGCCGTAGACGCTCTTCAAATTCACGCGGACCATTTCGTCCCAGTCGCGCTCCGGCAATTTCTCGATCGGCGCATCCTCCACATTCCAGATGCCCGCGTTCGCCACCAGGATGTCCAATCGGCCAAGTCGCTCGCTCGCGAACTCCACCAGCTTTTTCGCGTCCCGATCACGCGCTAAGTCCGCTTTTAGTGATTCGATTCGGGTGCCATGCTTGCGCGCTTCCTGCTCCACCTGCCGCGCCGCTTCACGGCTCCGGTTGTAATTGAACACCACGTCGGCGCCGGCCTGCGCGAAAAGACGCACTGCCGCGGCTCCTATGCCGCGCGACCCGCCGGTGATAAGCGCTGCTTTCCCTGCCAGCGAAATCATAGTTCCCTCGGATGAAGATTAGAAATTCCGATTGCGTTGACGCACGAAGAATGGAGTGACGCCCAATCTGGCAATTCCGTTTCCTGGCGCGGCCAAGTGCTATGCGCGAATCGTCGCGCCGCGTGCCGCAGCGATTAGCTCTCGAAACAATCCCTTAGCCAGAGCGTCATCCACCATCCGTTCCGGATGCCACTGCACTCCCATCACCCAATTTGCATCGTCCGTCCATTCGACAGCTTCGATAATGCCATCTGGCGCGCGCCCCACAATCCGAAGATTCCGCCCGGGCTCGCGAATAGCTTGGTGGTGCGAGCTATTCACCTGCGACTCAAACGCGCCGGCAATTTTCGCGATTTTCGAGTCAAGCTCAAATTCTGCGGTGTGGACTGGCTCCGGCTTTCCCTTCTGGCGCCCTTGCCACTCATGCTCAATTTTCGTCTGCACTTCGCTCGGAATATCTTGGATGAGCGTGCCGCCCAGAAAAACGTTCAAAATCTGGATTCCGTAACAGATCGCCAGCACAGGCTTTCCTTCGGCGATAGCGTTCTCAAGCAGCGCGTAATCGGTGCGCTCACGATCGGCATCCGCCTCCGTTGACTTCAAGTGCCGAGCAACTCCATACAGTGCCGGATTTACGTCCGCCGGGCTGCCCGGCAGGACCACCGCATCAATGGAGTCCGCCATCGAACGCAGTTCCTCGCGCGTCAAACCCAGCGAAACTTCTATGGGCGCTCCGCCGGCCGCTTCGATCGGGCGGAGATAGGTTTCGTACTTCCTTCGCATTCCCGTAAGTTCTTCATTTCTTGTGCGATACGGGATGCCAACACGGGGTCGCTGTTTTTCGCCTCTCATGAATATATCAATCCTACCATCGCCACTTCCGCGCGGCAACTTGCCGGCACTTTGTAAGTTCTCGAGAATCACCATGCGATGGATTTCGCGAAGCTCCGAACTGCCTCCGTAAATGTCTCCGGCTGGTCGAGGTTCGCGATATGAAATGCCCTCGGAATGGTCTGTAGCCGCCCGTTAGGCGCTGCTGCCAGGAATTTGCGTTCCTGCAATCGAAATCCCAGGTCGCGTGCGCCATTTAGAAACAGCACCGGACCTGTGTAGGCAGCTACGGCAGGCCGAAAACGCTTTTCAAAGAGCTCATGAAATGCCTGGACGCCCCCGCGTGCATAAAATCCCGGATCAGTCAACAATCTAGCCCGTTCGTCTCCGTACACAAACTCGAAGAATTTGCAGCTCATCCACGAAGTCCAGTTCTCTGGCATCTTTTCCAGCGCCCACGCCATTCCGCGATAAGGGAAGTTGTACCAGCCAGACGGCTCGACAGACGCACTGGCGATGACTAGCCCCGCAGCTTTGGACGGATAGCGCGCGCCAAATTCCATCGCCACATAACCTCCCAATGACAATCCCACAACCAGCGCGCGTCCTCGAGCCTCCCGGTCAATCACGCTTGCTATGCAATCAATCGCAGCTTTCAGGCTGAAGTCTATCCCCCGCTGCGACCCGTGCCCTGGCAAGTCCAGAGCAATCACTCGAAATTCGCCCTTCAGCCGCTCGATTTGCAACTGCCACATCCGCCGCGTCACGCGAATCCCGTGCAGAAACACTATCGCCGGCGCGCCAACAGGACCTGCAATCTCATAAGCTCGTTGATTTTCCGGGGAGGATGTCACAAAGCATCTTAACGCGCGGCAATTAGCCGTGGACTATAGTTTCTTCGACCATTGAGGAACTCGCTGCCAGTGAGAACCTCTTATCAGGCTAATTCCCTAACTCCGTCGCCTGAGCGCTCGTTTGCGCAACTGGAATCGAGCGTCTGCTAAACCAGTGCCTTCGCAAGTCCCCAACGAGATACAGCGAGCCTGTCGCGAACACGCTGTCTTCAGGTTCGGCGGAGGAAACGGCCCAATCCAGCGCCTCGCCGGGTTCCGCGATGGTGCGCGAACTCCGCGCCAGATGCGCGGTCATCTCGTAGAGCAGCGGCGCGGAAATCGCCCGAGACTGATCCGGCTCGGTCAGGATCACTTCGTGCGCTCGCGGGAAGAGCAATCCCGCGATTTCGTCCACGGCTTTGTCGCGCATCGCGCCGTAGATCAGCCAAATCTTCTGCCCCCGCATGTGCTCTTCCCAAAACGCCACCAGCTCCCGCGCCCCTGAAGGATTGTGCGTCCCATCGAGGTATATCGAGGGCCGCTTCGCAAGCATTTCCAGCCTTCCCGGCCAGCGCGTACTCGCGATCCCTCGGCAAATCGCTTCATCGCTGATCGGAAATCCGCGCGAAGCGAGTAGCCGCGCCGCCGTCGCCACTGCCATCGCATTGCGAATCTGAAATCGCCCGGGAAGCGGAATATCGAATGTGAGCGCCTTGCTCGAATTCGCGGGCGTTGCCACCACGCGATAGCACCCTGCAGACGATTCCGTTTGCTCTGTACGCCATGCCGTTTCAGTCTCTACAAGTCTCGCCTCCAGCTCCGCTGCGCGCCGAGCAATTACGGCCCGTGCCTCTTGCCTCTCCACCGAACTCACCACCCACCCTCCGGGCTTAATAATTCCGGCCTTTTCCGTCGCAATCTGCGCGATCGAGTGTCCAAGATAATTCTCATGGTCGAAATCAATCTGCGTAATCACTGCCACTTCCGGTTGCACGATATTCGTCGAATCCAGCCGCCCTCCCATCCCGACTTCGTACACCGCAAAATCCACCGGACGCCGCGCGAAGGCATCAAACGCCATCGCGGTCAGGCACTCGAAATACGTCGGATGCGCCGCAAGCTCTCCCGAAGCCAGCAGCCTTTCAATCGCCGCCTGGACGCGCGTGAATTCCTCTGCGAAATCCTCGTCCGAGATCGGCTCGCCATTGAATTGAATTCTTTCGTTGATTCGTTCCAGATGCGGTGAAGTAAACAGCCCGGTCGAAAGCCCGGCGGCGCGCAAAATGGATTCAAGCATCGCCGCCGTCGACCCTTTGCCGTTCGTCCCCGCTATGTGCGCGCAGGGAACTGCGCGATGCGGCGCGCCAAGATGCGCCGCCAGCACGCGGATGTTCTCGAGGTCGAATTTCTGGACCTGCGCCCTAGACGCGCCGTCGAGCGCCGGCTGACGCGGCGCGGCGAGTTCTTTCCCCAGCGCCAGCAGTGATGCGACCGCTTCTTCGTAGTCCATTTCAGCCTGCGAGAAAATCCAGTGCGCGCGCGATGTAGTTTTTCAAATCCTTGCGCGCCACGATGGCATCGAGGAAGCCGTGCTGCAGCAAAAACTCCGCGGTTTGGAATCCCTCCGGCAGTTTCTGCCGGATGGTCTGTTCGATCACGCGCGGCCCGGCGAACCCGATCAGCGCGCCCGGTTCCGCGATATTCAAATCGCCCAGCATCGCAAAGCTGGCCGTGACGCCGCCCGTCGTCGGATCCGTCAGCACGGAAATATGCGGCACGCGCGCCTCATCCAGCCGCGCCAGTGCCGCCGACACTTTCGCGAGCTGCATCAAGCTCACCGCGCCTTCCTGCATCCTCGCGCCGCCCGAGCACGAAACGATAACCAGCGGCGTTTTGCGCTCGGCGCTGCGCTCCGCCGCCCGCGTCACTTTCTCGCCGACCACCGCGCCCATCGACCCGCCGCTGAACGCAAATTCCATCGAGCAGCAGTTCACCGGCCTCCCGTTCAGCTTGCCCTCAACGCTCAGGATCGCGTCGTTCATTCCGAGCTTTCTTTGCGCCTCGTGCAGCCGCTGCGCGTAAGGCTTCGTGTCCGTGAATTTCAGCGGGTCCGTCGAAGCCAAATCCGCGTCGCGCTCGGTCCACTGCGCGTCATCGAGCAGCAATTCCAGCCGCCGCCGAGAATTCAAGCGGAAATGGCGCCCGCACTTTGGGCAGACTTCCCAGTTTGCCTCGAGGTCTTTTTTCCAGATGATTGCGCGGCAAGCCTCGCATTTCATCCACAGACCTTCGGTCTTCACCCGCCGCTCTTCACTGGGCGGAGTCTCCGTCGGCTTGTTCTCTTTTTTGAACCAGGCCATGTCGTTACAGTGAGCTTCCGGCGTCAGTAATCAATCCCGCGCTGCGCCAGGATTCCTTTCGTGTACGGATGCTTCACTTCGCGCATCTCCGTCACCAGGTCCGCCATCTCCACCAGCTTCGGGTGCGCGTTCCGCCCCGTGCAGATCACGTGCACCTGCTCCGGCCGGTTCCCGAGCGCCTCCGCCACTTTCTCCGGGTCCAGAATCTTATAGCTGATCACGTAATTGATTTCGTCCAGGATCACCAAATCGTATTTTCCGCTGTAAATCTGCTCCCGCCCGAAATTCCAGCACTCTTCGCACAATTTCACGTCTTCCGGGTCCGTCTCCGCTCCGCCGATCTTGATGAATCCGCGCCCCATCGGCCGGATTTCGAATTTTTCGTCGCCGAGCATCTTCGCCGCGTCCAGCTCGCCGTAGTGCCACGAACCTTTGATGAATTGCACCATCAGCACGCGCAGCCCCTGCCCTACGGCTCTGAACGCGGTCCCCAGCGCGCACGTCGTTTTGCCCTTGCCGGGGCCCGTGTAGACGATCAGCAGACCTCTTCCTTCCGGCATTTCTACCCTCGGCGGACGATTCACCAGTCTCGCCGCTGCCACCGCAAACGTCAAGCATTCACCCCGCTAGTCGGAAGCAACAAGTGGCACAGGCTCTTAGCCTGAGGGTCTTCGCATTCGATGGTTCAACAGGATGGTCTTCTGCCAAATGCGAGATTGGGGATTATGAAAGCTGCAAACCCGCACGCACGGCTTCTGCCGCTGCTGCCACGCGAGTTCTCGCTGCGGCGGACATCTCCTTCCCAGCCGCGTTCGTTTCTCGCACCACCAGCCATATCCCCGGCCTGTGCATGTTGCGGTCATGGCAAATCGCGCCTGTGAGTTGCGCGATTTCGAGGCCGTTCCCCTTAAATTCCTGCTCCAGGATGGCCCGTGCCTCGTCCAGCAAGTCCTTGAATCCCTGCGAAGCAAGCATCGGGTCAACGTCGCGCGGCACCAGCGCTTCGACCTCTGTCAGGTCGAAATCTTCGAGCGGCCGCGTAATCATCAGCTCCACCGACGCCGTCGGCTCATTTCCATCGTGATTGATCTTGATTCCCATCGCTCGTCTTTCTACAACATCCCTGTCACTTCGGGTAGGGGTGGCCAGCCAGAATCGCAAATGCTCGGTAAATCTGCTCGCTCAGCACGACCCTCGCGAATTCGTGTGGCATTGTCAGCGTCGAAAGCGAAAGCTTCTGCTTCGCTTCGCGCCGCAGCGCCTCCGGAAAGCCTTCGGCATCTCCGCAGAGGAATACTAGCTCGCGCGTCCCCCGATCGCGCAATTCGCCCAGCCACCGCGCAAATTCCGTCGAAGTAAATTGCTTTCCTGCGGCGTCGAGCAACACCGTCGTCGCGCCCGGCTCAATCTTCAGTCTTCGCAGCGCCGCATCGCTTCCTTCGCGCACTTCTGTAGTCTCAATTTTCGCGTAATGCCGTATTCGTCCTAGGTACTCATCCACCAGCGCGCGAATCTCCGCCCGCCTCGTCCTCCCTAAGAGAATAATGCGAATTTTCATTGGCGGGTTCCACAGGGCAGTTGCGATTTCAAATCAAAGCAGCCCGTATCTCTTCCGTTTCTCGAGCAGCGTCTTCCGGCTAATGCCCAGCACTTCGGCAGCCTTCGCAATCTTGTAGTGCGAAGCTTCGAGCGCCGCAACGACGGCTTCCTTTTCCATGTGTTCGAGCGAACGCGGCTTTGCGCCGCTCCCTGTATTCGCGTCTGCGAATTGAACCACTGCCGGAAAATCCTCCCGGCGGAGCAATCCGTCTTTTCCCGTCTCTTTACCGAATATCAGCGCGTGCTCGATCGCATTCTTCAGTTCGCGCACGTTTCCCGGCCATGCGTATCCTTCGAGCGAGCGCATTGCCGAGGGCTCAATCTGTGCGCCAGTGCGCCCGTGAATCGCCGCCAGCCGCGCCAGCCAGTGCTCCGTCAGCGGCGCGATGTCTCGCGGACGCTCGCGCAGTGGCGGTACGGGAATCACCAGCACATTCAGCCGGAAATACAAATCCTCGCGGAACCTTCCTCCCGCGACGGCCAGCTCCAAGTTCGTGTTCGTCAGCGCGATTAGCCGCGAATCCATCTCCAGCGTCTGATTTCCGCCGAGCCGCTCGAATTTCCGTTCCTCCAGCACGCGCAAGAGTTTCGCCTGCACCCCCGGCGCCAGCGCTGCCACCTCGTCGAGGACAATCGTTCCCTCCTGCGCCAACTCCATGCGTCCTGGTTTCCGCGCCTCCGCGCCCGTGAACGCTCCGCACTCGTGCCCGAATAGCTCCGACTCCACCAGCTCCGCCGGCAGGCTCGCGCAATCAATCTTTAGAAACGGCGCGTCGCGCCGCGGCCCTGCCTCATGAATCCATCGCGCGAGTTGATCCTTTCCCGTCCCGCTTTCGCCCGTGATCAGCACGGTCGTCGTCGTGTCCGCTACCTTGCGCGCGATCTCCAGCACGCGCTCCGATGCCGGGTCGGCGGCAATCCATTCCACGCGAGTCTCTTTCATCTTGCATCCGCTCCGCGCGCGGTCGCGGACCCCGGCTCGGGAATCTCCGCGCGTTTCGCCGAGCGCCACAATCGCTCGATGTCGTAGAACAGCCGCGCCTTTTCGCTGAACACGTGCACGATGAATCTCCCGTAGTCGAGCAGCAGCCATTCCGTTCCCGCGCGCCCCTCGCGGTGCCGGAATCGCAAGCCGCCCTTGCTCAGCCGCCCGTCAATCGCCTCGCCGATCGCCTCGATCTGCCGCGAACTCTCCGCCGAGCAAATCAAAAAATAATCGGCGAATGCGCCGAGGCCGTCGAGTCCCAGCACGGTTACCGCCGCCGCTTTTTTGTCCTGGGCCGCTTCGATCGCCCAGCGGATTGCATCAGGTAACGAGTCCAGGTTCACCGGTAGAGGGCCTGTTTATGAATGTAATCTTCCACGCCTTCGGGCACAAGGGCATGAATGGATTGTTTGTGCTTGCTGCGCTTCCGGATTTCCGTCGACGAAATGTGGCTTGCCACCGCCGTCAGCAGGTGGATCGCCGATTTTCGCAGCGCAATCGTGTTCGGATCGCGCGACGCCGTTCGCCCCAGCATTTCCGGAGGAATCACCAGCCGCAGCGCCTCCAGACGGAATCCCGGCCGGCTCGCGATGATGAAGTCGCAGGAATCGAGCAGCGCCTCGTAGCTCCGCCACGTCGGGATTTCAAGAAAGGAATCTGCGCCGAGGATGAAATACAGCCGGTCGTGCGGATTCTCGCGCCGGAACCGCCGCGCGGTGTCAATCGAGTAGAAAACATGCGGCGTTCCGTCCGGTGGCGCTTCCGCCAGCGAAGGGAAGAATCGCGAATGTCCCGCGCACGCCAGCGACACCATCGCGTAGCGGTGCGTGAACGACGCCAGTTCCTGCCGGTTCTTGTGTGGCGGCCGCGACGACGGCACAAAATAAATCGCGTCGAGCCGGAATCGCCGCTCCGCCGCCTCCGCGACTGCCAGATGTCCTGCGTGAATCGGATCGAACGTGCCGCCGAAAATCGCAATCGCCCGCGGCGCATGCGCTCGTTTCGACGCCGGCGCGCTCAACGCTCCTCCGCACGACTCGGATCAACTTCATCCTCGCGCTCGCCAGCCGCGCGCGCTCGCGGCGTTACAATTTCCTCCGCCTCCACCGGCTGCGATCGTGGCATACGCTCCAGCGCATCCGCCATCGCGCGCACCAGCGCCTGCACGCCCTCGCCTGTCGCCGACGATATCGCAAAAAAAGGCAATCCACGCTTCGCTGCAAAATCTCGCAGCTTTTCGAGCCGTGCGCGGTCCGTCGTCGCGTCGAGCTTCGTCGCCACGACGATCATCGGCTTCTCCACCAGCGCCTCGCTGAACGCCCGCAGCTCGCCGCGGATAATTTCGAAATCCCGCACCGGATCGCGCTCGTTCGCATCGCTCGTGTCCACCAGATGCGCCAGCAGCCGCGTGCGTTCGACGTGCCGCAAAAATCGCGTCCCCAGCCCCACGCCTTCGTGCGCGCCTTCGATCAATCCGGGCAAATCCGCCACGACGAAAGTTCTTCCCGTCCCCTGCGCCGCATCAGGATCAGCGGAAACGACTCCCAGGTGCGGCTCCAGCGTCGTGAACGGATAATCCGCAATCTTCGGCCGCGCCGCCGAAATCCGCGAAATCAGCGTGGACTTCCCCGCATTCGGAAATCCTACCAGCCCCACATCCGCCAGCAATTTCAACTCCAGGTGCAAACGCCGCTCTTCGCCGGGCTGACCTTCTTCGTGTTCGCGCGGAGCCTGATGCCACGGACGCGTGAAATGAATGTTCCCGCGCCCGCCGCGACCGCCGCGCGCCGCGCGAAATCGCTGCCCCGCGCTGGTGAAATCGTAGAGCTGCTCGCCCGACTCCTCGTCGTACACCACCGTCCCCACCGGCACGCTCAAAGTCATTTCCTCGCCCGATTTCCCGTAGCAGCCCGAGCCTTCTCCGTGTCGTCCGCGGTCCGCGCGGAACTCGCGGTTATAGCGGTAGCGCAGCAGCGTGTTGTCGCTCTCCGTCGACTCCAGGTACACGTCGCCGCCATTGCCGCCATCGCCGCCCGAAGGCCCGCCGCGCGGCACGTACTTCTCCCTGCGGAACGCCATGCAGCCGTTTCCGCCGCCGCCTGCTCTCACGATAATTTTCGCTTCGTCAACGAACACTGGGAAACCTTCCGGAGCTCAAGGAGAGAATACGCCACACGCGCCGCGAAACACAAAGCGGCGAAACGCAAAGCCGCAAAATTTTCATGTCGCTGATTTTGCTTGCTGGAATGATGGAGAAAATCTTCAAAAATCGCGCGGCGATCATGCGGCCTTTGCGCGAAAAACGCTTTACGCTGCGGATTCTTTTCCCGCCGCCGCTTCCTCTGCCGGCAGCACGCTGATGAACCGGCCCTTCCCGCCTTTATCCTCGAAGCGCACAATCCCGGTAATCATCGCGAACAGCGTGTCGTCCTTCGCCAGTCCCACGTTCTTCCCGGGCTTGTACTTCGTCCCGCGCTGCCGCACCAGGATGCTTCCGCCGTTCACCAGCTGCCCGCCAAAGCGCTTCACTCCCAGCCGCTGCCCGTGGGAATCCCGCCCGTTGACCGATGACCCGCCGCCTTTTTTGTGCGCCATGCTCGCCCGCCTCTAATCAATCTTGATGTCGCTGACCTCGACGGCCGTGTACGCCTGCCGGTGGCCTCGAGTAATCTTGTACTGCCCGCCCGTCTTGTACTTCATCACCAGGTGCTTCGTCCCGCGGCCGTGCTCCACAATCTTGCCCGTCACCTTGGCTTTCGACGCGTTCGCGCCGGCCACGAGCTTCTTCTCGTCCGTCTGCACGGCGAGGACGTCGTCGAACGTCACCTTCGTCCCGGCTTTTCCTTCCAGCTTTTCCACGCGGATGGTCTCGCCGGGCGCGACCCGGTACTGTTTCCCTCCGCTGCGAATCACGGCGTACATGCTGCCTCCCGATGCGATTCCGAATCAGCCATTATACTGGCTTGCTTCGCCTCCCGTCAACGCGCGCTTTGCAGTTCTCGTCAGCCTTTGCATATCTATGCAACTTTCCTCTCGCGCGCGAATAGGGACCTCCCAGGTCGCATACGGGGCCTCCCGAGTCGACGGTTAGTCGAGCCGGGGGATCAGTCGGGCCGAGGTCTTCCCCATCAGCACAGTTGGGAACCATCCGCCATCATTTGCCTTATACGCAGGATTCCAACTGCCTCCTGCCGCCCGCACCGACCATGAGTACACATCCTCACCACGGCCATCGAAAGCGACTTGCCTACATAGCACCCCTCTAGGGCTATCTAGTAAATCATCTTTACTTATGCCAAAATGCTCTTTCATTTGGCTGGAGGAGATAATG
Source organism: Candidatus Acidiferrales bacterium (assembly GCA_035934545.1). Lineage (GTDB taxonomy): Bacteria > Acidobacteriota > Terriglobia > Acidiferrales > UBA7541 > DAHUXN01. The sequence goes on from DASYXV010000041.1 coordinate 75,902, forward strand.
GCCCAGAGCCTGCCCTACCTAGCTTCCTACAAGAATGTCGGAAGACTTTTTGAAAAAATTCTCACTGCCCAAAAGCCCGATACGTTCACCCACACTTACCTGCAAGACACAATCGGCCTCAAAGGAACCGGCGACAGACCCCTGATACCCTTCCTTCGCACATTAGGATTTCTCGATGCTGGCAACCGACCAACAGCCCCTTACGACCTCCTCAAGAATCCAGCAAAAGCAAAGAGCGCAATCGCATCAGGCATCAAACTCGCATACGAACCCCTCTTTAAGGCAAACGAAAGCGCAGACAAACTCTCAACAGAAGAACTAAAAGGCCTGATATCCCAAGTCACAGGCGCAGACACCGACATGGTTAAGAGGATCGCGACCACATTCTCCGCCATTGTCAAACACGCAGACTTTTCTGCAACCCAACAGCAACTCAAAACCAAGGAGCCTCACAAGACCCAAGAGCTTGAGGAGAAACACGACGGCGGCGAACCGGGCCTACGCCCAGAGTTTCACTACAATATCCAAGTCCACTTACCCGGAAATGGAACCGAAGAAACTTACCTGAATATTTTTAACGCGCTTCGCCGGACGTTCAAATGAACTCCCACGATGAGAATCTGGCCCTATTTGTAATGCTAGGTCGCAGTGCGGAGCGGCTCATTCAAGAAAACCCAGACACAGTACCCCCAGATTCGCTAACGATATCCGACACACTTGACCTCGCAATTGGCTTACCAGCCTCGGTAAGAAGGGCGAGCCGTGCCGCATTTGTCTACAAACTATTCTTTGTCTTTGAAAACTACTTACGAGAACTCGTCATTGATGTTCTCGCCGAGAAATACCCCACAGACTGGTGGGACAGAGTGGAACCAAACGTTAAGAAGGACGTTGCAGATCTGGAAGCTAAAGAGGAAACCAAGCAATGGATGGCGCTCGGCTCGCGCGACAAACTCTCTCTGACAACCTTTTCTCAAATCCTGCTGATCATCGAGCATTGTTGGAAGGATGGCTTCGACGCCGTAATCAGAGATAAGCAGCTAATTCAGGAAGCGAGAATGGTCGCGCACCTTCGCAACGCGATATGCCACATGACCGATATACCCGAGGAGGAGGTCGAAAGAACTAAACAAGTACTCCGCGACTGGTTCCGAGCTGTTCCCTTTTAGTCGAAACCGGACTAGAGTTTCCCACCGTCCCGCATCTAGCAAGACAGCTACGCAGCCTTACGATGTACTTTCACCAGCGCAGATTTTCCTTGACAAAAGTTACTTTTCTGCTACTATTATTGCTACGCGAGTAAAGCCCGGTGCCTCCCGAGAGCTCACGGGAGGACATAAGCTTTACCGCCAAAAGTTTCGATTGCTATTAAACCGCTCCGGTGAAACCCACCGGAGCGGTTTTGTTTTCAGCGCAAGAGCGCAAAAGGAGAACTCCATGTCCAGCAGGGCAGTAAACGCACCAGAACTAGAACAAAAAGAAGCACTTGGCCGCACCGAGCGCTCAGATTCCGAAAAAGGGCTCCCAGGTCGACGGCTAGTCGAGCCTGGGAGATCAGGGCGTCATTCCATCAAATGCGCCATCTGCAACCACCCCGACCGTGCCGCCATCGAGTTCGATTTCCTCAACTGGCGCAATCCCGGCGACCTCGTCAAGAGCTACCATTTCCGCGGCCTCTCCACAATCTATCGTCACGCCCACGCCACCGGCCTCTTCGCCAAACGCCGCTTGAATCTCCGTTTTGCAATGGAACGCATCGTCGAGCGCGTCAGCGAAGTGCCCGTCACGGCCACCGCTGTCATCCGCGCCGCCCGCGCCATCGCCCGCATCAACGATGATGACCAGTGGGTTGACCCTCCCTCCCGCGTCATCGTCACCCACACCGACTCTGACCGCCTCGGAGACGCTGAGCGCAGTCGAAGCGTCGAAGACTCTGAGCGTAGCCGAAGGGCAAGCCGATCCCATGTGCGTCACTCTTCCCCCATCTTCGACTCCGCACTTCTCGACGAGCCCTCCGATTCCGCCGCTGGCGAGTTACCAAGAATAGACGGCAAACCTGCGCCACCCGAAGTCATCCTCCAACTCACTCCCGAATTCGCAAGGTGCCGCGAAGAACGCCAGCGTGCCATCGAAGCCGACCGCCAGGCCAAGGGGGGAAGTTGCTTGCCCCGCTGGCCATGACCGCGGCCAAACGGCGCGTCAAGATTCTTCTCCCGTAGGGGCGCTCCTTGCTGCGCCCGCGCCTGCTGTGCAGGCGAAAACCCCACGTGGCACAGGCTCTCAGCCTGTGCATGACAACTCAGAGCGCCGCGGTGCAAGCAGCCTCGCGACGAATCCAGAGACCGTGCCGTCGTCTTCTTCCTTGCTGCCGCAGGCGGCCGTTAGTGCACCGGCAACTGCTTGTCCCGAGCAAGGTCGAGGGGCGAAGCAGTCGCCGCCAGCTTTCCGTCACGCCGGCTCCTCGGGAAGTGCCGATCCTCCGTTCCCTTTCACCCCTAATGTCCCACTTAGGAAGATCGGCCGGAGGCGTTTCTAATCGAAAATGACATGCGCAGTCGCGGAGAATCAAATGATTGAAAACACAGCCACTTACGATTTTCTAATCGAAAATGAAAATCATTTGCGAATCGCCCTGAAAAAACGCGATTCGCAAGCGCGCGCAGAGATGCCGAGGAAGACCTCGGCCCTCTAATCGCGCGCGAAAGGAGGGGTGACAAGACGCCTTTGCCTGCTCCATCATTTGAATCTTCCGCAGCATCGGCGGATGGCGGCGCAGCATCCGATTTCTTTTCGGAGAGCGGGACATTTTGTATAGTGGTTGCGAATGCAGGCGGGGAGAAATTCATGAAGCAGGATGCAGGCGAGAGGAATATGCCGGAGGCGAAGCTGCTCGATCTTACGCCGGGAGCGCGGAAGGAGCTTTGGCAGGGCCTGGCGCGCGTGATCGAGGAGTACATCAAGGGCGTGGCGGCGCTGCCCGTGGACGCGAATCCTTCGGCGAAAGACGTTCGCGCCTTTCTCGCGACTTGCGATTTCGCGCGGCCGATGGATCCGCAAGCGGCGCTGGCGTTCGCGGCCAAGGGCCTGACGAAATTTCAGACGCATACACCTCATCCGCGATACTACGGCCTGTTCAATCCCGCGCCCGCGACCATGGGGATCGTCGCCGACGCGCTGGTCGCGGCGTTCAATCCGCAGATGGCGGCGTGGAAGCACAATCCCTTCGGCGTCGAAGTCGAACGGCATTTGATTCGCGCGCTGGGCGGGCGGTTCGGATACGAAGCGGCGAAAGCTGACGGCGTCTTCTGCGCGGGCGGCTCGGAGGCCAATCACACGGCGCTGCTGACCGCGCTGACAAATGCGTTCCCCGAATTTCATCGCACGGGCGCGCGCGGGCTGGCGGCGCAGCCGGTGTTTTACGTCTCCGCGGAGAGCCACCATTCGTTTCACAAGGCCGCGCGGATGTGCGGGCTGGGCAGCGTCGCCGTCCGCGACGTTGCGGTGGACGAAAAGCTGCGGATGTCGCCCGAGGCGCTTGCGAAAGCCATCGCCGAAGATCGCCGCGCCGGGCATTTGCCTTTTCTTGTTGTCGCGACCGCGGGAACCACAAATGCCGGAGCGATCGATCCGATTCGTCCGCTCGCGGAAATCGCGGCGCGCGAAAAAATGTGGTTCCACGTGGATGCCGCGTGGGGCGGAGCGGCGGCGCTCGTGCCCGAAATGCGGCGGCACCTCGACGGCATCGAGCTGGGCGACAGCATCACGCTCGACGCGCACAAGTGGCTGAGCGTGCCGATGGGCTCGGGAATTTACATCACGCGGCACAGCGATATTTTGAATCGCACGTTCCGGATCGCCGCCGCGTACGTGCCGCCGAAGGCCGAGGGCGAAGCGATTTTCGACTATTACGAGAATTCGATGCAGTGGTCGCGGCGGTTTATCGGGTTCAAGCTGTTTCTCTCCTTGGCCGTGGCGGGATGGGACGGTTATGCGGCCGTGCTTCGCGGCATGACGGCAATCGGCGAGGAATTGCGGCGGCAACTCGTGGCGGCGGGCTGGAAAATCGTGAACGATACGCCGCTGCCCATCGTCTGCTTCGTGGATTCGCGCTCCCCCCACGGCGCCACGCGAGAATATCTCGACGAGATTGTTCGCGAGGTGGTGGAGTCGGGCGTGGCGTGGATTTCAGCGACGCGGCTGCGTGGAACCGAGCCTGCCCTCCGCGCCTGCATCACGAATTATCGCACGAGCGCCGAGGATATCCGCTTGCTTGTGGCGGCGCTGGAGAAAGCGCGAGGGAAATTGCAGGGGAAACGAATTAGCCTTCCGGCTTGACGCGCTGCACGCCCTTGGGCCAGCGCGGCTGGAAGCGCGAATTGGGGATATTCGCGTTCCGCACTTCATTCGCGTAGTGGATGGTGAAGTAGTCCTCCGTGCCCGTCTCGAAAAATTCCTGCTGCACTGGCAACCACGACGATTCGTCGAGCCAGAGATGGATTTTCGAGATCTGGTTGCGCACTCCCGCGGACTTCGGCGTCAGCTCGAGGAGAAGCGTTTTCTTTTGATCGAGCGTGCGCTCGCCAAGGAGCGTGACGAGGAAGCCCTTCTTCAGCTCGTGCCCCGACGTGCCGAAGCCCAGCAGCAGAAACTGGTCCACCAATTCGCGATGCTTGCCGAGGTTGTACTCCTCCACGCGGTTGAGGCCCGGCGTATAGACGAAGATCGTGTCGCCCGTTCGCAGGATGGTCCGGGGGGAGGGGTCCTTGAGGTCGAGGCGCATTTTGTCGCCGCGCACGAAGATGGAGCCAGATTCCGTGGATTTGACGTTGACGACGACGGTGACTTTGGTGCGCTCGATGTCCGCCGTAAGGCTTTCGAAATTCGAGGATTCGTCATCCAATTCTCGAAGAACGGATTCCACGGTCCACGGGGAGTGACTCTGCGGCTGCGCGATGGACGCCACAGAAATGCGAGCCAACATCGCCGGCAAAATCAGTATCCAAACAAATCTGCGAAGCAAGACTGAGTGTCTCCTGTAGAGCACAAACAAACATCATAGCATAGCGACATGGCCGCATCAGATTCGCACGAGAGTTGAATTTCGATACGCGAACGAGCGTGCAATCAGTGCTTCACTTCGACTTCGTAGTATTGGAGAGAGCCGTCGTCGCCGCGAACTGGAGAGATTTTTCTAACCTGGAAGATTTGCCCCTTTAGATCGCCGACGGATTTGCTAAGGATTTCATGCGTTTGACGCTCGAGTTCGGGCCCGGGCTTGCCGGGAATGTTTTGCGGAGCGAAAAGTTTGGCGTCGAGCCGGTAGGTCGCAGTATGGGCCGCGGTGTCTTCGGTGACAACAACGATTCCCGTGACTGCTTGTTCGCTGCTTCGGGGCTGATCCTGGAACCAGCCGCCTGGAGTAAGCAGGACGAAAAGGACGATGAGAACCACCATCACGTCGTAGGGCCAGCTTCCGCGCTCATAGGACCAGAAAATAGTTCGTGTCAGCGCGCGCCAGAGCGTCTTCATTTCAGTTGGCCGCAGCTCCGTCCACGACAAGGCCATCGCGCATGTGCAGGACTCGATTGCCGTATGCGGCGGCCTCGGGATTATGCGTAATCATGACGATGGTTTGTCCCAACTCCCTATTGAGCTGGCGAAGCAAGCCGAGAACACCTTCGGAATTCTTCGTGTCCAGATTCCCCGTCGGCTCGTCGGCCAGCACGATTTTGGGCTCGTTGATTATCGCGCGAGCGAGCGCGACGCGCTGCTGCTCGCCTCCAGAGAGCTCGGATGGCCTGTGCTTCAAGCGCTCGGTCAGTCCGAGCATTCGCGTCACCACGTCGAATCGATGAGGATCGAAGCCGTTTCCGTGAATGTGCTGGGCGAGGGCGATGTTGCCGCGAGCGTCGAGCGTGGGGAGCAGGTTGAAACGCTGAAAGACGAATCCGACTTTGTGTTTGCGAAGCTGCGTGCGACCGGCGTCGCCCAGCTCCGCCAAATCGTTGCCGTCGAGAAATACTTTGCCGCGCGTGGCGCGAGCTAGGCCGCCGATGACGTGCAAGAGCGTGGATTTTCCGCAACCCGATGGCCCCATAACGGCAACAAATTCCCCGGGGAATACTTGGACGTTGATTCCTTTGAGCGCTGCGACGTCGAGACTTCCGGAGCGGTAAATTTTCCAGAGGTTCTCGGTCCTAAGTATCGGCTCCAAACTATCTCCCTAGCGAGAAGAATCGGCCCAGCGGATGGAAATGATTGTATGCGCGAAGGCGAATTCTGCCTAGTGCTGTTCCAACCATTGGGAACCAAAGGCGACAACTGAGATAAGAGGAGGAAGTGCTGTCACTCTTACAAGCGAATTTGGCGAATCGAGTTGGAACGGCACTAGAGCAATCGAGGTTGGAGCGATACCGGGTATTGGTTCAGTTTCCGATAAGCGAACCTGACGGTCTGCGTTTGGAGTCGTGGTCAGAATCGAGCACGTTTCCACTGTTTTTCAACTTGGGCCTTTTCAACGATCCCATATTCCAGCGGACGCGAACGATTCCCCTTCATCGGCTTCAAATGAACAGTCGCCGCTAGGCTGCTCCTGGTTTCCACCGCCTACCTTCAGCCGTTTTCACGAACAATTCAACTCATCGTAATAATCTGTTGAAAGGGCTCTTCGTACCATCGTCGCTCGAGGTGACAGTGAAAATGAAAAAGACACTTGCTTTGCTTTCAATCTCAGCTCTCTGTTTGGTGGGCAGCGCAATCGCCCAGAATGATAATGATCGCCACCACGGCCACATCAAGCGCGTCCTTCTGATCAGCGTCGACGGTATGCACGCCGTTGATTTCGCGAACTGCGTCAACGGCATTAGCACGATCAACAACGGCGAACCCTATTGCCCGGCGCTTGCCGCCCTCGGCAAGACTGGGATCAGCTATGTCGCCGCCAGTACGTCAAAACCCTCAGATTCCTTCCCTGGCCTGACCGCGATCATCACTGGCGGAAGCCCGGCCCTGACCGGCGTCTACTACGACGTTGCTTATTCCCGGAATTATGACGCCCCGGCGAAAACCACCGGCAACGGCGTGGCGGCTGGCCCCTGCACCCCCTACGCAGCGCCAACGGGTACCACAACCGAGTATGAAGAAGGCATCGACATCGACCAGACCAAGGTGAACGGTGGTGCGCCGGGCGCGGCGATGGCTGACGGCGGCCTCGCCTCCATCGATCCCCAGAGACTGGTGCGCGATCCAAGTAAAGGGTGCAGTCCCGTATTCCCGTGGGAATTCGTCCGCGCCAACAGCATCTTCAGCGTCATTCACCAAGCTGGCGGATACACGGCGTGGTCCGACAAGCACCCTGCGTACTCGTCTGTCGCTTCTGGTCTTGGTCCGGTTGCGCTCGACGATTTCTACGCTCCCGAAATCAACTCCGACGTGATCGCTCTTCCCGGCGTTACAACGACCACAGGCGTATCCTGCGCCACAATCCTCGATCCTGGCTCGGACCTGACGTCCTGGACCAACAGCTTTCAGAACATTCAGTGCTACGACACTCTGAAGGTCGATGCGATCCTCAATGAGATCGATGGGAAGAACCACCTCGGCACCAGGAAGACGGAAGTTCCCACGATCTTCGGAATGAACTTCCAGGCCGTTAGCGTGGGCCAGAAGCTCGTTGAGAATACCAACGGTGTGGCGGGCGGATATTTGGATGCCGCTGGCACACCCACCGGGGCGCTGCTGGGTGAATTCCAGTTCGTCGACGCCTCGATTGGTGCATTCGTCAACGAGCTGAAAGCAAAGGGTCTCTATGATACGACCCTGATCGTGATCACTGCCAAGCACGGCCAGTCGCCTATCGATTCCAGCCGGTACGTCTCTCAGCTCATTAATGGCACTTCGCCCGCGACCGTGCTCTCCAACGCGGGCTATATTCCATTCTCTGAGTCTACCAACAACCCCACCGGCATCGGACCAACCGAGGACGACGTCTCGCTGATCTGGCTTAACAGCTCTTCCGATACTGACGCGAGTGTCAAAATCCTCGAAAATAATGCTTCCGCTTCCGGAATCGCACTCGGGCAGATCTACTACGGCCCGTCGCTTGCACTAAACTACAACGACCCAACCGTAGACCCGCGCACGCCGGACATCATCGTGACGCCGAACGTCGGCGTAACTTACTCCGGCAGCACCAAGAAACTTGCCGAACACGGCGGGTTCGCTCATGACGACACGAATGTTGTTCTGCTGCTGTCCCATCCGAGCTTTGAATCCAAGACGGTAAGCGCCGCAGTGGGCACTGCTCAGGTGGCGCCTACCATTCTTTCAGCCTTGGGTATCGATCCCCGGGCTCTTGATGCCGTTCGTGCTGAGGGAACCAGCGTTCTTCCGGCGGTTCAATTCAAGTAACCCGTCCGCAAAGCGGAAGGTCAACTGGTAGCGGGCGCTCCTTCGTGGGCGTCCGCGCACCTGTCTAGGTTGCGAGGATGCTATTCGACTATTCGTAGGCGAGGGCTTCGACGGGGTCTTTGCGGCTGGCGAGCCAGGCAGGATACGTGGCGCCGAACCAGCCGCCGATGATGGCGAGGGCGGCGGCGCGTGCCAGCCACGCGGGCGTGATGACGATGGTCAGCGTGGGAAAGACAGCGAGAAACAGCGACCTGACCGCGTAGCTCATGCCGAACCCCAGAGCCACACCGGCAACACAGAGCGCGGTGGTCTCGCTCAAGATGACGCGCACGATGTAACTGCGCGAGGCGCCGAGAGATTTCAGGACGCCAATTTCGCGAGTGCGTTCGATGATCGTCGTATACATCGAAAGCAGAATGACAAGAAAGCCGATTGCAGCGGCGAGAATAATCATCGAGCGGATGAAGGTTTGAAGTCCGGGGAGATTGGACGAGGTCATCAGAGAGAGGTAGTCGCGCAACGGCCGGACTTCGTAATGCGGGAGGAGCTGGCTGATCTCCGTGATCACGTCTTGTGTCTGTTCCGGCCGGTCGCACTTGATGAAGAAAACGGATGCTTTGTCCCTGGCACCGGCCAGCTCCTGGAGCGTGGACATCAGGACGAAGAGGCGCGCGCCTTTGCCGTGCTCGACGATTCCCACGACATGAAAATCGTGGCCGAGGACATGCAAAGGATCGCCGACCTTTACGTGCCGGCCTTTCGCATACCAGTCGTCCACGAGGATGTCGTCAGGCTGCTCGAGGTCGTGGCCCTCGTGGAAAACGAAACCGCCGGAGACAGTGCGGAAACTTTCCGGGTCAACGCCGTAAATGATGTCGAGGCCATTCGTGGAATTGAATTGCAAAAGCACCGGAGCCACGGACTGGACATTTTTGATCTGCGACAGGCGCTGGCCGATTTGCACCGGCATGGGCGCGCCGCTGAACGCCATGAAGACGGAAGCGGAAGGCGGCTGCACCATAATGTCGGCGCCAATTCCCTCGATTCGTTTTGCGGTGTCGGAGAGCATGCCCGTCGTGAGGCCGACGACGATCAGAACCAGCGTGACCTCCACGCCCACGGCGATGATGGTGACGACCGTTCGAACGGGCCGGTAGAGAACGTTGTGCAGGATCATTTGGCGAATCACGGCTGCTTCTCCTCACCGAGTTGCACTAGCTCGGTGCCTGGCGGCTGCGCCAGCTCGAAACGCGCGGCGGGGATGGGCTGGTTGAGCGTCAATTGCGTGATCCGAATCTCAAGCTGATATTCATCGGCAGGCCGCAGCAGCGATATATCGTGCGAATACATTTCGTCGCCCGTTGGTTGCCAGTCGGCATAGCGCACGTCCGAAAGGACGGCTCCATCGGGGCCATAAATTTGGATGCGCGCAACCTGCAAATCTACACGATCGAACCAAATCTTGCGACTGAGATTCCAGTCGCCTGGTGAACCATTTGCAACGGTCAAGACATAATACCTCTTTGGCGGGTCTTCCACCTGCTCCAGGAGCACAACAGCATTTCGAGGAATTTCCGGCCAGAGGAGCGCGTCGAAGAGATGCTGAGGGCGCAAGTTCTCAATCGGCTTTTTTGCTTCCCGTTGGAGAGCCGTCGGCCCGACAATGAATTTGTTTTTCGAAGGGATGAAGATGCGGAATGTCTCGCCGTTGCTCACCATGTCGAAAATGTCCTTGGCGACGATGGGAGCCTGTCCAATGACGCGAATCGAAGACGGGCGTGCCGCCAGAATGAAGCCGTTCACTTCGTGATATTGCTCGATGACGCCGCTCAGGGCCGAACCAGCAGTAGGAATCATGTGGACCTCCGCAGTCATGCTTTTCATAGCGGACGCCACGTGATTATAGCGAGCAAGGAGTTCGGACTTTGTCGCCGAGAGCGCCGGCTGCATGGCGACGGGCTTGACGACGTGCTTCTTGCTTACGGCGCAGCCGCTCGTGAATGCGAGCACGCACGCGAAGCTGGCGAGCGAAAATATCCGGGCAATATTCAGGCAAGTTCCCTGTAGGAGATGTAAGAAAAGAATCTAGCAGCCGTTGATAGACGTGTCAACGCGGCTATGGCTCGCTGCGTTCACTTCCAGTGGAGGACATGGAGGAATCTCAACACATGATTCCCGAAAAATATGTAGATGACGCAGATCGCTCCCTCGCCCAAAAGGATTCCGAACAGAAACTTCCAGAAATCAATTTCCAGAACTCCGCAGACATAACAAATCAAGTCCGTGGGCGCGAAAGGAAAGAAACTCCAGCCGATAATCACGGGCAATTCATTTTTCTGGAGGATGGCCTTCGCTCTAACTACGCGGTGCTTGTGTTTGCCTTCGAAATACTGGTCGAGATGCAACGACTCCGAGAAAAGATAAATGCTCGCGGATGAAATGAGGATTCCGGCGATGGTCAGGAGAAACAGAGGGGCTGGCGGGAAGAAAGGAATCCCCACGAATACCAAGTAGGTTGAAGGGATCAGGGTGAAACCGCGGAGGCACCCCGCCAGAAGATAAATGAGACCACCCAGGAGCAGGGAGTAGTAGAACGCTCTCTGAAGCTCTGTTTGGATCAGATTTCGTTGAAAGAGATACAAGTAAATAGCATAGGCGACGAGCGCCATCCAAATTGCAATGCGGAAGAGCTTGCTCCTCGAACTATTGGAACCAGGCCGCATGGCAGCTGTTGCGATAAGAATAGCCTAGCTCTAGGCCACAGCAAAGGCGCAACACAACCAGACATTCGCCGGCGGAGGGACCGCAATGAAATGCAATTAGGCTGTGCTGTAGAGTCCTAGGAGGGCATCGACAAGATTGGCTGGGCGTGCGGGGCCGGAGCTTCCATCGAGACGAGCAGGCTGCGCAGGCGGCTGCGATCGTCGACGTCCATGCCGACCATTTCGACGCCAGCTTGATTGGCCCGGCTGAAACGAACGAGAACTTCCATGCGGATGGGCCTGAGGCCGGAAGGAATCTTCAGGTCGGCAGGCGTCCCAACAGCGAGTTGCAAATCGCCCATGAGCAATCCGCCCTCGAGGCTCAGCACCTGGACGGCTGGTTCAAACTTGCCGCGCTTGGACTGGATGACTGCCTGGACTGGCTTGGCCATGCGGACGCGCGGATAGCGGCGATAGCGGATGAAGTCGCGCTCCGGTCGTGGATCAAGCGGCGCATGCGCCAGCATGGTTGGGTCGAGATCGCTGGTCGGGAGAACCTCTTGCGCCTGCTCTGGAGCCACTTTCTGAAGCGCTTGCGCGGCGGCCAAGCGCATCTCCGTCGGATAGGCCCAACGGAAGGCGCGACGAGCCTCGACAAAGTGCCTCAACTGTTCCGCGGAAGCCGGATTACGCAAACGGCCGACTGACTCGAGGGCCTTGACGCGAAGGAACGTGCCGCACTTGGGGAGCAAATCGCCCTCGGCCAGGCTGAGAAGTTGCGGCGCGAGAGCGGCGTCGCCACTCATTCCGATTTCATCGAGAGCCATGGGAAGAATCATGGAGTCGAGTTCGCCGAGGATTTTGAGGAGCATGCGCCCGCGCTCAGGAGCGGCGGCGACCGAAAGTTGCCGCAAGGCTTCATCGTGGATTTCTCTGCCGCTTGCGCGGATTCTCTGCGGCAAAAGTTTTTCCGCGGCTTCGGGATCAATGCGGCTCAGCAGGCCGGCAACGCGGATCCCGTCGGGAGCGGGACTCTTTTCAAGTGAGTGTTGCAAATGCATGCTGCCCCTCGGACCGAGAGCGCGGCCCATTTCGACCAGGCGCTCGCGCTCTCCGCTGCGAGTGACGCGCATCAGGCGTGAGGCGAGATGATCGGCGGCGGCTTGCGGCAGGCGGCGCAGGACTTCCGCCAATTCTGGGCGCAAAGCGGCGCCGTTTAATCCTTGCTCGATGAAATCGGGCACGCGATTGATGATGCCGATGTGCGGCCGCAATCCGCGAGTCCAGCTCGGCACGGAGCGCTCAAGGCTCGCGAGAGTGTCCAGCGTTTGCCGCACGGCGGGGAGGGAGTTTTTCGCAGCGGCTTCATGACTGAAACGCACAAACGCCGCGCTAAGGAGGCTTTGCACTTCGGCGTCGCGTTCGACCGCCAATTGTTCGCCGATCACGCGCACGGCATTGTCGAGGCACGGGCCGGCTTCCCGTGTGTAGAGGTCGGCCATCTGGTTCAAGCCCGCAGCGGCCTTTCCGCGGATTTCAGTCTTGTGGTTCGTCACGCAGCCCACGTAATAGCCCAGAATTTTCTCTGCCGTGGAAAAATCCTCGCGGCGCAGAAGGCCGGCGACATACGGCTGGATATTTCTCGGTGGCACGCACCAAGCTTCAGGCGAAAGGAGGATGCTTGCCTTGAGCGCCTCGGGCGCGGAGGACCAGAACAGGCTGTGCAACACTTCCGCATAAGATTCGCTGCGTTGTTCCCCTTTTTCTGATTTCGCGCCAGTGGAGCGCAATCCATCGCGCAGTGGCTTGACCTCGTGGCTGAGATCCTCGAGCAACTGCCTGACCGCGCTCGCCGGGATATCGGCATGCTGAAGGCGGACGCTGGTGTAGCGAATGACCATTTCCTCGGCGAGGCGCAGCATCGCTGCCCCGTCGAGTGATTCGGCAGGCCATTTTGCCGCCAATCCAGTCATCGTCTCGCGAAGAATCGCCTGAGCGGCGCTGGGCAGAGCAGCAAAGCAATCTTCCCATTTCGCAGAATCGAAAGTCGCTCCACTCGAGCGCGCGGATTCACTGAGCTTTCCCACGAGCCGCAGAAGATTCTCCATCTCTCTTTCCGAGAGCGTGTGGATTGGTGCGTTCGTGTCGGCACGCCTGCTGGTCGCACCAAGAAGCTCCTCGCCAAACTCGAAACCAGAGGATTTGTTCTTACCGGAAGCCTCTGCCGCGCAGATGGCCTGAATGAGTTTTTGCGGATCGAGGCCGGCCGACACGCCGCCATTCGAATCTGGCAACGATTGAACCAGGGCGGTAGCGGCTGGACCCATGCCTGCCAGTTTGAAATCCGTGGCAATGTAACGAATCTCGTTAATTCGGATGCCGCCACTCGATTTCTCGCTAAAGGCTGAGCGAAGGCGATTGAGGAGATCTCCAGGTTTCTGCCCATTTCCGGCGAAAACGCGAACAAAGCGGGCGAACGAAGGTTTCTTCAATTCCCGGTCAAAGTGGATGCTCACGATGTCCGCTTCGGCCATGGATTGCGCGAGGCTGCGCTCTGCCGCGGTTGTCTCGATTGGCTCGCCATTCACGATCAGGTCGGATTTCCATGCGCCAAGGACCAGGCCGGAGGAGCCAGAGGAGCCGAAGACAGCCCTGAGGCCGTTCCAGGCCTCGTCAAGCTGCGCTGCCGTTTGGACGTGGTGCGAACCATAAAGCCGCGTTAACTTGAGCAGTACGTGCAAACTACGGACGAAGGCGCGCGGGGGAGAGACGAAAGTGTCGCTGGCGCTGGGCATTTAGGCCTCGGAAACCATTAAATACAATGCTGCCTTGCGATTGGAGAGGACGAAATGGTACGGAGGTACTAGCGTGCGCAGTTAATCACGTACGGACGGCCCAGAAACAAACGTTAAAAAGGGTTATTGCGAGCGGTGAGCTTAGGCCCCGGCGGAACTGCATAGGTCCGGGGGATCAGGACACGATTTGCACCTGAACTTGGAGGCCTGCCAGTGCCGGACGAGTCCGGCGGGCGATTTCGCTGGCCCAGAGGTGTTGGCTCAACACCACAAGTGAACCGTCTTCGGGCGCGAAGATGGCACAGAAAAAGTATCCCGGATAAGCAGTGTGGTAGGCATCGACGCCGCGTCGCGCCAGCTCATTTTCGAGGACTGGGTCGCCCGTTTTCAGCAGCCCGCCGGCACGAATGCCGAAAGTCTCCCGCTCAAAACGCTCGATGAGCTGCGCCAGCACGTCCGCTGGAGGTGCAGGGACAACTATGCAGCGAAGAGAAGCTTCTCGGTGCAGGATATGATGCGCTTCGCAGAATTTCCGCAAAGCGTCCAGGTGGCTGAAGAAGTCCAGCGCCCAAGGTTCCGCGCCAGCGATTGCCGGAATGACGCTGCTCCAGACTCGCGCAGCTTCCGTCCCGCGCGCCGGTTCCTGATCCTCACTTTCGATCAAATCCAGGCCGACGGCGCGAACATCCGGCCCAAGGTCCAGCGGTTCGACATCGAGAGTGAGCATCTATTCCCCTGCTGCCGCTGCAAGACCGGGGAATTGTTTCTGAAATTCCGGAGACTGTTTGCGAATCTCCAGCCAGTCAAAGAATGCGTCAGGTTGCTTGAGCCAAACGCTGAACCAATTTGCGATTTCTTCCTTTTCCGCGCGTTTCTTCGCGTCCACTCTATGGTTTCGCCCGATCATCTCGGCGCGGCGCCGGCCAAGCTGTGCGACTTCGAGGACGCGCGCCGCAGCCGCGCGCTCGCCTTCAGCGGTGAATTTGCGCAGCAGCTCGTCCAGCCGGACGAGGCACATCTCCGCTTCCTCGAACGTGGAGAAGTGCAACAAGTCTTGAAACTCCTCTTCATAACGGCCCTGCGTGTCCGTGTGCGGGGAGATAACGACACGCATCCCGGCTTCGAGAAGGACGTCCGCGACGTAGTCGGCGGAAGTATTGCCCGCTTCTCCGTGTTCGGCGATGAGACGCCGGCGAATTTGTTCAATTTCAGCGGGGGTGTAGCTCGGCTTTTCAAGCTCGCCAGCGACGGCGAGAATCAGTTCCTTCTTCACCGGATGCGGCCCGCGACTCTTACTTCCACTCATGCGTGATGCCCTGACTTTTTCTTCGCCATGTGTCGATACTTCGAAGTATGTTTTTGCGAAACCTTTGGCTTGTGCTTTGGCGAGGCAGGCGGCGGCACCGGAGGCAAGCCAAGCTTGAGGCGCCGATAGCGGGCGACGTTGCGATTGTGTTCCGCCAAGGAGTCGCTGAAGAAATGCCCGCCGGAATCATTCGCGACAAAATAGAGATAGTGCGTTCGCGCAGGATGAAGTGCAGCGAGCAATGAAGCGTCGCCGGGATTCGCAATAGGACCGGGGGGCAGCCCGCGATGGAGGTAGGTGTTATAAGGCGAGGCGACATGCAAATCTTGCGGCGTGACGTCGACCTTCGGCGTGCCAGCGAGATCAAGAGCGTACTGGACAGTTGGGTCGCACTGAAGGGGCAAGCCGATGCGCAGCCTGTTGTAAAAGACGCTTGCGACCACCGGCCTTTCCTTCGGCTGCGGGGTTTCCCGCTCGACCAGGGAGGCAAGCGTAATCACCTCGATTGGAGAAAGTGGCTGCGGAACTTCTTGCCTTGCCATCCTGTGCGCCGACACCGGCGTGGGCGAATCTTGGCTGGTTTGCTCCGGGGCGTCCACTTTCAATTTACTCCATTCCTCTCGGAAATGGCGCGCCATTGTCGCCGCAATCTCCTCGGGAGTGGCGTGTTTGGAAAATTCGTACGTCGAGGGGAACAGGAAACCCTCAAGAGAGCGGGCGTCCGGCGCGATATCGTGAACCAGGGACGGGTCGCTTGCCACTTTCAGGAAATCCTCGTGGCGGCAAAGGCCCTGCTTTTCGAGTTCGCGCGCGATGTCGAACATCGTCCAGCCTTCCGGTATGACTACGGTATGCACGAAAATGTGCCCGCCAGCAATCTGGGCGAACACTTGCTGCGGTGTCATAGGATGCTCGAAGCGATATTCGCCGGCTTCCAGAGCGGTCCGCCGGTGCCATTTGCTCAGCAGCGCGAACGCCAATTGGCTGCGGATTACGCCTTTGTCTTCGAGCAGGCCCGCAATCTCCCAACGCGATGTTCCTCGAGGGATATCCACGAACACCTGTGGCTCTGCATAGCCGCGATACGGCTGCATGAGCTCATGCTTGAGCCACGCGCCGGCAATCACAGCGAGCCCAACTAGCAGTACGAGGCTGACTACCAGTCTGCGCATTCGCCTTATTTCCCGCCTGCCGAAGATTTCGCTCGCCGCTCGCGCGCTGCATCAAGGTATTCCCGCAGCAGGATGGCCGCTGCCATCGAATCAACGTGCTGCTTCTTGTTTATGGAACCGCGAGTATCTCTTGATATTTGCTCTGCCTCCCAGCTCGTGAGCCGTTCATCGAGGAGTTCAACTTTCACTCCGAGGTTCTTCTCAAGACGCTCCGCAAAACGAGCGGCCTCCTCCGCCATATCGCTCTGACGCCCGGAAAGATGTATCGGATTGCCGACAAGCACGAGACCCACCTGGTATTCGCCGAGTAGTTTCTGCAAACGGCGAGAGTCATCCCGCCTGTTTTTCCTCTGCATGACCGGAAGAGGTGACACGGTGAGAGCGAGTTCATCGCTGATCGCGAGGCCGATGTGGCGGCGGCCGTAGTCAATTGCGAGAATCCGGGCGCACTTGCGCGGGGCAGAAGTTGAGGTAACCGAAGCGCGCAGAGACGACATCATGACCTTTCCATTATAGCCCGTGCGCCACAGGCGTTTGAAAAGGGCCGGCGCGGAGGATTTCCAAAGAGTTGATGAGTGCAATTCCCCAGGGAATGTTCTACGGTTGCCGGCCGCGAATTCCCTTGGCCCACAAATCCCATGCTCCCATTTTCTTCAATTGCTGATCGAGGCCGGTGGCCCTCATGAGCTGTTCAATCTGCGCGCGAGTCTGGCGCGGCCCCAGACGGTCATCCAGATCTGCAATGGCGTAGGCCGTGACGGCGGCGACGGCTTCGTTCTGCTTGAGCTGCGCGAAGTCCACTTTGTCGAATGTGTCCGAAGAGGCGTGGTAATTCATCATGTAGTCGTCCGGTTCCTGGGTGGCTTCGAGCGTCGGGACGCCTTCGAGCAGGAAATCGAAATTGTCCGTGTCCGCGCCGGCGTCGAAGGTGTTCTGGAAGGGCCCGAACGACACGAGCGGAAGAAGCGCGGCGCGAACCGCATCCGCAATGTCCTTCCTTCCGCCGAGCGAATAGCCGGTCACGCGGCCATCGCCGGAATCGAAGATGATCGCGGCGTCCATCTTGTCGAGTTCATCGCGATGCGCCCGCGCGTACGCCCAGCTTCCCAGCATGCCCTGCTCCTCGCCGGTGAAAAGGATGAAGCGAATGGAGCGGCGAGGAAGAGAGCCAGACGCGCGAATGGCGCGCGCGGCGTCAATCACCATGGCAGCGTTGCATCCATCGTCGAGCGCTCCCGTGCCGAGTTCCCAGGAATCGACATGCGCACCCAAGATCACAAACTCATCCGGTTTTTCGCGGCCGCGAATCTCGGCGACCACGTTTTCCGAATCCGCCGGGCCGGTGATTCGATCCGGCAAATCGAGACGCACTTTTATTGGCGCGCCGGAAGCGATGAGGCGCGCTATGCGCTCCGCGTCCTCGCGCGCTACGATGGCTTCCGGCAGGGGCGCGAGTTCGCCGCTGAGCGAGAGACTGTGGCGGTACAGCAGCATGTAGGGTCGCGTGGACATCCAAAGGATCGCGGCGGCGCTTGCGTTTACGGCGCGGCTGACGATTGCGGGTTGTTTGATGTATTCATTTTCCAGGTCGTCCCAAGTCCTCAAGGTGCTTGTGTGAACGAGGACAATGGCGTTCTTCACCGATGCCCCGGCGCGCGCGAACCCGGCTTCGTCGCCTGTTCCCACATCCACGACATTCGCGGTTATGCCGCCCCGCGGAGTCGCGGGCGACCATCCGGCGGAAACGAGGTGCACGGGAAATGGATTCGGGGACAATACTTCGAGCTGTGCGCGACCCGCCGCCCAGCCAACGGGGATTGTGAATTTTTCTGTGTGAACTTCGTCGACACCCGCGTTTCGAAATGCCGCAACGGCCCAATCCACAGCTTTGTCCGCCGCGGAAGAGCCGGTCACGCGACCGCCGATGACGTCGGTCAATTGGCGCAGATTGTTCTCGAGCGGAGACGCGCCGAGCGCGCTCTTGATAATCTCCGGCGCGACTTCAGCGCAGGGCCGGTCCACGCGGCATCCTGCCGTTCCTTGAGGCACTTTAGGCTCGAACGGCTTTTGGGGAGCAGGCAATTGCGCATGAGCGATTGGCGATAGCGCCATAAGCCAAAGGATAGAAGCGCATGAGAGGATCTTGAGATTCATGTTTTTCGCCTTCCGTTTCGCGCGGCCAGGAGCGAATCCGCGATGCGCGCGACTTGCGTCATTTCGCCGACATCGTGGACACGCACAATATGCGCTCCAGCAAGAATGCTCGCCGCGACCGTGGCCGCCGTGCCCCAAAGCCGCTGATTTTCCGGAACGCCGCCCAGTGCGTGCCCGATGAACGCCTTCCGCGACGTTCCGACGAGGAGGGGATAACCGAGGCGCGCCAGTTCCGGCAAACGGGCGAGGAGCTCGAAATTCTGATCGAAGGATTTTCCGAATCCAATTCCGGGGTCAAGAATGATCTGCGATTTTGCGATCCCGCCGCGGCGAGCGCGCGAGGCGGCTTGAAGCAGTCCCCGCGTGACGTCGCGCATCACGTCGCGCGCAAAGGGCTTCTCTTGCATGGTTCGTGGCGAACCGCGCATGTGCATCAGGATGACTGGCAAGCCGCGCCGCCGCGCGACTTCGGCAATTACCGGGTCTGACCGCAGACCACTGATGTCGTTCAGAATCTCCGCGCCAGCATCGACAGCGGCTTGCGCGACGACGGCTTTCTGCGTGTCAATCGAGATAGGAATTCTCAGCCGCCCGCGCAGCTTTTCGAGGACAGGCAGTACGCGCCCCATCTCTTCCTTGGTGGAGACTCCGACCGAACCGGGACGCGTGGATTCGCCGCCGACATCAAGAATATCCGCGCCAGCACGCTCCGTTTCCAGCGCGTGCTCGACGGCTTTTTCGGGGTCAAGAAATTGCCCGCCGTCGGAAAAACTGTCTGGAGTCACGTTGAGCACACCCATGACGAGCGTGCGCTCGCCGAGCATCAGCGTTCTGGCAGGCAGGCGCAGCCGGAATTCTCTTCGCTGACTCATCCAATTCGATTAAATCACAAACGAAGGATGGCTGAAAATTCCCATTGTGAGAAAAAATCCGGCGAGACCCCGCCTGACCTGGAATTTACTGCGACTGTGCAGGAGCATAGTAAGCAAGGCGGTGAGACACCCGCACAGTTCCAGGGCCTTCCACAATGACGCGCAGGGAATGCCAGCCCGGCGGTTCGTCCGGCGCGGGATAGTAGCCTAGCGTATATTGCGCGCTCAAGTTCCGCACGATTTGGCGATAGGCTCCGGCGATCGAGCCGGTTTCGTTCAAGAAATAGAGCTGGCCGCCAGCCACGCGGACGAGTTCGGCAAGGAACACTGTGTACGCGGGTATTTTCAACGCAAGCGCCGCCGGCGTGTTGAGCGATTGCCGCTCGTGCGCTACAAGCCATTCGGGAGTCATCACTCGTGGGCGATTCTCGGTCGAAATGGCGTAGACCTCGATGGCCTGCGATGCGAGCGCTCGCACCACGTCTTCGAACGTCATTTTGGCCGGCGGGTCGCCGGGCTGCGGACGGACGCCACGGCCTTCGAGGTTCAAACCTAGGCCGTTATCCTGGCCGTCCGTGAGCAAGATGATGGCTTTCCTTCCGGTGCGGTCACGGAATAACTCCCGCGCCGCGAGGAACACGGAGCGATAAATGTTCGACCCGCCCAAGTCGCCGAGCAGCTTGCGGACATCCACGCCCGCGACAGCTTTTTCGAGCAGGCCGCGATTCCGCGAGAAAGGCAACAGCAAGAACGTGTGCTCCGAGAAATCCACCACGGCAACTTCGTCCGCGGGAGACAGGCCAGCGATCAATTCCTGCGCAGCCGCCTTCATCGCCGCTGAATCCGGCAGCACGCTGGGGCTGGCGTCCAAAACGAGAGCAATGCTTGCACCCTGGCTCGAAGCATCGAAATGTGTGACGTCCTTTTTCACACCGTCTTCGTAGATGCGAAAGTTCTCCTGTGTCAGCCCGCGAACAGCCGTGCCGTCAGACGCGAAGACATTGCAGTTCACTTCGACAAGATTTGCGCGCACCCGGATTGCCACGGAAGAACTCGGAGAAATTCTTGAAGCCCCATCGTTTGCATCCTCGCTGCGCAGGATCAGTTCGCCCGTTTTCGGACTGCGCTCCACAGATACGCCCGCATCCATTTGCACGGCCCGAGGCAGCTTGTCCTTCTTCTGCGCTAGTGCAATAGGTGAAACGGCGACGACAATGAGCACTGGCAAGAGAATCAGCTGCGATGGAGTACGCCGCAAATTCATGACGAAAGTGTATGCCCGGAAGTTCAGCAGAGGAAAGTGTGGTTCAGTCGAGATCGAAATCCCGGAGAGGCTTTTCCACGGGCGCGTCCTTGGCTTTTTTGAGGCCTTCGGCGAATTTGCGCGCCAGCACGTCTTCCTTCATTCGTTCCGCCTCGACCGACTGGCGAAACTTGTCTTCCACGCGCGCCGCGTGCTCCTTCAGCAGCCGCGCCGTATCGTCAAGGTCCACCGACGGAGGCGGCTTGGGCGGAGGGATATGCGAGAGAACGACGCCAAGCTCGCGATCTACAGTCAACTTGGCCTGGCAGCAGGGACACTCGACTTCAACGGATGGAGAGGGTTTCTGAGCCATGCTGTCATTTTACGCTCGTTCGGCGCAAAACTCCCGCGGCACCTTGCGAGTTGGCCGGCGAAAAATGGCTTGCTAGACGAGATTACGCCGGAGCCGGTTTTTCGCCCTTAGCCAAGCCAGGCACGGGCCTCGGTTCCGGTCGCAAGGAGAGCTGCGGCTCGCGGGAAGGCACAGGTGGAGCTGCCGGTGGCGGCAGCGGAGGCTTGTCCGGCAATGGCTTGCCTTCGATAAGGAGCTTGAGTTCGTTCGCGTCCAGCACTTCGCGGTCAAGCAGGGCCTGCGCCACGCGTTGCAGCGCATCACGATTCGTTTCCAAAATTGTGCGAGCGCGGCTATATGCCGAAGTGACGATCCCGCGGACTTCGACGTCAATCTTGATGGCCGTATCCTCGGAATAATCGCGGTGCTGTGCGATTTCGCGGCCCAGGAATATCGCCTCTTCCTTTTTCCCGAACGTGAGCGGCCCGAGCGTGCTCATGCCCCATTCGCAGACCATCTGACGAGCGATTTCCGTAGCACGCTCGAGGTCGTTTCCGGCGCCGGTGGTCACGTGCTGGAGGAAAAGCTCCTCCGCGGCGCGCCCGCCCATCAAAACGGCGAGCTGACTTTCAAGGAATTCCTCTGTGTACGTATGCTTGTCGTCGATCGGCAGCTGCATCGTGACGCCGAGAGCCATTCCGCGCGGAATGATGGTTACCTTATGGAGCGGATCGGCGCCGGGAGTCATCGCCGCGACCAGGGCGTGGCCCGCCTCGTGGAAAGCGGTGTTTTTCTTCTCTTCCTCGGAGAGAATCATGGATTTCCTCTCGACGCCCATCAGGACTTTGTCCTTGGACATCTCGAAGTCATCCATCATGACGACTTTGCGGTTCTGCCGCGCAGCCCACAGGGCCGCTTCGTTCACCAGGTTGGCCAAATCCGCGCCCGAAAAGCCCGGCGTGCCGCGCGCGAGAATTGAAAGATCCACGTTTTCAGAGAGAGGCACCTTGCGCGTGTGCACGCGCAGAATTTCCTCGCGACCCTTGACGTCGGGCCGCGGAACGACGACGCGGCGGTCAAAGCGTCCGGGCCGCAACAGCGCCGGATCCAGCACGTCTGGCCGGTTCGTGGCCGCAATCAGGATGACGCCTTCGTTGGACTCGAAGCCGTCCATCTCGACGAGCAGGGCGTTCAAAGTCTGTTCACGCTCATCGTGCCCGCCCCCCAGGCCCGCGCCGCGATGGCGTCCCACGGCGTCAATTTCATCTATGAAGATGATGCACGGCGCGTTTTTCTTTCCCTGTTCGAATAGATCGCGTACGCGACTCGCCCCGACGCCCACGAACATCTCGACGAAATCGGAACCGGAGATGGAGAAGAAGGGAACATTCGCTTCGCCAGCGATGGCGCGGGCCAAGAGTGTCTTGCCGGTCCCTGGAGGTCCGACGAGAAGCACGCCTTTGGGAATCCGTCCGCCCAGCTTCTGGAATTTCTGCGGGTCCTTCAGGAAGTCAATGATCTCTTGCAGCTCTTCCTTGGCTTCCTCGATCCCTGCGACATCTTTGAAAGTTGCTTTCTTCTGCTGCGCGGTCAGCAGCCGCGCGCGGGATTTCCCGAAGCTGAGCGCCTTGTTTCCGCCAGCCTGCATTTGACGCATGATAAAGAGGAAGACAACAAGAAGTATGACGAAGGGAATCGCATCAACCAGCAGAGTGGGCCAATCCTGCTTTTGGACTTCCTTAATATTCACCACAACGTTTTTGCTTTGAAGGTCTTTGGTCAGATCGCTGAGGGTCTCTTTCGGCACGGTGACATGGAACTTCACCTTCGGATCGCGGAATTCGCCATCCACATCCGCGCTAACGGGTGAAAGGTTGATGGTGACATCGCTGACGTTGCCCTTATCCACCGCCGCCAGAAAATCCGTATAGCTCGGAGTTTGATCCCTTGACGTCTGCCCGCCCGTCGACGCCATCTTCCAAAGGAGAACGGCGAGAAGAATCATTGCCATCCAGAATAAAACCGTCTTGACTGTTGAATTCACCGTTTAACCTCACACTCGGCTGCGGCAGCGCCTGCCAGCCCCATGAACATTAGATGCGCTGCCACTGGCAATGTATGCTGCCCTTCACCTCAAGAAACAACCAATCTTCAGTCCCTCGGCTCTGATGCTCCCGGGCTGAAGATGCCGTTCGAAATTTGCAAGCCGATTCGCGTCTGTTCGCTCGCCGAAAATTCCGCGGCAACCGGCATCCGCTCGGCCCATACGACTCTTCCCGCACTGGTTAGGACGGGCCAGAGCGCCCTCTCGGTTACAGCAACGCGTTCCGCCAGGAACATCTGTTTCAGCTTCCGCCGCTGCATGCGCCCGAATGGACGATATGCGTCCCCGGGCTTCCAGTTCCGAATCACAAGCGGAGAAGAGAGTCGTTCTGCGTCCAGAACGTTTTTGTCACATCTAGTGTCGCGCTCCCTCTTGGGCCAGTCAATCAATTTCAAGCAGAGCGACCTGCCGAGTTCCGGAATCGAAACAGTAGCCAATCCGGCGCTGGGAAGCTTCACTTCATACTCATACGAGCGAGACACAGGCGAAGTTCGGTGGTGTGCCGCCATTCGCGCCCGCTTGCCTTCGAGGCGAAATACCAGCCTGTCGAACTCTCTTTCAACCCGCACGTTTCCGGGCAATTCGAGATGCCGGCCGCTGCGCGCCTTCATTGCAAATTCGATGACTCGTTCCACGTCTTTCCGGGAGATCTGGCCTTCGCCTCCGGAAATGCGGGAATGCATGTGGCGAATCAGCCTTCCAGTAACGGCCAGGGAAGGATTGCATTCTGGTGAAATCTTTGTTGGAGAAAACTGTACTGGTGAAAGCAGATCGTGTGCGCGAATCGAAAATCCCGGCGCGGGTTCTTTCACGAGGCATTCGAATCGTTCCTGGATAAATGCCGTCCAGAAGGCATCCTCACTTCGCGCCAGATCGGAAAGGCCGCACAACCTTTCAACGATTGCCGAAGAAAAGTCTTTCTCCAATCGCGGCAGGAATTGATGCCTTAGGCGTGCGCGAAGCTGGCGCAGGTCTTGATTGCTGGCATCCTCTCGCCAGCCCTGCCCTCGTTCGGCGAGATATTCGCGCAATTCCTGGCGGCGTACATCGAGCAGGGGCCGAATAATGAACTCTCTCTTAGGCTGAATCGAGCCAATCCCCTTCAGACCTGCACCGCGAATGATGCGGGCCAACACGGTCTCCGCCTGGTCGTCGGCAGTGTGTGCAGTGGCAATTTTTGATGCGCCAGTTTCTTGTGCAATCCGGGAGAAGAATTCGTAGCGAAGCCGCCGGCCCGCGTCCTCGAGATTCCAGCCATGGCGTTTCGCTTCCACAGCTACATTCTGTCGCGCCGAAAAGCATTGCAGACTGCTTGTTTGCGCAAGCGCTCTGACGAATGCTTCATCGGCATCCGACTCCGCACCGCGCAACTGATGATTGAAATGGAGAACGCAGAGAGAGATTCCCAGCTTGTCGCGCAAGCCTTCGAGAATCCTCAATAGCGCGACTGAATCCGCGCCCCCCGAAACGGCTACGCCTACGCGCTCTCCCGCTTCGAGCAGACGGTATCGGCGGATTGCAGCGAGAACACGGCGATGCAATGGCGAAATCATGGCAACGGCACTCGTTCTGAACTAATAGGATAGCAGGAGCAGGGAAGTAAGTATCGTACAGTCGGCTTTTGAATCGGTGCCAGCGGTTGGAAACTCTGGTACGCCTGGATTACTGCTGCGACATCTGCTGCGCCAGCAGGTCGCGGCTATAGGCGATCCGGCGATCCAGTGCCACGGCCACGAAGTAAGCGCAGTCCATCCGCTCCTGCTCGGCCCATTTGAACACTTGCGGCGAAAGCGACCGAGTAAGCCCGCGCAGCATTCCCAAGAGGCGGTAGTACAGTCCAATGACCTTTAGATCCGCCTGGTCATCGGACTTCTGCGGACAGAGGCGCACGAGCTGGATCAGCCTTCCGAATTCCTCGCTGCCCACTCGCTGGTCTTCAATGCCCACGACTTCGCGCACTTGCTCGGAGAGCTCCGATTTGCGATAGGCTGCAATGATCGACCGAGAATATGAGACGAAGAATTGCAGCAGGACTGCAACTGAAACCACGAAAATGAGCGCGGCGATCATCATTGGTGGCTCGGCGCCAGCCTCGCCGTCAGCAGGCGCGCCTCCTCGGGGATCTTCGTGAAGGTGTAAGCCCACGCCAGGGGCAAAAATGCTCCCAGCAATGGAGGGATGAATTTTAGAAATGCGCCCTGGAAATCCGGAAACATATTTCGCAAAGCATAGGCTGCCGCATCAGCGCTAAAGAATATTCCCAGCGCCAGGACAAGCTGAATCAGCCGCGTGCGCGTCTCTCGAAGTTTCAGGATCGCACCCCAAAGCAGGTAGGTGAGGACCACACCCACAAAATAAAGGTTTTGTCCCATCTCGACCACAAAGCGGCTGGTCAAGTGGCTCGTATTTTGGCGAACCACTAAGTACGAGAACAGCGCCGTGGCGGACAAAAGCAGGATGGAAGCACCTCGGACGTACTTGCTGACGCCCATCTGTTGAAATACTTGGTGATAGAAACTCATGATGACGAAGAATAGCGCGATGGTAAGCAGCGCGTCTGAGTAATAGTAGGTGTAAAAATACTGTGGGGAATTAAATCCAAATTTGTGAAGGAAAAAATATTGGCTAGCAGTTCCTAAGACCACAGCCAACATGTAGATACCCAGAGAAAGATAACGGAGGCCCTTGTTCGATACGAGCAGCCACACCACCACGTACATCTCTGCACAGAAGCTCAGGATCGCGACGCCGTAATCGAACGGGCCAAGCATATCTAGTTTCTCTCTAGGGCCTGGCCTTAATGCTATCAGAATTCCGCTTCTAGCGGTAATCCTTTAGCGTTTCCAGGGTGACGGCGGCATCGGCATGCCCGTGGGTGCTGCCATCCACGGTGACGGCAGCATCGGCATGCCCGTGGGCGCTGCCATCCACGGCGACGGCGGCATTGGCATACCCGTGCCCGCTGCCGTCAAATTGCTGAAGCCGACCGCACTCACCAGTACCAGAAGCACCAAAACGCACACAACCAACCATTTACGCATTGTAGGATCCCCTCCACGTTTGTAACTACGCGAGGAATCCTATGCGGTTTGCTGCCGTCAAGAGGAAAATTTGTGTACCATGTGTCTAATCGGTACACACTTCCCCTCTCTGGATTTGGCCAGAACCTCGATTCAATTGTCGCGCGAAGGATAAGAAAATCATCCGGCCGCGTCAACAGTACGTTAGTACTAAGGTCACTGACGGAAGTTTTTCACGAGGAGAGCGTCGAATTGCTGGGTTCGTGGATCACTTCAGCAAGCAAATGGAGTGAAAGAGGCTCTGGATTGTTTGAGTTCTTGTTTCATTTCTCATCCATATAGCATTTAGCCACGCGCTCATTGCCCTGTGTTCGGTGTAGAATGCACGGAGTCATGGCGCTTCCAATGTCAGCTCTGCCCCCGGATCCAGTTGAAACCGCGTCCCCGCGAGTCACGCTTCGAAATTCCTTCCTGCATCCTTACGATTCGGCGATTGCCGCGGCGCGGACTTGTTACGCGCCCCGTTTAATCGTCCCTGAGGAGATTACGGAGAAGCAGCGCGTCAACATTGGCGCGGCGACGTTTTACAGCGGCCACCATACGGTCTATCAGCATGCGCATTTCGAATTCGGCTTGGAAAATATCAGCCGGCAGTTTGTCTGGTCGTTTCTGCACGCGCATCCTTTTTACAACTCCGAGCAGCAGAGCCAGCGCTACGTGCGCCTAGACCGGGCGCAGGCCTACGTCCCACAGGAGAGCGCGCAATTCGGGCTGAACGAGCGCGCAATTTACGAGCGCGGGGTGGCGCGCGCATGGGAGCACTACAGGGAACTGTCTCGAGTTTTAGAGCCTGAGGCGAAGCAGATACTCAGCGACATCTGGCACATCGGGACGATGTCTCACCCGCGGCGGATTGAAAAGATCAAACGAGCGACGGGAAAAAGAGCCATTGAGATCGCACGGTACGTGCTGCCAGTGGCGGCATTTACCACGATGGTTCACACGCTCTCGGGCATTGTCCTGCATCGGCTTTGGAAAATGCAGGCAGCTTCGGATACTCCGACAGAAGCGAGAGCCATTATTAAATCGATGGTCGAATGCGTCCGCGAGCAGGATCCGCAGTTCTTCGATCGTTTTCCAGCCGAACCCATCGAAGAGCTTCCAGAATGGCGCATCGCTCAGCCACGCGAAAATGGCGAAGCGTTCGCAGCGGAATTCGATGCTGCCCTCGGAAACAAGACGTCGAAGCTGATGGACTATTCAGCGGACGCGCTGAAAGTGACGGCGAGGGCATATCGAGCTGTCCTCGGCCTGACGGAGAAGGAATGCACTGACTTGGAGGCCATTGAACGGCTTCTCGATCCGGCGCGAAATCCCTATCGGCTGGAGACGCTGAATATCGGAGTGCACGCGCCGATGATGCGCGCGCTGCAGCATGCGAATTTCACGTTTGCGAAAAAAATCAGCCATACGGCGGATAGCCAGGACCAGAGGCACCGTATGGTGCCCGGGTCGCGTCCGTTGCTGACGCTCGCGGACACGCGCAAGCCGGACTACATCACGCCGATGCTCATGGGGTCAAACTCGCGAGCGCGCGAAATCTTCGAGCAGGCGATGGCGGAAGCGTGGGCGGCGAAGAACGAATTGCTCGACCGCGGCGTCCCGATGGAATTCGCCCTCTACTTGCTGCCGAATGCGAAGGCGATTCGGCTGGTCGAGACGGGCTCGCTGCTCCACCTGCTGCACAAATGGACGATGCGGACCTGCTTCAACGCGCAGGAAGAGATTTATCAAGCGTCGCTTGATGAAGTCGAGCAGGTGCGCGCGATTTTCCCGGAAATTGGCAGGCACCTCGGGCCGCCGTGCTCGTTGCGCGCTGGAATCACGACGCCGATTTGCACGGAAGGCTCGCATTTCTGCGGCGTGAAGGTCTGGCAAGATTTTCCCAACATTACGCGCCGGATATGACGCGGCGGGGAAGCCTGGCGTATTATCTTACCGCGTGGGTCTGCGGTTGCTTCTTCATGACGGTTTGTTTTGTCGGCTCGCCGGCTCCTTCCCAGTTCCCGCAAAGAATCATCCTCGGGCTGATCTATTTTTATTTTCTGTCGCTGTTTTTTGGCGCATTCACCTCGCTGCTCTTTGGATTTCTCCTCCGGCGAATTGCCGGTGGATTGGAATTTTCGCGCGCGTGGCAATGGATTTTGATGGGCGCGATACTTGCACCTGTCCTCGTAAGCGTGCTTGGCTCGATATATTTAATTCACGGGCGCGCGACGGAATTTCTTCTGCCCATTCAGCTCTATTTACTTTATGCGCCGCAGCTGATTCTGAGCGGAGGGATGCGCATGTTGTGGCGCGTGATTCCGGCAGGCGCGGCGACGGCGTGGGTGCTGTTCCGCATCCATCGAGCTTTCGCAGCGGAAACTGAATTCCCGCCGGCGTAACCATCGAAATTTTCCGCGCGAATATCATTCAAGATCTCCAGCGCAGAGTGACAGGGCCGCTGATGGGATGCGGCGCGACGGCGCCGGTGCGTTTTGATTCCAGATGCGCGGCTTTTAGAGCGAAATACCATTTCGCGGGACGATCGGCGTCGTCAATCAGCATGAGATGGGGATCGTATTTCAGGCCCTCGGCCTGCTTCGCCATCGTCTGCGTGTCTTGCGCGATGAAGCGCGGGCCGAGGACGCGGATGACAAGATCCACTAGGGGCACGAAACGGAGGACGTTCCAGGCGGCGCAAAAATCGAGGCGGCAAAGATCGCGGCGGACGGGGGTGACGACAGCGCGACTCGAAAGCCAGAGCTTTCCCGAGCGCACCTGCTCGAAGCGGTAACTCGGCAGAGTGAAATCAATCGTCGTCGTGACGGGCGCGCCGGTGATCATTTTCAGAATTTTGTACGGGAGGCTGTTCGACGAAGGCGCGTGGGGGCTCATGCGAAAGCCCGAGGGGATGGGCTCGAACTGCTTTTGCTTTTCGTAAATGCTGCGACGGCTCCGCCACCACCAGGATTGATGCACGAATGGGCCGTGCGCGGGATCCATCAGGCCGATGACGCCGTGGTCCACATGCACGGGCATTTCGGCGGAGAGATGCGCGATGCGGTAGCGGTCGCTGAATTTGGGCAGCTCGGGCGCGGGGATGGGCGCACGGTCGAGGCGCGGTGAACTGGGCGCGGGGATGTAAACCCAAATGTAGCCGTCGCGCTCTTCGCAGGGGAAGCTGCCGGCATAGATGCGGTCGGCGCGGAGTTTCGAATCGGCGGTGAGCGAAGGAATTTCGCGGCACTGGCCCGTGTGGCCGTCGAATTTCCAGCCGTGATAACTGCACTCGACCGTCTCACCATCGAAATGGCCGTAGGAGAGAGGCATGCCGCGATGCGGACAGGCGTCACGCATGGCGAAGGCGCGGCCGTGCGCGTCGCGGCCGATGACGAGAGGGATTTCGAGGAGCATCGCGGGGCGCAGTTTGCGTCCGCGGATTTCGCTTGAGCGCAGTGCCGGATACCAGAAGTCCCAGAGCATTCCGAGGCCGGGGGCGTTCGACGCGGGAGAGGCGGATTCGCTCATCTTTTGCGGCGGTATCGTAGTATAGCCGGTGGCTGGCGGCAACGAATCTGAAGACAAGGGCAGGTGACTCGAGGTTGTTCTCGTTCAGAATGATTGGTGACGTTCGGGGTAGAGCGCGACTAACCATGTGGACGAGTCAGGTTATTGACACCGTACCGGCCAGTTGGTACGCTCCTTCAGAATTCGGCACCATACAGCTACAGGAGGAAGGGCTCAGCCGTGGGGATATTCGACATGCAGCGAGGAATTGAGGGGGGAAGCGTAGGAAGAATCGTAGCGTGCGTATTTGCCGTGCTGGTTTTGGCGGCGACTGGGGCGAGCGCACAATCGCCATCGCTCTCCCCGAGGGCCTCGGGTCACACGGATGCAAGAATCTCGGATACCGAACAGCAATCCGCGACGCCAGCCATTCAGCCATTCAAGGCGCATGTTCCGGATTCCGTCCTTGCCGATCTCGATCGCCGCCTGGCGGCAACTAAGTGGCCCGGCCAGCTACCCGGTACAAGTTGGGAGTACGGGGCGGATATCAAGAAAGTGCGCGAACTGGCGGACTACTGGCAGAAACAATACAACTGGCGCGCACAGGAAGCGCGGATCAACCGATTCGACCAGTTCACGACGGAAATTGACGGGCAGCAAATTCATTTTATCCATGAGCGCTCGCCGCGGGCCGACGCTATACCGCTGCTGCTGATTCACGGGTGGCCGGGTTCGTTCCTTGAATTCCTGAGTATGGTCGAACCGCTCACACGGCCGACGAGCGGCAGCGCGCCGGCATTTGACGTGGTCATTCCCTCTCTTCCCGGATTTGGATTTTCCGGACCGACAACGACTCGCGGGTGGTCACCGACGAGAATGGCGAAAGCACTCATCGTGCTGATGGATCGGTTGGGCTATTCGCGCTACGGTATTCAGGGCGGGGATTGGGGTTCTGAAATAGCCCGTCACATGGCTCGCCTAGCCCCCGAGCACGTGATCGGCCTTCAACTGAACCTTCTTCCAGTGGCCCCGCCGAACCAAGAAGCGATTGCGAAAATGAGCGACTTGGAGCGGAGACGTTGTTTTTCATACTTTGAAGGAGGAGAGAGCAGCTTCTTCAACCTCCAAGCCAGCGAGCCTCAGACTGTCGCATATGCTCTGACTGACTCTCCGACCGGGTGGCTCGCATGGATGATCGACAAATTCCAATTCCTTACCGATAACAACGGCGATTTTCTTACAGCAGTGGACCGCGACACATTTCTGACAGATGTCACCCTCTACTGGGTAACCGGCACGGTGGGCTCCGCCATGCGGATATACCGCGAGAATCGCCTCGCCGAAAGAGGAGCAGCGCCACTCCCGCGTCTAGAGACCCCCTTGGCATACGCGGATTTTCCGAAGGAAGTGGTGGCTTGCCCGGTTAGCTGGATCAAGCAGAGTTACAACCTGGTGCAATACACGAAGATGCCCAAGGGGGGTCACTTCGCTGCGCTTGAACAACCCGATCTTCTAGTCGGCGATATACGAAAGTTTTTTGCAAAAGTTAACTAGACGTGAGAATACGAGGAGGATAGGGAAATGGATAGTGGGAGGACCATGGGGAGAATCATAGTAGCGATATTGGCGTTGCTCATGTTGGTGCCGACTGTGGCGAACGGGCAATCGCAATCGCCAGCGGATCCGAAGAAGACGTACCCGAAGATGGCCCCGATCAGTGAGTATTTGATGGATCGAGATGCGGAAATCGCGCTGGCTCGATCGGCGGCGCCGGAGGCGATTTCGAAAGATGCCAGTGTCTTGGTGCTGACGCCAAAGGGCTGGGAAACGGCGGTGAAGGGGACGAACGGTTTTGTCTGCATGGTGGAGCGATCCTGGGGGGAAAGCATTGACTATCCAGAGTTCTGGAATCCGAAGATAAGAGGAGCGGATTGCCTCAATCCCGCCGCGGTGCGATCCATTCTGCCCATTTATTACAAGCTTACACAAATGACACTGGCTGGGACTACTGTAGAAGAGCGCATGGCCGGCATTCAGGCGGCGTATGCGAAGAAAGAACTGCCCCCTGTGGAACCAGGAGCCATGGGGTACATGATGTCCAAAGGATCATATCTTGCTGGCGGCGGCAACCTTTGCCATGTGATGCCTTTCGTGGCGACGAGGAAAACGGACCCGGAATGGGGTGCGTGGCTGCCGCACGTGCCCCTTGGGTCCGCTTCGTTCTGGTTCCCAAACCCAGGAACGGAAACCCCGCTGGCTCAGGAACTCCCTCCAATGCGCGCACTCTATATCGCGGTACCGAGGTGGTCCGACGGCACTTCAGTATTGGCGAAGTGAAGGCATGATAGGCTAGATTTAGAGCAATCGAGGAATGGACAGCACACGCGACAGAATTCTCCATGCGGCATTTGAAGAGTTCTACCGCAACGGCTTCCAAGGCGGGAGCCTGAACCACATTGCGGCGAAGTCAGGGGCCACGAAGGGGGCGCTATTCCATTATTTCAAGAGCAAAGCGGAATTGGGTTATGCCATCGTGGAAGAGTTGATTCAGCCTGGGGGCAAGCGGCGCTGGATTGATCCCTTAGACGAGGCGAGCGATCCCGTGGAGACGATCAAAGAGGCGTTTCGCCGCAACATTCAGGAGGATTTGGCGAAGGCAGAGGTGATTTCGCAAGGCTGTGCGCTGAACAACCTGGCGCAAGAAATGTCGCCGCTCGACGAGGGGTTTCGGAAGCGCATCGAGCGGAGTTACGAGCTCTGGCGCGAAGCGCTGGCGGAAGCGCTTGAACGCGCGAAGCGGCAAGGACAAATCAAGGAAGGCGTTTCGCCGCGAGAAGTCGCCGCACTGATCGTGGCTTGTCAGATGGGCATTTGGGGAACGGCGAAGAATTCGCAGAACACGGAGCTGATGGTTCAGGCGGGCGAAGCGCTTTGCGATTATCTGGACAGCTTGAAGCGATAGGTTCAATGCGCAGTCTAGAAGTGAGAGGCTTGAAGTTGGAAGTTGGAAACGAAAGACGGTAGTTGCCCGCCACCGGTTGTTCTCGGAGTAAGCAAGCACCCTCTACGGCATGAATGAATTGACACGTGCGACGGGGGAAGCTATTCTGGCATCTAATTAGATAGCAATGTTTGCCGTGTTCTATTAGCGCGACTCGCCTGAGGCCCCGTCCGGGGCCGTGGTTTTCGTCTGTGTAATCCCTTTTCCCCGATTGAATTTGAGATTCTCGTTTGCATTGGAGCGCGTATGACTTCGCCGAATATGTTTCAAAAACTGGGCCAGATTGAAACGCGTTACGAAGAGCTCACCAAGGAGCTCTCCTCGCAAGAGGTGCACGCGGACTCGGGGCGCTACCAGAAAGTGGCGAAGATGCACGCGGAGCTTTCGGCCATCGTGACGAAATACCGGGAATGGAAGGAGATCGAGAAAGGGCTCGCGGGCGCGAAGCAGTTGATTGCCGAAGCGGAAGACGCGGAGATGAAGCAGCTTGCGCACGACGAAGAGCATGCGCTTGAAGCTCGGCGCGAGACGGTGGAGCGCGAGCTGAAAGTGTTGTTGCTCCCCAAGGACCCAAACGACGAGAAGAACGTGATCGTCGAGATTCGCGCGGGGACTGGAGGCGACGAGGCTTCGCTCTTTGCCGGGGAACTTTTCCGGATGTATTCGCGGTACGCGGAGGCGCAGGGCTGGCGCGTGGAAGTGCTCGAGAGCTCGGCGTCGTCGATCGGCGGCGTGAAGGAAATTGTCGCGGCAATTCAGGGGCAGAAAGTCTATTCGAAGCTGAAATACGAGAGCGGCGTGCACCGCGTGCAGCGCGTCCCGGCGACGGAGCAGCAGGGGCGGATTCATACTTCGGCGGCGACGGTGGCCGTGCTGCCCGAAGCGGACGAGATCGACATCAAGATCGAGGCGAAGGATTTGCGCATTGATACGTTCTGTTCGTCGGGGCCGGGAGGGCAGTCGGTGAACACGACGTATTCGGCGGTGCGGATCACGCACATCCCGACGGGCCTGGTGGTGTCGCAACAGGACGAGAAATCGCAGATCAAGAATCGCGCGAAGGCGATGCGCGTCCTGCGGGCGCGGCTCTACGAAATGGAGCAGGAGAAGCAGCACCAGCAAATCGCGGCGAAGCGGCGCGGGCAGATCAAGACGGGCGACCGTTCGGAAAAAATCCGCACGTACAATTTTCCGCAGAACCGCGTGACGGACCACCGGATCGGGCTGACGATTCATCAATTGACCGAGGTGATGGACGGAAAGCTCGGGCCGATGGTGGATGGGCTGGTGACGCATTTCGAGGCGGAGCGGCTGAAGCAGGAGCTGGGCGGCAACGGCGATGCGGGTGGCAAACAGCGCGAGAATTGACGTGCGCGGAACGCTGCGCGACGGAATGGCGCGATTGCGCGCGGCGAATGTGCCTTCGCACGCGCTGGCAGCAGAATTGCTGTTGATGCACGCGCTGGGGCGCGACCGGACGTGGCTCTATGCGAATCCGGAAGCTGCGGTGGATGAAGCGACGGCGGAGAAATTTTCCGAGTTGGTCGCGCGGCGAGCAGCGGGGACGCCGACCCAATATCTGACCGGCAAGCAGGAATTCTGGGGCCTTGAATTCGAGGTGACGCCGGCAGTGCTGATTCCGCGGCCGGAGACGGAGCACGTGGTTGAAGTCGCGCTGGAGCGATTGGGCGTCGAACGAGGACGTGGGCCGCTACGCGTCGCCGATGTGGGCACGGGGTCCGGATGCATTGCGGTGGCGCTGGCGCGGGAGTTGCAGCGCGCGGAGATTTTCGCGACGGATGTTTCAGCGGATGCGCTGAAGATCGCGAGACGAAATGCGGAGCGGCATGGCGTCGCGGCGCGCGTGCGATTCGTCGAATGCAATTTGCTCGATGGCGTGGCCGGAGATGGGGAGCCGTTCGATTTGATCGTCAGCAATCCGCCTTACGTGGCGCGCGAGGAAGAGGCGCAATTGCCGCGCGAAGTGCGCGAGCACGAGCCGCACGCCGCGCTGTTCGCAGGGACAAGCGGAACGGAAATTTATGAGCGGCTGATCGCGCAGGCGGCGAAGCAATTGCGCCGCGGCGGACTGCTGGTCGTCGAGATTGGCTACGGGGCGCTTGAGCGTGTGCGACCGCTCTTCGGCGATTCGCGCGCGTGGACGGATGTTCGAGTCACCAACGATCTTGCCGGAATTCCTCGCGTCTTGTCGGCAGTGCGCGCGTGAACGGCCCTCCTGCTTCTCTCCGCTGGACGTGCACGCGAAACTAAACTAAATTTCTGCCAAGACATCCCGCGATGCCGAAATTTGCCCAATACCGCGCGAAGCGAGATTTCCTGCCGGCGGAAGCTGCGCCGACGGGCATTTCGATTTTGCACGTGGACATGGATGCATTCTTCGTCTCCGTCGAGCTGCTCGAGAGGCCGGAGCTGCGCGGGTTGCCGGTGATCGTGGGGGGACAGGCGGACCAACGCGGCGTGGTGACTTCGGCGAGTTACGAAGCGCGGAAATTTGGAGTGCATTCGGCGATGCCGTTGCGGGCGGCGGGAAAGCTTTGCCCGCATGCGGTTTTTCTGGACGGGCACCACGAGCTATATGGGCAATGGAGCGATCGCGTGGCGCAAATTCTGGCGCGATATTCTCCGGTGGTGGAGATGGCTTCGATTGATGAGGCGTATCTCGACCTGACGGGCACGGAGCGATTGCTTGGGCCGCCGCTGGCCGCGGCGCACCGGCTGCTTTGCGAAATCACGCGGACGACCGAATTGCCCTGCTCCGGCGGACTGGCTAGCACGAGGCTGGTGGCGAAAGTGGCGAGCGAACAGGCAAAGCCTCGCGGATTCGTGTGGGTGCCGGAGGGAAGCGAGGCCGCGTTTCTTGCGCCGCTCGGCGTGCGAAAGATTCCGGGCATCGGAAAGGTCACGGAGGCAGGGCTGGCGGAACTCGGCATCGAGCGCGTCGAGGAGCTTGCGGAGATTCCGCTCGAACGCCTGGAAGAAGTGTTTGGCCGCTGGGGCACGGCGCTCTACCGGAAGGCTCGCGGACAGGACTCTTATGAATTTGTCGTGGACGCCGAGCCGAAATCCATCTCCCACAATCAGACTTTCGGCGAAGACACAGCGGATCGGGAAATTCTGGAAACCACGCTGAGTCATCTGTGCCAGAAGGCAGGAAAACGGTTGCGCGACGCGGGGCTTTATTGCCGGACGTTGACGCTGACGCTGCGGTTCGCGGATTTTCGCACGATCACGCGGAGCCGGACGCTTACGACGCCGACGGACCTGGACGCAACGCTGCTTACAGGACTGCGGGAGCTTTTCCACGCCGCATGGAATGGCACCGCGAAGCTGCGGCTCGTTGGAGTCGCGCTGACTTCCTTTACAGCGGGCTCAGGCGCGGCGGGCCAAATGGAATTGCTCGGTGCGGAGCGCCGAGAAAAGCTCGAACGACTGGTGCGCGCCGCCGACCGATTGCGGGATAAATTCGGATTCGCAAAAATTCAGCTTGGCGGGTCGCTCCGCCCGCCGCACGAGGAGTAGTTCCGTCAGCGCCATAAGAAGTCCGCGGCTTGCTCGCCGCTCTGCCGTATAATCTCACGCCATGTCCGCAGCCGGACCAGCTTATTCGACGCCGCAAGGCGGGCCAGCGCAGAAGGGGCATCGCGTTCGCACGTTCTGGCAGCGCGTCACGGAGGGACGCCAGCTCGATCAACTGTGGGGCCAGATGAAGGCGGACGCGCGGGCGACGTATTCGTTTTACGCGCACGACGTCGACTGGGAAGCGATGGAGACTGGCCGACGCTGGAAGCGGCCTTTCCGCATCTGCTGGGCGCTGTTCGTGGCGATGCTGATGAAGCTGACCCCTGCGCGGCGCGTCCTACTACTGATCGCGATCGTATTGATGATATTCCACGTCAATGCCCAGCGAGGCAATGCCTGGTATTCGTTCGATTTTAGCCCTGTCGGCGTGGCGATTCTGTTTCTCTTGCTGGCGCTGGAACTTGCGGACCGCGTGATCATGAAGCGCGATCTGGAAATTGCGCGCGACATCCAGCGCTGGCTCGTGCCCGAAAAGCCGCCGGTTGTGCCCGGCGTCGACATAGCGTTTGCGACGCGGCCGCAAAACACGGTGGCGGGAGATTACTACGACGCGTTCATGCGTCCCGGGCCGGAGGGCGCAGCGGGGCAAGTGCTATTGATGGTGGTTGCCGACGTGGCCGGGAAGAGCGTTCCAGCGGCGCTGCTGATGGCGACTTTTCAGGCGAGCGTCCATTCGCTTGCGGCGCGGCCGGGGAGCCTCGACGAACTCGCGCGCGAGCTGAATCACTATGCCTGCGATCACAGTCTTTCGGGGATGCGGTTCACCACGGCGTTTCTGGCGGAATGGGATTCCGCGGCGCGGCAGCTACGATACGTCAACGCGGGGCACAACGCGCCATTTCTCCGCCGGTCTTCCGGCGCTGTCGAACGATTGGCTGAAGGCGGTATGCCATTTGGAATCGACAGCGGTGCCGATTACCGCTCGTTCGCGGTGCGGATCAATCCCGGCGACCTGCTGGTGATTTTCACAGACGGACTCGCCGAGGCGGTGAATGCTCCGGGAGAAGAGTATGGCGAGCCGCGATTGCAAGACCGCGTGGCAAGTTTTGCGAGCGAATCCTCAGCGGCGGCGCTGGCGGCGCTGATGGGCGACGTGGATGCATTCGTCGGACAGGCGCGCCAGCACGATGACATCACTTGCCTCGCGGCGCGCTTCTCGTAACTCCGTCGCCGACTCCGTTCCGGTACTTCCACAGGATACTTCGCTTGGCGATAAGAGCAATCGAAGCTCATAATTCCCGTATGACTCCGCAAGACCTCGCCGAGCGAATCTGCGCAAAGCTGCGCGAATCGGGCCATCAGGCCTATCTGGTCGGCGGGTGTGTCCGCGATCTGCTGCTGAAACGCGAGCCAGCGGATTTCGACGTAGCGACAGACGCGCGCCCGGAGCGCGTGCAGCAGCTATTTCCAGACAGCCTGGCAGTGGGAGCGCAGTTCGGCGTCATCATTGTCGTCGAGGATTCGGTGCAGGTGGAAGTCGCCACGTTTCGCTCGGACATTGGCTATGCCGACGGGCGGCATCCGCTGCGCGTCGAGTACTCCGGGACCCCCGAGGAGGATGTGCGCCGCCGCGATTTCACGATCAACGGCATGATGATGGACCCGCGGGATGGCCGCGTTCTCGATTTCGTCGGCGGACAACAGGATTTGCAGGCAGGCGTGATTCGCGCGATTGGCGAGCCGGCGAAGCGATTTGGAGAAGACAAATTGCGGATGGTGCGCGCGGTGCGATTCTCCGCGCGGTTTGCGTATGAAATCGAGACTGCAACGCATCGGGCAATCGTGAAGCTCGCCCCCGATGTGCTGCAGGTCTCGCAGGAGCGTTTGAGAGACGAATTGACAAAGCTGCTGACTGAGGGCGCCGCGCGGCGCGCGTTTGAACTGCTCAATGAGACGGAATTGCTCCGCCAACTCCTGCCGGAGATTTCGAGGATGAAGGGCGTAGCTCAGCCGCCGCAATTTCACCCCGAAGGAGACGTCTGGGTTCACACACTGCTCATGCTTGAGTGCCTGCCCGCGGGCGTGTCGCCGACGCTGGCGTGGGGCGTGTTGCTGCACGACGTCGGCAAGCCGCCGACGTTCAAAGCTCCTTCTGGGCCCAATGACCGGATTCGCTTTGACGAGCACGTAGAGATTGGCACGCGGATGGCGGAAGAGATTTGCCGGCGTTTTCGGTTCTCCAACGACGATACGGAGCAAATTGCCGCGCTGGTTGCGAATCACCTGCGTTTCAAAGATGCGCCGCGGATGAAGCAATCAACACTGAAGCGCTTCGTGCGGCTGCCACGATTCGAAGAGCATCTGGAACTGCATCGCCTTGACTGCCTTTCGAGCCACAGGAACCTCGAGAACTACGAATTCGTCCGCCGGTTCATTGCGGAGACGCCAGCGGAAGCAGTCCGTCCTGAGCGGCTGCTCACGGGAGATGACCTGAAGGCGATGGGATTCAAGCCGGGGCCCGTGTTTCGCCAGATCCTGCAGGTCGTGGAAGATGCGCAGCTCGACGGGAAGATTGGGGACAAGGAATCGGCGCTAGCGCTGGTGAAGCAGCAATTCAAGGGGAAAAGAGGCGACTAGATCTTGCCGAAGAATCCCAACTTCGTAAACAGCAGGCATTGGAGTGGACAATACACTAGCGTAAGGAATTGTAAATAAATGAGATAAAATAATATTGAAAATCTTAGTGTAATATGCTAAATATATCTGCGTTCGTTTATATAGGTAAACGAACCATTTGGCTTGGAAATGCATCAAACCATGCACGTCGTGGCTGTAACCACGGCTGGGTGGTTGGACATTGGGGTATTTGAGTCGCCAAGGGAGCAGCAAATGCCGAAACAGACAGCGTTGGTGCCATCAGAACTGCCAGTCTTGCCGTTGCGAGATACAGTACTTTTTCCGGGCGCTGTGATGCCGCTGACGGTGGGCCGGGAGAGTTCGCTTTCCCTGCTCGATTCCCTGAGCGGGGATGAAAAGTTGCTGGGCGTGGTTGCGCAGCTCGACCCTCGGATCGAGGATCCCAGCGGCACGGACCTGCATGTCGTGGGAACGCTGGCGAAGGTCCACAAGATGGTGCGGACGCCGAGCGGGAATGTCGTGGTCTTCCTCGAAGGCGTCACGCGATTTCGCGTGCTGGAAGTGGTGGGATTGAAGCCGTACCTTCGCGCACGCGTTGAAGAACTGCCTGATGTTGAGGATGCCCCGTCGCCGGAACTAACAGCACTATTTCGAAATGCCTTGGATCTGTTCCGGGAGGTGGTGGCGCATTCGCCGCAGCTTTCCGACGACTTGCAAAACGTTGCCTCGCACATCGAATCACCCGGGAAGCTAGCGGACTTCATTGCTGGCACGCTGCCTTCTCTCACGACACTTTTGCGCCAGGAACTGCTCGAAACCGCGAGCGTACGGCGGAGACTCGAAAGCCTGATGCGCGAATTGACCAAGGAGAAGGAAGTCCTCGAGCTGCGCGCGAAAATTCAGGAGCAGGTGCAGGAGCAGGTGAATCAATCGCAGCGGGAATTCCTGCTGCGGGAACAGCTCAAGGCCATTCAGAAGGAACTCGGCGAATCCGACGACACGCAGACGGAAGTGACGGAACTGCGCGAAAAAGTGGAGTCCTCGGGCATGTCCGCCGAGGCGAAGAAGGAGTGCGAGAGGGAGCTGAAGCGGCTGTCGCGGATGACGCCTGCGTCGGCGGAGTACATGGTTTCGCGGACATATCTGGAGTGGATGACTTCACTGCCTTGGGCCAAGACCACGGGCGCCGAGGATATTGATATTGCCAAGGCAAAGGAGATCCTCGACGAGGACCATTACGATCTCGAAAAAGTGAAGCAGCGTATCCTGGACTACCTGGCCGTGAAAAAGCTCCAGCCCGGAATGAAGGGACCCATTCTGTGCTTCCTTGGACCTCCGGGCGTGGGGAAAACTTCGCTGGGGAAATCCATCGCACGCGCGCTCGGCCGCAAGTTCGTCCGCATTTCGCTCGGCGGAATGCATGACGAAGCGGAGATCCGCGGCCATCGGCGAACGTATATCGGCGCGCTGCCGGGGCAAATCATTCAGGGTATCCGGCGCTCGGAGACCATGGACCCAGTGTTCATGCTCGACGAAGTGGACAAGCTGGGCCGGGATTTCCGCGGCGATCCTTCGGCGGCGCTGATGGAGGTGCTGGACCCGGAGCAGAACGCGAATTTTAGGGATCACTATCTCGACGTGCCGTTCGACCTGTCGAAGGTGCTGTTCGTCGCGACAGCGAACTGGATGGATCCGATTCCGGAACCGCTGCGCGACCACATGGAGATTCTCGAGCTTCCTGGTTACACGGAAGAAGAGAAAATCCACATCGCGAAAAAGTATTTGATTCCGCGCCAGTGCGCGGAAAACGGGCTCAAGGCCGGCGAACAGATCGAATTTGCCGACGAAGCCCTGCGCGAAATCATTCACAGCTACACGCGAGAAGCTGGCGTGCGCAACCTCGAGCGCGAAATTGCCGCGCTGGTCCGAAAGCAGGCGCGGCGGCTCGCTGAAGGGCAGACGGACAAGCTCATCGTCACGCCGGAGATTGTTCGCGACACGCTTGGCGTGCCGAAAGTGCACGCGGAAAAGGAAATCGAAGAGCGCGTTTCGCGGCCGGGCGTTTCGGTGGGCCTTGTGTGGACGCCGGTGGGCGGCGACATCGTGTTCATCGAAGCGACGACGATGCGCGGTGGAAAGCAGTTCACGATCACGGGCCACCTCGGCGAAGTAATGCAGGAATCCACGCGGGCCGCGCTTTCGTGGGTGCGCGCGAACGCGGATCGCTACGGCATCGATCCGGATTTCTTCCGCAAGCAGGACCTGCACATCCACGTTCCGTCGGGCGCGATTCCGAAGGACGGGCCATCGGCGGGCGTGGCGATGGTGACGGCGCTCGTCAGCCTGCTGAGCGGCCGTCCGGTGCGGCCGCGCGTGGCGATGACGGGCGAGATTTCTCTTGCGGGCGTGGTCTTGCCAGTCGGCGGAATCAAGGAGAAGGTTCTAGGAGCGAAGCGCGCGGGAATCCGCGAGGTGATTCTCCCGGCGGACAACGAGCCAAACGTGAAGGAGGATCTGCCGGAGCAACTTCTCGAAGGCCTGCAGATTCACTTCGCTCACAACATTGACGAAGCGCTCAAGCTGGCGCTCACCAAAGGCGAGGCGCGGCCTCGAGGAGTAGCCGGCAGCGGCCGCATTGGCGAGGAGCGTCCACCGGTGACGCCGGTTCACTGAACAGATCAGCGAGACGCATAGATGGCTGCACGTGAGAAAAGGCCCAGCTTTCAAAGGCTGGGCCTTTTCCTTTTTCGTAAAGCAGCGTGCAATTTTCGTTGCGCGCCAGCAAACGTTCGCGTAGAGGTATGAATCTCCCCCATGGCCCCGCTCACGCCCAGACAAGTCGCGGTTCGCGCGCAGGAAGCCGCTGGGCTCCTCCTGAGCCTGCTCGACCGCGAAGGGCTCGTTGCACGATTCCTCAATTCATATGCCAAGGAGGCCAAGCGTCCCGGGCGGACTGCGAATCCGGAGCGTTTTCGAGAGCTGGTCGAAACCATTCGCCACGAATCGTTACTGGTGGTGATCTTGGAAGTGGAGCAAGAGATTCCGATCCGCCTGGGAGTGCGCATAGGCCGGCGCGCGACTCCCGCGCAGTCCACTCTCATCAAGCTATTTCG
Organism: Candidatus Acidiferrales bacterium; assembly: GCA_035934545.1. Lineage (GTDB taxonomy): Bacteria > Acidobacteriota > Terriglobia > Acidiferrales > UBA7541 > DAHUXN01. Next base: position 117,874 of record DASYXV010000041.1, read on the forward strand.
TGAGGAGTTCTACGCCGCGCTAAGGCGAGGACTGGACTGGGGCGACGAGGACTTTGCCGCGTTTTCTCGCGATCTGGAACTCTATCGAAGGCTCTATGGGACGTTTCCGGTTCCGGGGAGAAGCCGCGCGGCGAGCGTGACGCCGAAGGGACCATTCGTGGACCGCTGCGGGATTCTGCTCGATCCCTCGATGCTGGACATGGCGCGTCGAGCCGCGGCGAAATTCGAGGCCGAATTGATGGCCGCAGCATTCTCAGGAATGAAAAAGGTCTTCTCGCGCCGCTAGCTTCTTTCGCGCGGATCTCTTCCCTGTCCCAAAGGGCGAATTTACCCTTCCGAAAAGCTGTCCCAAAGGCCGGCGTGCTTCTCCCTTCATTTTGCTATGCTCACAGGCAGAGAAAGAAGATGCTAACTGCTTTTTACATCTTGGTCTTGCAGCAGATCTTCCAGGGGATTGCTTCACTCTGGAAGGGCTGGAAATGGCTCCTGATGGTCCGTGAACGGCTCGGGACGCATCCGGGATTTTACGCTCCGCGCGTAGCCGTGATCTGCCCATGCAAGGGCGCGGAGCCGGGCCTGGAGGGAAACCTCGCGTCGCTGGCAGGTTTCGATTATCCGGATTATGAGATTTTTTTCGTGCTTGCCAGCGCGCTCGACCCCGCTCGGAATGCCATTGAGCGCGTCAAAGCGGAGAGCAAGAGGACGATTCATGTGGTCACTGCAGGATCCGCGAAGGACTGCAGCGAGAAGGTGAATAATCTGAGGGCGGCAGTCGCGAAAGCCGCGGACGGATTCGAAGTGCTCGTATTCGTGGACTCGGACGCGAGGCTGGGGCGCTCGTGGCTCGCGCATTTGGTTGCGCCTCTGGCCGATACACAGCTGGGCGCGGCGACCACGTACCGATGGTATTTTCCCTCGCGGGGCGGCCTCTCCAGCGCGCTTCTTTCCGCGTGGAATGCCGCCGTGGCCACACAGCTCGCGGAAGGCGGACGCAATTTCTGCTGGGGCGGCGGGACGGCGATTCGCACTATGGTCTTCCACAGCATTGAGGCGCTGGAGGCGTGGAAAGGAGCCGTGAGCGACGATTGGGCGCTGACCGGAGCGCTCGAACGAGCCGGAATGCCGATCCGCTTTGTCCCGGAATGCCTGGCGCCGACGCTGCAGGATGTAAACGTGGAAGAGCTTTGCGAATTCACGAATCGGCAGATGATCTTGACGAAAGTGTATGCGCCAAAGCGCTGGTGGCTCGCCGCGCTTGTCCATCTTTCCTATTGCGCGACTCTACTGTTCGCGGGGTTCGTGATTCTCAGCCGAATGCTCACCGGGGATTCATGGATGGGGCTGTTTCTGCTAACGTCGCTCGTCGTCCTTCTCGCCGCCGGGAAAGGCGCGCTGCGCACAGTTGCAGTCCAGGAAGTTCTGCGCGATTGGCGAGCGAAGTGCGATGAAACGAGCTGGGCGTGGATCGTGCTGGCTCCTGTGGTCCCTTTCCTGTTCCTTTGGAATTTTCTTGTCTCCGCATTCGAGAGGCGGATTCGCTGGCGCGGCATCCGCTACCAACTCGTATCTCCCAATCAGACTCGCGTGCTTCTGCATTAGGCCCCGCGGAAGCTCGCATGCTCAGGCCCGTTATGCTCAATGGTTGATGCTGCTCAGAAACGGATAGTGCTCCGCGGCGGCCATGAAAAAGAGCATCGGGAACGAGAGCCAGAAGGCTGTGCGCGAAGCGATGTTCGAGAATTGCAGCATCTTCGCCGCTTTCTCCGGAATCGGCGTGCCATTTTCCGCAAACGCCCGGTTCCAGGCAATCAGCCGCTTTTGCACGCGCCAGACGATACCCCAAACGTTGAGGAGCATCACGAGCCCAAGGCCCCCGCCGACGCTGATGGCGAGATGCGCGTTCGATGAATCCGGTCCCGCGTTCCAATCGAGCGCAACCCACGAAGCGGCAACGACGACGATGGCGATCAGAATCGCGCGAATCCAGCCGTTGCCGAGCAGTCCGCCAAACGGCATTTGCAGCGCGTAAAGAAATACGTACGCGACAAGCCAAACGAGAAACCATCCTCCGAACCAGCGGCCGAGGAGTCCCGGCTGGCCGGCATTCTGCGCGTCGGCTTGGAGAAGGATCGAGTAATACCGCAGGCCGACGAGGACCGTCACGACGGCTGACCAGCGGAACCACGCCATCGCGCGGGACATCAGCAGCGGATAGATTTTGCCGCGCGTCGCGGGCTCAAGAGCTTTCATCGTTGGTCCGCCAACCAGGTTGAAGAAATAGAGCAGGCCAATCCAGATGATGCCGCTGATGAAATGAATCCCGCGCAATACGATTTCTTCGTTTGCGGCCGCGCCCTGCGGAAAGCTGAAATGCGGAGAGAAGCCGATTGACTGCACGGCCAGAGAGGCGACGATGGTCATGAAACCCCCTTGTGTGTGAACGACAGATTACGGCGAAAGCGCTGAGGCGCGAGACTAGAAAATTCTCGGCAAGACGTCAATCGGCCGGAGATGCCGGCAATGCAGCCGCCGATCCTAGTCGAGCCAGCGCCCAACGCGCATGCCCGGCGATTATTCCATCTTCTGATTCCGCCAATGACCGCAGCTTTTCCGTGACCCGGAAATGCTCCGGACTTCCCGGCTCCAGACGTGAGTTTCCCAGCGCGACGCAGGCATTTCTCACCAGGCCGCGCCACTTCGCGCGCTTCACGGGGCTGCCGTGGAACATTTTTCGAAATGCCTCTTCGTCGAGCGAAACCAGCCATTCAAGCGGCGGTTTGAAAAGAGATTCAGAATCGTGCGCAGTTTCGGGCTCTTCCTTGATGTCAGTTTCTTGCGCGCCCGGGTGGCCGTCCGGCATAGGAATCTGGCGCGGCAGGAATTCCGCGAGCGGCGTAGCCGGGGCCTTCCGGTTCCACGGGCAAACGTCCTGGCAGATATCGCAGCCAAAAACCATGTTGCCCATCGCGGGGCGAAATTCTTCGGGGATCGGGCCGCGCAGCTCGATCGTGAGATACGCGATGCAACGCCGCGCGTCGAGGACGTATGGCTCGACGATCGCGCCGGTGGGGCACGCATCAATGCAGCGGCGGCACGTGCCGCACATATCGCGCGGAAGTCCTTCATCCTCTGTGAGCGAAGGCGCCAGTTCCAAGTCCGTGAGGATCACGCCGAGGAACAGCCACGAGCCGGCGCGCTGGTTAATCAGGCAGGTGTTCTTGCCGAGCCAGCCGAGGCCGGCGTATTTCGCGGCAACTCGTTCGAGCACTGGGCCGGTATCCACGTAAGCCTTGGCGCGAAATTTGCTGCCGAACTTCCCGCGCATCCACGCAAGCAATTCGTCGAGTTTCGAGCCAAGGACATCGTGATAGTCGTCGCCCCAGGCATAACGCGAAATCCATCCGCGCGGCAACTGCGCGTGCAAGTCATCTTTGGTCCCTGAGTTTTTCGCGACCGTAGTCGAATACGGCAGCGGCGCATTGAAATTCAAAGCACAGACGATCACGGAGCGCACGCCCGCGAGAACATGTTCCGGGCTTGCGCGGCGCGGATCATGCAGATACTTCATTTCGCCCGCATAGCCGCGCGCAAGCCATTCCGGAAAGCGCCGCGACTCGGCGAAGTCGGCAGCCGGCGTGACGCCGCACAATTCGAAGCCCAGCGCGCTGGCGTGTTCGACGAGCTTCTGCGTTTTCTCCGGCGGCAGCATAGGCCTATGATGCCTCAAAATCCGGCGCATGAACGAGATGGTTACGCTTCATCCACGCCGACCGACTTTTCTGGCATACCCGCGCGGCGATTGATACAATCCCCGGCAATGGCAAACTGGCGGCAGATTCAGGGACGCATTCGCAGGGCGAGGACGAGCGCCGATCCGATCGGCAAGCTCACCGAGCTCTATCAAAAGACTCGCGATGCCATGGTGGCCTTCGAGACCGCAACTTTCGCGGAAAAAGCCGGACAGACGGACGAGGCAGTTCGCTGGTTCACGACGGCTGCCGAACGCTTCCGGCGCGCTGACTGGCGCCAGAAAGCCGCGGACGCACTCACACGGCTGGGCGCGCCAGTGCCGGAATTCGCGGCTGAAGCAGTGCCGCGCGCGACACCGCCGAAGGAATCCGTCGAAAAGACTGAGTTTACTGGTTCGTTGGCGATGCCCGCGGAATCTGACGCGCCTGAAACTGTAGCTTCGGCGGCAGTAAATCCAGAGCCGCCGCAAATGCCGTCCGCGCCGACTGGAGCGCCGGCCGGCCAGCACAAACGCCGCCGTGGGCGTCGCGGTGGGCGGAGGCATAAACGCCGCGGAGCAGGCGCAGCGGCGAGTTCGAGTTTGCCATCGCCTCGGCAGGTGGAGTCACCAGTGACGCGCGCGGCGATGCTTGAGGAGGCGGAAGTTCCTTACGCTACCGCGCCGATCATCGAACCACTTTCCCCGCGCGGCGATGCCGAGACGAGCCAGTTCGTCGAGCGCGCGACGTATATTCGCGCCGGCGAGCCCGCGCTGGCATCGCGTTTCGCGCACCTCGAATCGCTGCTGCGCCGGCTGATTTCTGGCGCGCTGCACCGCGTGGACGAAGTGGAAGACGCGCCAGCCGGCCCGGGAGTTTTCCTGCTCTCGGATTCCGATTTGACGATGAATTACTACGTGGAGGCTTGCCAGACGCTGCGCATCGGCGCGGCGCAGCTTGTGCGCGCGGGACGCGCTGGCAAAGGAGCTCGCGAGCACGGCGGCGCATCGCTGCGGGCGCAAATGGCAGAGCATCTCGGCATCAGCGAGGCGAAAGTCTCCGACTACCTGAAAAAGCACTGCGTCGTCCGCTGGCTACAGCTCGACACCGACGCGCCGCATCTCGCGCATTTCGCCATCGCCGTGCTGCGTCCCGTGCTGAACAGCGAGTAATGCTCCTGTTGCCGCGGAGCGTTCAACCGCTCTATGAATTCCAGTGCTGATTCGGCGCTCCCGCTGGATGCCCCATCCTGCCGTTTAACCCTTTGGATAGCCATTTGGATGTTTGGGCTGGACTAACTCCCCTGCAATCTGCAAACTATAGCGTTGTAATGCTTTAGGGGGACGTCTCCCCAGGGGTTGGAGAGGCGTTATCCCGTAGCTGGAATATAGATTTTCATAACTCTGAGGAAAGAGAGGTTCGAGCCATGCCTATCACGGTTCGCAACCGCATCTGGAAATCATTCGACTGGGCGCTGTGCAAGACGGCTGCCGGCACATTTAATACGATCCAGTTCTTCAATAAGTACAAGCCGAATCCGTCCTTCACGCCGAAGTGGTCGGACAAGCCCGTGCTGAAATCCTGGGAGAAGAGCAAGCCGACACTCGGCTGGCCGCGCACCACGGACTCGCTTTGCCCCGGCTGCGTGAAAGAAGCGCGCGACGCCATCATCAACGGCAAGAAGGACTGGACCGACCTCGTCCACGAGAAAGTGGGCGAAATCAAGGCGCAGATCATCGAGCGCGACGGCCAAGTCTGGATGGTGAAGGAATGTCCCATCCACGGCAAGTGCGAAGACCTGATGGCCATTGATGCCAAGTTCCTTGAGTGGATCGAGAAGAATTTCCCGGGCCGCGACATCCCGGCGCACAACGACGAAGACCTGCATCGTCATGGCTCCAGCACCGTCCGCTACGGCCGCGGCGCCGTGCTCACGGTGGACCTCACGAACCGCTGCAATATGATGTGCGATCCGTGCTTCATGGACGCGAACCAGGTCGGCTACGTCCACGAACTGAGCTGGGAAGAAATCCAGGAAATCCTGGAGAACGCCACAAAGATCAAGCCGCGCCGCCAGATGTCGGTGCAGTTCTCCGGCGGCGAGCCGACGATGCATCCGTACTTCCTCGATGCAGTCCGCTACGCGCGCAAGGTGGGCTACAACAGCGTCCAGGCCGCGACGAACGGCATCGAGTTCGCCAAGAGCAAGGAATTCAGCCGCAAGGCATTTGAGGCAGGCCTGCGTTACGCCTACTTGCAATTCGACGGCATCGGCAACGACGCGAACAGCCACCGCCAGGTCGGCAACCTGTTCGACGTGAAGCTGCGCGCCATCGAGAACATGCACGAGGCGGGCATCGAAATCGTCCTGGTCACCACGATTGTCAACAACGTGAACAACGACCAGGTTGGCCCCATCGTGAAATTTGCGATGGAGAATCCCAAGAAAATCGCCTTCGTCTCGTTCCAGCCGGTTTCGTTCACGGGCCGCGACGAAGACATCACGCCAGAACGCCGCATGCGCCAGCGCTACACGCTTTCGCATCTGGCCAAAGACGTAAGCGAGCAAGTCGGGCAGCTCGAGCCGACGCGCGACTGGTTCCCGCTGTCGTACGTCAGCACTTTCGCGGGCTTCTCTGACCTGGCCCACGGGCCCGATTCGCAGTGGGGCTCGCTCTCCTGTGGTTGCCACCCGAACTGCGGCGTGGGCACGGCGATGATGATCAACAAGGAAACGAAGGAATGGGCGCCGGTGCCGCGCTTCCTGAACGCCACGCAGCTCACGCGCGACGTCACGGCGATCACCGATGCCGCGCGCGGCAAGAAGTTCTCCAACTTCATGATGGCCATGGCGCTCCTGAAGAATTACAGCCCGTTCCAGGCGCCGCCGAGCCTCAAGCTCAAGGACCTCTGGGTGAAATTCGACAAAACCTGGGCGCTTTCCAAGAACTCCGACCACAAGTATGGCCGGACGAATCCGGATCGCACCTACGAAGACGCCATGAAGCGGCGTCAGGAAGATCCGTGGAACTTCCTATTCATCGCCGGCATGTGGTTCCAGGATCTTTTCAACTACGACTTCCGCCGCACCGAGATGTGCATCATTCCGTATGCGACGCAGCAGGGCGAAATCTCCTTCTGCGCTTACAACACGGGCATCGGCTGGCGGAAGATCATCGAGAACATGTACAAGAACGCGACCGTCGCGCAGTGGTACAAGACCCACGGCAAGCACGAAATCTACGCCAAGGGCAAGAAAGTGGATCTCGCCAATTACGAGCACTCGCTCCGGGTGAACGCGGATGATGCTTCGCGCGTTCGCCACCTGGAGCACGACATCCCCTTGACCGCCGCTGAGGAAGACCGCGCCCGCCGCCGCAAGGCCACGGAAGAGGCCGCCAAGGTCCGCGCGATCTATGAGGAAATGGTCCTCAAGAAGCCGTCACAGGCAGAGGGCGTCGTCCAGATTGGCTCGCTCTCGGCGATGAAGTCGGCGACACCTGGAGCGAGCATCAAGCCTGTCCAGATCGCGGGCGGCAACGGCCACTCGAATGGGAATGGGAATGGAAATGGCGCGAATGGCCACGGTGCCTCCAAGCCTGCGCCCGAAGTCGCCGAACCCGTCGCCGGCGATTAGTCCCGCAACCATCTCATGTGGGTATCCAACGCCTCCCGAATTTCGGGAGGCGTTGTTTTTTGTGGCGAGCTTCTGCTGGGTCCGGATGCACTCTGGTAGACTGCATGAAGTCCATAGGCATGGGCCGTTAGGCAGACGAAACCAGAACCATGAAAGTCGCCCTTGATACCGATTGCTTCATAAATGCGGTCACCGCCACGGCGCATGCCAACGCCGCCATGAAGGCAATACTCGCTGCCCACGCCTCAGAAAAAGTGACCGTCACCGTAAGCCGTCACACACTCACCGAGTTGACCGACCCTTCTCGCCGCGCATTTGACCTCGCGAAGAGTTTTGCCGTGCTACCACATTGGCCAATCGGCACAATCGCTGAGCAAGTGGCAACAATCGAGCAATTGGCCGGCACATGGGAAGACGCTCATCGCAACGAAGAAATTCAGAGAGAGCTGGAGCAGCTCGCAAAATCCGGCAACAGCATTCGCGACCGAGGTGCCCTCCTTGACGCGTTGCACGCCGGCGCGGATGCCTTTGTTACGTCGGATAGACATCTAGTCGGAAGCGGACCTGCCAAAAGAATCGAGGCAAAGTTCGGAATCCGCATTCTTCGACCTGCCGACCTAGCCCGTGAATTGTCGCCCGAGGAACTAAAGATGAGCTCGAAGGGCAAACACGACCCTGATGATCCATATCTGCCTTACGTTTCGAATTTGAAAGTTCGGATGGGCGGCACGGCGCTAAGAGCGGCACTGCTTTACTCAGTGCTTGCGGCTGCAGTGTCCTACATTGCGGTCGTGACGCTCGGCGCGGCGATAGGCATCACGGCTCTCGCCGGAGCCTCCGTATTCGCGTGGCTTCGGCATCGCTCCGCAGTAGAAGCATCTCTCGAAAACAATTACATCGAGACAAGAGGCTTCTACATTGCCCGGAAGATCGACGAGGCTGAAAGCGAAGTCAAAAGGGAAATTGTGCGACACGCAGAGGCGGTCTCCGACGCGGTCGACAGCGTGCATCCCGAAGGGGTCATTGACGTCGCCGAACTCTGCTCAAAGACAGATTTAGAATCATGCCCTTGGTCTCTTCGAGAAACGTTGCAGCAGGCGTCTACCGGGCAGCATCAAGAATCAGGACGATGGAGTTTTAAGCACGCAGAGCAGTTTCGCACCAGAGTCCGCGAGGAGCTGGATGCTATTGAGCGGCATCGTTCCTGGGACGAAGTACCTATCTATTCGGACCTCACTGAGAAGCTGCAAGTTGCGGCAAAAGAAGTTGGCATGGAGGACAGCTGGAATCATTATAACGAACTTGAAAGGAAGCTGCGGCAGAATTTCAGCGGCTTCCTAGATAAGATTTCGCATGCGAAGACTGGGGAAGAGGTGGCCCACCTGCTTCTCGCAGATAAAGCATTCACCCGCGAAAATCTTTGGAATCTCCGCAAATACGGCCTTGACGACGTGGAAGTCGGGCGGTACATGAACATCGCCGCGACGGCGCTTCGTAGGAGGCAGTAGCCTCACTGCTATGAAGCCTCAAGCTGAGATGACCTCATCCTTGACCCAGCGCAAACGAATAACTGCGGGCTTTTCCTCAACCTCAAAATGGCAACTCACTGCATCACGCACCATCATTCGCAACTCATCCAGAGTCCGCGCATGCGTGAATATGGAATGCCCAAGCGCTCGCGCCTCATAGCCGCCCTCGGATGATTCTTTAACTGTGAAGGTGATCTCTTTGACCCTTCCGCTGCGCATTTATTCGCCTTTCCTCTCCCCGACTTATCGTATCATCCTGCACGGAGGAAGCTATGCCCGCCAGCCCGAATCGTCCATCGCTGCTTAATACCGCGCTTCTTGCCGGCGTGACCGGCGCCTTTCTTATTGCTCTCTACCTTTGGGTCACCGAAGCGCTTCTAATGCATCGCGCCACGGTGCTCACTATTTTTCAGTGGGATGCTTCGAACTTCCTCGGCCCATCCGCGTTTCGCGCCGGAGTGGGAGTCGCGCTGCTCGGCTGCCTGCTGCACCTCATCGTGAGCCTCATCTGGGGCGCGATTTTCACAGTGGCTGCTTTGCGCATCCGGGCGCTTGCGAAGAATTGGCTCGTTTCAGGCGTAATCTTCGGAGTGATTGTCCGCCTCGTGATGGCCCACATCATCGTTCCGCTCGGCCATGCGCAAATGACGCCGCCCCCATCAGAGCTCTATCTGGCGAATCTCTACGTCGCCCACATCGTCTTTTTCGGCATACCGGTGGCCTGGGTCGTCTCCCGCGCCTTTTCCCGAGCCTCGGCCTCCGTCGCGGCCGCGCGCTGAAACTGAGGCCATGAGTCCCGGCAAAGATTTGGCTGTTGTTAGCAAATGATGTCCGCTTTTGTTTGGTTTTTCTTCACCGGCTACTCCGGACGGATAGCTGATCGCCGCAGCAGCTTGTTCACCCTGACGCAGGAAGGGTTGCGAAGCGGGCCTGCCCGCCGAAGCACATGGTTGCGAAAGCGGGTCCATCTAACTCTAGCCCTTCGATTGCCAACTGTAGACTGTCTTCCCTGATCGCAAATGGCACGCACAGTCACGAAGAGTTAAGTGTCTGCAAACACAGAACTTACGAAAGTATGATCGAGGATGAGTTTCGTCGGCAAAATAGTCCGAAATTTCGATGAGCAGCAGACTCCTGCCCACTCGCCGCAGCGTGCAACCGAATAAGGGGGGATCAGCGGCGCCGGCGCGGCGAACGTTGCCATATAGTTACCTGTCCTTCACCTGTACTCCGATAGTACGAAGGTTGGATTGACCCGTGCGTTTTGCGGCGCGAAACTTGTGTCACGCGAGAATAGGTGAATGGGATGGCTAACTTGAACAACACGGATACGGGCGCGCAAATCACCTCCAGCCGCGGGCTTTCCCGGCGCTGGGGGCTGGCTCTACTTTGCGGCGTTTGGCTGGCGCTTCTGTCGCCGAAGGTGATCCTCGGCCTTCCTGGCGCGAATAGCGCAAACCATCAAATTCAAGCGGGCTCTGTGGCATCGGCAAATTCATCTCTCCAGATTGCCGCGGGCAATTCAGCCCCCGGTGCGCTGAGCATTTCTCCGGCGCAGATCAATATCGCTGTCGGCCGCAAGCAGAGCTTTCGCTTAATCGACCAGCAGGGCCATCCGATCCACGACGCAACCTGGATGGTCAGCGATTTCACGGTGGCGGATCTCGATTCCTTGGATCCTCCTCGCATCGCCGCCGTGGCTCCCGGCCAAGTGACCGTAACGGCGATCCTGGGTGATCAGACGGTCCAGGCAAAGGTGAACGTCGTGAATTCGTCGCCTCTCTCCTCAGTACGACGGCGTGGAGGTTCTTCCGCAAGCGGCGGCCAGTAATTTGTCGCCGCGCCCGTAGAAGTGGCCAGAGGCCAAGATTAGCGGTTGTAGTACTTTCGTACTGAGGTTGCTCCCCTAAAAAGTGACTTCGCTCCTATCGCATTTGCGCACGCCCTCTCCCACCATGGAGTCATGTCAAATACAAACCGAATCTTGGGATTGACTTGGATTGAGCGCAAATGGTGGTGTGCGGACTGCCGCGTTCCGATCAACCTGGATCGCCACGGCCGCTGCGATTCGTGCGGATCAGATGCCGTGGACATGATGCTTCATCCCAGCAGACTGGGGCATCATCTGCAGCCGACAAAGGTCGTGCTGGAAGATCTGCCGCACCTCATCCGCATTCCATAGGTCCGACCCCCGCCGGGCCCCCATTCCCTTATTCTCCGAAGGCCTCTAAGTGCGCGGCACGGCTGCGAAAACGTGAATTCTTGCTCGCGTGGCTAAGCTATTCCACAGAGTAATCCGATGAGAAATCCTCGAGCTATTTGCGCTTGGGGACGCTAGGCGTGGCGCGAGTCGGTTCGGATGCTTCATGTTCTGGCGGAGTCCAATCTTCGGGTGGAAACGCAATGTGCCAGAAATGGCCACTGGGCTTTGAAAACTCCAATCCGACTTGCCTTTTGCCACCGGAGGGTTGCCCAATGTTGGCCACCCTGCATTCCATACTCTCTTCACTTCTCAAGTTTGTGAGGGTCACCTTTTCATCGCGCTTGACGGATGCGGCCAGCCGGATCATGCAGCCATGGGCGTTCACGGTCTCCGTCGCGGTGTCTTCCTGGAACGAGTCTTTTCCGCGGGTTGCCGACACTCTGACAGCCATGGCAATATAGACGCGCTTGCTTCGCCGCATATCGCGACGTGACTCCGCCGCATCAGATTCCGCAGTGGAAGGTGTTGAAACAGCGACAACTGGCGACTGAATGCTTCCTTGAGGCCGGGCAGACGTGTCGCGGCCTGCAATTTTTTCCCAAGCCATGGACTCCCCTTGGCGAATGATGCTCGCATTTGGCCAGGGCAAATCAAATTTCTGCTAAGGCGTTTCCATTTAGTCAAGCCTCTGCACGGAATGGTGATAGAGTCACCGCCGCAGGATGTAGGACGCAATCGCCCGGACATTTGTGGGTCGATTTCCCATGGCAAATTTGCATTCACGCGCCGAGGCCTCCGGGGAACCTATGGGTTCCTCAAAACTGGCCGCTCGCCTTGGCCTGTTCGACGCGACGATGATCGTCATGGGCGGCATCGTCGGTTCAGGAATCTTCATCAATCCGTACGTTGTTGCACGGCAGGTACACACACCATTCTTGATTCTGGGCGCATGGACTATCGGAGGCCTTATCGCGCTCGCTGCCGGCTTCATTTATGCAGAACTCGCCGCTCGTATGCCTCGCGTCGGCGGCCAGTATGCCTATATTCGCGAGGCGTATCACCCTGCGCTGGCGTTTCTGTACGGCTGGGTCTTGCTCCTCGTGATCCAGACCGGCGGCATGGCCGCCGTCGCGGTAACATTTGCCAAGTATTTCCTCGAATTGACGGGCCTGCATTTTTCCGACGCCCTGCTCGCCTCACTCGCCCTCGGGATCTTCACGCTCATCAATTGCTTCGGCGTGCGCGCAGGCAGCACGGTGCAGAGCACGCTGATGGTGTTGAAGATTCTCGCCATCGCCATGCTGGTGGGGTGTGGAGTCTGGTTCCTGTGGCGAAACGGAAGCGCGATTCCCGCGCTGGCCGCGCAACCATCTCCCATTCTCGACCGCCAAGTTTCTTTTAATCTCCTTACGGCAATAGGCGCGGCGCTGGTTCCGGTGCTGTTCGCGTACGGCGGATGGCAGACGGCAAACTTCGTCGCCGAGGAAGTCCGCGAGCCGCAAAAAAATCTGCCGCGTGCTCTGGTAATCGGAGTCACCGGCGTCGTCCTGCTTTATCTCTCCGTGAATTTCGTTTGCGTTTACGTCCTTGGACCTGCTGGCCTTGCGCAGACAACCACTCCTGCTTCCGCCGTAATGCGAGCCGCCCTCGGCCCGAAGGGCGCGGCGCTGATTGCAGTCGGCATCGCGATTTCAACGCTGGGGTTTCTCAGCCAGTCCATACTGACCGCGCCGCGCGTGTACTTCGCCATGGCGGAGGACGGACTATTCTTCCGCGCCGTCGGCTGGCTCGACCCAAAGCACCGCGTTCCCGTCGTGGCTATCTTGCTCCAAGGCGTCGCGGCGATCGTCATCGCGCTTTCCGGGCGGTATGATCAAATTCTGAGCTACGTTGTCTCCATGGATTTCCTGTTCTTTGGGCTGACTGCAACATGCTTATTTGTTTTCCGCAGCCGCGAGCGCGGAGCACGTGCGCTCGAAAATGCCAAGGAATTCATTCGCGTCCCTGGCCATCCGGTGACGACGATTCTCTTCGTTACCGCCGCCTGGCTCGTCGTCCTCAATACGATTTTCACTTACCCCCGAAACACTTCCGTAGGCTTCGGAATTCTCTTTGCCGGCATTCCCGTGTATTTTTTCTGGAGCCAACAGAAGCGCAAACGGGAGGCAGCGTGACAAATCGGCGGGAAATTCGCTCGGCATATCTCGAATGGGCCAAATTGCGCTCAAGCGCCAAGTACAACCTGGCGACCAGCGGTCTTGATGGTTATCCACTTGCAAAATTGCCCGTGAAGATCGAAGACCTCGAAATCTCCGCGCCCGGCAGCTACGGTTATCCTCCGCTGCAAGAACGCCTGGCGAAAAGAAGCGGCGTGCCGCAGGAATGCATCGTCGCCGCGACGGGAACTTCGATGGCGAATCATCTCGCGCTGGCCGCCCTCCTCGATCCCGGCGATGAAATCCTGATCGAGCAGCCCGCCTACGAGCCGCTTCTGGGTGTGGCTGAATATCTCGGCGCGCGAATCCGCCGGTTTCCGCGACGCTTCGAGGCTGGCTTTCAGCTCGATCCGAGGGAAATCGAGCGGGCCATGACGCCGCATACGCGAGTCATCGTGGTGACAAACCTGCACAATCCATCCGGTGCGCGTTCATCGGATTCCACGCTCCGTCTTATCGGTGAGATTGCTCAGCGCCGTGGAGCGTGCGTCTTGGTAGACGAAGTCTACCTTGAGGCCTGCTTCGACCCTGCGGCGCATTCCTCCTTTCACCTCGGACCGAATTTTATTGTTACCAGCAGCTTGACGAAAGCGTTTGGTCTTTCCGGCCTGCGCTGCGGGTGGATTTTCGCGCCAGCGGCGCTCGCCGAGCGTATGTGGCGGCTCAATGACCTCTTCGGCGTGATTCCAGCGCATCCCGCAGAACTCCTGAGCGTCATCGCACTAGACCACCTGAACGAAATTGCCGCTTACGCACGCGGCCGCCTCGATGCGAACCGGCCCTTGCTGACGCGCTTCCTGAACTCGCGTAAAGACCTGATTGCTATCCACCCCGAAGCTGGCACCGTCGCGTTTCCTCAATTTGCCGCGGGCCGAGTGGACGCCCTTTGCCAGCTCCTGCGCGATAAGTATGAAACCAGCGTCGTGCCCGGACGCTTCTTTGAAATGCCTGAGCATTTTCGCATCGGGATCGGGGGCAAGACGGACCTGCTGGAGGAAGGACTCGAGCGGCTGGGGCAAGCACTGGATGAAATGGCCCGCTAAATTTGCAGGCAGCAGGGGTCACATCCAATTGGCGCGGCTACCGTTTTCCAGCTCTTTCCGGCAGCTCGTCATGCCCTCGCGGGCTCCCGCATGGAAGCAGAATATTACGGTTGGGGCGTGCAGAACCGCTCGCCGATTAGGAGTTTTTTCGGCCTTAGATCTTCCGCAGGACCAGGCAGTTTGCAATCATGTCGTGCAGCGCCTGCTTCTTCGCCGTGAACCCGGCCATGATGTAGCCGATCGCCAACGGGATCAGGCCAGTGATGATCTTCGCAAAAAATCTCCCGCTGGCGCGCGCGAAACTGACTCGCCTGTATTGCATGTCCGTGACGATAAGCCCCAGCGCCATTTTCCCCACCGTTCCTTGTGAAGACGAGCTCTCCATCCACGCGTAATAGACCCATATCATCGCGATTATTCCCAGGGAAAAGAAAACAATTCCAAGGACGATGGCGCCTGTCAAAACGTCCTCCGGCGAAGGATTCTCCGCCACATTTCGCAGTATCGCCGCAAACCCCGTAGCAAAAACGAAGATTAGGATGAGAACTACACATCCAATCGCCAAGATCACAGAGTCAATCAGATAAGCTACAAATCGCAGCCAGAATCCGGCGTAATAGAGTTGTGGAATTGGAGCGGCCTTCGCCGTCGCCGCGGCTACTGGCGGCACAACAGGAGGAGCCGCAGGAGCAGTCCCGCCAGCCGCCACCGCGCCCGTTGCAGTTACGCCAGTCGGCCGGCCACATTGAATGCAAAATGCCGCCCCCTCGGGAATCGCCCGTCCGCAGCTCGAGCAGAACATGCGTCGCCTCCTCGAAGCGTCAATTGCCAGATCCGCCGGGCACGCGGCGCTTTCAGATCTTCCGAATCACCAGGCAGCTCGCCATCATGTCGTGCAGCGCCTGCTTCTGCGCCGTGAAGCCGGCCATGATGAAACCGATTAACAATATGATGGAAGAAATTATTTTCCCGAAATACCGGCCTGTCGCGCGGGCAAACGACACGCGGCGTCCTGCCATATCTGTCACCTCGAGACCGAGCGCCTTTTTCCCGAGCGTGCCCTGCCAGGTGGAACTTTCGAGAAGGGCGTAGTACAGCCACTGAATCACGCAGTTCACGAAGATCAGTTTAGAGAAGCTGCCAAGCATGGCAAACAATTGCTCCGGCGTCTGCGGAGGGTTGTTCAGAATCATGCCTCGCATCCCGCTTGAAGTCATGAAAATCATCGAAGTGAAAGTGGAAACGATCCACAAAACCACGAAGTCGATGATCCAGGCCACGAACCGCAGCCAGAACCCGGCGTAAGCAACGGCGCGCATTGGAGCCGTCCGGGGATACGCCGTAGGAACGGTTCCAGGCGACGGCGGAGGAGGTGGATACGATGCCGCCGCTGGAGTAAAGCCTCCGGGGGCGAGCGGAATGCCGCGAGGCACAGGAGCTTCCGCGCGGGTCGCCTGGCCGCACGCCGGACAGAATGCCGCCGAGTCCGCAACCTGCGCACCGCACTTTGAGCAGAACATGTTCCCTCCCCGCGCTCGAACGAAACAAATTCAATTTGCGGGCATCGTACTTTCCCGCTGCCGCAAGGTCAACTGCCAAGAATTCCCAGCGTGCTTCCCCGCGTCGCAAAACTCCGCCCGTTGCCACAAAAAATTCTCGCCCACCGCGCTGCTTGGTGCTAGGCTGCGCCCAGCGATTTGACTCGGATGGCTTCCCTCGGGTTCTCGGCCCGCAGTTTCGATTGCAGGAGGAGAAGATGAGCGCAAAGAAACTCATTCTTGCCATGGCCATTTGTTATGTGGTTCTTGTTGGCACCAATTGGCTAATCCACCAAGTCTGGCTGATGAACGACTATCTTGCCACTCCGGATAGCTGGCGCCCGATGGCAGACCTCGGGCACAAAATGTGGGTGATGTTGGTTGGCCAGGCGTTCTTTGCCGCGCTGTTCTGCTACATTTATTCGCGAGGCGCCGAGGCCAAACCGTGGCTCGCTCAGGGCATCCGTTACGGCATTCTCATCACGATGTTCTTCGTGATTCCGTCTGCCCTCAGCGAATATACCGTTTACCGAGTGCCGCACATGCTTGCGGTGAAGTGGATGATCGCCGGCTGCATCCAGATGATTATCCTCGGCCTGATTGTCGCGGGAATTTGCCAGAAGCAGGCTGCCTGAGCAACTCGTCTAGCGCGTGCGCGGCCGAATCATCTCGGCGATTTGCGCCCGCACGGTGGCAACATCCGGCATCTTGCTCGCCGGCTGGTCGAGCCCCATCATGCGCAGCGTCATCTTGTCGAGCTGGCGGTCGGAAAGCAGCCAGCGCATCGCGGCCGTGATTTTGGCTTCTCGCGTCACCAAATAGCGCGCTCGCGGCGAAGGCGATTGCACGGCGCGCAGAATGACCTGCGCGCAATCCTCAGGCGTGGATTTCGCGTTGGCCATGATTTTCCGCCAGAGCTTCATGAACCCCAGATAGGCGCGCGCGTACGGGCTCGCCGCGGCATTCTCTGTGTAACGCGAGGACGCGTCCGCGCTGGCTTGCCCAATATTCGTCGGGATGAATCCGGGCTCGATCATCACCACATGAATTCCGAACGAGGCGAGTTCCATCCGCATCGCATCGCTGATGGCTTCGACCGCGTGCTTGCTCCCACTGTACGGCCCCATCAGCGGGTTCGACGTCTTGCCCGCAATCGAACTCATGTTGATGATATATCCGCGCCCCTTCTCGCGCATTCCCGGCAGAACGCGTTGGGACATGCGCACCATGCTGAATACGTTGGTCTCGAACTGCTTGCGCAGGTCCTCGATCGTGATCTCTTCCATCGCCGCAGCGATGGCGATGCCTGCGTTGTTCACGAGCACGTCCACCGGCCCCGCGCGGTTCGTGATTTCGCCGATGACGCGGGCTGCCGATTCATCGCTCGTGACGTCGAGTTCCAGCGTCTCGAGCGGCAGCTTTTTTTCCTTTGCGATCTGCTCCAGCGTCGTGCGCTTCTGCGGGTTGCGCCCCGCGGCGAACACGCGATAGCCCTCTGATGCAAAGAGCAGCGCCGTCGCGCGCCCCAGCCCGTCTGTTCCGCCCGTGACTAAGACTGTTGTTTGCTTTCCGTCAATTCTCGCTTCCATTCTGGTGCTCCCGGAAGCCAGCTTTCACGATTGGATGTCGCGCCCATCGAAATGTCGCACGCGTTGAGCGACGAGGGCGTGATGCGCAAATCGTTGTGCAGCGCCGGCGGCGCCTTTCGTGCCTTGAAGTACAGAATTAAAGCAATTACGACGATAATTGCCGCAGCGACAAGCGCCAGTTTAAGGATTCGCGGCGAAGGTACGTCGTCGGGCGCGCCGAGGAGGCTTCTCCGGCGCGCATCGCCTGTGTCCTGCTTCTCGCGCGGGTCATCCCATCCGTTTGGCTCTGGCATTGGCACTCCGAGTCTCACGCACTGGGGGTGTTCCACCATGCTAGGCCCCCGGTTACACCGAGTCAACGCGCTTTCCGGTGACGCGGGTCACTGAGTCGATTGGCCTATAGCGGCAGCATGTCTTGTGGGGAGTGGTTTATGATCAAGAAAGTTCGCGGCGGCTATCAGGTGCTCTCATCGAAGGGCCGCAACATGGGCGGCCCGTACAAGACTCGCGATGAGGCCCTCAAACGCCTCCGCCAGGTCGAATTCTTCAAGCGCCGCAAAGGCTGATCGGCAGAGGTCGGCGCTTTCTTGAATGGAGAATTATTGTTTGCGCGCAGTCTCAGATTCGTGTGGTAGCATCCCGTCATCCGTCGTGTCCAATGGAGGCATGCTATGAGTCAAAAGACTTTCTCGCTTATCGCTGGACTTCTTTTTCTGGTGATTGCAATCGGGCTCCTTTGCAGGCTTCTCCTGAAATGGAGTGTGCTTCTCAATGGCTGGACCGTGCCGATGTGGGTGAGCGCAATCGCGCTCGTCGTCGCAGGATACCTGGCCTACGAGGGGCTCAAACCACGACCTTAGGGAATTTTCGATCAGCTTGATAGAAGAGTTCCTCAAGCACCGCTAAGGCTAGTCGGCACCTTCATCGCGTAGGCTGGCTGTTGCGGCTGTGTCAACCGTAAGCTGGAGTTTGTCAATAGCCTCGAGAATGGACGGCAGGCAACGAACGTCGTCCTCGTTGTACTCTAAGAACCTTTGCTCCAGTTTTTCCCGCTTAGTCGCATTTCGCAACTGACAGTATTCGTTCTGATAGCACATGGCAATCTCAAACCCGCTCAACTCCGCGTGCTTGAAAGAATAGCCAAAGTATTTCGCCGCTTCTTTGAGTTCTTCGGAGCCTATTGGTAGCGCGATACTTCGCCAAAGAATAGGGGAAAGGTCGACAATACGCGAGCACAATGACATGTCGAGCTGGTGAGTGGACAATCTCTCTCGGAAAATGCGCTCTTCAAAGCGGCTGCCGGAAAAAGTTAAGACATTTGCATTTGGATAAGCCTGAATAGAGTGAATAAAATCCGTCAGAATTCGCTTTTCGTCGTCAGGCGTTGCCGCGAAATAGCTCTTGTATGGGCCATCCCTGCCTACGCAGAATCCGATTAGCCAAACATACTTTTTGCCGCCATCAGGGTCGGTCTCAATATCGAGGAATATTTCGGGGCCGGGTGACAGTTGCAGAGGGCGGAGTAAAATCGGCCGTGCTTCAGAATGAGCACGAGCTCGGGCCTGAAGAATTTCTGGAGAACGGCCTAGAGAGCCAACGCGAGCTAACGACGCAAGGGACAGTTTCGCGAGCTCATCGACAGTTCGGACGCCAATTTGGCGTAACCTCTCGACCGTGGACGGTCCGACGCCCGCCACACACGAAACTTCAAGGATCTCCCGCCATTCGACCTTTGCTCTCCCGCTAAATTCGAGGTCCGTGATTGCAAACCGACCTATCTCCCCAAAGTGGTCATGGCATGCAGCATTGATGACGACTGCCCGATTGAGCTTCTCGTGCCCTCCGCCGCAGCGATGCACATGCCCACAGATTATGAGAGCTACACGCCTGTTTGCATCAACAAATTTCCTTAGTGCCCGTGAGCTGATTGACCGTGGTTTCCTGTTAGGAGAAAAGCGCAATGCTTTGTCGAGAGTTCCTGCCGGAGGCGCGTGGCTTACAATTATGAGTTTTCTTTGCCCGACTGATTTTTTTTGAAGCGCCAAGTGCTTCGCAATCTCCTTTTCCGAGTGCACTACAAACCCGGGGGGAGTTGGCGCGCCTTCGACGCCGAGAATTGCATAGTCGCCGAGAATTACCGGAGCCCTGTGAACGTTGAATACCATCTTCCCTGACACGAGCCGTGCGACCCCCGGCTCATCGTCGTTGCCGATCACCACGAACAAACCATAGCGCGAACAAGCGGCCAGCCTCTCGAAGAGATTTTCATCCTCGCTCGGTCGGAATCTGCAAATGTCGTCGCCCCCGTACAAAATCACATCTGGCGGCGGAGATAGCTTGGCTATTTCCTCCGCGAGGAGTTGAATGTCCTGGACGCGGTAATCCGAGAATGCTATCAGACGTAGGTTTCCAGAGTGCGGCCCAAGGTCAACTGAAGCAGGTGAAAGCCTTCGCCTTTTCTTTTTAAGCCTTACTCGGCGAAATTTCTTCATAAGGCGAATTTTACCAAAGAAGAATCGACTCCCCTAAGATACGGAACCCACTTTCCTTTTCCACACTGGCGGTGAAATTCACAGACGGCACGAGGAAACTCACCGAAAATTCTTCGCATCCCACTTGACGTAACAGGGGAAATCCGTATACTACTTAGATGTCGGATGACCGGGCGGTGTGCCCGGAGGCCCCGGCTGACCGGAAATCTCCCCTGTAGCATCGAGGTGAGGTTGGGTACGAACACCGGATAGAAAGCTGTCGAGCTTCGAGCGATTCCCCTCGCTAGGTTTGCGGGAGGACTGGCCCGGCGCTTGACGCCGGGTTTTTTATTTTGCCCCGATGAGATCGGGGCGTTTCGCCGCTGCGGCTCCAAACCAATGCGGCGCTCCGCCGGGCGCGGAGATTCTCGAAGCGATTCGAGAAGAGTTCTTTGACAACTGAAGGAAGCTGGCATTGCGCAGCGCGAATCTCAAGTTCGCGAGGCGCAATATCCGCAAGTTTTGCTCGAGTA
Source organism: Candidatus Acidiferrales bacterium (assembly GCA_035934545.1). Classification (GTDB taxonomy): domain Bacteria; phylum Acidobacteriota; class Terriglobia; order Acidiferrales; family UBA7541; genus DAHUXN01. The sequence continues at coordinate 138,361 of DASYXV010000041.1, forward strand.
GCGCAAGTGGAAAGGCGAGCTTATCCACGCGCACAGGATGCGTGTGCCCCAAACCTATGTTCGGCGACGGGTCGCGCATGACACTCTGAAGAATTCACGCGAAGGGCTGCAAGACTCTTCGCCACAAATCTTTTCAGGGTCTTGATCCTCACGGATCGAGACGTGTTGGGTAAGTTTTATGGTCAAGCTACTAAGGGCGTACGGTGGATGCCTTGGCGCCAACAGACGACGAAGGACGTGGCAAGCTGCGATAAGCCTCGGGGAGCCGCAAGCAGGCTTTGATCCGGGGATTTCCGAATGGGGAAACCCATACCGATGAACTCGGTATACGGCCCGCTGAATACATAGGCGGGTGCGAGTCAACCCAGGGAAGTGAACCATCTCAGTACCTGGTGGAAAATAAATCAAACGAGATTCCGAGAGTAGCGGCGAGCGAAATCGGAACAGCCCAAACCTCGGTGCTTGCACCGGGGGGTTGTAGGACCGCGTGAGTAGAGTTACCAATCCGGAGGCTAGGTGAACCTGCTGGAAAGCGGGGTCAAAGAAGGTGAAAACCCTGTAACCGAAAGCCTGCCGGACTCGAAGCGGTATCCTGAGTACCACGGGACACGTGCAATCCCGTGGGAAACCGGGGAGACCACTCTCCAAGGCTAAATACTCGTTGGCGACCGATAGTGAACTAGTACCGCGAGGGAAAGGCGAAAAGAACCCCTGCGAGGGGAGTGAAATAGAACCTGAAACCGTATGCTTACAAGCAGTCGGAGGGCTATGGTCGGGCTTCGGCCCGGCAAATGCCTGACGGCGTGCCTCTTGCTTAATGAGCCGGCTAGTTATTCTCTCAGGCAAGGTTAAGCGAAAGCGAGCCGAAGCGAAAGCGAGTCCGAATAGGGCGACAAGTCTGTGGGAATAGACGCGAAGCGGGATGATCTACCCTTGGCCAGGTTGAAGGTCGCTTAACCGCGACTGGAGGACCGAACCGTTGTGAGTTGAAAATCGCTCGGATGAGCTGAGGGTAGGGGTGAAAGGCTAATCAAAT
>DASYXV010000049.1:0-1812 GCA_035934545.1 Candidatus Acidiferrales bacterium
CAGGTTGCGATCATTCGGCCCGGGCCGATCGTCGGCAAAATGGTTCATCCTTACTTGAAACGACGCCAGGGGCGCGAATCCGTGGAATGCCTTCACCCGTCGCTCGAGCCCGTTCTCGCGCGCACTCTGGGTGTACCGCTCTTCCAAGAGCAACTGCTGCGCATGGCCATGATCAGCGCTGGCTTCACGGGAGGCGAAGCGGAGGAATTGCGTCGCGCATTCGGCTTTAAACGCTCCGAAGCGCGCATGAAAGACATCGAGATAAAACTTCGCCGCGGGATGGACAAAAATGGAATAGCACCAGAAGTTCAACAGAAGATTGTCCAGTCAATCACTTCATTCGCGCTCTATGGATTTCCCGAATCGCATGCCGCAAGTTTTGCGCTTCTCGCCTACGCCAGCGCCTATCTGAAATGCCATTACCTCGGCGCTTTCACTGCTGCCCTGCTGAACAATCAACCGATGGGTTTTTATCACCCTGCAACAATTGTCAAAGACGCCCAGCGGCACGGTCTTAAAATCAAGCCCATCGACGTAACCTGCTCGGACTGGCTTTGCACACTCGAAAAATTTCAAGAGAAAGACGCTCGAGCCCTGGCTTTGCGGCTCGGCCTGCGTTTCGTCAAAGGCTTGCGTACCGAAATCGCCGAAGAAATTGTCCTGCAGCGCGCAGGTCGCTCGTTTGCCTCGATTGAAGATTTGAAGCTCCGCATTCCCGCAATTCATAAATCTGAACTTGCGGCCTTGGCCGAAATTGGGGCTTTGAATTTCATCGAAGGCGCGCGCAATGCGGATGGCGAGAATCGTCAAACCATTCATCGTCGTGATGCTCTGTGGCAAATCGAACGCGCCGCGCGGCGGCCAGGAGCATTATTCGAAACACTCGAAACAGCCTTCGAAAAATCGGGAGCGAGCGGGGATGCCGAATCGGAAACTTCCCAGCCTGCAATTGCGCAAGCGGCCGCCGGCTCGCCTCTTGCGCCAATGACCACCGAAGAAAAGTTGATCGCCGACTTTCGCGGCACGGGTATGACCGTGGGTCCGCATCCTCTCGCGTATCACCGTGCCGAATTAAAACGGCGAGGCATGCGCTCCGTCATTGAACTCGAGCGCCTTCCTCATGGAACATACGTGCGTTTTGCCGGAGCCGTGATCGCGCGCCAGCGTCCCGGAACAGCAAAAGGTTTTGTTTTCCTCAGCCTGGAAGATGAAACCGGTATCGCTAACGCCATCATCACGCCGCAACTTTTCGAGCAGGATCATACCGTGGTCATTCATCACCAATTCCTGTTGATAGAAGGAAGCCTGCAAAATCAGGACAACGTCGTTTCCGTGAAAGTGGAACGCATTCAGCCGCTGCGCATCACACGCGCCGAAACCACTTCGCACGATTTTCACTGATCTCTTGCCACCTCGTTCTTGAATTGCTGAGCAAACAGAACTTGCAGTCGCGTTTATTTCCACAACATTCTTGACACGAGGATATTTCCTCGCCGATAGTGAGTGCGCGGTTCGCATCTTTATGTCAAACATTTCGACCAATTACACTCGGCGGACAATTCTAAAAACTATCGGTATCGGAGGGGGCGCATTCGCGTTCAGCCATCTCGCTGGCGCGAACGCTTTCGAGCAGCAGCAGCCTTCCGCGGCAAAACGACTCGCATCGTTCACCGGACCTGGCGCGAATCCTTACTGGAATTCCGTCGGACCCATGGCCACCTATCCTCAAAAGGCGCCACTGGTTCTCTTAACCGACAGGCCGGTGCAACTCGAAACACCGCGAAATTATTTTCTGGATGCCATCACGCCCAA
>DASYXV010000072.1:0-204140 GCA_035934545.1 Candidatus Acidiferrales bacterium
CAACTGGGTTTCTTCCTTGCTTACAACTCCGGGTTTTAACGGGACCTATCCGCTAGTGGGATTCAACTGGTGGAGCTGGCAGGACTTCCAAAACTGGAATCAGGGTTTGGTATCCATCCATGACAATGCCTATGACGGCCATGAGGCGGTCACCGGCACGGTCGCTTGCTCCCCTCCTTTGCAAGCAATCGCCTGCGGCGGAGAATCCGCCAACTACGGAGATGCTATCTCAGAAGTCCGCGCAGCTAACTCGTTATGGTTGTCACTACCTTCTTCCGGTGTCCCGACTAACCATCCCGCGCCGAAGCTGGACTCCCTGAACCCAAAATAGTGCGGCCTGCGTTCAATCTGGCGCTCAGAAATAAACACTTCCCGCCCGAAGCAACCATTGATCGAAAAGCCCGAAAGTCTCCGCGTTCCGCCAGGATATTCTTCTCCGAAATGAATTCAATGCTATATCTGCGGCGCTGCGCGATGACGAGCCAGCCGAGTCCTCAAACCCGGGCGCCACTTCTCGAGCTCTGCAAGGTACCCCATGGTGTCCCTTGTGGCAGGAGTCCGATACGGTCGCATCGACTTCAACCCCAAGATTCCATCGCGAATTCCTTTGAAGAATGAACGATAATTTCGAGTACGGACCGCAAAAAGAGTCATCATCGCTAGCTTGGGCACAAGATACATAACACCATCCCAGAATCTGAAGTCTTTATAAGCAATCCAGATGTAATTCCTAGTATAGAAATAATACTGCCTATTGCTGGACCGACCGTTGCTAGATGCCCTGTGGCCCACACGAACTTGGGGGGTGTACAGAATTCGAAAACCTTGATTCAGGAGCCGGATAGAGAGGTCATCGCCCTCTATCCCGATGAAAAAAGGTTCGAAATAAACACCCGATTTCTGGAAAACCTCCTTCCGGAAAGCCACTGCCCCTTCCCCAAAGTAATGGGTCTCGAATTCGTGCTCGCTAAATTCTTTCCAGTAACGTGGATGGCACCACTCGCGCAGGCGAAGTTTTCCTGTGTCTGGATCACAGATCTGAAATGCAAGGACATGAATGTGAGGGTGCGTCTCCCACACATTCATCATTTTTGTCAGCTCGAATGGGGATAAGTAGCTGGCATCATCCTCCAAAAAAACAATAAACTCGCCGCGGGCCGCCCGAATTCCAGCATTTCGCCCGCCACAAGGACCGAGATTCTCTGGCAGTTCAACAAGCCGAACTCCGGTTCCGCGTTTCCTTACTACCTCCTCGATGTCATCCTCTGAATGGTTATCGACTAGAATGACCTCCCGATCCTTGTAATCCTGGCCAAGAACAGAATTCAAGGTCTCTTCGATTGTGTCTCGACGCTTGTAATACACAATGACTACGCTGATCTTCGGAAGACAGTCGGTCACCATTACATGACTCCAAGCGAGTGGTGTGCAGCAACGGCTTTGAAGAAAGCGTTCATGCGCGAGTATCTGCCAGATATTTCCAATAGTTCGCGGCAATCTGGCGCGCCAGGAGTCTCCAAACTTCCTCCCTTGATCCAGATTTCATTTTGCACATCGGCAAGATTGAAGCCAGCTGAAGATAGTCCAAACCGAGTTTCGATCCATCCGCCGTAGGAGCAACCAAATCTGGCAAATTGAAAGCCATTTCCATGCCAGCACGATAGATCCAATAACGCGGAGTCGCACGCAAACCTAACTTCGACCAGCTACGCCAATTGTGCCAGCTTTTAAACCCTCCACTGCGCTTCAACACGGATGCCCACCCACGAAGCTTCTGCCACCGGGTCAACTGCTTGGACAGCCTGCTCCACAGTTCCGCGTCGGAAAAATTACCTGTGGCCTTAATTAAACGCGTCACTTCCCATCGCCACAAAAGACGCAAATAGATTATCGCCTCACGCCAGAGTTCCAAACGAAGGTCGCAGTTAGATTCATCACCAGAAAGCTTCCAGGCAGTGCATTCTGCAACCCTATTCGCAAACTTCCTCAATGGAAAAGGAGCCTCAATGCCATCTTCCCCTGCCAATGACTCTAAGCGCTTTGCTCGCTCTCGATAGGTCGGCGCATATTCCCCAACAAATACCAAATAGGATGTCGCCATATCGAGAAAGAGCTTAACAGTCGCGTAGTGCAGATTCTGCGTCATCTGGGCAATCGATTTCGAAAGATCATCCACAAAACTCAGCTGTTCAATCATCCGGTTGCAAACCATTCGCCAGGCATCTTCGCGCGAAATATCCGTGATCGCAAATTGTGGAATCAGCTGCAATATCGTTGGATCGCCTGAAACAACTCTCCCATTAGCACGCAATTCGTAAGAAAAAATATAAGGAGGCAGGTTCTTCAAGTAGGAACCAGTCACAACCCCTAGATCGATTGCAACGACGATTCCCTGGCTGCGCAATTTGTCTGCGCTCGCGCGCTTGACAACATCCATGGAGGTCTTATCTGCGACTGTAGGCGTTCGTCGAAGAATTACAAGTAACTCTGCGTCGCCAAGGACTTTCCATCCATTTTCAGAATGCACAATTGTTGCTTCACCTCGTGCCGCGCTGCCGGTCAACACTAGCGACAGAATGCGGTCACCGAAAACCGCATTGCATTCTGCCTTGACGACGTCGCAGATGTCCCGAATCACGGCATCACTTTGCATCATGATCCCACTGTCGGTCTCGCAATGAGATGACAGCACGCTTCCTCCAAAGCCATACTCCATTACCTATCGGTTCGATCAAAATCCGAATAATTCCGCTCTAGATCTGCTCGGTTCGGACAGTCCTCTCGCGCGATAATTCTGCGTTCGAGCTGATGTGGCGCTGCCATTCGGAAAGGTACATACTTGAAGTTTCTTCGATCTGGCGCTGGATTGTAAATCGCTTTAGAACCCAATCTCGTCCGGCCAGAGCGAGTCTGCTCCGTAACTCCGGGTCGCGTATAAGGCGGCCGATCGCGGCAGCCGTGGCATGCGGGTTTCCAGGAGGAACCAAAAGCCCTGTTCGGCCATCGATGACGACCTCAGGAGTGCCATCCACGGCGGTTGCCACAAGGGGAACTCCGGCCGCAAGAGTTTCAACCGCTGTGAGCGGAAGACCCTCATAAAATGAGGGCAGCACCCCGATGTCCGCAGCAGCCAGCCAATCGGCGACATTTGATTGGAAACCGACGAAACGTACGATGCTTTCCAGGTTCAGCTCCCGGGCGATCTTAGTCAGTTCTTCCTTGAGAGCGCCAGTACCGAGACAAATCAACCGTATCTTGGGAATCTCTCCGCGCAGCAGCGATAGTGCCTGGAGAAGAACCTTATGACCTTTTTGAGGTTCCAAGCGCGCCATCACAAGAAGCACGAGGTCATTCTTTGAAAAGCCGATGCTCTCCCGGATTCCTTCCGGGCGGGCTCTTGAAGGATCGACGCGTTCCATCGAACAACCATTCTGTATGACTGAAACTTTCCTTGCAGGTATCCGCTTCTGCTCGATCAGGTACCTTGCATTTGCCTCAGAAACTGCAATGTAATGATCAATCAGATTGCCGACAGCGCGATCCACGATGAACTTTGATTTGAGCCAACCTTTTCGCCATGTCTCCCGAACATGTGTGGTCTCGATGATGACTGGAACGCGGCAGAGTCTGCCAATGGGAGAAGCAAAAAGACTCGCTCGGAACATATGACAATGGAGGATGTCGATCTTTTGATGCCGGAGAGTCCGCGCCAGACGAATCTCACCGCGAATATCGGAAAGGTGGTCGAGCAGGATCGGCGAGACGTGGACGTCTTTTGGGATATCGTTTCCGTATTGCTCCAGAAGCACCTTCGGGCAAGCCAAATGAAGTCGAAACTGACGTCGATCTAGCCCGCGCAGTAATTCGAGAATGTGCTCCTCGACACCGGCGCGGACCGTGGTGTTGCAAAACATCAAGATCGAAATGGGAGTTTGGCTCATACTGGCCCGGGCTGAACCGAGCCCCACATCCACTGGTGCACGTCCTGGACGGATCGGATGGGGTTTTCAGGCTCTCGATTGCTCAAGAAAACTCCATCGGAGTAGGGATCGTCCGGGTGGTAACCGTGCATTCCAATTGGCTTCCAGCCGGCGCCATTGAAGTCGCTGCGGGAGAAAAGCCATCCGGGATGCAGTAGAAAAACCACCTCGCCAAACCTTCGGTCCCCGAAAAAAACTCCGAAATTTTTCAGCTCAGTGTCCGAGAGCACATGGCCGCACGGAATCTTCCCTAAGACATCGAGGATCTCTCTCCGCGCAGACTCATTGAAAAACCAGAAGCGTGCCATTGTCGAGTCAAATACCGCCAAATAATCCCTAGGCATGTTTAAGCTTGAGCCTTCAAAATGCTTGAGCAGATCGTACTTCTCGCTGACACGGGTCATTCCATGATCTGAACTCACTGCAAATGTTGCATCGGCGTTCGCATGCCGGGCGGTTTCAAAGATCTTCCGGAGGCCTTTGTCGTACCAGCGGAGGCGCTCTTCGATCTTGTCCGGCGCATCGCAATTCATGTGGAGGAACATGTCCATCTCGCTCAGATACAGAAAGTAGAACGATGCCGCTTGGCTTCTTATGTCTTTTTCTGCATCCCGTAGAATCTCCGCGTCCGTGGAATGATGATATGTGTAGGCGCGAAAAGGCACGCCTTCTTCGTGAAGCTGGTCGAAGATGGATGGAGCGCCCGCGATGCCTCCACGGTCATAGATATTGCGCCGTTCGACCCAGTTGAAATAAGGCAAGAGGCGCGGTGACACACAACATTCAAACAACGGACCAAGTCCAAGCAAACGCCTGCCGGTTTCCTTTAGGAGTTTTTTTGTAACCCTTTGTTCGAGGAGCCAATCGGGAAGATAGAGGAAATGCCGGAACCACCGAAAAGGCGACCCTTCCGGATCGTAGTAAAAAAGATTCCAATGACCGTTTACTGCCGGTGGAACCCCCGTCAGCATGGCGGGAATGGCTCCCGAGCTGAATCCGAGTACGGTCTTCAATGGCTGCCGATGCGGTAATAGGTCAGTGAGAAAGTCGCGTCCCTCGACGTAACGCCATCCTAGGGCATCGATCAATACAAATACACTCAGCTGCTTCCGCCGACCGGTCTTCTCGTCCTGGAGTACGGTTTGCATAGCCGCCAGCACACATAAGACTCAGCGCAATTCGCCATCGCGTAGGGAGGAACCGTTCTTAGCCTAGCCCTTCCTGCGAATAGAGCGCTCAAATTCTCAACCTAACTCCTGGTCTTACATCTCCCGACTCGAAGCCATCGCGGGCGCCACATCTGAAGCCGGAGCGATTTTCAGCAGCCCTTCCACAAAGGCCTCGCGCGTGGCAATCCCTTGCATTCCCTCACGGATCATCTGCTCGAAACTCGTAAGCGGAAACTCATCCAGCAGTCTTCTAATCTTCGGCAATGTGGACTTCAGGTTGACATACGACTTAAACTGACGTTTCCAGTTCATGGGAAGCCGGGGATGATCGGCATCTATTTCGCGCGGGTGCACGTAAAAGATGACTGGGCGAGAATCTCTTAACACCCTTCTTGCCATCCTGCGGATGATTGGATAGGGAAAAAATCGAAGATAACCGCCGCCGAAGAAGCACACTGGTGTTCCCAGCACGTCAACCACGCTGACAGGGAACTCCACGATCTTTCCGGAAAGCCGCTGAACCCAATAGGGGCCCAAATGAGCTCCTTTGATCCCGCCATGGCCCCTTGAAGCAGGGAAAACTGACGAATCGTAAACGTATCCAGCCTCGATGAGCTTGTCGAAAAACCATTCCGTGCCTCTCGTGACAGAGAACCCAGCAGCGCGGTATCCCCACAGACGCCTGCCAGAAATATCCTCCAGAATCTCCCGAGATTGCATGGCGTCCTGATAGAAAGCCTCCGGGGTCATCTGATAGACGAGCTGGTGTGCGTAGCCGTGCGAGGCGATCTCGTGTCCACGCTTTACCGCCTCTTTGACAAGATGTGGAAAGCGCTTGCCAATCCACCCCAAGAAGAAGCATGTCACTCGGGCCTGATGTTCTTCGAAAAGATCCAGCAACCGCAGGAAATTCTGTTCGACGCGGGAAGGAAGAGTTTCCCATTCCTTCACATCTGGAGTAGTCTCCAAATCCAAAATATGGAACCAGTCTTCAACATCCACCGAGAAGACACACTTCATGGCGACAGTCTTTCTTGGAGGCTGGCCTGAGCGCTAGAGCGAAGTCGCGCGCAGGATGCCGCGAACGGATCCAGGTGGTGCTTCTCCTGTGGCGCAACATGGCCGGGACTCGCCGCCTCAAGCATTTTCTTGCCCGCGTGACGACATTGCAACTTCCCATATGGCGAATCGACGCCCACACCATGCTTGGAAGATTCCAACGATTGCGGCTGTACTCACCAGAACAAAATAGAAGGGCATAGAAAAAATCGCGCGCGCATTGTGCCCCATGGAATTGAGCCACATTCCAATCATGGCCAGGCCATAAAAAACGAGCTGCAGAATAAGCAGCATCTTAAAAACGGGCGACGCTGAGAGTGTTGCACTCGTCACAAACATGCATACCAATGGAACCACAGTCAGCCAGCGCAAGATCTTGTGCGAGAAGAATTGCCAGGCGCGAAGGCCCCGCAAGCAGTGGCGAAGCCTCCAAAATCCCAAGACACCTTGGCCACAAACACGCCGCCTGCGATTGAATTCTTCCCAGGCGGAACGAGTTGCTTTCTCGATTGAGCGCGCATTGGAATCGAAAAGCAGCGCATAGCCCTGGCCACCGATCCAGAGCGGGAGTTCAAGGTCGTTGGCCAAATCCGGCTCAAGTTTATGGAAGAGAGCGCGGCGAATTATGAACAGAGATCCGTCACAAACGAGTACTGATCCCATCCGACTCTCAAGGCGGCTAATGTGCGACTCGTAATCCAGTGTCGCCCTAGTCCCAGAGACAACGGTGAGGGTTTGCTCCTCGGTTTGCGTTTGCTCAACTCCTGTCACTGCTCCCACTCGCGCGTCGGCGAAATAGCGGACCATGCTTTGCAGGCAGTCTTTTCCAATGTGAGAATTTGCGTCCGAGAAGAGGAGGAGATCGCCCATGGCGATCTGAACGAGCCGGTTCAAAGCCTCGTTCTTGCCCACGCGATTTTCGATTCGGATATGTTTCAAACGCGAATCTTTGATGCTCCGCAGAATTTCATCTGTCCTGTCCTCGGAGGCGTCCGATGCAATGAGCAATTCCAACCGGTCAGATGGATAGTTCCAGGAAAGGGTCTCGTTGACTTTCCAGAGAATGTCCTTTTCCTCGTTTCGGGCGGAAATCAAAACAGACACGCGCGGAAAGTAGTCTTCCCGTGACTCGGGCACAAATTTGCGCCAAAACCCAGCGATCCAAAGAAATAAGGGATAGCCAGCGTACACGTAAGCCAGCCACACGAAACCTAGCCAAAAGAGGGCATTAGCCAAGATCGTCATCGTGATCCCTTGCCCAGGAGGAGAATTTTGACGGTCTTGAACAGGATCAGGAGATCCAAGCCGATGGAAATGTTCTTGATATAAAAAAGGTCGTAGGCAAGCTTTTCCGTGTTGTCCTCAATGGTTGCGCAATAGCCGCGATTGACCTGAGCCCACCCGGTCGCACCTGGTTTCACCGCCCATCGCTGGCGGTAAAAAGGGATCTTCTCGAGGCATTCTTGTTCTTGATTGGGCACAAATGGTCGTGGACCAACGAAGTACATGTCCCCGCGCAGGATGTTGAACAGCTGCGGCAATTCATCAACGCGCGCACGACGGAGCCAGCGGCCAACACGCGTGAACCGCTTGTCGGTAATCTCCGCGGGGCGATGATTGTCATCCCTATCTGCTCCCTCCACCATGGTCCTGAACTTGAAGAGTGTAAAAGGCTTGCCTCCCTCTCCTATGCGTTCTTGCCTGAAAACTGCCGGACCTCGTGAGTCAATGCGTATTGCGATTGCGACCAGCAGCATGAGCGGCGAGAGCAAGATCAGGCAAACGAGAGAAATCAAGAACGAGAAGACTCGCTTGTAGATCATCAGGGGCCGCGAGACCTGAAACCCAGGGGAAAACAGCAACCAGCTCAACCGGAGGGATTCGATCGGAACCTTACCTGTAATGGCTTCGTACGCCTCTGCGCCATCCTGAATGCGTAGTCCCTTGCTCTTCAAACGCAAGAGCGCCTCAACCGGCAATCGCCCACGCCGATCCGCCATGGCGACTATCATGCGGTCTGCCCGAAATGTTTCCACCTGCCGTGTTAGTTGCTCGAATTGCTCGGGCTCCATGAGGCTTGCGTGATGCCCGTTAACATGATCAAGATGGCGAAGCTGGCCGGCGATGCGCATGCCTAATTCCGGTCGTGACTCGATCTCGGCAATTAAAGGTTGGGCAAGCGGCCCGTCACCCAGGATGAGCGCGCGTTCCGCAAATCTAGGCAGCGTATTTACAGCGAGGAAGAGCCGGCGCCATCCGAACAACATCAACGTCACCATGGCCAACCCGATCAAAAAAATCCCACGGCCAAGCTGCAGAGTTGGGATAGCGTAGTAGAGAACTGCCAAGAGGATGCAAACGGTTCCTAGCACCTGCACCAGTCGGGTCACCACTTCGCGCCGATTGCTCAAGACAATGGTGTCGTACAGGTCAAAATAATACATGCACATGATGAACACGACTGACACCACGAGAATCTTTAAGAATCCCTGCTCGTAGTTCAGCATCAAGCTTGCTTCGCTTGTGCCGAGTCGGGCGATCGTGGCTGCCATGAATGCAATAGTTACAAGGAAAGCTTCCGAGATACCCAGGAAGAGCGTTCGTGCTGGGAAATACGCGTTGAGAAAGCGAATCAAGCACTAGCCTCCGAAGCTTTCTCTTTGGAATGCCCATTGCTCGACGGCTTGGTCGCAGCATAGTGTTGATCGTAGTAATTCACTCGGTCGAACTCGGATGCGGTGTTGAGCACAACGCCGACGAGTTTTGCGTTATCCAGACTCTCCAGGCCTTTCTTAAGGGTCTTGACTGGCGCAACCCCCTCGCGAACCACCAGCAAATTGCCGTCAACGAGTCGACTCCATATATTGGCGTCCGCCATTGGCAAAAGAGGCGTGGAATCCACAACGATCCAATCAAACCAACCCGACACTTGTGCGAATTGCTCTGCGATTCGGCCTGATTGCAGAATCTCTGCCGGCTGGTCACTTCTTCCTCCAGCCGCAAGAAGCCACAGTGGCAGATCGTCAATTCTCTTGATGTAGTTGCTGAGGGGTGCATTCGCGTCGGACCACCATTGGCGAATTCCATTCATTTGGTTTATCCCCAGAAGAGCGAGCAACGACGGTTTGTGAAGGTCTCCCTCCACCAATAACACGCGGCTCTGTGTGTGTCGCGCAAGTGTGACCGCCAGATTTGCCGCGATGATCGTCTTGCCCTCTTCTGGGACGCCGCTGGTGACCTGCACTGATTTCAATTCGCGTTGCGCTCGCAAGTTACCCAGGCGAGTGACAAGTACGCGAAACTTCTCCGCAGCCAGACTTTGCGGATCGGTTAACGCCACGAGATGACTATCGGGAGAAACTCGCGTTCGTTGAATTTGAGCCCTTTCCAATTCGAGAGGCCCGCTTCCCAAGTCAAGGAGCGTCTCGGCCGGCCGGTTGCTCAGGATGGGGGTCAAGCCCCTCTTTTCATTTTCCGTCTCCGACTTGCGCAAGGCCTCGTATAAGCGGCTCATTCTGCTTTCACTCCCGACTCGAATTTAGTTTCCTCAAACTGCTTTTCGGATGGAGCGTCCAGCTCTTCAATCATTCGGAAAAGCGTCTTCAATGCCTTCTTCCGGGACTCTGTGTCTGCCAATTGAGGAACTGCCGCATCCGAAGCCACATTTAGACGAAAATCAGTGGCTACCTCCTGAATGATTTCTGGTGTGACCTGATTGGACTGTCTCGCGTAACCGGAAACCAACGCATTCTCACACAAGGTGTTGATTAGGCGCGGAATGCCCCTCGAAAATCGGTGAACAGACTCGATTGCCCCATCGGCGAATATTGTCGCCCCGTGCGAGTTAGCCCCCGCCAATTCCAACCGGCGATGGATATAGCCACGCAACTCGTCTAGGCTGAGCGGTTCCAACCGGCACCGTAAGCCGACCCGCTGTTTCAACTGACGAAGATGAGGTGAGTCAAGCTTTTGATCGAGTTCCGGTTGGCCAACGAGGACAATTTGGAGTAGCTTCTGCTGCGACGTCTCCAGGTTCGTGAGTAGCCGAATTTCCTCGAGGAGTTCCCAGCTCAAGAGCTGTGCTTCATCTACGATGAGCGCCGCAGTTGTGCCGCGGCGGAAGCGAGCGATCAAGTAATTGTTCAAATGCGCCAACATTTCGCTCTTGGTCTTACCTGTCATAGGAAGGCGCAAATCCGTCAGCAGATACCGCAAGAAATCGAGAACGGAGAGCCGCGGATTGAAGACATACGCAAAGGCAATCTGATTGCGGTTGAGGGCTTCGAGCAGGCACCGCACGAGCAACGTTTTGCCGGTTCCGACCTCTCCCGTCACCACGACGAATCCCTTCCGCCGCTGAACTCCGTAGTTCAAATTCGCCAGAGCTTCGTTGTGCCGCGGCGTAGGATAGAAGAAATACGGATCCGGGCTGATTTCGAATGGGTTCCTGGTTAGCCCGTAAAATTTCCTGTACATTGCACTCAACCCTTGATGAACGATATGATGTTTCCTGCCACAACTCCCAGAGTTAGCAGCACCATGGCTGCACTTTCTGCCAGCCTCAGCCATTTCTGACGCTTCACTTCTGCCGAAGTGTTCATGCGAGGAATTCCAACTAAAACTCGCGCGGATACAATGTCCTCAAGATCTTTCTCTTGGCGAACGCGAACATCTGTGACTTCTTTCAGAAGAGTCAGAGCGATGCCCAGGAATACTCCGGCTGCCAGTCCGCCGAGGCTGATTAAAATACGGTTTGGTGAGAACGGCGCCACCGGCGCATCCGGCGGGTCAATCAGTTGGAAATGCTGCCCTTGTTGTTGTTGTTGGAGGTCAGTGGCAAGCTGTGACTCGTTTAGTCTCTTGAGCAGGGCGGAATAGTTCGCTTCGGATTCCTCATAGCCCCGTGAAATTTCCTCGAATTCCTGCTCGCGCACGGGAGTCAGATTCAAACGGGCCTCATAGTCCTTAATTCGCGCCTGGAGAACATCGACCTGTTTTTGGTAGTCTTGGATTTGCAGTTGGTTTGCTTTGAGTTGGCTCTGCGCCTGCATCATCGACTGAGAAAGTTGCGGATCTGCAGCTTCAGTCGTTGAGGCAGCACTCTTGTCTGCGTCGGGCTTTGATGGTGCGCTGGCGTCAGCTACCATTTGATCCCGCAATTTCTTCGTCTTCTCGATCTGTTCCTTCAAGGCGACAACGTCTGGATAATTGTCCGTGTAATGCGACCGGGCATCCGCGAGCTGCAACTCGAGTTGCTTGATTTCATTGTCAAGCACGGCCGGAGTGGTTGCCGGAGAACCATTGTCGGAAACAGTCGCAGTCGTGCGGAACTGGTCGAGCAAAGATTGAAGGTACAACTTCTGCTGCTGTGCCCGATCGAGTGCCTGTTCGAGGCTTTGAAGCTGTCCTTCCATACCGGAAAGAATTTGGACATTGCTCTGCATTTGGCTGGGAAGCTGTCCGAGATACTTCTCTTTGAATGCGCTGACTTTCTCTTCTTGTTCTTGTAGCTTTTTGCGCGCATCGGCAAGCTGCTGTTCCAGAAACGACGTCGTACTCTGAGATAACTGTTGTTGGGTCCGAAGATTTTCGTCAATGAAGAGCGACGTCAATTCACCATCCACCACTTGCGCGATGTGAGCAGTGGGCGCCTTGTAGAGGATTTGAAAGGCAGTAAGGTCACCCTGTCTTCCACCTGGCTGCGTCGGCGTTACCAATGGATCGATTTCGATGTCCTTACGCATCTCCTCCACAGGGTCAATCGGTCCAAGCCAACTCGTACTCTTTTGGTAGAGGTGGTAACGATCGAGGATTGTCTGCAGCCGGGGCCTGCTCAGTATTTGCTGCTCCATGCTGGCGAGCTGTTCTTGGAGCGACATCGTCACGTTCGGCATGACGTATTGCTCCGGCACATTGGGCTGAACTACTAGAATGGTTGCTTTCGATTCGTAAGCCGTCGGCAAGACCCAACTGACGCCCCAGACAACCAACCAACACAGAAATGCGGGGAGCAACAGCCACCACCGACGCCTCCCCAACATCTTGACGTACTGCTCGATGTTGACATTCGACTGGCCCTGAACGTCTTCGATCATTCGCCCTACCTCCCGAACGGCCGCAAGAAATGAATATCAAGCGAAATACCGCCACTATCGTGATTCCCAAAACTCTGACCGAAATTGCTCGCAGACTGGTTCCTGCGTTGGTAGAAGAACTGCAGAGAAACACTCCGTCCAAGCGCACGTTTGAGACTTGCACCACCGCCATAGTTCAGCAATTGTGGAGTTGCTGAACTCGATGCTGAAATCAGGCTGCTCACCGCGCCCGTCCCATTCATGTCTATATCCCAATTCTTCGTAAGCCGCTCGACCAATTCCAATCGGCCGCTGGTCGCGGAGACCGCCCCTAACAGGCCCCCACCCTCCGAAATTCCGCGAGAAAACTCACCAGTCAATGCTGTTCGCACTCCACGAAAAGTAAAGATCGCACCACCGGCCCCAGACCAAGAATTTTTCTTCAGCGGTATCTGGATGATGATGCCTCCCAAGGAGAAAACAACCTGGTTGCTCGTGAGGGAATAATCCGGGCCTCCAAAAAGCGTCAGGCTGGATCGAGAAGAGAACGTGATCGTGTCCAGAATTGAGAAGGTGTGAGTGAACGTTCGCGCATTTTGCTGCGGGAATTCCAGTGCCTGGCCCTGGTACTGTAGGCCAATCGTATTCTTCGGCGACATCTGATGGGTAAAAAACGCATTGCCCGAGGCAATCCGCGATTGAATTAGGTTTGTCGTGGGCTGGCCCTGCCGATTATTCTCGAACTTGCGATCCGCAAAAAACCCACCAATCCCCAGGGTGTTGAACTCGCTGAACTGATGGCTGAGATTGGCATTGGATACGAGAGACGTCTCCTTGTAGCCAGGCAGGAAGGTAGCCTGCCCCAAGGGTCCGATTGGCCCCCCCAGAGAATTGAATGGGTTAGTAGAAATGTTGTATTGCTGTCGAGCTGTAAATGCCGTCCGGTCGGTCAGCGTATAGGTGAAGCCTCCGTCGAGATTGTTCGAAAACAGACTCTGGTAAAGCCGGTGTTCGCTGATTTCCACTCCTGGTGAATATCTCAAATTAAGAAGGAGCCGTGGCAGTGTTTTTATCAGAGACAATCTCGGGAAAACGGAATATCGAATGTCTGACGAAGATCCTGTTTTCGAATTGATGAATAAATTGCTATCGTACGTCGCGCCGAATCCCACTCCGAACTCAAACACATTACTCTGCGGACCCTCCGATGAGGGGACCGTCGGCGGGACCTGTCCGCCTGCCGAAGCCGGAACCTGAGGCCCGATCTGCGCCAAAGTTGTCAAAGGCATGATCATCGCGAGTCCCGACACCAACAAAAGCATTCGAAAAATCATTCCGTTCATCTTAGGGGACAACAATCGTGTCTCCTGGCTTCAAAGGAATATTCTGAGACAGTTTGCGACCCATGATGACGTCTTTGTAATTGAATGGAATTCGCACCTGGATTCCACCCGGCATCGGGCGCAAAACGTAAATCTTCGTTTTCTTTGCAAAGGTTTGAAACCCTCCAGCCGCGGCGATCGAATCAAGGACCGTCATGGACTGCTGCAGGGGATAAGACCCTGGCTTCATCACTTCACCGATGATATTGAAGTCATGGCTCAGCGGGCTCTTGACGATCACCGTAACCTGCGGGCTTTCGATGTACGTCTTCAATTTCTCGGTGATGACATCTTGCAATCCAAGAGGCGTCAAGCCCGAGGCCTGAATCTCTCCAATCAGTGGAAGAGATATCTTTCCATCAGGACGAACAGGCAACTCTTGCGAAATCTCCTTCTCTTTCCAAACATCAACCTCAAGGACATCGCTAGCGCCGATGATGTATTCGTTGGGCGAAATTGGAGACACAGATACCGGCGGCGTGATCGAGTCTGCCTTTGCCGGCGGGTCGTTTTTCGGCTGGGGTGTCTTGGGGGTGCTCTTTTGGCTCTGCGCCATCGCGATCCCAAACGCCAGGCCGACCAATGTCCCGAGAAAAATTCCTTGTTTCAAGAATTTGAGCGTTGCGCAAATCATAACCTCTCCTTCAGATCCAAGAACTAATCGTTGCTGAGTTCGTGCGGTTGAGGGCCATTCGCATTTCTGCGGGCTGGCACACCAGCTTCTTTCAACTTATACAGCAGTGCTCGATAGCTGATGTTCAGCGCACTCGCAGCCCGTTTCCGGTTCCAGTTGTGAGTCTGCAGAATTTTCAAAATGATTTTGCTTTCAAATTCGCGCATCGCCTGCCGTGTGACTTTCTTCAAGGAGATGGACCCGTTCACCGGAACATCGGGAATAAATGAATGCGTCCCGCCCCCCGCGAGTTCGACCGAAATTGCATCCTCGGATCCTAGGATGACGTACCGCTTAATCAGATTTTCAAGCTCGCGAATATTTCCAGGCCAATGGTATCGTTGCATCATGTCCAGCTTCCGGTTGGAAAGCGGCCGGGTAGGCCTGTTGAATTTCTCGCTGTAAACTTCGCGCAAAAAATCACAGATGACCGGAATATCTGCAGCACGTTCCCTGAGGCTTGGCAGTTGGATGTTGACCACATTAATTCTGTAATAGAGATCCTGGCGAAACGACCCTTGCTCGATCTCCTCTTCGAGATTCCGATTTGTCGCGCAAATCACGCGTACTTCAACTTGTTTGTCTTCTTGTCCGCCAATGGGACAGAATTGCCCGTCTTGTAGCAACTGCAGCAGTTTCGCCTGAAGCCCTGGCTCAAGTTCAGCGATCTCGTCGAGAAAGAGGGAGCCACCTTGAGCCAGCTCAACTCGGCCGGGCTTTGTTCCGTTTGCTCCAGTGAAAGCTCCTTTCTCGTATCCGAATAACTCGCTCTCAACAAGCGTCCCGGGAATCGCGGGGCAGTTGACTTTCACGAATGGTCCGGACTCCCAAGGAGAATGTGTATGAATCATTCTGGCGATAATTTCTTTTCCGGTCCCACTCTCTCCTTGAATCAATACCGGTATGTTGGCGGGGGCGACCTTTTCGAGCTTCTGCCGAATGAAACGCATGGCGTCGGACCGGCCGAACACAACCTGGTCGGGAGGCACGGTCATATTCGTTTCTGCAACCAATCGACCAGCACCTTGGCGTGTCATCGTACTCACAGATACCATCCTATCGGCGAAGGCATAACATATGCCCTCAACTGACTGCAGTTCCTTGCACAGGAAAAACCAATACTTGAGCCAGCACATTACAATTTGCTAGTTTGTCCTGAATTGTTATAATCTTCTTAGTTTCAACAGATTACGAAACGATGAGACCTTTGGTTGCAAGCGGAGCCTGTTCAGCCAGGACGGACTAACTTAACCATAATCATGTGCAATGGGAAAAGAATTGCACTCTTCGGAAGTCATTTTCCCAGAATTCCCCTGCCGGTCGTACCACGTTGTTAAGCCTATTCAATTTGCCCTTAAAAGCCCGATAGCGCAGTTTCGAAGGCAGCTGAGCAGCTCAGGGGAATTCGCAATCAGCTGACAGCCAGTGCCGTTCAGCGACGAGCATTGGTGGAACTTATGAAGCTCTGGGCTGAGTTCAAAACCAAGAATTTGGCGAACCTCAACGCGGAACTGACGAACGCAAATCTGCCGATCATTAACGTCGGATCGGCCCTAGGGCGTGAAGATATAATGATTCCCTGAACCAAAACGTGGTAATCATTTCGACCAAGAACTAGTCAAGCTTCAAATGCGGGTCGGTTCACCGCGAATGATGTCGTAGCGCTCAATTACGGCCGCGACTCCTACATTCGACTGGGGAGCCACTTCTTCTTTCCTGTCTACTCGAACAACTCGACCGTGCGCCCGAACAAGTACTTCGGTCCCGCGCGTGATCTCCGCAGGAAGAGTCAGCGTGAAATCCAATTCAGTCCCAGGCGCCATATCTTCGCGCAGCGTAAAATAAACTCCACGCGTTGAAATATCACGCGTTTGCCCGTTGTGCGGTGCAGATTCTTTTTCCACAGGGAGATGCACAATCACGGGAAGAGATAGATCATAGCGGCGAGCCAGGCGGCGCTCCGTCATCCCCAACGCTCCTCTCCAGTCTGCTTTGCTGGAAACCCCCACCCAGGAAGCAATAACGCAGCAATCCGACTTCCAAACAATATATATCTAAGGATTTAGGCCCATTGTCTCAAAACCAGGGACGATTCAATTCCGAATCTGCATTGAGAGACTCGGAATTCTCGCTTTTTGATTCATCCAAGCCCTTTCTTAACAACCTCCCACGCAACCTCTTAAGCCCCAAAGAAAACTGAATACTTTTGCCAAAAAGTGGCAAAAGAAACAAGAACAATTTCTATAGTGGATTCCAAACTGGATAGTACTAAGCTCGGGAACTTCCAGCCTAGTTCACTGAATATGCAAGCCGTTGCAGGGGTTCTAGGACTCTTATCCGGATGTGATGGATGCACCCTGCGGTGCACTCGTGCGCGCTCCTTTCCGTGGATCAAGATTGAACTGCCGCATCTTATAGAGCAAAGCCTTGTAGCTAATGCCCAGCATCTTGGCGGCGTCTTTGCGACACCAGTTTGTTTTCTCCAGCGCATCTGCAATCGCTTCCATTTCCGCCTCGTCCTTCAATCCGCGAACGAGAGCCTTCAGCCCTTGTTCCTTCGGAAGGGGAGCCGCTTCTCGCGGCGTCATTCGTTGCTGTGCCTCCGTCAATTCGAGAAGTTCGCGCAAGCTGCCTTCGTCATCTTCCAGGATCACATACCGCTTGACGAAGTTCTCCAGCTCGCGAAGATTTCCAGGCCACTGGTAGCGCAGGGCGGCTTCGAGGATGTGGGAAGAAGGTTGAGGCGCACTCTTCTGAAATTTTTCGCTGTACTTGACCAAGAAGTGCCGGAAAAGCATGGGAATTTCGTCACTGCGCTCGCGCAAGGGTGGAACGTGCAGCGAAAGCACGCTCAACCGATAGTAGAGATCTTCGCGAAACTTTCCTGATCGCATAGCTTCTTGCACCGGAACGTTTGTCGCAGCCAGCACTCGCACGTCCACTTGTAGAACCGACCGGCCACCCAGTCGCGAGAATTGGTTGTCTTGAAGCACATGCAAAAGCTTGGCCTGCAGATGTGGGCTCATTTCCGCAATTTCGTCGAGGAAAATTGTCCCCTTATTGGCAAGCTCAAATTTTCCTGGTTTGGCGCGTACCGCGCCCGTAAAAGCTCCTTGTTCATAGCCAAAAAGCTCCGACTCAAGGAGTTCGCCGGGCAGGGCCGCGCAATTGACCTTGATGAAAGCTTGATTGCGGCGCGAAGATCGCAAATGGAGCATCCGGGCGACAACTTCCTTGCCCACTCCGCTTTCGCCGCTGATAAATACAGGGACATCGACTGGGGCGATTTGCAGGATTTGCTGGCGGATCTTGATCATCTGGGAACTTGCAGCGAGGAAGGAAAGATCCTCGGTCAGCTGATCGCAGTATTCCCGCAGAGCCTGATTCTCGGCTCTGAGTTGTTTCTTCTGGCGGCATTTCAGCAGAGCCGCGTCCAGTTCTGGCTTTTCGAATGGCTTCGTCAGGTAGTCATGCGCTCCAAGGCGAATTGCTTCCACTACAGTACTCACTTCATTCAGACAAGAAAGCATAACCACATTCAAACTGCGGTCCATCTGCATCAATCGGCGCAGTGTCTCGAGCCCATCCATCTCGGGCATGAGTACATC
This sequence comes from Candidatus Acidiferrales bacterium, assembly GCA_035934545.1. Lineage (GTDB taxonomy): Bacteria > Acidobacteriota > Terriglobia > Acidiferrales > UBA7541 > DAHUXN01. Next base: position 17,946 of record DASYXV010000072.1, read on the forward strand.
CAGAATGACAAAATCAGGCTTCGCGCCACCGCCGATCATTTCCAACGCATCGCCGCCACTCGGCGCAACGTCCACGTCGAACCCGTCTACCTCTAGGAGGGTCTGCAAGTATTTCCGGATACTCGGTTCATCATCCACGACTAAGATCTTTTCCTTAACCGTGGTCGTTTTGACTTCTTCCGCTGACATTTCATGCATGGCCATGTGCCTCGATTTTTGTTGGTAACAGGAAATTGAAAGAACTCCCCCGTCTAGGTTCGCTCTCCACCCAAATCTTTCCGTGGTGTGCTTGAATCAATCGTTTCGTGATCGCGAGCCCCAATCCCATGCCTGAAGAAGACGGATCCACACGGGCAAAATCTTCAAATATTTCCTGATGATATTCCGGAGCAATCCCCTCACCCGTGTCGCTCACGGTCACCATGACGCTGTTGGCTTGTGGTGGTCGCGAAGACCGGCGTTCGCGTGGCGTCGCCACCAGAGAAGTCCGGCGCTCCCAGAAGTGAGGCTCAGCTCGCAGACTTACCTTTCCTCCAGACGGCGTATGCTTCAGCGCGTTATCAACCAAATTGGTTACGCACTGCTGGATCTTAGGATAATCAAACTTGAAAACCGGTAATTTCGTATCCAAGAAAATCTCCAAATGGACATTAGCTCGTTGAAAAGACCCTTTCCATCGCACTCCCACATCGTTTATGCAATCCTTCAGATCATTGTCTTGAAATTGCAGGACAAGTTTCCCGCTTTCCAAAGCTGTGTAATTCAAAAAGGTCGAAACCAATCGTACCAGCCGGTCGCAACTCTGCTTCGACTCGTGAAGAATTTCTCGCTGCTTCTCGGACAGATTGCCAAGGGAACCGGATAGAAGCAAATCGTAATATCCCTTCATCACAGCCAATGGAGTCTTGAGTTCATGGGCGGCTGAACCGAGGAACACAGTCTTCTGACGGTTCACCTCTTGCAATCGAAGGTAGGCGGCAAGTAGATTCCGGTATGTGATCTCTCGTTCTTGCAGGAGATCCTGCACCTTTCGTTTCATCTCTTCCTGATCTTCGAACGCTTGTTCCGCTTCAAGATCGGCGAAGACTATCAACCAGTCCGTTTCTGGCAACCAGCGAACCCGTGCCCGTGCTGCACCATCTGCAGACTGAATTCGCAAGCTGACTTCCTGCTCGCCTCCTTCGAGTTGCCCGATCACTCCTTTTGCATCCACATGCAAGATGTCCCGGAACAAGTTTGGTTGGGACGATTCCTCGACATCTTTCAAATGAAAGAAAGTGTGCGCATGTAGATTCGTGTGGAGAATCCGCCCGCTCCGCTCGGCGACCAGCAACGGCCTGTTCAAAGCATCCAGAAGGCCGGTCATCAGCCGGAACAAATTGGTTCCCGATACTCTTGATTCGACCGTTAGAGATCTGTTCAATCCGGCGCCCCTCCGCGCTAGTCTGCTAGATAGGAAAAAAAGTTCCGCAATTCACTTTAGGGGGAAGAATCTTACCCTGTGATGTTGGCAAACGCCTCCGGAAGAGTCAATGGTAAATGCGTTCCTATTGCACTAAAGCTGCAAACAAATTCCGATTCTATGTACTATCCCAAATCCCATATCCGTATGCAGCAGATTGCACCACTAACTTCATGTTTATAGAAGACATAGAGCCATTAAATTCCAGAATGTCTTGCACGCAAATTGCTCATACTGAAAGTACTAATACTCGATTTGAAGTACTGGGGGCGAGGTTGGTTTCGCTGGCAAATGCGGTTACAGTTGTTCCTTTAGACCGACGCCGGTCGCAGCGGATTCGGCTGCAAATCCCGATTTTTGTCCGGCGCCTGGATCATCGAGAGGTTGAGTTACTTGAGTTGGCTAAGACTCTAGATATCAGTAATTTAGGGGCAAAACTCATTGGCCGCCTGCCTCTTCGTTGTGAAGACATCATATCTCTGACGATCCCTGCTCCTATCCCAACTTCTCCGGAGCTTGGTGGATCCGGCACTCCTCCTATACAGGCGCGAGTGTTGCGACTCGATGTAGGTGGAGAAATGGAAGTTGCTGCAGTCGAATTCCTCCGACCCTTGGATTGAGTCCAAGTTAGCTTGAATTAAGCCGGAAAACCTTGCTGAAGAAGAAAAGTACATAGTGGAAATGGAATTCTCCATCATTTCTTTACCTATCGCTCGGTAATGAGATTGCACCTCCCTCCGCTAGCCAACGTCCTTGATTTCAATGAAATATGGAGTTCCTGGTTTCGAGAAATAGCTTGAGCAGTGGCACGGCCATTGCTAAGATGACGGTGTCCCCGCACGATTACCGTTTCCAGGACTGAAACCTGGCCTGAGAAAGTACAGCTGAAACCCCGATGCCCCAGCCGGCGGAGACGAATAGACCCTCGTCGCAACCCGACGATTCTTTCTTTGACCTTCTTGCGGAGACGCTCGAAAACGTCGAAGAATCGGTCCGCGGACCCTTTCTGCAACAGTTCTTCAAGTCCATTGCCCGGATTGATTTGACGCCAACCCAAAGCCTTGAGCACTGGAATCAAATTCTAAAACGACGAATCGAACTCTCCGAGAATTTGGGAAGACGTGTTTCCCTGAGGACAGCATTGATTGATGTTCTGGCCTCCACGAGTTTCATGCGCGTGCCGATATTGATGGAGTACGAGGAGTTCAAGAAGCTCCAATTGAATGCTGCGACGGATGCGCTGACGGGACTGCACAATCGCCGGCTCTTTGAAGAGTACACCGACAAAGAACTCAACCGCGCCATGCGTTATGGACAGCACCTTGCGCTCGTGCTACTTGATCTCCACAAACTCAAGCAAGTCAATGATCGCCACGGACACCTCCAAGGCGATCAAGTTCTTCAACTGGCGGCGACAACCTTGCGAAAGAGCTTGCGCGCCTCAGACTTTGCATTCCGCATCGGCGGAGACGAATTTGCTCTGCTGCTCCCGCAGGCAGATCCTGAGCAGGCGGCAGTTCTCTGCGACCGTCTCCGGACAAATTTTGAAGCGGATTTGAGCCCGTTGAAACTGGGCGTTGCCGTCACGCTGGACTACGGGATCGCGGTGCATCCGCAGGATGGAGATTCAAAGGAAGCGTTGGTTCGCCTTGCGGACCAGCGACTCTATCAATTAAAAAACGCCTCCCGCAATAATACCAAGGTCCAGGAAATCGAGACGCCCTTCCCCGCCCCGAAGGTGCAATTTGCACCCCCTGCATCACAGGAAAGCCGGCCGACAGAAGTTCCTCCGCCCAAAGGTCAAGCTGAAGTAACCGGTACTTTCCTGGGGCGTACGGAAGCCTCTCCGTATGCACAGAAACGGAAATGGGAGAGAGTATCTCTTGCAGGCACGCGGGCCTATGCGGTTCTGGCTGGCGATGAGAAAAAGACGGCGTCGGTCCTGGATCTCTGCACAGGAGGGCTTGCCCTGTCGCTTGAAAACGCGGACGAACTTGCCTCTCCATTCTTTGCAGTGCTGCACGTGCCTATCCTGCCGCCACTTCGAGTCAACTTGAGAAAAGTCTATACTCGCAAATTGGATGGGAATCGAAGCAGACTCGGCTGCGCCTTTGTCTCTTGAAGCTTGAGAAAATAGATCCATCGCTTCTTTCCATTTCCGGAATTCACGGTTAATCGTATTTCTCGAATCTGATTTGTTTGCGCTCGAGTCCAAATTCTTCCTTCAATATGAACCGCGTCTCGTCCACCATCGCTTTTAGGCCGCAGATATAAGCCTTGAAATCCTCCCTTCCTGCAAAGAGTTGCCGAAGCTGCTCCTGAACATAGCCGGTCTTGCCTCTCCAATCTCCGGGGGGGCGGCTCAGCGTTGGCACAAAATGAAAACGAGAATTCCTCGCAGCCAAGGCTTCAAATTCTTCGCGATACAAAATCGTTCCAGGATAGCGGACACCGAACAAGAGCCAGACATCCTGAGGCACATCCTGACCACGTTCGAAAATATCAGCCAGCATCCCGCGAATAGGGGCAATGCCCGTGCCTGTCGCAATGAATACGATGTCCTGTTCGACAGGTTTTGAAACCACAAAAGAGCCATGCGGGCCATTTATGTTCACATTCGCTCCAGCAGTCAGATCGCAAAGGTAATTGGAGACGTAGCCGCCTTCGACGCGATTGAGGCACAAGTCAAATCGCGCATCGCCACGGGGCGCAGATGCAATGGAGTAGGGCCGCTCTTCTTCATTTCCGTCATGCGGGACCTGCAACGAAACGAATTGTCCCGCATAGAAGTCGAACGGACCGTCTTCGATGATTTCCCATTCCAAATGCTTGGTCGAAGGAGTCAACTCAACAACGCGGCTCAAGACGGCGCGGAAGCTTTTCGGCGGAATGAACGGACGTGTCGGCATCAGCACTCGCGAAAATCCTTCATTTGGGTTCTCTGGCAGCACACTCGCGTCCCGCCTGCCAGGAATGAATAGTGCCGGGAGAAACGGGATTGTTGTCTGTCTTGCGAAAAGAGAATGAGGCGAAAATTGGCGATTAGAAAATTCCCCATCCTTTGTTTTCTATGACTTAGCATGGTTTCTAATTCCGCGCGTTGGCGATTAGAAATTCGGGAAGTTGGAGGTCTGAGGTTGGAGATTCGATCCGCCTCTGCAGCAAGCTCCAGCGGCGGACGTCGCGAAATACGTGCTCCGAAATTATCGATTAGGAATTGAGATGTACTGTGTTTTCTGCGAGTTAGCGATGAGTCTAATAATTGGGAGGTGCCAGCAGGGATGAGAGACGAGGTTCGCGAATTGCCAGGCGAACGGGGCAGGGAGGAATTAAAAAGTGCAAATTGGGGACGATTAGAAATGGGTCCGGTCTTTTGTTTTCTATAACTTACCGACGATTCTAATCGCGGAGAGGGACGATTAGAACTGGAGGCTGCCCTTCGGCTTCGCTCAGGGTCAACCCTTCGGGTTGAGAGGCTGGAAGTTGGACCCGCCTTCGCAACAGCCTGCTTCGGCGGGCAGGCCCACTTCGCATCCCTTCCTGCGTCAGGGTGAACAAGCTGGTTTGGCGCAGCGAAGGCCTTGACTCGCCACCAGCCACGTCGGGCAAGCGGCTGGCGTCGCGTAAGATGTGCTCCGAAGTTATCGATTAGAAATTCGGATGTGATTGATTGTGGGCCGGTTAGCGGAAGTTCTAATTCCTTCGATGCGGGGAGGGGGATGGAAGCGGCGACGCGGAATGGGAAGCGTGAAATATTGAAATTCTTCCCGATTAGAAAATTGCAAGCGGCGAATTGTGAAGGACTTAGCATTTTTTAACTCGATTTTGATTCCCGATTAGAATGCTCCTCACCCCCATAGAACACGAAAGCCCCGACGGGGTGCGTCGGGGCGACAAATCGTTGTGACCCGGTACTGGAACCCCCGGTGTCAAACTAGCAAGACTGTATACCACTTTATAAACTTTGTCAAGGAAAAAAAGTGCCATGGGACCAGGATTTGCCTCCCGCAGACACTTCGGGTCCGCGCGGAGTAAACCAGCGGCCTCTACAAAATCCAGGCATCGCGCAATGCAGGCGATCAGAACTTGACGAGAACGGAAAGATTGAGCCGGTTCTCGAACTTGCGGAGATCCGGCGTGAAACCCGGGACAAGAGAGCCGGGAGCGCCCTGGTTTCCGCCGGGTGGTGTAACGCCGCCGGGGCCGGTAAAATAGGGCACGTTCGCGGCGCGATGGTCATACTCCCAGCGGAAGGTGACGTACTGGCTCGGCATGTAATCGAACGTTCCGGAAACATCCCACGCTTTGAACGGGTCTCCTGGATTTTCGGTGAAGTAAGGCGTGCCTGAAGCAGCTGTCGCGCCGTTGATCGGTGGCAAAAGCACGAGGTATCGCCCGGGATTATTAATCTTCCCGCCGCCCAGCGTGAAGCCATATTTGTCCTTATCGAACCAGAGGCGGTTGTAGAGCATGTAACCCAAGAAGCTCTGCTTCGGGCCTCCCTTTGAACCACCGTGACAGCTTACCCCGCCGCCGTATTCACAGCCGGCGTCGCCGGTGAGCGAAAACGCGGCTTTGTCGAAGGTCTTGTCCGGATTGTCGAAATACTTCACTTCAACGCTGTCGTCGGTGTGGAGGCGCGAGCGACCCGGAGCTCCCAGCGTATCGGTGCCCATGCCGTAGTTGTTGAAGACGAAGGAGAGCCAACCATTGGGACGCCAAGCGATTTGGCCGCCGAGGCCGGGAAACTTGTTGAACCGGCCGTAGGACTGCCAGCCATTGATGAACCACGGCTCGATTTTCAGCTTATCGGTGGGAAAGATCTGGACGCGAAGGCCTTCGAAGTACCAGGGAGTGTTCGATGAGACGTACGATGGCTGATAAGCCCAGTTGTCGTAGTTGTAGTAGCTGACAAGCCCGATATAGGACATGAAGATGCCAGCGTCCACATTCACACCGTGCATGACGTTGAAGTGATAGCCACCGTATGCTTCGGACAAATAACGATAAGCATTGGAAAGATCCCACTGTCCGCGCGCAGGACTGGCGTCATTGCGCGGAGTCATTGTCGAGTACATGCCGAATTGCGTCATCAGCCTGCCGCGAACATTGTTGTAGTGAAAATCGCCGCCGATTCCGAGTTGCTGCACCTGGACTTCCTGCGCGCGGCCGCTCTCGGAGGAGCCGACGAGCGTGTCGTCCTTCGGATGATTGAAATCGTAGATGTAGGAGACGTCGGCGCGGAATTCAGGGGTGAAGAGCTTTGTATCGAGAGGTGTGTCTTTTTCGCGAGGATTGCCGTTCATCCAGGTGAAATCGGCGAAGGCGAATGGTTCGGAGGGCTGCTTTTTCTGTGGCGCAGGTTCGGGGAATACTTGAGCTGGCACGGCAGGAGTCAGCGATGAAGATTCCCTCGTCGACACTAGAACAGGCGCTGCCGAAGGAGCGGCCAGCGGAGAACCTGCCACTGGAGATGATTCTACTGCTCGCGAAACGAGTACGGGCTGATCCCCGGAATTCAATTCAGCCTCAAGGGCGTCAATGCGCTTTTTCATGGCCTCAAGCTCCTGAAGGATGGCGGCTCGGCGTTCCGGGGAGAGTGTCTGGCTCGAAGCCGCATTGGCAGTCTGCGCCAAGCACGGGCCCGGACCGGCGGCGGCAACGAGGGCGCATACAGCGAGCTTGGCAAGGCAATTCAGGGGCAATTTGGACATTGGAATTTTCTCCTTTCAAGAGGCGCGCAATTACCGGTTCATTCTACTGGCGACATCGGGTGTACGCGACGCGAAACGAACGCACGATTACGAAGCACTAACGAGGCAGAAGGTTTCCGGCACTGTAGGCGTCGCGCTCGTTAATGGATGGTGAGGGTAACGTCGAAGGTGGCGTTGCAATTGGTCGAAGGATCGTCGGTGACGGTATGCGAGACGTCGCCGCTCTTGACGTGAAACGCGAGAGGCTTTTTCGGATCCTCGGGCAGGCCGGTGAAGCGGGCTTTGCCGTCGCTGTTGGTGCCGACTTCGAGCTCGGTCTTGCGCAGATTCATAAAGCCATACTTGAGGACGACGTTGATTTTGGCGTTGTAGAGGGGCTTTCCGGAGCCGTCCTTGACCGTGAAATCGGCGCGGCAGGGGCCGACGCCGCCGTCCACCGACGGAACTTCCGGGGCGTTTGCCGCCATCGTGGCGCCGCAGATTGCCAGAAGAATGATCGCACTCAGTATTGCCAGGGGCCGGAACTGAAGTATTCTCATTTTACGGGTTCCTCCTTCACAAAAAACATACGCCGGCGAGAGGCGAGTTGCAATTCGGATGATGGCGCAGAGACGGATGCGCGCATCGCGCCCTTCGACAAGCTCAGGATCTCCGACCCCTCGACTTCGCTCAGGGTCTTCGACGGGCGCAGCCCTTCCTTCGTCAGGGTATACAAGCAGCGCCCCTACGAGCGACAGAGCGGGTGACTTCGCGTGAGGTATGGATTAGAATGCGGGCAGCGTTTGGGATTCCCCAGTGAAACGCTCTGCCGGCCGTCCCTGAGCGAAGAGGTGAATCTCAGCAGAAGGCCTGACATCCGATAGGAGCTGACCTTGTTCCAATTTGTTTCCGCCGAGTGGGTGGAGAAGCATCTCGATTCGCCGGACATTCTGGTGCTCGATCCGCGCTCGCCGGTGCGGTACATGGCGGGGCATCCGAAAAATGCCGTGAATGCACCAGTGACGAAGACGCGGGACGCGCAAGGGAAATTGCTGCCGCCGGAGGAGCTGGGGCGATGGCTGGGCGCGGCGGGACTCGATGAGCGGCACACGCCGGTGATTTACGACAACGCGGACGGACGTAATGCGGCGTTTCTGGCGTGGATTCTGCTCTATCTGGGGCGCACGGACGTTTGCCTCATGGAGACGCTGTGGGAGCAGTGGGTGGCGAGGGGGCGCGAAGCGTTTTACCGGCCGGTGAAGCCGACACAACGAGAATTTTATCTGCGGGAGCGCGCGGAGCTGCGCTCGAAGCTCGAAGACGTGCCAGCGCCCGGAGCGAAACTGGTAGATATGCGTGCGGCGGAGGAATTTTCCGGGGACCTCGACACGGAGGGAAGGCCGGGGCACATTCCCGGCGCCGTGCATCTGTCCTGGCAAGAATTCACTGCTCCGGGCCAGATTCTTGCGCCGAAAGAGAAGCTAGAAGGAATTCTCGCTGCGCGCGGAATTGAAGCGGACGATCACGTGATTGCATACTGCCGGACGGGAGTGCGGGCGGCGCTGGGCTTTCTGGCGCTGACGCAGCTCGGACGCAGAGTTTCGCTTTACGACGGCTCATACGCGGAATGGGCCAAGAGCGGCCTGCCGGTGGAATGCACGGCCGCGAAGAACGAAAAGGGAGAAACGACTCATGCCTGAGACGAAACTATTTCCGGTGACGGTGGTGGGAAGCTGGCCGCGGCCCGCTTGGCTGATTCAGGCGCTGCGGAAGCGGCAGGCGGGCGAGATACCGGAAGCCGAGTTCCAGGCAGTGGCAGACCGCGCAGTGGTGGAATGCCTGAAGGCGCAGGAAGATGCCGGAGTGGACATCCCGACAGACGGGGAGCAGCGGCGCGACAATTTTTATTCATTCGTGGTGGAGAAGCTCGGCGGGATGCGGCTGATGAAAGTCTCCGAGCTGATGGATTACATGAAGGACCGGGCGCGATACGAGGAGGTGCTGCGGGCGCTCGATGTGCCCGCGTTCGCAATCAAGAGTCCCATCGTGATCGAGCGACTGACGGAGAAGAAAGGATTGTCGCTCGATGAAGTGGATTTTGCGAAACAGCACACGACGCGGCCACTGAAAGTGCCCCTGCCCGGGCCGTACATGCTGACGCGGTCGAGCTGGTTCGAGGGGCTGTCGAACAAAGTGTATCCCGCGCCGGAGGATCTGGCGAAAGACGTGGTGCGGATTCTGCGGAAAGAAATTCTGGCGCTGAAGGCGCGAGGGGTCGCGTTTATCCAGCTTGATGAGCCGATTTTGAGCCAAATCGTCTACGGAGCGGAGAGCACGGAGACGTTCATGTGCGCGGCGCTGCCGAACCGGCGCGACCCGATCGAGGAGCTGGAGCTGGCGGTGCGACTGATGAACGAGACAGTGGAGGGAATTGACGGCGTGCGGTTCGGGGTGCACATCTGTCGGGGAAACTGGAGCCGGAAGGAAGAAGTCCTGCTGAAGGGAAACTACGGGCCGATGCTACCGTACTTGATGCAAATGAATATCCATCAACTCGTGCTGGAGTTTGCGACGCCGCGCGCGGGCGAGCTGGACGTGTTCAAGGAATACAAAAACGAAAAGGAAATCGGGCTGGGCGTGGTAAATCCGCGGACGGACGAGATTGAAACTCCGGCGGCGATTGCGGCGCGTGTGAGGGAGCTGGCGAAGTTCTACGACCCAGAGAAGATTTTCCTCAATCCGGACTGCGGGTTCGGGACATTCGCGGAGAGAAACGTGAACACGGCGGAGGTTGCGCAGATGAAGCTGGCGGCGATTGCAGAAGCGGCGCGGCAATTGCGCGCGGAATTCCAGGGGAAAGCGGCGCAGGCCGATTAGCAAATCGAAGCAAACAAGGAGACGAACATGACGGAACCGAAAATGGCCGAAGAAACCTTGAACGGGCTGCATCCGGATAAACTGAAGGGAATTCTGGAGTCGCTGAAACAAGCGGACGTGCTGAAGGAAGTGGGCGGGCCGTGGAAATCGCGCGTCGTGTGGCAGGGAGGATTCCACGCCAAGGCGTATATGCGCACGCATGCCGTGGAAATGGACGAACCGGCTGGGCTGGATGCCTGCGATCTGGCGGCGAGCGCGCACGAGCAGTTGCTCTCGGCGATGGGCGCGTGCATGACCGTCGGATTCGTGCTGAACGCCACAAAGCGCGGGATCAAAGTCCACGACCTGGAAATCGCGCTCGAAGGGAATTTCGACAACATTCTGAAGTGGGCGGGACTGAGCGAGACGGGCAACCCGGGGTATGGTGGCGTGAAGGCGAAGCTGTTTGTGCGTGCAGACGCCGATGAGGCGACGCTGAAGGAACTTTGGAAGATCGCCGTGGACGGATCCCCCGTGACCCAGTCAGTGATCCGCGGAACGCCCGTGACAACAGAATTTCAGATGGCTTGAACTGGGCAAACCCTCCAAAGAAGCATGCCCTCTTTCGTGGACAGGGCTTGGGGCGCGGGGATATACTCGCGCGTCCGTTTCAAGGCGGGAGTGAACCGGGGGCGCTGACCTGCTCATTGCCCTGTCTTTTGAACCATGGGGAACCTTCCTCCGCACGTCCGCGTAATATTCAGGGAACGCACTGTAAAGGAGAATCCGCAATGAAGAAAACCGTACTAGCCCTGGTTGTCTTCCTGTTCGCCGGAGTCTGCTACGCGCAGATGGAACCGGCGCCGCTGCTCTTGCAGCAGCCGACGATGAACAAGACGCAAATCGTGTTCGTCTACGGCGGAGAGCTTTGGAGCGTCAGCCGAAACGGCGGAGATGCCATCCGGCTGACGACCGGAGTGGGCATCCAGTCCGATCCCTATTTTTCTCCGGACGGGAAATGGATCGCGTTCTCGGGCGCATACGGGGGAAACACGAATGTGTACGTCGTGTCGGCCGATGGTGGCGTGCCGAAGCAACTGACGTATCACGGCGGAGCAGACAATGTCGCAGGATGGGCGCCGGATGGGAAGAACGTGCTGTTCGAGTCGACGCGCGACGCATTTTCCAGCGGCGTGGCGAATCTGTTCACGGTGCCAGTAACGGGCGGGCTGCCAGAAAAGCTGCCGTTCCCGCTGGCATACGAAGGATCCTATTCCGCGGATGGAAGCGAAATCGCGTACCGGCCTGTGGCGTTCCCCTGGGGCACCTGGTCGCACTATCGCGGCGGGACGGAATCGAAAATCTGGATGGCAAAACTTTCCGATTCGAACACGGAGGAGATCCCGCGCGGCGACTGGAACGAATTCGATCCCATGTGGGCCGATGGCAAGATTTATTTCCTCTCGGATGAAAAGGGGACATTCACGCTCTGCGAGTACGATCCGGCGACGAAGAAAGTGAGCGAAACGGTTGCCAACAATGGGTTGCCCATCCGCGAAGCTTCTGCAGGACCGGGCGGGATCATCTATTCGCAGTTCGGAGCAATTCATATCTACGACTTCGCGACGCATCACGAGCATCCGGTGACCATTCACGTGGCGGGGGATTTCCCTCAGGTGATGCCGCACTTCGACAGCGTGGAGAAAAACATATTGTCCGCGGATATTTCGCCGACGGGCGTGCGCGCAGTGTTCGAGGCGCACGGGGAAATCCTGACCGTTCCCGCGGAGCATGGCGACATTCGCAACGTCACGAACTCGCCGGGAGTTGCGGACCGCACGCCGGCGTGGTCGCCGGACGGCAATTCGATCGCGTATTTCTCGGACGAATCGGGAGAGTATGCATTGCACATTCGCGATCAGAAGGGGATGGGGCCGGTGAAGAAAATCGGCCTGGGGAATCCGCCCTCGTATTTCTACGACCCGGTGTGGTCGCCGGACAGCAAGAAAATCGCCTATACGGACAAACGGCTGAGCGTGTGGTACGTGGACCTGGACAGGGGAACGCCGGTGCAGATTGATGCGGACACGTACGAAACGCCAGAGCGGACGCTCGATCCTTCGTGGTCGCCGGACAGCGAATGGATCGCCTACACGAAGTTGCTTGAGAACCATATGCGAGCCGTGTTCGTGTACTCGCTGGCGACGGGAAAGAGCACACAGGTGACCGACGGAATGAGCGACGCGCGGTACGCGGCGTGGGACAAAGGCGGGAATTACCTTTACTTCACGGCGAGCACGAATGCGGGCCCAACGACAGCGTGGCTCGACATGTCCAGCTATGACCACACGGTGACGCGGAGCGTGTACGTGACCGTGCTGGCGAAGGATTTGCCTTCGCCGCTCGCGCCTGAAAGTGATGAGGAGAAGGCAGCAGCAGAGACAGCGAAGAAAGAGACGGAAAAGGGCGGGGCGGCGGCCGCGGGAGGAGGAACGGGAGAAGCTGCGGGCGAAAAAGCCAAAAAGGAAGAGACTCCGAAAGTCACAATCGATTTCGAAAACATCGGCCAGCGCATCCTGGCGCTTCCAATTCCGGCGCGGGATTACCAAGGATTAGCGGCGGGAAAGGCGGACGAACTTTTCCTGGCCGAATTGCCGCCGGGCCCTGGCGATGGCGGCATGGGGGCACCGGGCCTGGATATCGCGAAATTTGAGATGAAAACCAAGAAGACGGCGCCGCTCATCTCGGGCGTTCAGAGTTTCGCATTGTCGTTCAATGGAGAGAAATTCCTTTACCAGCAAGGCGAGCACTGGGGAATCGCCGGGACGGACAAACCCGCGAAGCCCGGCGACGGCATGCTGAAGATGGACGACATGAAAGTCTGGGTGGACCCGCGGGCGGAGTGGAAGCAGTTGTACCACGAAGTCTGGAGGATCGAGCGGGACTTTTTCTATGCGCCGAATTTCCACGGGCTGAACCTGGAGAAAGCAGAGGCCGAGTATGCGAAATACCTGCCCGGACTGGCGAGCCGCGAGGATCTGAATTTCCTGTTCAACCAAATGCTGGGAGAATTGAACGTCGGGCACATGTTTGTGCGCCGCGGGGCGATTCCGACAGTGCCGCCGGTGAGCGTGGGCCTGCTCGGCGCGGATTATTCCATCGAGAATGGCCGATACCGAATCAAGAAAGTTTACAGCGGCGAAAATTGGAATCCGGGACTCGAAGCGCCGCTGACGCAGCCGGGTGTCAACGTCGTTGCCGGTGACTACATTCTGGCGGTGAATGGCCGGGAGCTGCACGGCGCGGATAATATCTACAGTTTCTTCCTCGAAAAGGCGGGGAAACAAGTGGTGCTGAAGGTCGGACCGAATCCGGATGGAAGCGGTTCTCGCGAGGTCACCGTCGTTCCCGTGCCGACCGAACTGGGCTTGCGGCACCGCGACTGGATTGTCCACAACATGGACATGGTGAATAAGCTGAGCGACGGAAAACTCGCGTATGTGTATCTGCCTAACACGGCGGGAGGCGGATTCACAAATTTCAACCGCTACTATTTCTCGCAAGTGGGGAAACAAGGCGCGGTGATGGATGAACGGTTCAATACAGGCGGCAGCATCGCGAACTACATCATTGAGACTATGCAGCGGAAGCTGACGAGTTACTGGTACACCCGCCAGGGCGAAGTGTTCACGTCGCCACTCGACGCGATTTTCGGGCCGAAGGTGATGATTATCAATCAATTCTCGGGCTCGGGCGGCGACTGGATGCCATGGGGATTCCGTCACGTCGGGCTAGGGCCGCTGATCGGAGAGAGGACGTGGGGCGGACTGGTCGGCATCTATGGCTATCCGCCGCTGATCGACGGCGGCTCAGTGACGGCGCCGCGCGTGGCATTCTTCAATCCGAACGGCACATGGGACGTGGAAAATCACGGCGTTCCACCAGACGTGCCGATTCTGCTCGATCCCAAGGCATGGCGCGAAGGGCACGACGTGCAACTCGAGAAAGCGGTCGCGGTGGCGCTGGAGGAGTTGAAGAAGAATCCTCTGCCGAAGCCGAAGGTGCCGGCGTTTCCGGATTACTCGAAGTACGCGCACTGATTCTGGAAGTTGGAGGCCAGAGGTTAGAGGTTGAAGAAAAAAGGCAAAATGCAACGTCGCGGCGGGGTTTCCGCGCAGACAATGTATATTCCGCCGCCTGCAGGGCTCGGACCGTTGCCATTTTCGAGCGGCGTGCTCGCAGGCGAAACGTTCTACCTCTCGGGACATATTGGAATAGACCCGGCGACGAGGAAGGTCCCGACTGAGGCTGCGCAGGAAGCGCGATTGATGCTTGATAGCTTCCGCGAGACGCTTTCGCGCGGCGGCTGTGCGATGGACGATCTGGTCTATGTGCAGATTTTCTGCTCGGACGTGAGTTTATTTGAAAAGTTCAACGCGATCTACCGCGCTTATTTCGAAAAAGATTTGCCTTCTCGAGCGTTCATCGGGTCGGGCCCGCTGCTGTTTGGCGCACGGTTTGAAATCCAGGGTATTGCGTTGAAGCCCCAGGCGGCGTCACGGCCTGCGCGACGGAAGAAGCGCCGCCGATAAGAGAGACGGACAATTTGTCCGCATCCAAATCCCCCTCAGCTCCCTCATAGGTCTACTCCTGTTCTCTACAAATTCCGTAGCATCGGAAGTGCATGCAGGAGGCTTCCGATGATTCGGATCAGCGAAGCGACCTCCCTCGGGTCCATAGAAATCGTGCGCGAGCTGTTTTTGGAGTACGGAGCTGCCCGGGGAGTACGTGCCGCCGACCGGGGCGCTGCTGGTTGCGCTGGATGGCAAGGCTGGGGCGGGGTGCGTCGCGTTGCGGAAGCTGGAGGAGCAGACGTGCGAAATGAAACGGCTATGTGTCAGGCCGAAGTACCACGGCCAGGGAATGGGAAAAGAGCTGGCGCTTGAGATTATTGTGCGCGCGAAGGACCTCGGATACTCGCGGATGCAGCTAGACACTCGGCCCTCAATGCAAAGCGCGATTGATCTGTATCGCTCACTCGGGTTCCGAGAGATTCCGTCGTATATGACCGCCCCTGTCCCGGGCGCGCTATTTTTCGAGCTGGATTTGAGCCGGGGCGCACACGCGAGCGGCTAGACAGGTTTTTGCGGCTGGCCAGCGGTGGAGCGAAAAGGCCCGGTTGTATGCGCCGGAGAAAACTGCGCAAGAAGGAACGCCGTTAATCCCGCGATCAAACCGCCCGTGATGATCACTCCTTCCCAAGCAAGGCCTGCAGCAACCGTCAAGACAGGGCGCGCCCCGAAGGGGACAAGAAGCGCCGCAAGTGCCGCTTCGCGGACGCCGATGCCTCCTTGCGTGAGGGGAACCAGCGCGGAAATTTTCGCGAGCGGCCAGGCGAACAGCCAGGCGCGAAATGGCAAATGAAGCCCGCTCGCTGCGGCGACTTGCGCCGTTAGCCAGATGAAACTTCCCTGCGCGAGGAGAGCGAGGCAGACCGCTGCCGTCACGTATTGCGGCTGGCGCCGCACGGCGTAGGCGGCGTTGCGAAGGCGAACGAGGCCGCGACGAATTCGGAACGAGAATTTGCGCGCAGGGAACCAGAGCACGATCGAGGCTAGGATTATCGCTAGGACAGCGATTGCCAAGCCGACAGTGACTAAGACGCGGCGGCTCTCCGGGGCGAGTTCGCCGGGGACAAGCAAAGCGCCAATGGCCGCGAGAATGGCCAAGGCGAGAAAATCGATCACGCGGTCGAGAAAACTGCCGACGAGGATTGCCGCTTTGCTGCGCGTGGAACGAAGGGCAAGGCCGGCGCGGACCACATCACCGCCAATCACCGAGGGCAGAAGCAGCGTGCTAAACAATCCTGAAAAATAGCATCGCACCGCATGGGGGAAACTCAGGCCCGATCCGCCGAGGTTGACCATGAGCCGCCACTTGCTGGCGGCAATCAGATGCGCAGTCAAATAGCCGGCGACAACCAAGACCCACAGATGAGGAGGCACGCGGCCGAGAGTCGTCCAGACTTCGCCAAGGGGAAGAAATCGAAACAGGATGATGAGGGCGAGAGCGCTGCCACCGATACGCAAAATCGCGCGAAGCCAGAGGCGTTTGCGTGGCGGCGGATTCATTGGGTGCGGAGCAGATTGCTTGCCGCAGGAATGGTCATCGCGTCATTATGCGGCCCGCATACTGGCGGCGACAAGCGCGGCTTCAAAAACGTTTCGATGCGCACGGGGCATGAATGCTTGCGAAACGGCGGGATACGAATTAAGGTACAGCCTGCGGCAGCGAACAAAAATGGGGGCCGGAAGTGGCGAAAAAGAGAATTAAAGTAGTGCAGTTTGGCGTGGGGCCGATCGGGGCTTCGATCGTGCAGTTGATGCGGCAGAAGCAGGCGCTTGAAATCGCGGGCGCGATTGACTCCGACCCTCAGAAGGCAGGGCGCGACCTGGGCGAAGTGGTAGGCGCGGCGGACGCGCCGTGGGGGATACGCGTATCCGCGGATGCCGACAAGGCATTGGAGAGCCAGGTGGACGTGGTGATTCATTGCACGTCATCGTACTTGAAAGACGTGATGAGCCAGCTTCTCACGTGCCTAGGGGCGGGCTGCTGCGTGGTCTCGACGTGCGAGGAACTGGCGTATCCATTTCGCAAGCATCCAGAGCTTGCGGCGCAACTCGACGCGGCAGCAAAGGAAGAAGGCGTTGCGCTGGTCGGCACGGGAGTGAATCCCGGATTCGTGATGGACAAGATGGTGCTGACGCTCGCGGCGGTGGCGCAGCGCGTGGATTCGGCGCGAGCCGTGCGCATCGTAGACGCGGCAAAGCGGCGGCTCCCGCTGCAGAAGAAAGTCGGCGCGGGAATGACGCCGGAGGAATTCCGCGAAAAAGTCGCGGCAGGAATCATCAAGCATCACGGCTTGCCGGAATCTGTGGCGATGGTCGCCGACGGACTTGGGTTCGCGCTGGACGACATCAGGGAGACAATCGAGCCCGTGATTGCGGAATCCGTTGTGAAAACGCCGTTCCTAGAAGTCGCTCCAGGGCAAGTCGCAGGCGTGCATCAAGTGGCACGGGGAACGGCGGGCGGCGCTGAAAAGATTTTCATGGAACTGAAGATGTACGTCGGCGCGAAGGACCCGGCGGACACGATCTCTCTGACTGGCGAGCCAAACATCAGTCTCACCGTGCCGGGCGGGACGCATGGCGACATCGCTACAGCTGCCGTGGCCGTAAACGCCATTCCGGTGATCCTTGCGGCGCCAGCAGGGTTGCGCACAGGGCGCGACCTGCCGCTCGGCTTCTTCCCGCCAAACGCAGCGCCGTGATGGTTTAGACAGGAACAGTTGACCGACTCAACGTGGCCTCCCGGGGAGGCCTTCCTGCACGATCTGCCACTTCTCTTCAGGGGATCGCTCTACGCGTGGTTTCCTGTCCATCTTGCCCCCTTGTGGGAGGCCCCAATTCTACCTAGGCAGGTTGTCCAGTTTTAGCGGGAAGCACTACAGACGACTCCTGATCTGGCACCAAAGAGGTCACAAGAACAAAACCTGGACGTCTTTGGCAACGGTCTTGAAATCTGCATCCGCAGTCACGACGAGGGCTCGGCGGGCCGAGGCGAGCGCAGCCGCGAAGCAGTCAGCATACATCAGCTTATGATTTGCTCGAAACGTAGCCGCGAGTCTTGTCATTTCAAAGTCGGCAGGGACGACCTCTATGGGCAACTGCGCGATTTCAGCGCCAGCTTTTTGGGCAGCTCCCTGTCCCTTGGCGCGCCAAACGGAGTAATACACTTCACCCCAATTCACGACACTCATTAGAAGCTCGCGTTTGCTGGCCACGGCAACAGAGATCAGTTCTTCAACTTTGTCGGCGCCGCGCCGATCCTCAAAGAAAGTCATTACGGCACTCGCGTCCAGGACCACGCGCTTCATAGTTCACGGTCTCGCTTGCGGTCTTCGAGCAGCAGCTTAAGCGAAGAAGGCTCGCCCTTAAGTGACCCGCGGAGGCTATGAATGAACTCGGGAGTAAGTGGCTGGAGCACCAGGCGCTGTTCTTCTTCCACAAAGGCGACCTGCGTGCCCTTGCGAATACCGAACTTCCTTCGCAGCTTGGAAGGAATGACAAGTTGGCCCTTAGTTGTCACCGTGGAAACCTCATTTTTCATGTGCGCACAACCCTCCAACGCCACACAGTATACCGCTAGAATAAAAGTAAGTCAATTACAGATTTGACTTACTCCTGTAAGAAACGGATACTTGGAATTGACTGGTGGATCCATGCTAAATCTTGCGCTTCTGCCAGTAGGAAGCGATGGCGGCGTAATCTACGTCACTCTTTGCGGCGGCTTTGACTGACGAATAGGCTTTGAAAGCCGCCGCGCCCGCCGGCAGCTCCACACCAAGCTCTTTTGCCAGGTCCATCGCCAGCCCCATGTCCTTGTGCATCAAGCGCAGCGGAAAACTTGGAGTGAAATCGCGCTTCATGATCATTGGGGCTTTCACGTCGAGAACCGGGGCGCGAGCCATGCTCGATTGCAAGACTTCGATCAGGCGCTCGCCTTGGACGCCTGCGAGAGAGACGAGTTCGAGGCTCTCGGCGAGGGCTTCGACTTCGAGCGCGAGAATCATGTTCATCGCGAGCTTGACCGTCTGGCCAGCGCCGTTCGGCCCGAGAAGGAAAAACCGCTTGCCCAGCGCTTGCAATACTGGCTCGACGCGTTCGAGGACTTCTTTCTTGCCGCCGACCATGAAGACCAGTTCGCCCTTTTCCGCGCCCCATGTTCCGCCAGTGACGGGCGCGTCGAGGAAATCCACGCCGCGCTCAGCGCAACTCTTTGCGACGCGGCGCGCGAGCGCGGGCGAGACTGTGCTGGAATCCACGAGGACGCTGCCTCTTTTCAATGCTGCCAGCGCGCCATTCGCGCCGAAGAGAACTTGCTCGAGCGCGGAAGGATCGCTGACGATGGTGATCAGGACTTCCGCTTCCGCGGCGGCTTCTTGAGCCGAATTCGCCACCTTCGCGCCTTCGCGGCCGAGTTTTTCGGCTCTTTCGCGCGTGCGATTCCAAACTATGAGCGGAAACCCTGCCTTGAGGAGATTCCGCGCCATTGGCGAACCCATTAGGCCCAGTCCAATCAGTCCAACTCTCGGCTTCATCCCTGCCTCCTGCGAGCAGATGAATATAGCGGCTCTCGTTGGAGGAGAGAATCAAAATTGTCAGGAAATTGGCAGAACGAGGGGCGGGGTGGTTCAAGCTGATGGAACAGGAAACTTCGACTACAGGGCGTGGCTGGGTTCTGTTTCGACGGAGATCTGCCGGACACGGACGAGCGAAGGGTAAGGGATTTCGAGGCGAATGGTCTTCTCTTGGCCCGAATGCGAAAAGCGGTCCTCGATGCGGATAAACTCTCCAGAATCAATGGCTAAGGTGCCAGTCGCCGTCATTCGAATATCCCCTGCGCGGTAGTTGACCTCGACGCGTTTACCGATGAGTGAAGTAAAATCCGCCATAAGGCGAGGTTAGTGATTCCGTCCGCCAGCGTCAATAGTACGAAAAGAGGAGGTGTGGAAAACTGGCGCGGAATCGTTTAAATCTCAGGCAAATGGCAGCGAAATTCGGTAAAACGCTTCACCGTGAAACGAGATTGCGGCTCAATCAGTTCGCGGAAAGCACACTGAATTCGATGCGCTTCCGCATTGGATCAATGCGTTCAGCGCGAACGCGGACACGATCGCCGAGATGAAACTCTCGCTTCGCCGCCGAACCGCGGCGCGCGCGATGCGATTCGCCGATGATGGCGTGGTCATTCTCGCGGTAGTGGAAACTCTGGCCGAGAACCTCCTCCAGACGGTCAATCGGCACCAGGCCTTCGACGAAAATTTCGAATAGTTCGACAAAGAAGCCGAATTTCTGCACGGAGATGATCAGCGCATCATATTCCTCGCCGAGATGACCCTCCATGAACTGTGCTGTCTTCCATTCCATTAGCTCGCGCTCAGCCGCGTCGGCGCGACGTTCGGCTTCAGAGGATTCCGCGGCGATTTCCTCGAGCTCGACCGGGCGATAAGGTCCTTTCGGCGTGGCAGGATTTTCAAGCGCCCATTTCAGATTGCGATGAACGATGAGGTCAGGATAGCGGCGGATGGGAGAAGTGAAATGCGTGTACTGATCGGCCGCGAGGGCGAAGTGGCCGAGAGGCTCGGCCACATAGCGCGCCTGCTTTAGAGAGCGGAGCATCAGGTAAGAAAGAATCCGCTCCTCGGGCTTGCCGGCAATTTTCTCGGTGAGGCGCTGGTAATGCTGCGGACGGATGTCGATGTCACCCGCCGGGAGCACAACCTCCATTGGGCGCTCGCGACCGTGGCGTTCACGGCCTGCCGGCCGGATTTGTCCGTGACGGACCGGGATTCGTCTTGCAGCGAGATCCTCGACGCCCAAGGAATAACCGAAGGCATGAGCGAGCTCCTCGAATTCGAGGACTTTTTTCGGGTCGGGCTTCTCGTGAACGCGATGGAGCGAAGCAATACCACGGCGCTCGAGGTACGCAGCGACGGCTTCATTGGCCGCGAGCATGAATTCCTCGATGATGCGGTTGGCGATGTTGCGCTCGCTGCGAAGAATCGCCACCATGCGGCCCATTTCATCGAACTCGATTACGGGCTCAGGCAAATCAAAATCAATCGAGCCGCGCGCGGAGCGGCGGGAATTCAGGAGCAGCGCAAGCTCTTTCATGCGGCGAAACTCACCCGCGAGAGAGGTGTAGCGCTTCGTAACTTCCGGATCGCCTTCGAGGATTTTGTTGACGTTCGTGTAGGTCATCCGTTCGGCGGAGCGAATCACGCCCGGCGTAAATTCCGCTGAGGTGACTTTGCCTGTAGCATCGATCTGCATGATTGCGCTCATTACAAGGCGGTCCACGCGGGGATTGAGCGAGCAAATGCCATTGGACAGTTCTTCGGGGAGCATGGGGACGGCGCGATTGGGGAAATACACCGAAGTGCCGCGAAGGCGGGCTTCGCGATCAAGCTCCGCACTGCGGCGGACGTAATGCGCGACGTCGGCGATGTGCACTTGCAGCTCGTAGCCGTCGGGACGCGCCGCAACATAGACCGCGTCGTCGAAATCTTTCGCAGTCTCGCCGTCAATCGTCACAATGGGCAAGTCGCGGAAATCGCGGCGGCCGGCGAGATCTTCGGCGCGCACCTGCTGCGGAGTCGCACGCGCCTGGGCAAGGACTGGCTCGAAGAAAACGTGCGGCAGATAATGCTTGCGGATGATGATTTCAATGTCCACGCCCATGTCGCCCGGGCGGCCGATGATTTCGACGACGCGTCCGGCGGGCGCGACGCCGCCTTTCGGATAGCGCGTGAGCTCGACATTCACAACCGCGCCATCGAGGTCGGGGAGGCGCAGGCGGCGGCTGGCGCGGGGAGATTCCCCGAATTCGAGGGAAAGTTTATGCGAGATTTCGGGAGTTATCTCGGATCCCGGAGGAATCACGATTTCATGAGCGATGCGAACGTCGTAAGGGAGAACTGTATTTTCGCGCGGGCCATAGCGGAAGAGGCCAACGATGGTGGGATGGGCGCGGTCCGTGATTTTTTCGATGCGGCCTTCGAAGCGACGATCAGGATGCCGGCGCGTGATGCGCGCGAGGACGCGATCGCCATGCATCGCATCGCCGATGCTGGCAGGGCTGATGAAAAGATCGCCGTCCATGCCGGGAACGGGGGTTTCAGGAACGACGAAGCCGTAGCCGTCGCGATGGGCGACGAGGCGTCCGGTGATCAAGTTGGCGTCGGGCTTCGCGGGGCGGGCACCGACATGCGCGGGCTGGCCGCGCGCAGATTCCACTGCTCGTGAGGCAGTTTTTTCGGCGCGGCGACCGGTCAGGCGATAACGGTCATGACCTTTTTCAACGTCACCGCTGCGCACGAGCTGCGAGAGGAGCTTCGGCAATGCGCGACGGCCGTCGTGGCGCAAGGCTAGAGCGCCGGCGATTTCACGGATGCTGGCGGGATGCGTGAGGCGCGAGAGATGGGCAAGGACTTCGCTCTCGGAAAGCTCCGGCGGACGTTCTTTCTTTTTCGGCTTCATCCAGATCGGCGAGCCCGCAAACACACAGGGGCACTCAGACATTCTATGGCGTGGAGAGAGAATCACCCGCAACTTTTTTCACGCAGCGGGGTTTGGAAAGGTGAGCAATTCCGTGGGCTGCCCTCCAGGCGGCGTGCGGGAACTCAAACCCCAAGGACAGACGGAGGCGGCCCGAATCGGGTCGCCTCTGTTTTTTCGTGAATTCCGCTCACGCGCCCTAATCGCGCAAGACAAATTCCAGTTCGGTGCCTGCAACGGCAATGATATCGCCGGATGAGAGCTTGGCTGGATGCGCGATGGGAACTCCGTTGACGCTGGGCACCTTGTCAGCAGCCCCGATGTAAAATGAATTATCCTCGCGCCGATTGATTTGCGCCGCGGCCTTGGGCGCAAACCAGCCGCGGAGCTTCACCGTGGCCATTGCGGATTTTCCGATGACGGTAAGCTTGTCCGTGAGCGTGTACTCGCGCTGGTCGGTCCTGCCCTTGCGCACGACGAGAGTGGCAACTTTCGTGCGGCCCGGGGCGACTTGCGCGCTTTCGCCAACGGAGGCGACTTTCTGGAGGAAAGCACGGCGCTCTTTCGTATCGAGCATGACGGTTTCGTTGATTTTTGGAGCGGCAGCCCTCGGGCCGGTTGACGGTGCGAATCCGAAGGAGGCATCAGGGGAGTCAGCAACGACGATGGTGTGTTTGCCGATGGCAACGGAATCGCCGTGCTTCAGCGTGACCATCTTCACGCGCTGGCCGTTCACAAACGTGCCATTCATGCTGCCGAAATCCTCGAGCATCAAGCGGCCTTCTTCGTTGAATACACGCGCGTGATAGTGCGATACCGCGGGATTATCAATCACCAGCACGTTCTCGGGCGAGCGCCCGATGCTGACTTCCGACGAAGACACCGGGACTTCTTTCAAGACCGAATTTTCGAACTTCAAAACCAGCTTCGACATAATTCCCCCTCCTCATGCAAATATCAAGACTGGCACTCGGATCCCTTGAACCACCGGCCAAGTCGCGCGAACGCACCCTCGAGGCGCGGCGCATGGCGCAGCACAATGACTGTAATGTTGTCGCCGCCGCCGGCGCGATTGGCCGCGTTGATCAGATGGTCGGCGGCCTCCTGCGGATCTTCGTAGTCCTTCAGGATGCCCGCGATTTGGGCGTCGGAAAGTTCGCGGGTCAGGCCATCGGAGCAGAGCAGAATCGTGTCGCCGTCCATCAGGAGATGTTCGTCCAAGTCGGGTTCGACTTCCGGTTCGACGCCAAGAGCGCGCAGGAGCACGTTCTGCAAATTGCTGTTGCCAGCTTCTTCTTCGGTCATCATGCCCTGGCGCACCTGCTCAGCGATAAAGGAGTGGTCGTCAGTGAGCTGTTCGAACTCGCCATTGCGCAGGCAGTAAGCGCGGCTGTCGCCAACATGGGCGAGGGCCAGGCGATCATCCAGCAACCAGACGGCAACGACCGTGGCGCCCATGCCGGAGTGACCCGAGTTTGTCCCGGCGGCTTCGTGGACGGCGCGATTCGCGAGGCGGATCGCGCTGGCAAGCCGGTTCGAAAATTCGGAAGCACCGACGAGGGACTCACCGACGAGCGGAAGCGCGGGATTGGACGCTCCTTCACGGCAATGGGCAAGTATGTTGTCCGCGGCGAGACGGCTGGCCACTTCGCCGGAGGCCTGGCCGCCCATGCCGTCGGAGAGAATGAAGAGATTCAGCTCCGGCGCCGCGCGAAAACTATCTTCGTTGTTCTCGCGAACGCGGCCCGTGTCAGTGCGCGCTCCGTACTCCATCTCCATGGCGCTCGCTCGCCCCCTCCGATCTTTCGTCTTTCATCGCTACTCGCTGAAATTCAGTGCGCGAGGCTTGCCATTCCCAATTCCCCGTGAACAAGCCCCTAACTCCGCATTGTGTGCCTAGTATTGCGGATTCTGATTCTGTCTCTGATTCTGATTTGCTTCCCCCGGATGAACCGGATGCACATTGATGAAACCTTGCTCTTCAAGCTGGCGCTTCACGTTCTGAAGCCGCGCTCCGTTGAACGGCCCCGTCAGGACGAAGAAGGCCTCCCCCTGAGGCGTTTTTCTTGGAAGAACGATGACGGGCAGGTTCTGATCCTCCAGCCGCTTGGAGACTCCCTGCGCGCGATCTTCGCGGCCGAAGCGGCCAACCAGAAGATAGGCCGGTTCGTTGGCCTTTTGACCCGCGCCTGATTGCTGATTGAATTGCTGGGGGGATTGCTGTGCGCTTTTTTGTGACGAAAGGCTCGCCGGCTTTTGGCGCGGCAACTTCCCTCTGCCGAATTCGACGCGAGGAAACACTTCAGGGGGAGGCGGCGTCGCAGGCTTGGCCACGCGTTTGGCTGGCTGCGCCGGAGTATCTTTGTATGCGAAAGCCGGCGGCGTGGGAGCCGAAGACTGGACTGGCGGAGAGACTTGATCCGCCGCTTTCTTAACGTTCAGCGCCCGGTTTGCTCCGAATGCAGCCAGGACCGCGAATGCTCCGAGGAGCAGCCAAAGAACCGGAGCGGCGCGGCGGGACTTTGGTTTTGACGCCAGCGCTGCAGTGGAATTCGTCGTGTGAGTTACCCGCGATGGCGTGGTGATATTGCGTGCGGGAACTGGAGTCGAGCTCGCGCCGGCGGCGGCGCCCGAAGTGCCCGTGGCTGACGGAGAGCGCAAGCTATGTTCCAGTTCACCAATCGATTGAAATCGTCGCGCGGGCTCTTTTTCGAGGCATTTCAGGATGAGCCGCTCTATGCCGACCGGAATCGAAGGATCCACTTCGTGCGGCGGCACAGGCGATTCGCGCATCTGCTTGAGCGCGACGGCCACGGCTGTATCGGCGCGGAAGGCCTGCGTGCCAGTGAACATCTCGTAGAGCATCAGGCCAAGAGAATAGATGTCCGTGCGGTAATCCACAGGCTTTCCCGCAACCTGTTCTGGCGCCATGTAAGCAGGCGTGCCAACCATCGAGCCAGTGAGCCGT
Organism: Candidatus Acidiferrales bacterium; assembly: GCA_035934545.1. GTDB lineage: Bacteria > Acidobacteriota > Terriglobia > Acidiferrales > UBA7541 > DAHUXN01. The sequence goes on from DASYXV010000072.1 coordinate 43,044, forward strand.
GTCCCGGCAGCTTCCATCGAGCGGGCGATTCCGAAATCCATGATTTTGACGTTGCCCTGTGCGTCAATCATCACGTTTTCCGGCTTGAGGTCGCGGTGAACGATGCCTTGGGCGTGCGCTTCTTTCAGTCCTGAACAAATTTGCAGCGCGATATCCACAGCCTTGCGGAGCGGCAGCCCTCCGAAGCGGTTGAGGACCGAACGAAGGCTTTCTCCTTCAACGTACTCCATCGAAGTGCAGGCGAGCCCGCCGATGCGGTTGAATTCGTAGACGCGGCAGACGTTTTTGTGCGTGATTTTCCGAGCAAAGAGCAGTTCGTTCTTAAACCGCTCCATCATGTCCTGGTCGGAAGCGATTTCAGGCTTGATGAGTTTAAGAGCGACTGTTTCGCCGGTCTCGCGGTCACGAGCTTTGTACACATTGCCCATGTTGCCGTGGCCCGCTTCGGCAAGGATGTCGTAACGCTGAGAGAGCGCGGACAGGCTGGCAGTGTTGAGAGTCGGGCTTGTGAATGGTGCGGCAGAGACCGAGCTAGCCGTCGGAGTGCCCATCGGCGTGGTTAGAAGCACGGTATCCTGACGCGCGGCGCTCTTCCTCGCGTCGATAGGCCGGGTCTCGTCGACAGACGGGATAGCCGTCTCCGTCTTGGTGGGCTGGCTCATAGTCGAACCTCTAAAATAGGCACAAAAATGCGCCTTTATCTATGGGCTGCCCCGCGGAATGTAAAGAAAAGGTATCTGGTACTTCCACGCGCATTCCTGAAGCAGGAAGACAAAATCTGGATTGCCAGCATTGCGAAAAACGGGACCGAAAACCCGTCATGTGACGATGGTCACAGCAAACCAAATGGAGTCTTGCGAGCATAGTATCCGTAAGCGTTAGCAAGATTCGGCGCCACGGTTCGTTTCGCTTCGGGAATCTTCTTGCCGATCGTACTTTTTTGGTTCATTGAATCTTAAGGCGACCGAGTGGCGCAAACTAAATCACGGAAATCATCTGATTTACAATGAAGTCTACCAAGATTGGAACAAGAAGTTCGGCAAGAGCATTGCGTGGAAAAACTGAAGGAGGGTCCTGACATGACGCGGAAATTGGCTCTGGGAGTGGGAGTACTGTTGGTCGTGGCATGCGCCATTCCGGCATTTGGTGTCGGCAAGGCTGATGCTACCGCTGGCAAAGACATGTACATGAAAAAGTGCAACATGTGTCATGGGCCAGACGGGGCCGGCAAGGAAGCAATTGAAAAAATGCTGAAGGTGGAGATGAAGGCACTGGGGTCCAAGGAAGTCCAGGCGCTCTCCGATGCGGACATGAAGAAGATCATTGACGAAGGCAAGGGCAAGATGAAGCCCGTAAAGGGTCTCAGTGACGCGGAAATGGCGAATGTAATTGCGTTCGTCCGTACGCTGAAGAAGTAAGCGATCAATGTCTCGCCTCTGGAATGTGAGGCGAAATCTATCCGTGGTTGGTGAACTGTGGAGTATCCCGATGCGAACCGGGCTCGTCCCGGGGTTTCGGACGACCCGGGACGCCGTCATTTTCTGGAAGTATTTCTGGGCACGAGTGTCGTTGCGTCGCTCGTGTCATTCTTCTATCCCGTACTTCGTTATCTGATCCCGCCCGTTCAAGCCGAACTCGCAAGCGACACAGTGCTCGCGGGGCATGTCGGAGACTTGAAGTCCAACTCCGGAATGATTTTTCGTTTTGGGAGCCGTCCAGGCCTGCTGATGCTGACGCCTGACGGCCAATACCATGCCATCTCCGCCGTCTGCACGCACCTGGGCTGCACGGTGCAATACCGCGGGGACCTGCACGAAGTATGGTGCGCCTGCCACAACGGCACGTACGACATCAGTGGGAGGAACATCAGCGGACCGCCGCCCAAGCCACTCGAAAGCTTCGACGTATTTGTCAAAGGCCAGGACATCTATGTCCAGAGAAAGAAGAACGCGTAGATGGGCGTGGCGGCCAACATCCGGCGCTGGCTCGACGAGCGCTTCGGCTGGAGCCAGCTCATGGCCTTCGTCGAGCACAAGACGGTTCCGCGCCACCCTTTTTCCTACTTCTACTTCCTCGGCGGAATGACCCTGTTTCTGTTCGGCCTGCAAGTGGCGACGGGAATCCTGCTGCTTCTCTATTACAGGCCAAGTCCCAATGAAGCGTTTGAGAGTGTGCAGTACATCATGACGCAGGTGCGGTTCGGCTGGTTGATCCGCTCAATTCATTCCTGGGGCGCGAACGTGATGATTCTGACCGCAATCGCGCACATGTTCAGCGTGTTCTTTCTGAAATCTTATCGCAAGCCGCGAGAGCTCACATGGCTTAGCGGGATGATACTGCTCTTCCTCGTCCTCGGCTTTGGATTCAGCGGATACCTTCTGCCATGGAACACGCTCTCCGTGTTCGCAACGAAAGTGGGAACGGATATCGCCGGACAAGTTCCGATCATCGGTCATTGGACGCTTGTTTTTCTCCGCGGCGGCGAAGATGTCACTGGCGCGACGCTGACTCGCTTCTTCGGATTCCATGTCGCCGTGCTTCCCGGGCTGGTCACTCTGCTGATTGGATTTCACTTGCTGCTCGTGCAGCGATTCGGAATGAGTGTTCCGCCGAGCGTTGAGGCGGATTGGAAAGCGAATCCTGCCCGAGTGCAAGAAATGCGATTCTTCCCGAATTTTTTCCTGCGCGAGCTGATGGCGTGGTACATCGCGCTGGCGATTCTGGGGGCACTGGCTGCATTCAAGCCTTGGGAGCTCGGGGCGAAAGCAGATTTATTCGCATCCGCGCCGCCAGGAATACGGCCCGAGTGGTACTTCATGTTCATGTTCCAAACGCTGAAGCTCCTGCCCGCAAAAGTCGGCCCAATAGCCGGCGACTTGCTTGGCGTGCTTGGCTTCGGGATCGCGGGAGCTGTCTGGACGCTCCTGCCATTTCTCGATCATGAGAAGCGCGGCCGTGGAAGCCGATGGATCGCCGGCGCGGGCGTGTTTGCGCTTGCATATTTTGTGGGAATGACACTAGTCGGCTACGCGGCTAAGTAATGGCGCGAGGCGACGCGTTGAAGAAATGGAAGGCACTTTGAATTGGCGATGCTCGACCAAGACGGAATTAAGATGAAGAGCGTCGAATCGCGCTGCGGCTGGCAATGGGGATTGCCCGTCACTTTCGTATTCTGTACTGCCCTGCTTTTTGCGCCCATCTCGTTCGCACAGCAGGCGAAGAATTCCTGTCTGGATTGCCACTCGCAGCTTGATCCTCCGCTGCACGTCAGCCCGGACGAATATACGGCCAGCATTCACGCGCAGAAAGGCGTGACCTGCGTGACCTGCCACGGCGGGGATCCGACGACGGACGACGTGGACAAATCCATGAGCACTGCGGCGGGATTCAAAGGGCATCTGGAACGAAAACAAGTTCCCGGTTTCTGTGCGAAGTGCCACGCGGATGCCAGCTACATCCGTGGTTTCAATCCCTCTCTGCGAACGGACCAATACGCGCAGTATTTGACGAGCGTGCACGGAAAATTGATGGCCAAGGGCGACACCAAAGTCGCCGTCTGCATTGATTGCCACGGGGTTCACGATATTCAGCCGCCGAACGACCCGCGGGCGCGAGTGTACCCGACAAACGTGGCGCAGACTTGCGCCACCTGCCATGCGGATGCGGAATATATGAAAGGTTACAAGATTCCCACGGATGAGTTCGCGCTCTATAACACAAGCGTTCATCATGCCGCGCTTGTGGACAGGGGCGATCTGAGTGCGCCCACTTGCGTGACATGCCATGGAAGCCACGGCGCGGCGCCGCCGGGTGTCGCTTCAGTGGAAAATGTTTGCTCGACGTGCCACGTATTCCAGGCACAGCTATTTGACTCCGGCCCTCACAGAAACGCATTCGCTTCGCTTGGCGTACCCGGTTGCATCACATGCCACAGCAACCACGGGATTCAGCACCCCAGCGACGCTTTGATCGGAACAGCAGACGGTTCGGTCTGCGTGAAATGCCATTCCGCGGGCGAGCCGGGATTCGACGCGGCTGCGAAAATGCACGAGAGTCTCGCGAAGCTCGATTCCGCCATTGGCCGTTCAGACGCGATCCTGAATCGCGCCGAGCTTTCGGGCATGGAAGTGGGCGAGGCGAAATTGGCGCAATCGGAAGCCCGGGACGATTTGATTAAGGCGCGAGTGTCCATTCACGCAGTTCAGTCCGACAAGGTGGATCAGAACGTCCAGGCCGGGCTCGCGGTGGCGCAGAAAACCTATCAGGCCGGTTTAGCGGCAATGGCGGAACGCTCTTACAGGCGGACCGGGCTTTTCATTTCGCTGGGGATCACGATAATCGTTCTTGTTGGCATAGCACTCTTGATACGAAGACTCGAATCGGGTTCAGGCAATTAATCTGGGAGGCACAACCATGAAAAAAGCAGGCGTACTTATAACAATTCTCGCATTTCTGGCAGCTCCTTCTGCTCTTGCAAACGGCGGCGACGTCGCAGCAGGCAAGGACGCGTTCATGAAGCACTGCGCCACCTGCCACGGCGCCGACGGAAATGGAAAGGATGCGGTCGCCAAGCTGCTCAAGGTGACTTTCCCGCCGCTCGGGGCCAAGGAAGTCCAGGCGCTAACCGACGCGGAAATGCACAACGTGATCCTCAACGGTAAAGGGAAGATGAAGCCGGTGAAGGACCTCAACCGATCCGACGTACCGAACCTGATCGCGTTTGTGCGGAGCCTGGCAAAGAAGTAGTCTGTCATCGGTGCTTTACTCTTGTTTCATCCCAAGCTCCTGCAAGACCTTCGGATTGCTCTCCTGCATGGCGAGAATGTCGTGGCAGGTGTCACAGTCGTTCGGGATGGTCTTGCCATCGACCGAAGTGTGATTGCCGTCATGACACCGAAAGCAGCCGGGCCAATCCGTGTGACCCAAATTGTTCAGATACGTGCCCCAGGTGATATCCATCTCCGGGAAAACGTTTCGCATGTATATGCCCTGCACCGCTTGGATCGCCGCTTCCAGTTTTGAACCGTCCTTTGCCACAACATCCGGGAAATTGGATTGGTAATACTTCCTGAGCGTGTCCTCAATTCGCGTCCGCGCTGCATCGCGGCTGGGATAGTTCAACTTCAGCGTTTCGAGGGCTTCCTTCTTGATGAAGGGCAAATCGGCGCTGATGTAGCGTTCGGAAATGGCTTCGTCCAGCGCCCGGTCAGGTAGCTGAAACGTATGCGTCGGGCGATTGTGGCAATCCATGCAATCCATGATGCGATGCTCTCCGCGGGCAAGTTCCTCTGCCGTGGGCTTGGTGTCGGTCGAATTGAAGACCGTCGTCTTTCCATCTGGATCCGTATACGTCACCTGAGGAATCACCTGGCGTTTGCCATCCGTCGCGATGTATGTAATCTGCACTCCGGGATCTAGATGATGCCCATGAATTCCAATCATGCCGGCCGCGTTGCGCCCTCCGACTTTCATTTCGAGCACGGTCGTCAACGGAGTGTTCGACTGGTCTGGTGAGTACTCAGTCTTGACCAGCATGATGTTCCCTTCGAATTTTTGCGGCCAGTGACATTGCTCGCAAGTCGCGCGCGCCGGCCGCAACTGCTCCACAGGAGATGGAATGGGTTTTGGGTAGTCGTGGAATGCGACGGCAAAGACCTGCCGGGTGCCGGACAATTTCGAGCGCACAAACCACGATGCGCCCGGCCCGATATGGCATTCGACGCACGCGACGCGCGAATGCGGCGAATTCGAATAGGCTGTATATTCCGGCTGCATCACGGTATGGCAGGTCTGTCCGCAGAACTGCACCGAATCCATGTATTGCGCGCCGCGGTAAGAAGCCGTGGTGAAAATGACGACGTTGATGAACGTGAAGATTCCCACCAGCATTGTCGCTCGCCGCAGCTGGGGATGATTCAAGTCGATGCGGGGATACTCCTCGGGAAGTTCGCCGCGAGCGCGGAGGCGGCGGCGCCGCAAAAATCCTCCCAGTGGCATAAGAATCAAGCCGAAAACGAAAATGCTTGGAAGAATCAGGAAAAATACGATGCCCGCATACGGATACGTTGCCGCTCCGCCGCCTAGTACGATCTCGAAAACCCAGAAGCAGACAATGGTAAGCGCCGAAGCAGTCGTGAGCACGGCGCCCGTAAGCGTGATGGGATTCCGGCCAAGGTAAGCAGCGGGACGAACCCAGGGAGCCAAGCGCTCAAACAGCATCACGCAACTTCCCCATTCAGATCAGACAGTCTACCCGTTGCGACTGCCCAATCGAATACACGGTTACGCCTATCCAATCTCTTAACTTTTTGAGCGCGATGCGGACCCCGGGCAACACCATACGGCGGCAACTTGTCAGTGTCAATGTTCAGCGTCACATGCATGCTCCGATGGAACTAGGAAGAATGAATGGAGATATTTCTTTGAGTCCGCCGGGGCGGCAAACCTCGCGCCAAACGCATGGTGCCCAAGAGAGGACTCGAACCTCCACTCCCTTGCGGGAACTAGCTCCTGAAGCTAGCGCGTCTGCCAATTCCGCCACTTGGGCAAAGTGTGGGGACAAACAGAGGCAACTATCTTGCGGCCACGGCAAACGAATGTCAACGCGAGGCAGGACTCCATTCCGCCGCGATGGTGCTATAATCCGCCGCAATTGAAGTCCGCAGGGGCCAAGTGTGGGGTGCACAGACAGGCTCCTCGGCATCGGAGGCCGCAATGGACACTGGGAATATGGGCATGAGCACGGGACTCTTTATTTTATTGATCGCGTGCGCTGCGCTGATCGCCGTTTGGATTATCCTGCTCATCTATCGTTCCACGTTGGAAACTCGCGAGGACGACCAAATCTTCCTTGACAAGGCTGAAGAATCCATGGCGCGTGAACAGCGGGAACTTGTGGCGCGAATCGAGAAGATTAATCCCATCATTCGCACCACGATGATCCTGTGGATTCTCCTGGCTGTTGCGAGCGCTAGCGTGTTGCTTTATGGCGGGCTGAAGAACTTCTAATTCCCCGGGCGCCTCGGAGCCGCAGGTTGTTGTCCCGCTTGCGGGCAAATTTCCGACGTATGGTTATGGACAATCAGCCACTGGTCCCCCTTCTTCACGAAGACAAGCGTCGTCTGTCCGTGCGCCACAAGGCCCTGGCCGTTCACCGTGCCGTCAAATTCCCATTGATAACAAGCCCACGCTGTGTCTCCGAAATGAAAGATATTTGTGTTCCTCCGAATTAATTGCACCCCACCGAGGCCATTACGGCTCTGCTCATACACCCTGACATAGTTCTGCCATCCAGCAACCGGCGGATCATCCGTTCCGGCCACCCAGGTCGCATCGTCGGCGTAGTATTTGTGCATGGCCTCAACGTCGCCAACCTGCCACGCCCCGAGCATCTCGCCGATGCTGTGATCGATCTGTTCCGGAATAGAAAGCTGCGGCATTTCCATCGGGGCATCTTTCGCCTTCTTCGGCTTTTGGGCTTGCGCGGAAGCGGAAACCGCAAATATTGCGACGCTTAAAATTGCAATGAAACGAATGTTCTTCATTGTTATTTGCTCCCCCTCGCAGCCGCTTCGAGCGTTGACGCATTCCGCGGGCGGCTGCGGCTCAGAGAATAGCACGAACGAATTTCGGCGCCTGACACTGCGAGGATTTGGAGTTGTGTGTGTGGAAACAGTCCGATGGCGGGGCGAGCGGCACGGGCTGCCAAGCCAAGCTATGAATCGCTCGGCACTCCATGCTTTGATTCTAACGTGCCGACGCGCTCAGAAGATTGACGAACAAACGATAAGCCCCCGGAACGCCCGCGGGCAATTGCCGGAAGAAGGCAATGCCTGTGTAGATGTAGATTCCCTTGCCATACTGCGCGTAGGCGAGGCCGCCCGTCGCATCCGGTTCGCCAGGATCATGCATGGCGAGGACAGCGTGGTAGTGCGAATCCAGGTGCTCGCTGAGAAAATAGAGACCGCGCTCCTGAATCCAGCCGTGAAAATCGTTCTGTGTGATGCGATTCGGATAATTCAGCAACGGGCTCGACGGCTCAAGGAAGCGCACAGGCGAGTTCTCGTCCGTGATTCGTTCGGCGGGCTGGTCCATTTTCGCCGGGAACGGAGCGGGGAGAAGGCGGTTCCAGGCGAAGTCGCGCTCATATTGCACGACGAGCGTGCCGCCGCGCTCGACGTAATCGAGCAGGCGGTGATTCGCCGCCATTACGTCGGGCCGGAGTTCGTAGGCGCGAATCCCCACTACAATCGCGTTAAACCGGCTCAAATCGCCGAAGGAGAGCGCGGCTTCATCGAGCATGTCCACCTCGATGCCAAGTTGCTGGAGCGTCTGCGGCACGGGATCGATCCCTGCAGCGACATAGCCGATGCGCAAATGCTCCGGGATAGTCAGGTCGAGGACATGCGCCGTCGCAAGAGAAGGTTCGCTGACGTGGCGCGATGGCAGCGACGGAAGCGCCTCATGGGACGTGCGGAATGTCTCAGCTCCGAGCCGTGCGTAAGGCTTCATGTCATACGGCCCCGCGGCGATTTTTGCCGGAGGCGTGACGTCAAAGCGCACCAATCGGTCGCCGGCACCCATAAAATCAATTGGTGCGACGGGCGCGGCGTTCCAGCCCGCAGGCAAATCCACTCCGAGAGTGACCCGAGCTGCCGCAGAGGCGTGATAGCTCACGCGCGCGAGGAGCTGGAAGCTCTTCGCGGAGCGATTCACGGGCAGCATTACCTGTTGCGGGTCCACAGTGAGCGTCACTGCTGGAACTAGCTCGAGCGGCGAGACCTCAACGCTCGTCGAAGTGTATTCATGCGCAATGACGGGCTTCTCGACAGTAAACGCGTAGCCGTCGGCTTTGCCCGCGAGCTTCGCCTGGACCAGTGGCGGATGCCACGGCAGAATGGCATCCTCGGGCGAAGCAGGCGGCGTGGCATTGGCTGGAATCGCCACGCTAAACGACGCTTCGTTGCTGGTTGCTTCGTCTTCCGAGCTGGCCGATTTCGGCGCGGCGGTCCAGCCGGAGGGCAGTTCGAACGAGGGCTGCGCGATCTTCACTCCAATGCCGTCTCGCACCTCCCAGCTCACGTTCACTGAAAATGCCTCGCCGGCGACAAGCGCGCTCTGATCCGCTTCCGCGTGCACGTTCAGCGCGGCGGCTTCGGCAAGCGCCGCATCAATTTTCGTTTTCTCGTGGTCGAGCTCCCACAAAACATCCCGGCCCACCATTGCCGGATGCGCCTGCGCATCGGCAAGCGCCGCGTCAATCTGCTTTCCCGCCGCCGCGAGCGACTTCACTGCGCTGGGCCAGTCGAGGCGCAGTGCAGCCTGGCGTGCGGCCGTGAGCGCGCCGTCGGCCGCGCCCAGAGAGATCGTCAACTCACCCGAGTTGGAATCAGTCCCAATCGAAAAGAGAGGCTGTGCCAGGTCTTCGAGAGTGAGTTTGTCTCCCTGAACTACTTGTAGCGTGACCGGCCGGCTGAAAAACGACGAATTGAGAATTCGCGAAATTCCCTGCGAACGATGATTGCCAAACCCAATGAGGCCGAGTTCGGAATAGCTCTGCCCCCAGAGCGGAAAAATACTGCCCACGGGCAAGTGAATAATGCCTTCCTGATTCGCGTCGCTTGAGCGTGCGTATTCCAGAACCCAGCTTACATGCCAGGGGTGAAGCCCTTCCTTAAGCTGGTCGGAATACTGCGCCGGATCTGCAGCAGCCACAACAGCCTGAGGTGTAACGATGCCCGTGGCCTGGTGCTGCCCGTGGCCGGAATGTACGCCGCCCCATTGGTTGATGACGATGTTGGGTCGGAAGGTGCGAATGATGCGGACAAGGTCTTCCTTGGCGATGCCGCTCCAAATGCGCAGGGTCTCATCGGCGCTCTTCGAGAAACCGAAATCGGGCGCGCGTGTGAAGAAAAGCTTCACACCATAATCTTGCGTCGCGCGATAGAGCTCGTCTGTGCGCAGGATTTCGAGCGCCGGGCCAAGCTCTGGGCCAATTGCGTTCTGCCCGCCCTCGCCGCGCGTGGTCGAGCAGAGTGCCACATCCGCGCCAAGGCCTTTAGAAAGATAAGTAAGGACGCTCTCATGCTCGTCGTCAGGATGCGCAGTGACATAGAGGATTCGCGTGGTGACACGAGCATGATCAATCGCGTCCACCGCCTCCGCGACCGATTGCGCGCGCACCGCTGGCGCTGCCAGAAAAATTGACGCAGCTGTCATTGCAGTTGCCAGACCTCCGTACCGCCGATAATTCATTCTCTCGCCTCCGCAAACGGCCATTGTCTCAGTCCTCGCGAGCGCGCTAGAAAAACAATCACCCCAACCAGAATCGCGATCCCTCCGAACAGCATCCTCGGGCCAGTCGCCACGAACAGAGCGACCCACAAGAGTATAGCGATGGCTGCGGGAATCGGGTAAAGCCACATGCGGAATGGTAGACGCTCTTTAGCCCATCTGCGTCGCAACAAAATTACGCCCACCGCCTGCCCGACGAATTGCACGAGGATGCGCATTGCGGCGATGGCCGCAATCACCGTCGCGAGCTTGAAGAGCAAGCTAAACACAAACGCCACGCCGCAAAGCGCGAGCAGCGAAACATGAGGAAAGTGTTTTGTGGGATGCACGCGGCTAAAAATCGGAAAGAAGTTGCCATCAAGCGCAGCGGCGTAGGGAATGCGAGAGTAGCCCAGCGTGAGCGAGAAGAGCGACGCAAACGCAATCCAGAGAATGAGCACAGTGGCAAATTCAGCCGCGTGCGTGCCGTAAATGCGCTCGAAGAACGTGCTGACGATGAACGGCGAATTCTGCGCCTCTCGCCAGGGTACGACGCCAAGGATGCAAGTTTGCATTGCGATGTAGAGGATGGCGATGGCGATGATGGAAATGAATATCGCTCGGGGGATATTGCGCTGCGGCTGCTCGATTTCGCCGCCGAGAAAACAAACATTGTAGTAGCCCCAGTAAGTGTAAATCGTCTGTACCGTGGCGCTTCCGAGTCCGGCGAAGAAGAGCCAATTCAGTCGCCACGCGCCTGCCGGGTAGTCGAAAGCCATTTGAGGATGAAAATGTGTCGCGCCCGCGACAATTAGCCAGACAATCGTGCCAATGACTCCAACCCACAGCAGGACCGAGATCTTGCCGACTGCGCCGATGCGGCGGTAGAGCAGAATCGCCAGGACAATCACGACTCCTCCCGCGACAGCCTTCTGACCATATGGGCTCAGTTTGTGAAGGTAAGTGAAATACTCCGCGAAGCCGATTGAGCCTGAAGCCATCACCAGCGGCGCCTGAAAAATCGTCTGCCAAATGACGAGGAACGAGAGCAGCCGCCCCCAGCTTCTTGGCCCATAGCATTCGCGGAGATAAACGTAGCTGCCGCCCGCTTCCGGCATCGCTGCGCCAAGTTCCGCCCAAACGCAGCCATCCACCAGCGCCAGCGTCGCCCCCACGGCCCATGCCAGCAGGCATTGCGGCCCGCCCATGTTCTTGATGACAAGCGGAATCACGATGAATGGCCCGATGCCCACCATGTCGATCATGTTGAGCGCCGTGGCCTCTCGCAGGCCGAGGGCGCGGTCGAGTTTTGCAGTTGTGTTCATGGACCAGAAAAAGAGGCCAAAGGATAACAAACAATGCGCCACGGCCGCGACAAACTTCCGAAAGACTGCGCTACACTCTCGATGCCATGGTGACGCTTGGAATCATCATCACAGCCTCGACGGTTGCGGCACTTGTGCTGGAATTCTTCCGCCACAAACGCCATGCGGTTCCCCTCGCGGGATGGCTGGGCCTGGGTGCGCTCGCAAGCGCTGAATGGCTGATGTTCCGTGGCGTCGAACCGGTGGCGACGTACTTCACTCCAATCGCCTGGTCCGCGTATCTGCTCATCGTGGATTCAGCCGTATTCGCCATCACCGGACGTTCGCGGATGCGGAACGCGCCGCGTGATTTCTTTCAGATGGCCGGTCTATCCATCCCGCTCTGGCTGATTTTCGAAGCGTACAACCTGCGGTTACAAAATTGGGAGTATGTCGGCGTACCGTCATCACTTTTCTGGGGACTGCTCGGCTATTGCTGGTCGTTCGCGACAATTACGCCGGCAATTCTTGAGACCGGCGAGTTGATCGAATCATTCGGCTGGTTCAAGCGCCGCGAGGAGCGCAAGATTTCCGCGTCTGCAGTGAATGGGATGATGGTCGCAGGCATGGTTTGTGTCCTTGCGCCCATTGCTGTGCCGCGCATCGGCGCCTATCTTTTCGGACTGCTCTGGATCGGCTTCTATCTTTTCCTCGATCCCCTCAACTTTCGCCTTGGGCTTCCGTCGCTTCTGGGAGATGTTTCCTACGGTCGTGTCGGCCGCCCTTATTCGCTGCTCGCATCTGGATGGGTGTGCGGCTGGCTTTGGGAATTCTGGAATTATTGGGCGGCGGCAAAGTGGCATTACATCTTCGCGATTTTCCAGCGCCACAAAATCTTCGAAATGCCCGCGCTCGGATATCTGGGATTTCTGCCGTTTGCGCTGGAGTGTTTCACGATGTACGTTACCGCCGCATGGCTCATCGGCTGGATTCCCCGCTCCCACGATCCCCGCATCATGGAATAGCTGTCGAAACGTGTCTCGCAATGGGTTAACCGGGAAAAACCAGTGATTAGTGTCAGGAAATCCAGGCGCAACCAGCCCTCACTTCGACCCACTTCCCGTTTACCTTCTCCATTGCGTAAGTGCGTCCGCCACCACAAAGGGAACCGCAGATCCGATATGCGGACACGATTGCGCGAGTTCTCTCGGCATTAAAGCCGACGGTTGAAAATGCCACATAGCCTTCGGAGCTAGGATAGTTCTTATAAAAGTCTGCCCACAAGTAGTTCCCACTAACTTCAAGTGAGTTAATTTGATTGCTGGATAAAATCTCATACGGGCCGGGAATCATGAGTTGACGTGTCAATTCGCCTGGCACCTTGTTCTCAAGCTCGAAGTCGTGGATTGCATCCTTGAAGTCCATGTGGAATTGCCACTGACGGTAAAGAGCGACAGCGGACTCTAAGTCGAAGTGGTATTCCTCGTGCGATTGGAAGCATTTTGAGATCTGATTGGGCATGAAATCTTTCGAGGTCTCCTTCTGAATGATTACCATGGTTCCCGGATTCATGCCGAATGCGTCTTTTGTCGACAGTAGGGCCGAGTAGACCTCGTATACCGCTGCGTCCAGAGAGGATCGGGTGGACTGGGAATTGGGGCGGGAAGCAGCGTTGCATCCTGCCATGAAGAAGCCTAGTAGCACAACGAATGTATAGCGACCCATCCGAGAATCTCCCTCAACAGTGGGCGGATTCTTCCTGCTCGAAGGCGTGATATGAGGAGCGCACAAGCGGCCCGGACTCGACGTGCTTGAAGCCCATGGCTTCGCCGGCGCGCTTGAACTCGGCGAATTCGTCGGGATGAACGAAACGCGCGACGGGCAAATGCTCGCGCGTCGGCTGCAAGTATTGCCCCAGCGTAAGAATGTGCACGCCCTGCCGCGCGATATCCTCCATCGCTGTGAGAACTTCCTCGCGTCCCTCGCCGAGGCCGAGCATCATCCCTGTTTTCGTCGGAATCGGGGCTTGCATCTCCGACGACATCTCTTTCGCACGGCGAAGCAACTCCAGCGAGCGCTCGTACACTGCGCCTTTGCGCACGCGACGATATAGCCGCGGCACAGTCTCCATATTGTGGTTCAGCACTTCGGGGCGCGCGTCCATCACCGTCGCAAGCGCATTCCAATCTCCGCGGAAATCGGGGATCAGCACTTCGACTTTACATCCCGGGACGCGCTCGCGGATTTCGCGTATCGTTCGCGCGAAAATTTTCGCGCCGCCATCCGGCTGATCGTCACGGTTTACCGAAGTCACCACGGCGTAGCGCAGCCCCATTTTCGCCGCCGCTTCCGCCACGCGCGCGGGCTCATTTTCGTCCGGCGGACCAATCGGTTTGCCCGAAGGCACGGCGCAGAACCCGCACGCCCGCGTGCAAATGTTGCCGAGGATCATGAACGTCGCCGTGCGATGATTCCAGCACTCGCCCATGTTCGGGCAGCGCGCGCTCTCGCACACAGTGTGCAAATCTAGCGTGCGCATGATGCGCTTCAGGTCCTGATAGTTCTCTCCGCCGAAGAATTTCACGCGCAGCCACTGCGGACGCGGATGCGCAGCAGGGTCAGGCGGCGGGGTGACCGAGGAATTGGGCAGTATGTTGAACCGTGTCGCCATGTCAGTCAGCATTTCCATTCTACGCAGACGTTGCACGTGAAACAAGTCGAGCCAAACGACTACAAATCAGCAGCAAATCTGGCGCCTGAATCTGCAAGCTGACCGTATCTGGAGAGCTACAACGAATTGACGGTTTTGTTGTAATTTTACGACGCTGATGCCAAAATCGATGCTGAGATTGTTCGTAAGAATCAGATAATACACTGCTTACAATTTGAAATTCGGCCTGCAAAATGCTCTAATCTTCGGCCTCGGTCCATGAATTCCCAACTGACAATCAGGCAACCGGTCGAAATCGAAGGCGTCGGCCTGCACACTGCCGTGCGTTCGCACATTCGCCTGGTCCCTGCACCGGCAGACACAGGCATAGTTTTCCGGCGCACGGATCTCGATAACTTTGAAATCGAAGCGCACGGCCGGAACGTCGCTCGCGTTAGTTATGCCACGAGCTTGATGAAGAACGGCGTGCTGCTTTCGACGACCGAGCATCTTCTGGCGGCCCTTTACTCCTGTGGAATCGATAACGTCTACGTTGAAATCAACGCCCTGGAATTGCCCATCCTCGACGGCTCCGCGCAGCCGTTCATGGATTTGCTCGACCGCGCGGGCATTCGTCAGCTTCGCCGTCGCCGCCGCTATCTGAAAGTTTTGAAACCGCTCGAGGTTTCCGAAGGCGATCGCCGCGTGGGAATCTACCCTGCTGATGAATTCCGTGTGCGTTGCTTCGTGGATTTTCGCCACCCATTGATCGGGTGTCAGGAAACCGAAATCCTTGTTGGCCGCGAATCCTTTCGCCGCGAACTCGCGTCGGCGCGCACGTTCTGTTTCACCGAAGATATCGAAAAGCTCCGCGGCATGGGATTGATCCGCGGCGGCTCGCTCGAAAACGCCATCGTGCTCACGCCGGACGGTCTGCTCGAAGGCCGCCTCCGTTTCCCCGACGAATTCGGCCGCCACAAAGCTCTCGACCTCATCGGCGACCTCGCTCTGCTCGGCCGTCCGCTGAAGGCTCTGGTCGTCGCCCACAAGGCTGGCCACGCGCTGCATACGCGTCTTGTCTCGCAGCTCCTCGCCGACAAATCGCTTTGGGCCGAAACGACGGCCACCGAAGCAGAACCTGCATCGGCGCCGGCGCTCGCGAAACTCTCCGCTGTTCACGCTGACTGATCGCACTGTTTGTTGAGCAGGCGGCTCTACTGTAGGGGAGGGCTGTTGGCGTTCGCGGGGCCGTCTTCCTGATACCGGATCACTCCACTTTCATCAACGAAGAAGTGCCGCACGCCCGTCGAGCCGGGGTTAATTGGATCGGCGTTGCAGCGAAACATATCGAGCACGCCATTTCCACGGCTGCTTGAAGCCTGATAAGTGAAGTTATAACCGTATCTTTGCCCTGTCGCGAGATCGGCATCAAGCAGCCCGGCCGCTCCAGCGCTCGGGGCTGAGCCATCTGACGAAGGACCGAGCAGATTCAAACTTTCTGGAAATCCGTGCCCATAGGTGCTGCTGTAAGCGACGGCTGCCGTCATGACCGTCCGGAGCGAACCAACCGCGGCCGCTTCGTTCGCCGCCATCTTTGAGCGGAGAAGATTTGGAATCGCAATCGCGGCAATAATCAGAATGAACGGAAGGAAAACGACGCTGAGATAGCCGAGGATCAACCCCGCCAGCGCCATCCCATCACCTTGCAGACTTCCGCCGCTCTTCTTGATATCCGACTTGGCCAAATGGCCAAAGATAATGGCGGGAATGCCCGTAAGGAATCCGAGTATGAATATGCAAATGCCCAGCACCAAGCTGGCGATGGCTTTGCCGCTGGTCTGAAGTTGTGCTGTAGGGATACCAGCCATTGGCGAGGTGGCGTTTGCGCCCGGATTCATATCAGAGCCGCAGGCCGCGCAAAACCGGTTCGTTTCTGGCACGGATAAACCGCACTTCGGGCAGGCGTTCATCGAAAACCTCCTGGACAAGCCCAAAGAAATTGCGTTCTGTCGGCATTCTCACGTCTCTGCCCCGTCAAGTCAACATCAGTGTGCGATTGCCAAACTGCAGGAGTAAAGCGAGAATAGAGAGAAGATGGAGTCAAACGATCTCATCGTCGTTGTTCTGGCCGCGGGAAAGGGCACGCGGCTGAAATCCGACCTTGCCAAAGTGCTCCATCGCGCGGGCGGACGAACGCTTGTCGAGCACGTCGTGCGCGCCTGCCAGCCGCTCAGCGCGAAAATCCTGGTCGTCATCGGCCATCAGGGTGAAGACGTCCTCGCCGCGGTCACGCCGCTGGGAGCTTCGACTGTCCTCCAGCGTCCGCAAAATGGTACGGGCCACGCCATGTTGATCGCGCGGGAAGTGATTGGTGCGGAAGCGCGGACTGCCCTCGTGCTTCCCGGCGACGCGCCGCTGATTCGCACGGAGACCCTGCGTACACTCCTTGAGACTCACCGCACTGGCCGCGCCGCAGCAACAATCCTCACCGCGCAGCTCGACGATCCGACCGGCTATGGCCGCATCGTGCGGAATCCGGACGGCAGCGTCGTGGCCATCGCGGAGGAAAAGGCCGCCAGCGCGGTGGAGCGCGAAATTCACGAAGTGAATTCGAGCATCTACTGCTTCGCGCTCGAGAAGCTCTGGCCATGCCTTTCGCAAGTGCGTCCAGAGAATGTCCACCGCGAAGTTTATCTCACTGATGCCATCGCGCTGCTCAATCAGAAAGGCGAGCGGGTCCTGGCAGTCGAGGCCGGCGATGCCAAGGAGGTTCTTGGCTGCAACACGCGCGCCGAACTTGCCGAAGTGGATCGCTCCTTTCGCGCTCGCAAGGCCGCCGAGCTGATGGCTGCGGGCGTAACAATCTATCTTCCCGAGACCGTGTTGATTGATCCGGACGTGGAAATTGGCCGCGACACGATTATCGAGCCTGGCGTCCAGCTTCTCGGTAAGACGCGCATCTTTTCGGACGTTAAGATTCAAACCGGCACGGTCATCCTCGATTCAGACGTTGACGAAAATGCTCTAATTTGCCAGCACTCCATCATTTATCGGAGCCATATCGGCGCCAACGCAATCGTCGGCCCGTTCGCCCATCTTCGCGA
The DNA here is from genome assembly GCA_035934545.1 of Candidatus Acidiferrales bacterium. Classification (GTDB taxonomy): domain Bacteria; phylum Acidobacteriota; class Terriglobia; order Acidiferrales; family UBA7541; genus DAHUXN01. Next base: position 60,374 of record DASYXV010000072.1, read on the forward strand.
GGGTGCCGAATTGCGCCCGGGCGCGCGCGTCGGCAATTTCGTGGAGGTGAAGAAGAGCGTGCTCGGCGAAGGCGTAAGGGCCATGCACCTGACGTACCTCGGCGACGCGACGATTGGCCGCGACTCCAACATCGGTGCGGGAACCATCACCTGCAATTATGACGGCGTGAAAAAGAATCCCACGCGCATCGGCGAGCGCGTTTTTGTGGGCAGCGACACCGCTCTCGTGGCTCCCATCAATGTCGGCGACGGCGCCTATATCGCCGCTGGCTCGACCGTCACCGAAGACATTCCTGCCGACGCGCTTGCGATTGCCCGCGGCCGCCAATCGAATAAGCCTGGCTGGGCCGCCGCTCGCCGCACGAAAATGGCGGCGACGGCAGGTCATCGATCGCAATCCGCGGCGGCCGGCGCCGCCAATGGCCCGCTCCACTCGAAGAGTTCCGAACAGAAGCGTGCTAAGAAGGCGGCGCCTCGCAAGAAATCCAGCCGCAAGCTACGTTCGTAGCCCAAATTAAACAGGCAATTTGCAAAACGTGCGCAGGCTCATGAGAGCAGGCTGCGTGATATGATTCGCTCACGCGTGATCCGAATACGGAGGTCCCCATGCGCTCTTCTCTCGCATGTATCGCAAGATGGGTATTCGCCGCAATCGTTGCATTGCTCGTTGTCGTCGGCGTGGCAGTAGCGCAAGCAGGATGGTGGAAGCAGAACTCTACGCCAGGGATCGACGTCCATCTAACCAAAACTAAGGATTTTATGTACAAAGAGGCTCGAATTTTTTATTACAATGTCGAAACCAAGGGATTCCCAGCTCAAAGTGATGTGACACTGATTCTCCAGAACCTTGTTACTGGCGTCCAGCCGATGCTTCTTGGAAATTTCAAAGTGAATGACAAAGGAATTGTTGTTAATTCTGACGGCTCGGAATATTCACTCATCTTGGGCGGCATCAGCCCTGGTGAGACATTTCAGCTCGCTGTGGGAATGCCCTCTAGGCAAATCAACAATTTCGATCACGTGACTCCGATCCCCATTGAAGCCCGCGATGGCGCTTGTCATCTCTGGGCAATCCTGATCGGCCGATACGGAACAGGTTACGAGGTCCACGGCGATGGCTTTCATCCCAACGACAAGGTTTCTTTTGTGGGGAATTCGGAGGGAGAGGTTCACGAAGGGCAAGTCCCCGCACACGACGACGGATCCTGGTGGACAGATGTTCTCCCCGGCGTTAAAGGCAAGTTGTCGGGAACCCTCAAAATTACAGCTACCGGTACCTCCTGCAAGCTTTCTATCGCGGCCCCGTGGAAGGCTCCTCCTGGCGTTAAGCAAGAACCGCCTGGAAAATCCTGATTGTGCCCAGTTCGATGGTGCGAGGTCTGCACTGTGTTAGAATGTTTCCGGGAGATTCCAGACGATGAAATTCGGCGTCGTAGTGTTTCCCGGCTCGAATTGCGACGATGACGCGTATCACGCCGTCGGCGCCGTGCTTGGCCAGCCGGTCGAATTCCTCTGGCATCGCTCTGAAGAGATCTCCACTTGCGATGCCATCATCCTTCCCGGCGGCTTCGCCTTCGGCGACTATCTTCGCACCGGTGCGATCGCGCGTTTTTCGCCCGTGATGCGTTCGGTTGGGCGTTTCGCGCGCCGCGGCGGCCTGGTCCTTGGCATCTGCAACGGCTTTCAGATTCTCCTCGAAGCTGGCCTGCTTCCGGGCGCGATGCTGCGCAATCGCGATTTGAGATTTATTTGCCGTCATGTGCACATTCGCGTGGAGACCACCGGCACGCCGTTCACCTGCGCCGCGCAGCCGGGGCAGGTGCTGAAAGTCCCCATCGCGCACAGCGAGGGACAGTATTTTTGCGATGCGCCCACGCTCGCGGATCTCGAGCGTAATGATCAGATCGTCTTCCGTTACACGACGCCCGACGGCCATCTCGACGACGCTGCAAATCCCAATGGCTCGTTCGCCGCGATCGCCGGAATTTGCAATCACGAGCGCAACGTGATGGGCATGATGCCGCATCCCGAGCGCGCCGTCGAAGCCTCGCTCGGTTCCGCCGACGGCCTGGTCGTTTTCCGTTCCATGGTGGAAAGCCTTATCCGCTCCGTGCGCCGCGACGCCGAGGTGAAAGCCCCGGTGCCGGCTTAATGCAGTGCATTCCTCAAGGGGGTTTTCGTGAGACGAGTCTTATACGCTCCTGCTATTGTTGTCTCGTTTTGTGTGCTTGCATTCGCGCCGCGCGCTCGCGCGCAATCCGCCGCCGTCGCGTCCTTTCCCGATTGGAACGCGCTCGATAAAGAAGCGATCCAGAAGCTTTCGGCTTACATCGCAGTGGATACCACGAATCCCCCCGGCAACGAGATGCGCGCCGCGCAGTGGTACGCGAAAATCCTGCAGGCCGAAGGCATTTCCTTCGATATTGCGGAATCCGCGCCCGGTCGCGCCAATATTGTCGCTCGCCTCAAAGGGACCGGCTCCGAGCCCGCGCTGATTCTCCTCAATCACATGGACGTCGTCCCGGTCAGCCGCGAATACTGGACTGTCGAGCCATTCGCCGGCGTCATCCAGGATAATTACCTCTGGGGCCGAGGCTCGCTCGACATGAAGTCGCTCGGCATTGTCCAGCTTCTCGCGTTTCTGGAATTGCACCGCCTGCATGTGCCTCTTCGCCGCGACGTGATTTTCCTCGGCACAGCCGACGAAGAGGCCGGCGGAAATTTCGGCGCCGGCTGGGTGGTGAAGAATCGCCCGGAATGGATTGCTGGCGCGGGTTTCATGCTCACGGAAGGCGCAGGCTCGCTCGCCGACGCGTCCGGCAAGCCCGTCTATTTCGGCGTCGGCCCAACAGAAAAAACTCCCGCCTGGCTGAAGCTCACCGCCACGGGCCGTTCCGGTCATGCCTCGATTCCCATCTCCGAATCCGCGCCGAATCATCTGGTTGCCGCGCTTGAACGCCTGCGCCAGTACCGCCCGCCGCTCGAGCTGACGCCGCCCATCGAAGCGATGTTTCGCACGCACGCGCCATACGAGCCCGAGCCCTGGCGCACCCGCCTCGCCGACATCAAATCGTTTCTCGCGCAGTCCGACGCCTACGATCTTCTCCAGCAGCGCCCCGACATTCTCTCTCGCCTCACGAACACCATTTCCATCACCGGCCTCGAGGGCTCGAAGAAGGTCAACATCATCCCGCCCGACGCCAGCGCCGAGCTCGATTGCCGCCTGCTGCCGGGCTGGACGATTGACCGCTGGGTCGCGCAAATCAAGAGCATCATCAACGATCCTTCGATTCGCGTGAGCGTCATTCTCAATTTTCCGCCCGCGGTTTCTTCCACCGACACGCCGGTCTACGCTTCCATCGAAAAAGCGGTTCGCGAGCTTGAGCCAGGTGCGGGCGTCGTGCAAACCGTCGACGCCGGCTTCACCGATTCGCACTTCTTCCGCGACGCCAACATCACGAGCTATGGCTTCGATCCATTCGCCATCACGCGCGAGGACGACGAACGCGTCCACGGCAATAACGAACGCATTCCGTTGAAAAGTTACACCGGCGGCGTGCGCCTCTACTGGAACATCGTTGACGACTTCGTTCGGGTGAAATAAGGCTATCGCATGCTCGAAACGGAAATAAAAATCAACGCGGAAGTCGCCGCCGAGCACGGCCTCACCGGCGACGAATTTGCCCGCGTGCAGCAAATTCTCGGCCGCGATCCTTCCATCACCGAGCTCGGCATCTTCAGCGTGATGTGGAGCGAGCACTGCTCTTACAAGTCCAGCAAGGTCCACCTGAAGCGCCTGCCGACCGCCGGCACTCGCGTCGTGCAGGGCCCTGGCGAAAACGCGGGCGTTGTGGACATCGGCGACGGCCTCGTCGCCGTGTTCAAAATCGAGTCCCACAATCATCCGAGCTTCGTCGAGCCGTTTCAGGGCGCGGCGACGGGCGTCGGCGGCATCCTCCGCGACATTTTCACCATGGGCGCGCGCCCGATCGCCGTCCTCGATTCTCTGCGCTTCGGGCCAATCGACAGGAGTGGCGTTGTGGGTCGGGGCTTCAGTCCCGACGAGATGTCGGCTCAAAATTCTGGGGCTTCAGCCCCTGAGGGACAGTCCAGCGACGCGGAAATCGCGCGCAATCGCCGCATCCTCGACGGCGTCATCGGCGGCATCGCGTTCTACGGCAATTGCTTCGGCGTGCCCACCGTCGGCGGCGAAGTCGCCTTCGAGCCTTGCTATTCGAAGAATCCTCTCGTCAACGCTCTCGCTCTCGGCATCGCGCGCCGCGAGGAATTGTTTTTCGCGCGCGCTCGCGGGGCAGGCAATCCCGTGATTTACGTCGGCGCGAAGACGGGCCGCGACGGCATTCACGGCGCCTCGCTTCTCGCCTCCGCCGAATTCAGCGAGCAGTCGCAGCAGAAGCGCCCCAACGTCCAGGTCGGCGATCCTTTCATGGAGAAACTGCTTCTCGAAGCGTGTCTCGAAGCGATGCGCACCGGCGCCGTCGTCGCGATTCAGGACATGGGCGCTGCGGGCCTCACGAGTTCTTCGTGCGAAATGGCTTCGCGCGGCGGCACGGGCGTCGAAATCGAGCTTGCCCGCGTCCCGCAGCGCGAAACGGGCATGACGCCCTATGAAATCATGCTCAGTGAGTCGCAGGAGCGCATGCTGCTTGTCGCCGAACGCGGCCGTGAGCGCGAAGTCTTCGACGTGTTCAGCAAATGGGGACTCGACGCCGTTGACATCGGCCGCGTCACAGATGACGGTCGCCTTCGCGTCCTCGAAAATGGCCGCGTCGCCGCCGAAATTCCCGCGCACGCCATCGCCGAGGAAGGCCCGCGCTATAATCGTCCCATCGCCCCGCCGAAATCGCCGGAATCATCCGCGCCGCTCATCGAGTTTGCGCCGCCCGACGCCGACTTGAACGAAAATTTCCGCCGCCTGCTTGCCTCTCCTGCGATTGCCTCGAAGCGTTGGATTTTCGACCAGTACGACTACATGGTGCGCACGAACACGCGCGTTGTGCCGGGCGCCGGCGATGCTGCCGTGCTGCGCATCAAGGAGACGGAGCGCGCGATTGCCCTTTCGACCGACGGCAATGGCCGGTGGTGCCAGCTCGCGCCGCGCGTCGGCGCGATGCACGCCGTCGCCGAAGCCGCGCGCAACGTCGCCTGCTCCGGCGCGCGCCCCGTCGCCGCGACGAATTGCCTCAATTTCGGCAATCCCGAGAAGCCCGAAATCATGGGCCAGTTCAGCGAGACGATTGACGGCATCGCCGAAGCCTGCCGCGCGCTCGATGTGCCCATCACGGGCGGCAACGTCAGTTTCTACAATGAGACTCTCGGCCGCGCGATTTATCCCACGCCAGTTCTCGGCGTCCTCGGAATTCTCGAAGCCGCCGATTGCGCCCTCGGCATAGGCTTCCGCAACGAAGGCGACGCAGTCATCTTGCTCGATGGAGTTTCCGTGCATCGCAAGAATCCGGAGGAATCGCGGCGCGAATTCTCATCGTCGGAATATGCGAAAACGATTCATGGCGTCGTCGCCGGCGCGCCTCCGGCAATTTCCCTCGAAGCCGAGCGAAACTTGATCGATTGTCTTGTCGCCCTCGCCTCCGAACGCGCCATCGAGTCGGCTCACGATTTGAGCGATGGCGGCCTCGCGGTCGCGCTCGCGGAATGCAGTTTCGTGAGTGACCGCTTCTCCGCCGAAATCGCAATCGAATCCGAACATCCCGCCGAATTCGCTCTCTTCGGTGAAACCGGCGCGCGCGCCATTGTCACGGCTCGTCCAAGTTCGCTTGCTCGCGTGCTGCAAATTGCGGCACAATATAAGGTGAGCGCGCGGCCCATCGGCACGGTAACGGACAAAGTCACTCGCGGAGATCTCAGCATCCAATTGAATGGCCAGTCTCGGATTCGTGGCGCGGTGGACTCCCTTCGCCAGATCTGGGCCGGCTCCCTCGAACATGCGCTCCGGAGCGGATAACAGTCATGGTTCGCGTCGGTCATTGGATGGTTGTGAGCGCCTTGGTTGTTTTTGCGGTTTGGATGTTAATCATTTCGGTCCGAGCGTTTCCGGCATGGACCGCATCAGTGCCGCAATCGTTTCACGCGATAGAGGGAGGCACAGAGTGGGTTATGTTCTCCGTCCCGGGCCAGTTCGTGGCTTGGATCCCAGCTCTGATCTGCGCTTGGGGAATTCTAAAGTGGCGGCGCTGGGCACAGTTTTTGACAGTCGTGCTTTTGGCGCTCGGGATCCTGTTACAAGCGGCGGAGTTTGCCACGTTAGGCGCTCAGCATCACCGCGGTACTTCCAAGCTCCTTGCAATTATGGGGGCGCTGTTGATGATCATTTGGCTTTTGCTTCCCAGAGTACGGCTGCAATTTAAGGATTGAGACGAAGACTGTGATTCGTTCGATACATCTTGGCGACGACCACTTCCACGACGAGTGCGGAGTCTTCGGCATTTTCGGCCATGAAGAAGCGGCCAAGCTCGCCTACCTGGGCCTCTACGGGCTTCAGCATCGCGGCCAGGAATCCGCGGGAATCGTTGCTACCGATGGTGCCAGTCTGCGCGTCGAAAAGGGCATGGGCTTGGTGCAGGAGGTTTTCACGCCCGACGTCATTGCGCGCCTTCCGGGCGCTGCGGCCATGGGCCACACGCGCTATTCCACTGCCGGCGACACAACCCTGATGAACGCGCAGCCGCTCGTGAGCGACTGCAACAAGGGCAAGCTGGCTCTCGCCCACAACGGCAATCTAACCAACGCTCTGGAGCTCCGCCGCTCTCTCGAACACAAAGGCTCCATTTTCCAGACCACCAGCGACACCGAAGTGATCCTCCATCTTGTCGCCCGCAGCAAAGTCGGCAATCTCGCCGGGGCGATTGCCGATGCGCTCGGCCAGGTCGAAGGTGCGTATTCGCTCTTGATTCTCACGCGCGACGAGATCTTCGCCATTCGCGATCCGCGCGGCTTCCGCCCTCTCGTCCTCGGCAGGCTGCGCGACGCCTCGGTGGTTGCTTCCGAGACCTGTGCCTTCGATTTGATCGGTGCGGAATACGAACGCGAAATCGAGCCGGGCGAGATGCTGCGCATCTCCAAGAGCGGCGTCGAATCCATCCGCTTCGCGCCCGAAAAACCTCACCAATACTGCATTTTCGAGCACGTCTATTTCTCACGGCCCGACAGCGTCGTCTTCAGCCGGCCTGTGAACCTCTCGCGCGAGCGCCTCGGCCGTCTCCTCGCCCGCGAGCATCCCGCCGTCGCGGACATGGTTGTGCCCGTGCCCGATTCCGGCGTTCCTGCCGCCATCGGCTATGCCAACGAGTCCGGCCTGCCGTTCCGCATGGGCCTGATCCGCAATCATTACATTGGCCGCACGTTCATCGAGCCCGAGCAAGCCATCCGAGATTTCGGCGTGCGCCTGAAACTCAATCCCGTGCGCCGGCTGCTCGAAGGCAAACGCGTCGTCCTCGTGGACGATTCCATCGTTCGCGGGACCACGAGCCGCAAAATCGTCCGCATGATGCGCGACGCCGGCGCCGCGGAAATCCACGTGCGCATTAGCTGCCCCCCGACGATTTCTCCTTGCCACTATGGTGTGGATACGCCGACAAAACTCGAACTGATCGGCGCGCGCAATTCGATTGAAGGAATCCGTGAATTTATCGGCGCCGATTCCCTCGGCTATCTGTCACTGGAAAATCTGCGTGTCGCCGTCGAGGATCACGAAGGCAAATTCTGTACGTCCTGCTACACTGGTGTCTATCCGACTGAACTGGTGCAACTGGAAGTGGAGGCTCACCGTGCCTGCTGATAAATCGAAAAAGGGAAAAGGCAAGGCGCAGCCGCAGACGTCTCTGACCCCGGGGCAGAAGCTCAACCGCGAGCTTCTCTCGTGGTTCTGGGTGATTCTGGCATTCGTCTTCATCGAAGGGACGCTCGTCCAGGCCCGGGTCATTCCCAGCGGTTCGATGGAGAACACCATCCTCATCGGCGACCATCTTATGGTCAGCCGCTTCGGCTACGATGCCGGCATTCCGTTCACCGACAATCAAATTACCCTGTGGCGCAATCCGAAACGCCAGCAGGTGGTCGTTTTTGCAGCGCCTCCGGGAGAAGGGTCGGATCAGGATCTCATCAAGCGCGTCATCGGCGTGCCCGGTGACTTGGTTCAAGTCCGTCACGGCGCCGTTTTCGTGAATGGCCAGCGCCTGCGCGAGCCTTACATCCTGCGCGATCCTGATGGTGACAATTCCTTCGTCGAGAATTTCCCGCCCGATGGCAACGATTTGTTTGATGGCCGTCTCAATCCGGTCTGGGCCGCCTCGTTGCCCCGCTACGTCGTAAACGGCCAGTTGCGCGTCCCTTCGGGGCATTATTTCGTGATGGGCGACAATCGCGGCGATTCTTACGATAGCCGCTACTGGGGTTTTGTCCCGCGCAAGAACATCATCGGCACTCCTCTGTTCATCTACATGTCCATTGATGCGCCGGAGCAAGTCTGGGAGCCGGGACACATCGGCGAGCGCCTGGGAACGTATCTGAGCATTTTGATTCATCCGGGCGAGATGCGCTGGAAGCGCTTGTTCCGGACATTTTGAAGCCAGCCCCTTCCACTGGAAGCAGGGTGGTATCCATGCGTTATGCCGACGCCGGGGTGGACATCTCCCGCGCCGATCAAGCCAAGCAGCGCATCCGGCATCTCGCCGGGCGCACGTTCAATCGCGCCGTTCTCTCTCCCATCGGCGGCTTCGGCGCTCTCTACCATCTCGATCGCAAGCGCTGGCGTGACCCGGTCCTTGTTGCCAGCGCCGATGGCGTCGGCACGAAGCTGAAAGTTGCTGTCGCGGCGAACAGCCACTCCAGCGTGGGCGCGGACATCGTCAATCACTGCATCAACGACATCCTCACGCAGGGGGCTGAGCCTCTCTTCTTCCTCGACTATCTCGCCATGGGCCGCATCGATCCTCAGGTTGTCGAACAAATCATCGAAGGCATGAGCCGCGCCGCGAAGCAAGCCGGCTGCGCATTGATCGGCGGCGAAACCGCTGAAATGCCCGGCATGTACGCCGAGGGAGAATACGATCTCGCCGGCTTCATCGTTGGCGCTGTCGAACGCGGCAAGCAATGCGATCCGCACCGTGTTCGCCCGGGCGACGCCCTGCTCGCGCTTCCTTCGAGCGGCCTCCACACCAACGGCTATTCCCTCGCTCGCAAACTCGTCTTCGAAGTCGCCCGCCTCAAGCCCGACACCTACGTCGCCGAAATCGGCAACAAAATTGCCGCCGAACTCCTGAAGCCGCATCGCTGCTACTGGCCCGCGCTTCGCAACATTGTTGCGCGCTGCTGGCCCTCCGGCATGGCCCACATCACTGGCGGCGGCATACCCGGAAATCTCCCGCGCGTTCTCCCGCGCAACGTCCACGCCGTCATCGAACTCGGCTCCTGGCCCGTCCTGCCGATTTTTCGTTATCTCGCCAAACTTGGAGACATCCCGACCGATGAGCTCCTTAAAACCTTCAACCTCGGCGTCGGCATGATTCTCATCGTCCCGCCGAAAAACCTGAAAAAGGTCGAAGCCGAACTCAAGCGCCGCCGTGAGCATTTCCATCGTATCGGCCGCATCGAGTCCGCCCCTGCGGGTGCGCCCCGCGTCAATTTCACCGGCGCACTGTCCCTAAACTGCTAGCTCCTCGCAGTTGCGCGCATCCTCGCCGTTTTGCCCCTCGCGCGAATTGTGCTAATTTCGCTGAGCCATGAAAAAGCGCATCGGCGTACTTCTCTCCGGCCGCGGCTCGAATTTCGAGGCGCTTGCAGAGAGCGTCCGCGCCGGCCGCATCCCCGGCGCCGAAATCGCCATCGTCATCAGCCATCGCGAAGGCGCTCCGGGCATCGAACGCGCCCGCGCGCGCGGCATCCCCGCCGAGGTCATTCCCTCGAAGGGCCTCGAACGCGAAGCCTACGATCGCCAGGTCGTCGCCGCTCTTCAGGCGAAACACGTTGACCTCGTCTGCCTCGCTGGCTACATGCGCCTTCTCTCGCCGTACTTCATCCAAGCTTTCCGCGGCCGCATCCTCAATATCCATCCGTCGCTTCTCCCGGCGTTCCCCGGCCTCGAAGCCCAGCGCCAGGCGCTTGAACACGGCGTGAAGATCGCCGGCTGCACCGTGCATTTCGTGGACGAAACTCTCGACGCCGGCCCCATCATCCTCCAGGCCGCCGTGCCCGTCCGCGACGACGACACCGAGGAATCGCTCTCCGCTCGCATCCTCGCCGAAGAGCATCGCATCTATTCCGAGGCCGTGCGCATCGTCCTCGAAGGCCGCTATCGCATCGAAGGCCGCCGCGTCATCATTCTCTCTGCGGAGCTTGCTCGCCTGGGTGAGCCTGCTCGCCAGGGCTTGTCCGCCAGCAGTAAGGCGGGCGAGCACGCCACAAAAAATCATGCCTGAAGGCCGCCGCCAATCCGTTGACGACCAGCTCGCCTATCTCCGCAAAGGCGCAGTCGAAATCATTCCCGAAGCCGAATTTCGGGCCAAACTTGAAAATTCCGCGAAGACCGGCAAACCTCTCCGCGTCTATCTAGGCGTGGATCCGACGGCGCCCGATCTTCACCTCGGCCACACGGTCGTCATCCGCAAACTCAAACATTTCCAGGACCTCGGCCACACCGCGATTTTCCTCATCGGCGATTTCTCCGCCATGATCGGCGATCCGACTGGCCAGTCCGAGACGCGCCCGCCGCTTTCCCGCGAGCAGGTGGACGCCAACGCCAAAACCTATCTCTCGCAAGTTTTCAAGATCCTCGATCCGAAGAAAACCGAAGTCCGCTACAACAGCGAATGGCTCGGCAAGCTCTCGAGCTACGAGATGGTCAAACTCTGTGGGAAGTATTCTCTCGCCCGCATGCTCGAACGCGAGGATTTCCGCTCTCGCCTCGACAAAAATCTCCCCATCTCCGTCCACGAGCTGCTCTATCCTCTTCTCACTGCTCTCGACGCAGTACAGCTCGCCTCCGACGTCGAGCTGGGCGCCACCGAGCAGAAATTCAATCTCCTCGTCCACCGCGCAATCCAGCGCGAATACGGCCTCCCGGGCCAGGCCATTCTCACCATGCCGATTCTCGTCGGCCTCGACGGCGCGAAAAAAATGTCGAAATCCCTCGGCAACTACGTCGGCATCACCGAACCGCCCAACGAGATGTTCGGCAAGCTGATGTCCATCTCCGACGATCTCATGTGGTCCTACTACGAGCTTGTCACCGATTTCGCCGAGCCGGTCATCGTCCGCCTCAAGGAAGAAGTCCGCACCGGCGTCCTTCATCCCATGGACGCCAAAATGCAGCTCGCCCACAACGTCATCACCGGCTTCCACGGCGAAGCCGCCGCCCGCTCCGCCCAGGACGAGTTCCAGCGCGTCTTCCGCAACCGAGAGGCACCCAGTTCGATGCCCGAAAAAAGAATAAAGGAAGACGAGTGGCCTAATTTCCTTACGCCCGGCACCACAACCGTGCCTCTCGCCAGGCTGCTATACAGTTGGAACCTAGCGAATTCAAGAGCCGAAGCCGAGCGTTTAATCCGCCAAGGAGCAGTTGAATTCAACGATAAACGAATCGAAGACCCCGCATTCCAGGTAGCTCTAGCGGACTTGAAACACGCGACGCTTCGTGTCGGCAAGAAAAGCTTCCTCCGCCTCATCGTCGAATAAACCGCTTGTGCTCGCCTTACGTTGTCATCCCGCCTGCCCTGAGCTCAGTCGAAGGGAACTCGCTCGCGCATCTCTCGCGAGCGGTGTGAGGGATCTGCTTTTGCATTTTATGGACTGCGGCTTGTCCTGAGCGTAGCCGAAGGGAGGTCGCTTCGCGGACAGGAGGGGCCTCCCAGGTCGCGCATAAAGGGCCTCCCAAGTCGACGGCTAGTCGAGCTTGGGGGATCGTCGAGCCTGGGGAATCATTCCCGACCGGCCACGCCTTTTTTGGAGTGCGGCGGTCCGCTTCGCGGATTCCAGAGGAGTCCGAAGGACTCCTCTGGAACTCGACGCCGCTTTGCTTTTCCGCAGGCTGCCCCTCGCCGTGCAGTGAACCCTGCACAACCGGGTCACGCTCTCCTTCTCCTTGCGCCACGATTCTCTCCTCTCAACTCTGCGGATTTTGCTTGCATTTCCTGTTAACTCGTGCTATAAGATGACTCGTTATGTATCAGGGCTTTCTCAATCCGCTTCACCATCTGGAGGCCGGACGGTGCCATCCGTCCGCCGCCTAGCCTCTCACCTCCGCCCATCCTGGGCATTCAGCAGCAAACTTGGGCCAATATATGATTTTTTCAATCGCAAATGGAATGCACAGTCGCAAAATATTAAGTCCCCGTATTTCAACGACATAACAATTTCTAATCGCAAATGGATTTCATTCCTTTCGCCTCACCTTTCGCCCCTGTCTATGAAATTTTGTAGGGCAATTTCTTCGCGTCCCGCTTCCCAACGCGCAGCGTTGACCCTGAGCTTGCCCGCCGTGGCGGGCGAAGTCGAAGGGCGCTGCCCCTCACTTGTGCTCCACCAGCCTCTTCAGCCTCGCCAAATCCGCCCGGTCCCGCTTCGCCACGGCATGTCGCATCACCAGCCAGTCGAAAAATTTACCGAATCGTCCCGGCATTTCATACCGGTCCCGCATCCGCACGCGCGTTCCGCTGCCAGCAGCCTCGATCTCCCATCTCTGCATTCCCCTTACGCCATACGCATCCTGGAATTGCCATTCGAGCACGCGCCCGCGCTCGAATTCCGTCACAACGGCCGTGATCGTCAGCTCGCGCTCGCCGATTTTTCCGCTCAGCCTCACCTTGAGCCCGTTACAAAATTCCGCCGCGCCACCCTGCACCGCGAATTGCATTTGGGATTCCGCGCCGTACCACGCCCCCATCCGGTGCGGCACGAAAAACGCCCCGACGACCTGCGGAGCTGCGGCAATTTCTTGGGTATACGCGAGGTCGGCCATCAGTGCGCGGCTATCTTACCGGACGCCGCCGATAGAAAACAAAATTCCGAGGTCATTAGCGGTGCATTTCCAGGCGCGCCAAGGTTAAACTGGGGACGCGGCGAAAAGCATCCTATGTCCCCAAGACCAACTCGTCCTCCGGGCCCGCGCGGCTTGCCGCTTGTCGGCATCGCGCTTCAGGTTCGCAAGGGAGGTCTCGCGGTGCTAGCCCAAGCCGCGCGCGATTACGGCGACGTCGTCCATATCCCTCTCGCTTTTGGCCAGAGCCGCATCCTCATCAATCATCCCGATCTCGTCGAGCAGGTCCTCGTTCTCCAGCACAATAAATTTCAGAAGACAGCGCTTGCCCGCGCCGCCACGGAAAAACTCCTCGGCAACGGCCTGCTCAACAGCGAAGGCGAATTCTGGCGGCGCCAGCGGCGCCTCGCCCAGCCGGCGTTTCAGAAATCCCGCGTCAATGAGTACGCCGCCACGATGATCGAGCATGCCTTGGCTCATGCGGACAAATGGCGGGAAGGCGAAGAACGGGAAATGAGCGAGGAGATGTCTCGCCTCGCTTGCGGCGTCGCCGTAAAAACTCTTTTCGGCGTCGACGTCGGACCAGAAGCCGACCGCATCGGAGAGAATCTCACTTTCCTGATGCGATTCCAGATGGACCGCCTTCGTTCACCCATTCGCCTGCCGCAGAACTTCCCCACGCCGAAGCAGCGCCGCGCCCAGGCCGCATTCGATTTTCTCGACGCATACGTCTACCGCATCATCGCCGAGCGGCGCGCGCGCGGCGGAGACGGCACGGATTTGCTATCTCGCTTGATCGCTGCAATGGATGAAGACGGCAGCCAGATGACGCCTCAGCAGTTGCGCGACGAGACCATGACGCTTTTCCTCGCCGGCCACGAGACCACTGCGCTCACTCTCGCCTGGACCTGGTATCTCCTTGCGCGGAACCCATCCGCAGAATCGCGCCTGCACGAGGAGTTGACGCGGTTTATTGGAACCCGCTCCGTCCGTCCCGAGGATTTGGAATCTCTCCCATATCTCGACGCCGTGATTCGCGAAGCCTTGCGCCTCTATCCGCCTGCGTACGTCATCGGCCGGCTGGCCATCGAGCCAGTCGAACTCGGCGGCTATTCATTTCCGGCGGGTACGACCATCCTGATGTCTCCGTGGATTCTGCACCGCGACCCGCGCTATTTCGCCGAGCCTGATTCCTTCTGCCCCGAACGCTGGCTCGACGGCCTGGCGGCGCGATTGCCCTCTCACGCCTATTTCCCATTCGGCGGTGGCCCTCGCCGCTGCATCGGCCAGGGTTTCGCGATGATGGAAGCGGCGCTCGTCACTGCGACGCTCGCCCGCTGTTTTCATTTCGAGCTTTCATCGGGCCAGCCGGTCGAGCCAGAGCCGCTGGTCACGCTCCGGCCGCATGGCGGCATCCGCATGAAAATTCATCGCCGCGTGGAAGTAGCGCATGCAGAGGCGGCCGCCTCATGAGATTTTATTTTACGAATTCGGGCTGCTTGCCTTCGGTCCAAGGATTGTACGTGAGTGCGAAATGGACGCGCTCTGCCTCCGGAGGATGGGAGAAAAGCCAGAACCGGATGAACGGATTCGGGTCCGGGTCGGCCAGGTCCACTTCACCCAGAATTTGAAAAGACCGCGCCGCTACTTGGCTCGAATCGGGTATCAGTCCATGCACGACTTCCAGGCCATATTGATCTGCCTGGTGCTCTTGGTAGCGGCTGAAGCTGTTGATTGCTGGCGAGGCGAGAAACCCTAAGATGATTACGCACAGTAGAAGCACAGGCAACGACGCCCAGTCGTCCGTGCTGCGTATCCCCCAGCAGCTGCTCCACCGCGAAAGCAACCAGAGCATCCCGCGAAATCCGAGGAAAAGCAAAACGAAGCTCAGCACAGCGCCGAACAGCAGCCCCTTGTAGATGTGATTCAAGACGTAGTGCCCCATCTCGTGCCCGAAGACGTACATCGTCTCCGGCACCGTCATCTTCTGGATCGTCGTATCCCACACCACCACCCGCTTCGACGCCCCCAGCCCGGTGACGTACGCGTCAATCTCCGTTCCTTTTGCGCTCTCCTGCATCCAGAACATCCGCTGCGGGGGGATATCCATCCCCGCCCCGTGCACTACTTTTCCCAGCGCCGTCACCAGCGCCGGATCTTTAGCTTCCAGAGGCTCGAACTCATTGAACAGCGGATCAATCACCAGCGGTGAGAGAAATATGGTCAGGAACAGGAACGGTAGTGTCACCACCCAAAAATAAAACCACCACCGCCGCGGGCTTCGCCGCATGACCGCATAGAGTAACCATATGGCGAAGATTCCTATGGTCAAAAAAATGTTTTCAGCTTTTGTCCAGTCCCACATCCAGGAGCTCCAGCTTTGGATCGAGAGGCCATAACGCCGCGTGAGCCAATGGCCGTAAATATCTGTCGGCAAACCGAGAATGGCGATCGTCAAGAGCAAAACTGGCGCATACATGGCGGCTTGCAGGAAGCGTCGCTTCGTCCTGCCTTCGGCCCAATCGCGATATTTTGGTCCAAGCCGCCAAGAAAGAATCAAGAGCAGTACGATGACGCCCCAAACGAAATCCACGAAGTAAAGGATGTACTCCGCGCGAGAGAATTTTATGGCTTTGTCGTAAAGGTCGGGCGGCAACGTGTACGCTTTGACTTCCGACTTCGCTTCGCTCAATTTCGTCGTTGGCGTCGGCGCTCTCTGCCCTTGTTGCTCAGCGGCAAGTGATGCAGGATAAGCGAGCGTCGACGCGCCGCCAAAGAGAAGCAAACTCGCAAGGCAGACAAGAAGAATGCGCGAGCGGTAAGGAACCACCGTTTCCTCCTTGGAAGCTGAGGCACCGTCGAGTCAAACGCCGACGCAATTATCATTCGAGGCGAACGTGACCGCAAGAACGATGCTCAGATTTCACCGACGGGTCGCGCGGGTGGAACGAATGGAAGGATCGGCAGCGGATTCATGGCGGCGTCGAGCGCCGGGAAGCGCGAGGCGAAAAACCGCAGCGCATAAGATTGAAAGAACACAAGCCCGGGCGAATAGACAAACGCGCAAGCCCACAAAATTATGGCGAGGGCAACCGCGATTCCGATGACCAGCGCGCTGATTGTGCCGAAATTCCAGATCAAGTTCATATTGCGAATCGCGAAGTAGATAGCCACGCCGAGAATGCCCATGGGAATCAGCAGGAAAAGAATCACAATGATGTTGACGATGCCGAACAGTATCGCGCTGCCCACAGCCAGGACGATTTTCATCAGCACGTAGCCAGTGCAAGCCAGTTTCTCTCCGCCAAGCAATTCCCTCAAGCGACGCCAGCCTGCCCACACGCCGCAATTCTCCATTGCCATCACAGGAATCAGGAAATCGCGCGCGAAAAGGTCAATGACGCCGACGACGACAAGAAAAATGGCCACTCCGAAGAAAACCAGAACGCCTCCCGCAAGAATCCCGCCCCAATCAGGCTCCGCGCCCGAAGGAATTTTCTTCCTGAACGACCACAGCGGAATGCCAATCAACAGCACAATCGCGGCCACGCAAACGAAGGCAAAGCCGATGTCCCAGAAAAAGTAGCGCACGCCCTGGCGCCTCCATCTTCGCCAACCGGCGCGGATTTCGCATCTGCCGCTCACGACGGCGTCGAACAGGACGAAGCGACTCACGCTCGCGAGGTACTCCGCGATGAAAAAGAGCGCGATCAGAAGGACGCCACAGAGCGCGAACCACATCCAGTTCTGGCGCACCCAGTCCGGGATCGCGCTTCCGGGAGGCACAAGTGAGAAGACGTATCGGCGGTCCTGTTGAGGAAAATGGAAATTTGGCGAGCCGCCGCCAAAGCCGCCGCTTGCGAATTCGCCTGTCAGCAGGCCGAGGACGGACATCCGCCACCACATCCCGAATTTCCACGGCGCAAACAGCAATCGCCGCGTGTCGGCGAAAGCCGGCGATACGGAATCCACCGCGGAAATCGGACCGGGCATTGAGGGCAGCTCCTGAAATTTACTCTAGATAAGACCGCGAGAACTCGCAAGGAAATACCGACTCCAAGGCGACCTATGAGTGAGCCGTCGGGCAGATCGAACTGGCGCTCCCGCAAATCTGCTTATGGAGAACGATTGAAGCAGGGACAGGTGCCTGATTGGGAGCGAATGGCACGCGCGGATTGCCTGCCTCGGCGAAATGCATCTAACATAAGGAAGCTAGTCCGAGGCACGAAGATGAGACATGCAAAAACTGCGGGAATGGTGGCAACGGGCGCGTGCGCGCTGATTCTGTCGCCGGCGTGCGCGCTGGCCTCGCCGCAGCAACAATCACAGCAAGAGCAGTCCAAGCAGAGCCAGTCGGTCGCGGAGGCCGCGCGAAAGGCGAAGGAGCAGCAGAAGACGGCGCCAAAGGCGCAAACCGTCTGGACGAACGACACGGTCGGATCCGTGCAGGGAACAGTGAACGTGGTAGGGCAGCAGAGCGCAGCGGCCGGAGCGGCGAAGACGGGAGCCGCAGCCGCTGGAGCGGAAGCGGCGGCAACGCCGACTGCGTCCGCCGAGGACATCGCGAAACTGCAAAGCCAGCTCGCGGACGCCAAGAAGAACCTGGACAGCGTCAAGACGGATCTGGACATTTCGCAGCGGAAATACAATCTCGACGCGGCGCAGTATTACGGCACGCCGAATTACGCTGCCAACAAGCAGGGTCAGACGATGCTCGACGGGGAGAAATCCGCGATTGCCGCGAAGAAACAGGACGTGGACGCGGCGCAGAAGAAAGCGACTGACCTCGAAACGCAAATCAGGGCGCTCGGCGGCAAGGTCGAAGAGGCTCCAGCAGAGCCCACGGTGCCGCAATCGTAGGATGGGAAACTGTTGAAGAACCCGTCCGAAACTCGACCCCCACATATAGTGCTTCTTTCCGCTTGACACACTAGGTGCTACGACGCAAAATCCAGGCGCATTTTCATGCGGGGTGGACCGGCGGCGCGCCCGGGCAATCGCGCCGCCGGGAATTCCCGGTGGGGGCAACGGGAGGGGCGCATGGTGTACTTGGCGGGTCGAACCGTGCAGTGCGTCAATCCGGAGTGTTCTGAGCGGGGGCGGTGGATGCGGATCGAAACGGCGCCGCGCGAGAATTGCGGCGGTTGCGGCTCGGCGCTGCACAACGTGCCGCCGCCGCTCGCGCCGCGGTTCCGTATGCGACCCCGGCCCTTGATGAGCTATCGGCCTCGGGCGCGGTAGGTTGATTTCAGCGGGTGGCTTGGTGGCGGCGACGTCCTCGCAGCCGAGTGTGAAGTAGAATCCTCAGCAGCGAACGGTAAAACCCAAAAACAAGAAAAAAGGCCCCGGGTTTCTCGGGGCCTTTTTGTCTCAGATTTGTCTCGCGCCAACTAGAAAGTTAGCCGTGCTGCGATCTGAACGATGCGGGGATCGGCAGTGGACGTGATCCGCCAAATCTAGGACTCACAATGTTAAGGCTTGGATTGTTGAATTCCGCGTGATTTGCATATTCGGACGGGCCCGGAAAATAAAGGCGGCCGGTGGGGGTTCCGGCCGCCGTGGGCATGGGGTGATGGAGGTACAGACACTTTCGAGGCCCGAATCACGCGGGGGTAGCGCAATACCGAGTCTCGAACAGGTACGATTGTCGGCCAATGACCTGACGAGGTCGATGGGCCGCAGGGTTCAATTGGTGCTGGTACGGAAGTACTCTGCCTATTTGGGTCGCCGCCTCCGGGCCGCATACGCCACGGAAGCGGCGCCAAATACAGTTGCAAAATATCGCTCGCCTATTCACTCCTCCATCGTTGGGCGTGCAGGAGCTTCCTCCGGCGGCTTGGTTGTTATGTGCGGGACGCCGGCGTCGTTGAGAGCCTTGTTGAGATTCGCGAGATCCGTATCGACAAGCTGATTTAGCGCACTTGTTGCAGCGTTCAGTTCCTGCGACACGGCTGCCATTTCATCTTTCTCCGGCTGGGTCGGGGCGGCTGTGTAGCCGTCGAGCTGGAACATCAGGCGGCCAATACGCATCGGCACGGGTGGAGGCGCGTAGTGCAACGGGCCGCCCGCGCTGCCCGCGCCGCGCTCGGAGACGAATTTGCCACTTAGATCGGCGACTTTCTTCGAGAGCGCTTCCGCTTGCTTTTGGATCGCATCCGGAATCTTGGGGGCTCCCGGCTTTTTCCACGCGGCGAGGGCATCGTCGAGCGATTTCTTGAGTCCCGAAATCGTCTTCTGGCCCTCATCGGCAGTCTTGTAGAGGCCATAGAGCTGCATCATCGCATCGTGGCGCGCCGCTCGGTCGGCTTCGTTGATCTGGATGCGCGGGTCTTCGACGACCTGCACAGCCTGAGTCTGCGAGTCTTTTCCCAGCTCAACCTTCACGGTGTAAGTGCCCGGGTCAACTATCGGCCCGCGCGCGCCGCCGCCGAAGAAGCCTTGCGCTTGCGCGGCCAATTGCTCCGGTGTCGGCTTGACCGGCGAATCGTAGCGCAGATCCCAATTCACGCGATTGATTCCCGCCTCTGGCTTGCTTTCATCCATTTCGCGGATGGCTTTTCCGGAGGCGTCGGAAACCGTGATTTTCACTTTATCGTTTTTCTCTGGCTTGGCTTTGAGGTAGAAGTCGATCAAAGCCCCCGGGGGAGGATTCGGCCCGAGGAAAACTTGCTGGCCATCGAACCAGCGATTCGAATAGATGCGCCAGGCAATTGTGTTTCGGATGGGAAAAACGTGCAGGTCTTCGCCGAGAACTTTTGAGGTCAACTGCCCGAGGGAGGTCATGTCGTCGAGGATACAAATCGAGCGGCCATGAGTCGCGAGGATGAGATCGTTTTCGCGCGGTTGGATCTGGATATCGTCAACAGGGACGGTGGGCAAACCCAACTTCAGTTTGTTCCAATGCTCACCGCCGTCGAGCGAAAAATACGCGCCGAACTCGAGTCCGGCAAACAGGATGTTGGCATTATCGGGATGCTCGCGAATGACATGAAGCGTGCCCGCTTCCTGGGGTATGCCGGCGCCAATATTCTTCCACTTCTCGCCATAATCGGTCGTCTTAAATAGATAGACGCGGAAATCGTTGGCGCGATGACCGTCAAAGGCGACGTACGCCACGCCTTCGGCGGATTTCGAGGCAATCACGCGACCGACGTACGTACCTTTGGGCACACCCGGAACGCGGTCGGCAACGTTCGTCCAGGTCTGTCCTCCGTCGCGCGTCACCTGCAGATTCCCGTCATCCGTGCCGACCCAAAGCACGGAAGCGCTCACCGACGATTCCGCAATGGATGTGATTGTCGGATACCACTCGATGCCGTCATAGAGCGATTGCGTGTCTTTGGACGGAAGCTGGCCAAGGACGGGCAGTGTGTTACGGTCCACGCCAGTGGTCAGATCACCGCCAAGTTTCGTCCAAGAATCGCCTCGATCGGTGGATTTGAAGAGAAAATTCCCGCCGTAATAGAGCGTATTTCGGTCGTGCGAGGAAAGAATCAGCGGCGAATTCCAATTGAAACGGTACGGCGGATTGCCTTCTTTCGCTACAGGACGAATACCGCGAGCTTCATTGGTGCGGAGGTCCCGCCGCTGGACATTACCATCCTGCGATTCGGTGTAAATCGTCTGCGGATCCGCGGGGTCTGGTTTGACGTAGAATCCGTCCCCGCCACCGACCATAAACCAAGCGCTGTTCGGGATGCCGCCAGAAAACCAAGTGCGGCTCGGCCCGCACCACTCGGCGTTGTCTTGGTAACCGGCGCAAACATGGTAGGGCTGCTGATTGTCGTAGCCAACTTCGTACGCCTGCCCGAGATTCATGACGTTGAGGTGATCCCAATCGCGGCCGGCGTCTCGGCTTTCGTAAACTCCGCCGTCACAGCCCACGAGCATATGGTCGGAATTGTTCGGATCAATCCAGATGCCGTGGAAATCGCTGTGGACTTGCTGGACGCGCTGCTGAGTGAATGTCTTTCCGCCGTCTTCCGAGTAGTAGAGATTGACGCCGCCCATCCAGATGCGCAGGTCGTTATTGGGGTCGACGCGAATCTGGCTGAAATAAGACGGCCGCGGATCTTCGGAGCTCATCTTCTTCCACGTCGCACCCTTGTCCTCACTTCGGAAGACGCCGCCATCGGCGTTCTGCACGAGCGCGTAAACGATGTTGGGATCTTTGCGGTACACGGAGAGGCCGATGCGGCCAGTGTTCCCGTTGTTCGGCAAATCCGTCGTGAGTTTCGTCCAATTTGCGCCGCCGTCTGTCGTTTTGTAGATTCCGCTGCCGGGACCGCCGCCATTGAAACCCCAAACCGTGCGCCGGCGCTCGTACGCTGCAGCGTAAAGAATATTGGGACTCTTGGGGTCAATGGCGATGTCGGTGACGCCCGTGTCGTCGTTGACGAACAGGGATTTTGTCCACGTCTTTCCGCCGTCCGTCGTCTTGAAAACGCCGCGTTCGGGGTTCGGTCCCCACAAATGGCCCACTGCAGCAACGTAAACGACATCAGGGTTCGTGGGGTCAATGAGGATGCGACCAGTCACCTGCGTGTCGTCGAGGCCCATATGCGACCAAGTCTTCCCGCCGTCGGTGGACTTGTAGACGCCGTCTCCCCAAGATGCGCTCTGCCGGTTGTTCGCCTCGCCGGTGCCGATCCAGACAATCGAGGGATTCGACGGAGCGACCGCGAGCGCGCCGACCGAAGGATTCGGCTCGTCGTCGAACAGTGGAGTCCACGTCATGCCGCCATCCGTCGTCTTCCAGACGCCGCCAGCGGCGGCGCCGATGTAAATCACCTCGGGATTGGTTGGGTCCGCGGCGATGTCGTCAATTCGTCCGCCCATGATCGCGGGGCCAATGGCGCGCATTTTGAGGTTCGCCAAGGCGGACTCTATCGTCGGAGCGGCTGTCGCCGCCTCCTGGGCCTGTGCGCCACCAACGCAGGCGCAAGAAACCATAAAAAGAAAGAACAGCGAGAAAATTCCTAGCGGACGAATGCGGAATCGCTTCATCGAAATTCACCCCCGAAATTTGGCGTGCGGAGCGGCGGTTTTACTGCCCAATGAGAAATTGGGATCATGCCGAACGGTAACGAACCGCCGGCGGCCACACCCCATCTGTCCCCTACAGACGCATCGCGTCTGTCCTGCGTTTCAGGCCCATGATTGAAGACAGACCACCCACATGGTAGCCTCTCGGCAGAATCGGAGTTGTCTGTCCGGCCGTGTCACAACTCGCTGGACGGAGAAATTCCCATGGGCGCCTCCACGATGAAACTCGGGCACAAAACCGCAGAAGAAACCACAAAAGACATTGTTAACACGCTGCTTGCAGAGCTTGGGAGCCCGCGCACGCTCGAAGTATTCGCGCGCAAAAACTCCGCCGCGCATGTCGAGCGCGATCTTGGGCTCGGGAGCTTGGAGCGCGTCGAGTTGTTGCTGCGGCTCGATTCGGCGTTTTCAATTCACTTGCCGGAGAAGGTCGTCGCTGAGGCCGAAACCGTTGCTGATTTATTGGCAGCGGTGCAGAAGCAGGTCGCCGAGGAGCCCGAAGCCCCTCCAGCAACGACCGAGGCTGCTCGCACGCTGGTCGTTGCCAGACCCGAAGTTTCCACGAGCGACCGCGAAGGGCTGCTGAGAGAGATTGCAAAAGCAGAAACGCTGACCGAAGTAATCCGTATCCGCGGCCGCGCCGACGCGGACGCTCAGCACATTTTGCTTTACGAAGATGATGAAAAGATTCGCACGATTACATGCGGCGAACTCCTAGCGCGAGCCTCCGCAGTTGCGACCGGACTGACAGCACGCGGCGTGCGGCCCGGCGACACGGTCGCCATAATGCTCCCGACGAGCGCCGAATTTTTCTACACATTTGCAGGCATTCTGCTCGCCGGAGCGATCCCTGTTCCGATTTATCCGCCGTTTCGCGCGGACCGCATCGCTGAATACGCGTCGCGGCAATCGGGCATCCTGCGGAATGCAGAGGCGAGGCTATTGGTCACGTTTCGCGAGGCAGAAACCGTCGCGAGGCTCCTAGAGCCAGGTGTGCCGTCTCTCATCGATGTTGTCACTGCGGACCGCTTGGCGGAATCCAGTAATTCGTTGGTCTTGCCATTGACAGAGATCCGCCCGGCGGAGATTTTGTCGCATCCGGCCCGCGGCTCGGACACCGCCTTCCTGCAATACACATCCGGCTCCACAGGCAACCCCAAAGGCGTGGTGCTGACCCATGCGAATCTTCTGGCGAACATCCGCTCAATGACGGAGGCGGTCGGCGTGAGCGCGGACGATGTGGCAGTGAGCTGGCTACCCCTGTATCACGATATGGGCTTGATTGGCGCGTGGTTCGTGCCGCTGGTGAACGCAATCCCTCTCGTCGTGATGTCCCCGCTTGCTTTCCTGACGCGCCCAGAACGCTGGCTTCGAGCTATCCATCGGCACCGTGGAACGCTCAGCCCGGCGCCAAATTTCGCGTACGAGTTGTGTGTGCGGAAGATCGCGGAAAAAGACATCGAAGGCCTCGATTTGAGCTCGTGGCGTGCGGCGCTCAACGGAGCCGAGCCCGTCCGCGCGGAAACAGTGGAACGTTTCGCGCAGAAATTTGCGCCCTACGGATTCCGGCGCGAGGCGCTTGTCGCCGTGTATGGCCTCGCTGAATCTTCACTCGGCGTCGCGGCGCCCCCTATGGGAAGCGGCACCCGCTTGGATCGGATCCAGCGCGTGCCGTTCGAGGGCGAGGGCCGGGCTGTTCCCGCTGTTGCGGGGGAGCAAAGCGCACTCGAATTCGTTTCTGCCGGTAGGCCACTGCCGGGAATGGAAATTCGCATTGTGGAGTCGGATGGCCGCGAAGCGGGCGAGCGGATAGAGGGAAGACTGCTCTTTCGCGGGGCTTCGGCGACCAGCGGTTACTATCGCAATCCCGAAGCCACACGGGAGCTTGTCCGTGAAAATGGCTGGCTGGATTCAGGCGATCTCGCTTACATCGCCGAGGGCGACCTCTTCATCACCGGCCGGGCAAAGGATCTCATCATCAAAGGCGGGCGGAACCTTTACCCGCATGAAATCGAAGAGATTGCCGGACGCGTCGCGGGAGTGCGCGCGGGTTGCGTGGTTGCATTCGGCGTGCCCGACGCCGCGAGCGGCACCGAACGCCTTGTCGTCGCGGCGGAGGCGCGCGATCCCGCGGCGCGCGACGGCATCGCGCAGGACATCACCCGCGCAGTAAGCGACGCGCTGGGCCTTCCGCCAGACATTGTCGAAATCTTGCCCGTCCACGCCATTCCCAAAACTTCCAGCGGCAAATTGCGGCGCAGCGAAACACGTCGGCTGTACCTGGAGGGGAAACTAAGCGAGGAACCACCGCCGGCGTGGGTCCAGATTGGGAAACTCGCTGCGCGCACGGCATTGCCGCTGACTCTCTCTGCGGCGCGCAGCCTCCTCCGGCGTGCGGGCCAAATCGCTTATGGCATCGGCGCCTTGGCTCTTTTCGCCGCAGCCGCCGCGTTGGTGTGGCTTGTGCTCCTGCCGGTGCGTAACCACCGCTTTGCCAGAGGCCTCATTCATTGGGCTTCGCGCTGCCTGCTCTGGCTCGCCGCTGTCCGCGTGAGCGTCGTGGGCGGCGAATTTCTGGACGAGTGGAAGAAATCGGCGCCGTGGATTTTCGCGCCGAACCATTCCAGCTACCTCGATATCCTGATTTTTCTGGCGTTCCTTCCTGCTGAGGCGCGCTATGTTGCCAAGGGTGAAGTCCGCGCCATGCCTTTCATCCGAACGCTCGTGGCGCGCTCGGGGCATTTTGCATTTGAGCGTTCCGATCCCCAAGCCCGCATCGAACAAGCTGCCGAAATCGAGCGCGCGCTGCAATGCGGCGGCTCCGTCGTGATTTATCCGGAAGGGACATTCACTGCTGCGGCGGGCATCCGGCCATTCCAGTTGGGCGCATTCAAGGCTGCAGTAAACACGGGCCGCCCCATCTGCCCGGTGGCACTGCGCGGCGCAAGGGAATTGCTGCGCGACCAGACCTGGCTGCCCAAGCCGGGCCGGGTCACGATGACATTCGGCCCCCTCGTCTCACCGCGCTCGGGAACGGAAAACGACTGGCGCGAAATCGTTTGTCTGCGTGATCAGACGCGCGAAATCATTGCTCAGGGCGCCGGCGAGCCTTTGCTCTGAGCGGCGATTCTCGCCAGTCGGTCGCGAGACCCACAGAATTCTTGCTCTCTAGTAAAGGACACGGAACTTGATCGTGTGCGGGATCGCTTTCAAATCCTCGAGGATGGTGCGATTGTAGGTGGTGCTGATGTCGGTGATGGCGTAACCAATAGTTTCGGTTGTTTTCAAGTACTGGCCGAGAATGTTTGCCTTGTGCGCGGCGAAGGCCTTGTTGAGTTGCGCGAGCATTCCGGGAATGTTTTCGTGGATGTGAATCAATCGGTGCGCCTTGTTGATTTTCGGCAGCTGCACATTCGGGAAATTCACGCTGTAAAGCGTGCTGCCTGAATTCATGTACTCCACGATGCGTTCCATCACGAAAATCCCGATGGCTTTCTGCGCTTCTTCGGTGCTGCCCGCGATGTGCGGCGTCAGGATGACTTGCTCCATTCCTTGCAGCGGGGAACTGAAAGTCTCTTGATTGCCGCGCGGCTCGCGCGGGAAGACGTCAATCGCTGCCGCGCGCACACGGCCATTCTTCAAGTTTTCCGCAAGAGCCTTATCGTCCACGACGAATCCGCGGCTCGCGTTCAAGAAAATCGCGCCTGGCTTCATCTGCCGAAATTCCTTGCGTCCGAACAAATTGCGATTTTCGAGGCGGCCATCCACGTGCAGCGTGACGATATCGGTGATCTTAAGGAGTTGGGCAAGAGAACTGCATTTCTTCGCGTTGCCCAAAACAAGTTTCTCCTCGACATCAAAGAAATAGACCTCCATCCCCAGCGTTTCGGCAAGGACCGAGAGTTGCGAGCCGATTTTGCCGTAACCGACGATGCCGAGTTTTTTGCCGCGGATTTCATTGCTGCCTGTTGCGCTCTTGTCCCATTCGCCGCGGTGCAGCTTCTGGCTCTTGCTGAACACGCCGCGCGCGAGAAGAAGAATCTCGCCGAGGATAAGTTCGACGACGCTGCGCGTGCTGCTGTAAGGAGCGTTGAAAACAGCAACTCCTTTTCTCGTGCACGCTTCTAGATCTATTTGATCCGTGCCGATGCAGAACGCGCCGACGGCAGTAAGTGACTCCGTGCGCGCGAGAACTTTTTCCGTGATCTTCGTCTTCGAGCGGATCCCGAAGATGGAAATGTCCTCCAGCTTCCGGCAGAGGGAATCTTCATCGGCGCTTTGCGGCGAAGTTTCGACATGGAACCCAGCTTCGCGAAATTGTTTCGCCGCTTGCGGATGCACGTTCTCTAGGAGCAGGATCTTGTGTTTGTCGATTTTCACGTTTGCGCCGAGCAAAAAAACAATTGGATGATTTGCGCAGCGCTTTTGATTGTACAGAAGTTGCCTGCGCGCACAGCGTCTTTTTGATCCAGTAGTCTCTGCAGGATTCAGGGCAGCCGTTACTCTAAGGCCACGGACACTCCGCGAAATCATCCCACCCCGCAAGCCTGATGCTTCATCCTAGTGAGCGCCGGGGGAGCGGGCCCTCTCTTTTGCCTGCTTTGATCCTCGGCCTGCTTGGGAGGCATGAATGCGCAAGGCTGCGCTTCTCGTCGGAATTTTCCTGCTCGTCCCGCTTGCTGCGCACGCGCAGAAAAACGAAATCTTCGCGGGCTATTCTTTCCAGGTCATGGAGGCCCGTCCCTCAGGCTTTGCTCTCATCAACGGCTGGGAGGGCTCGTATACCTATAAGGTTTCGTCATATTTCGGGATCACCGCAGACGCCAGCGGCGATTACGGCACTGTAGTCAATTCGCGCATGAATTTTCATTCGTATCTCTTCGGTCCGCAGGTGCAGATTTCTCTTTCGCGGCATTTCGCGCCGTTCGTCCACGCGCTATTCGGCGTATCTCGCGAGAGCTTTCAGAGTTTCACCACCAATAAATTTTCGTTCGCAGACGGCGGAGGAGTGGATTACCGCATCTCCGAGAGTTTCTCTATTCGTCTCATCCAAGCAGACTTCATTACAGGGAACTTCACGCAATCGTCCCCGGAATCGCGTTTTTCCACTGGCATTGTTCTTCGCTTCTAGTTTCGCCAGTCGATACCTCTGAATTAAATGCCTTAAACAGGCGCTAATTCGCTTCACGATCTCCGTCTTTACTGCGAGGCGCGACAGGCGTAGTCTAGGCAGAATTTCTCGTTCCGGCCGCCGGCTCAGGAGGCGCAAATGTACGCACGCGTGACGCAGTTCCGCATCTCCCCAGACAAGATCGGCGAATTCGTCGCCGCCTTCCAGGCCGCTGTTCCTCATGCGCGTCAGCAGAAAGGATACCGCGCCCTTATGGCCCTTCGAGCCGGAGGGGGCTCCACGGAGGATGTTCGCGTGATCTCCGTCTGGAACTCGCTCGAGGATTTGACAGCCGGCGAGCAAAACTTCTATCTCTATCAGGCTCTGGCGAAATGCTTGGCTTTCTCCAAGGGATTTCCTCTCATAGAAGGTCAGGAAGTCCTCTGCGGCGATTTCCCGGGCGAGCGCAGCCTTTCCGCCGACGAAACGCAGTTCTGAGCATCAGCTCATGAGCGGCTTTGCCTTGACCGCCCTTTCAGCGGCCAGTAAGCTAGGAGTTTCCCGAATCCGCCGACAAGCCGACGAGAAGACATGGCGACTATTCAAATCACGCTGCCGGACGGCGCGAAGCGCGAAGTCCAGAGCGGGACCACTCCCGCTGAAATCGCGCGGCAGATTTCACCCAGGCTTGCCAAAGAGGCGCTGGTGGCGCGCGTCAACGGCGAGCTGTGGGATCTCTCGCGCCCGCTCGACCACAGCACCTCTCTCGCAATTCTCACCCCAAAGGACCCGGAGGCGATTCAAGTCCTGCGTCATTCGGCGGCGCACCTGATGGCCGCGGCGGTCATCGAGCTTTTTCCCGACGTGAAACTCGGCATCGGCCCGCCAATAGACAACGGTTTTTTCTACGAATTTCTTCGCCCTGAGCCGTTCACGCCGGAAGACCTCGAGCGCATCGAGAAAAAAATGCGCGAACTCGCCGCGCAGGATGTCCCGAACGAGCGCAAGCTTGTGCCCAAGCCCGAAGCGCTGAAGCTCTATCGCGATTCGAAGCAGGAGTTCAAGTGTGAACTGGTGGAGGAAAAGGCCACGGAGCCGATGGTGTCGTTTTACACCACCGGTAGATTCATCGATTTCTGCCGCGGCCCGCACATTCCTTCGACCGGACGCATCCGCGCGTTCAAGCTAACAAATGTCGCCGGCGCGTACTGGAAAGGCCACGAGGGCAATCCGCAGATGCAGCGGATTTACGCCGTCTGCTTTTACACCGAGGCGGAGCTGAATGAATATTTGCACAAGCTCGAAGAGGCCAAGCGGCGCGACCATCGCAAACTTGGGCCGGAGCTGGATTTGTTCAGCATTCAGGACGAAGCTGGCCCGGGTCTGATTTTCTGGCATCCCAAAGGCGGGCTTATCCGGCGCCTCGTCGAGGACTGGTTGCGCGACGAACTCCAGCGCCGCGGTTACGATTTGGTGTTCACTCCGCACGTGATGCGGCTCGACTTGTGGAAGACCAGCGGGCACACAGGCTTTTATCACGACAATATGTTCAGCCCCATCGAAATCGAGAAGGCCGATTACCAGATTAAGCCGATGAACTGCCCGGGGCATATTCTCATTTACAAGTCGCACCTGCGCAGCTACCGCGAATTGCCGTTGCGGTTCGCCGAACTCGGCACGGTCTATCGTTACGAGCGCACCGGCGTGCTGCATGGACTGCTGCGCGTCCGCGGGTTCACGCAAGACGACGCGCATATTTTTTGCCGCCCCGATCAGATCGAGAGCGAAGTCGAGGCCTGCGTGGATTTCGCTTTCGCGGTGATGAGAACTTTCGGCTTCGATCGCTACGAAGTGGAACTCTCGGAGTGGGACGCGGCGCATCCGGAAAATTATGCCGGCAAACCGGAGGACTGGAATCGCGCGACCGCGGCTCTGGCGGACACGTTGAATCGCATGAAGGTTCCGTACAAGCGCATCGAAGGCGAAGCTGCGTTTTACGGGCCGAAGATTGATATCAAGTTGATTGACGCCATTGGCCGGCCGTGGCAGCTCACCACAGTGCAATTCGATTTCAATCTACCGGCGCGCTTCGGCCTGGAATACGTCGGCGAAGATGGCGCGCGTCACCAGCCGCTGATGGTTCACCGAGCACTGCTCGGCTCGATCGAGCGATTCTTCGGCATCCTCATCGAGCACTACGCCGGCGCGTTTCCCGCGTGGCTCGCGCCCGTCCAAGCATCCATTTTGCCCGTGAGCGGGAAATTTTCGGATTATGCGAAGTCCGTCGAAGAAAAAATGTGCGCGGCAGGCATTCGCGTGCACCTCGACGACCGCAACGAAAAGCTGCAGGCGAAAATCCGCGACGCGCAACTGCAGAAGATTCCTTACATGCTCATCGTCGGCGGAAAAGAAGCGGAATCCGGCGCCGTCTCTGTCCGCCAACGCTCGAAAGGGGACCTTGGCCCTCAGCCCCTCGATCAATTCCTCGCCGCGCTGCGCGATGAAATCGCCGGCAAGCGTTCGAACTGATCCAGCACTTCGGCATTCCGCGAACGTTGTGCAAGGGATATTCAAAATTCGCCCCGCAGCAATCGCGGACATTCCTGCCCTGAAAGCATTGATCGAATTATCTGTGCGAGGCTTGCAGGCGCCAGACTACTCACCGGCACAAATTGAACTTGCGTTAAAGACTGTGTACGGCGTTGATACGCAGCTGATTGCCGACGGGACCTATTTCGTCGCGGAAGCAAACAGCGGCGCGACGCGCGTTCTTGCCGGCTGTGGCGGCTGGAGTAAGCGCAAGACCCTCTATGGGGGTGACGCTTGGACTCGCCGCGAGGACGATCTGCTCGATCCGGGCCGCGATGCCGCGAAGATTCGCGCTTTTTTCGTTCATCCCGATTGGGCCAGGCACGGAATCGGCGCAATGATTCTCGGAACATGCGAAGCAGCGGCACGGGCCGCCGGTTTCGCTCGCTGCGAGATGGGAGCCACATTAACCGGCGTGCCGTTTTATCGCAAGAGAGGTTATGCGGAGCTGGAACGTCTTGAAGTCCCGCTATCCGGCAGCGAATCTCTGGCGATTGTTCGCATGGCGAAACTCTTGTAGTTCGATTTGACAGCATCTTGCAAGCCTCTCGGGCTCTCATGCTATACTTCATAGCCCGACCGTCAGTCGGGCGTTTCCGTCTCAGAAGCCGGGGAGCGGACGTATTCCGGAGGTGGGTTTATAGCCGAACGCAGTGTTGGTCCGCGGGTCAATGAACGCATCCGCGCGCGCGAAATGCGCGTGATCGATGGGGAGGGCAATCAGCTCGGCGTCCTGAGTTACTTCGACGCCATGAAGGCCGCGCGCGACGCGGGCCTCGACCTCATCGAAATTTCGCCGAACGCCGTGCCTCCCGTTTGCAAGCTTGCCGATTTCGGCAAGTTCATGTACGAGCAGAACAAGAAGGCGCACGAGGCGCGCAAGCATCAGAAGGCGACGCAAATCAAGGAAGTGAAGTTCCGGCCTTCGACGGCCGAGCACGATTATCAGGTGCGGAAAAATCAGATTATCAAGTTCCTGGGCGACGGCTACAAGGTCAAGGCGATGATTTTCCATCGCGGGCGCGAAATGGCTCATCAGGACGTGGGCCGCGCGAAGATGACGCGTCTGTTGAAGGACATCGAGGATCATGCGCTGGTGGAATTCGGACCGCGTATGGAAGCGAACATCCTTCTTGCGCTCCTGGCGCCCAAGAAAGGCGCGTCAGTAGCCGCCTCGCGTCCAAGCGCATCCGCCGCTCCAGGCCAGGCGTGACGTTGGGCCGCTGACGAATTCTTAGCGAGGGAATCGTGGCAAGAAAACCGAGAACAAAAATCAAACTCAAGACGCACCGCGGCGCGGCGAAGCGTTTCAAGATCACGTCCACGGGCAAGGTCATGCGGATGCACGCTGGCAAGCGCCATTTGCTCGGCACAAAGAAGCCGAAGCGCATGCGGCGGCTGGGCAAATCAGTAGTGGTTAGCCCCAACGATGCGGCGAAAGTTCGCCTGCAGTTGCCGTACGGCTTGTAATTCGGCAGAATTGAATTTCGAATTTGTGAACAGTTTTCCGCGCCGGGCAGCGCTTCACGGGTGCCTGCCGGCCGGTCAAGCGCCAAGCAATTTGTGAGTGCGTTGCGCTAAGCAATTCCAACGAGACAAACCCGTTGCGCCACGCCGTGCATTCCGGCTGGACGCATCTTCGTTTGTCTCGATTTATCTCCCGTGATAAGGCGGCTGTGCCCTTTTTTGCGGCCTTTTGAGTGGCTGCAAGATTTGCGTTTGCAGAATCTCAGAAATCTTACCGAGGAGCTTTTCGATGGCACGAGTGAAACGCGGTACCAAGCGCCGCGCACGGCGCAAGAAGATACTGAAACATACCAAGGGATTTTTCCTGACGAAGAGCAAGCTCTTTCGCTCGGCGCGCGAAGCGATGAACCGCTCGCTGCGCTATTCCTACCGCGATCGCAGGAGCCGCAAGCGCGACTACCGCACGCTTTGGATTCAGCGCATCGGCGCGGCGGCGCGGAACAACGGTATCTCCTATAGCCAGCTCATTCACGGATTGAAAATGGGCGGCATCGAGATTGATCGCAAGATTCTGGCGGACATAGCCGTGCGCGACGCCACGGGGTTCACATCCCTTGTGGCGCAGGCGAAGCAGCATCTCGCCGCTGCTCCCGCTTCGGCTTGAACTAACAGTTTCTGGTCGTCATTTCAATGGCTGGCATCCTCGAAAAGACGAATCTCTCGTTCGAGAAACTCGGTGTCTCTTCGGAACCGGCTGTCGATGAGCTGTTTCGTGAGCTCTCAGCTCGCGCGAGCGAAGAGACCCAGTCCATCCGCGATGCTGACGCGCTCGAAGCCTTCCGCATTCGCTGGCTCGGACGCAAGAACAGCGTCTCTTCACGCGTCCGTGAAAACTGGCTGAAACCTGCACCTCCCGAAGCGAAGCGTTGGATAGGCAAATCCTTCCAGCCATTTCTTCAGAAGCTTGAGGGCGACTTAACTCATTGGAAGGACTCCGTACAAGCGACGGCGTCCACAGGCACGCGGATTGATCTTTCACTTCCAGGCGCCACGCGCGAGTTTGGCACGCGCCACCTGATCACGCAAACGTACGAGGAGCTGTACCGCATCTTCAATTCCATCGGCTTCTCCATCGTCGAAGGCATGGAGATCGAGACGCCGTATTACAACTTTGAGGCCCTCAATATCCCTGAGCATCATCCTGCCCGCGACAACATGGACACGTTTTATCTCGCGAACGCGCCGGGCTATTTGCTGCGCACGCATACCTCGCCGATGCAAGTGCGAACGATGGAGCGCCAGCAGCCGCCCGTGCGCATCGTGGTGCCGGGCAAGGTCTATCGCCGCGACAATCCCGATGCGACACACTCCTTCATGTTCCACCAGCTCGAAGGCCTGGCCGTGGACACGGACATTACCTTCTGCGACTTCAAGGGCACCATCGAGTATTTCGCGCAGCAGTTTTTCGGACCGAAGACTCGCGTGCGGCTGCGCCCCAGCTATTTCCCGTTCACCGAGCCTTCGGCGGAATTCGACGCCTCGTGCCACATCTGCGGAGGCGCGGGCTGCCGCACGTGCAAACACTCCGGCTGGATCGAACTCTTCGGCGCGGGTATGGTGAATCCGGCGGTTTACGGGTTTGTGAACTACGACGCCAAGAAATTTAGCGGCTTCGCGTTTGGGCTGGGTGTGGATCGGCTGGCGATGCTGCGCTATGGCATTGACGACTTGCAGGCGTTTTTTCAGAACGACGTGCGCTTCTTGCGCCAGTTTCCGTAAAGGTGACAAATGAGAAAAAGAAACACGAATCGCGCGACTGCGTTTTCCAGGGACTTGCAACGAAAACTTAGCAGACGAGAAAAGTTTAACAATCGAATGGGCGTTAAATACTGGAGGATGAACTGGCCACTGCCCAACACCACTCATGAAACCGTGGATGTAGCAGGAATTCGCGACGATGGCAGTCCTGCAGTTCTCATTGAGGCGGAGCTGCTGCGAGACGACCCCGCCAACAATGTTGTGAAGGTTTGGAAGTGGGCTGAAAAGAATGAGCGAAGACAGCGTTTCTTGTTCTTGCAGGCGTTTTCTAAAGCTTACCTTCGCAGAAAACGTCGCCAGAGGGCTAATGCCCAGTTTATTGCAAAACGAATGCTCAAAGAGATTTCAAAGGTGGTGACTTACAAACAGGTGCGTCTCAACTACAACCCGCGTCCCGGTGCCAAGATAGACGGTGGCCGTAGGCAGCACCAAGCGTACAACTTAGCATACAGTGTCATTCGGCTAGGCAGATCCATGCCAAGGGCACTGTGAAGGTATTGGCAAACTTCCGGCGTGTGCCGAGTGCAGGGGGTTTCGCAGACGACCGGCTCGAGCGATTTGAAGGCTCGATTCGGATCGTCCGCCCGCACATCTCCGGCGTAGCGATCAAGAAAGCGGCGTAGCGAGAAATGAGGGTTCTCTACAACTGGCTGAAGGAATTCGTGGACGTTGCCCTGCCTGCGCCTGAACTGCGCTCGCGGCTCTCCATGGCCGGTGTCGCCATTGACTCCATCGAAGACACGCCCGCAGGCCCAGTCCTCGACGCGGAAATCACGATCAATCGCCCCGACCTTCTCGGTCACGTGGGCATAGCGCGGGAAATCGCGACGCTTTGCCGCCTCCCTCTCAAGGCCGTTCAACCAAAACTCAAGGAATCCGTGGAACCGGCATCGAAAGTCACTCACGTCGAGATTGAATGCCCGGATCTTTGCGGTCGCTACACGGCGCGAATTATTCGCGGCGTGAAAATTCAGCCGTCACCCGACTGGCTGCGCCAGCGCCTCGAAGCCCTTGGGCAAACGTCCATCAACAACGTCGTGGACATCTCCAACTACGTCATGCTCGAGCTGGGCCAGCCGCTGCACGCTTTTGACTTCGACCGCCTCGCCGAGCATCGCATCATCGTTCGTCGCGCGCGCCCGGGAGAATCCATGTGCACGTTGGACGGAGTCGAACGCAAGCTGACGAAGGACATGTGCCTCATCTGCGACGTGCGCTCGCCCGTCGCCATCGGCGGCGTGATGGGCGGCGCGGAGAGCGAAATCAGCTTCAGCACGAAGAACTTGCTCATCGAATCAGCGTGGTTTGATCCGATTTCCATTCGGCACACTTCGAAAACCCTTAACCTGCGCACCGAAGCCTCCACGCGGTTCGAGCGCGGCGTGGACCCGGAGCTTGCCGACCTCGCTTCGCGCCGCGCGGCGGAACTAATTCAACAACTCGCTGGCGGAGAGGTGCTAGCTGGCGTCGTGGACGTTTTTCCCCGCCGTGAGCCGCCTCTCAAGCTCGAATTCTCGCGCAAGGAATTGCTGCGCGTCATGGGCGCCGACGTCCCCGATCGCGCCATCGAGGAAATTCTCTCTGCGCTCGGCTTCGCGCCAGTTCGCAACGACGGCAACCGCGGCGTTGCAGGCTCTCTCGTTGCGACATGGGAGTGCGCTCGTCCGTCGTGGCGCGGCGACGTCACGCGAGAAATCGACCTAATCGAGGAAGTCGCGCGTCACCACGGTTACGACAAATTCCCTCCGCGACTGCCGCCCGCGAAGCAACCCGCGACTCGGCTGCCGCATGCGGAGGCCCACGATTTGTTGCGCCACCGTCTTATGGCTCTTGGCTATCAGGAGGTTGTCGCCATCCCAATCGTCGATCCGGAGAGCGACACCGCGTTTCGCGCCGATGTCATTGAACCTGCATCCATCGCCAATCCGCTTTCTGAAGAGGCTTCTATCCTGCGCACGTCGGGCGTCACAAACATGGTCGGTGCGATCGAATGGAATTTGAATCACGGCCAGCGGAATTTGCGACTTTGCGAAATTGGCAAGAGCTATGGAATTAGTGGCGGCAAGCCTGTGGAATCACTCGTACTCACGCTTGGCGCCGCGGGCCTTGCGCGCCAGCAGTCTATCCATGAATCAGCGCGCGAATTCGGATTTGCTGATCTCAAAGGCGACCTCGATCAGATTTTTGCATTGGCAGGCGGTTCGAATTGGACGCAAGGCGGTCCTGCTTGGCTCTCTCCCGGACAAGGCGCGCAAATCTCGCTCCCCTCAGGCCACGAAAAAACAATTGGGGTCGCCGGCCTGCTTTCGCGCAATCTCGCTCAGCGATTCAAGCTTCGCCAGGATGTGTTCCTCGCGGAGCTTCGCCTTGAACCGCTCCTCGAGGCTATTGCTGCTGCCCGCGCAAGTTTACGCTACCAGAGGCTCCCGCGATTTCCAGCTGTCGAGCGAGATTTCTCTCTGACTCTCGACGATGGCGTAACGTTTGCCCAGGTGGCCGATGAGATTCGTTCGTTGAATATTGCTGACCTACGGCGAATCGAGGCTGCGGATCTTTTCCGTGGCGGACAGATTCCCGCGGGAAAATATTCTCTGCTGGTGCGAGTGACGTTTCAGAGTGCTGAATCCACGTTTACTGAAGCGCAGCTCGCGGATTTCTCCGCGCGAATTGTCGCCGCGCTGGAGAAAAAGCTGGACGCGACGCTCCGCGCAAGCTGAGTCGAAGGGACGGCGGATCCTATGCGCACCAAGCCTGCAAAGCTGCTGAAGCCGAAGGAGGCCGCACAAATCCTCGGCATTAGCTATCCCACTCTGAAACAGTGGATTTACCATCGCAAACTGCGCACAGTGAAGACCGCCGGCGGCCACCATCGCATCCCGGAATCGGAACTGGACAAATACCTCTACCGCTCGTCCGAGCATCGTCCCGTCGCCGAGCGCCGCGAGAATTACCGCCGCATTAGCGGGCGCAACCAGCTTGTCGGCCGCGTCACGGATTTGAAAATCGACGGCTTGATTGCGCAGGTCACGCTCTCGATCGGCGGGCAGAAGATCACCTCCATCATCACCGCTGATGCCGTCCGCGAAATGCGCTTGAAAATCGGCGACACGGCCGCAGCGCTCATCAAATCCACTGAAGTCATGCTCGTCCGCCCGTAACGCCCTCTGCCGATAAATCTGACTTTAAAAGATTTGACATAACGATTTTATTCGTATAAATATATATGTTCGCATCATTTGGCGGACTTCAGTGATTCCACGCAGGACGTGTCAGGGAGGCCGGATGAGAACTCGGCGCTGTTTTGTAGTGCTGAGTGCTTGTGTCTTACTAATTCCCCGATCAGCGTGCGGCCAGAGCTCCGCGGTTGCGAGTTCAGACAGCGACTCCAGCTATTTTGCAAATTGGTTCAGCCGTGTCTCGAAGACGCAGGCCGAGCAGCCCCACTGGATCACGCCATTAGCGACAGTCACGCCGCGGCTTGAAGAGGAAGTCCGTTTTGACATCGATTGGCTGACGAACAATGCGGGCGTCACCACGGAAAATTACGATGGCGGCAAAGGACTCGAGCTCATTCCGTTCGAGCACGTCGAAGTGCTCATCAATCTGCCGCCGTACTTGGAGCACAACAATCCGGCTGTGCCGGATGGTTTCGGAGACTTCTCTTTCAACGTCAAGTATCGCCTGCTTTCCGCAAATGAGGAGCACGGCAATTACATTCTGACCGCTTTTATTGGCGCGAGCCTTCCAACAGGGTCTCATACGAACGGCGCGCTCGACGCCATCGTCACTCCGACAATCGCTTATGGGAAAGGCTTTGGGCATTTCGATGCGCAGGGAACATTCGGCGTGGGACTCCCGACCGCCGACACAAATCTGATTGGCCGCAACTACGCGTGGAACAATACTTTTCAATACCATATATTCAAGAAACTCTGGCCCGAAGTCGAACTGAATTCCACTTTCTTCCAGCAAGGAAAAAATGATGGGAAAAAGCAGATGTTCGTCACGCCTGGGCTGGTCATCGGGCGGATCCGGCTCTGGAAGAGGCTGGGCCTGACGTTTGGCGGCGGCGTGCAGATCGCCGCGACGCATTTCCACACCACAAACCACAACGGCATTTTTTCCGTACGCCTTCCATTTTGAATTTGAGGAGGACTGGCTTGACACGCCGATTTTGCGGTCAATTTCTGATCTGGATGCTCATTGCAATTGCCGCGGGAACTCTCATGTACAGTCAACCCGTACTGGCAGCGCCGGCATCTGAAATCACGGTTTCCGCGGCCATCAGCCTCAAGGATGTTCTCGAAGAAATCGCTCAGCTTTATCGCGCGGAAAGGCCGAGGACGGTCATCCATTTCAATCTGGGCGCGTCGGGCTCGTTGCAACTCCAAATCGAACAAGGCGCGCCCGTGGATATTTTCATCTCTGCCGCGCCGAAGCAGATGGACGCGCTCGAATCGGAAGACCTGCTGCTCGCGGGCACACGAAAAAATCTCGTCGAGAATGAGGTGGTCTTGATCGTTCCCAAAGGCAAGACTGGAATCACCCGCTTTCAGGATCTGACTCGGCCGGAAGTGAAACTCATTGCCGTGGGCGAACCTCACGCCGTGCCTGCAGGAAAATATGCTCAAGAAACTCTGACGCACCTCGGAATCTACGACCAACTGAAGCCGAAATTCGTCGAAGCGCAGGATGTGCGGCAGGTACTGACGTTCGTGGAAACGGGCAACGCGGACGCGGGCATTGTCTATCGCACCGACGCGATGACCTCGAACCGCGTCGCGATTGTCGCGACGGCGCCTGAGGATTCCCACTCGCCTGTGATTTATCCAGTCGCCGTCATCAAGGATTCGAAAAACGCTTCCGCGGCGGAGGACTTCGTGAAATTTCTGCTGGGAGCGAAAGCCCGCGGCGTCTTTCGGAAATTCGGCTTCATCCCTGTGAATCGCTGAGCACCTGCCCCCCGCGGGCCAAACGGCCAACTTTCGCTCCCCCTCTTGCCTTGTTCGCGGCGTTGCCGGAGAATGGCGAAAGCCCGCCCGGGAGAAGCGCCCGTGAAAATTGAAGTTTTCGACCAAACTTACAACGTGCAAGCGGATGGCGACGAAGCCTATCTTCGCGAACTTGCCTCTTACGTGGACGAAAAGATGAGAACGGTCGCGGAAGCCACCCGCCAGGTGGACTCGATGCGCGTCGCCGTGCTTTCGGCGCTCAACATTGCCGACGAACTTTTCACGCTGCGCAAGCGCGAGCACGAACTCGAAGGTCCGCTCCGCCAGCGCGTCGAGAAATGCGTGAACCTGGTTGAAAAGGCTCTCGAAAATTCGCATTAGCTCCTTGCCGTCATCGGAAACACATTCTCTCTAAGGGTCGCGGCTGGCGTTACTCAAAAGCTCCCTTGTGCTGCAACCAATTGCTTGCGAATCACGTCTGACCTACAATTAAGGCATGCCGTAGCCGTTGTCCGGCGCCGTGCTGTGAATATGTCCAAGGGCAGGAAAACTCGGCTGGCCGTATTTGTCGCCGTAGTCGCCATGCTTCTCGTGGTGGCGGCGACGACGGGGTGCGTGTGGCACCATCATGCGACGGCCAGCGCCGAAACGAGCTGCCCGGTTTGCCATCTCGGGCATCAGTCGTTCCAGCAACCTGCTGTAATTCAAACCGCACCAACGCTCATTCAAGCCGGCCCGGGACCTGTGCTGCTCGATCCGCTGTTCGTCCGTGGCCCGGTTTCCTCTCGCGCACCGACGCGCGCTCCCCCGGCTGTCTAACCTGGGTTCCTTTCGGGCGCGCCGGGCGCCCCAACTCACAATATTTTTCGAGGGACACCATGTCACACCGTTCTTTGCTTTATTCGGCCCTTTTGGCCGCGCTTTTGGGTTCCGCGACGCTGGCATCCGGCCAGTCCGCGCAAACGCCGGTCCACGTCACGCTCGATGAAGCGATTCAATTCGCGCTGGCGCACAATCACGCGCTCCAAGCTGCCCGTTCGACGATCGTGCAGAGCCAGGACCAGGAAATCACCGCGAACTTGCGGCCCAATCCCACGTTCACCGCTGACGGGCTTTTCATTCCGCTGTTCAACCCCAGCCAGCTCACGTCGGACAACCTCGACACGCTGTCGGAGTTCGATGCGGGACTGAGCTACCTGTTCGAGCGCGGCAAGAAGCGCCAGCACCGGCTGAAAGCGGCGCAGGACCAGACTGCAGTGACGAAATCCACGGTCGCCGACAACGAGCGCAGCCTGGCGTTCAACGTCGCGTCGCAGTTCACCAACGCGCTGCTCGCGGAATCGGCGCTCGATTTCGCCAAGCAGGATTTGCAGGGCTTTCAAAACACGGTGGAAATCAGCGAAGCGCAGTATAAAGCTGGCGCGATGAGCGAGCGCGATCTCTTGAAGATCAAGCTCCAGCTTCTGCAATTCCAGACCGACGTCACCTCGGCGCAACTCGCCAGAGAGCAGGCGCTGGCCGCGCTGC
Organism: Candidatus Acidiferrales bacterium; assembly: GCA_035934545.1. Taxonomy (GTDB): domain Bacteria; phylum Acidobacteriota; class Terriglobia; order Acidiferrales; family UBA7541; genus DAHUXN01. The sequence continues at coordinate 99,891 of DASYXV010000072.1, forward strand.
GGCAGCTCCTCGGATTCGAATCCGTGCCCATGGACTACGATGTTGAGGGCGAGCTGCAATATCAGAAGCTGCCGTACAACCTGGAGGACTTGCAGGCCATGGCGATCAAGGATCGTCCCGACTTGCGCGCCGCGCAGCAAAGCGTCGCGGCTTCGCGGAGCCAGTACGCGCTGGCCAAGTCGAACGGCAAAGTGGACGTCACGGGCTCGCTCACCTATACGCACGTTTCAGGGTTCAACTCGCTCTCGACGCTGGTAAGTTTTCCGCTTCCGTTTTTTGACCGCAACCAGGGCGAAATCGCGCGGACGAACGCCGCCATCACGCAAGCGCGAGAGGCAGAGCAGGAAGCGTCGGAGCAGGTGATGACTGACGTGCGAACGGCGTTCGAGACCGTCAAAACAAATGAACAGACGGTGCAGATTTATGAGTCCGGGTATCTCGACCAAGCCAAACAATCGGTGGATATCAGCCAGTACGCTTACCAGCGCGGCGCGGCGAGCCTTCTCGACTTCCTCGATGCGGAGCGCAGCTATCGCGACACGGAGCTGGCCTATCGCCAGCAGCTTGCTTCCTACATGCTCGCGCTTGAGCAGTTGCGGGAGGCTGTCGGCACGAGGTCACTGCCATGAACAGGAACACGATCATGAAGATAAAACATTCCGTCGCCTCCGCTGTCCTGCTCGCCGCAGCAGCAGCGTTCGCGCCCGCCGGCTGCACATCCGCCGGGCGCGAATCCGCCGAGAAGATGACGTCGTATACGTCCGCCAATGCAGGCGCGGAACCGACCCTCTTCACCGTCCCGCAGGATCAAATGTCGCATATTCAAATCGTCACGATCGCCGGTGCGCCGCTCAAGCGAACGCTGCGACTTTCGGGACAGGTTTCCTACAACGGCTTCAAGACGACGCCGGTGATCACCGCAGTCGGCGGGCCGGTCAGCCGCGTGCTCGCGTATCCCGGCCAGCACGTGAAGGCTGGTGAGCCACTGCTTGAGATTTCCAGCCCGGATTATTCGACGCTGCGCGCGAACTACCTGAAGTCGCGCGTTGGCTTCACGCTTGCGGACAAGAATTACGCGCGGGCGCAGGATTTGTTCGCGCACCACGCCATCTCCGAGCAGGATTTGCTCCAGGCGGAAACGAATCGCATTCAGGCGCAGGCGGATGAGACGTCGTCCGGCCAGGCTCTGCGGATCCTGGGAATCACGGATCCCGAATCGCTCGTCAACGCGCCGGCTACGGCCGATATTCCGCTACGTGCGCCCATCGGAGGGGAAGTCGTCGAGAGAGATTGCTCGCCGGGCCAGTTGCTGCAGGGCAATACCACACAGTGTTTCGTGATATCCGATATGAGCACCGTGTGGGTGCTCGTCAATGTGTACCAGAACCAAATGGCCTATGTTCATGCGGGAGATGCGGTCACGGTGCAAACCGACGCTTACCCGACCATCTTCCGCGGCAAGATTTCGTACATCTCGCCGGCGCTCGATCCGAACACGCGCACGCTGCAGGCGCGTATCGTGACCGAAAACCCCGGCGAAAAACTGAAGAATCAGATGTACGTCTCGGCGATGGTCACGGCGGGCACGGTCCCGAACGCCACCACGGTTCCTGTGGCCTCGGTGCTCCGCAATGCCGAGAACCAGCCATACGTTTACGTCCAGACTGGCACGAACCAGTTCGGCCGCCGCATGGTGGAGATTGGCGAAACGCAGGACGGGAGAATCGAAATCACGAGCGGGCTATCCGTGGGCGAGAAAATCGTGGCCGACGGCAGCCTGTTCCTGCAGTTCCAGAATTCCTTGCAACGGTAAACGACGGAATAACGAAAGATGATCCATCGCATCGTCCAATTCGCCCTGCACCAGCGGTTCCTGGTTCTGATACTTGTCCTCGCGCTCATCATCGCGGGGTCAATTTCGTTTCAGCGTATGCCCGTGGATGCGTATCCCGATCTCTCACCGCCGATGGCCGAACTTATCACGCAGTGGCCCGGCCACGCGGCGGAGGAAGTCGAGCGGTTGATCACGATTCCGCTCGAAGTCGAGATGAACGGCGTGCCGCACATGCAGGTGATGCGTTCTATTTCGCTCTATGGCCTATCCGATGTGCGCATGACGTTTGATGAAGGAACCGACAACTATTTCGCGCGCCAGGTCGTTTTCGAACGCATCGCCGACGCCACGCTGCCCGCCGGGGTGACGCCGTCGCTCGCTCCGCTCTCGAGCCCCAGTAATCTGGTCTATCGCTACGTCATCGAGAGCCCTGATCGGAGCCCACAAGAGCTGAAGACTTACGAGGACTGGGTGATCGAACGGGCTTACAAATCCGTGCCTGGCGTCGCCGATGATTCCGGCTTCGGCGGCACGGTGATGCAGTATCAGGTCCTGCTCGATCCGGCGAAACTCTACGGCTATCACCTGTCCGTGCCGCAGGTGCTCCAGCAGCTCGCCAACAACAACGGCAACGCCGGCGGCGGCTTCTATTCGCAGGGCGGCCAGTTTTACTACGTTCGCGGCATCGGCCTGATTCGCGACTTGCAGGACATCGGGAGCATCATCGTCGGCTCGCAAAACGGCGTGCCGGTGCGCATTCGTGACGTTGGCCAAGTGGCGATGGGTCACGCGCCGCGGCTAGGCGAATTCGGCTTCATGAACAACGACGACGCCGTCGAAGGCGTCATCCTGATGCGCACGGGAGAAAAGACTCAAAACGTGCTCAAGGACGTCGAGGGCAAGACCAACGAGCTCAATCAGCAGGTGCTGCCGTCCGACATCAAAATCCATCCCTTCTATGACCGCAGCGATTTGGTGCAGCTCACGATCGACACGGTCGAAGGCAATCTCCTCCGCGGGATGGCGCTTGTACTGCTTGTGCTGGTTTTCTTCCTCGTCAGTTTTCGCGCAGCGGTGATTGTGGCGCTAACGATTCCTCTCGCGCTCTTGTTTTCTTTCATCTGCCTTCACGCCAAAGGAGTGGACGCCAATCTGCTTTCCATCGGCGCCATAGACTTCGGGATCATCATTGACGGCACGCTCGTCATGGTGGAAAACATCTTCCGCGAACTGGGCCTGCGCACCGGACAGGACTACAAGCTTTTCGACGTGATTGCCGCCGCTGCCGCGGACGTAGACCGTCCTGTTTTCTACTCCATCGCCGTCATCATAGCGGGATATATCCCGATCTATGCGCTGAGCGGCCCCTCGGGCAAATTATTCCAGCCGATGGCCGATACAATGGCTTTCGCGCTTCTGGGCGCGCTGCTTCTTACGCTCACTTTGGTCCCGGTTCTGTGCTCCTACTGGTTCCAAAATATCCGCGAGCACGCCAACAAACCATTCGAAGCCATTAAGAACTTTTATGCTCGCCGCCTCGACTGGTGCCTTGACCGCCCGAAAACAACGGTCATCGTCGCGTTGGTAATTTTCGGCGCGTCGCTCCTTCTTATTCCTTACATCGGTGGGGAATTCATGCCCCATCTCGACGAAGGCGCTTTGTGGGTCCGCGCCACGATGCCCTATACGATTTCTTTCGAAGAGGCGAGCAAGTTTTCTCCTGAAGTACGGAAAATCCTGATGGCTTATCCGATGGTCACTCAGGTGGGCTCGGAACTCGGCCGCCCTGACGACGGAACGGACCCGACGGGATTTTTCAATGACGAATTCTACGTTGGCCTCAAACCCTACAATGACCTAGCCTGGCGGCAGACCTCCATCCGCAACAAGCGGGAGCTTACCGAGGCGCTGCAAAAGCAGCTCGCGGCGTTTCCGGGCGTGATTTTCAATTTCACTCAGCCTGCCGAGGACGCCGTGGACGAAGCCCTCACCGGCCTCAAGAGCGCGCTGGCCGTCAAAATCTACGGTGCTGACCTCAACGTCCTTCAGGATAAAGCCCTGCAAATCAAGCGCGTCCTGGAACAAGTGCCCGGTTTCACCGAGCTTACCGTCGTGCGCGAGCTGGGCCAGCCCAGTCTGCTGATCAACGTGGATCGCGAAAAAATCGCGCGCTACGGCATCAACGTCGCGGACGTCGAAACTGTGATTCAGGCCGCCGTCGGCGGACAGGCCGCCACGCAGGTGATTCAAGGCGAAAAACTATTCGATCTCGTCGTGCGTATGGAGGCGCAGTTCCGTTCGAGTCCCAGTGAGATCGGAAATCTGCTCGTCGGCACTCCGTCCGGCCAGCTCATTCCGCTGAGCCAGCTTGCCGACATCGAGGAAAGCTCCGGCGCATCCTTCATCTACCGCGAAAACAATTCGCGCTACATCGGCGTGCAATACAGCATCGAGGGGCGCGACCTGGAGAGGGCGGTCCGCGAAGGGCAAGCCGCGGTGGCAAAGGCCGTCACGCTGCCGCCGGACTATCGTATGAGCTGGGGCGGAGAATACAGCGAGTTCCTGGCCGCGAAGGCGCAAATGTATTTGATCGGCCCGCTCGCCATATTGCTCATCTTTTTCATCCTGTTCGCGCTTTACGGCAATTTCAAATTCCCGATCGGCATCGCCGTCGGTGTTTTGATCACGGAGCCTGTCGGCGCGCTCCTCGCTCTTCGCGTCACCGGGACGCCGTTCAGTGTTTCCTCCGTCCTCGGCTTGCTGGCGCTGATGGGCGTCTCCGTGGAAACCGCAGTCATCTTGTATTCGTTCATCAACAAATTGCGGCTCAGTGGAGAGGACATTCGCACAGCCACGCGCGAAGCCGCGCTACTCCGGCTGCGTCCCATCATGATGACCGCTTTGGTTGCCTGCCTCGGCCTATTGCCTGCCGCGCTTTCGCACGGCATTGGCTCAGACACGCAGCGACCCTTCGCCATCGTCATCGTGGCTGGCCTGATTTCTCGCCTCTGCCTTGCGGTGTTCATTGATCCGGTGATTTATCGTGCCGTCGCCCGCGAAGGTGACGTCTTGCAGGTCTAGTCAATTCAAAGCCAATGATAAGCTTCCTGTTTTCAATCGATTAGATGTCATTTGAAACAAAATATCATTTACTTCTTGACACTCTCATCCTCCCAATTATAATTCCTACTGTTTATAGGGTGATTCTGTGGCTCATTGGAGTGGGAAGGGAAATTGGTTCCGCGATTCGGTTCTGCTCTAGTCTTGCTTTTCTGCTTCGGTGCCCTCAATTCGGGTCTTGCCGCAGCACAGGAAACTTCGTATTTCGTCACGTATTCGCAGCAGCTCGAAGAGCCAGGCAATCTGGAAATAGCTGTCAGCCCCGTTCTGGGGTTCCAGCGCGGCGGAAACAGCTTCCTGGCTAGTTCGACCGAGTTCGAATACGGAGTGAAGGGCTGGTGGACGACCGAATTCTACTTGGACGGCCAGTCCACATTCCATGACAGTACGATCTTCACGGGCATCCGCTGGGAGAACCGCTTCCGCCCGCTGATGCGCGACCACTGGATCAACCCGGTGCTCTATTTCGAATTCGAGGACATCAACGGCGCGGACAAGACGCTTCTCGAAGTCGTCAATCACGATTCTGCCGGCGACGCGGCGATTCCCAACGCAATCGCACGGCGCGACCGCCAGCACGAAATGGAAATGAAGTTGATTCTTTCCAGCAACTTTCGCGGCTGGAACGTATCCGAGAATTTCATCAATGAGAAGAATCTCGCCGGCGATCCCTGGGAGTTCGGTTACGCTCTTGGACTGAGCCGCCCGCTTCGCCTTGCGGCCACGCCGCGCCCGTGCAATTTCTGCCGCGAAAATTTCCTCGCGGGCGCCGAATTCTACGGTGGTCTCGGAACCACTGCGAGCCTGACTCTTGCAGGAACATCACACTACGCCGCGCCGATCCTGGCTTGGCAACTGCCCAGCGGCATGACTCTCCGCCTCTCTCCCGGCTGGGGACTCAACACGAATAGCCAGCGGTTTCTGCTCCGCTGGGGCGTTTCTTACGAAGTTTCCCAACTTGGCCGACATTTGGGGAAGCTGTTCTAGTGGGGCGCTTCAAAATCCTCGCCCTTGTTGCTCTCGCAGGCTTTCTCGGAATCTCTGCCGCAAGTTCACAGTCTCGGGCCACCTCGGCTACGGTGTCACCGGCCCTCGCGCAAGCACCTGCCAAAGCTCGCCTGCGCCAAAATCCGTTCGAAGGCCAGCCGGCAGCGGTGCTCGCGGGTGAGAAGCTCTTTCGCGAACATTGCGCCCAATGTCACGGCGAGGACGGTCGCGGCACTGGCCGCGCCGCGGATCTTCATTCTCCCGTGGTGCAGAACGCCACGCCCGGTGAACTCGAATGGCTCCTCCGCAATGGAAATCTGGCCTCGGGCATGCCCTCCTGGTCCGGCTTGCCCCCGCAACGGCGCTGGCAAATCGTCGCATACCTGAAAGCACTACGCTAAGACCGCGGCGTCAGTTAATCTTGCGACAATACCTTACGGACACAGCCTGCGACGCGCGAGCCGCTGCGATGGCCACTCTGCCGCGTCGAGGACGTGTAAGGATTCCGAATTACAGGATGCGGCAAATTTATGTGGCCTTTTCCCGCCTTGAGCCTCTAACATCTAACCTCCAAAATGCGAATCCTCTTCATCGGAGACATCGTAGGCTCGCCCGGGCGCGGAATCGTGAAAGACCGCCTCGCCGACATCATCGCACAAGAGAAAATCGATCTTGCCATAGCGAATTGCGAGAACGCCGCTTCCGGCTTCGGCATCACGCCGCGTCTTGCCGAAGAACTCTTTGCCGCGGGCGCCGAAGTCCTCACGGGCGGCAATCACATCTGGGACCGCAAGGAAATTTTCGATTTCTTCCCGCATGAATCGCGTCTGGTCCGCCCCGCGAATTTTCCCGCGGGCGCGCCGGGGAACGGACTCTACACGGGCACAGCCCGGAATGGCGTTGGGTATGCCGTGCTGAATCTCCAAGGGCGCACGTTCATGGCGCCGATTGATTGTCCCTTCCGCACCGCCGAACGAGAGCTCGCGCGCATCCCAGCCGGAGTGAAGGTCATTCTCGTGGATATTCACGCGGAAACAACCTCCGAGAAGCAAGCCATGGGCTGGTTCCTCGATGGCAAAGTCTCCGCCGTGGTCGGCACGCACACGCACGTCGCTACGGCTGATGCGCACGTCCTGCCCGGCGGCACGGCGTACATCACGGATGTGGGCATGACCGGCCCGCACGATTCCATCATCGGCATGGACAAGCAAGGCATCATCGAGCGTTTTCTGAACGGATTGCCCGCGCGCTTCGAGGTCGCTGAGGGCGACGTCCAGATGCACACCGCTCTGATTGACGTGGACGAATCCACGGGCCGCGCGCGTTCCATCGAGCATCAGGTCTTTCGCGCCGATTGACGCGAAAAGGAGCGATCACCGATGAAGAGAATGATTCTCTTCTGCGCCGGCACAGCTCTCTTGGCTACCAGTGTGTTCGCCTTCCGGCTCGATGCCCGGCAGGCTGCGCAGCAAACGGCCCCGTCCGCGCAGCCAGCCGGAACGCCGCCGAAGATCATCAACATCGTTTACGAGAGCTTGGTTCCAGGGAAGGAAGGCGCTTACGCGGCGTTGCTGGCAAAGATTGCCAAATTCTATAATCGCGCCAACGTTCCCGTATATTGGATTGAGTCTTCGTCGGTGACCGGAGACACGCGCTCGATGTCTCTCAACTTTTTCGACTCTTTCGCTGATATGGACACGACCGTGGAATCGCTGAACAACACGATGGACGCGCATCCGGACCTCGTGAACATGCAAGAGGACCTTCTTGCAAACACGAGCCACGTCACCAATGCCTTTGCCGTTCGTCGCGACGATGTCGGTTACCGCGCAGCCACAATCGATTTTTCGAAAGCGCGCATCCTCCGCGTCGCCACGGTCATCGTCCGCCAGGGATACGAGGCTGAATTCGCGGATGCCATGAAGAGTCTGGCTGCCGCCTACGAAAAAGTGAATGCCGATGCGCCCTGGGTTCTCTACCAGGTGAATGCCGGCGCTCCTTCCACGACTTTCGTCTTCTTCATGCCGATGCGGTCGATGCAGGAGATGGACGACTACATCGCGCGGAGCAAATCGCTCAGTGTTGCCGAAGGCCCCGCCGTCGAAGCGCGCATGCAGGAGGCGGCGCGCAACGCGTACCTGTCCTGGGATAGCGAACTCTACTTCATCGGCCCGCAGCAAAGTCATGTTCCAACAGCATTCGCCGCGGGAGACCCGGGATTCTGGATTCCTTAGGCTGCTGGCGACATTTGAAGAAGACTGCCTTGCGATAAACCGCTTTCGCCGTTTCGCGCATCTCATCATGCCTGAGGCGGCGTGTATAATTTTGTGGCTATGAGACCCAGCTCCCGTTTTGTTACCCGTTCTATTGTCACAAACTTGCTCCTTTGGGGCGGGGCTGTCGTTTTTTATCATGTCGCTGCTGCGCAGGTGCAGATTCCCCAAGAGCAGATGGAGCGCGAGATCACTGCGCGCGCCCGCCTCTTCCCTGAAATCGGGCCCGGCATCAAGGCGCTCAAGCGCGACGCGGCCGGGCGCTATTACGTCCTCACCGCGCCATCTCCAGCGGTGCAGGTCTTTGGCCCGGATGGGAAGAGCCTCTCTCAGATTCCGAGTGACACCAAGAGCCACGCTGCCATTGCGTACGGCGAAGATCTCGATGTGGACGCCTCGGCGCGCGTTTACGTCGCCGACAGGGGCGCCAATGCCGTGAAAGTTTTCGACCCGGCCGGGAAACTCGTGCTCTCCATTCCCGTTGTTGCCCCTACATCCGTCGTCGCTCTGCCTGCTGGAGAGATTGCCGTGGCGAGCCTCAAGTCTCACGAGCTGGTCACGATCTACGATATGTCGGGCAAGGACCTTCGCGAATTCGGCGATCTCTCCGACCTTGCCGAGCACACTGACCTCAATCGCCTCCTCAATGTCGGCCGCCTCGCCGATGACCCCACGAGCCACCTGTATTACGCTTTCACCTATCTTCCCGAGCCTACGGTTCGCAAATACGATCGTTTCGGCTACTCCTCGTACGAGATTTCGCTCACCACGCTCGACGTTTATCCGTCCGCGCAAGCGCTGCGCCGCAGCATCTGGCGCATGGATCAGCAGGGTGTCGCGCCTGATCTTCAAAAGGTCATCAGTGCTGTCGGCGTGGATCCCACGACGGAGGAAGTTTGGGTAGCGCTTGGCGACGACTTGATGAAATTCGACAAGACCGGTGACCGGGTCGGCCGCTACCGAACGCTCCTGCCTAGCGGCGAGAATCTCACTCCCACGGCCATCCTCGTCGAGCCGAACCGACTGCTTCTTGCCGACGATCCGCACGGCATCTTCGAGTTCGCCCGCCCGGATGAAGCAGCGAAGCCCGCTTCTAAGTCAAACTAGCGTTTCATTCCTTATAAGGCAGGCGATCGAACAGAAAGCTTGGGAAAATTGAACAGTTTTGCGGGTATACCAATCCCTAGGCGGGGATATCTTTCCACTCGTCTAGCGCGGCTCAAATGCGCATGGGCATGACGACGTAGCGGTACTGGCAGGATTCATCCGCGAGCGGACGCATGAGTCCCGCAGATTGTTCGTCCTTCAGCTCGACGGAAATAGGCCCTTCGGCGGCCGCGCCGAGGAAATCGAGCAGATATTGCGCGTTGAAGCCGATGGAAATGGGCTCGCCCTTGAATTCCTTTTCGATTGCTTCCTTCGCCTCGCCATATTCGGGGCTGGAGGCGGATATCTCGACGCCTTCCTTCGCCAACATGAACTTCACGGCGTGGGAGCGCTGATCGGCAAGCTGTGAGACGCGACGGAGCGCGTCCTGCAACTCGTTGCGTTCGAGAACGATGGACTTGCTCGTGTCGCGTGGCAGAACCGCTTCGTACGGCGGGAACGTCCCTGTAAGCTTCCGCGAGGTAAGCAGGCGGCGGCCAAACTGGAAAAATAGATGATTTTCGTCCTGCGCGAATTCCACTTCCTTTCCATCACTTTCTTGCCCGCAGAGCCGCTGGACTTCCGTCATGGACTTCTTGGGTACGAGGACGCGAACGTCAGCCGGAAGGCCCGTGAATTTGTGCGCCATCTCGACCATGGAGAGCCGGTGGCCGTCCGTGGCAACCATGGTTACTGCTGCAGGTGCAAGCACAAGAAGCGCGCCGTTCAATGTGTAACGCGACTCCTCCTGTGAAATCGCAAAAATTGTCTTGGAAATCAACTCGGAAAGCAGTTTCGCGGGGATTTTCACCAGCGTGTGCGGGAACGCGGGTAGAGCCGGAAAGTTGTCGCGCGACATGCCAACCATCTTGTAGGCCTTGCGGTCGCATACGATCTGCACCCAGTGATTCTCGAGTAGTTTGAAGCGAATCTCCTCATCGTGAAGCAGGCGGACGAGATCGAGGAGTTTCTTCGCGGGGATGGTTCCAGATCCCTCTTTTTTCACTTTGGCTTCGCACGACGTGCGAATGCTCAATTCGAGATCTGTTGCGGTGATGGAAAGCCGGTTGCCCTTAGCCTCGAAAAGTAAATGTGAAAGGATGGGAATAGTTGTCTTCCGCTCAATCACGCCCTGGGTCATGTTGAGCTCTTCAAGAAGGTCAAATTTCTTTACGCTGAATTCCATCGTGCGTTTTCCTCACACCTGGGTTTTGCTGGGTTGTACTGTACTTCTTTTCTCTTCTTGAATAAACAAGTGAAATACAGTAGCAGCCGCCGGAGCTGTGGATTCTGCGGAAATCGGCTGATACCCCTCGTATAAGTGGACTTGACCGGCATTGTGTCCTGTGAATCCCGCATCATGTCGGTGGAAAATCTGGTGTGCGTGAGCGATGCCGCCGAGTATCGCCGATGTGTTCACAGGAAATTCACAACTCGCGGCTTGCCGGCAACAGAGAAACGCCACCAACTCTAACCAAAAGAATCGAGTAGCCTATTGATCGTCTTGTTCAATTCTTTGTCACTGCGCCGCAAGTTCTCAATTTTATTGATCGAATGCAGCACCGTGGTGTGATGCTTGCCCCCGAACTGCCGGCCTATTTCCGGCAATGATGCCGCCGTAAGCTGCTTCACGATGTACATCGCCACCTGACGCGGAAACGCGATTTCGCGTGAATTACTTCGCACTTTCAGGTCCTGTCCCCGCTTCCCGAAATGCTCGCCGACGCGCCGCTGGATCTGCTCGATGGAGACTTTCTTCTCCTGCGTCTCGATGATGTCCTTGAGCACCTGCTGCGCCGTGGAGATGTTCAATTCCGCGTCGGTAAGCGAAGTAAAGGCCAGGAGCCGGATCAGCGCCCCTTCCAGTTCACGGACATTCGACTTGATCGAACGCGCGATGTACTCCGCAACGTCGTCATCGAGCCTCGCCCGTTCGCTCTCCGCCTTTTTTTGCAGAATGGCGATTTTCGTCTCCAAGTCCGGCAACTGGATATCGGCAATCAAGCCCCATTCGAAACGCGAGCGCAGCCGCTCCTCGATGCTGGATATCTCCTTCGGCGGGCAATCCGACGAAATCACGATTTGTTTCTGCTGGTCGTAGAGGGCATTGAAGGTGTGGAAGAATTCTTCCTGCGTGCGTTCCTTCGCGGCGATGAACTGGATGTCGTCAACCAGTAGCACGTCCATGGTGCGGAAGCGGTCCCGGAAGGAACTCATCCGGTCAAACCGCACCGAAGCGATCACTTCGTTCGTGAATTTCTCCGCGCTCACGTATGTCAGCCGCGTCGCCGGATTCCGTTGCTTGATTGCATGGCCGATGGCCTGCATCAAGTGCGTTTTTCCCAGGCCGACTCCGCCATAGAGGAACAGCGGGTTATAGGATTTCGACGGCTGCTCCGCTACCGCCCGTGCTGCGGCGTGCGCGAACTGGTTGCTGCTGCCGACGACGAATGTTTCGAATGTGTAGCGGGGATTCAGTTGGTGATTTACAGAATCGAAATCGAGCCTGGCTTGCGCGGGCGGCGGTTCTCCTGCGCCGCTCCGGTCAGCCTCGGTGCAGACAAAATCAATCTGCGTTTCCGGCATGGCCACTTCCACCAGCACCGCTTGCAACAGATCGCCGTAAGTCTGTGTCAAGCGCTTGCGAAACAGCGGAGTAGGAACACGGATGAGCAATCGGCCAGTTTCCGCCGCTTCCAGGCGCGTCGGCCTGAACCACGTCGAAAAGCTGTGGGCGTTTACCCTCCGTTCCATATGCTGCAGGATCTTTTCCCAGGCATTCATGGAGACGAAACACCCCTGCGATTTCCACCGATGTGGAAATATTGTGGAAATTCCCTCCTATGAGGAGGGGTCTTGATTAGTTGCCTCTTATTCAGCCTCGCGGAAGATGGCCGCCCCGGCCTTCCTTCTCTGCTCTATTGGAAAGTGAACCTCGATCACCGGCCTAATGTGCGAGCGCGGATTCTGCCCAAAAGAAGTCCCGGTAGCAAGAGAAAATTGAGCGAAGAAGATGCACAGGGTTCACAGTTCATTCACAGTTTTTCCACAAGGCAAAACTGCGCGGCGCAACAAGCGAAATCATCCTACTTTGCAATTCACCCGATTACGCCGCGCAATCCTTCAGCGGGTGTAGCTCGAATTGATGAATGCGTCCACGTCCTTGTGTAATTTGTGGTGCGCCTTCTCGTCAATGTAGACCATGTGGCCGGATTCGTAGTACGTGAAGCTGATGTTCTTCCGAATCGGCGCCTCGAGTTGCATGTGCGACACCGTTTCCTCGATGCCGTTGAACGGAGTCGCCAGGTCGTAATAGCCGCAGACGACCAAGACCTTCAGCGAAGACTCTTCGGTCATTGCCGAACGCAGCGCTTCAGCGACTTCATCGCCCGCCGTCCTGTCCCACGGCCTCACGTTGGCCGATACTGTGTAATATTGGTCGCTGTCCCACTTCAAATCGCGGCGAACGTAGTCCTGGAAGGTCCCCACGAACGCCCCGAGGTATGAAGCCTCGCTCGGATCGTACTCATCGCGTTCGCCGGCGGCGTCCCGGTCCATGCCTTCAAAGCGCGAATCGAGCCGCCCGACCGTCCGGCGCTGGCTGCGCTCGAGTTCCTTGAACCAGCGGAAGGGGCTCACGCGCAGATTGTTCTCCTCGATATACGTTGGCGAAAGCGCCGTGAGTCGCGCCATGTCCTTCACGACTTTCTGGTACTCCGCGGGCGCGATTTCGTCGCCCTTTTGGAGCGCTTCTGCATACTCCCCGTGCGCAAAATCGCGCGCCTGCTGCGCCACTTGCTCGATACTCTCACTCTGCAGGTCTGGAGCGAGCAAGTGGTGGTACCACGCCGACGTCACATACGTCGGCAGGAAGAATTCCGAACGGTCATCGGCGCCCCACTGCGCAAACGCCACGGTTGAGACCAGCACAATGCCGTTCAAGTACATCGAGTGGCGATGCTCGAGCACACTCGCAAGCTCCGCCGAGCGCGTTGTGCCGTAGCTTTCGCCAATCAGGAACTTCGGCGAGTCCCAGCGGCTGTTCCGCGTGATGTACTGGTAGATGAAGTCGGAAAAAATCTCGGCGTCCTGCACGACGCCATAGAATTGCGAAGGGTTCTGTCCGGGCGCGGGGCGGCTGTAGCCGGTTGAAACCGCGTCTACAAAGACCAGATCCGTCGCATCGAGGAAAGAATCCTCATTGTCGGTGATTCGATACGGCGCCGGCATTCCGTGGCCATCGGCGGTCAACACGACGCGCTCAGGGCCCATGCCCATGTGCGTGAATAGCGAAGCCGAGCCTGGCCCGCCGTTATAGACGAACGAAATGGGCCGCGTCGAAATGTCGGAGACGCCGTCTTTCGTGTACGCCACAAAAAAGAAAGTCGCTTTCGGCGTGCCGTCATCGGCTTTGATGACATACGTTGCCGTCGTCGCCGTGTAATTGATCTCCTCTCCGCCGATTTTCGCACTGTGATGCGTCACGGAACTCTTCTCCACCGGCGGCGGCAATTCATGCGGGGGCATCTGCGCATTTCTGGCGTCCGGCTGCTGCTCCATCGTTGGGCGCATGCCCGGAGGCGGTTCTTGTCCTGGGCGAGGCCGCTGGGCCGATGCGGTCAGAGCAGCCGTGGTTATGGTTAGAAGTGTGACCACGAGATACGTCGCGAAATTTTTCATGAAGGCATCCCTCCACAAGGAATGAAATTTCGGCGGTGCAACCGCCGAATCAGAGTTTGCTATGGAAGCAAGCAGTGGGACGTGCGAGGGCGGGGCGCAGTTTCATGGCTTCTATTCCAAACGCTATGGGCTGAGCGGCGCCACCGAGCATCGAATTCCCCTGACCCTACGGACAGGAGATTGGTTCGCGACACCTGTCACCTTTTCTCCAGAATTCAGTGCCCGATTGCCAGTAGTCTGATTGTGGCATCGGGGACGTCTCTGCTCGGCCTCGCACACCCGCCCACGCTGACTCCCCTCGCCATAGCGGTTACCAGGCAAATATGAAATCTCTTTTTCGATTTCGAAATTCAACCGAGGGCGCGGAAAAACTGTCCGCCGACGCTCCGGAAAACCCTTTGGAGCATGACGCGGTAGCATCTGCGGTGAGCGAAGACGATACCGCGGAATCAGAAGTCAGCCGTTCGTCGGACACGGTGCCGCTCGATTCCCGAAGCGCTGCAGAAATAGAAGTCAACGCCGCAGGTGCCCCGCTCAATTTCCTTTGCCGGAAATTCGGCAATTTGGAATTTGAAGACGTCCTCGAACAGCACCGCCGCTGGATCGATTCCGACGGACGCGCCGGGAAGCGCGCGGATCTCTCTGGCGCGAACTTCGAGAGCGCGGACATGATCGGCGCGGAACTCGCCGGCGCAAACCTTTTTCGCGCCAATTTCCAGGGCGCCGACCTTTTGATGGCCAATTTTCGCGGCGCCTGCCTGGTGGAAGCGGACCTGCGCGAAGCCACCCTCGTAGGAGCCAATTTCCGCGAAACGAGTCTTGCCGGAGCGAGGCTCGAGACCTCCACTGGCTTGCTTGCCCCTCAGCTTGCTGGCGCCAATCTTCTTGGCGCGATGATGCCGGACACGGTTTCTCTCGGCGACGAGCTGGTGCAAGTCGCGAGCGTGTCGCGAAATGTCCGCAAACTCCTCGCCGCGGTCGCGCTCGCTTGCGCTATTGCGTGGGTCATCCTCCTTCGGACGACTGACGCGCAACTGCTCAGCAATGCGCCCATTCTTGCCATTCCTCGTGCCGGGTATCTGATGCCTCTCGGCGCCTTCTATTTGGTCGGGCCGATTTTCCTCCTCGGCCTCTACATCGGGGTTCACATGGCCCTTCAGCGCGTGTGGGACGTCCTCGCGGAAGTCCCTGCCGTTTTCCCCGACGGCAAACGGCTGGAGGACAATATGCCGCGATTCGTGATGGCGTTGGCCCGTTCGCAATTGAACTGGCTTACGTTCAAGCGTTCCCCAGCATTTATTCTCGAAAGCCTGCTGTCAACCGCGCTTGCGTACTGGCTGATTCCTGCGACCATGCTCCTCTTCTGGGCGCGCTACCTCACCGTGCAGGACTTCCGCGGCACGCTGCTCCAGATTACGCTCCTGATGGTAGTTGCCATGATCGCGAGGGCCTTGCAGACGCGCGCGAACGGCCTCCCAAGCAGGGCCCAGAAAAGGCCGAACATTTTACTCAGGTTCCTTCGCAGCGTGCGAAACGCCAGCCCCACGGCGATGACCATCGTCAGTGGCCTTGCCTTGTTGCTCCTCTCTCTTGGCGCGATTCGCGGCCTTCCTCACAATTCGAGCCGAGGACAGGGCTGGTCAAGCAGGGACTATCGGAGCTGGGCCGCCAATGCATTTTGGTTGATTGGCTATGACCCCTTCGCCAACATCAGCCAGGCCTCGCTCTCGACACCGCCGCCCGGCGGTTTGGCAAGCGCCGACGATGTGAAGAAAGTGCAAGGCGCGCGCCTCGAGGACGCCAGCCTGCGTTACGCCCAGGCTTATGGCGTGTTCCTGGCGAATGCTCGAATGCGCGGAGCCGATTTACAGGGGGCAACTCTCTCCGAGGCCGACCTCCGCGGCGCCAATCTTCGCGAAGCCAACCTCGAAGGCGCGCTTCTCGATCGCGCCCAGATGTCGCACACGAATTTGACTCTGGCGCAGCTCGACGGCGCAAAAATGTCCCGCGCCGACCTCACTGGGGCAGACTTGACCTCGGCGCTGCTCACCGACGCTGTGTTGGTGGATGCTCATATGGATGGCGCGAATTTGTATGGAGCGCAACTCGGTCAGTCGCGTTTGGCGCGAGCGAGCATGCAAAAAGCCGACCTCCGCGGCGCGCATCTCGACGGCGCGGAGATGTCGCGCGCGGACTTGCGCGGCGCATACATAGGCTCGGCAAAACTGGGTGGCGCGCGCCTGGAAAATGCTCTGCTTGGCGGCGCGTTTCTCGATGACGCTGATTTTCGTAATGCCGACTTCACTGGCGCAAGTCTCACCGGCGCGATTCTCAGTGGCACGGATTTCACTGGCGCGAAGCTCGCCGGCGCGGATTTTCGCGGTGCGCTCCAGGTTACAGCTGTACAGATTTGCGCCGCCGGGGATCGCCGCGGAATTCTCCTGGATGATGCGCTCCAGGCTCAGGTCGTCGCTCGTTGCGGCGCTGTTCAGTGACACGAATCCCTTCTTCGGACCCATGAATTGCTGCGAGAATCACAGTCGAATGTTCGAAATCTCACAAACGCAGAATCCCTCAAAAGTGCGCCAACAAAAGCCCTGTAATCATTTGAAATAAATGGACATAGAATCTATCCCCCTGCCGAGATTTGCCTTGTGAACAAGCTCGAATTCCGGTAAAATTTCGATGTAAATTTGGTACCGGTTCACCTCCTGGCCGGCACTTCGTTCAGCTGAGTTTCGCCTGTGATTTTCGCGTTCGCGCCAGAACGCGAGGGGCACTCCGGCTGAATGTGGCCCTCATCGGGCCACGAAATCTTCGCCACGTCCTATCCCGACTCGTCGGGACAGGGACGGGATGAAGACGAGCAACCCTTCGAGCCCAGCTCGATTTTGCGAACGGCTGTGGCCAATGGGCAAGGCAAGCCCGCCGTGGCGGGCAAGTGTCGAGCTCTTCTTGCGCGACCGCCTTCCCGAAAATGCAGCGCTGTAACTGCGCCGGACGCCCGGCGATTTTCTAGGAGCACGCCATTCATGGGTGAAAAAGAAAACGCGGCCGCAAAAGGCCCCGGCCATAAGTACGACGCGACTTCCATCAAAGTCCTCGGCGGCATCGAAGCGGTCCGCAAGCGCCCCGCGATGTACATCGGTTCAACGGGCGAGCTCG
Organism: Candidatus Acidiferrales bacterium; assembly: GCA_035934545.1. Taxonomy (GTDB): domain Bacteria; phylum Acidobacteriota; class Terriglobia; order Acidiferrales; family UBA7541; genus DAHUXN01. The sequence goes on from DASYXV010000072.1 coordinate 117,096, forward strand.
GCCTGCATCATCTCGTCTGGGAAGTTGTGGACAATTCTGTGGATGAAGCCCTCGCGGGCTACTGCGACGAAATCAACGTCGTCGTCCACGACGACAATTCCGTCACCGTTACCGACAACGGCCGCGGCATTCCCGTGGACATGCACGCCACCGAGAAAAAGCCCGCCGCCGAAGTGGTCATGACCGTCCTCCACGCCGGCGGAAAATTCGACAGCGAGTCTTACAAAGTTTCTGGTGGCCTCCACGGCGTCGGCGTCTCCGTCGTCAACGCTCTCGCCGACTGGCTTGATCTCGAAATCTGGCGCGACGGCCAAGTCTGGGAGCAGAGTTACGAAAAAGGCCAGCCCACCTCGAAACTCAAAGCCACGGGCAAAACGAAAAAGACCGGCACGAAAGTCACCTTTCATCCCGATCCAGCCATTTTCACAACCACGAATTACAGTTTCGACACGCTTTCTCAGCGCCTTCGCGAGCTCGCTTTTCTGAACAAGGGCTTGAAAATCACCCTCGAGGACGAACGCAATAATAAGAAAACCGAATTTCGTTTCACCGGAGGCATCGCCGAATTCGTCAAGCATCTGAATCGCGGCAAGCAAACCCTCCACGATTCTCCCATCTACATGGAAGGCAAGCGCGACACGGTCGAGATGGAGATTGCGGTGCAATATAACGACAGCTACGCCGAAAACGTTTTCTCCTTCGCCAACACGATCAACACTGTGGATGGCGGCACGCATCTTTCCGGCTTTCGCTCCGCACTCACGCGCACGATCAACTACTACGCCAGTTCTTTCGGCATGCTCAAGGAGCAGAAGGACGAAATCTCCATCACGGGCGACGACGTCCGCGAGGGCTTGGTTGGCGTCGTCAGCGTCAAACTGCCTCAGCCGCAGTTCGAAGGCCAGACCAAGGGCAAGCTGAATAGCGACATCAAAGGTTCGGTCGAATCGCTCATCAACGAAAAGCTCGGCGAGTATTTCGACAAGCATTCCTCCATCGCGCGGAAAATTATCGGCAAGTGCATTGACGCCGCGCGCGCCCGCGAAGCCGCGCGTAAGGCCCGCGAACTCACGCGCCGCAAATCCGCGCTTGATTCTTCCGGCCTCCCGGGGAAGCTCGCTGACTGCCAGGAGCGCGATCCCGCTCGCTGCGAGTTATTCGTTGTCGAAGGCGAATCCGCCGGCGGCTCGGCCAAGCAGGGCCGCGACCGGAAATATCAGGCGATCCTGCCTCTCAAAGGTAAAATCCTCAATGTCGAAAAGGCGCGTTACGACAAAATGCTCGGCCACGAAGAAATCCGCGCCATCATCACGGCCCTCGGCACCGGCATTGGCAAGGACGATTTCGACGCCGCGAAGCTCCGCTACCACAAAGTCATCCTCATGACCGATGCCGATGTGGACGGCAGCCACATTCGCACGCTCCTGCTCACTTTCTTCTTCCGCCACATGCGCGAGCTCATAGAAAAAGACCACATCTACATCGCCCAGCCACCTCTCTTTCGCGTCAAGCGCGGCAAGATTGACCGCTACATCCGCGACGAGCGCGAATTTTCGCGCGAGCTGATGAAGCGCGCCACCGAAGAGCACGTCGTCACCGCGAAAGGCGGCAAACAGCTCGATGGCGGCGCGCTCACGCAATTCCTGCTTAATGTGCAGGAGTATGAGCAGGTCGCCGCCAAGCTCACCCGCCGTTTGCGCGATCCGCAGCTTGTCGAACTTCTCGCTGAAAGCGAACTCGAAAAGAAAACCGACTTCGGCGACAAGAAAAAATTGCAGGAGCTCGCCAAGGAAATCGAAAAAGCAAAGCTCAAGCTCGAGGCCAAGCTCGCCTTCGACGAAGAGCACAGCCTCCACGAGATTGTTCTCACCAACGGCGGCGCCGAGCTTGCTCGCATAGGCGAGCCTGCTCGCCAAGGCGAACGCCGCATCAACTGGGCCCTCGCCGCCACGCCCGAGTACAAGCGTCTGCGGGCTTTGCGTCAGGCGATTCGCGAACACGACAAGCCGCCCTTTACCATTACCCACAACGGCGACAAAGTGACCAAGGAAAACGCTCTCGGCGTCCTCGGCTACGTCCTCGAAGACGCGAAGAAAGAATTCACCATCACGCGCTTCAAGGGCCTTGGCGAAATGAATCCCGAGCAGCTCTGGGAAACGACGATGAACGCCGAGACGCGCACGCTTCTAAAGGTTCGCTTGGAGGATGCGGTTGCCGCTGAGGACATTTTCTCGACGCTCATGGGCGAAAACGTCGAGGAGCGCCGCAAGTTTATCCAGGACAACGCCTTGGAAGTAGTGAATCTCGACATTTAGTAGCTGACGCCTTGGGAAGAATTATTCTGCGTGTCGGGCATATGCAGGAGAAGGGCATCCCTCTCAGAGTCACGGTTCTGGATATATAGGCGAGTGATTTACCAACTGAGCTGGCAAGCATTACCCGGGATCAGAGGCCTGAGGTGTTCAGGTTTTCGCGCCATTCCGACCAGCGCGCCAGATAACAAGAAGGGCGTCGCGTTTGAGTGTTTGAGCGAAGCCGAATGCGCCGACCTGCTCTTGAGGCTCGAAGCCCATTTCGGCGCGCAACGCTTCTCGAATGCCGCTTCTGCTTTCGAGACCGTGAAAGCCTACGTCCTGGAATGGATTGCGAAAAAGGAAGTTTGAGGTGCCGATTCTATATCACCTTGGCCTTGTCTCGCGCGGTATAATAGTACTGATGAATGACGCAATCACATTACGAAACGTCAATGCCAAAGGACACTACGTTTCACCGCCAGTGACGAATTATCGTCACCAAACCTCCTCTTTCCGGACATTTTCTAATCGACACAACCTGGAATTAGAAACCGGCGTAAATTATAGAAAACAAAGGATCGGACCCATTTCTAATCGACACAAAATCGCGAAATATTTTCTAGCCAATCAAAGGAATGACAATTAATGGCCGATGAACCGTCCCACCAGATCCTGACTCCGGTCGATATCGAATCGGAGATGAAGAAGTCGTACCTCGATTACGCCATGAGCGTAATCATAGGCCGCGCCCTCCCGGACGCCCGCGACGGCCTCAAGCCAGTCCATCGCCGTATCCTCTATGGAATGTATGAGTTGGGTCTAACGTCCAATAAGGCCTATCGCAAGTGCGCCAAGATCGTCGGCGAAGTTCTTGGCAAATTCCATCCCCACGGCGACGCGCCTGTTTACGACGCGCTGGTCCGCCTCGCGCAGGATTTCAACATGCGCTATCCCCTGGTGGACGGCCAGGGCAACTTCGGCTCGGTGGATGGTGATCCTCCCGCGGCCATGCGTTACACCGAAGCACGCCTCTCGAAAATCGCCGAGGAAATGCTCGCCGACATCGAGAAGGAAACCGTCAACTTTCTCCCCAATTTCGACGAAAGCACACAGGAGCCTGTCGTCCTCCCCACCCGCATCCCCAACCTGCTCGTCAATGGTTCGACTGGAATCGCCGTCGGCATGGCTACGAACATCCCGCCGCACAATTTGAAGGAAATTATCGAAGCGACGGTGATGCTCATCGAGGACCCCGATACGAATCTGAAAAAGATCATCAAAGTTGTCCCGGGCCCGGATTTCCCCACCGGCGGATACATCTATGGCCGCGAGGGCATCGAGCAGGCGTACAAAACGGGCCGCGGCACGTTCCAGGTTCGCGCCAAGGCCGCCATCGAACAAGCCGGCAAGGAACGCGAAAATATCGTCATTACCGAGCTGCCGTATCAGGTCAATAAGGCCCGCCTGATCGAGCACATTGCCGAGCTGGTGCAGAACAAAAAAATCCAGGGAATCGGCGACATCCGCGATGAATCTGACCGCGACGGCATGCGCATCGTCATCGAAATCAAGCGCGACGAAGAGCCGCAACTCATCCTGAACCACCTTTTCAAGCACACGCAAATGCAGGAATCCTTTGGCATGATCCTGCTCTCCATTGTCGGCGGCCAGCCGCGCGAGCTCGGCCTCATTGAACTGATCAAGCTCTTTATCGAGCATCGCGTCGACGTCGTCCGTCGCCGTACGCAATATGACCTGCGCAAAGCCGAAGAGCGCGAGCACATCCTGCTCGGCTTCAAGAAGGCCCTGGAAGTCCTCGACGAGCTGATCAAATTAATCCGCCGCTCGAAATCGCCCAAGGAAGCCAAGGAAGGAATGATCGAGCGGTGGAAATTCACCGACCGCCAGGCTCAGGCCATCCTCGATCTGCAATTGCACCGCCTCACGCAGATGGAGCGGGAGAAAATCATCGAGGAACTGAAGGAAATCCAGATCCGCATCGCCGAGCTGAAGGAAATCCTCGCCAGCGACAAAAAGCTCCGCGGCGTCATTGTCGCCGAGCTCAAGGAGATCGAAAAATCCTATGGCGACGACCGCCGCACGCAAATCGTGGACCGCGTCGAGGAAATTCAACTCGAAGACTTGATCAAGGAAGAGGAGATGGCCATCACGGTGAGCCACGCCGGCTACGTCAAGCGCACGCCCGTGGACGTCTACCGCCATCAGTCGCGCGGAGGCAAGGGGCGCATCGGCGCGAAGACGCGCGAAGAGGATTTCGTCGAACACCTGTTCATCGCCTCGACGCACACCTACATTCTTCTGTTCACTTCGAAGGGCCGCGTCTATTGGCTGAAAGTCTATGAAATCCCAGAGGCTGCCGCGGCCACGCGCGGCAAGGCCATCAACAACCTGGTCCATTTTCAGGAAGGCGAAAAACTCACCGCTGTCGTTGCCGCGCGCAATCTCGAGGAAGAAGGCAGATTCGTCTTCCTCGCGACGAAGCAGGGCACGGTGAAAAAAACCGGGCTGGCGGAATTCTCGAATCCGCGCCCAAGCGGGATCATCGCCATCAATCTCGAATCAAGCGATGAGCTCATTGGCGCGAAGCTCACCGACGGCAAGCAGATGATCTTCCTCGCCAGTCATGAAGGCCAGGCAATATTGTTCCGCGAGACCGAAGTCCGGGCGATGGGCCGCCAGGCTGGCGGCGTCAATGGCATGGACCTCGGCAAGGACGATTACGTTGTCTCCATGGACGCCGTCCAGCCCGATTTCGAAATCATCAAGAAGGAATTTAAGAAGGAGACACAGAATCTTGACGAGCTTGAAAGCGATCAGATCCGCGAATCGCTCACTTCGCTCATGCTCACCGTCGCCGAGAAGGGCTACGGCAAGCGCACGCCTCTCGCCGAATACCGCGTCACTTCGCGCGGCGGCAAGGGCGTCATCAACTTGAAGACCACGGAGCGCAATGGCTCCGTCGTCGCCGCGCTCCAGGTGAGGGAAGACTCCGACGTCATGATCATCACCGGCCAGGGCAAGGTCATTCGCGTCCACTCGGCCGAAATTCGCGAAGCCGGCCGCTCGACGCAGGGTGTGCGTCTCCTCCGCCTTGAGGAAGGCGACCGCATCGCCGCCGCCGCGTCCATCCTCGAAGAAGAATCCGGTGAGAATGGGGCGAGTTCGTAGTGAAGTCAGTTGCTGACTGCGGAGCCGTGTCGCGGTCTCAGTTGGCCGTCGGGGGCGCCAGGTAATAGCCGGGGCGGGTGCGGATTTTCAGGTGCGGCTGCAACACGCGCACTTCGATCTCGTGGTAGCCGTAGGGCTGGGCGCCCGGCGGCGTATAGCCCAGCAGGTATTCGCCGTGCAGTGAATTCCCAATTGCATTCATTGCTTTTTCAATCGAGCGGTCCTTGAAAGTGCCCAGGTAAAGCCCACCAGTGCCTTCCGCAGCCAGCTCCAGCGAGTTCTTCCCGATGGCGTTCACTCCGTGTTGCACCATCCAGATGATAAGCGGCAGCAGCGCGACGCTGCGGTTCCCCATCTGGTCGCTCACCGTGTCGGACGTCTGCGCCGTACCCGGTGGCGGTGGCAGAGGATACGTTCCCGGCGGACTCACCTCGATCTTCTTAGCAGGTTCCGGCTTCTGACGGAACGCGGCGGCGGTCGTGCTCAGGCCGATTGTATAGATCGAAGTGTTGGCAAGCTGCGCGCGGCGAAGGAAGGCGCCCAGCTTTGTCTCGCTTCCGGAATCATTTTTCTCGCCTATCACGAGAATCACGCGCCTGCGTTCTTGCGGTTCGGCTTCGAGAAGATCTTCCGCGCGCGACAGCGCGTCATAGAGCCGCGCGCCTGATGTGCCTTCGCGAATGTGCCGGATGCTATCGAGAACACGTTCAGGATCCGTGGTCATTGGCCGCACGAGGTCCACTTCATCGTCGTACCCGATGACGGCGGCCTCGCCCGTCCCCGCCATCACCATGTCGGTGAAGATGATTCCGGCCTTGCGGACTTCCGGAAGCAGCGGCGCGATTCGTGAACTGGTTTCAAGCACCAGGACAATCGAGAGAGGATCACCGCCAAGGTCAAAATGCGTGATGGGTTGCGGCTTGCCGTCCTCGAAAACTTCAAAGTCTTTTTGCGCAAGGTTCAGCACGGGCTGGCCGGCAGAGTTGGCAACGGCTACGGGAAGCGTGACCAGACGCGACCGCACGATGAAGGGTTGCTGTTGCGGCGGGACAGGCAGCGGCGGCCTGGCCTGCTGCTGCACACCTGGTTTAGGGCGAATCGGTCCCGCGGGGACGCCTTGTGCGCGTAGAGAAGAGGGAGCGAAAAGAATAGTCGCCGCGCCGAGAATCCCTGTGAAAAGTCTGCACAGGTTCATTGAGCGTTTCACGACTCCAGTCTATCTGATTCGGCAGCCATAGGTGACGTTGCATGGATGCAAATCACGCGCCCTGTGCTTAAGTGTCTCGCAGCCTTACAGTCGAGACGTCTCATCTTGACAATCTAGGGAAAAGGAATAGACTTCCAGTTGACAAACTAGAGGAGGGAGCGATGACAGACAGCCAGAGTGACCTGGTGCAGGGAACTCTCGACATGCTGATACTCAAAACGCTGGCGCTTGAGCCGATGCATGGCTACGGCATCGCGGTGCGCATCGAGCAAATCAGCAAGGGCGTGTTTCGCGTCAACCCTGGCTCGCTCTTCCCCGCGTTCCGCCGGCTCGAGCGCAGCGGTTTGCTCAAGGGCGAATGGCGCGCCACGGAGAACAACCGCCGCGCGAAGTATTACAGCCTAACCGAGCCGGGCCGCAAGCAGCTCAAGAACGAAACGCGCGAATGGAGCCGACAGACCGCTGCGATCACGCGCATTCTCGAAGCCTCATAGGAGCCGGTGTGACGCTGCTTCGCAGGATCTTTGGCGGATTGCGGGCCCTGTTCCACAAAGCGGATGCGGAGCAGGAGCTGGATGAAGAATTGCGCGACTACATGCAAACTGCGGCGGCAGAGAAGATGAAGGCGGGAATGAGCGGGGAGGAAGCGATGCGGCGAGTCCGGATGAGCATGGGAAGTCCGGAAGGCGTGAAGGAAAAGGTGCGCGGCGTGGGCTGGGAGACGATGGCCGAGACGCTCTGGCAAGACATCCGTTTCGCTCTGCGCATGCTGAGGAAATCTCCCGGCTTCACCGCTGTCGCCATCCTAACTCTCGCCCTCGGCATTGGCGCAAATACGGCGCTATTTTCTGTTGTGAATGGGGTGCTCCTTAATCCTCTGCCCTATCCGCAACCGGACCGACTCGTGGTGATCTACGCAAAGGAACAAGGCGTTACGCGTCCTTCGATTTCGTATCTGAATTTCCTCGATTGGGTACGCGACAACCGGTCATTCTCTGCTCTCGCAGCCTACCGGGGTGATCTTTTCCTGCTGACGGGTATCGGCGATCCTGAGAGCGTGCCGACCGAAAGGGTTTCTGCATCACTCTTCCCGCTTCTCGGAGTGAAACCCGTCGCTGGCCGCGTGTTTCGCCCGGAGGAAGATCAGCTCGGCGCCGGGCCGGTTGCGCTGATCAGCGCGGGATTCTGGAAACGCAAATTCGGCTCTTCGCCCGGCGCGGTAGGCAAGACGCTCACGCTGGACGGCAAGTCGTACACGATTATCGGTGTTATTCCCGCCAGTTTTTCGTACCAGGAAACCGGTTTTCATAAGAGCGATGTCTTTGTCCCAATCGGGCAATGGGACAACCCCACATTCCGCGACCGACGTTCAGGATTGGCCAAGGACGCGATCGGACGACTAAAGCCCGGTGTGAGCTTCGCCGAAGCCAAAGCTGAAATGGAAGGCATTGCCGCTCATCTGGCGGTTATGTATCCGAATGCGAATAAGAACTCGAGCGTCACTCTCGTTTCGTTAAAAGAAGATATCGTCGGCAGCACTCGTCCATTCTTGCTCGTATTGCTCGCAGCGGTTGGTTTAGTCCTCTTGATCGCTTGCACCAATATCGCAAATCTGCTCCTGGCGCGCTCGACCGGCCGGTCCCGGGAGTTCGCTATTCGCGCGGCGCTCGGCGCCGCTAACGGCCGCCTGGTGCGACAACTTCTCACGGAGAGCGTTGTCCTTGCCCTGATCGGCGGCACCCTGGGTGTGTTGTTGGCCGCCACCGGCACTCAGGCGGTCCTTAAGTCTCTTCCTGAAGCGCTGCCGCGCGCCGAGGACGTTCATCTCGACGCTCACGTTCTTTTGTTCGCTCTGGTTGTTTCCATTCTTGCCGGGGTTCTCTTCGGCTTGGCTCCCGCGCTCAAGAGTTGGCGGGCGGACATCTACGAAACGCTCAAGGAAGGCGGGCGCGGGACAAGCGGTGTGCGGCATCGTATGCAGAGGATTCTCGTTGCTGTGGAGATGGCCTTTGCCGTCGTGCTTCTGATTGGCGCTGGCCTGATGATTCGCACCCTGGCTCGCCTTTGGAGCATGAACCCGGGATTTGATCCGCACAATGTTGCAACATTCAATGTAACGGTTCCTACCACCGCGGACGAAAGCCCAGAGGCGATTCGCGAGATGCTGCGCCGCATCCATGACGCCATCACAACCGTTCCAGGTGTCGAGTACGGCTCCTGGATCGCCGGCACGCTCCCCATGGCGGACACAACTGCCTTTCCTTTCTGGCTCGAGGGCCAGTCCAGGCCAACGAGCGAAACAGAGATGAAGCTCGCGTTGTCATATTCTCCCGACCCTGAACTACTCAAGATTCTCAAGATTCCCGTCGAGCGGGGCCGCTTTCTCACCGCCCAGGACAAGCGTGACACGCCTCCGGTTATCGTCATTGATGAAGATTTTGCCCGGCTCTATTTCGGCAAGGAAGACCCGATCGGTAAGCGCGTCAATTTCGCTATTCTCGATATTTCTCCGGAAATTGTGGGGATCGTGGGCCATGCGAAGCAGTGGGGACTTGACGAGAACGGCAAAAGTCCTGTACTGGCGCAGTTCTACCTCCCGTTAGAGCAGATCCCAGACCGATTCATGGCGCTGACGGCCCAAAGCTACTTGCGCTTCCTGATCCGTACGCAGAGTTCGCCCGACGCGGTGTACAGCCCGATTCGATACGCCCTGGAGAACGTGAATGGCAAAATCGTCATGTACGACGCCAAGAGCATGGACAAGATCGTCTCCGATTCGCTTGCCGCCCGCCGATTCGCCATGATGTTGCTGGCTGCATTTGCGGCCGTGGCCGTACTACTCGCCAGCATCGGGATTTATGGCGTCATTACCTATCTCACTCAGCAGCGAACCCATGAGATCGGCATTCGCCTGGCGCTGGGCGCGCAGCCGCGCGACGTTCTGCGGCTCGTTCTTGGGGAAGGATTAACTGTAGCTCTGGTTGGCATCCTCGTCGGACTCGCCGCGGCGCTGGGACTGACGCGACTGATGAGCAGCCTGCTCTTCGGCGTGAGCGCTTCGGACCCGGTCACATTTCTGATCACAACAGTTGTGCTGCTGCTGGTGGCACTAATCGCTTGCTACATGCCGGCTCGCCGCGCAATGCGGGTCGATCCCATGATCGCGCTTCGTTACGAGTAGCGGCGCGAATTAGGTTTCGTTCCCCTCCGCGCAAACCACTCGAAAGATTCTTCTGGCGTACGCTTGCTCCGAATGATTTGACCAGAGGGGCATGGAGCGCAATAGAATGCTTGGTCTGCCATTCTGACAAGGGAGAACGAATGAGTCCTCGAAACCACTTGCCCATGCCCAAGCTGGCCTACCGCGATCCGCGATTTACGGAGAGTCCCGCAGCGCGACCGCTGCGCATCTTGGCCGAGTACTTTGACCCGTTGAAAAGATTACGTCAGGAAAACGTCGGCGACACGATCGTGATGTTCGGCTCTGCACGGATTTTGCCCCATGACCGCGCGCTTTCAAGGTTGCGTCAGCTCGACAGTGGAAGGGTGCGGAAGAATCCCGCGCATCGCGAAAGACTGCGCAAAGCGCGCGCCGACCTGGAGATGTCGCGTTATTACGAAGAGGCGCGGGAACTGGCGCGGCGGATCACGGAGTGGTCCATGAGCCTGGGCGAACATCCCCGGCGGTTTGTGATCTGCTCCGGGGGCGGGCCGGGCATTATGGAAGCGGCGAACCGAGGAGCTTCGGAAGCTGGCGGCTCGACCATCGGTTTGAGCATCCAGTTGCCGCACGAGCAGCGGCCCAACCGTTACATTTCGCCGGAACTGAATTTCTGCTTCCATTATTTCTTCATGCGCAAACTCTGGTTCGCGCAACTCGCGAAAGCTCTGATCGTTTTTCCCGGCGGATTTGGAACCATGGACGAGCTTTGGGAGATGCTGACCCTTCTGCAGACTGGCAAACTGGCCGAGCATCACCTGATCCTGATTTACGGGCGAAAATACTGGGACAAGGTGCTGAGCTGGAAAACCATGGTGCGCGCGGGAACGATCAGCGAGAAAGAATATGGCGTGCTGCAATTTGCCGACACAGTGGATGACGCTTTCGCGCGCATCCGCGGGTGGTTGGAAAAATACTGCTTGGTGCTCGATTCGGATTGGGAGGGCGTCTAGGGCAAGGCGACGCGGGCGCGGCAGATTCGGGGGAGACGAGGGAATCCGCGCCCGCGCGTGTTGCAAGATTAGTTCGCCGAAGCGACCAACTCGGTCGAGAAGAAACGCTCGAAGCGCCGCTTTTCGTCCTGATCATGTAACATCACCACAGGAACAATCCGCAGCGAGCGCTTGCAGCCCCTACAAGTCGCCACTTCGCCCTGCAAGTCCTGGACGAAACCGTCCGTAAAGTGGTACTCCGAATGAGACCGCCGAGCTGCTTTCGTTCCCACAGTTCCACAATGTGGACATGTGAAGTCGAGGCGATCATCCTGCGGATCCCGGTCGAGCGCCGCCCGTCCAGTAAATCGAACTCCCACTGTCTCCAGTGCTACCTTTGCCATGATGGCCTGCCTCCCGAATGCCTATAATTTCAGTGTCAATCCATTGGATGCCACAATGTGCGAAATTGGATGCGGATCTCCCGCATCGAGATACAAAATTTCGTAGCTTTTCATAAACTATTTCTTTTCAATACGTTATAAGACAATAATGGCTGTTTATTCTTAGCTACCTCCTTGGGCGGTAACTTCACCTGCTGGCTGGTGTCAATCATGGCAGAGGGCGCGCGAACTCGGAAATAGTACGGCTGGAGCAGCCACTCAGAGGCTGCTCCGGTACTGCTTACCTGAATTATGAGCTCGGAGAGCAATGGGAGAGGTGCGTCCATGCGCCAAGACAACATACTGAGTGCGTGTCTGCTTGACAGCGACTTGGAAGCAAAGCGGGGGCGCCGGGCCAGATGGCGGCGGGCGATTGTTGTGGCCCTGGCATTTGAGGCCGTTCTCGCCGCTTGGTTGCTACTCTGGCCCAGTCTCACTCCCGGCGGGCCGCCACCGGACATCGTAATGTTGCCGAGAGTCTTTCCGGGCGACCCGGCGGACGAATCTCCGCCCAGGCCAACTCATCCACCAGTGGTGCGCCGCCCTGACTTAATTAGGAATGTTGTTTTCCAGAAAGTTCGGAGTCGGCCGCGCACGCAAATATCAAATGCAGCTCCGCCACCGGACATTCCACTTACTGGCGTCGGAAACGCCGCTCCAGACATGCCAAGCGGATTATCCGGAGCCACAGACGGATTAAACGAAGGCAATTGGAGCATCGCTCCGCTGCAGCCAAAAGCGTCGCGAATGATCCGCACGAGCGAGAGCGTTCAATCAGCGATGCTGATTCACCGCGTAGAGCCTCTCTATCCTGCTTTTGCAAGAACGGCGCACATTTTGGGGATTGTGGAATTGCGCGCCATCATCGATCGCGACGGCAGAGTGAACTCCGTCGAAGTGCTGAGTGGGAATCCGCTGCTGGCGCGCGCGGCGATGGAAGCTGTCCGACAGTGGCGTTATCGGCCGACAATCCTCGATGGCGAAGCGGCTGAAGTCGAAACAAGGATCACGGTGAACTTCATTCTGGGTCAATGAGCCCGGCACAAAAAGCAAGGGGCCAACGCAAGTTTGCGCCGGCCCCTTGGAGCGAGTGGCTGGGAAAGCGTTAGAACCGTAGGAGGATGCCCGCGGAGAGGCGGAGGTCATTCTGCCGCGTGCTGGCAAAATGCGTGTTCAGATAATCCGCCTGAATCACACGCAAGCCGAGGAAGTGGCCTGCATGTAGATCAATTCCACCCCCCTCTGCTGAGGCGAACGCAGTTTTCGCGGATCCAAGACCGCTGAAACGCGCGGCGCCAAAGAGAGCGTGGACGAAAGGCGAAATTCGCGCCGGGAAATGCAGTTCCGGCCCGAACATATACGTTGTCTGGTGACCCTTCACGCCGCTGATCGTCGCATACGTCTGGCCGAAGTCCGCAGTCGCGCCGATAATCTTGAACACGTTCTCGGTCAGCGACGCGTCCCAACCATGGGAATTGACCTTGCTCGTACCGATGATGGAACTACTGTCAAGCCTGACGTAAGAATATCCGCCGAAAATCGTTGTACCTTGAGCGTGGGCCGCTAGCGGTAGCACGAGCAGCAGCCCGAGCAACAAAGATAGCTTTCGCATTCGAGTCTCCTCAGTAGTGGAGTTTGGGAAGGCACGCAGGCTTTACATTCGTCCGCTTTCGGACTTTGGGCCTTCCTGGCTGGTTCCAGATTAGATGAGAAATCACTCGTACGGGTTGGCGGCGGCTTGCAACTGTGCTGTATTGTGCAATCGAACCGTGGGAATAAGCTCTCCGAAGTCACCTGGAGGCCGAGTTCGGGGTCGAAACGGTTAGGATTGACCGCAGAAGTTTGAGTCTTCCGGCCCGGTGCGCTATGCTTCTGGTTGCCCTCGAACACGAAGGCCCTCGGAAGGACGCCTGCCATGAAAAAAGCGATCTACAGCACTCTCATCGTCGTTGCGGTAATTCTACTGATTCTAGTCATCACGCCATTTTTCATTGATGTTGACCGATTCCGGCCGCAAATCGAGCAGGCGCTTGGCGAGCAACTTGGCAGAAAGGTCGAGGTCGGTCATCTGACCGTCTCGCTGCTTACCGGCAGCCTCCAGGCTGACCAGATTTCGATCGCGGATGATCCTGCCTACAGCCGCGAACCGTTTGTAACGGCTAAGTCGCTGGCTGTAGGTGTAGACATCTGGCCTCTGATTACTTCGCGCGTCCTGCACGTACACTCAATCGAGATCGGCAATCCACAAGTGCAGTTGCTGAGGACAGCGGCAGGAGAATGGAATTTCGCGACGCTCGGTGGCGCTTCAAAGGCAAATGGCGATCCGCCCTCCGATCCGAAGAACGATCCTCGCGGCGACCCGCCGGCCAAAGCTACTTCAAATGCGGCATTGAATAATTTCTCCGTGGATAAGGTAAGGATTTCGAATGGGACGATTGCCTTCGGGCGTGCGGGCGAGCGTTCCCGACTCGCTTATCAGGACGTGAGCATCAGCGCGGATAATGTCTCGCAGACTGCGGCGTTTCCTATGACATTCAACGCAAGGACGCCCGGCGGCGGAAAATTGGATCTCAATGCGCGCGTCGGGCCTATCGGAAACGGCAATGCGAATCGCATGCCGTTTGACGGAAAAATGAAGGCTGACAACGTACCCGCCCCGGACGTTCAGAATCTCCTTGCCGTCCTGGGATACTCACTGCCGCAGGGTTCTTCGCTCAAAGGCGGAACAATCAATGCGAATCTCGCGCTGCACGGGCCGCTTGAGAGGCTTGTGACCGACGGCCCGGTGCAACTCAGCAATGTAACGCTCGCCGGGTTCAGTCTCGCCTCGAAACTTGGCGAGGCGCTCGGAAATGCGGGGGCGGCGACAGGGAACGACACGCTGATTCAGGTCGCCAGCTCGAACATGCGTTACGCGCCAGAGGGACTGCGCGCCGAACAACTGAACGTCGTGATTCCCGCTATCGGGAGCGTCACGGGAGCAGGGACGGTGGCTGTAAACAATGCCCTGGACTTTCGACTGGTTGCGAAGCTGGCGGGGAACAGCCCCCTCGCGGCGCTGACAAAGCTGCCGCTCTTCAGCAAGGATGGCGGCGTGCCGTTCCGCGTGCAAGGAACAACAGCAAAGCCGATAGTCGTGCCAGAAATTGGAGGAAACGCCGTGCAACAATTAGTGAACCCGAACCAGCCGGGCGGGCTCGGTGGCATCATCGGCGGGCTGCTTAAGAAAAAGAAGCCTAACCCACAGCCGCAACCGCAGTAGCTGCGGCTATTTTTTGCGCGCCTGCTCGAGCATCTCCCACGCAGCAGCAGGGAAATCGAGAAAGTCGTTGAATTCGCCCGCTCCGCGCAGCCACAAGCCGCCGTCAATGATCACGCACTCGCCGTTGATGTACTCGGCCGCGTCGCTCAGAAGAAATGCGGCAAGGTTCGCGAGCTCTTCGTGGCGTCCGAATCGCTTCATTGGATGATTGAGCCGGGCGCGCTCCTCGAGTTCCTTCGCCGGAAGCAGGCGGGAGAAAGCACCCTCAGTAGGAAATGGTCCCGGAGCGATCGCGTTGAGTCGAATGTGGTGAGGCGCCCATTCGACAGCAAGCGAGCGCGTCAGCGCGAGAACGCCGGCCTTCGCGCATGCGGAGGGCACAACGAAGCCGGAGCCGCAATTCGCGGCGGCGTAGGTCGTCGCGATATTGAGAATGTTTCCCGGCTGCTGCGCGGCGATCCACTTGCGTCCGAGGACGAGTGTGCAATAAAACGTGCCTTGCAGGACGATGCCGACGACGGCGTTGAAGGCATTGGGGGATAGTTTTTCCGTGCGCGCGATGAAGTTGCCAGCTGCGTTGTTGACCAGCGTATCCACGCGCCCGAATTCCTTCTCCGCGACGGCAACGGCATTTTCAACTGCGCCAAAATCGCGCACGTCGCAGGACGCGAACGCAGCACGAGCTTTTTTCGCGCGAATCTCTTCGCACGTTTTGATCAGCGGCTCCTCGCGGCGGCCAATTAGAAATAGGTTCGCGCCGAGTTCCGCAAATCGGAGCGCCATCGAGCGGCCCAAGCCCGTCCCTCCGCCCGTGATGAGAATCGTCCGGCCTTTCAGGAGCCCTTGTTGGAACATAACTTATCTCCTAGCATTGCGAATTCGATTTGCAATCACTGCGCTTGCGGCAGAAATTCCTTAGGCAACGGATTTGCCTGATTTTCTTCCTGCCAGAAGATCGATACTATCCACCAGCGCTTGCCGTCGAAAAACAACTGAATGCTGTTGATGCCCCGGGCAAAGGGCTGTGCGTCTGCTGCCGCGTGGCGGGATTCATACGTGCTGAAAACTTGCATGATGCCGCCGAAGCGGTCCGCCTTACGCGCCACTTCCTTTTCAAAAAACCCATTTTTCTTGAAATACGTCTCGGCTCCGGCGGCGTAGTCGTCTGGTGAAATCGAACGCGCCCGCTCGCCGCCCTGAGGATTGGCGCCTGTGGGAACTAGGCGCGCGCCGGAGAGGAAGAGCGAGCGGAAGCGATTCCAGTCACGCGGTTTTTCAGCCGGGCCGGAGATGGCGTCGTAAAGCGCGGCGAGGATCGCGTCCGGCGATGACACATCGGCTGGATTGGCCGAAGGCGGAGCCGGAGGGGCTGTGACCTGCGGCTTTGTCGCCGGCTTCTGACTTTGCTGTGCTCCAGCTGTGATGCCGAAGACACCCAATAACAGAGCACTCCCAAGGTAGATGGCCTTTCGAATCATTGCGCCTCCTTCGCGTGTTTCTGCTGACGCATTCGTCGGCGAGATTACCCTGTTCCTCACCCAAACGAGAGAAAAAATCTCGCATGCGGCGAATGAGAAACGCATAATAGGGTCATCTTCGCAGCGGCCGTGGACATCGGAAGCAAGTTGGCACGGCGGGGCAGGAGAAATGTTCATGAAGAAAACCATCATTGGAATCGTTGCCGGAATTCCCATTCTCCTCGCGTGGATGCCCACACATTTCGGCTTCGAGCTCGCTGGCGCCGCATCCTCTGCCCAGGCGGCCCCCGAATGGAAAGACGCGCGGCAAATCTCTGCCCCCGAATTAGTCAAACGGATTGCGGGGCCGGAAGCGCAGCGGCCCGTGGTGCTGCAAGTGGGATACCACGTGTTGTATGAAGGCGCGCATATTCCCGGGGCAATTTTTGCAGGACCGGCGGCGTCGGCAACGGGCCTGGTTCTACTGCGAGCAGAGGCGGGGAGAATCCCGCGAAACAAGGAAGTGGTGATCTACTGCGGCTGCTGCCCGTGGGAGAAACGCCCCAACGTACATCCGGCATACGACGAACTGCGCGAAATGAGATTCACGAATCTGGTCGTGTTGCTCATTCCGCATGATTTCCATCAGGACTGGATTGTGCCCGGCTACCCCGTCGAGCGAGGAAAGTGAATTAGAAATCGAGATGAAGCCGCATGGCAGGAACCAAGACGGGCCCGCGCGCCTGGTTGTAGCCGGGATTGTTGATGTGCTGGAGATCGAAGGAGACGAACGCGCCGCGCCAGATGTGCGCCGTGTAATAGCCTTCAACAATTTTTTCGCGGCCATAGGCAAGCGCGCCGTCGCCGAGAAGAAAGCCGAGACCGCCTAACGCGAGATAGCGCGCGTGGTCGCCTGAAATTGCGTTGAGGGAAAAGGCGGCGCCTGCGCGGTCATTCTTGCGATGCCAGGCGTCGCCACGATAATCGCCGCCAAGTTCGAGCGCGCGATCCACTTCGGTGTAGACGAAAGATTCATTGTGGCCGTCGTTCCAACCCCAGCGACCGAACGCGCGGATTCGTTCTGTTAGATTTTGCTCGAAATTCAAACCGAAACCGTACTTGTGGCGACCCTGTCGGCGCGTTGCGATGATATTAGGCTGCGTCGTTTTTCCGGCGAGAAATTCATCGATCGCCTCGCGATAATTCCCCATGTTTGCATGATTCAGGTAGGTAAGGAAGCGGATCGCGCCGCTACGATGGTGCAGGAAGCCGCCGTTGTAATCCGCCTCAAAATTCTCCCCGCGAGCGCGGACAATATCTGCGTCGAGCTGAATGCCATTGGCTACCTTCGGCATGAGGGCTTCGGCGAATCGCACCGACCACCGGCCGTCGTCATATTGCATCATCGCGCCGTCGGTGTACCCGCGCGTATTGGCCGCGTAGTCGTACGCGCCGTTGTTGTCCACCGTCCAATTCAAAAATTGAAGGTGCGAATCGCTGCCTGGGCCGTTCGTATCGAAGAAATCGGGAATCGTGAATTTGCCCACCCAGAATTCGAGGCGGCGCTTAGGAAGCGATGTCGCGAGCCCCAGGAATGACCGCTCCGCTGGAACACTGTCCTTCGACAGCGGAACAATCTGGCGCAGGAGAAGCCGCGCGAGATACGGCGCATGCGACAGAGGAACTCCGGCGGCGGTGCGAACGACGTCGAGGTTTGTGAAGCCAGCTAGTCCCAGGGCGTTGCCGATTCCTGTTCCTGTCGAATCCTCGATGTCGAGTAGAACCTCAGTGGAGCGTGTGAGTTTATATCCCGTATAGAGCGTGAACACTCGTGAAGTGGCGCTCTGCGCCGGAGTTGAAAGACTATTCGGCCCGCTGTACTTCGCCGGGAATGCCGGATGCCACTGGAGAATGATGTTGCCCTGGCCGGAAATCCAGAATCGAGAGGATTCTGAATGCGGAAAAAAGGTGAGCGAACTTGAATCGGCAGGCTCTGAAACTGAGGAAGGCGCAGAGTCTTGGGCGGACTGTGCTCTTATTCCCGGCGTCGCAAGTGTCGCCGCGAGGGGAAGAATGGCAATCGCCAGTTTGAATCGAGCTTGCACGAGACCGCGCGAACATACCACAGGTGAACCAGGCCTTGTTCTTCCTAGGCCGTTAAGCGAAAAAGCCGGAGTGGCACGGAATTCGGAGAGGGTAGCAAAGCATCCCAATTGCCCCGATTCATCATCTTTAGTAGTCTTCCTGATTACCCCATTGGGGAAATCGGCATCTGAGAGAGAAGCACCAGAGGTGGAGACTGCATTGGAACTAACGACCAAGATTCAGACGATCATCCTGCTAGCGGCGACGCTCGCGCTGAGTTCGTGCAGCGGCGTCATCAGTCTCCCAGTTCCCGCGGTGACGTCGCTTAATCCATCCAGCGTCGTGGCCGGATCGGTCCAGTTCACGCTTCATGTGATCGGTTCAGGATTTGCTCCGAACTCACAGATCTTGGTGGATGGAGCTTCTCGCTTCGTGGATTCTACTCCCGTGCGAACCATTTTCTTGAGTCAAACCGAATTGACCGCGATCATTCCACCAGGCGAAGTTTCGCAGCCCGGTGCGATTTCGATTGCGGTTTTCACATCTGCTCCTGGCGGGGGTATTTCGGTTGTGCAAACATTGACAGTAACCCCGAGCACTGCGCCTGTCCCGCAGATACTCTCGATTTTCCCGTCCAGCGTACTGGCCGGAAGCAACTCAGCCACAGTCACCGTGAATGGCGCTAATTTCGTGAATACATCGGTTGCCAACGTCAATGGTTCAAACCGGCCGACAGTATTTCAGAGCGGCATCAAGCTATTAGTCAGTCTGGCCTCCACGGATATTGACATTGCGGGGACGGTGCAGGTCGCCATTTTGAATCCCCCGGTACCGGGGGGGAATCCGCCCGGAGGCGGGCTATCGAACGCGATGCCTGTGAACGTCGTGAACCCGAGCCCGACAGTGCGTTCGCTGATTCCGGGGAGCGTCGTCGCTGGCACCACGAATTCCACGTTAGGTGTGTTGGGGACTGGGATGGACTCCGCAAGCCAAGTGTTTGTAAACGGGAGTGCGCGGCCGACGTCGGCAGTGAGTCCGACGCAAGTCTTCTCTCAATTAGCCAGTCAAGACGTAGCCACGGCGGGGACGTTTCCAGTTCAAGTGGTAAATCCTCCCCCGGGCGGAGGAGTCTCTAGCACGCTGCTATTCTCCGTCGTTCCTTCGAGCAAGGGCGTCGGGTTGCCGGAACTGGTCGATTTTTCGAACAACGGGACGCAGGCAGACGATGGGGTCAGCAACCCGAGTGGGCCAACAATGGACTCGAGCGGGCGCTTCATCGCTTATGCATCGCCGGCAACCAATCTGCTGCTGACGATCAATCAAGACCCCACCACCAACCCCGATACGAATGGGGTGCCAGATATTTTTCTATTCGATTCGTGTCTCGGTACGACGTCGTCATGCATACCGAGAACCAGGCTCATCGACTCCGGCCCCAACGGGGTGATCGCGAACGGCGCGGGGTCCGATCCGGCGATGAACTCGACTGGACTTGAGCTGGCGTTCATTTCGTTTGCCACCAATCTGGTTCCCTCGGTGACATTCAACGGAACAACGCCGCAAGTTTTTGTCGCGAGCACATGCGCGGGCGCACCCTTCGGCTGTATTCCGGTAGTGAGCCTGGTGTCCATTGCCAGCGACGGCGTAAGTCCGGCGAATGACGCAAGTTCCCAAGTGGCGATCAGCGCGGACGGGCGTTTTGTGGCGTTCGTTTCGACAGCGACAAACCTGGTGGCGGGAGCGACGACGGGAACACCTGAAATATATTTGCGTGACACGTGCTTGAGGGCGGGAGGAACGTGCGCGCCATCCACGACATTGATTTCGGCATCGAGTAGCGGAGCGCCCGCCGATGGGCCAAGCGGCCAGCCGTCGGTGGCGTCGGGCGCATTCGGGCAGGTGGTCACGTTCGCTTCGACAGCGACGAACATCGCCGGAAATATGACCGGGGTGCAGCAAGTGTATGCGATGACGCTGTGCATTGGAGCGGGAACGGGCTGTACGCCGAATACAGGGCAACTGGTTTCGACGCCGGACGGGACGGCGTTCGCGAACGGTACGAGCATCGAGCCGAACATTAACGCGAACGGGCGATTTATCGCGTTCGCTTCGGCAGCAACGAACCTGCCCGGTGCTCCGGCGACACCGATGCAGGAAATATATTTGCGGGACTTGTGCACGGGCCAAGGAAGTGTCTGCACGCCCGCGACATCGCTCGTTTCCGTGGCGTCGAATGGGACGTCGCCCGCGAATGGATTGTGCGAGTCTCCTAACATGGGCAATACGGCGCAGTTTGTCGCGTTTTCCTCGCTCGCTTCGAATCTGGTGGCGACGAGTACGAGTGGTGAGCAAGTGTACGTGCGGAATACGTGCAATGGATTCAGCACAGGCTGCACGGCAAGCACGGCACTGGTGAGCGTCTCTTCCACGGGACTTTCAGGGAACGGCCAGTCGCTCAATCCCGTGCTGACGGGTACGGGCCACGAGGTGGCGTTTTTTTCCGCCGCAAGCAATCTGGTCAACAACGACCTCAACGGATTCCCCGACGTTTTCCTCACCATAACAACATTCTGAGTTCGAGCCTTCACAGTTTCCCTAGGGAGAACCCCGATTGATAGCCGGCTTTGTGTTCTGATAGTCGGGTAAGAAGAGACCTGCGCGTGGAGCCGAGAGTGAATTCAAGAGTTTGACGCGGAATGGATTCGACAAACGGGCCAATGAGCCAGCCGAGGCCAACGGGGATATCGCGCGTGAGGGAAATGGACTGGCATTCGACGTAAACGCCGCCGTCTTTCTGTTCGAAGCGCCAGTAAGTGTTCATACGCCAGAGAAAGCCGTCGTCTTGTCCCGCGGGGAGATCGTGCTCGGTGGATTTGCTCCAATCGGCGACTTCGCGAACCTCTGTGGTACGCGAACGGCTCCAGGCACGCGTCGCATCGACGACGACGTAATGGACTTCGTGCTGCGTGTCGAGGACGCAGGTGAGAATTTTCTTTTCGTAAAGGCGAAGGTAGATGCGGAAATCGTCGCCGTTGCGAGCAAGGATTTTCGAGGCGGCGACCTGGGGGCGGTAATACTCGGCGTGATGGTCGTAGTCCTGGACGAGAGCGAGAGTTTGGGAGAGCGTCGCGCCTGGAATGAAGACAGCGCCGATCCAGTGATGAATCATTCCGCCCGGCGCGGGGATGGGCTGACCATTGTCGAGTGTCGTGAGGTGCGAGATGACGACCTGCCCGGCGCGAAGCTGAGCAGAGTCTACGGCGCGCTGCGAATCCGGCAGCCGATCCACCCAAAGGAAGGGTTGCGGATCTCCAGGTGGGTCTTCGAGCGATGAATTAATCTTGGTTTCCGAGAGGGCGACGTAATGATCGAAGGCAGCGATGGTTTGAGGCTTGAGGTCGGCTGCGGATGTGGGGCAGGAAAGAGTTAAGGAGAGGGCGAAGACAGACGCGGCGGAGCGCCATTGGGAATTGGGATGCAAAGGCGTCATCTGTCGCCTCCACGAGGCGGTTAACTGTGGTTTTCCCGCCTTAAGTGATTTATTTTCAGGTGCGCAGTACATTAGTCTTCCCACGGCAGCAGAGATGGAAGGCAAGGGAGGGGCCGGAGCAGAGGTATTAAGGACATGAAGCTCTCGCTGATGGGAAGGACTTGGATTGCAAGTTATGTTTCCAAGGGCAGAGGCGCGGGGGATACAAAAAATTGTAGGAAGGGGCGAAAGGTGAGGCGAAACAAATGAATTTCGTTTGCGATTAGAAATTGTTATGTTGTTGAAATTCTGGCACTTAGCATTTTGCGACTGCGCATTCCATTTTCGATTGAAAAAATCATATATTGGCGCGAATTTGCTGCAGGATGCCCGGAATCGGCTGGGGTGAGAAGCTAACCGGCGAGGAAACTCCACCGGGGGCCTCGGTCTGACGCGGGCGAAATGGCGAACAACTGGCGCATACTCAAGAGTGATGTGTATCACAATGTTAACATTGTGTCAAGAGCTATTTTCGCGGGCTTGGACTCAACGACAGGATATCGTATGCCGGGACTGCGTGACCTGTAAGGGGGCACCGTAACGGGCGCAGAGGAGTGAACGGTTGAAAAGTCCAGCACCGCCAGGATCCACTGAGTTTGATGATTCGCTCCCGAATGATATTCTTACTAAAAGGTGTTTAACAGTTCTTCTTGCCGGACATGTGGCTCTCGACGCCAGATAATTCTATAGTGGATGGTAGGGGTCGGTTTCTCTTCTTCAGTCTTCCTCGATTTATTTCAGAGATTTCTCGAGGAAACGCTTGCTTCATTTGCGGTGCGAAGCCGGACGCCGTTCCATTCAACGATGAACATGTTCTTCCGGACTGGATTCTGAGGCGCTACAAATTACATGAGAGATTCATTTATCTTCCGGATGGTCGAAAATTTCGATACGGGAGCTTCAAGATTCCATGTTGCTCGGTCTGCAACGCCGCCATGGGGGAAATATTTGAAGAACCCATCAGCCAGATTTTTGCAAAAGGCCCGGCAGGGGTATCGGAGGAATTAAGGAACAACGGGCCTTGGCGGCTTTTCTGCTGGATGTCTTTGATCTTCGTCAAGGCGCACCTTAAAGATAATTGCGTTAGTCTTCATTGAGATCGCCGAAAAGGAGACATGAGAATAGGAGAAATCCATTCCTGGGACGACCTACACCACATTCATTGTGTTGCCCGGAGTTTTTATACTGGTGCCAAGCTGGCTCCTGAAGCCATTGGTTCAATGCTTGTTCTGCCAGCAAAGGTGAGGTCGCATTATGAGGGCTTCGATTACGGCGACTTTTCATTTGCTCAAACGATGCTGCTCCGGTTGGAAGATACTGCGATCATTGTGGTTTTCGACGATTCACAAGCTTCTCAGAGCTTCTGGGTTGAGAAATTGAACAGAATTGATGGCCCACTATCGCCATTACAACTTCGCGAGATAGTGGCTGAGTTTGCCGCAATCAACATCCACTTAGCCGAGAGACCAAGATTCTCTTCCGATATCGACCTCATCTCAGAGGAGTACGAAATTATTGGCCACAGACCTACACATTGGTATCTGGAGAATTGGAAACCTGAGATTCGAGGTGGAATCATGCACCATATCTGCAAAGACATGGTGGTCAACACGCCCGATCGAGAGCAGATCCTAAGTAATATAAGAACTGGTCGCTACACATTTCTCGTTGATGAGGACGGCAAATTTCTGCGGAACCATATGGATTTAGCGCCAATGATGTAGCCCATGCAAAGACCAACCCCCGCTAACCAAGCAATTGGGCAAACCTGAATCAACTCAATCGGGTCGTTGGATATGAGAATGCTGTCCCAGCTAGAAGTCGGCCACAGCCATTGAGGCCAGGCGTCTACAGAAAACAAAAAGCCACCGCGCCGGCGGGGGTCGGATGAGGGAACGCCGGCGGGCGGCTTGGTACGGGTTGAAGCGGCCCCGGCTCCAAAAGGAACCGTCGTCCCCGCAGCACGTTCCAACCCGCAACAGGGATGCTACGGATGGAGGCGGCGGGGGACAATGAGGCGGAAGAACCACGGAAGATAGTACGAATGGAGTGGTACTGGTGTTGAAAAATAAGGGTTTACAGGCGCAAAAATGGCGTCTGAGTAGTACTTCGAACTTTGGCGCCCATAGCAGCAAGCTGAGGGAAAACGGCTAGGCGCCTGTTACGCGATGGAATCCGAGACGCGGAAGGAAAGCAAGGCGGCCCGCCACGGCGGGTAGACTGCGGACCGCCGCACTCCCAAAGCGGCTGCTACGCAGCCGCGGGTGCAGCAAGCAGCGCCCCTACGAAGGCAAAAACCCACAATTGTCCGCCCCTACATAGGAGAACAGCAAGTCCTTGACTGATCCCCCAGGCTCGACTAGCCGTCGACCTGGGAGGCCCCTCCTGTGCGGCTGGCTAGTTTTGCCGGACGGAGGCGGGGACCTTTTTGGGCGCGCCGAGACGAGCCAGATGCAGCGTCACTTCAGTTTGCTTGCCGGCGTGGATTTGAATGTTGTGCCGCCATTCGGAGACAGTCTTGCCGCGGGCGGCGCGAACGTCGTAGAGACCCGAGCGGAGCAGAGGGAAAAAGAACCGGCCCTGGAGATTTGTGTGCGTGCCGAGGGGCGTGGTGCCGTCGGAGCGCTGGGCCGTGACCGTGGCGCCGGCGGCGGGCTTGCCGTCGGTGCCGAGGACTGTTCCCGCGAGCGTGGCCGTACGGCTGCGAGCCGCCGCGGCTGACGCGACCAGGAACGAAGCTGCGAACGCGTACAACACGGATCTGCGCATGTCAAAACCTCCCGGCTGGGCAATGCGTAAATTCTAGCGAGATGCGAGAGCGCCGGATGCGCGGCGCGGGATAGCGGTGCGTGAAAGGCAACTGGCCAAGCAGCCAGTGGGAGGCGGCGCGTCAGAGCTTGTAACGCTGGCGGGCGCGAGCGTGAGCGGGCTGGTCCTGGCGGCAGCGGTCGGGATTCGTGCCGCGAACGAGAGCGAGAAAATACGTGAGCAACTGCAACGGAACGAGGAAGACGAAGGGCGAGAGCCACTCTTCGACAGCGGGGACGGCGAGCCAGTCGCTGGCGGAATCGTCGGGGGCGGCTGCGGGGACATGAAGGGCGATGCGATGCGCGCCGACTTCGCCAGCGGCGCGGAGGATTTGGCGAGCGCGCGCGTCGGCGGGGCAACCGGCGAGGATGCCGACGAGCGTCGTGCGCTGGTCCACCTCAGAAAACGGGCCGTGGAGGAGCTGCTCGGTCTCGGCGCCTTCGGCGGGCTCGAAACTTGTCTCCTTGATCTTGAGGGCGATTTCGCGCGCAGTGGGCCAGTTGGGGCCCGCGCCGAAAAAGGCCATGCGGCCACGGCTGGCGATTTTCGACGCGAGAGTTTTCACTTTCGGCTCTGAGGCAAGCGCTTGCTGCATTAAATCGGGCACTTGATTCAGCGAGTGCTTGGCGGCGGAGACGTTTTCGCCGCGAGATTCGGCAAAATCGACGGAAAAAAGGGCGAGGCGAGCCAGCGCGGCGGTGAGGCTCTTGGTGTAAGCGAAGGACACTTCCTGTTCGCAGGTGTTGATGAGGAAATCGGCGGAGCGCATGGCGGGGCCTTCATTTTCGCCGGAAATGGCGATGGTGAGAGCGCCTAAGCGGCGGGCGAGTTCGAGAGCCTCGACGGAAAATGCGGTCGTGCCCGTGTGGGAAAGAACGATGACGGCGTCATTCGGGCCAAGCGCGTGAGGATAGCGGGCGAATTCGAAGGATTGTTCGGAACGCACGGAGGCGCGGCCGGCGGTGAGATGACGGAGAAAATGTTCGGCGATCTGCGCGGTGTAAAGCGAGCTGCCGATACCGACGATCCAGAGGCGTTCTTTTTTCGCGGCGGCGCGAGCGGCTTCGGCGACATGGCCGGCTTGTTCCGCGAGCATGCGGCGGACGACGGCCGGCTGGGCGTGGATGGCGTCGTAGAGATGGAAGGGATGCTGCGTGCGAGGTTCGCTCATGCGGCTCTTTTCTGTGTATTCTCTTTTGCCAGCGCGAAAACTGAGTTCGATGCGCGGGAGCGTACATTGTAGCGGAGGAGTGGACGATGGCGCGGTTTATTTCACTGCACACGCTGGCTTGCTTGACGAGGCAGGGCGCGGAGGAATTGACTGCGCGAATGGCGCGCGCGACAAGCGTGCGAATGAGGCGCGTCATCGTGAATCTGTATGAAGGCAAGATGCTGGCGGAGTTCGAGGCGGAGAAGCGCGAGACGCTCGAAGGATGGATGGCGGAGCAGAAGTTCCACTACGACTGGCTGATGCGAGTGGAGATGGAGTCGGCTGGAGAAGAACTAAGAGCAGTTTAGGAAAAACGGAACCAGGTTCAACTTATGAAGAAGCGGAGCAAATGAATCAGTGAAGCAAGTTCAGTGCAAGGGGCATCGAATGTTGATAGGTCTGAGAGTGATTTCATCCATGCCTCTTGGGGGACCGTCGCCCAGCAATTTCAGAATGAGAGGAGAAAGAAATGGCTGAGTATGCGCATCCGGAAGTGCTGGTATCAACGCAGTGGGTGGCCGAACGTTCGAAGGATCCGAAGATTCGGTTGGTTGAAGTGGACGTGGATACTTCGGCCTATGAGCAAGGGCACATCGCGGGAGCCGTCGGTTGGAACTGGCAAACGCAATTGCAGGACGGCGTGCGGCGGGACCTGCTGGACAAGGCCGCGTGGGAAGGATTGCTGAGCCGCTCGGGGATTTCGAACGATACGACGATCATCCTCTACGGCGACAACAACAACTGGTTCGCGGCGTATGCGCTGTGGCAATTGAAGTATTATGGCCACGAGGACGCGAGGCTGGTGAATGGCGGCCGGAAAAAGTGGATTGCGGAAAATCGGCCGCTGACAAAGGACGTTCCGAATTTCCCGGCGGCGCAGTACCGCGCGAAAGGTCCGGACGAGACCGTGCGGGCTTATCGGGAACAGGTGAATGCGGCAGTGAAGAGGCAGGCGACGGCGAAGCTCGTGGACGTTCGTTCGGTGGACGAATTCACGGGGAAGATTATCGCGCCGCCGGGAATGACGGAGACGGCGCAGCGCGCGGGGCACATTCCGGGAGCGGTCAACGTGCCATGGTCGCAAGCGGCGAACGAGGACGGGACGTTCAAGCCAGCGGAGGCGCTGCGAGAGCTCTACGGCGGCAAGGGCGTGGATGGCCAGGGAGAAGTCATCGCGTATTGCCGGATTGGGGAGCGCAGCTCGCACACCTGGTTTGTGCTGAAGTACTTGCTCGGCTTCGGGAACGTGAAGAACTACGACGGGTCGTGGACCGAGTGGGGGAACCTGGTGGGCGCGCCGATTGAGAAGGAAGTGGCTGTGGCAGCGCGTTAGTATTGCACTTTCGCAACCTCCCAATGCTCGTGCACAGGCTGAGAGCCTGTGCCACGGTTATGACACTGAGCCCTTGGACTTCGCTCAGGGCATGGAACCGTGCCCTGACGCTGCCAGATGTCACTTTCTTGTGTAACGAGAACTAGACCGACTGCGAGACGCTTCATACACAATGTGATTTTCAATTGATGAGCGCCGGTGTGCGATGTGCAGCGGCGGTTGGCATTTTCGCGCGGGAAGTCCGCGCGAAGCTTGATCCGACGGGAACATCGCTGCGCTTCTGCTATGTGCAAGCCGATTTGCGTGGCAGCGTGGATGCAGGCTCGTCGACAGGCACGATCGATGAGATGCAAGACGGCCGGTTGCGTCTTACAGAGATATTCCAATGGTTCACACGGCCTGGCCGCGGAACCAACGTATTTGAAGAGATAAGGGACAGTGGGGAGGCCATCTTATGTACGTCAGCCAAGAAACGCCCGAGCAGACAGATGCCCGCCTGCGGCGAGTTATCGCCGCCGCTGAACTAATCTGGAAGGAAGGTCAATTCGCCTTTTGCGAATTTCCTGTTAGAGACTTTCCAGTCAAAGAAGCCCGGTACGGTCTTGCGTTTGTCCGCGACGAGGAGGTCTGGAGCGTTCTCAAAGCAGCCGGTCCCGACGCCGCTGAGCCTTTCGGGCTATTCTCGTTTCACTTCCGCGATGGTCTGGACAATAGCGGGTTTGTCGGGTGGCTGGCCTCCACCTTGAAGTGTGAACTCGGTACAGGCGTTTTCGTCGTTTGTGGCCAGAACTCGCGGCGCGGGGGCATCTTTGATTACTGGGGTGTCCCAATGGCCATGCGAAGTGCGACTGTTGAAGTACTGAATCAACTTCGCCGGGGTCCACTCGGCTACAGTCTCCAGCAACCGTCCAGCTAAGGTTCGAAGAGAGCTCTCAAGACGCGATGCGCAGCGGCGGTTGGCATTTTCGCGCGGGAGTTTCGCGCGAAGCTTGCTCCCTCCGAGTATTGCGCCTAAGTTTTCAAGAGAGACCAATCGCTGTGTGGACATACCTTGCCGGACCATTTCTCGCTTTCTTGCCAACACGGTGGAGATCCGCCTATCTGAGCGAAGCGCCGGTGAACTGGGGGCGGGCGACGCTGCTTTCCGGAATCATCGAATCAATCACGGCGATTGCGGCGCTCGTCGTGTGGTACTCGGTTTTCGTGACGCGCGCCGGCCCAGCCATTGAAAGGCATTTTGCATGGCCCTATTCGGGGGAGACGGGATTGTTATCCCTATACATGCACCCCGTGACCTGGATGATTTGCTATTTCGGATTGGAGGGCGCGGTGCGGATGCTCGCCGGGCTGGTGAGCGACGAAGCTCCGGGGACGCTGCCGCTGGCGCTGGTGGACCGGGCGGCGTGGATCATCCGACAAGGAGAATGGAGATCGAAACCGACGCTCGTGAGGGACAAAGTGGAGCGCCGAGGAGAAAGCAGAGAATTGCGGATTGCTTCCTGCCGTGCAAAAGAGCACTGGAAATACCCGCTGACGATTCGATACAAGGGCGAGTTTTTTCAAGTGCAGGGGGAGGAGCATTTTTCAGCGGAGCGCAGCCGGCCGCACGTGTATAGACTAAAGAAGCTGCCGGCGAATGAAATCATCAAAGGGCTGAAGGAATACGATCCGGAGAACGTGCTCCATGAGGAGAAGCTGCCGGGATTCTTTGCGACGGTCGCAGGAGAACTGAAGAAGAAATGGAGTTAAAGAGCCCGTCGCCCGTACTCTTACATCAAGGGTCAGAGACAAAGGCGGCGCCGGAGGAAAGATCCTTGCGAGCGACGGCGAGAGCCTTATCGGGCGTGCCGAGGAAGCGATAGCGGCTGGCCTCGGTCACTTCGCGCATTTTGAACGGGAAAAGAAACTTCCGGCCCGACAAATCGTATTCATAAAGCGTGGGCTCCCAGACGCCGGGCGCGGCTTCGGCTTGTTCGAGGACGAAGTGGCCGCCTTTATAGACCTTGCCCAGGATGCCGGCGCCGATGGAGATGTCGCGAATGATTTCGGCTTCGATGCGCACGACTTCGGCGGCCTGCGCATCTATCCACACAGTGGCGCGCGCGTGAACGAGCCAGTCGGCCATGTTTCCCTGCTGGACGTAGCGAGGGCTGGGCTCGAAATGAAGTTTCTCGATGATGCGACCGTTGAGGAGATCCCGTTCGAGCCAGGTCATCGTGTAGGCGTCGAAGGCGGAATCCACCAAGTGAGCGCGGTCTTTTAGTTTCTTCTGTTGCTTGGCGAGGGCAGATACCTGGCGAGGGTCATTGGGATGAACGGCGACGTTCAAGATAGACTGCCAAGTGGTTAGATCATGCTGATAATTCGCGGCGGAGACGGGCGTGCTGGAGTCCTTGACGAGAATCTTGATATTCCCGCTGCCGGTGGGGACAACGCGATACGTTTTATCCTCTGTAATGCGGCCGTCGGAGCCGCCGTTGCGCTCGATGTGGTGCTCGACGCGCTCGAAGGAATCAAGAGCCGCGTCGTCACGATGCTGATTGGCAATGGCGCGCGTGACGAGGTCGTGGACTTCGGCTGGGGCGAGGGGAGTCTGATCAGGCGCCGGGGTGAATTGCGGAGAAGAGTCAAATTGCCGCGGGGCAGAACGGCGCGCTGCTGCGAACGCGGCCAGAAGCAGAGCCGCGAGAGCGAGAAGAGAAGCAATCTGGAGCAGTCGTGACATATCCAGTCATTCGCCGCGAGTGGCAGAGCTGGAACCATTGCCAGCCCACCCATGCGATTGACTCGGAACTGGCTGAGGTTGCACATCGATTGTAAAGGGAGAGGACGATAAACGGCTAGTTCGCGGGATGAGGCGTTGGCCATTGTGTTATCCCCGAAATCAGGTTTGACAGAGAACTTTTCGGGGGGCGAATCCGTCTATATTGAATAGATGCCGAAAGAACGAAAACTCAAACTGGGATTCCGGCAGGCGAGTATCACGTTGCGCGAAGCGACCTGGCTGGCGCTCGATACGCTGCGGGCGCACAAGCTGAGAAGTTTCCTGACGCTCCTTGGCGTAATCCTGGCGGTGACGACGCTGGTGGCCGTCATGAGCGTGCTCAACGGGCTGGACCTGTACATTTCGAGCAAGGTGGCGAATCTGGGCGCGAACGCGTTCGTGATGGACCGCATCGGAATCGTCACCAACCATAAGGATTTTCTGAACGCATTGAAGAGACCGCCGCTGCGGATGGAGGACTATGACGCCCTGAAAGGGCAATTGAAGTTTGCGCTGCATACCGCCGCAGAAGAGGACACGACCCAGAACGTGCATTTCGGCTCGAACCTGATGGAGGACATCAATGTGATCGGCGCGACGCCGGAGTTCGCCGAGGTGAGGGATTTCGATATTGCGTCCGGGCGCTTCATGACAGACCCTGACGAATTGCATCGCACGCCAGTCTGCTTCATCGGGCACGACGTGGTGGACAAGCTGTTCGGCGGGCTCGACCCACTGGGGCGGGAAATCCGCGTGGGAGCGCAGCAATGCCAGGTGATCGGAACGGCCAAGGCGCTGGGTTCGGTATTCGGGGAGTCGCAGGACAATTTCGTGATGATGCCGCTCTCGACTTACCGGACCGTGTGGCAAGGAGCGAACGACAGCATCACGATTTTCGTGGAGGCGATCAGCACGGACGCGATGCCCGCGGCGGAAGATGAGGCACGAGTGCTGCTGCGTGCGCGGCGCCACATGAAGTATGAGGACCCGGATAATTTTGGGATCGTTGCGCCGTCGTCCATCATGGGAGTGTGGCAGCAGCTCACGGGGAATATCTTCGGGATCGCTGTGTGGCTGACGAGCGTGTTCCTGGTGGTGGGCGGCATCGTGATCATGAACATCATGCTGGCGAGCGTGACCGAGAGGACGCGAGAGATCGGGCTGCGAAAATCCCTGGGCGCGCGCAGGCGCCACATCGTGCTGCAATTTCTGATGGAGTCGTCGATGCTGGCGGCGAGCGGCGGGGCGGCGGGAATTCTGGCTGCGTGGGGAGTGGCGATGCTGGTGCGAGCCACGACGCCGATGCCGATTTCCATGCCGCTACGCGCGGTGGTGATTGCGCTCGGGCTCTCGACTAGCGTGGGGCTATTTTTTGGCATCTATCCCGCGGTGCGAGCCTCGCGGCTCGATCCCATCGAAGCGCTGCGCGCGGAAACGTAGAGGCAGGCGATGAAGCAGGACATTCGCGAAAATCTGGCGCTGGCGTTTGACACGCTGCGGACGCACAAAACGCGCAGCCTGCTGGCCGTGCTGGGAGTGGTGATCGGCGTGGGCGTCATCATCATCGTGGCGGCGCTCATCACAGGATTTCGATCCACGATCAACACGATCATCGAAGGATTCGGGGCAGACACGGCATACGTGGACCGGTTCGACCAGGGGCCGTCGGCGGGAAGTTTCACGAAGCAGTTGCGGGAACGGCCGCCGCTGAACCTGGAGGACGGGCTGGCGCTGCCGCGGATGTGCCCGTCGATCCAGCAAGTGGCCGTTTCGATTTTCGACTGGCACTACGTGCACAACATCCGCTACCAGAAGAATGAGGTGGATGGCGTGCAATTCCGCGGGACTTTTCCGGAGTACATGGAAGTGTTCGGGAACGCGGCGATGAAGGCAGGGCGGTTTTTCACGGACGCGGAGAATCTGCATCATGACAAGGTCATGGTACTGGGGGAGAGCATCGCGACGGCGCTGTTTCCGACGGTGCACGACGCGCTCGAGAAGAGCGTGACGATGGACGGCTCCGAGTTTTACGTCATCGGAGTGTTCGAAAAGCCGCCGGGCGGATTCGGGCTAAATGATGAAGACCGGCGCGTCGTGATTCCTTATTACACGTTTTTGAAACTCTACCCGTCGGCACAGGACAACGGCTACCGGTTCCTCGCCATTCATGGGAAAGTGGATCAGGCGGCGGACGAAGCGCGCGGGGCGTTGCGGCGGCTGCGGAAGGTGCCGCCAGACAAGCCGGATACATTTTCGATCACGACACAGGTGCAGGAGGAGGAACAATTCAATTCGATCATCGGCGGAGTGGCGCTGGTGCTGATTGTGCTGAGTTCGATCGGGCTGCTAATCGGCGGGGTGGGCGTGATGAACATCATGCTGGTGAGCGTGACGGAGCGGACGCGCGAGATTGGCGTGCGGAAAGCGATCGGGGCGCGGAGCCGCGACATCACGTGGCAGTTTTTATTCGAAGCGATGACGCTGACTGGAGCCGGAGGGCTGGTGGGCGTACTGTTTTTCAGCGGACTGGTGATGCTGGTGCCATACGTGACTTCGCTGAAGGCAACGGTGCCGATGTGGGCCGTCGTGACGGGCATTTGCGTGTCGGTGGGAGTGGGTCTGGTATTCGGCGTGTGGCCGGCGATGAAGGCGTCGAAGCTCGATCCGATTGAAGCGCTGCGGTACGAATAACCCCAGAAATCCACAATTTCAACACCCCGTCGCGCGCGTCACATTGACATTGTCACCGGCTTTGCGTAGCCTCCGTCAACAACGTCTTGAGAGCAGGCATGATTGGACAGAAAAATTCGCGCTGCAGGATCGAGGCGGAACTCGACTGCAGAGGGATGGGTGTGAAATGCCGCGCAGGACGTTTCTGGCTGAAACTACTACCTATAGACGAATTGAACACGGGGACCCAAAGATTTTGTGGTGGGCTTGCGATTTTCGCTTGACAGGTTTTCCACAACCCGGTAATACTTCTCGCCCAGATTCGGGGGGAGCGTGGTTCGGCCCGACCGCAGCAGGGAAAGCCGGAATCACGGCGCGTGCCCGGGTTAAAACCGAGACATCGAGAGCGAGTCGCTAGACCGCGTTGGCGGTGTAAAGCGCGGCAAGGCGAAGCGTTCCTTTTTTCGGTTGCGGATGCGGGGGAATTCGCAGCCGTTCCGAGCGGCGACGTGAAATTGTTGCGAGGGTCGCATCCGTAAACTTCCGAATTGAGCGGCTGGATTCCTCCCTTTCATCGCCGCGGAACCGGGACCTGAGAGTGGGCGTATAATTGGGCAGTTCGCTTCCCTCAGGCATCGGACAAAATTCACAGGGAGACTGCCTGCGCGGAGGCGGACAATATGGCGGAAGCAAAGATGGCGTTGAATAGCAAAGTCGAACAAGAGAACCGGCGGACGAGCGCCTCGAGAGGCATGGAGTTTCGCCGGCGGTTCACGGATGGACGGGTGTCTCCATTTGACGCCGTGGATTGGGAGAAGCGGACGGCGCAGATCGGAAACGAAAAAGGGCAGGTGATCTTCCGCCAGGAAGACGTCGAAGTGCCGAAGTCCTGGTCGCAGACGGCGACGAACATCGTCGCATCGAAGTACTTTCACGGGAAGCCGAACACGCCGGAGCGCGAGACTTCCGTGCGGCAACTGATTGGCCGCGTGGTGGACACGATCGTGCGGTGGGGCGAACAGGGCGGCTATTTCGCTTCGCCGGAATCAAGAGTCGCGTTCCGCGACGAGCTCGCGCATCTGCTCGTCGAGCAGAAGATGGCGTTCAATTCGCCGGTGTGGTTCAACGTTGGCGTGCAGGCGAAGCCGCAGTGTTCGGCGTGCTTCATCAACTCCGTCCAGGACAACATGGATTCGATCATGAACCTGGCCAAGACGGAAGGGATGCTGTTCAAGTGGGGATCCGGCACAGGAACGAACTTCTCCTCGCTGCGGGGCAGCCATGAGACGCTTTCGGGCGGAGGAATCGCTTCCGGGCCGGTGAGCTTCATGAAGGGGTTTGACGCGTTCGCGGGCGTGATCAAGAGCGGCGGGAAGACGCGGCGAGCGGCGAAGATGGTGATTCTGAATGTGGACCACCCCGACATCGTGGAATTCATCGGCAGCAAGGTGAAGGAAGAGCGGAAGGCGCACGTGCTGATCGAGCAGGGGTACGATCCTGCGATTGACGGCGAAGCGTACAGCTCGGTCTTCTTCCAAAACGCGAACCATTCGGTGCGCGTGACGGACGAGTTCATGGAGGCGGTGGAAGCGGACCGCGACTGGTGGACTAAGAACGTAACGGACGGCCAGCCGGTCGAGAAGTTCCGCGCGGGGGACCTGCTGCGCCAGATGGCCGAATCGGCCTGGCAGTGCGGCGATCCCGGGATGCAGTACGACACGACGGTGAACCGCTGGCACACTTGCAAGATGACGGACAGAATTTATGCTTCGAATCCTTGCTCGGAATACATGTTCCTGGACGACACGGCGTGCAATCTGGCCTCGCTGAACCTGCTGAAATTCCTCGGAACGAACGGTCAGTTCGATGTGGATGGTTTCCGGCACGCGGTGGACGTCACCATCACGGCGCAGGAAATTCTGGTGGACAACGCGAGTTATCCCACACCGAAGATTGCGCAGAATTCGCACGATTTCCGGCCACTGGGGCTAGGGTACGCGAACCTCGGAGCGCTGCTGCTTTCGCAGGCAGTGCCATACGATTCGGATACAGGCCGCGACATCTGCGGCGCAGTGACGGCGTTGATGACAGGCGAGGCGTACGCGCAGTCGGCGAGGATCGCGGAACGTAAGGGAGCGTTCCCGGGCTTCGCGAAGAACCGCGAGCCGATGCTGGACGTCATGCGGATGCACCGCGACTCGCTGCGGCCGATCAAGGAAGAGAACGCCGGGCCGCAACTGGTGCGCGCGGCGCGCGAAGCGTGGGACACGGCGGTGGAGCAAGGCGAGAAATCCGGCTACAAGAATTCGCAAGTCTCCGTGCTCGCGCCGACGGGAACAATCGGCTTCATGATGGATTGCGACACGACGGGCATCGAGCCAGACCTGGCGCTCGTGAAGCACAAAAGGCTGGTGGGCGGCGGCGTGATCAAGATCGTGAACAACACCGTGCCGCAGGCGCTGATGCGGCTGGGGTATTCGAGCGAGCAGGCAGCGAAAATCGTGGACTACATAGACCAGAACGGAAAAATCGAAGGCGCGCCCGGGCTGAAGCCCGAACACCTGCCGGTGTTCGATTGTTCGCTGGCGCCAGCGGGAGGCGGACGTTCGATTTCGTGGCGCGGGCACCTGAAGATGATGGCGGCGGCGCAGCCGTTCCTATCCGGCGCGATCTCGAAGACGATCAACATGCCGGAAGAGTCCACCGTCGAAGACATCATGCAGGCGTACACTGAATCGTGGAAGCTGGGGCTGAAGGCAGTGGCCATCTACCGCGACAATTCGAAGCGTTCGCAGCCTCTTTCGGCGTCGGGCGGGAAGAAGGCAGAGGCCGCGCAGGCAATTGCAACAAAGGCTGAGCCGGCGCAGGCGCAGCAGGAACTGTTCCGCGCGGGACGGCGGAAGCTGCCCAGCGAACGCAAATCCATCACGCATAAATTCTCCGTCGGCGGACATGAGGGATATTTGACCGTGGGAATGTACGACGACGGAGCGCCAGGCGAAATTTTCATCAAGATGGCGAAGGAAGGTTCGACGCTCTCGGGCATCATGGACGGCTTCGCGCTGGCGGTTTCCATCTCGCTGCAGTACGGCGTGCCGCTGCGGGCGCTGGTGGATAAATTCGTAAACGCGCGGTTCGAGCCTTCCGGCTTCACGGGCAATAAGGAAATCCCGTACGCAAAGTCCATCGTGGACTACATCGGGCGGTGGCTCGGCGGGAAGTTTATTTCGCCGGACTACATGGTCAGAAACGGCGAGACGGGGGAAGAGATGCCCGCGGCGAAGGCGCCAATGACGGCCACTGTAGCCCCCGTTGCGAAGGGGAGCAGCGATCCGGATTCGATGCACCGGCCGAAGGCGGCGATTGATGATGCGCCATCGTGTTCCGAGTGCGGAATGCTCATGACGCCGAACGGGAGTTGTTATAAGTGCGAGAATTGCGGAAGCACATCGGGATGCAGTTAGAATGAGCGCTTCTCCGAAGACTGTGCTGGTCAAGGAGTCGCTTCGGGGGACTCTTCGCATCGTGAAGGAAGGATTCGGCTCCATTTCGGTGTACGACGTCACGTTTTGCACGAAGCCCGGTGATGGGGCAACGCTGCAGCCGCTCCGGCTGGCGAACAGCGGCGCTCTTGTGGAATTGCTCGACCGCCTGCACATTGATTTTCGGCAAGCCGAAGTAAGAGAAGCGGTCGAGGATGTTCTTCTCCGCGGAACTGGCTACATACCGAACCTGGTGTTTTCGCAAAGTGACCTGCGCGAAGCAGGGTTAGCCTAGCCTTCTCGCTCAAACTTTCCCCCTAATCATAAAACATAAGGCAGATCTGTCCGGATTGTATGTTTCACACAAGATGTGTGATAAAAGGCAAAATTTTCCCCGGAATCGAGTCAGGCGGCGCCGATGGAGGAGCGAATTGCGGCGGCAATCGAGAGGGAGAAGCGATCGACATCTTCGGCGCGTTCGGCTTCGACCATGACGCGGGCCAGCGGTTCGGTGCCGGAGTAACGCAAGACGACGCGGCCGGAATTGCCGAGAGATTTTTCAGCTTCCGCGAGCGCGCCAGCCACTGAGGGAAGCGAATCGAGTGGCGGTTTCGAGCGCACGCGGACGTTCACGATGGTCTGCGGGTAGATTTTCAGTCCAGCGACGAGGCTGTCGAGCGGCCCGGCAATTGACACGAGCGAAGCGATCTTGACGGCGGTCAGCAAGCCGTCGCCGGTCGTTGCGTCGTCGAGAAAAATGATGTGGCCGGATTGTTCACCACCCAGATTCGCGCCGCTGCGGAGCATTTCCTCGAGGACATAGCGGTCGCCCACAGGGACGCGCGCAAGCTTCAACCCTTCCCGATCGAGAGCGCGTTCGAGGCCGAGATTGGCCATCGAGGTGCCAACAATCGTCGAGCCCTTGAGTTTGCCACTGGACTTCAGATGGCGGCCCGCGGCGTAGAGCACGCCATCGCCATCCACGATGCGCCCGGTGGCCGTGCAAAAAATGGCGCGGTCTGCGTCGCCATCAAACGCGATGCCCAACGCGGCGCCGGTCTCAACCACTTTCTTCTGCATCGCCTCAGGATGAAGCGAGCCGCAGCCTGTGTTGATGTTGCGCCCGTCGGGTTTGTCGAAGATGGAGATGACGCCGGCATCGAGAGAGCGGAAGAGCCTGGGCGCAAGGGCGCTCGCTGCGCCGTTCGCGCAGTCGAGGACGATTTTCATACCATCGAGCTTCGCTCCGGGGAAAATCGCGCCGCGCAGTGCGGCCAGATAATCGTCATGCAGCTTGTTGGAGGCAGGAAGGCCGTCCGAGGCCAGCGCGGGCACGGCGGAATTCGATTTCTGCGCGGCGAGGATTCCCGCCTCGATGCGCCCTTCGGCTTCGTCGGGGAATTTCATGCCGCTTGAGGAGATGAGCTTGACGCCATTGTCCGTATACGGATTGTGCGAAGCGGAAATGACGACGCCGGCGGCAAAACCTTCGGCATGAACGAGCCAGGCGACGCCGGGAGTCGTGACGACGCCGGCGGAAACGGGTTCGCACGAAGCGGCGCGGAGGCCTTGCGCGATGCGCGCGGCCATGTGCGGGCCCGATTCGCGCGTGTCCATGCCGATGAGCACGCGCGGCTTGGCGGAGGGCGGTTTGGCGTGCAGGAAATTGCCGAGCGCCTGGCCGGCGCGGAAGAGCGTCGCATCGTCGAGCGGATACTCGCCGGGGACGCCGCGGATACCATCGGTGCCGAAAAGTTCCTTGGGCATAAGTCAGAGCGAGACTTCGCTGTCGGCCGGAGAGAAAATCTTAGCATACGAAATATCGCAGAGACTCGGGGGAATTGCCGATGTGCTGTACGGGCACCGGCGAAATTCGTTGACGCCGTCTGCGTGGCGGCTGTGGTATCTTCGCGCAAGATGGCCGAGTCATCCGCAACCGAGGCGCAGATCGAACGAAGAGCCCGTCCCCCGGCGGCGAGCGCGCGAATCATTGCCGCGGGAATCGTGCTGGGTTTCTGTTACCTGGCGTCGAGCGTTGTGGTGACGCTGCTGGTGGCGATTCTGCTGGCGTATTTCCTGGATCCGGTGGTGAACTGGCTTGAAGTCTTTCGCTTGCCCCGTGCGCTGGGCTCTCTGATTGTCATGCTCATCGCGATCGCGATTCTGGTGTGGCTCGGTTCGGCGCTGGTGGACCGCGTGGACGAGTTTGGCGCGGACTGGCCGCAATACCGCGCGCCGCTGCGCGCCGTGACCGATGCGGTGGAAAAGCGGCTGAGCCTGCTCGAGACGCGCGTCAGCGAAATCACGCCGACGGCGAAAGAACCCCGCGTCGTGACCATCACGGAAGCGCATCCCGTGCGTGACGCCCTGCTGCAACGCATTGGCTCGCTCTATACGGCGGTGGTCGCTGCCGCGTTTGTGCCGTTCCTGGTTTTTTTCATGCTGGTGGCGAAGCGGAAAATCTGGCACGCCACGATGGAACTTTTCCCTTCGCCGGCGCGGGCGCGCGTGAAAACGGCGCTGGCGGAAGTGAGCAACACGCTGCGAGGCTACGTCGTGGGCACGGCGCTGGTCGGGCTGATCCTAGTTCTGGCGAGCTGGGCATTTTTCTGGGCCATCGGGCTGGATTTTCCTTTCCTGACCGCGCTGACTTCGGGCTTGATCAATCTGGTGCCGTACATCGGGATGGTGATCGCATGGGCGCCGCCGGTGGTCATCGGGCTGAAACATTTCCACACCATTGGCCCGTTTCTCGGCATCTGCGGAATGCTTTCGTTTTTTCATCTGATGGCAGCGAATTTCCTGCTGCCTTCGCTCGTCGGGCGGCGCGTGCATCTGAATGCGGTCGCAGTGACTATCGCGCTGCTCTTCTGGGGCTGGCTCTGGGGAGCCGCGGGACTGCTGCTGGCCATTCCGATCACGGGGACAATCAAAGTGGTTTGTGACCACGTTGAGGGATGGCAGCCCGTGGGCCGCTGGCTGGGCGCTTAGGGCGCAGATTTCACTCGCCTGCCGGAAGTTTGCGGAGCCGTGCGACTATGCGCGAAAGCGCTGCTACGTCTTTCGCTTCCTGAAATAATCGAATCGCGGCAATCCCTGCAGCGCCTGCTTCGGAACAAGTTCCAGCGTTGTCCTCATTGATCCCGCCTATGGCAAGGACCGGAATTCGCACGCTCTGGCAGGCCTCGGCGAGGCGAGTGATTCCCTGCGGCGGGCCGAACTGCATTTTCGCGGGTGTCTCATAAACAGGACCGAAAAAAACGTAACTTGCTCCGGCGCGCTCCGCTTCGCTGGCCTCGCGCAGCGTGTGGCAGGATACGCCAACTTGAAAATTGGCAGGAGCGTTTCCGGCGCGGCACCAACGGGCAGCTTCAGCTACGGGGATGGACGCAGCTCCCAGATGGACGCCTGCGGCGCCCGAGGCGAGTGCCACGTCGAGGCGATCATTGATAAGAACGCTTGTAGTGCCAGGGACAGCCGCGATGGCGCGGCGGGCGAGTTCGAGCAGCTCTCTCGCCGGCAAGTCTTTTTCGCGGATCTGAATCCAGTCCACGCCGGCGCCTCCCGCGCGCGCAATCAGCGGCAATAGCGCATCGCTGCCGCGCGAGGGGCCGAGAAGCTTGCGGTCGGTGACGTAACAGAGAAGCATGCTCACGCCAGCAGGTTACGTTCGACCGGCGACGGGTACGCGCCTGCGGCGGAATGCATCCACGGCGAGGACGGCATCCAAGACTCCCAATCCGGAAATCGCGCCGCGAAGATAGGAGTTCAGCAGAATGTGGATCAACGAAGGATATTTGTTGAGGATGTAATTTGTTTCCCAGAACGGAGACCAGGGAAGCAGGATGAGCAGCAGACCCAGCTCAAGCCAGAGCAAGAGGAGGAGGACGCGAAGAATCTGATTCATCAGCCGGCTTGATGAGGAATCGGCGTCAGTGCTTCTGGAGCCCGGCAATGCGTTCGGCGACATCTCGGTAGTCGATGTTTATGGCGTAGACGTGGCGGAAGCTTTCGAGGGCAGCGCGGGCGTCGCCGCCCTGCTCCTCGGCCACGCCCAAATCATACCGCAAGGCGAGGACAGTTTCCTGGTCAAGGCCGGGTGTTTCGAGCGCGCGGACATACCACAGCGCGGCGATCTTCGGCTCCTGCTTATCCATGAACGTGACTCCGAGCAGCGTGGAACATTGCATGGCGTAGCGGAACGGGCGGCCCGCCTGAATGGATTTCGCGACTTTCTGGAATTCCCCGATGGCTTCATCGAGCAGGCCCATTTCGCGGTAGGCGATGCCGAGGTTGTAGTGCGTTTCCAAATCCTCGTCGTCTTCGCCCATTTCGCCGAGTTCGGCGCGGAATTCCTGGAAAACTTCGCTGAGATCATCCGTGCCGCCGGCGACGGTCATCGTTACCGGAGGAGCAGCGGCTGGCGCGGGCGCTTTCGAGCGAGCAGCGACGGCTGGCACGACTTCAGGAGCAGGCGGTGGCGCAGGAGGCGGAGGCTCAACGCGCACAGGCACGGGAGGTGGAGGAGCCACTGGCGCAGGCTTCGGCTTGGGAGCCGGAGGGGGAGCCATCTTGGGAGGGGCAGTTGGAGGAGGCGCGACTTCCTTCTTGGCCGCGGGCTTTGCTTCCTCCTTTTTCTTCGCTGCCGGCTTTGGTTCTTCTTTCTTTTTCGGTGAGGGCTCCTTCTCGACGGCAGGAGCCTCGAGCCCCTCGACTTCCGCGACCAATTGGTCGAGGAAGCTTTCCGATGTCATCGCTTCGGAGCCCGGAGCCGACGTCTCCGAGATGAGTTCCAGGTCGAACTCGGCCATCGCGGCCTCAAGCGTCTCCGCGGCGGATTCGACGGGAGCTTCTGCCTCGGCGGCCGCGACAGGAGGAGCCGGGGGCTCTGCGGGCTCAGCCACAGTCTCCGACGCAGTTTCGGATGAGATCTTCTCCCATTCATCGGAGAGGTCAATTTCCTGATCCACGACGCCTGGAGGACCAGCGGCCATCGCTGGCTCTGGCGAACGAGCTGGCGGAGGTGGAGGCGGCGGAGCTTCTGGCTCGGTTGGCGCCATCGGGACTGCGAATTCTGCCGGGGGCGCAGCAGCCGCGGAAGTAATTACTTGCGGCCGGGCGTGGACGGGAGGCGGAGAAGACGGAGCGATAACTGGCGCTGCTGCAATCTGGTCCTCAGAAGCTCCGGAGGCGCGCTGGAAGCGCCGCCGCAGCTCCGTGAACCGCTCGGCGTTGACCGCATCGCCGCGCCCTGCATAAATCTGCTCGAGCTGCGCAGCGAGCTCCGCAGTCTGGCGATCCTCTCCGGAACCAAGCGAAATATCCAGGAGCCTTTCGAGCGTGGGAGCGTGACCGGGAACGCGCTGGAGAACGGTCTCGAGAAGCTGAACAGCTTTTTGCGTCAGTCCGTAACTCGCGAGCAGATCCACGTCGGTGAGAGCCTGCGCCACGAAGTGCTGCGTATCTTCGTCGAGGCCAGAGTCCGCCGTGGATAGCGACACCGGGGTCGGAGAAATCGTGATGCTTTCGCGAGCTGAAATCTCGGATGGCTGTTCACCCGGGGACGCAGGCGCTGTGGCGCCGCGGCCCATTTCCTTATGGAGCTGCGTGAGCCGCTGGCGAGCCATCTCATTGTCCGGCTCGTGCTCCAGAATTTCCTTGAGAATGGCTTCGGCGCGATCGAAGTGGCCGGCGGTGGTGAGGATGTCGGCGAGCTGGGATTGCGTTTCGGAGAGTTGATACGTGTCACCCGTGCTGCGATAAATATCGCTCAGCCATTCGAGCGGCTCGGGACGCCCCTTGAGACGTTCTGCGATCGCCGTGAGCGCCTGGATCAGCGGTTCCTTTTCGTCCGCGGCCATGGCGGGCTGGCGGACTCCCGCGATCAGATCCAGCGCGCGATCCGCTTCACCCGCTTCCAGCAGAGTGCTTGCAAGCCGGAACACCTGCGCGAACCGGATGTTGCCCTGCGCGTCAGGCTGGCGGACGAGTTCAATGGCGCGTTCGATTTTTCCCGCTTTCAAGCACAGATCCACTTGCAGTGTCTGCGTCTCCGCATTGGACTCCGCATCCGGGAGCCTGCCGAGGGCCTTCATCGCAGCATCCACGTCCCCGGCCTCGCCATGCACCTTCGCCTTGAGCATGAGCGCCGCGGCGTTGTCGGGTTCTGCGCTGAGGGCGGCATCCGCCATCTTCGCTGCTTCCGCGGGATCGCCGTGTTCAGCCAGATAGCGGGCGTAATTCAGATAAGTGTGCGCAGCTTCTTTCTTCTGGCCGATGGCCATGTAGAGTTCGGCCAGGCGGCGCTGCACGCGCGGATTATCGGGTTCGACTTCGAGCAACCGCCGGAGGACCTCGACGGCCTTCGGTGTCTGATTGGATTTCAGGTGCGCTTCGGCGAGCTGGAGAAAGATCGGCCGGGCTTCACTCAACACTCCTTGCTGGACGTAGAGATTCGCGAGCTTTTCGAGCGGCTGCGTCTCCGCGGGGGCCAGCTTGGAGATTTTCTTGTAGATGGCGATGGCCTTGCTGTTGAACCCGTCGTGAAGGTAACGATCGGCGAGGCGCTCGAAATACTCGACCGCCTGCGTCATGTTGCCCTGGCGGACAAAGAGGTCGCCGACCGTCATCAGCACGACCTGGTCGTTCGGGTCGCTGCGCAGAATCTGCTGGTATTCCTGAATCGCCTGCGCGACTTTGCCCTGATTGAGCGCCTTCAGGGCGGATTCCATGGATTTGGCTTTGTTGAAGGCCATCCGAGTTTCTCGATACCCCTGCCCGCAAATTGAGCGCGGGCATCCCCTCAGCGTTTCGAAACACGCTCCGGTGCGAAACTAAACTACGGTAGCACACGCAAAAAACAGGGGTCAACGCGATGCGGAGATGGCGTATCTGTACTCGATAACACCCGACGCGCTTCCTCGTGTTCTCAGTTGCAGGGGGCGTTCATCGCTTGCGGCGGCCCGGTCAAGCGGCTCTTTCTGACCATTTTTCACTCATCACTGTTCACTGCTTTTTGAGCAGCGCCGGCCAATTCACCACCAGCGTCAGCGGCTCGGACGACGACTGCTGCGTGGTCGTGCTGGCGACGAGAAATTTCTTGCCATCGCCGGTAACGACGTAAACTGCTCCTGAGGTTGTGATGGGATTCGCCTGAAACAGCGCTTGCACCTTGCCGATGAGCAAGCCTGAGCCCTGTTCGGCAATCTCGGCGGACATGATTTTGTTGTCCGCCGAAAGATAGAAGAGCTCGCGGCCGTCCTGGCGCCAGCGCGGCCGGGTCCCGCCCGCGATTGAGATTTCCCACTTCCCCGTGCCGTGGAGGAAAGGGACTACGTAGACTTCCAGCCTTCCCGATTCACTCGACTGATAAGCCAGCCATTTGCCGTTCGGAGAAAGAGCCGGCACGAATACATCAAACTGGCTTTGCAGAACAGGAAACGCTTTGCGTTCGCCGGTTAGTGGCAAGGCCCACAACTCCCCGTGCGAACTTGCTTGCGCCGCCTGGCGATCGAAGAGCAAGTAGAGCCCATCGGCGGAAAAGGAAGGGTCGTACTCTTGGGCGTCATCCACAACAAGGGGCGTTGTGGTTCCTGTGCCGTCGGACGCATTCTGATAGACGTGAAAGAGCCCGCTGCCACTCGACGCAAAAGCAATGGATTTTCCGTCGGGAGACCATGCGGGCTGGCGGTCAGACTCCGCGGAGAACGTAAGACGCATCCTGGTCCCTCGCAACAGGTCAAGGACCCAGATGTTGAAATTTCCGCTGCCTGCTGGAGAAACTGCGAGCGCCAGCTTGCGGCCGTCTGGTGAAATGGCCGGATCAAAATAAAGGCCGGACGTTTCGATTTCCCCGCCCGGCTTGCCACTGCGGCCATACCACAAAAGCCGGACGAATCTGCCCGTTGCTTCTCCGGCCTCGTAAATCACGATGCCGTTTTCCGACGCAGCGAAAACGCCCTGATTGATGACCGTATTGGTCTCAACATGCTCGGCCAGCGGAACAGCATCCCCGGTCAGGCGCAGGCTTGCGGCGTCGAATCGCTGGGCCATGAGCGTTCCCTGTCGAACAAAGAGAAGATAGCCGGGCGGGGCGTAAACCGCGGCCGAAGGGTTGCGAATAAGAAGCTTAGGTTCCCCCCCATTGAGGGATGCTGCATAGATGGCTTCACTCGCCGCGTCGGCCGTCTGCAGGAAAAGCAGAAAATGCTCCCCATCGGGCAGAAACTGAGGCCAGCGGTGACTTCTGCCGGTCACGGATCCTTCCAGTTTAGTAACTTGTCGAGGCGTGCCGCCGGAGGCAGGAACGCGAAAGACTGAGCTGGTCACGTTTGGAGTGAAGATGATCGTGCCGTCTTGTCCCCAGGAGCCGCCGCGGCCCAAGGTGGCCTCGCAGAGGGCGAGAGACGGGCCTCCTGAAGCATCAATGCGATTCAGCTTGCCATTGGCAAAAAATCCCAGATCATGACTGTCGGGAGACCAAAACGGATACGTTGCGCCATCCGTGCCTTCGAGCGGCTGCGCTATCGAAGCGTTCAACGTCCTGACCCAGAGCCGCTGGCGGCCATCGGAACCAACTGCAGTGAAGGCCAGTCTCTGGCCGTCCGGCGAGAGAACAGGGGGGCCGGCCGCGGTCCCACTGAAAACAAACTTTGCGTTTGCTGGCGGCGAGATTTCGGAGATGATTGGCGGCGCTTGAACCGGGGCCCGGACGATGTAGCCGATGGCGAAAACCGCCGCGACGATTGCGAATACGATCATCCCGGCCCATGCGAGCCGCTCACGATGTTTGCGGTGCGCGACCACGGGCGCGGGGACTCCGGCTTGCGAGCCGGCGTCG
Source organism: Candidatus Acidiferrales bacterium (assembly GCA_035934545.1). Classification (GTDB taxonomy): domain Bacteria; phylum Acidobacteriota; class Terriglobia; order Acidiferrales; family UBA7541; genus DAHUXN01. The sequence continues at coordinate 161,820 of DASYXV010000072.1, forward strand.
CGAATCCATTCCAGTTGCAGCTTCACGTCGTGCGCCGACTGGATTCGTTCGTCCGGGTCTTTCTTCAGGCGCAGCTTCACCACGCGGTCGAGCTGCGGCGGCGACATCGGCTGCAAACTCGATATCGGCGGCGGCTCCCGCTCCAAGATCGCCGCGATGACGCTGGTCTGCGATTTCCCCTCAAAGGCCCGCCTCCCCGCCGCCATTTCATAAAGCACGGCGCCCAGGGCGAAAATGTCCGAGCGCGCGTCCGCTTCCTTGCCTTCGAGCTGCTCTGGCGACATGTACTGAAACGTCCCGACAATTGTCCCTTCCGTCGTCACCGGCTTGGCTGCGACTTCCATTGCCCTTGATGACGTCGGCAGCGCCGTCAAACTCGCCGCCGGCACAACTTCCAGCGGCTTGGCCAGCCCGAAATCCAGCAGCTTTGCTCCCGTCTTCGTCAGCATGATGTTCCCGGGTTTCAGGTCCCGGTGGGCCACGCCCGTGCGATGCGCTTTTTCGAGTCCCTCGCAAATCTCAATGCCGATTTTCAGCACTTGCTCCGGCGCGAGGGGGCCTTTCACGAGACGGTCTGCCAGCGTTTCGCCCTCCAGATACTCCATGACGAGAAAATCGGTGCCGTCCTGATGGCCCACGTCGTAGAGCGTGCAGATGTTGGGATGCTGTAAGGAAGAAATCGCGCGCGCCTCGCGCTCGAACCGCTGCTTGACGTTTGCCTTCGCGGTCAGATGCTGCGGCAAAATCTTGATGGCGACGTCGCGGCCCAGCCGCGTGTCTCGCGCGCGGTACACCTCTCCCATCCCGCCCGCGCCTATCGCGCCGACAATCTCATACGGCCCGAGTTTTGTGCCGGAAGTGATGGGCATCTTGATCCAGATTATAAGTTATCGCCGTTCGAATTGACTAATAGAGATGCGACGTAGGAACTAGCGGCAAGGACTCCTGAGTGGCGTGCGCGGCCCAGCAATTCGCTTCGCGCACCGGAGCGAACGAAAAGCGATGAAGCCGTGATGGTCCCCAGCGGCGCAATGCTTCGAGATGGTCGGGCGTGCCATAGCCGCGATTCTGTGCCAAGCCATACTGCGGATAGAGCTCGTCGAATTCGTCCATCAAACGGTCGCGTTCCACTTTCGCCAGAATCGAAGCCGCTGCAATGGAGACGGAGCGTGCGTCGCCATGGATCAGCGACTTCTGTTCGAATTGTACTGGCAGCTCCATCGCATCGATGAGCAGATAATCCGGCGCGGGACGGATGTTTTCGACTGCAGCGAGCATCGCCTGACGGCTGGCCTGGTAAATGTTCCAGGCGTCGATGCGGCTCGCGTCTACTTCGGCGACAGCCCACGCGAGAGCATGTTCCCGAATGCGCGAGGCGAGTTCCGTGCGGCGGTCGGGAGCGAGTTTTTTCGAATCGTCGAGGCCGACGATGCGGCGGCGAGGATTGAGAACGACAGCGGCGGCGACGACCGGGCCGAAGAGCGAGCCGCGTCCGGCTTCGTCAACTCCGGCGATGCGCAGCCAGCCCTGCTGCCGCGCGAGCCGCTCGTACCGTGAGGAACAGAGCCGCGCCATCGCGCGGGATTCTACCACAGGGCTTTGCTGATGGTTTTCCGATGGGAGAATAAGTTGAGGAAAAAACAATGGCCGCATTCGCCGCGGCGCTGGGACGAGATTGAGAATTTGAAGTTATTTAGCCGCGGACTTCGCGGCAACCTCTTCCGGCCGCTCGCGTTCGACGCGCTTGATGCGCGCCGATTTGCCCTTGAGGCCGCGGAGGTAATACAGCTTCGCGCGGCGGACGTCGCCTTTTTGCACGATTTCGACGGATGCGATCATCGGCGAATGAGCCGGGAAAATGCGCTCGACGCCAATGCCGAAGCTCACGCGACGCACCGTGAAACTAGCTCCGGCGGCGTGACCGCGACGCTTGATCACCACGCCTTCAAAAGGCTGGATGCGCTCCTTTTCCTTCTCGTCCTTATCCCCCGTGGTTTCGCGGAGCTTTACGTTCACACGGATCGTGTCGCCGGGGCGGAATTCCGGCAAGTCCTTCCGCACTTGAGACTCCTGCACCTTATCAATCGCGCGATTCATGGCAAGTTTTCCCGGCAGACCCGCTCAGGTGGGGCCAGCTCAATCAGGTCAATCACCAATTATACCGAAAATCGCTGGTTTTTGCCAGTGGATCGAGGGATTGGATGCGAATCAATACGAAATCGGCAGTCTTCCGGCCACACCTCTTCGCCGCTCCAGCCATCGAACGCACCAAGGGTGTACCGTTTCAGATTATTTCATTGTTGCCGGTCATTTGGGTTTTGAGTCTGCGTCCGGTTTGACCTTCAATGTGAAATTCACCAGCGCGGCCCAATCGGCGCAGGCTTTCTCCATAGAACTTAAATCGTAGGATTCCGTTCCGTATCCGCCCAACGCCGCGCCGCTGCCTGCCGACTCGCTTGCCCCTTTGAGTTCATGCTTAACCGGCACCTGGTAGGTGGAATAGTTCTTCTGCCAGTACCTCTTGTGATCCTGGCCGTATTGCGCCCAGACGATCAAGGTCCAGTAGGCGCTGTTTGAGTTGGTTGCCGAGGTGCCTGAAGCCTCCTTGTCGCAGCCGTATCCGGTTATGTTCTTTCCATGCGATTGGGCTGGCGGCATGAATTTCGCCGGGTCCGGTTTTTTCGGGCCTGCCAGGCACGGCGCAGCGAAAAGAATAAGACCAATTACGATCCCATATTTTTTCATCGCCTACCTCCTGAGGGAAGTTCAATTGGCTCTGTGAGCCATTTTGCAGGATAACGTACCTCAAGGGGTACGTAAACGCAAGTTTATCTGCAAACCCAATAGAGGTACATTATCGAACTAGGGCGATTGCGCTTCGGCTCTGGCCGCATCGAGCCTGAGCAGCTTAGCGGCATTGCCGCCGAGAATCTTGTCGAGGTCCGCGGCGGGAATGGGCAAGCTGCAGAGAGACTTGAGCATCAGCGGGATGCTGCCGATCTGGTGCGGGTAGTCGCTGCCGGCGAGGATGTGGTCCGCGCCGGCGAAATCCACGGCCAATTTCAGCGCGAGCGGATCGAAATTCACCGTGTCGTAGTAGAACTGCTTGAAGTATTCGCTGGGCGGCTTCTTGATATTCGCGCGGCACTCCTTGAACGCATAGTAGCCGCGGTCGGCGCGCTCGGCGATGTAAGGAATCGCGCCGCCGAGGTGTCCCAGAACCCAGCGGATTCGCGGAAACTGTTCTGCCACGCCGCTAAAGACGAGTTTCTCCGCTGCTAGGGTCGTATCGAGAAGGAAGCCGACCAGTGCCGTGAGCCAGTAATCCGTCATCGCTTCGACGCCGACTGGATTTGTCGGATGGATGTGGAGGATCGCGTCCAGGTCGTTCGCCAATTCATAGAGCGGCCAAAAGCGCTCGTCGGCGAGCGCGACGCCGTTGATGTTGCTGAAGAGCATCGCGCCGCGGAAGCCGAGTTTGCAACACGCGCGGTCGAGCTCCTTCACCGAGGCGACGGGATCATTGAGCGGCAGCGTCGCCAGCGCGAGAAATTTGCCGGGCCTCGCGCGCACCACTTCCGCGAAGGCGTCATTCACCAGCGACGCGAGTTTCGCGGCAAGCGCCTTCGATTCCACGTGCGTGCCCGGCGTGGTGAGCGAGATGACCTGCATATCCACGCCTTGCTTGGCGACGTCGTCCTCGCGGAAATCAATGTCGCGATGGCCGCGCACTGCGATGTTGTAATCGCCCGGATAATGCAGTCGCGGATTGCCTTCCGAGTCAAAATCCACATTCACTACGCTCGAGCCCGAACGCAGCGCGTCGAGATACGCGGGCGGGTAGTAGTGGTTATGGAAATCAATGATCGGCATTCACGCTCCTCGCTTGTTTCGATTCGGCAAGCAGTTTCCGGTCTGCGAGACTCAGTGAGCTGACGGAAAGCAGGTCGGGCCGGTTGCGCAGAGTTTTTTCAATCGCCATGCGGCGGCGCCAGCGGCGGATTTGCTGGTGATTGCCACTAATCAGAATTTCCGGCACTTCCCAGCCGCGATAATTCTGCGGGCGCGTGTAATGAGGAAAATCCAGGATGCCGCGTCCGCTGCCAGACGGTGCCGCTGGCTCCGTTTCTCCTCCTTTGCTCTCACTGTCTGAAAACGACTCGTTCGCCGCGGAATCCTCATTGCCCAGCGCACCCGGGATCAGCCGCGTGACGGCATCGAGAATCATCGCGGCGGGCAATTCGCCGCCGGACAATACGAAATCGCCGAGGCTGACCTCATCGGTGGCGAGATGCTCGGCGACGCGCTCATCCACGCCTTCGTATCGGCCGCAAATCAGAATCACGCGTTCCAGCCCGGCGAATCGCCGCGCTGTTTTTTGGCGGAATAGTTTTCCGGAAGCGGAGAGAAGCACGATTGCAGCGCCATGAGGACGCGCATCCGTCGCAGGACCGATGAGGGATTCGACAGCTTCGAAGATCGGCTCGGGCTTCAGCACCATGCCTTCGCCACCGCCGAATGGGCGGTCATCCACTGTGCGATGGCGATCATGCGTGAACTCGCGCAAGTCGTGGACACCGATTTCGATGAGCTTCGCTTCGCGGGCGCGTCGGACGATGCCCCAATCGAGCGGCCCGTGAAAAAACTCCGGAAAAATCGTGATGATCTCGAATCGCATCCGAAGAAATCTTATCGCAGTTCCGGGGATTCTAGTGTGTGTTCAAATCGCGAAGGCCGTCGGGTAGCGAGACTTCAATGCGGCGGGCGGGAGTATCAATGAGCGTGCAGATTTCCGCCGCGAGAGGAATGAGCACTTCGCCAGCGGGGGTTGCGACAGCGAGATTTGGCGTACCGGCGACTGCTTCACCGGCGAATAGAACATCGCGCACGACTCCGAGCTTTTCGGCGCTGTGGCCATCGAAGACGTTGCAGCCGATGAGATCGGAGACGTAGTAGGTGCCGGCGGGGAGGGAGACGCGCTCCTCGATAGGCACCTGCACTTCGAGGCCGACGAGGAGCTTGGCGTCGGGGATGGAGTTGCAGCCTTCGAAATGGAAGATGGCTTGTCCGCCGCGGCTCTTGCTGAGCCAGCAGGAACGGATGGCGATGTGTCGCGGCGGATTCCTGTCGTCGGCGAGTTCCGCGGAGGTCAGTTTGGTAAGCCGGTCGGGAAAGTCAGTGAGGATTTCGGCGGCGACTTCGCCACGGCGGCCGTGCGGACGCAATATCCGGGCCAGTGTGACGCGAGTGGGCTCGCCTTGGCGAGCAGGCTGGGAGTCGGCCACTATTCGAGGATCTCGAGTGTATAACGCTTCTTCAGCTTCATGCCGGCGGCGCCGAGGAGAGTGCGTATGGACTTCGCCGTGCGGCCCTGGCGGCCTATGACTTTGCCGAGGTCGCCAGGCGCGACGCGAAGTTCGAGGATCGTGACCTGCTCTCCTTCGATGGCCTTCACGGCAACCTCTTCGGGGTGGTCGACAAGAGCTTTAGCAATGGCTTCGACTAGCTCCTTCATGAGAAGTCTCCATGAGCACGCTGGGTCCGACGGGAGCGGGACAATTCTGCCTGCTGGAGGCATGGCCGCTGGAGCGTGGTCCGGCGCTTGGAATTCAAGCCTCAAAAACCTACGACGTCTTAGGCGATTTTTTGGTTGCGCAGGAAGCTGCGAACGGTGTCGCTGGGCTGGGCGCCGCAGCCGAGCCAGTACTTCACGCGCTCGGCATTGAGCTGGATTGCGGCTGGCTTCTTGAGCGGATTGTACGTCCCCACGATTTCGACGAACCGCCCGTTTCGCGGCCGGGTTTTCTCAATGACCACGACACGGTACGAGGGCTGTTTTTTCTTGCCAACACGAGAAAGCCGAATCATCAACACTGACTATTTCCTCCAATTACGGACAACCCATTATAGCCTACACGCTGCAATTCCGAAAGAACCGAAAAACACGCGAATTCCTAACCCGTCAGATTGCCGCGGAGCTTGCCGAGGCCGCGCATTTTGCCTTTCATGGTGTTGCCGTACTGCTTCATCATGCGGCGCATTTCGGAATACTGGCGGAGGAGTTCGTTGACTTCCTGCACCGTGGTGCCGCTGCCGCGAGCGATGCGCTTGCGGCGCTTGCCATCAATCAAGTTCTGGTCGTTGCGCTCGGCGGCGGTCATGGAATTGATAATGGCTTCGGCGACCTTGAGGCGCTTTTCGTCCACGGCCGTGTCCTTGGGCAATTTGGCGAAGGGGCCGATCTTGGGCAACATGCCCATGAGCTGTTCAAGCGAGCCCATCTTGCGAATCTGCTGCAACTGGTCACGAAAATCGGCGAGAGAAAATTCGTTCTCGCGGAGCTTGCGCTGAAGTTCGAGCGCCTGCTTGGCGTCAATCGTTTTCTCGGCTTTTTCGATGAGCGTGATGACGTCGCCCATGCCGAGGATGCGGGAGATGATGCGGTCGGGATGGAACGGCTCGATGGCGTCGTATTTTTCGCCGATGCCGGCGAATTTCACGGGCGCGCCGGTGACTTTGCGGATGGAGAGCACCGCGCCGCCGCGCGCGTCGCCGTCGAGCTTCGTGAGGATGACGCCAGTGAGGCCGAGGCGCTTGTGAAATTCTCCGGCGGAGCGGACAGCGTCCTGGCCAATCATGGCGTCCGCGACAAAAAGGATTTCGGCGGGCGAAAGTTCCTTTTTCAGCATGGAGAGCTCGTTCATCAGCTCGTCGTCAATGTGGAGGCGGCCGGCGGTGTCCACGAGGATGACGTCATAGGCGGAGAGTTTGGCTTCACGCACGGCGCCGCGGACGATTTCGAGAGGCTTGTCTGTGCCGACGCCGGGCCAGAGCGGAGTGGCCGTGGCTTTGGCGACCTGGGCGAGTTGCTCGCGGGCGGCGGGACGGTAAACGTCTGTGGAGACGGCGACGGGGCGATGGCCATTGCTGGCGAGCCATTTGCCCAGCTTGCCCGTGGTGGTCGTCTTGCCGGAGCCTTGCAGACCGACGATGAGCCACACCGACGGCGGGCGCGAGGCGAATTGCATGCGGACTTCTTTGCCGAGAAGCTCGGCGAGCTCGTCGCGGACGATTTTGACGACTTGCTGATCGGGCGAGAGCTGTAGGAGGACTTCGGAGCCGAGGGCTTTCGAGCGGACGTGGGCGATGAGCTCGTCGGCGACGCCGAGATTGACGTCGGCGTCGAGGAGGGCTTCGCGGATCTGGGCCAGGCCGGCGTCGAGATGCTCTTCGGTCAGCTTGCCCTGGCCGCGGAGGTTCTTGAAGGCGCGCTGAAGCTTTTCGGTGAGAGTTTCAAACATGATTAGCCAAGAGCTGACAGTCAATAGTTGAGAGTTGGGAAAACGGAAGAACGACACCGAAAAGCGCATTTTTACAAAACGCAAATTTGGGACGATTAGAAATGGGCCCGATCGTTTGTTTTCTATGACTTACGGGCATTTCTAATCGCGGCGAGGGACGATTAGAAATTCTAGAGGCTGGAGGTTTGATGTTGGAGGCTCGATCCGCCCCTGCAGCCCTTCCTGCGTCAGGGTAGACAGGCTGCTGCGGCGTAAGGAGCTCGACCCTTCCCTTCGGCACGCTCAGGGCCTGCGCTTCGCTGCGGCGACTACGCTCAGGGTCAACGACTTCATCGAGAAGTCGTTGAAAGTTATCGATTAGAAATTGTGATGTGGTGTGTTTTGAGCGAGTTACGCGAGAATCTAATTTCGCTAGCCAAGTTGACATAATTCTAGAGCGATCCAGGAACACGGAACACGGAATCGAATACTTCGCGCGGATGAGACGCGCGAAAGGAAGTTGTTTGAGAAGCGATGGCAGTACGGCACGGTTGAAACCGTGCCCTGACAAGGCGCGATTTTCGGTACGCGCAACTGGCCGCGCGGCGTGACTGCGATGGCGCGTCGTCGAATTGGGCGAATTTATCATGCATCTTAACGCTAGCACGTGGCGGAGTGCGTCGCAACAGGAGGATCCTGTGGAATGGACAACGAAGGGACAGGTAATAGGTGATTGTCTACTTCTGAATTGATGCAGCCACTTTTTGAAGTGCTTGCTTTGCAACTTCTGTGCCGAGATCTCTACCCGTTGCAAGACGGTGTCGATCATGACCTCGGGGGAAGAAATAGGTCTTCACCTGCTCAATCGTCGAGAACGACCGCTTCGATGGTCCGGTTGCCTTCGTGCCATGGGCACTACTCGTCCTTCGACGCACGGAGATCTCCTTTCAGTGTCTATTTCGTGCCTCCATAGTATCTTGCCATAAATTGGGGATTCAAATCCTTCTGAAAATAATGTTTGCGTTTAATCCAGATGAACCCGTCGCCGCGAGAGATAACTGCAACATCAATCGGTCCGCCGACGGTCTCGGCTTGTCTAGTCACATGGCGCTTAAAGGAAGTCAGGTTGACTAGTGCTTCGGCCATTGCCGCCAGTTCTTCTTTCGGCAGATAATCCACGATTTCGACGATTGGTTCGGAGTGATTCTTGCTTTGATAATCTTGCATCTGGGAACGCAATTCGGAAGCCAGGTCGCTTCCGGCTTTGCGGAGGCGTTGAACAATTTCCTGAAGTTTATTCGAGGCGACATCTTCCGACAGGAGTTTATTCAGCACTGAAGGATAGCCGTCACAGAGTATCTTCTGCACGTATGCCATGAGAAAGTCTTCGAATCCGTCATCAATTCCGTTCATAAAGAGCGACACCATTTCACTCTGAGCGAACGCCATCACCACAGCAGTAACGCTCGTCGGCCCTATGCGGGCTTGCTTTTGCTTGGGCTCAAAGGCCCTGAGCCTCCCGGCGACCACACCGTCGGCAAGGTAGCAGCGTAGTGCTGGAAAAAGTTCTTTGTCCCCAAAACCCGCGATCACGATGCCTGATTGGCTCCGCGTATGCGCAGCGTGCGTGATTGTAAGCAAGCACCCTCTGACGAGTTCTCGGTCGGAGATTGCCCCTTTGAGGGTCTGAAGTTCGTCGTTAATAGCTCTGCGGATATGCACCATGCAGTTGCGGCGCAATGCGCCGGCGTTGGCTTCGCGAAAGCGAGGGAATAGAGGGCGCTTCTCAACAAGCTGGATTTCCGTTCGGACGATTTTTCGAAAGATCGCCCTCGCTTCGGGCTCCGAGATCGCGGTTTTTCTTGACTGCAGTATCTGCTGCATGGCATTGATGAAGAGCTCTGTAAGATGATGGAGCCAGGCTCGCACTAGCAAATAGCAGTGTTCTTTCTGCTGATCGTTCGAGAATAAGAGACGATTGTTTTCGATGAACTTGAGAAAGTGGGAGGCGTATTGCTCTAGTTTTGGAAAGGCTCTGGCTCCAATTTCCGCGCGGTACTGTTTTATTGCCGTCTCCCAAGGTACCCCCATGAGTTGGGCACTCCCGTACACCATGATTCCTACTGGCTGGTATGAAGATAATGAGAAGAGCTTGTTAGTCAGATATATCTTTGAGCCTTCTGGATGCTGCAGGGTGACTGCGCTGTCCGCAGCAAGTGCGACGGCGTTGCGGTTCAGGATTGCGACTTCGGCAGTCATCTCTAAGGCCGGAATTATATCTATTTTGTTAACGTTAGTCCTTTTAATTATTTAAGGGTGGCGGATTTGAGGGCGGAGGCGAAATCAGATGCGGAGAGGACCGCGGCGCGGCGGGGGAAGAATTTTTCGGCAAGGCAGGAGTGGAGGTCGGTAAGCGGATCAGCTTGAATTCCACAGGTAGCTTCTGTTGCAACGGCCCTTGCATGGTGCTAGTTTCAGGCGCCATGAAAATTCTGTTCAGTTCGTCTTCAGCTTGCCCAGATCTGATCGCAAATCAGATGCGCTTAATCGCAAATGAAACGCACAGCCGCGAAAAGTCAAGTGCTTGTAAACAAAGCACTTATGAAATCCTAATCGCAAATGAATTTCAACGCGCAGCGTTGATCCTGAGGGAAGTCGAAGGGTCATTCACCACACAGCGCGAAAGCGGGTAGAATGCGGCGCGCGAAGATTTGGCGAGGAGGAACGATGAGGAAGATTCGTGCGTGTGCGCTGATGATTTTCTTGCTGGCGGCGCTGCCGATGGCGGCGCAGGCGCCGAGGGTTGCGGACGTGTACGCGCAGATCAAGGCAGAGGAAACGAATAATTCGAAGATCATGTGGATCATCCACGAGGTCGCGGACGTGTATGGGCCGCGCGTCACGGGAACGCCGAGTTTGAAGGCGGCGGACGACTGGGCCGTGGGAACGATGACGAAGTGGGGACTGTCGAACGCGCACCTGGAGCCGTGGACTTTCCAGCCGTCGACAGCGGCGAAGCCCGTGCCCGGCTGGGGGAACGTGGAGCTGGTGGCGGAGGCTGTGGCGCCGTTTCATGGGCCGCTGATGGTCGAGCCGCTGGCGTGGACGCCGAGCACGAAGGGCGAAGTGACCGCGCAGGTAGTGGAGATCGAACCGCCCGGACTTTCGAGCGGCGGAGGGTTCGGATTTGGCCCGCCGGTTGCGGCTCCCGCGGCGACGGAAGTGAAGGGGACTCCGCCGCCGATGCCGCCTGCGGCAGCGGAAGAGACTCCGAAGCAGCCGACGCAGGACGAGCTCGATGCGTACCTGAATTCGGTACGCGAGAAGGTGCGCGGGCGAATCGTGTTGGTGGGGAAGCATGTGGAAGTGCGCGAGGACATGAACCCGGCAGCGATGCGGCGTCCGGAGAGTTTTTGGACGGAGTTGTTCAATCCGAATAATCCGAATGGTTCTCCCTTCGGCAATTTTCGCCAGCCGCCGCCGCTTGGGCCTGGGGAGTTGACGCGCCAGCAAGTCGCCATGCAGGTGGACCAATTCCTCGTGGACAATGGAGCGCTGGCGCGGATCAACGACGCGGGGCGCGCGCATGGCGTGATCGTGGCGCAGCAAAACTCCACTTACGACTGGACGAGGGCTGTGCCGACGCTCGTGATGCGCAATGAGGACTATGGAAGAATCACGCGCATCCTGGCCGACGGAACTCCTGTGACGCTGCGGATCAATATCCGCAACCGGGAGTATCCGGAAGGGACGACGGCGTACAACGCAGTTGGCGAGATTCCCGGGACGGACAAGAAAGACGAAATCGTCATGCTGGGCGGGCATTACGATTCGTGGCACGACGCGACGGGAGCGACGGACAATGGAATCGGCGCTTCGATGATGCTGGAGGCAATCCGGATTCTGGCGGCATTGCACGTCCAGCCGCGGCGGACGATTCGCATCGCGCTGTGGAGCGGCGAGGAGGAAGGGCTGCTCGGGTCGCTCGCGTACGTGAAGCAGCACTTCGGAAGCTTCGAGGAACAGAAACCGGAATACGCGAAGCTGGATGCGTATTTCAACATTGACTCGGGCACGGGCAAGCCGCGAGGCGCGAGCGTATTCGGGCCGGCGCCTGCGGCGGAGATGGTTCGCACAGAGCTGATGCCGTTCGCGGACTGGGGATTCACGGGCGTGCGGACGAGCGACAGCCGCAAGACGGGCGGAACGGACAGCACTTCGTTCAACAACGCGGGGCTGCCGGGAATTGGATTGGCGCAGGACCCGTTCGATTATGGCAGTTTCACGCACGACACGAACCTGGATACCTATGAGCGGATTTACGAAGAGGATGTGCGCGAGGGCGCGGTGGAGATTGCGTCGGCCGTATATGCGACGGCGATGGCGGACCAGATGGTGCCGCGATTCGGTGCGTCGGAGATGCCCAAGCCGGAGCCGGAACCCGGGCCGGGGTCAGAGACTGTGCCGGCACGGCATATCGCAGCGGCTGGCGCCAAGGCTGGAAAGCAAAGCAAGTAGCCGAGGACTCGCGTGCAGAGGTGTCGAGGCTGACGCCCCGACCCTCAAGACGCACGCGAGAGGAAGGCGAGTTGAGGCGCTGGCTTATGTCGCGGTTAAAACCGCGACCCACAAAGACGGTGCGCCGCAGAACGTCGCAACAGCAGATTCCCCGCCAAGGCGGGCGGAATGACAACGTAGGGCAAGCGTGGCGGATCATTCGAAGCGGAGGGAGAGGACGGGGTGGAGTTCGATGGCGTTGGGAGCGACGCCGCGCTGGCGATGGAAGAAATCGAAGTAGGCGACGCCGGTGACGTCCACAATGACTTCGCCGCGAGGAGATTCGAAGCGATTGGCAGGCATGCCGAAGCGGGCTCCGAGTTCGCGGCGAGCCGATTCGAAGGAGCTGGCGTAGCGCGAGGAGCAAGCGCCGGAGCATTCGGCGGAAGGGATTTCGGCGATCATTGTCGCGGAAGGATCGCTGAGATCGGCGAGGATGAGGTGAAAGTCGCGGTCGTCCTCTTCCTTGTAGCCGACAAGCAGCGCGCGGACCGTGAACGCCTGGAATTCGAGCGGGGCGATGCGGGAATCCGTCGGCAGCGACGACGGCGTGGGCTGGGAAGTGAGCCAGGCGACAGTCGAGGGGCGCGGGGAGAAATTGACGCTGGCAACGTCGGCGTCGGTGAGAGTCTTGATCTGCCAGCGTTCCACGCCGCACTGGATGCCGCAGCCGAAGAGGCCTTGCTGCAGGCCGGCGCGCGGGCGGAGGCGGTAGAGATAAACACCAATCACCAACACAACTACGAGCAACGTTATGAGCCGATTTGTCGGGCGGCGAGACATCGCTCAAAGGAGTTCGAGAAATTCCTCAACGGTAAGACCTGCCTGGCGGATTATCGAGCGCAGAGTTCCTTTCGCCAGTTCCTTGTGGTTGGGAATCGTTAGCCGCCGATATGGTGGCCAGGATTGCCGCAAGATAATGTGGGAGCCAGTCTGATGATCCACGGAATAACCCTTCTTTGCCAACGCGCGAAGTGCATCCTTGGCGGAAATTGTGTGGAGTTTCACGCGCGCAAGCGTAGGAATGGAGTCTGTAATGTGCAAGAACTATTTTCGCAGAAGCTATTCTGGCAAAGTGCTAGCGGCTAATTTCGACGATTTCTTCTTGTATCGGTGGCGGGATGGGTTCACCGTGCTTTTCGAGGCTTGCGAGATAGCCTTCAATGGCGTCGCGTATGTTCTCGAGCGCTTCGGCGTGCGTCTTGCCTTGGGAAACGCAGCCAGGAAGATTTGGGCACTCGGCGACGAAAATGCCGTCTTCGTCTTGAGAGACAAGCACGCGAAACCGGATCGTCATATAAAGATTATCCGAGGCTTGTTGACGTGTGTCAAACGATTGCTCCGATTCCGAGACCAAGAATCGAATAGCCTAGCACGTTCCTTGACCGGTCAGAGGGGGTCGCATACACTTGTAGATTCGCCCGGAGGGAATTACGCGGGCTGAGGCTCTGCCTGGGAGAGATTTGAGGCGAGGAAGCGAGCCGGGTGCCAGCGCCGACGCAAGTACGGCGCGATCCCTGAAGGCCCAAAGGAGAAGATCCGTTGCCGAAGCGCACTTATCAACCGCACGTTCGCCGGCGCCACAAGAAACACGGTTTCCGCGCGCGAATGAAGACGAAAGGCGGGCGCAAAGTCCTGGCGCGACGCCGCCGAAAGGGACGCCACAGCCTGACGCGGGTCTGAGAGGCGTGATGAAAGCCGCCGGCGCGCCGGATAAACGCAACCTGCCGCACGAATGGCGGCTCGCGAGGCGCGCGGAGTTCGAGGCCGTCTACCGCGGAGGGCGGAGGCGGTCGAGCGCGACGTTCGTCATTTTCCTGCGAGCCAACGGAAGCGAGAAAACGCGATTCGGGATGAGCGTGAAGAAAGCGCTGGGCAACGCCGTGGCGCGAAACCGAGTCCGAAGGCGCGTCCGAGAAATACTGAGATTGCATCGCGAGGAGATTCTCCCGGGATGGGACGTGGTGATACATCCGAACCGCACGGCGGGCACGATGAAATTCGCGAAGCTCGAAGCGGAGCTGCTCGCGCTGCTGCCGCGCAAAGCGCGAGCGGCCGAGCCGGGCGAGTAAGCGCGGCGCAATGGATTTTGCTTGGCGCGGTGCGCGCGTATCAGGTGTTGCTCGCGCCGATTTTCGGCGGGCAATGCCGGTTTTATCCCTCTTGTTCCCACTACACCCAGGAAGCGATCGGGCGATTCGGCGCGCGCCGCGGCGGATGGCTGGGATTGAAGCGCTTGCTGCGATGCCAGCCGCTGTCCGCGGGCGGATATGATCCCGTGCCGGATAATTTCTCGCAACGAAAGAATGGCACGCCAGAGAAGCGGCAAGAAGAATCCAGAGCGGAGGCCGCGATTTGAGTTTGAGCGACGAGCAACGCGCCGGCCTGGCTCTGGTGCTGATGGTTCTGATTTTGATGTTGTGGTCGCAATTCTATAAGCCTCCGGAAAAACCTCCGCAAGCGAATCCACAGACAGCAGCGAATGTGCAGCAGCCTCCGGCAGCGACTTCACTTGGGTCGGCTGAACCCACACAGACTGAAGCGAAGCCGGCGCAGGGTGCAGCGCCAGCAGTTGCCGTGAAACAGGCAAAGGCGGAAGAGACCATCACGGTGGAGAGCGGACTCTACCGCGTGGAGCTGTCGAATCGCGGAGCGGTGGTGAAGAGCTGGAGGCTGAACCGTTACGAAGATGGCGGAACTCCTCCGAAGCCGCTGGAATTAGTGCATGCGGACGCGGCGAGCCAACTCCATGCGTGGCCGCTCTCCGTAAGGCTGGGAGATGCGGGGCTGGAAGCCGCGGCAAATTCGGGACTGTACATGGTGAACACGAAAGAAACGACCGTGCATACACCGGGAGAGATTGATTTCGAGTGGAGCGACGGGCACCTCGAGATGTCGAAGAAGCTGAAATTCGGCACGAGCTACGAAACTTCGATCGAAGTTTCCGCGACGCTCGATGGAAGGCCGCTGCCGGTGGGACTGGCGTGGCGCGGCGGGTTCGGCGATGAATCCGTCATCAACGCTCCCCAAAGCGTGAATGTGTTTTACAGCACAGGGGGAAAGCTGAGCACGATCGCGTACAAAAATCTGGGGGAGAAGAACAATCCCGAGCAGCCGGCAATGGCGACAGGAAACGCGGAACTTGGCGGCGTGCAAGACCTGTTTTTTACCGCGGCGTTTCTGCCGAACGAGCCAGGACTGACGGTCTGGGACGAGACGGAACAGGAAAACATCACGGCGGATGGGAAGGCGAGCCAGCAGCCCGTGGTGGAAATGGCGGCAGGGACGCAAACGCCCGGCCCGTGGAGCGTGCGACTGTACGTTGGCCCGAAGGATTACACGGAATTGGGAAAACTTCAGCCTTCACTCACAGGACTGGTGCAGTTCGGCTGGGTGGGGATCATCGCGAAGCCGCTGCTCGAATTGCTGAAATGGACGTACAAGTACGTGCCGAATTACGGCTGGTGCGTGATCCTGATGACGCTGGCGATTTCGCTGGTGCTCTTTCCGCTGAAAGTGAAGGGCTGGCGGTCGATGCAGCGGATGCAAAAAGTGGCGCCGGAAATTCGCTCGATCCAGGACCGCTACAAGAAATATTCGCTGCGAGACCCGCGGCGCAAGGGGATGAACGACGAAATCATGGCGGTGTATCAGCGCGAAGGAATCAATCCCATGGCCATGGGGGGATGCCTGCCGACGCTGGTGCAACTGCCGATTCTGTGGGCGCTGTGGCGAATGCTGGAGTATTCGATTGAACTGCGGCACGCGCCGTGGATCGGTTGGATTCACGATTTATCGGCACGCGATCCCTACTACATCCTGCCAATTCTCGTGACGATTACGATGTACTACATGTCGAAACTGACTCCGACAACGGCAATGGGCGACCCGGCCCAGCAGAAAATGATGAAGTACATGCCGCTGGCGTTCGGATTTTTCTTTTTCGCACTCTCAGCCGGCGTGAATTTGTACATGGTGACGAGCAACGCTGTCGGCGCAGCGCAACAGTGGTACCTGATGAAGAACCAGCCGCTGCCTTCACGAAGCCCATTCAAGAACAAACCAGCCAAAGCATGAGAACGCAGCGACCAGTGGTCAGCGATGAGTAGTCACTAGAATCTGCTTCAAATGAACCGACAACACACTCAAGGCATACTCCTCAGAATGGCGTGAAACCTCAGGCGAGATCCAAGGTGTAGCCGGATTTGCCGACGTTGAGGCAGTGCGTGCGACCGATTTGATCGCTGCGGCCGGCGCATTCGTGGATGTGGCCGCAGAAAAGCATCTCGGGCTGCTCGCGCTCGACCCATGCACGGAGCGTTGGGCTGCCGGCGTGCTTGCCAGGGGCGACTTCGTCGAGGCGTGTGCCGTGCGGCGGAAAATGCACGACGAGATAAAGGGGCGAGAGGCCGCGAAATTTTTCGAGCTCTTCGGCGATTTGCTCTTCGGTGTATTCGCCGGGCGTGTCGAAAGGCGTGGGATTGCTATAGCCGAGGCCCGCCCAGTGCGCCGCGCGGAGTTGACGAATCTGGCGGTGAAAATCGGTGAGGCCAAAGCGCGAGCAGAACGCGCTGTTCTGCGCGTCGGTCTCGTGGTTGCCTGGGAGAACCCAGACGTTCTCGCCGAATTTCTCGAGGAACGGCCCGCAGCGGTCGAGGCTGCGGCCGAATGTGGAGAGATCGCCGGCGGAGATGCGGACGTCGGCGGGCTGGGCGAGCAGGCGCTCAAGCGAGCGCGTGTCGCCGTGAATGTCGCTGAAGATTTGAATTTTCATGGGGAAGTGTCCGATGAGTCGGGAGCGACGCGCGCGCGAGGGAACCGCAGGCCGCCGTGGATCCAGCCAAAATCAATTGCATTGCCCCGCGAATCGAACCGGACTTCGAATGAAAATGGAATGGTTTCCTGTGAGGCTCCGGCAAAGAAGCGCGGGTCGGCGTATTCGACGATATTCGTATCGCCGCTCTGCATGAAGCGCATCACGGGAAAGCGCGCGAACCATAAATAAGTACGGACGGGCTTGAGCCTGGCAGCCTTCTCCGTGAAGAGATTGGCTGGAGAATTGGCGAGAAAACGAAATGCGGGTACGGCGGAGTCGAGCAGAGAAAATTCGGATTGATAGACACCACCGGGAGTTTCGATGAGGCCGTTCCATTCGAGAAGCGAAGGCGGAAGAGGCAGAGCGCCGAGTTTTTCGACGGCGAGGCGGTGGCTCGATGCGAACGAGCGCACGCGAGCCAGAGCGGCACGATGGGCGAAGCCGCAGATCAAGATATAAGAGCAGGCGACGCAGAAGCCGGCGCGACACCAATGAGTGCGTCCGAAGCGAATGCCGAAACCGTTGCGCGCAGGAAGAAAAAATAGAGCAGCGAAAATCAGCGAAGAGATGACGACGATTCGCGGAGAAAACGAAAAATCGGCGGCGCGCGCGAGCAAGCAGACACCGAAGGCGAGGACCGTGAAGAGCGCCCACATCGCCGCGGCGCGGATCAGCCAGCCGCGAGCTTCCTTGTAAATCCAGGCTGTGACTTGCGGCAGCAGAACCAGAGAGGTGAAGGTGAAGTCGATGATGAAAAGGAAATCCCACGCGACGCGATCGCCCGAAAGTGGATTCCAGAGGCGCGTGCCGAAAGACGTCGTTGCATCGAGGAGGATGTGGCTACCAATTCCGGCGGTGTAGATGAGGAAGAGCGCGCCGAAGGAAGGAGAGCCGAGATCGGCGGAGGATTTTGACTTAGTGAACCATTTAAGAGCCAAGCGTGTGAGCCAGGCGAGAACGGCGGCAAGCGGGAGAAGGCCGAGGAATGAGTGCGTGAAGCCGCGATGATAGCGCGCGAGGCGGAGCGGGTCGTTCGAGAAGGCGCCCATGAAAATATCAACGTCGGGGAAAATAGCGCCGAGAGTCGCGGCGAAAATGGCGACGCGGGCATGGCGCCGTGAAAAAAATCCCTTGCCGATGAGCGCGCCGGTGATGCCGTGCGTGATGGGGTCCATGAAGGAATAGAGGTTATCAGTTTACGGCGAGGAGCGAGAGGGCAACCGCGCAAGGACATTAGATATTTGCCAGATGTGACGCCGCTCGTGCGCTGCGCCGACGGAGAAGAGCGTGAGCAGATCCATCTTCACGAAGCTGGCAAAGGGCGACGTGATGCGCGTGCGCACGAGATCAATTCCATTCGCATGTTCGAGGCGCTGCTTCATTTCTTCCTGGGAGCTTAGAAACCGCGGCAGCGCGTTCGATGCTGGTTCTTCGAGCGAAGGAACCAGCGGTTTTGGAGCAGGGAGCCGGATGTGAGGCGGCGGTTCAACATACCAAACGTAGAATTTTCCCATCCACCCAAGATGAAAAGGGCCATTGCTTAGACAACCGCCACGACGCGCTTCCTCGATCGCTTGATCAATGATGGGAAGAAAAATGTGGATGGTGCGTTCGAGGTGAAGCAGGACTTCCGCGATACACCAGCTGTTCGAGCCAGGACGCCAGGCGAGTTGCTGCTCGGCGAGGGCAGCGCAGAGTTGCCGGATGCGGGCGTTGTTTGCGTCACTCTGCTTACGAATGTTCTCCAGTTCGGGACAAAGTTCCATGAATGCCTCATTCAACCTTGATGAGCGCGGACGATTTGAGGATGACTTCGCCGATTTGAGCGGCGAGGACGTGATGGCGTTCGAGTGAGGAGCGGAGGGCGTTGGCATGGTCGGCGGCGATGGAGATGAGCAGGCCGCCGGAAGTCTGCGGGTCGAAGAGAAGAGCGCGGAAATCGTCGGAGACCTTGGCTGAGAATTCGACGCAGCCTTCGACGAATTCGCGATTGTTCTTGAGGCCGCCGGCGAGGAAACCGCTATGCGCGGCTTCGAGCGCACCGGAAAGCAGCGGCACTTTGGCGTGATCGAGGCGCATGGAAACTTTGCTGCCGGCGGCCATTTCGCGCGCGTGGCCGAGGAGACCGAAGCCGGTAATGTCGGTGACAGCGTGAATCGGTGAAGGGTCGTTCGCCACGGATTCGATTTCGTGCAGGGCTTCGGCGGCGTCGCGATTGAGGCGCGTCATGGATGCGATGGCGGCTTCGACGGAGCCCGAAGGCGCCTTCCCTGCTTTGAGGGCCGTGGCGATGACGCCCGTGCCGATGGGCTTGGTGAGAAAGAGCGCGTCGCCTGGCTTCGCGCCGACGTTGCGCCAGATGCGCCGCGGATGAATTACGCCAGTGACGGCGTAGCCGAATTTCAAATCGTCGTCGCGCACGGAATGGCCGCCGACGACCGTACAGCGCGCCTCGTCCATCTTCGAAAGGCCGCCCCGAAGAATTTGTTCGAGAATGTCGGGATTCTCGTTCGGCGGAAAGCCGACGATGGAAAGCGCGGAGACAGGTTTTCCGCCCATGGCGTAAATGTCGCTCAAGGAATTTGCGGCTGCGATTTGGCCGAACGTGTGGGGATCGTCGGCGATGGGCGTAAGGAAATCCACGGTCTGAACGAGGGCGAGCTCGGCCGAGAGTTGATACACCCCCGCGTCGTCGCTGGTTTCGAAACCAACGAGCAGATTCGGATCATTCGGCCGCGGGAGGCGGCGAAGCACGGAGTCCAAGAGACCTGGACTCAGCTTGGCCGCTCAACCAGCGGCCTTGGCGGCGGACGTCAAACGAACAGGCTCGGCCAAGGCGGCTTCTCTCCTTCGAAAACAATCGGATTGGATGATACTACGCTTCGGAGGGTGCAAGTTCGGCACGCGCAATTCGAAATCGGATTTCATCGCGCGTCCGGAGACAGTAGAATGAATGCGACATGGCGACGAAAACGAAATGGAAACTCGCAATTCTGGCGGTTGTGTTACTGTTCGTCATTCTGTTGCCGGAAGTTGTGTCCGCGGGATGGCATCTTCGCTATGGACGCTCGGTTGCGTTTCGCGGATGGGATGTGACGCTGCCGTTCGAATGGTTTGCGATGAAGAGCGGAGAAGGAATGGCAGTCGAGAGAATGACCAGGCTGCCGTGGCATCACGGGCCAGTGGCGATGTTTCTGCCTGTGCACTTCGGGAGGCGATATTCGTTCGACCCGAAGGTATACGGGGAGGTGCAAGCTCAGACGCTCTTGCAGCGCGGATACCGACAGGTTGCGGAGCAGCGCGTGCAGATTGCCGGCGCAGAAGGAGATTGCTGGGAATTCGTTTCTGTTACTCGCGCCGGAAATTACTGGATTTCGTGCTTCGTGCCGAAGGACTTGACTTCCGTGGATTTCATGGGAAACGGCTACTATGAAAAGCCGTTCGATGAAATTCTGAGTGAGATCAAGCGAGCGACGCCCTCGCGATAAACTATTGTCGTCGCAATTCCCTGCTGGTGCGAGCCGAATTTAGATCTCAGACCTGCACTCCGGAGCGAATCGGAATCGTGATGGACTTCTCTTCCTTCGCAGCCGATAGCATGTGGCACTGCCCGTCCAATACACCGCCGGAGTGAATCACAAGACAAGGCGTGTGGACTTCGCCGCTGACGACACCCTTGGGCTGAATTTCGACGCGCTCTTTCGCGAAGATGCTGCCTTCAAATCGGCCAGCGATGACGACATCGTTCGCATCGAGCTGGCCTTCCACATTGGAATTTTCGCCGAGCAGGAGACTGTGGTCGGAGGAGATGTTTCCTTTAACCTGGCCATCCACGCGGAACGTGCCCGCGATAACGATCTTCCCTTCGACGCTTACACCTTTTTCAATGAACCCCGCCCATTCCTTCGAGCCCTGACCATTTCCGCCAATCCATTTCGCCGCCATCGCCTATCCTCCCCTAGGATAAGCATAGTCGCGAAGGTTCACTTGCCAACGATAATCTGGTACAGGCGGTCCAAATCGCCATCATTGTAATATTCGACAATCAGCTCGCCGGGATGTTGCTTGGAGCACGGACTCAATGTGACGCGAGTGCCGAGGACGCGCTGTAATTCGTCGAGGGCGGCGCGAGTGTTGGCGTCAATCGCAACAGGCGCTAGGTTTGTGGCGCGGCGCTTCGTGCGCGTTGCAAGGCGCTCGATCTGGCGGACCGTCAGAGAACCCTTCGCGGCGCGGCGTGCAACGTTGAGTCGCAGGTTAACGTCTTCTATCGAAAGCAAAGCGCGGGCGTGGCCAGCGGAAAGCTTGCCGTCTTCGACAAGCGCGCGGATTGATTGCTCAAGTTTGAGCAGCCGCAATGCATTCGCAACCGTGACGCGATCTTTGCCCGTCCGCGCCGCGGCTTCCTCTTGAGTGAGATGAAATTCGTCAATCAGGCGTTGGAAAGCATGGGCCTGTTCAATTGCATTGAGATCCTCGCGCTGCAGATTTTCGACCAGCGTGATTTCGAGGGCCTTCTCGTCAGGGACGTCTTGCACGACAGCGGGTACACGATGCATGCCCGCGAGCTGAGCCGCGCGCCAGCGGCGCTCTCCGGCAAGAAGCTGGAAGCGAGGGCCGTGGCGGCGGACGACAAGGGGCTGAATGATGCCGGTGGAACGAATGGACTGGGCGAGCTCCTCCAGTGCGGCTTGCGCGAAGCGGGTCCGCGGCTGATAAGGGCTCGGGTCGATGAGGTCGATGTCCACTTGAAGAACAGAGCCGGCTGCATCAACGGCACGAGCAGGTGCAGTAGCGGCTCCAGTGGATGTGGCGGGCGTAGGAGGAGGCGAAGGCGGACTGGCGGGAGGAAGTTCAGGCTCCCGAATGAGCGCGCTGAGCCCTCTCCCCAAGGCGTTTCTCGGCATTGGCAATAACCTCCTTTGCTAATTGGATATAGCTTTCGGCCCCTTTACTATGTATGTCGTAGAAGAGTATTGGCTTTCCGTAGCTGGGGGCCTCAGCAAGGCGAACGTTTCTCGGTATGATCGTGTTGAATACTTGAGCGCCAAAGAAACTGCGAAGATCAGCGGCGACCTGCTTGGAGAGGGTCGTCCTGTCATCGTACATCGTTAGGAGAATACCCTCTATCGCGAGGTCGGGGTTGATTGTACGGCGAAGTCGCATGAGTGTGTCGAGGAGCTCGGCGACACCTTCCATGGCGTAGTATTCGCACTGAATTGGTACTAGTACTGAATCGCTGGCTGCGAGCGAGTTAAGAGTCAGAAGATCAAGAGCCGGCGGGCAGTCGTTGAGAATGTATTCGTACGATGAGCGAATACCGGCAAGAAATGATTTGAGCTTGAATTCCCTGCCTTCGACGTCAACAAGTTCGACCGAAGCGCCGACGAGATTCTTGTCTGAAGGAATCAGGTCGAGCCCGACCACTTGAGTCTTGATTGTAATTCTATCTGGCGGCTCATTGAGGATCAGCGCGTTGTAGATGGTCTTTCGAGAAGGGTCCTTTTGAAATCCGAGGCCGCCAGTCGTGTTAGCTTGCGGGTCGCAATCGACAATGAGTGTAGATTTGCCTTCCGCAGCTAGAGAGGCCCCGAGATTGATAACCGTGGTTGTTTTTCCTACTCCGCCCTTTTGATTGGCGATGGAGATGACCCGGCCCAATTGTTCCCCCTGTGATTTTGGTGAGGGTAGCAGAGAAATTTCTGGAGATGCAAGTGAAATCAACTGGCATTGCGAGCTTCTGTAGAGATCTTCTGAAATTTCGTTCCACGTGGAACCATCTCGCCGACCAGGCCATGGACGCGGTGGGCAATTAACGAGTGCGTAGTCTACGCCAGCAATGTCCTTCAGTTTACGCAAGAGTAGGGGCCGAAGAGAAATAGTTCCACGTGGAACATCACACGGGTTAGATCGGCTTCTTACCAACTAGGACTACGCGATTGCTTGTGCCTGGGATGACTTGTGGCTGGTCCCACACAAAAAGACTATCCTGTTGAATTCTTGCGGCCGAATCTTTCGATACCCAAAGGATTAACGATCCGCCTAGCACCAGCGCGGATCTTGACCACGAGAGCAGGACAGGAGTCTGCGAGAGGGCTCTGGAGGTCACAAATTGGAGAGAATTGGTTGAAATGCCAGAGTCCTCGAATGGCTTTGAAAGAATTTGGACGGACTTCACGTCGATAGCCCTAACGACCTCAGCGAGAAATGCGCATTTTCTCAAATTTGGCTCGATAAGAATGACGTCGAGGTCCGGACAAAGGATTTTAATGGCAAGCCCCGGAAAGCCGGCACCGGAGCCAACGTCGGCGAGCCGACCTTGGCTGAAATCGCAGAATTTCAACGCAAAGATGCTCTCTCCAAAGTGAAATCGAAGGATTTCGTCGGTTTCGACGACTGAAGTAAGGGAAATTTTTCGATTCCAGAGCGCCAATAAGTCGCTGTACTTGGCGATTTTGTCGCATTGTTGCCGGTCTACTCCACTATAGTAGGGGGAAATGGCGGATTTTACGAAATCAAGTGTTGGCGTCATTTTGGTATGTTAGCGATATTATGTTTAGCTAAAAGAGACTTCAAACGGCACCATGGAACGAAGTCCCTCCCGCCTTAAGTAGAAAACCGATCCTAGCAAGGGAGGAAGCCGCGAAGCAAGGATGCCGGCCGACAGGTCCACGCAAAAGTGAATGAGAATTGATGGGAACAGGCTCCCGGTCCAGATGCGCGTAGCGGAAAAAATCAGACCCACCACAAATGTTGTGAGGATTCCTTTCCGTCCCTGATAGAGATGGGCGACAGAGAAAAACAGCGCGGAAAGGACAGCGCCTGCAGAGACATAACCGTGGAAGGCGTCTTGAAAAAATGTTTGGACGAAGCCGCGGTAAATCAATTCTTCGCAGATTGCGACGGAAATTACCAACAAGATAGCTACACACGATTCGCCTGCGGTTCGCGGAAGAAGCCTTTCCGCGAGACTGGGAATAATTCCGCGCTGAGCGGCCGGAAGAGATGCAATCCGGCGCAGACCGAAGACTTGATTCAGGACGAGGACGATGGAGAGAACGGCTGCGACGGCGACGGCACGCTGGGGATTCGGCAAAGCGATACCGAGACTCGCGAGCGAGAGGTGATGCGCTTCGGCACGCCAGAGAATGATGGCAACAATCATCCATTGAAGGCTCATCGTCGATAGATACAGTTGAATGCGCTCGAAGGAGCTGAGGGGCGGTCCATCCAGCAGGAGGCGGACCCTGGCGTTGCTTCGCCAGGGAACGAAGACGCCGAGCAGAACAAGAATGATCATATAGTCCCAGTACATGAGGCGGCGCAGCATTATGCCGTGAAATGGCGTTGAAAGCGAAGGTTGACATGCTTGGCGGCGGCGCTTTATCGTGCTGTGCGAGAATGGAAGAATGAAAGTGCTGATCATCGGCGGAGGGGGACGCGAACACGCGCTGGCGTGGAAGTTACGGCAGAGCGCGAACGTGGAGCATCTATGGTGCGCGCCTGGGAATGGCGGAATAAGCGAAGACGCCGAGTGCGTTGAGGCAAACCTGTCCGACGTTGCCGCGCTCGCGAACCTTGCCGAGAAACTGAAGGCTGATCTCACGGTTGTAGGACCGGAGCAACCGCTCGTGCTTGGCGTTGGGGACGAATTTGCGAAACGGGGACTGCGGCTCGTGGGGCCTTCGCGGGAAGCCGCGCGACTCGAGGGAAGCAAAGTCTTCGCGAAGGAGTTCATGCAGAGGCATGGAATCCCGACGGCCGCAACGTATGGAATTTTTGATTCGGCGGTTGACGCGTACACGGCGCTGTGCGAGGTGGATTGGCCGGTCGTCGTAAAGGCTGACGGGCTATGCGGAGGCAAAGGCGTGCTCGTGACATCGTCACCAGACGAGGCGACGCTATTCATTGAGCGACTTATGGAGAAGAGGGAATTCGGCGAGGCGGGCAAGGCGGTGATTCTGGAGGAAGGGCTCGAAGGGCGCGAGATTTCCTACATCGTCCTGACGGACGGAGAGAATTTCGTGCCGCTCGCGCCGGCGCGGGACTACAAGCGCGCCTTCGATGGCGACCAGGGACCCAATACGGGCGGGATGGGAGCCATTTCATGCGGTGATCTGGTATCTGCGGAGCTCGAAGAGATGATTCGGTCGAAGATTGTGCGGCCGACCATAACGAAAATGGCGGGAGATGGGAAGCCGTTTAAAGGATTTCTCTACTTTGGACTGATGATCACGGGCGCGGGGCCGAAAGTTTTAGAATTCAATTGCCGCCTCGGGGATCCGGAGACAGAGGCGCTGGCGATGCGAATGAATTTCGACTTGTGTGATGCTCTGGAACGGGCTGCGTCCGGGGATCTGAAGAACTTCAAGATGAGTTGGGAACCGAAGGCCAGCGCGTGTGTGGTTTGTGCGGCCAGGGGTTATCCAGGCAAGCCGGAGGCGGGACAGCGGATAAATGGGCTCAAGCGAATGGCACCGACTGGAGACGTGGCGATTTTTCACTCGGGTACACGGAAAGATGGCGGCCATTACTACACACATAGTGGAAGGGTGTTGACAGTCGCAGCTCGTGCCGAAAGCCTTTCGGAGGTGCGACGAGTAGTTTACGAGGCGGCAAAGCAGATATCATTTGAAGGCATGCATTACCGTAAAGACATCGGGCGCGAGGCGGGAGAGGTAGCGCATGGCTGAGGTCGAGCGGATTTTCGTCTGCCTAGTCCATCGCTTCCCGATGCGCGAGTTGGAAGAAGGTGAATTGATCGCCGATAAGGGCTTGAAGGGATGCATCCACGGGAAGCCCGGGAGCAAGCGGCAGGTGTTGCTAATGCCGGCAGAGGTGCTTGAGACTTTGAAGCTGGACCCGGGGACGGTGAAGGAAAACATCACGACGCGAGGGCAGGACTTCACACAAATCTCGGCGGGCCGCAGGCTGAGAATCGGCGATGCCGTCCTGGAAGCAACGATGCCTTGTGAACCGTGTTACCGGATGGATGAGATTCGAGAAGGTCTGAAGGCAGAGTTGCGCGGAAGACGAGGATGGCTGTTCCGCGTCGTGGAGGGCGGAAGGGTGCGGCGAGGCGACCAGATTGATTTCGTGGAAGGCGCAAAGGCGCAAGCTGCGGACTAAGGAGAACGCGTGGCCGGAAAAGAAAAGGGGAAGATAATTATCGGCGTCATCATGGGATCGGATTCCGATTATCCTGTGATGGCGGAAGCGGTACGAATGCTGGAGAAGTTCGGAATCGGCTGCGAAGTGGAGGTGGTTTCTGCACATCGTTCACCGGCCCGCGCGGCGGAATATGCGGAGACCGCGCTCCGGCGAGGACTCAAGGCAATCATTGTCGGGGCGGGCGGTGCGGCGCATCTGGCGGGCGTGGTGGCGGCACTAACGACATTGCCCGTGATTGGAGTGCCGATGGGGGGAACGGCAGCCAACGGGATGGACTCCCTTCTCTCGACGGTGCAGATGCCTGGTGGCGTGCCCGTGGGGACAATGGCGATTGGGAAGGCTGGCGCGATGAACGCGGGGATCTATGCAGCGGAAATTCTGGCGACGTCAGATGCGGAAATCGCGCGAAAGCTCGGGGAGTACAAGAAGGAACTCGATTCCGCGGTGGCGGAGAAAAGCGCGCGACTGAAGCGAGAGATTGCCGAAAAGAAGTAAATCCCACGTGACATTCTGACAAGGCCGCTTTATCCCGGGCCGCCGGGCTTTTTCGGAGCACTGAGAAGGCTGGGCGCGCCAGGCGGGCGCGCTTGAATCGTTCCGGGCGCCTCCGGAAACGCCGGTGGCCGAACGAACCAGCCGACTCCGAGCTTCTCGTTGATTTCCGCTTCGACCATGCGAGCATTTGGCGGCGCGATCGCTCCGAGGGTAGTGCGCAGGAGCGCGGCCACGTCCACTGCAGTGAGTTTGTTTACTCCGGAGTTCAAGACTGCTTGGGAAGCATTCCTCAATTCGGGCTGAGCCGTGAGCGCGTTGCCGATGCGCGAATCGCTGCCCAGGAGTTGTTGCAGCGTGGGTGTAGATTGGTCAGGAGGATAGCTGACTTCGATGAGCGCGTGCGGCTGGCCTTTTTGGGGCGGCCAGAGCTGCGTGTACTGCGGTGGCAGAGCGCGCGTCTGCCAGAAATCACCCTGCTTCTGTTCCTGCTCGAATGAATACTGGATGAGCCAGACCTCCGGGCCGTAGTCGTGCGCGTAATCGGCGAGGAGCATCTCGGCGATGGGTTGATCTCCGGGAAGATGGAGATTGCCGTGGATGTGGTCCGCGATCCAGTTCAATTGCCCGTGAAGGCGATTCGCGATGCCCTCAATGTCGAGCGCTTCGCCGCTCTCGCGGGAGTCGGCGTTGAGGACGGGCGCGGCGGGGCCTTCCGTAGATGGCAGTCTGGGAAGCTCGGTTTCGAGCTGCGAAAGTTCGCGTCGTTCCTCAGGCAGCCACCAATCCACCGCGCCGAGAAGGACCGCAACCCGTTCGCCGGAAAGTTCGATGATGGCGGGCGGACGAGTTGCAGGCTCGATAGGATCTTCAAGCGTCGCAATGACGATGCCATCCTTGGCCACCGCAATCACGGCACGGCCGGCGTTGAGGTTTGCGACGATTTCATGCACGGCATCTTCTTGAGGATCGGACTGGGGAAAGGTTCGTGGGGCGAGAAGACCAAATGCAACGACGATTGTCAGAAAAGAGAGAACTACAGCAGCCTGTGGGGCTGCGGGTGAGCCGAGGCGCCAAGCTTTGTTGCGGAACGCATTGAGAATTCGGTTCAAACTTCCAACTTACCATAGAAGCGAGGCTTTCGGCTGCACTGGCCTTTTCCCCTTGTTTTCTGCAGCTTACGCGTGCGTTTACTCATACGGAAAAGTACCATTGGCCCAGCCGGAAGTCCCCGCCAGACTAGATCCAAGTTGCCCGGAGTGCCGACCCTACTTCAGAAGGAGATGAAAATGGCGAATACGGCTATGCCCAACGTGATGGCGCGCGGACCGGCGCAAGCTCAGGCAAACGTCCTGGACGCGCGGAAGTCGCTGCAGCGGCAGATTGCCAAGCGGGGCGCAAACTGGTTCTACTGGATCGCGGGGCTCTCGATTATCAATTCGGTGATCATGGCCAACGGCAGCAACACGCATTTTGTGGTTGGGCTTGGGATCACGGAAGTGTTTGACGCCGCGGGACGCGGGCTCCATGGCCCGGGCCAAATGGTTGCGCTGGGGTTCAGTCTTGCGATCGCCGGAGTGTTTGTTCTCTTCGGTTATTTCGCAAACAAGATGCAGCAGTGGAGCTTTCTGGCGGGCATGTTGCTGTACGCTCTCGACGCCATTCTGCTGATGTCTGTTTCTGACTTCCTCAGCGTCGGCTTCCACGCGTTGGTGCTCTTCTTCCTGTTCAAAGGCCTTACGGCGTCGCGGAATTTCGCCGCGTTAAAGCCTGCGAACGCGCCGCTCGGCTGATCCGCCCTGAAAGCGGATTCGCCGCTTTTTCAGACACCCGGATTTCTAGTAAAATCCGGGTGTCGTCATTTCGGATGTAACTCAGGAAGCCAGGCGGAGGGGAATCTGAAATCACCGAAGAGCATTCGGCACAACGGAAAGAAGCTCACAGAGATTCTGGAATTGAATGAGAAGTTCACGCGCGGTGATGCGAGCGGCGCGCGCGCGGACCTTTCCGGCGCGAATTTGGCCGGAGCGGACCTGCACGGACTGAACTTCGCCTATGCGCTGCTCAGAGGGGCGAACCTCGAAGGCGCGGACCTGCGCGAAGCCAAACTGACGTTCGCCGATTTCAGCCATGCGAAACTTTCCGGCGCGGACTTGCGACGATGCGACCTGACGGAGACAAATCTGACGGGAGCGGACTTGAGCGGAGCGCAGCTCGGCGGCGTGGAGCTCTTCCGCGCGGATTTGGCCGGAGCCAATTTGCGCGGAGCGAATCTGCGCGCCGCGAATTTCCGCAACGCTAACATCCGCGGCGCGGACTTGCACGGAGCGGACGTGACGACGACGATCCTGCGCGAAACGGATCTGACCGGTGTGGATTTGAGCGGGCTCGATTTGAGCACGACGCTGATGCCGCGCGGCTGGAAGCCTTAAGACGACCTGAGGGTTCGGAGTTCCCGTTCCTGCTAAAGAATCAGGGCAGAAGAGCGAGCGTGAAGTTATTTTCGCGCAACAAAGCTTGCCGGGTCAGAATAATCCCGCGCTTCGGACGAGCGGGAATTGAGGCTGCGCCGGCGAGTCTCGATGCCCAGGCGTTTGATCTTCTGATTGAGCGTGGAGAGCGGGACTTGGAAACGCTCCGCGGCCTCCGTCTGGTTCCAATTGGTGTGGTCGAGCATGTCGGTGATGATGCGGCGCTCGACTTCCTCGAGGATTTCAAAGAGAGAGCGCGAGCCATTCGCGCCTCCCCGTGCCTCGCCGGGCATGGGCGGCAGGAATTCCGCGAGCCGCATGTGAAGGCCCTTGACGATTTCGCGCGAGCGAACGCTTTCAGGCAGGAGGTCGGCGTCCATGGTTTCCTGCGTCGAGAGCACGATGCCGCGTTCGACCACGTTTTCAAGTTCGCGGACATTCCCCGGCCAGTCGTAGTCCATGAGCAAACGCATTGCCCCGTTTGAAAACCGCCGCCGCGGCTTCTCGTTGTCCTTCGCAAAATGCTCAAGGAAGCGTTCCACCAGCAGAGGGATATCCTCCTTGCGATTGCGGAGCGGGGGAAGATAAATCGTGATGACATTGAGGCGGTGGAATAAATCTTCGCGGAAGCGGCCTTCGCGGACGAGCGACATCAGATCTTCATTGGACGCGGCGATGATGCGGACGTCCACCTTGATAGTTTCCGTGCTGCCCAGGCGCATGAATTCGCGCTCCTGAATAACGCGGAGGAGCTTGGCCTGCGTTTCCGGGCTGATGGTGCTGATTTCGTCGAAGAAAATCGTGCCTTGATCGGCGACTTCAAAGAGGCCTTTTTTCGACGCGATGGCGCTGGTGAAAGCGCCCTTGACGTGGCCAAAGAGCTGCGATTCGAGCAGGTCCACGGGGATGGAGCCCGTGTTCACGGGGATGAACGGCTTTTCGGCGCGCGTGGAAGCAGCGTGAATCGCCTTGGCGATCAATTCTTTTCCTGTGCCGCTTTCGCCGCTGATGAGGACCGTGGACCGCGAAGGCGCGACTTGCGTTACAAGGTCGAACACGGCGAGCATTTTGTCGCTCTTGCCGGCGATGTTGGGAAAGTTATAGCGCTCCTTCAGGGCGCGCTTGAGCTGGACGTTTTCCTCGCGCAGGCGGCTGCCTTCAATGGCGATGGAGACCTGGGCGAGGAGCTCGTCGTTGGACCATGGCTTCGTAATGTAGTCCTGCGCGCCGCCCTTGAACGCGGCGCGCGCCATGTCAATCGAGCCGTAGGCGGTGATGAGGATGACGGAGAGGCTCGGATCGCGGCGGTGAATTTCGTGGAGCAGCTCAATGCCGTTGCGGTCAGGCAGGCTCACGTCGAGGAGCAAGAGATCGAAGGGCTGTTCTTCAAGCTTTGTCAGGCCAGCTGAACCAGTTTCGACCGAGGCAACCGAATAGCCATCCGAGGAGAGCAGAGCCTCGAGGCCTTCGCGAATCTCCGCCTCATCGTCAACGACGAGAATCGTCCCCCTAGACATGGACGGCTTTCTTCGCCGCAGGGAACTCGAGCCGGAATGACGTTCCCTTTCCGGGGGTCGAACGAACCTCCACTCTTCCGGCATGTTCCTTGACGATTCCGTAGCTAACGGACAGCCCGAGGCCCGTGCCGCGCGCCGACGATTTCGTGGTGAAAAATGGATCGAAGATGCGGTGGAGATTGTCGGGATCAATGCCGACACCCGTGTCGGTCACTTCCACCTCGACCGACCCATTGACGGCTGCCGTGCGGATTTCAAGCATTCCCCCGGTGGGCATGGCGTCGCGCGCGTTCATGAAGAGATTCAAGAACACCTGCTGGAGCCGCGTGGTGGAACCATGTACCGGCGGCAGATCTTCCGTAAAATTGCGGATGACGGTTACTCGCGCTGTTTTAAAAGGATGCTGGACGAGGCTCAGTGTCTCATCGAGGACGCCATTCAGATTGACCGGGACGAACTCGGCGCCGCCGATGCGGGAGAAATTCAGCAAATTGTTGACAATTTCGCTGGCCCGGAATGTCTGTTTGACAATTTTGTCGATGGTTTTCTGGCGAGGGTCGTCTGAGGCAATTTGCTTGCCCAGCATCTGAATGTAGTTGGAGATGACGGCCAGTGGGGTGTTGACTTCGTGAGCCACGCCAGCGGCGAGCAGGCCCAGCGAGGTCAGCTTCTCGTTCTGGATCATTTGTTCTTCGAGGCGAATCCGCTCGGTGATGTCGTCGAGCAAAATCAGGCGGCCGAGCCGTTCTCCATTCTTCCCCATTAGCGGAGCGAAGGAGGCATTCACGACGTAGCGCTGGCCGCTTGTGCTGAAAAGACGGAATTTGTAAATGCTGTGGACACGATCGTCACTGGCGAGCGCGTCCATTTCGGCGACAAAATCGGAAGGCAAAGTCTCACCGAGCGTCTTGCCGACGGCCTCCTGACGCGGGATGCCGAGCAGGCGCACCATTTGAGGATTCCATGACTCGACGCGATCCTCGAGGTCCACGGTCAGCACGCCGATATTGAGCGACTCGATGGTGTTCTCGTGGAATTCCTTCATGCGTTCGATCTGTGCTGCCTTCTGCTCAAGCGAGTGGTAGAGACGCGCATTCTCGATGGCGATGGCGACGTAGCCGGCCATCGTGCCGAGGAGCTCGATGTCGTCACTGGTCAGATAATCGCCGTCCACTGTCTTGCCCAGGCCAAGAACGGCGACAATGCGTTCGCGGAAGCGGCAGGCGATGAAATAATTCAGCCCGAGCTGCTCAAGAGTGCGATTGACGGACTCGCTCTTGCCCGATCCCCGAGCCGATTCGTAGAAGAGGCAGGATTCCCACAATGCCGGGCTCACGGAGGGATTGAGGAAACTCAAATCGAGCGGCGGCCGGGCCTGCACGCCAAGGGAGTGTGAAAGAGCGAGCGATCCCGTTTTTTCGGGGTCCTCAAGGAAGATGGCGAGGCGATCCACGAGCAGTGTCTGCGAAATTCGGCTAAGAACCGAGCCGAGGAGAGGTTCGAGACGGACTTCGTTGGTGAGAGTACGGCCAAATTCAATCAGGGTGCGGCGATAGTTCAGGCGATCGCGATAGAAGAAATGGTCGAGGCGCGTTTGTATCCAGTCGCGCAGCGGTTGAAAGAGAAACAGCGCCACGATGAAGGCGATCGCTGTGCCGAAAGTGCCGACGGAACCAAATGAATGGAACAGCACGCCAATGAGCGCCACGACACCGAAATAGACCGCGACGACCGATGCGGTGGCGAAGGTATAAACCAGGCCGCGCTTGAAGATGATGTCCACGTCCATCAGGCGATAGCGGATGATCGCGTAACCGAAGCACAGCGGAATCAGCGCCAGAGAAAACGTGGAGGCATTCATCCAGTCCGAAGGCACGACGCCAGAAATGAATGGAACGATGAAGAAGAGCAGGAATGGAAGGATGCCAGCGAAGGTTCCAATCGTGACCCACTTGAGTTGCTGCCGGAGCAGTCCGCTTGGCGCGCGGCGATAGCTGGAGAGAAAGATAGCGGCTGCAAGCAGGAAGTAGGCGGCCCAATACGCAAATTCAATTTGATCGAGGCGGAAACGACTGGCGAGCGACGGCATGAAGTCGAGCGCCGACATGGCCACGCTGATGTGCAGGAGCAACAATGCGGAGGGCAGGGCATAGACGCCTGCGAGCCACCATCCCAGGCTGCGAACGCGTCTCTCGGGAAAAACGAGAGCAAAATGAACCAGCAGCGCCGCTTGCAAGAGCAACGCAACGACGTTGCACCAGTAAATGGTCCAGTCGAATGAGTTCAGTTTTCCGCTGTAATGGAATGCGTAGAGAATGAATGAGACGAGGCAGAATATGTAGAAATGAACCGCGCGTGGCGCCGTCCAGCGCTTGAAGATGATAAAGGCGCCGATGAAGAGATAGAGAAGAGCAAGGATGCCCAGGTAAGTCCAGATCGGAGTCGGATTCTCCGCGGGAGCCGCGATAAGCTCGGTTCGAAATGTCTCGCCGTTACGCGCGAGACGGTAGCTGACCCGCGACCAGACTCCAGCGCGCCACAGTTGTTGTGTTACCTGTGTGGCACGATGAATTGCCGCGCCTTGAACTGATTCGACGACATCCCCCGGTTCGATTCCCGCCTTCGCTGCAGGAGAACCCGGTTGCACGCGCCAAGCTTGGACGCCTGACGTACTGTCGAGCCAGACCACGCCATCGTCAGGGATTGCGAACTGGGCTCGTTGCCGATAGTTGAGGACGCCGAAAATGACAGCGGCGACAGACAGGAAGGCCAGCAGTATCGCTGTGAACCGGCTTCGCAAACTATGGTTCATCTTGAGCGCCCGGCGGGCACACGCCCGCACACTCCATCTGGGTGGAGCATTTGAACTTCCAATAGTTGGGAGAGGATGGCATGTATATCCTGTTTATTATCTGCGCTTTATAACCTAGCTTATGTCGTCCTGGACGCCACTTCCATTTTTCAGTAGGCGACATCCGTAATTTCATAGGCAAACCTGACGATCAAAACTGTAGACTGAGGCCTCCGCGGAAGGTCCGGTAAGCCGAAACCATGATGATTTGGCCATCCCGTGTGGTTACAGGCACATAACCCTGCGCGAAAAGGTTGCCGAAGTCGGCTACCGCTTGCATGTGGCGCAAACATCGCCAAGGAATCGGCTGGCGAACCATCAGATTGAAAAATGGGTCGACACGAAAGAAAGTCTCGCCAAATTCATCCACGCGGGAAACGGTATTTCCGTTGACCCACTTGTATCCCGTGGTGAGTTGCGTTCCAACCACGGGAATATGGGCTGTCACCGAACCAGCGAAGCTGCTGTGATACTCGTTGCTTAATGCTTGGCGAAGGGTGTCGGTTGGCCCGCCGCCGGAGATGGGAGAAAGGGCGCCACCCCAGGAGTAAACCAATGTGGTCGAGAAATCATCCGAGAATTCTTTTTGATATGCCGCGCGCGCGCCCCAGGAACTTGAGGAGCCGGCATCATATGCAAAATCACTGGAGAGAAAAGTCTGTAGAAAATCGAAATTATTCGTTCCGCGGCCTTTTCCAAAGACCGCGGTATCGTCGGAATCGTCATGGAAACCCGCAAACATGATGCGGCTGTGTCTGGCGAACAGGCGCTCCACGGCAAATTCCTCATGCCAGCCATTCTCCAGAACGGGCCGCCCTGCGTGGAACATTAAAGTGGGAAATTCGTCGAGCGAGTCGAGAGCTGAATCAAGCGGCGCTGCAGCTTCAGGGCTCGCCTCCGGCACGGGACGCGAAGCGAGCAGGATGGATGCTTCCCAGGCAGGAGAAATCTGGAAAGCAACTTCGGCGCGCGGGCGCACGCCCATCGTTGTCTGGTTGCCGAGTCCCGCGAGCAAATATTCCGCGCCGTAGCGCACGGTAACGTCGTCTGAGATGGCAATGGAGCCGTCCTGATCCATGCGCATGGCGCGAAACACCGGGCCCGTAAGTCCGAGGCGCGATTGGCGAAGCATCAAGCTGGCAGCGGGTCCTGAGTTGGCATCCCCGTCGGGAAGCCAGAGGGTGGCGAATCCACCGGAGGGAGTCTGGCTCTCATAGCTGAATTGGCCAGCGAGAAGAAGCTGGCCCGTTTCCCCGATACCCTGATCATAGGCAAACGCGGTTCCCGGAGTGTCCGAGAAACTGTTTAACGATCCGGGCCGCGCGCCGGAGATCACGTCAATGCGGCTGTGGGGCTGGTGGCTATCACGAGACGGATAGGTTTCGCGGGGGCCCTCTTTTTCGTCCGCCAGGACAAGTGCGCCATCGTCCAGACGCAATACAGGGCGCGTGCTTGCCGAAGAGCGAAGCACCCAGGCCCAGTCGCCATTCTCGGGCCGCTGATTTGTCTGGCGAAGCATGCCGGTCAAGCCGCCGAAAATAGAGCCGAGTTGAATCTGCAGCGTCGTGACTCCGTGGTTCGTGACTTGAACGCCGGGCTCCAGCGTGGGCAAGAAACCTGCAAGCATTGCGCGCACGGAATAGAGGCCCGGGCGCAATTCCGGAGTGGAGAAAAGTCCGCGTTCGTTGGTGCGCAATTGAAGAGGGGTTGCACCGAAGAACGACTGCGCTGTAATCACGACGGTGGCGCCCATCTGCGGGACACCGACCGGATCCAGCACGATGCCGTCAATCTTTCCGGTTTTCGATTCCGCCGCCGCTCTTGGCGTGACAGCGGCGGAAATGAACCCGACTGCCAGCGCGAGAATGCCAAGCGTTCGTAAATTCACGTTTATTCTACCTCCCGTCATGATTTCGGGGGAGCCTTGACCGTGAAATTCGCTTCCGGTGCTATCGTCTTTTTAGCAAGATTGTCCGTGATCTGAACCTGCAATTTGTAATGGCCTGGCGCAAGAGACTTGAGATCCAAAGCCTTCTCAATCCAAATTTCTTCACCGTGCTGATTATATTGCCGCGAGTTCTCGGAGAATTTCAGAACAGGCTTGTTGAAGTCATCGAGCACCTGATAATAGATATCCGCGTCGGCCGAATGCGTCTTGGGATCCACCGTCAGGTTGTAAACCTGAAGGAAAATGCCCATCTTGGCGCCTTCGCCGAATGTGGAATCAATCTTCGGCCGGACCTTCAAGTCGCCGAGAACGAACTGCCCCATCCCAATGTCCCGGGAAGATACACGCTGAATTTCGTCGGCCAGGATGAGCGAGCTGGCAGCCAGTTGCTGATCGTCGAACCGCTTGACCTGCAAGCGGTCGTTGACGACGCCGAGATTGCCGCTATTCACGTCCTTCAGCACGATGTCGATCCGATAAAGGCCAGGGCGCAAAGGAACGGCCTTCTGGTAAATCGAAGAGCTCTTGAGAGATTGCTGAAAAAGAGTGTCGGGGAATTCCTTTGATATGTTGTCCTCGAAAGTCTGCACCACGCGGCCGCTGACTCCGGTAATGCGCGCGAACAGATTCATGTTGGCGGTCTCGACGCCGTCCTTATCCTGGAAACTCATTTCATGATTGGGAATCTGAATCGTGATGGGAACGAGATCCGTCTCCTCCGTGATGCGCAACAGATCGTACATGTATTGGAAATGAATCTGGTTGGGCGTCAAACGGGACTCGACGACCGCCTCGAGATCCTTGTACTTGACCGGAGGAGGTGTAAATGCCTTGGCATAAAGGTCGATGCGGTTAAATTCGTCCATCTTAGATGTCCGCAAATCACTCTTCGGCATGTGCGTGCCGTCGGTGTTCTTGAAGCGGTCAAGTTTCGACGCGTCACCGTTGGCCTCGAGGTCCGTCAGGCCCGCGCCCGGAACGAGCAAGAGTGCGTCTTTCTCGCTGGGGTCTGTGGTCAAATGATATTCACCGGTTCCTGAGGGGTCCACAAATTCCAGTTCCACGTTTTCGCCGATGCCTGGCAGGTAGCGATAGGTCCAGTCCTCGAAGGGATAGGCCGTGGTGTCACCGCCGCCCTCTTCGGGCGTGCGATTGTAAGGGCCGCCGGCGGGATGCGAATCCTTGTCATCCGGAGGGCCCCACATCAGATATATGCGGCCGCGGTCGGTCTTCCATCCCGGGAATCCGGAAGAAAAGTGTTCGTTTGTATAGGCAACCCGGCGATAGTATTCCTCTTTGTAGCTGTTGTCTGCCGAGCTTTGATCGGGGTTGCGGCGCTCCCAGAAGGTCTCGATGAAGTTCTCGCGCTCCTCGTTGGTCTCCAAATGCAGGAAGGCACTGCGCTCTTCGTCCGTGATGATGTACGAGACTGGGCCGGCGAGCCACGCCCTGTATTCGGGGCCCAATTCTTTCTTCAAGTCCCGTTCTTTCTTCTTTTTTTGCTTTGCATCCAGCTCTGATTTGGCCTGAGATTCGTCCTGCTGTTGCGTGTCTTGGGGCAAGGCTGTGGCGGCAAACAAGAGAATTGCCGAAAGGAGGCCAAGAATAGATAGGGCGAAACCGCGCTTCATAAGATGGGACTCCCCAACTTCACGAATTCTAGCCCCGCGGGAAACAATCGTCAAGTTAAGCTGCGCCGCTAGTGAGGCTTACCGTTTCGGATTCACATTGGTACCCCAGGGTTGCCCGCGGATTTCCAACCCATGAGCCTTAGGTTCAACCAGACTGAATGCCGCTGCCTGAGCCAACACAGAGAAAGGCATTTTCGATCAAATTTCAAGGCGACCGAACGTGCCAGTGTTTGGTAGTGTCTCTGTTTGGAACTCGGGATTGGGAAGCAGACCTCTGGTTAATGATCACACCGACAATGCGGCGCGGAGATAGTGTTCAACCTCGCCTCCGCGCGACGTCGGCTCAAGCTATTCTGAAGAACGTGGAAGGGAGATTTGCAGCATGGCAAAACTTGTCTACGGATTGAACCAGTCCCTCGATGGCTACGTCGACCACATGAAGCTTGGGCCGCCTGTAGCCGCGGCCTTCGGTCACTTCATCGAGCTGGTGCGTGGCCTGACGGGCCTCATCTACGGTCGCCGCATGTACGAGATCATGCGTTATTGGGACGAAGATCTTCCTGAATGGGACGCGGACGATCGAGCCTTCGCGGCGGCGTGGCGGAGCCAGCCGAAGTGGGTTGTGTCGCGCTCTCTGAAGTCTGTCGGGCCTAACGCCACCCTTTTCGCGGATGACGTCGAGACGGTGGTCCGTGGGTTGAAGGCCCATCACGCCGGGGAGATTCATGTGGGCGGACCAGACTTGGCGCGTACCCTGACCGACCTTGGTCTTATCGATGAGTATCGACTCTACCTCCGTCCCGTCGTGCTTGGCGGTGGTACGCCATTCTTCGCCGGGCCCCGGCCGCCGCTCCATCTGGTGGCCAGCGATTTAATCGCCGATGACTTGATTCGATTGACGTACGTTCCTGCTTAATCGCGCGACGCGCCCGACGGACTGCGCTCAGAAATTCAAACTGAGACACTACCCAGTGTTTGGAATTGGCGAAAAACTCGATTAGAATGTTCATTGAAAATGCTCCCTTGAGTGCCTTTGCGTCTACGCCACAATTCCTGAGGGGGGATACGGGCCGGACAAGGCAAGTAGTCCCGCCGGCGAGCACCTCCTCCAGGCGGTCACCGCCGAAGAAACTTTTCACCACTTCGCGGCGTATTTGTTCTTGTAGGAGACTTTTGTCCGGCCTGATGCCGGCGTGACGGGAATAATCCTTATGAAGAAGTGGAAGAAGGTCGTACTGATTATTGGTGCTGTACTGGTGCTGGCCATCATCGTGATTGTCAGCATCACACAGGCGAACAAGGGCGTCGTCACCGTTCAAACCGCGAAGGTGGTGAAACAAGACATCACTTCGCTGGTGACGGCATCGGGGGAAATCCGCCCGCAGAACTATACCAATGTGCTGGGCCAGGGGTTCGGAAAGATTACCCAGATTGACGTGAAAGAAGGTGACGTAGTTAAGAGGGGCGACATCCTTCTCCATGTGGAAAGCGTGCAACCGGCGGCGGACGTGAAGGCGCAACAGGCCAACATGGATGCGATGGATGCGGGCATCCAATCCGCGGAGGCGAATGATCGCTCCGCGCAGGCCGACGTCAAGCAATCGGAAGCGAATCTGGAAAAAGCGCAGCTCGATTGGCAGCGAGGCCAGGGGCTGTTCAAGGATGGCTTGATTCCGAAATCTCAATACGATTCGGATAAGTCCGCCTATGATGCCGCCGCCGCAACGCTGGCCGCGAACCAGGCTCGCGCCCAGCAGGCTCATGCACAATTCGTTCAGGCTCAGTATGCGCAGCAGCAATCTTCGGCCACGCTGCTCCGGTTGCGCGACGTGCTGAACAAGACGGACTACGAAGCTCCGATTGCAGGCGTCGTGACCTATATTCCGGTGAAGGTCGGCGAAAACGTGGTCCCTGGTATTCAAAACGCCGAGGGAAGTTTCTTGCTGAACATTTCCGATATGTCTATTGTCAACGCCGAAGTGATGGTGGACGAAACGGACATTCCTAGCGTGAAGCCCGGCCAGGAAGCGGATGTCACAATCGACGCGTACCCTGGACAGGTTTTCAAGGGCCACATCTCCGATGTGGGCGAAGAGGCCCTTCTGCGCACTTCGGGACTCGCGACCACGCAGCAAACTTCAGCGAACAGCCAGGAAGCGCGAGATTTCAAGGTGCATGTACGGCTGGACGATCCCCCGAAGGGAATCCGGCCGGGGCTCTCGAGCACGGCGAAGATCCAGACGGCACAGCGCTTCAAGGTGCTGTCTATTCCTATCCAGGCTCTGGCAGTGCGCACGCAGGAGGAACTGGAAGAGGCGCAAAATCAGGGCAAGTCCGGCAGCAGCGTTACGCTGGCAGCGTCGAAGCCAAGCACGAGCGGAGGGCAGGCCAGCACGGACGTCCAGGGAGTATTCGTCGTGCGCAACGGCAAGGCAATCTTCGTGCCCGTGAAAACGGGAATTACGGGCGTCACTGATATCGAAGTGATAAGCGGATTGAACGAGGGCGACACGATTGTCACCGGCAGCTACAAGGCGCTGCGCACGCTGCGCTCGGGAACGACGATCAAGGTGGACAACTCCGCGCCGAAGATCACCGACCAGTCGTCCACATAGAAGACGTGCGATAATCCGACCGCAGCTCGGAAAGGCAATTTCGGACTGCGGTCATCGTATTCAAGGGGAACCGGACTCTCATGGCCGTGGAAGAAGCGACAACTCCGCAGACGTTTCGCCAGGATCTGGTGGACTCCGGCATCGTCATTTGCACTGAAGATCTCTGGAAAACCTATGAGATGGGCTCGGAGCAGGTCCATGCGCTGCGCGGGACAAATCTGCAAATCCACAAAGGCGAGTACTCCGCCATCATGGGGCCTTCGGGGTCGGGGAAATCCACGCTGATGAATTTGATCGGATGCCTGGATTCTCCGACGAAAGGGAATTACTGGCTGGCGGGGCGGCTGGTGAGCGAACTGGACGACGATGAACTGGCCTACATCCGCAACAAGGAAATCGGTTTCGTCTTTCAGACTTTCAATCTGCTGCCGCGAGCGACGGCGCTGCACAACGTCGAGCTGCCGCTGATTTACAACGGCACGCCTGCCGAAGAGCGGCTCGAGCGCGCGAAGCAGGCGATCGCGCAGGTCGACCTGACCGAGCGGATGATGCACAAACCGAACGAACTCTCCGGCGGGCAGCGCCAGCGCGTGGCGATTGCGCGTGCGCTCGTCAATCATCCTTCCATCCTGCTGGCCGACGAACCGACCGGCAACCTGGACTCGCAGACGGGCGAGGAAATCATGGCCCTGTTCGCGCGCCTGCACCGGGATGGCAACACGATCATCCTCGTGACGCATGAGCCCGACATCGCCGCGCACGCCCACCGCGTGATCCGTCTGCGCGACGGAAAAATCGAAAAAGACGAAAAAATCAAGTAGGCCCGCGGAGCGGAATCGAAGCGCGAGGCAAGGGTGAAGTCCGCGCGGCGTTGCAATGCCGTGTCTCCTTGCGTGGAAGACAACGGATTCTTGCCAACGCGGAATCGAAAGAAACGAATAGAGTTGGAATTCGAGGAGAAAACGCGATGAAGGCTCAACGGATATTTTTCGCCGTGATGGCAGCGACGATTTTTTGCGCGAACGTGACGAGCGCGCAAGGGACAGCTCAACAGGAACCTGTTGCGCCAGTTCCGCCGACGCAGGACGAAATACAAGCGCTGGCCGAGGCGGCCACGCCCGGACCTGTTCACGCGCAGTTGATGAAGCTCGCGGGGGAGTACACGGTCACGATGAAATTTTTCACTCAACCGGGCGCCGAACCGCTCGAATCCACGGGCACGGCGACGCTGAAGCCGATTCTCGGCGGGCGCTTTTTGGAGGAAGAA
Organism: Candidatus Acidiferrales bacterium; assembly: GCA_035934545.1. Classification (GTDB taxonomy): domain Bacteria; phylum Acidobacteriota; class Terriglobia; order Acidiferrales; family UBA7541; genus DAHUXN01. Next base: position 202,436 of record DASYXV010000072.1, read on the forward strand.
AATTCCGGGGAGAGTTTCGACCAGCCGTATTCTGGCCAGCGGATTTACGGGTACAACAAAGGCTCGAAGCAGTACGAGGCGATCTGGATTTACACGGGCTCGACTGCGTTCCTGGTGCTGAACGGGACGAGCGACGATGAGGGGAAAACCGTGCGGTACAGCGGCGCGTTTCTGGGGCCGGACGGGAAGCCGCAAGACATTCACGTGACCGTTAAGCAGACGGATGACAATCATTTTGTCGTGCGGATGATGGGTTCGGGGCCAGCCGATTCGGCGCCGGTAGTGGAGACGACCTACACGCGAAAATCAGAAGCTCCTCGTAAGAAATGATCGCGCAGGACTATTTCGCTGGCCGTCTCAGCAGTGCAGTCCTTTGCCCGTGCGCAGAGTCTTCGATGAGCATCGAGAGACGCCTCCCGCGTGTCTCTTTTTTTTTGGCGCTGATGACCCAGTGAACGCAAGTTCGCCGATAGGACGCCGGCTGCTCGCGGAAGAAGGTCCAGGCACGTCTACGGGCGCGGAACTGCTTCTCGAATGCAGCGGGAAGCTTCGCCGCCTTTTTCCGCTCGTAGGAATAGATGGCTGATCTTGCTTCGCTGCATGCCTCGAACGTTTTTCGTCCGGCGGGCTGCATGAGGCCCGCGGCCTCGAGCGCAGCGACGCGCCGGATATTCACGGTGCTCCAGACACTGCGGAGTTTACGGGGCGAGAAGCGGATTGCATAGCTGTGCGGACCCAGGCTTTTCCGCACGCCGTCAATCCAACCGAAACACAGGGCGGCGTCCACGGCTTCAGGCCAAGTGATGCTGGGACGACCGGAAGACTTCTTATGAAGGCCAACCCACAATTCCTTCTGCGTGTCGTGATGTTTTTCCAGCCAGGCGCGAAACGATTGGGGTGACTCGAAAAAGACAGGTTTCATGGCCGACAGAATAGCAGGTCAGCAGCGCGGCGCATGAACGTGACATGGGCATCACCATGCGCAAAGACAAAAAGGGCTCCGAGCGAGATGCCCGGAGCCCTCGAGATTAAATCCTGGCGGCGACCTACGTTCCCGCACAGTTACCCGTGCAGTATCATCGGCCCTGCGGAGCTTAACTTCCGTGTTCGGGATGGGAACGGGTGTGACCCCCGCGGTTAGACCACCAGGAAAGCTGATTAGAGGATAGAAGTCGGAACTTGAAGGTCGGAGCAAGACCGAAAACAAGTTCCGGCAGATCCAACATCCAAGATCTAACTTCGAACCTCCAGAATTTGCAACTGAAGGAAGCGGGCGATCCACAAATTGAGTGAGTAGTGAAAGTGAAAAGACGCGAACTTTCCAACGAGACACTGCTGTTGGGAAAGTTTTATGGTCAAGCCGAACGGCCGATTAGTACGGGTAAGCTACACGCATTACTGCGCTTCCACCTCCCGCCTATCAAGGTCGTAGTCTACGACCGGCCTTCTTAGGTGGCCGCAGCCACCTTGGGAAACCTTATCTCGAGGCGAGCTTCTCGCTTAGATGCTTTCAGCGATTATCTCTTCCGGACTTCGCTACCGAGCGATGCCACTGGCGTGACAGCTCGATCACAAGAGGTCCGTCCATCCCGGTCCTCTCGTACTAGGGACAGCTCCTCTCAAGTTTCCTGCGCCCACACCAGATAGGGACCGAACTGTCTCGCGACGTTCTGAACCCAGCTCACGTACCGCTTTAATAGGCGAA
>DASYXV010000075.1:0-140504 GCA_035934545.1 Candidatus Acidiferrales bacterium
CCTGCTAGAAAATCGCGAGCTTCACGTGCAGGAATTTCTTCGGATTGCGCCGGAAATCCCCGATCATCAGTCGCATATCTCCCGTGAGGCCTGTCATGTTGTCGTAAAGTTGCGGGTCGGTGAAGAATTTCCCGAACGTGCCCTGGCCGTTGTTGAGTTTTCCGGTCATGTCGTTGATATTCGCAGAGGCGTTGCGCAGATTCGTAAAGAGCGAATCATCGGTAAAGAGTTTTCCAAGGCTGCCCTTCCCGCTCTGCACGTCGGCGAGCATGGTATTTCCCCGGGTCAGAAATTGCTTCGCCTGGTCGGCGATCGCCGGGTCGTAAATCAGTTTCCCAAAGGTTCCCTTCTGCTGTTGGATGGCGGCCAGCAAATCATCGCCCCGCCCGATTGCTGAGTTCGCTTTGTCGTAGATTTCGTCGGAGACCAGGAACTTCCCAATCGACCCTTTGCCGGCTTGTACCGACGCCACCAGCGACTCCGCCTTCTCTACCGTCGCATCCAGATGGTTATAGAGGCTCGGATCGTAGATAAACTTTCCGGCGCTGCCGCGGCTTTCGCGTACTGCATTGACGACGTCGCTCATTTCTTTAGTAAGGTCGTCAACATGCTTTTCAAGTTCCACGCTCTGCTCCGCCACTTGCTGGATGGCCGACGACTCACGCCCCTCAACGGTTCCATTGTTGGCAAGCACAGTCCCGCTCAATCCGCGTTTGATGGTGATGTAGCGGTTCCCAACGAGTCCCTCCGTCTGGAGCTTGGCGTACGAATCCGAGCGAATCAACTTTTGGTAATCTTTGCCAATCCGCATGTCAACTTCTATGCTGTGCATCCGGTCGGGGGGATTCGGATTGATGCGAATCCCCGTGACGTTGCCAACGACAAGGCCGTCCAGCGTCACGGGCGAGCCATCCTGCAAGTCGGAGACCTCGGGAAGATAGGTTTTGAGCTGATACTTCGCACCCCAGCTTTGCCCTCCGGTAACGTAGAAAACTCCGAGCGCCACGATAAACAGCCCAGCGAGCACGAACAATCCGACTCGAAGTTCACCCCAGCTTAGTCGCTTGCTCTGCGCCATTTCACTCCTCCTTTGGTTCAGATCGGAAATCTTAATGATTGCCCGAATCTTACAGATTCCGCGAAAAATCAGAATAAAAACTGTCGCAAATAACTGTCCTCGGACTTCAACAATTCCGTCGGCTCGCCTTCAAAATAGATTTTTCCGTCGCGCAGCACCAGGAAAGTCGTGGCCGAGTGCTGCGCTCGCGCCGGGTCCTCCCATATCGGAATCACTCGGTCGGACGTGAAATCGAATTCGAAGTTGGCGAGGCCGAAGGCATCTTGCAGGCGGTGCGTCGCCAGAAGCGAAGTCGCTCCGACGTAATCGCGCAGTCTGAGAATCAGAGTGATGATGGTCTGGCTCGTTACCGGGTCCAAGCCGCCCGTGGGCGAGTCGTAATACACAATCGGCGGCCGGCTGATTATCGCCCGTGCAATCGAGACCCGGCGGCGCATCCCTCCAGATAGCTCCGGCGGAGATTTCTCGTAAGCCTCTTCAAGCTCGACGAAACGCAATACTTCGCGGACACGCGCTTCCGATTCTTCCGGTGAAATCCCTTCCTGGCTCAGGCGAAAAGCGACATTTTCGGATACGGAAATCGAATCGAATAGCGCGCCTTCTTGAAAAACAAAACCGATGCTGCGCCGGAAGTCCAGCAGATCGACTTCTCTCATTTCCGTCAGATCGTGCCCCATGACGACGACGCGGCCCGAATCCGGCCGCAGCAGGCCCGCGGCCAGCTTGAGCAGCACCGTTTTGCCCGAGCCGCTCTCGCCGATGATGACCTTCGTCTCGCGGGGCTGAACTGCGAACGAAATGCCCCTGAGGACTTCTCCTTCGTCGAAACCGATGCGGACGTCCTCAAACCAAATGAGGGGTTCGGCCGGAACCGGCTCGATTGTGAGCGGCGTCGCCATCTCGCAGTATCGGATGAACTGGTGGTGATTATAGATGGAAAGGCATCCGCTGAAGTGTATAAATCACGCGAAGCCCGGATGCTATTGCAGAAACCAGTAGATCAGCAGCTTCCCCAGGAAGAAGTCCGAAACAAGTATCGCCACCGAGGACACGACGACAGCTGTGGTCGTGGCGCGGCCCACTCCTTCGGTGCCTCCGCGCGCGCGGAGCCCTTGATAACAACCCACGGTTGCGATAATCACAGCGAATACCAGCGGCTTCGCTATCCCTTGCACCAAATCACCGAACACTAGCGCGCTGACGGATCGGTGCCAGAACTCCGAAGCGCTCAAGTGTAAGGTGAAATGCGAGACCAGGAAACCTCCAATCAATCCCACGAGGTCCGCCACCGCAGTCAACAGCGGCAAGACGAGAATCGTCGCAACAAGCCGCGGCACGACAAGCTTGCGCACCGGGTCCGTCCCGAGCGCGCGCATCGCGTCAATTTGCTCGGTAACGACCATAGAGCCCAATTCTGACGCAATCCCGGATGCATTGCGGCCGGCGACGAGCAGCGCTGTAATCGTGGGCCCGAGCTCACGCACCAGCGCGATCGCCACCACGTCCCCTGTGAGAGACGTCTCGCCGAACTTTTGAAATTGGGCGGCCGTGTTGATCACCATCACGCCGCCGATAAAGAAACCTGTGAGCAAAATGATCGGCAGCGAACCCACTCCAATCACATCCATCTGATTCAGGACATCCTCGGTATAGTGCGGCGGCGTAAAAATCTTCGCGAGCGAATCCCCCACGAGAAACGAATAATTCTGGAGCGCAAGAATCTGCCTCTTTAAAACGTCGCCGAACACGGAGAACAACGAAATCTTCGGCGCTTCGGGCAGATTGGAATTAAGCGTAGCCATTGCACGAAAAGAGAGCGACGACAGCGTAACGTTCGCCCTTCTGCACGTCAAGCTAACTCCAAAATCGACAAATGTTCGATGGGATTGCTTTACGCTCCGCGGAGCGTCCGGTAGAATCGTCCCTCCCTCGATCTTGGCAACTGGGGTAACACACGATGCTTCGATTTTTCACGGCAGGCGAGTCCCACGGCCAGGCGCTGATTGCCTGGCTCTCTGGCCTGCCGTCCGGTGTTCCGGTGGACGTCGAATTCGTCAATCGCGAACTCCACCGCCGCCAGCTCGGCTACGGCCGCGGTGGACGCCAGAAAATCGAAAAGGATCAGGCGGAATTTCTGGCAGGCGTGCGCCATGGCCGCACGATTGGCGCGCCCATCGCCATCCGCATCGAGAATCGCGATTGGAAGAACTGGGAGAAGGCCCTTCCCGTTGAGGACGCCGACGGCGCGGAAGACGCGCAAAAGCCTCTCACTTCCCCGCGCCCGGGCCACGCCGACCTCGCCGGCGCGCTCAAATTCAATCTCCACGACGCGCGCTACGTTCTCGAACGCGCCTCCGCTCGCGAAACTGCGGCCCGCACCGCCGCCGGCAGTCTCTCGAAACTTCTCTTGCGCGAATTCGGCATTGAAGTTCTCAGCCACACGGTTGCGGTTGGCCATGTAAGAATGGATCGCGCTGCGAAGTGGCAGGAAATTCAGGCGGCCTGCAAAAACCTTGAATCGCCACTTCGGTGTGTTGACGCGGAAACAGAAGCACGGATGAAATCCGAGGTGGATCAGGCGCTGCGCGCCGGCGATTCTGTCGGCGGAATTTTCGAAGTCGTTGCGCACGGCGTGCCGCCCGGCCTCGGCAGCCACGCCCAATGGGACGAGAAACTCGATGGCCGCCTGGCGCGCGCAGTGATGTCTGTGCAAGCGGTCAAAGGAGTGGAAATCGGAACAGGAATCGCCAACGCGACATCTTACGGTTCGGAAGTGCAGGATGAAATCAGTTATGATGCCTCGCGGAAACGGTTCGCGCGGTCGTCGAATCGCGCCGGAGGAATCGAAGGCGGCATCACGAATGGCGAGGACATCGTTGTGCGCGGCTACTTAAAACCGATTTCGACTCTGCGCCGCGCTCTCTCCTCCGCCGACCTCCGAACGAAAGCAGTCAACAAGGCCGCATACGAACGCTCTGATATCTGCGTAGTTCCGGCTGCGGGGGTCGCTGCTGAAGCGATGGTTGCGTTCGTGCTCGCGGAGGCATTCCTCGAGAAATTCGGCGGCGATTCGCTGGAAGAGACTCGCCGGAATTTCCAGGGTTACCAGAAGCAGCTCGACGAATTCTAGGACAGGAGACCATGATCCATCCGATTACGAAATTTGGCGCCGTCGTCCTCGAACAACCTACAAAGCCAGTCGAAAAATTCGATGACGCGCTCGTCCAGCTCACCAACGACATGTTCGAGTCCATGTACGCCGCGCAGGGCGTCGGCCTTGCCGCGACGCAGATCGGTCTCAATTTGAATCTGGCTGTCATTGATGTCACCTCGGGCAAAAATCCCGAAGCCAAGCTCGTCCTCGCCAACCCTGTCATTCTTCACACCGAAGGCGAGCAACGCGAGGAGGAGGGCTGCCTCTCCATCCCCGGATTTCGCGGGAATGTCTTGCGCCCCCTGTACGTCACCGTTCGCGCCCAGGATGCCGCCGGGAAGGATTTTGAAATGAAGGGCGAGGGTCTTCTCGCTCGCGCCTTCTGCCACGAAATCGATCACCTTCATGGCACTCTCTTCATCAATCATTTAAGCCCGCTGAAGCGCAATCTTATCAAGCGCAAAATCCGCAAATTGACCAAAGCCGGCGAGTGGTAGGCGCGCGGTGGCTTTGCGCATCGTATTCTGCGGAACGCCGGCCTTCGGCCTGCCGACTCTCAAGCGCCTGCTTGCTGAATTCGATTTTTCCGTCGACGCCGTAATCACTCAGCCGGATCGTCCGCGCGGCCGCGGCCAGAAAACCTGGGCTTCTCCTGTCAAAGACGCGGCTCTTGCCGCCAGAGTTCAAGTCTTTCAGCCTGAAAGAATTCGCTCAGATTCCGCGCGCGATTTTCTGAAGCGCCTCGCGCCCGACGCCGTCGTCATCATTGCTTACGGCCAAATCATTCCAAGAAGTCTGCTCGATATTCCTGGCCTCGGCTGGATCAATCTGCACGCCTCGCTTTTGCCGCAATATCGCGGTGCCGCGCCCATTCAACGCGCAATCTTGAATGGCGACAAAAAATCCGGCCTGACCACGATGCGGATCGATGCCGGCCTGGACACCGGCCCCATCCTCGAGCAAGTCGAAGTTGACATCGGCCCGGAAGAAACCGCTCCGCAGCTTTCCGAACGCATGGCCGAAGCTGGCGCGCCTTTGATGCTCGGCACCTTGCGCCGCTTGGCTCAGGGAACGATTCAGTCCAAGCCGCAAGACAACTCCAAAGCGACTCTTGCTCCGCCTCTCAAAAAAGAAGAAGGCCTGATTGACTGGCCCAAACCCGCGGCAAGCATCTATAACCAAATCCGCGCCTTCGATCCCTGGCCCGGTGCGTATACGCGTTTCCGCGAGCGCCTTTGCCACATTTGGGGCCGCCCGGATGCGTCGCTTCCGACGAACGCCTCAAGCGAACCGGGTACAATTCTCGTCGAGCGAGAGAATGTCTTCATTGCCTGCGGCGGCGCAACTTATCTCCGTCTTGATTATGTGCAGTCAGAAGGACGCAGACGCGTGACCGCGCGCGAATTCTCAACCGGGGCGCGTTTCAAACCCGGCGAGCGGTTTGCCTCTTGAACCGCTTTGTCTCAAGGATTCTGTAATGCCCGTCTCTTCCGCACGCAAATTCGCCTTCGAAATCCTCCTGCGCGTCGAAGAAGAAGCCGCCTACGCCTCCGATCTCCTCCACGCGCGGCTGGACGAACGCGTCAGCGCACGCGACGCGGCTCTGGCAACGGAGCTGGTGATGGGCGCACTGCGTCGTCAGCGTGAACTCGATTTTTTCATCGAGCAGTACACTGGAAGACCGGCGGCCGCCCTTGACGCCGAAGTCCTGATTGCTATTCGCATAGGAATTTACCAATTGCGTCACCTCTCCCGCATCCCAGCCCATGCAGCCGTCAGTGAATCCGTCGAACTCGTCAAGCGCTCGCGAAAAAAATCCGCTGCGACTCTCGTCAACGCTGTCCTCCGCCGCGCCACCAGCGAGAAGTCGCGACCAGTCGAACAGTTTCTTCACGTCGCCGTCTCTCCAATAGAGCGCATGTCCATCATCCATTCTCACCCCGCCTGGTTGATCGAACGCTGGATCGCTCGCTTCGGCGAATCCAAAACTCTGGCACTGCTGGAATCCGACAACGCTCCTCCAAGCTCGTCCTGCGCCCTCTGCGATCCCAATCTTCACGACCAAATCGTTCGCTCCCTCGAAGCAGGAGGCATAAAAACGGAACCCGGCCAGTTATCGAAAAATTCCCTCATCATCACGGCCGGAAACGCGCAGAAAACAATATCATTCCAGGATGGCTCGCTTTCGTTTCAGGACGAAGCATCTCAGTTGATACCTCTTCTCCTCGATGTGCGTCGCGGCGATTCCGTCCTCGATCTGTGTGCCGCGCCCGGCGGCAAGACTCTGCCGCTCTCTCGCGCCGCCGGCCCGTCCTCGCTCGTCGTCGCAGCGGATCTCTACGAGCATCGCCTCCGCGCCATGCGCGAACGATTCGCGCGCACTCACGACTTGAACGTCGCTCTCATCGCTCTTGACGCGACGCGCTCTCTTCCCTTCCGCACTGAATTCGACCGCATTCTTCTCGACGCGCCCTGCTCCGGCACTGGCACTCTCTCTCGCAATCCGGAGATTCGCTGGCGCCTGAATCCCGTGGACCTCTTGGACCTGCATCGGCGTCAAGTCCTGCTCCTTTCTTCGGCTCTGGCCTGCCTCGCCCCTCGCGGCCGCCTCATCTACTCCACTTGTTCCCTCGAGCCCGAAGAGAATGAGCAAGTCTTGAGCGAGGTCCTTTCCGCCCATCCGGCATTTCGTCGCGCGCCAGTCCAGCTTCCCGCGGACGCCCTCGCCGCTGGCGTCTCTCCGTCGCAAGTCATCGGCCCCGACGGCTTGTTTCGCACATTTCCGCCCGATCATCACACGGATGGCTTCTTCGCCGCGGCCATTGAGCGCATCTAATCCTCGTCGCGAAAAATACCTTAAGAAACCGCTTGCGCCGCGTTGAAAACCATGCTAGTCTGACCTTGCGTTTGTTGCTCTTGTATAACCTTTAGATTCGTTTAGAGGGGCTGCAAGTTCACACTTGTGGCCTTTTTGCTTTTACGGCTTGAGGCGTTCGAGAAGCGCAAATAGCTCAAACAAGAAAAGGAAACACAGTGAAAGAACAAGGTACAGTCAAGTGGTTCAATGCCAGCAAGGGCTTTGGGTTCATCCAGCGCCAGTCGGGCGAGGACGTTTTCGTCCACTTTTCGGCGATTCAGTCGGAAGGCTACAAATCGCTGAACGACGGCCAGGCGGTTGAATTCGAAGTCACGACAGGCCCCAAGGGCTTGCAGGCTACGAACGTCACGAGCCTCTAATCCGAATGGGCGGGTTTGCCCCAGTGGCAGACCCGCCCTTTTTGTTTTCCGCGCCCGGCAGGATTGTTTTTGGAGGCATCCGATGAGCGAAAATATCTTCGTTCTCTACAAGGGATTTCAGGCCAAACATCTGGTCCGCGAATACACCTTCAGCGTTCGGGTCGCAGGGGAAGAGCCGCAGCCGTTCACTCTTACAATTCTGAACGAAGCTTTCGATTCCCGCCGCGCTCGTTTTCAGGACGCTCCCGACATTTGCTCTCGTCGGCTCCTCCAGGAACTCACCGCGAGTTCAAATCACCCGCCAAAAGACCATTTCCGCGTCACCGACGCCGATCTCGCCACATACCGCGAATCGCATCCCACCAAGTCCGCTTCGCGATTCCCTTCCCGCAAATCACTTTCGCAAGATTAAAAGCAGCAGTCGGCAACGAACTGGCCACGCCCGCCGCAACAAGTCATTTCGCTTTCCCCCGCCTCGCTCTCCTGGTCCGCTAACAGGACGCGGAAGAATCTCCCTGGTTTGTGGGTCGCGGTTTTTCACCCTGAGCTTGTCTGCTGCAAGCAGGCGAAGCCGAAGGGTAACCGCGACATCAACGCGGCCTCCATATTCCGCCCATTGCCATTCCGAGGAGCGACGAGGAATCTGCTGTTGCTTTCTGCGGAGACGCGAGCGCGTCAGTTTGAATTTTCTTGATCGTGGCACCCGAGCGCCACTGCGCCGCTTTACCATCCCTCGAAGCACGGCTGGAACTCGGCAAACATATGGATAGTAGAGGGCCTCGTAAGGGCACGGCTGGCACGCGGCAACCATATGGATAATAGAGGGCCTCGTAAGGGCACGGCTTTAGCCGTGCCGTAACAGCCACGGAAAGATGCGGCTTTAGCCGCTGAGGGATTGTCATTCGCGCTTTCGTCCGACGATTTCTCACTGCCCCGCCATGGCCTCGTCGGCCCGGCAGTCTCTGTGCCCTCTGTGATAAATTCTTTCGTCTGGTATCGCTGGAATCGCGTGATAGGATTCTTCTTTATTTTTTCGTGGAGGAGCGGGCCGATGCTGAGAATCGTTCTTCTTTTCGCGATGGTCGCCGTGTTCTGTCTCGCCGCTGGCGCGCAGCAAAACCAGAAAGAAGACGGCCGCCAGACGCAAACGTTCGATACCGCCGCCGGGCCCGTGAAGATCACGCCGATTTACCACGCGAGCGCGCTGATCGAAGCGGGCGGCAAGAACATCTATATTGATCCCGCGAAACCCGCGAATTTTTCCGGCCTGCCTCCCGCCGACCTGATCCTCATCACGGACATTCACGGCGACCACATGGACACGAATTCCATCGCCGCAATCAGCAAGCAAGGGACGGAAATCATGGCGCCGCTCGCCGTCGTGCGCACGGTCGCCAGCGCCGATCCGATCTCCAATGGCGAAACGAAAACGTGGGGCGATTGGACCATCGAAGCGATTCCCATGTACAACATCCAGCGCGGCCCGGCGCCCGGAAAGCTTTATCACGACAAAGGCCGCGGCAATGGCTACGTCCTGGCGTACGGCGGGAAGCGTTTTTATTTTTCCGGCGACACGGAAAATATTCCCGAGATGCGCGCGCTGAAAAATATCGACGTCGCGTTCGTCTGCATGAATCTGCCGTACACCATGCCGCCGGAAGAAGCCGCCGAAGCGGTCAAGGCGTTTCATCCCAAGGTCGTGATTCCCTACCACTACCGCGGCTCGGACTTGACCGTGTTTCAGAAAGCGTTGGCAGGCACGGGCATCGAAGTCCGCCTCCTCGACTGGTACCCCGCCGCGAATTAGCTGCTCCGCAGACGGCGCTTCGGGTGGAGTGAAGGTAATCTGTCCACATTGAATTTCATTTTCGATTAGAATTTCGTAAGTGCTTTGTTTTAAACTACTTGACTTTTCATGACTGCGCATCTCATTTTCGATTAGAAAACTGAAAATTTGGCGCAGCTTATCTTCGTGGGATGCCCGGAATCGGCGGGGGTGAGAGGTCAGGCCGAGGGGAAGCTCCACCGGGTGCCTCGGCCAGGCGATGCGGAGATGGCGAACTGACGTGCGATATTCATGGCTTATATTATCTATAGAATAAACAATTTGTCAAGAGGTTTTTTGAGGCTGGAAGTTGGAGGAAAACTCCGGGCAATGCCAGGGGACCGAAAGGAGGTGTGAGCCTCCCACCCTTCCCTGCGGGAAGGATGGAGCACCCGGCACAAGACACTGGGAGTTCAATCAGAAGGAAAATCTGCAATTTTCACTTTCAATGCTGCTGGAATCCCTTCGCAACTGTTGGCCTTATCTTTTTCCGACCAGCCGATGAGCGGAGGGTGGTCCGGGCTTTCGTCAAGCGGCCCCCAGACCACCTGACCAGACGTGTTTACATACCCGAATTTGTTGTCATCGGTCCAAAAGCGTGAAATGTCTGTTTCAACATTGCCGGCCAAGAACCCTGGAGAGTACTCGAACGGCAGGTAAAACGAAAACTGGCCTGTCTTGTTGATGAAGCCTCTAGTGCTGCCGGATTTTGCCGGCGCCAACCCGCTCGCAAAGTAGCCAGCAGAGTCGAACTCGAAGGGGATGACGACTTTGCCGTCTTTGTCGATGTAACCCCATTTATCATTCTTCTCCACCGCGGCCAAACCGCTCGAGAAGCCATTCACGGAATCATAGATTAAAGGAATCACCACTTTCCCTCGCAGATCCAGATAGCCCGCTTTTTCTCTGACCCTAACTGGCACACGGCCATCCGCGATGGGATCTGCAAGGTCAAAACCCGAGGCCAGCACCTTGCCCGAAGTGTCTATGAGCAGATAGCTGGAATCGGATTCAACTACTCCAACGCCATCCTCAAAATAAAACGCGAGCGAGAATCGAGGCGGGATCACTTGACGCCCAGAAGTGTCAATGAAGCCCCATTTGTAGTCGATTTTAACTGCGGCAAGGCCTTCTGAAAACGGGAGCGCATCATCAAAGATGGGGCTTATTTTGAACGTCCCGGAGGAATCGATAAACCCTACTTTGTTATTCTTGTGCTTGGGTTCCAATTGATCCTTCTCAGCGAAACGGAGAGGAAACAATGCCCCGGTAGAGTCGATGGAAACATAGCGGCCGCAGACATAAACTTCCCCATAATCATCCCAAAAGTCTTCGGCCCAGCTAAATTGAGGTCGAATGACAATGTTCCCTTTATGGTCTATGAATCCGTATTTTCCGTCTTGTACGACCACTAATAGCTGATTCTGATTCCCGGTGAGCTGCTGGCTGAGGGCCGAGCCAACAAGGAAGAGAAGGCAGAGCACAAGACGAAGGATGCTGGGGCGTCGTAGAATTAGTTGCCAGCTTACCATAATCGTAATACTAGACCTGGAGAGGCAGCGATTCAAGTTGGCACCAGAGGGCAGGGGTGTGGCGGTGGAGGAACCAGGAATCGAGGACGATGTGGCGAGTGAACCAGCGGCTCTTGAGGAGCGCGGCGGCGAGGGCGGACATGGCGCCTTCCGGGAGGCGACGACCGAGAGTGGTGGTCCAATCCTCTCCGGATTTGCGGAAGCGGCCGGATTTGCCGAAGCGCTCGCGAAGAAGTTCGCGATAGGTTTCAAGACGCGCCTGACTGTAATCGCCTTGAGCGGCGAGAATCGCGCGGGCGGCGAGCAGGCCGGACTCGATGGCAGGGCGGATACCTTCGCCGGACTGCGAATAGGCGAGGCCGGCGGCGTCGCCGATGAGAAGCACGTTGTCGCTGATGAATTTTCGCGCGGCCTTGCGATAGATGAGATAAGCGTGGCCGCGCATGGCGGCGCCCCCTCCTACGCAGCCAGGCCTGCTTCGGAGGGCGGGCAATTCAAATGGCAGCCTGCCGATGCGCTTGAGAAATTCGGTGAAGGCCGCGACGTGCGCGGGGAGTTCGCGCGGGTCGAGGCGGCCGAGTCCGATATTGAGGAAATTCTGCTTGCGGAAGCACCAGCCGTAGCCTTTCATGTCGCGGCAAAAATAGAGTTCGGGGATTTCGCCTTGAATCGGGCACCCGGCGCGCTGCGCGGCGTCGAGCTCGAATTCGGCTTCCTGAGCTGCGACGGCGACTTCCTGGCGCGCGTCGGCGCCGAGAAGCCGCGCGACGGGACAGAAATGGCCGCCCGCGCCGACGAGGAGGCGCGTCTCGATCCCGCCGTTGACCATCCAGCCGTCACGCGTAGGCTCGCAGGAGGCGAGAGGAGCGGCGTCGAGGAGGCGCGCGCCGCAGCGGCGAAGAAGATATTCGTCGAACTCGAAGCGGCGGATGCCGTAGCTCACCGGGCCGGCGTAATCGGTGCGAACTTCCGGGCCGCCGATGCTGCTGGTGAGAAATCCGGTGATGGGCTGGAAGACGCGGCCACGGGAATATTCGGTGGCGTTGATTTGGAGCTCGTCGAGAACGGCGGGAGTGATCCATCCGCCGCAGACTTTATCGCGAGGAAAGGCGCTCTTGTCGAGGATGGCGACTTTGAGGCCGGAGTCGCGCAAGGCCCAGGCGCAGGACGTACCGGCGGGGCCTGCGCCTACGATGAGGACGTCGCATGCATCCATTTGGTCTCTTTTTCTTTGGTAACTTTTTCTGGCGCGCGTTCTTCCTCATAGAGGTAAGCGCGAGTCCAGGGGATGCGCTGACACTCTGAGCCGGCGAAAACGATCTGGAAGAGTTGCAGGTCACCAACGCGGAACGCGGCGACTGAGCCGGCGAGATACAGGCGCCACATGCGCACGAATTCCGCGCTGAACATCGCAGCGATGCGATCGCGCGCGCGTTCGAAGCGGGCGAGCCAGTGCTCGAGCGTTATTGCGTAATGGAACCGAAGATTTTCGACGTCAAGAACACTGGCATCGAGCGGCTCGAAGATCTTCACCACGCGGCTGAGAGTGGGCACGTGGGCTCCCGGGAAAATATGTTTGCGGATCCACGGGCTGAGCGGGCGCTCGTGATTCCGTCCGATGAAATGCAACAGCCCGCGGCCGGAATCGCCGATGGCGCGATGAATGACGCGGCCGAGGTCGGCGTAATGAGCCGCGCCAACGTGTTCGAGCATGCCGACGGAGACGAAGGCGTCGAAATCGCCGGAGATGTTGCGGTAATCGTCGTGGAGGAACTCGACCTGATGGGCGAGGCCTTCGCGTTTGGCGCGTCCGCGCGCGAAGGCGATCTGCTCCGCGGAGACATTGTATGCGCGGACGTTGGCGCCGTAGTATTTCGCCATGTGGAGCGCCAGAGCGCCCCAACCGCAGCCGGCTTCGACAACTCTTTCTCCCGGCTGGAGTTGAATTTTCCGGCAGACGTAATCCATTTTCGCAATTTGGGCATCTTCGAGTGTGGCGTCGGGCGCGGGAAAATAGGCGCAGGTGTAAACGAGCTGCGAGTCGAGCCAGAGCTTATAGAAATTCACGTCGAGATCGTAATGATGATGAATATTTTTCGCGGAGCCGCGGAGCGTGTTCGCTTGGATGAGATTCAGCCAGCGGGAGATGAGTTTGAGATACCGGTCGCGGGTGTGCGCGTGCTGCATGGAGCGAGAAACAAGTTCGAGGAGCGAGACCAGGTCGCCTTCGACGCGGATGCTGCCGTCGGCGTAGCCGTCGCCGAAAGCCAATTCGGGCTGGCGAAGCAGCCTTGAGACGGCGCGACGATCAGGAAGAAAGACGCTGGCGATGGGCCGAACATTCGGCGGCGAGACTTCTGCGCGGCCGTCGAGGACAAGGCGAATCGGCGGATCGCCGAGCGCGGAAAGGAATTTGCGCAGCAGGCGCGCGTCGAAAGAATGCGCGGAAGGGGTCAAGGGATGGGCCTCCCTTCTAAAGAGTTCAGATAGGGGACGCCGTAATTATACGGGAGATGTGTGGAGAGATGTCAATCGGCAGATGGGCCGATGCGGCCGGCGCTGGAACTGAACGCTGCGTCACTCCGATTTGCGCGATCGACTAATACCGCGGGCGGCCGCCGAAGCGAAAAATTATGCCGGCGGAAGCCACGTAGTTGGTCTGCGAACCCGTGAGGAACGGGACACGGTAGTAGTCGGCTTCGATTGCGCGAACGGAAATGTGGCGCGAGATCGCAAGATCGATTCCGCCGCCAGCTTTATAGGTAAGACCGTTTTTCGAGGTGGTGACGCCAGCGGTTGTGGTGTCAACGCGCGAGCCGCCGACCAAACCTTCCACGAACGGGATGGGGCCGCGTGCGCCCCGCGCGCGGAGGTAGATGCGCGGGCCGAAATGATTGCCGTAGAGAACGTTCTTCGTGCCGCTGACCGTCACGAAATTGTAGCTGGCGTCGCCGATGATTTGCAGCCAAGGTTTGAAATTCCAGCCGAATGAGCCGAGCGCGCCATTGAGATTGGTTCCGTTGCCGCCGCCGAAACGCGTGAAGCCGTAGCCGGCGAATAATTCCATCACGGGCACATTGCTCACATTTGGAAAAGGCGAAGGGCTGCGCGGTGGCCGCGCTGGCCTGACCTGCGGGGCTTCTACAGTCGCATGAATCGGTTCGGGCTGAGGTTGAGCGACCACAGGCGGCTCAGGTTGGGCGGCAGTGGCTCTCGATGTCGGTTGAGTGGCAGGAGTGCTAGTTGTTGGCGCGCTCGGGGGAGTTTCGACTGGCGCAGGTGCGGTTGCTTCAGGCTGCACTGCCGCAGGACTTGGCGCGGGAGTGCTCGAAGCCGATGCTGGTTGCGAAGAAGCGGTCGTCTGCGGCTGCACATTGGGCGCGCTCGGCGCGGGTTGAGCAGCAGGCACGCTTGGCTGGGGCTGTTCGACAGCCGCGGACGACACCGCTGCGCTCGGCTGGACTTCAACTTGTGGCGGCGCGACTGGTTTAGCTTCCGTCACTGGGGCAGAAGGAGCAGCAGCGCTGGAGGTGGATGCGGGGTGAGCAGGAGCAGCTAGTTGAGGCTGCGCCGCAGGGGCGCTTGATGCTGAGGCGCTGACCGGAGCTGGCGCAGGCGCTGATGGAGAGGGCTGGGCTGCCGTGGCAGTTGGTGCGGGCACATTCGATGCCTGCGCGGGGGAAGCGGATGCTTGCGCGGCCACCGCAGGCGTGGATGGAGTCGTTGAGATGATCTTGAATTTATCTGCCGCTGACAATTGCGCGAGCTTGGTCGTAGCAGACGCGGAAGTTTGAGACGGCTTCGATTGCTGCTGCGTGGCGGCGGTCGTATCGGGCGTGACCATGTAGGTGTTGAGATAGCCGACCTTGCCGTCCTTGGTCTGAATTTGCGTGAAGAATTCGCCGCGGACCAGAATCGTGAAGCGTTCGCCGCAAGGCAGGAAAGCCACTGCCCCGGAAGTCTTCCCGGCTTTGTCGAGGACTTGGGTGTTCTCCGGATATTTGGAGCAGTCCACGTAGCCAAGATTGTCAGCCCAAGAGGCTGAAGCGAGAAGCAAACAGCCGAAAAGCAAAGTAACCAACCGTGTTCGCAGCATAATTTTCCCTCAGAAATCCGAGACACGCATGCCCTGATACTCTTATCGCGCCGAAGGGCGGGAGAGGTCAAATGAGGCGAGGGGAATTGCTTCGCAAACGCTACTTGTACGAAAGGACAGCCGCTGCGGGGGTGTTCAGGCGTCAGGTAATAGGCGGGAAACATGTACCGCGCCAAGCCTGGGAGAGGTAGGGCACCTGAAAATTCAAAAGCAATGGAACCGTCATCGGACCTAGCAGGCTCCTCTTAGACATTCTATCCGAATCTCGCTTTCAAACTGTGGAATCCGCCAGCGAAACAAATCTGTTTTGAGCGCAAGAACCGGAGTTTTTCAAATCGCGCGCTGCCCTAGACTGACTTCCGCTTCAGGGTAAGTACTTTGTGAGGGAGGCCGTGTATGCGCTCAATCGAAAGCAATAATTATTTGAAAGTTCTCGTATTTTTCTTGTTGGCCATCTTTTTGAGTTTTTCCGCGTTTGCCGGCGCTTCTGGGCTGGACGATTCAAAGGTGATGAGATTGGCGCGAGTCGACCGCCCGCCCGCATTCGAGGATTTCGTCTCCATGGAGCCTACTCCTGAAATTTCTGCCAAGATGACAATGGTTGAAGGCCTTCTTCAACGCACTCCGAGCGATGGCGCGCCCGTCTCCGAACGAACGATCGTTTATTTGGCGTACGACGACAAGAACATATACGCGGTCTTCTTATGTTACGACAGAACGCCCGGCAAGATACGCGCCCATCTGGCCAACCGAGACAAATTTCCAAATGACGACGACGCCGTTGCAATACACCTGGATACATTTCACGACCGCAAACACGCTTATGGGTTTGAGGTGAACCCATTGGGGGTACAGATCGATGGTATCTGGACTGAGGGCCAAGGTTGGGACCTGTCATTTGACACGATCTGGTATTCCCGCGGCCAGCTGACAAAACGAGGGTATGTCGTCATGATCACAATCCCCTTCAAGAGCCTGCGTTTCCAGTCCGGACAAGTTCAATCCTGGGGATTTTTTGTCTATAGAGGTATCTCAAGAACCAATGAATTCTCAACCTGGCCGCCATACTCATCGCGGATCGAAGGGCGACTCAGCCAGGAAGCCACTCTTCAGGGGCTGGAGAAAATATCACCAAGCCGTGGAATGCAATTCATCCCCTACGCTTCGTTGTTATCGTCGCGCAATATCGACACGCGTGATCCCGCCGCGCCGCGCTTCGCCGGAAAATCGGGCGAACTGAACGGCGGGCTGGATTCCAAATTCATCATTCACAAGAGCCTGGTTGTGGATACCACGGTCAATCCCGATTTCAGCCAGGTGGAATCGGATGAACCGCAATCGACTGCCAATCAGCGGTTCGAGGTTTTTTTTCCGGAGAAGCGCCCCTTCTTCATCGAGAACGCGAGCTACTTCAACACACCCATAGACGCTCCTCTTCCGCTCAACCTGCTTACGCCGATCAACTCGCTTAATCCGATCAGCTTGCTCTTCACCCGACGGATCGCGGATCCTCAATTCGGGGCGAGGCTGACAGGCAAGCTGGGACCGTACGCCGTTGGAGCGCTCGTTGCAGACGACAGATCTCCTGGAGAGATCGTGCCTCCAGGTACGCCACTCGCCGGCACACGTGCGTTCTTCAGCTCGCTCTCCTTCAATCGCGATATCGGCAAAGGGTCCAGCGTAGGCGTGATCTACAGCGGCCGCATTTTCGGCGGTGACTCGAACTTCGTCGGCGGTGTTGACGGCAGGTTCAAGCTGAACCCGAATTGGGTGGCAAGTTTTCTGGCAGTGACAAGCTCAACGTCCTTGCCGGGAGGGAAAAATTTGGCCGGTCCAGCGTATGAAGCATCCCTGTTGCGAAGCGGCCGCCAGCTCTCCTATCAAATCCAATACGACGATCGCAGCCCTGGTTTCCAGGCCGAATCAGGCTTTGTCAATCGTGTAGATATTCGGCAAGTTTCCCAAACCTTCTCCTACCGTTTCCGTCCCGAGGGAAAGCATCTGATCTCATGGGGGCCCGATCTGCTGACCTCCAACATTTGGGATCATCGCAGTACTCGCCTGGATGAGTCCTACACCCCTATGTTCAATCTCGAGTTTCCCGAGCAGACTATATTCACAGTGTTCCACACGTTCCGGCATGAGACGTTGAGACCGCAAGACTTCAGTTCGCTGACCCAGAATGAGGCGTTCGAAGAGGGAGTAAGCGGGGTCTCTTTCACCACCAGCTTTACAAAGCAAGTCACCTTTTCCGGAGAATATGCGATTGGAAAGGGAATTAATTTCACGCCACCTGCCAATGCAGCTCCCTACTCGGTGAACTTGAGCACGATCAATAGCACTCTATCTGTTCGTCCCAGGGCGGCCTTAACCATAGATAACACTTATCTTCTAACGAGGCTGGTTGATCCGCGATCTGGTCACGCCGTTTTCAACGATCATATCTTGCGTTCCAAGTGGAACTACCAGTTCACCCGGGCGCTTTCCCTGCGAGCGATCGCGCAGTATGACGCCACTCTTTCGAATCCGGCGTTCACCTCGCTCCAGAGAGCAAAGGGGCTGGATGGGGACCTGTTGTTGACGTATTTGATTCACCCCGGCACGGCTTTGTACGTGGGATACAACAGCAGCCTGTCGAACATCGACCCTGCGTTAATCCTGACCAATTCGGGACTCCTGAGGAGAGACGGGCCGTGGATCAACGATGGCCGCCAGTTTTTCGTGAAGCTTTCCTATTTGTTCCGCTTCTGAGCGTTCGGGGGAGGAGCGCTGGAAAATCCGTTCGGCCCAAAAGTGTTACCTATGTAGCCGGTACATTGTGTAACCCATGTCTCCGGGCCGGACCCGCAAAAAGATGGCGAGCCCGGAGGGATTCGAACCCCCGACCTTTTGGTTCGTAGCCAAACGCTCTATCCAACTGAGCTACGGGCCCGCCGATGAATCGAGTTTAGCATAAGGATGATGCGGGAAAAATGGCGAGACGAAGGCGGCATGATGCCAGAAACCGCTATGCGCGGGACGTCGAACCTGCCGGAACGCGACGGGGAAGGCTGCGATAGAGAAATGCGGCGCAGAGTAATGAGATGATGAGAAGCACGCAGCCCGAGAGCCAAGACTGGAGGCAGAGCTGGCCGACGCCGAAGAGGGCTGTGTAGACAAACGTGCAGCCGAAAATCCAATCTAGCAAATTGCGGCCGAGATCGCGCGTGGGAGGCACATCGCGAACGAGCTGAGCGATGGGTTTCCATCCCGCCGCGTGTGGCCGCACCTTGCGATAGAATTTTTCGAGGACGTCGCGAGGCTCGGCTGGCGTGAGAAGCGTAACGATGACCCACGTCAAAGTAGTGGCCAGCGTGGTCGTCAGCGTCGTTTTGGCGAAGACAATGGGTTCGGAGCCAGTGAACGGATTATTGAAATGCAGCGCGAGTGAACTCACCAGCGCCGCGGACATTGCCGCGATTTCGCTCCATGCGTTGATGCGCCACCAATACCAGCGCAGCAGATAGACGCTGCCCGTCCCCGCGCCGACTTCGAGAACGAATTCCCACCCGGCGCGAATCGTCGCCAGTTCCCATGAGACCCAGGCCGTGAGCGCGACGAGAATGACGGTCGCGAGGCGCGAGATTGCGACGTAGTGCTTTTCGCTGGCGCTGCGATGGATGAAACGCCGGTAGAAATCGGCGACGAGATACGAGCTGCCCCAGTTGAGCTGCGTCGCAGTGGTGGACATGAACGCGGCGAGGAAGCCTGCGGCAAGCAAGGCGCGCCATGCGGCGGGCAAATGGTCAATCGCGACGAGCATGTAGCCTGACTCGGGATGCTCGAGACCCGGATAGAGGACGATGACGGCGAGCGCGGCGAGAATCCATGGCCACGAGCGCAGCGCGTAATGCGCGAAGTTGAACCACAGCACCGAGAGCAGGCCGTGGCGCTCGTCGCGTGCGCTCAGGATGCGTTGCGCGACGTAGCCGCCACCACCCGGCTCCGCGCCCGGATACCAGAAGGCCCACCACTGCACTCCGAGATAAACGCAAAACGTGATGACAGGCAAAGTCCAAAGCGCCTGGCTCGCAAAGCCATGCGAGAAGTCCGGAAAGAAACCGAGCGGGCTCGCTGAGCCCGGATGGGCGGCTTGCAACGCGCCGAGTTTCGCTTCGAGCGACGACATTCCTCCCGCGGCGCGCACGGCGTACCACGCGACGGCGATGACGACGCCCATTTTCAGAATGAACTGGAAGAGATCGGTCCACAAGACTCCCCACAAACCGCCGAGCGCGACGTAGAGTCCGGTGAACGGAATCAGGATGAAGACACAGATTTCGAGCGAGGCGCGGTCGCTTACGCCGAGAGCTACCTGCACGATCGTCGTCATGGCCTTGGTGACCCAGCCGAGGATGAGGCAGTTGATGAGCATCCCGAGATAGATCGCGCGGAAGCCGCGGAGAAACGCGGCGGGCTTGCCGGAATACCGCAGCTCGGCGAATTGCACGTCTGTGAGCAGGCCGGAGCGCACCCAGAGGCGCGCGAAGAGAAAAACGGTCATCATCCCGGATGGCAGCAAGCTCCACCAGAGCCAGTTGCCGGCGATGCCGTTGCGATAGACGAGGCCGGTGACGACCAGCGGCGTGTCGGCGGCGAACGTCGTCGCCACCATCGAAGTGCCGGCCAGCCACCACGTCGCGCCGCGACCGGCGACGAAATAATCGCCGGTGCTGCGGCTCGAGCGGCGGCGGAAGTACAGGCCGACGATAAGCGTAATCAGGAAATAGGCGGCAACAACGAGCCAGTCGTAGGGTCCAAGTCGCATGCGCGGGCCGGCTGGATAATCTCACGGCGAAACGGTGAAATGTCAAACCAAAATGCGCGGCGCACGAAAAAGAAAACCCGGGCTTGCGGGGAGAGCAAGCCCGGGCGGGGGCATTGAGGTGGGGCCGGAAACCGAAATTCAATGCGCGGCGCTAGTACCGTTCCAACTGTCTTCACCTATGACTCGTGGATCTCTGTTGCAATGCTCTATATGTTTTTCGAGAAGCACGCAGCCGAAACAGGTTGGAACGGCACTAGTAATTCAACTGCCGCGCCAGGACCATCATCCGCAAAATCTGTCGCTGCACGAATACAGCAACAACCACGAAAAAGCTCAACAGCACCAGACGCGCATTCGTGGCGAGAAGGCCGCTCGAGGCCTTCGCGCTTTCAATCATTTGCACCGGATTTGCGCTCGCAGCGTTCATTGGCTACTTCCCTATCAATTCACCAGGACGACGGGCCGGTCGTGGTCAACGGAAACGACCATGGATTTGAAGATGTCCACATCCCAACTATCGGCGATGCGCAGCCGCAGGACGTCGTTAGTCTCGCTGACCAGGCGCCCGCGCAACGGGACCCGCAGATTGCCCGCGACGATTTGCAGAACCACCGGCTGTCCCATCCAGACTGTGTATCCACCTTCCATGAGCTCGACTCCTCCGCAGTGGAATTTTGTCCGACGCGCATATTCTCGCTCGCGAATTGCCGGGTATAAATGGTACGGCGGACTAATTCTGTTGGGAGCAAAGTACTAGTGCCGTTCCAACTTAATGAATCAAAGGCACAAACAACTGCTGGCGGCAGATTGCTGCTGCCGCGACAGCGGCCATCGGGCAGAACAAGTTGGAACGGTACTAGTGGCGCAAAGGGCAGCCACGCTTCGCGGCGTGACGGGCCTATTTCTGCTATCGTTGGAAAGCTGGGGCAGCCGCAAGACCAGACCGAGCAGTGACTTAGGCTGATTTCAGAAGACGACCGAGACCAAATGGCGATTCCGTGGCGTGATCTGATTCACCAGATTTACAACGTTCAAGACCTGGTCCGCTGGGGCGGCACGATGCTGGTTTGCGGGATCGTGTTCGTCGAAACAGGGCTGTTCGTCGGCTTCTTTTTGCCGGGCGATTCCCTGCTCGTCACGGCAGGCATTTTCGCGGCTGCGGGTCAGCTTAGACTGGGATGGCTTCTCGTTCCTGTTTCGCTCTGCGCGATCGCCGGAGACCAGCTCGGCTACTGGATCGGCCGACGGGCTGGAATGAGCCTCTATCGCCGGCCGGATTCACGGTTCTTCAAGAAGCGCTATCTCGAACGCGCGCATGCCTTCTACGAAGCGCATGGAGGAATGGCCATCATCATCGCGCGATTCGTGCCCATTGTGAGGACGTTTTGCCCGCCGGTTGCCGGCGCCGCGCGGATGACCTATTCGCGGTATCTCTCTTACGACATTTTCGGCGGGATTTTCTGGGTGTGCGGCATGATTTTGGGCGGCTACACGCTTGGCGCGACCGTCCCGCACATTGACAAGCAGATCCACTGGGTCATCGCGGCCGTGATCTTTCTTTCGATTTTGCCGGCCATCATACAGGCCTGGCGCATCCGCGCCCAGGAACGCGCCGCGGAAAAGTCTGGTCAGAAATAGCAAAGCGGGGAGCCAGGCAGCTCCCCGCTTTGTTTGTTCCTGAAGCCGCGCCGGCGTCCGAAGACTCCGGCGGGCATCGCACCGCAAGAGCGGTGTGTCAATTTTGTTCAGGATTCTAGGCCCGGTGGAGTCATCCTTTCCTCCGTGCACTAGCTACAACTGTTCCCCTCATACTCCCTTCCGGCCGCGAATGCAAGTACGGGCATCACATGAAATTCACAAGGAAGCGGAATTCGTTGCAAACGTGAATTGCGGCCTAGCGGATGAAGAGGCCTTCGCGGAGCTGGTCGCGGCCGACAAATGTCTTCGCGGATTTGAACTGGCCGAAGAGATTCAGGACTTCGCGGTTCTGGAAGACGCGCTTGTGGCCGCCGAGGGCCATTGCCGGAATCGTCTCGATGGTTTGATGGTCCACGATGCGGTAGCGGTGAAATTCATCGGGCGGACGGCTGTGGAACAATCCAAGAACGGCACCGCCCGGCCGGACGATTTCGTGCAAGCGGCTGGCGACGCGCTTCATCAACTCGGCGCTCAAGTAATCGAAGATATCCCACGCCAGCACGGCGTGAAACTCCTCTGCAGGATATTGCAGAGCATACTGCAGGAAATGCGCCGCCATTTCATCGGGTGAAAGAGCCTCGGCATTTTCACCCGGCGGTGTGCGGCGCAACTTCTCGTCTTCCGCATTGACGTACTCTTTCCAGGAACGCAGGATGTCCTCCGTGGTCATCCGGAAGCCGCGCTCGATGAAGAAAGTAAGGGTGGCCTGCCAGATGGGCCCGAGGTCGAGCAAGCGTCCATGCTCCACGTCTCCAATCAGCCAGAGGAAATCCTTCAGTCCGTTGGAGAGGCGGAAGTTCTCGGCGTTCCGATTCGGGGTGACCGTTGGCACGGCGGAGTCTGCGCGTCGCGTTGGAATGCGAGGTCCGATCGCCATGGCCCGTGACTTCCCTACCCAGTTCATGGCCTAACGAGAGCCTCCGGGGCCACCCACCGGGGCGGGAAGGATAATGGACTCCTTTTCCGGCGTCGAAGCCAATGTAGAGCTGCGCGTGGCCGTTGAAGAAGGAGTTGCCGCAGGCGCATTCGGAGCCGGAAGCGTCTGCGCTGGCGTCGGCGAGGGCTTGGGCGCTGTTGCTGCCGGAGCCACAGACACAGGCTTTGGCGCCGCCGGAGTCTGTGCCGGAGGTGGAACATTGGCCGCAGCCTTCTTGGGCGACTCGCGCTCCGAGCGAGAGTCGGAGCCGCGTCCCATTTCAATGCGGCCTCTGAAATGCGCGCCGTCCTCAATCACGACGCGCGCGGCGTCAATATCGCCCTTCACGCTGCCTGTCGCGCCGACCAGCACGCGCTCACGGCCGCGCAAGTTTCCCTCGACGTTGCCCCGCACGGTGACCTCACGAGCCTCAATGTCCGCCTTCACGTGTCCGTTCGGGCCCACGGCGACGCGTGCTTCGCCCAGTCGTACCGAGCCCGTGATTTCGCCGTCAATCGTCAGCTCGCCCTTGCCAGTCAAATCGCCCTTGATGCGAATGCCGCGAGTGAGAAGCGATGAGTCATTGGATGCGCCCGGCGCGCCCGCGAAACTTGTGTTCGCTGGCGGCGAAGAAACCGGCCCCGGCGCGCTGCTTGCCGCAGGCGCATAAGGTGGTGAATCAAACGACGTTGATGCTGACGAAGATGGCTTGCCCTCGGATTGTTTCCGCCACATGGAACCCTCCAGCGAGATTGCCCCTGATCGCCCGGTCCGGGGTAGGCGGTCAATGCGGTTCAAGCACTATAGTACAGAGGGATAGGGGTGTAAACGATTCTCGTGCGATTTGAGTTCCAGGGAAGAAACTCCGCTTCTGCCTTTCCGGGAACTGCATCCTGCGGCCTTCTCGGCTTCAAATGGTGAACTTCCCACATAGCCACGAGCAATCCCACGCTCTCATGCAGGAAAAGCTTCAACCCCTCGCGAGTCCGCCACCAGGAGTCCGCATCGTAGTGCACGTCCGGCGCGCCGACAACCTGCACTTCGATTGGCCGCGGGAAGATGTGCCGGGCGAGGTAGCGCGTCCGCCGGGTGTGGTAATTCGAAGTCACGATCATGATTTGCTTCCAGTGATGTTGCTGGACGAAATCGTTCAGATCGCGCAGCTCTTCGAGCGTGTCCGGAGCGTCGTGGGCGAAGGGAACGATGGCCTTCTTGGGCACGCCGCGAGTTTCCAAATCGTGCTGCATCAATTCTGCGACGCTCGCGTACGGCCGCAGCCAGCGCCCGCTGGCGACGACTCGCGGCGCCCATCCCGAATGGTATAGTTCCGCGGCGCGGGCCGCGCGGTCTGCCGTGAAATCATCGTCGCTGAGGATAATGATCACATCGGCGTTCGAGGGCGCGGCGCCAACAATCCAGTAGCCGCCAACCAGGCGCAGCAGCGGCACGCGCACGAGGTATAAAGCAGCGCACAAGAGCAGAATGAGAATCAGCACCGTCAGCTTGGCGATGATTCCCCCGCGCTGCGCTTCAATCTGCCAGTGTTTTTTCATCGGCCCGGATCAACCTGCCGGAGCACTTCCGCGGCTTGTTCGGGCAGCAGGCTGTTGAAATAGACTTCCTTGAGGGCGTAGGACTTCGAGCCTGTCGGGATCACCGGCAGGATCTCGATGTGCCAGTGATAGTCGTCGGCAATCGTCTTCCAGTACTCGCTCAATTCCCCTTTGGTATGCTGGCTGCTGGGCGATGTGTGTACGACCAAGTGATATCCGTGTGCAAGAGGGCGAAGCCTCCGTATGACGCGCCCCAGCAGCGCCCCCAATTGCCGGTAGTTTTCTCCGCCGGGTGTTTCAAATTCATGGGAGTGGCGCCGGGGCATGATCCACGTCTCGAACGGAACGCGCGCGGCGTAGGGACAAAACGCCACATAACCGCCTTGCGAATCCACCACGCGCTTCCCTTCCTTCTCTTCCTGCCGCAGGATGTCGCAAAAAACGCAGCGTTCGCGATCGCGAAACCATTCGCGCGCGGCTCGGAGTTCATAGAGGACGCGGCGAGGCACAAAAATCGTCGCCGTAATCTGCGAATGAGAATGCGGCCACTCTTGGCCGGCGTTTTCGCCGCGATTCTTGAATACGGCGACGTACTTGAACCGCGGGTCGCGCTTCAGATCCGCGATGCGCAGCGCGGCTGCTTCCAAAGCGAGACCAATTTGTTCCTCGGACTGGTCAGCGAGCCATTGTGCGTGATCGGGTGTATCCACCAATACTTCATGGGCGCCCACGGGAGCCATGCGGTCATAGATTCCCTCGGCGGACCGCTCGGGATCGCCCTCGATGCGGTACACGGGCCGGAAGTGCGGGAAGACGCGCACTTGCCACGGTCCCTGCCGGGGCAGCTGCAGGATTGTGCGCGCATCTCCCTCGTTTCCGGGGCAGAGCGGACAGGGGTCCGTCGGCAGCGCGATGGATTCGCTTTGCCCAACCACAACCCAGCTTCTCGTAATCGGATCTTTGCGAAGTTCCATGATTTCCTTCGAAAAAGAGGGACGCGTGTTTATACCCTAGCGGGAGTCCGGCAGCAAGGCGGCTCCTCTTCGCGTTCGCGAACCTCTGTCAATACAGCATCTCAAGCACGTCATGCTATCCTGAGCTTCGACGCAGGAACGCGATGGCGGAAACAACGAATTCCCTGACAATAGCCGCGCACGATGAAGCGATGATGCGACTCGCTCTCGAAGAAGCGCGCGCCGCTGCGGGCGCCGGCGAAGTTCCCGTCGGCTGCGTTATCGAACTCGGCGGGCGCATCCTCGCGCGCGCCGCGAACCGCACGATTGCGGATTGCGATCCGACAGCCCATGCCGAAATGGTCGCGTTGCGCGCCGCTGCCGCTGCTGCGGAAAATCACCGCCTGCTTGGCGCGAATCTCTACGTCACGATTGAGCCTTGCGCCATGTGCGCCGGCGCGATGATTCAAGCGCGAATCGCGCGGCTCATCTATGGCGCGGACGATCCGAAAGGCGGCGCGGTGCGCTCGTGCTTCGCTGTCCTCGACCATCCGAGTGTGAATCACCGCGTTGAAATCTCTGCGGGCGTTCTCGCGGCAGACGCGGCTTTGCTGTTGCAGAAGTTCTTCACTGCGCGCAGATAAGGCGGCGTGAGACTTGCGGCACGCTGCGAACGCATGTGGAGATGTCGCTCATTCGCGCATTGTTCGCACTGCCGCGCTCTGGTAATCTTCTTAGGTTTCCTAGCCGCGGAGAGGTGTCTGAGCGGTTGAAAGAGCCCGCCTCGAAAGCGGGTAGCCTGGCAAAACCGGGCTCGTGGGTTCGAATCCCACCCTCTCCGCCACTCCGCTTTAGCGGAGTGCCCTGAGCGAAGTCGAAGGGCCTGGGCAATCCTTTGAACAGCGAATCGAAGGGCTGGTTCTGCTACATCGTCGAATGTGCCGACGGTAGCTACTACGTTGGCGTGGCGAGCGATCTCGAAGAGCGAGTCGAGAAGCACAACAAGGGCTTCGGTGCCAGACATACCCGTCTCCGGTCGCCGGTGACCCTCGCTTGGTCGCAGAAATGCTCGAGTTATTCGTCGGCTCGGGCCCTTGAGGCTCGACTAAAAGGCTGGCGTCGGAAGAAGAAGATGCAACTGATTGCGGCTTCTATTCGACTCGACAATTCTCTCGCTCAGAGTGAATGACAGGCATTCTCGAGCCCCCACCCTCTCCGCCATTCGTTTGTTTTCAATTGGGTTAGGGTCCTTCCTAAAACGCTTCCCTAAGACATCTTCAATTCGCTTGGAAGAGTCCGTTCGAGCGGTGTTAGGCATGGAAAGGAACTATCACTATAGGAATAAAAAACCCGTGCGGCGTGCCGTTTATCACGCCTCACGGGTTCGTGCTCACAACCGTGCGTGCCATCGCGTCTGGGGAATCAAACCCAGCAGAACTCAGGCACATAAGTAGGGAACGAATGCCTTTATTCTCCGCCTCCGTTGTCTACAGGGGTTGCGAGAAAGGCGTGGACGTTGCCCTGATCTGGCCCGCTGGTCACCAGTGCCATGCCCGAGATTTGTCCGCGGTCATTGATGTTGCTAGCCGAGATGACGGAGAGGTTGGAAGTGGGAAATAGCGTGTTCAGGTCGGTCATCACGCCGTCCTGGTAAATGAAGCCGCCGGACCAGTTGCGGAGTGAGTCAACAAAGCTTCCCACCACTTGGCCCTTGCTGTTGATGCTGGTGGCGAAGCCAGAGTGTTGTCCCAGAGTGCCGAGGTCTTTGAGTGTGCAAACTGGTGGGAGGCCTGAAGGGGGTTGACACTGCCAAAGAGCGACATGGTAGGTTGAGTTGTCAGCGGCGCGGACTTTCCCAACAATTTGGCCCTGGTTGTTAATGGCGTAGGCGACATTGGAACGCTCAGGTCCGTTATCAGGAAGCTGGATCACAGTGCCGTCTGCCCATATTACGGCGTGAACCGCGGCGGCGCAGTTTCCCGAGTAGCCCACAGCTTGGCCTAGATCGTTGATGCCGAATGCGACCCCGTCCGGATCGCCACTCACCGTTGGAAGAGCCTGGGCTTGACCTTTATCCCATAATACCGGCACTGCAGTAGGGCCAACCGGGGTAAATGGGCATCCGGAATCAGCGACAGCCGTTTCCGAATATCCTGTGACTTGCCCGCGGTTATTGATGGCGCTGGCCTGCCCGTTATTTCCACCCAGCGTCGGGAGAGCGCTCATCTGGCCGTTTCGCCAGAGAAACGGGAGACACGTAGCTCCTGTGCCGAAGCCGCAGACGTCTTCGCCGTTCGGGTCAAAACCAGATGTTTCGGACAAACCGACGGCTTCCCCGTTGTCGTTGATTCCGCCCCAGTTGATCGAACTGTTCTTTCCTCCAAGCGTTTGCAGGTCGATGTTGCGTCCGTCGATGGCTATCCTTACGGTGCCTGCCGGGGTCGTGGAGTTTTGCGAAATGACGGAAGGAACTACGACCTGATCCATGATCAACGACGCGCCGTGATTATTGAGCCCCATGGTCATGCCCAGGTTGTCACCGTTCTCAGCGCCCAAATCCTTAACTTCGTAGCGCGTTTGAGCGACTGCATTGCTGAAGCAAGCCAGAACAATCATCGTAACCAACGGTATCCAGAAATTTCGCAACTGTCTTAGTACATTCATATTTCCTCTTTTCCTCCGGTGAAAGTCGCCGTGCGGAGATGACTGGCGATTCCCGCGTGCCTGCTCGGCGCGGTCCAATAGTTAATGCGGAATTCAGAGAGAGCATGTGGTGTTCCACGTTCACAACGATTACGTGACACAACAGGCCCAGCATTTCAGATTACGAGTCAGACTGGCGGACTAACAACCTCCTGAGACGATCCCAAAACCGCTAGACGGCTATTTCCCCAACTTTTCATACTATTTCTCCAACTTTTCATACTCGTTGGCGAGAGGTTACGACATTCGAGAACGTCAGCATCCACACGTGAGGCCGATCGACTGTGATTGATTTTCGTATGATTGACATACATACTAGTTGGTGTGTTAAGAGCGCATGACAGAAAACGCAAGAAGCGAAGGTTGCGTGATCCTGAGCGCACGCGGGAACACTTGCTCCAAGCGGCTTTTCGGGAGGTTTACAGATACGGCTTCCAGAATGCCGGGATCGATGCGATTCTGGCCGCCACCAACGTCACCAAGGGAGCGCTCTACTACCATTTCGAAAGCAAGGAGGCTCTGGGATATGCCATTATCGAAGAGATCGTCGCAAAAATTACCTGTGACAGATGGATGCTTCCCCTTCAACAGAGCAAGGACAAGGACCCCATCCATGCTTTGATCGGCATTGTGCAGGCGCTACCACATCGGCCAAGAGACGTAAAGCGCGGTTGTCCCCTGGTCAATTTGGCGCAGGAGATGTCTCAGCTCGACGAACAATTCCGCAAGCGATTGGAGAGAATCTTCCATGCCCTGCAAGAATGCATCGCCAAGGCTTTGCGGAGGGGGCAGTCGCAGGGAACAGTGCGCCGCGACTTGGTTCCGAAAGAGACTGCGAGCTTTCTGATCGCGATGGTCGAAGGCCACGAAGTGTTGGCAAAAAATGCTCAGGATGCGAAGGTATGGAACGCGGGAATCAGAAATATCGTGGACTGGCTGAAGTCTCTTCGTCCGCCGGACAACCACAAGCGGAGCTGACCGCATCAATTCCACGGAGGCAGTTGACCACGTTACATACCAACCGGTTCGTAGGCTCGGATAGCCAGCATCGCGATTGAGCTAAGTATTTCAAACTACATCATGAAAAGGATAAGGAACAATGACAAGGATCGCGGTGTCGCGCAGGAATCTGCTCGCAACGGGAGCCTGCGCGCTGGTTGGTGCGGTGACCCTGCCGGGACAGGCAAGGGCCAGCGCATTCCGAGGACATGACTTAACCAACGAGGAGATCATCCATAAGTGGTACGCGGCGTGGGAAAAGAAGGATTTGGACACGTTCAATGTCCTGCTCGCCGATAACTTCACCTTTACGAGCGCGGCCGGCGACGACCACATCAGCAAAAGCGCTTTCAAGGCACAATGCTGGGACACCCAGGTTGACTTCATTGGACGCTTCGACCTGGAGCGGATCACGACAGGCGCGGAGGATGCTTTTGTGAAGTATCTGTGCCACACCAAGAACGGCAAATCGTTCCGGAATGTGGAGTATCTTCGAATCAAGGACGGAAAGTTGGAATGCATTGAGTGTTATTTCGGCGCGCAATCCAGCTTTCCGTCAGCAGTGAGCACTGGGCAGAAGTAACCTACGGGCCTGGAGGGTAAGGCGCGGGATGCCGCTCTGCCAAAGTCACCGTTGATGCTGAATCCACAATTCAAAGGTGCTCAACCAATCGACGTGTTTATCGTTCCCGTGGGCAGGTGGTCAGACGGATCCCCTGCTCCGGTTATGTAGGACCATTGCATTTTGAAGCAGTGCACTCGTCATTCTCACTCGGGGTAGCAGGCGCTCGGAAGGAGAGGGTAATCTAAGGGTTCCATTATGAACACCAGGAGTAAACCGGAGTACACTCTTGAATCGACGGCAGAAGATGACTTCTACGAACCTGTAGAGACATCATTACTTCCGGTAACGCTAGTTGATGCTGCAAACCTCATCCGAGCCTTGCAGCAGTTGGAGGTTATGGCAAAACGACAGGCGCCACGAATCGCGTTCAAGGCAAAGGGTAGAATCTTATTCTTGGATTTAGCTGAGATCGTGGCAGTGCAAGCCAAAGGTAATTATGTTTCGTTGCAACACCGGCCCAATTCCTTTTTGCTGCACGAATCTCTCTCGTCCATGGCGGAGAAGCTCAAGCCCTATGGTTTTATTCGTATCCACCGCTCGGTCGTCGTGAATATTTCGGTCGTGGAGGAGATCCAACCTTTACCGACGGGAGAGTACAGGCTGCGTATAAAGGGTGGGAAAGAATACTTGGTAACGCGCACATACAAAGACAACCTCAGAGACCTGGCTCAACTGTGGGTAGGCTCAGAGCGCCTTCCCGGCTAGCAGGCAGGCAGAGCATTTACTTCGTTATTCGGGCCACGAAAAAGCCGTGTCATTCAGCCGTGCGGGCCATTCCGACGGTCACGCTCCGCCTTCTCCACTCCGTTCCGCTGCCTCGGCTCGTTTGCTGATATCGAGGAGATGTCGGTCCGGCGTGCACAATGGCTGCCGACAGACTCGTGGGCGCCACCCATTAGAGTGTGACTCCACACTAAGGTGAATCGCGTTTGCCGCAGTCGGGCGTCGACTGGAGAGGGGCTGGACTACCCGCTGCGCCCGGCGCATCACGAATTTTGATACCTCCTGGAACTCACACCGGGCTCATTCACAGCGTCCCTAAAACTTCCTAAGACATCGGCATGAAATTCCACCCTCTGCGCCACTCTACTGCGCTCTTTGCAGGCCGCGCGAAGGGCGGGCAGACTGCGACGTTGCTTACGCAAGCGCATCGCGCTTATGGGTGGCCTCGTCGAATCTATCCTTCGCCATCAGATTTCGTTGTATCCTTCTCCGCGATTTATCCGCCAGGAGCCAACATGCAGAGCATTGAAATTCCACGCAATCGAAAATCTCCGCGCAGCTTGCTGCTGCTTTTTGTCGCGCTGACGCTGCTTGCCTCGCCGCTCGTCGGACAAGATTCCGACTGGGCGCAGCGGGACGCCTGGCAGCGGCCCGCGGAAGTCATGGACGCGCTCGGCGCGAAACCCGGCAGCGTTGTCGCTGATATCGGCGCGGGGCCGGGCTATTTCACGTTTCGATTGGCCGCGCGCGTCGGGCCGCAGGGGAAAGTCTACGCCGAGGACATCCTCAAGGAGCGGCTCGACTCCATTCGCGAGCGCGCCGCGAGAGAAAATCTCGCGCAAATCACGACCATCCTCGGCGGGGCTAATGACCCGCACCTCCCCACAGGGAGTCTTGACGCGGCGCTCGTCGTCAACGCCTATCACGAATTCCGCGACTACGATGCAATGCTGCAGGGAATTTTTCGCGCGCTCAAGCCCGGCGGACTCTTCGCGGTGATTGATTGTCCTGCCGATGCGGGGCAACCGCGGGAATCCTATTACTCGCGCCACCACATCCCCGAAGAGATGGTCCGCGGCGACCTCGCGCGCAATGGTTTTCATTTTGTGCGAGAGCTTCCGGGTTTCACTGATTCGGAATCATCGCGGTCCTACTTCTTCCTCCTTTACCAAAAATGAATCTTGCCCTGACGGTGACGGGGGCCCTCAGATTTGAGGAGGGTATTAATCCCCCAGGCTCGACGAACCCCCGAGGTCGACTAGCCGTCGACTCGGGAGGCCCCGTTCTGCGTCGACCTGGGAGGCCCCACCTGGACCGGCCATACCGACCAATTTGGCTCTTTTCGAGGGCAAAACATACCGACCAGAGAGAGCCAATCCGGGAATCGAAATTTCGCTCGAAATCCACTTTTTCGACTGCGGGAAGAATTCGCACATGCCGAAACACGCATGGATACAGGGGATTCTCCACCACGGCGGACAAAATCGCGAAAGAATCAGGATGCAAAATCCAGACATGAGCAGAGGTCCAATTTGGTGAAAAATGGCGAAATTCGGAAAGGCTTATTGTTAAGTTAGATTATGTAAACATGCCCAGTTTTGGTGCAATTCCCTCCCGAAGGGCACCTGTTGACTACGGTGGATCCCCGCAGGCCGCCTAAAGGGGCAATCGTCTTAGAGGCACCGACGGCATTGATCGCCACATAAGTATTTCAATGACCGTTTTCCGACACCGCGTGACTGTGAACCGCCGCCTCAGGCTGGATATTTTTCCATCAGGCGGAGCAGATTCGGGGACAAAGGCGGCAGGTATTTCTCCCATCCATTTCCTGCCATACGAACCGGAAACTCGGGGAAACGTTCCCGCACAGACCGTTCAAGCAATACTCCCATCCGCCCCATCATTCTGAGATTCTTCACCACTGCGCGGCCAATCCCGTCCGCAATGGCTTCCGATTCCTTGCCCAATCTTTCGAGAACTTCGAGCAACTTGCCTTCCAGCGCCTCGTCGTCCGCCTCCACAAGCAGGCGCTCCTGTCCCCGTTCGCGCATCAAGTTGCGAATGCGGCCATCAATAGTCAGCCCCGCCGACGGCACCAGCGCAGGCATTGAAGTGGCGACGCCATGGTAACGAGACGACACCAGCAGGTCAGCGCAGCGCACAATACTCACGATTTGGTACATGTCATACTCTCGGGAGGTGAAAACTGGCGCGCCTCCGAGCAACTGCGCCGCTGCTTCACATGCATGCCGGTCCAGTTGCTCCATCCCCACGAAAACCGGGAAGACACTGTGCCGACTGCAGTAAGCTTTGACGGCGTTTGCGATGGAACCCACGTAGCGGTTAAGGCCTGCTCTTGCTTTCGCGCCTGTCCTATGGAAATAAACAGAGCGATTCTGGCTGTCCTTGTACGCGCCAGTTAGATTTCGCGCCAAATACTTTGAGATCGAAGGCTTCACAGGCCACCAGAATGGGTTGTTTGGGCAAACGACCAGCACCCGCCTCTTCTCGTCCCATCCAGCCTGGCGCAAGACTTGCCGTCCGTATTCAGGCGGATGGGGTTCGAAGGTCCACGCGGTGTCAGCGCCGAGCTCGCTGGCCAGCCCCAATTCCCCGAGGATGGCGCGCGATTCTTCATTCCGCATAATCAACAGGGATTGTCCGCAGTAACGACGGCACATGCCGGCCACGACACGGTCCGTGCGTCCAGCATCTCCGCCGTAGGCCACCGAAATCTTTTTTTTCGCTGAAGCGATGCCGAGCGCACCGATCATGTAAGCCGCGGTAGCATTGGCGAAGGTCTTACTGAATGTGGCGCCTAAACATGCCACCAGACCGTCGTGCTGGGGCACCTCTCGGTACAGGAATGGCGGGAAAATGTCGGGAAACTTGATTTGCGCAGCATCTCCAAAATAACCTCGCGATAACTCGGGATCGAATGTCAGTACACTAAGATGTACGTTTTTTTCACCGAGGACACGCCGGAATTGACGAACCATCTCCTCCACGCGCACGTCCTCGCCGGTGTTTCGGGCACCATTGTAGGCGGCAAAGAGCAGTTTGAGCTTCCTGCCGGGCTTCCAGGTACCATTCGCTCCGGTTTCGGCGCGCAACTTGGCGGCCTCGATGAGGACACTGGTCCACGCTTCCAACAATAAATCCAGCACCTGAACCTCCTAGGGCAAAGTTTTCCCGTTCCAGAATGGCTGGGCCGAAATCCGCCAGTGGTCGCCCTCGCTGCGCTGGGGCCAGCAAGCTGGCGACTGTCCTCTCACCGCAAGCGCGCACAACGGGCAGCTGTGACTCGCGAGATTCAGCACGCTAGAATAGAACCGCGCATCTTGCACAGGCGGGCCTTAATCTCCTTGCCGTCCGGAGTTTTTACAAACAGGCTCTTTCCCGAAATTCGGTAAGAAACGTCCGTATCGGGCTTCAGAAGGCCACTTCTATCGTGGCCAAACCAAGTCATGCTGTAGCGTGCAACGTATTCATCGGCGCCGTCGCGTATGTGCAGCAGATAATTGGCCTTGTGAGTTTGGTCCATTAGGTCGGTTGAGTCTTCGACTTTCAGTAAGTGCCCCGTGCGGTATTCTGGTTTCTTCTGGGCCGAGATCGTGACTGTGAAGAGGAGCACGCACAGAAAGACACGAACCAACGTCGTGGCGCTCTGAATGTGCATTTTCGCCTCCGGAAGATGTCAACCGGAATTTCCGATTTGGACCTCTGCCTCGCGCATCCTAATAGCCGAGGCTTTCAAATTGAAGCACTACCGCTTTGGCAGCCGCGTCGACCATCTCCTCTATTTGTTCAAGGGGCACACGCATTTGCACGGTTCACGGGCGCGAGACTCTGATTTACGAGGCCGTTTCCTGAGATCGCCGGCCAGTGCACGAACGAACTCTGCTCCGTCGTATCCCACGTCCACACCAGCCACCCATCGAATCCAAAGGTACACGACTGCACCTGCCAGTCGTGTAGCGCCTGCGCCGCGGCAGCTTCAGTCGTGAATGAGCTGGTGGACGCGCCGAATTCGCCCATCATGATTGGCTTCTGCGTGAACCCGCTCATGCCCCATCCTTGCACGGCCTGCCCGAGTGTGTAGCCTTCACCGGGATATGGGTGCAGATCCACAAAGTCCATTGTCGAGCTGGCAATTGCGGGGAAGGGCGGAATTTTCAGTGGGTCGTTGAATGTGAAGAAGCCTACGGCCACGAGAGCCTGTGGATCGAGCTGCTGAATGGAGCCGCGCATCTGATCCGTGAAGTGGATCAAATTGTCCGCCTGCATCCTCAGCTTCGCCGCTGGGTCGGACATGTCGTAGGTTTGCCCGTTCGCGGTTGCAATCAACCCGGATGTCAGACTCAGAGGCGGCAAGGTTGGATCAATGTAAATCTCTTCGCGGATCTCGTAGGCAAAGATCGCCTGAAACGGCGCCTGCTGCTCCATCAAAGCCTGCACCAAGTCCTGCCAGAATTTCGTGTTGGCGTCGATTCCGCCTTGCGTCAGGTACTGCAGATTGAAACCGACGTATGTATTGCAGGCGTTGTTCTGGGCGCACCATTGATTCATGATGTCCCGGTAGCCTCCCACCCACGGCAGGTCATCCGTTGTAATCACGACGTAGATCTTGTGTGCGTTCGCGCGGTTCAGAAAATCCACTAGGTTGGCCACGTAGGCGACCGACAGTCCCGTGCCGTTCGGATTTCCAACAGTTCCATCCTGGCAGCAGTAGTTGAGCCATACCTTTGTGATGTTGTAGCCGTTGGCCTCCATTTGTGTCAGTGCGGCTTCCACCCTCGCCGAGTCGTATAGCCCGGGATTAAACGTCGAGTGCCCCTGCAAGGTGACCATCTGCGGCAGAAAAACCTGTTGCGCATACCGCACGTAGTTGTTCCCTCGCGGAACGAACGAGCCGCCCGTCTGGCGGTTGAAGAATTCGCCCATTCCATTTGTCACGCGGACGTCGATCGTGTGTTGAATCGGGGGAGGGGGCGGTGGCGAATTTGTTCCACCCCCACAGGAGCTGATTGACACGGCCAGTGTCACCAGAAGAACGCCCTGTATCCAGTTCCTCCACAAGGCGTTGCAGTGAAAAGGCGGGCATTCAACTCCGCGGCTCAACGTTGATTTATAGACTGTCATAAGAATGTGTCCTCACCCTTGCAAGGTAAGGTCCGCCAGAGCGACGCAATTGTGTATTAACCGGAATTTCCGATTTGGACCTCTGCCGCGCGCATCCTATACCTCTCCTGCCCTCGAAACAACGAATTTGCCACTAGCGTAAGAGGCGTGAGTTGGGTTAAACCGAGGGGCCAGATGGACGGCGTTAAGAGTGCCGCAAGGAAAAACTCGTAAGGGAAATGCAGGAGGGTCCATCAGGCACACACTTCCAGGATAACGAAAATAATTATACGGGAATGCGGAAAATGGCGCAAGTGGTTTTGTATGTATGGAAAAGTCGTCCAAGGTAAAAAATGTCAGGGGCAGGAAAACAGTTGAGAGTCGAGAGTGACCCGCCTTCGCTCTGATGAGCTCCGGCGCGGCAAGTGAGTGGCAAGGAAATTGTACCCACCCTTCCCTACGGGGAGGATGGGGAACCCGGCCTGCCGACTGGACGGCAGGGACCGCGCGAAGAAGTTGTCGGACGTGTCGGGCGCTGTGTTGCTGAGCGCAAGCGGCTGCGACTTTGGTGCAACCCTGTGCAACTTGGTGCTTGCTTTCCATGTAAGCTTGCCGCAAGTGCTGTCACGAGTGGAGGTTACACGGGTGGCGTGACGGAAGCTCGATTGCTGAGGAGGACGAAGTCGCGGTGTGCGCGGAGGGGGATACCAATGTCAACGAGTCGCTTGCTGCGTCGGGCAGCTGTTTTGCTTGTACTTGCGTCCCCGTGTCTGCTCCTCTTGCCCTGCACTGCTTCCGCGGGCAGCGTCAGTCTTACCTTGACGTCCACAAATCTCACCATGGCCGAGAACGGTACACTCACGCTGAATTTCGATTTGAGCAACACTTCGGGGGCGGCGATCTTGCTCAACGGTTCCGCGCAGATATGCAACTCAGGGTTTTGCGGCAACGGGCCGACAACCGGTGATACTTCGGATTTTGTTTCTTTTTTCTCGTTTCTCCCGAGTTCCTGCCTTCCGGTCTCGACCTTGAGTGACGGCTCCTCGTGTGGGTACAGCTTTTCGATCAATAATCCAAGTGTTACAGGCGAGACTGACAACGACTTTGGCTTGAACCCGATGAACCTTACCGTGGCTTATGACTGCCCGGTGGGGGCCCCAGGCACGTGCCTGCTGGCGACCAGTCAGTTCAACGTCAAAGTAACCGACTCCTCGACGCCCGAGCCAGCAAGCCTGCTCCTGCTGGGCACGGGATTGCTCGGACTGGGCCCATTCCTCCGCAGCCGCTTCACACACGCCTAAGTTGGGCGCAATTTCGGCCCGCATTCGACGAGCGCCACAAACGCAGCGACCGACCGCTACACAGGCGATTGCAGGCCGACCCGAAAATGCAAACAGCAGATCACTGCCTGCGGCAGGCAGGCCTCACGCCGCGCGGAGCGCGGGTTCGGGATGACGACGTAAGGAAAGCCATGCCCGGTGCGGAATACACGCACCGGCCGCTACACAAGGCAGGGCCATGCCCGGACACAAGCGCAGCGACAAATTCCTTCCTCACCTGAGCACGCACTAGCGGCATCCTAGAGGCTGGAGGCTCGAAACCGTCTGCTCGCCGTGCTAGGGTAGGGCGCTGAAGCTGTCTTTTGCGTCTGGAAAACACTAGTGGCAGGCGAGCAAACACAAGACAATCGCAGCGGGCTCGGCCTTCGGCGGAGCCTCGGACTTTGGGATCTGATCCTCTACGGCATCATCATCATACAGCCCGTCGCGCCGATGCCTTCCTTCGGCGTGGTCAGCAACGCGGGGCGCGGGCACGTGGTCACCGCAATCCTCATCGCCATGGTGGCGATGCTCTTCACGGCGATCAGCTACGGCCGCATGGCGCGCATCTATCCCAGCGCCGGCTCCGCCTTTACGTACGTTGGCCGCGAGCTTCATCCCGCGCTCGGCTACGTCACGGGATGGAGCATGGCGATGGATTACATCCTGAATCCGCTAATTTGCACGATCTGGTGCAGCAAGGCGGCGCAGAACTTCTTCCCGCACATTCCTTATTTTGGCTGGGCGATTTTCTTTGTACTGCTGTTCACATGGCTCAATCTGCGAGGCATAGAAACTTCGGCGCGCATCAATTCCATTCTCGCGTTCGGCATGGGCATCGTCATCGTGATTTTTGTTTTCGAAGCGGTCCGCTACATCTTCCGCATTCCTCATTTCAGCGCGGGATTCTTCACGCATCCATTTTATGATCCACAGACCTTTTCCTCCTCCGCGGTTTTTCGCGGGACATCCATCGCTGTCCTCACATACATCGGCTTCGACGGCATCTCCACGCTTTCCGAGGAGGCGAAAAATCCGCGGCGCAACGTTCTGCTCGCCACGGTTCTCGTCTGCGTCATCACGGGCGCGCTTGCGTCGGTGGAGGTTTACCTGGCGCAGCTCATCTGGCCGGCCTCGCAGCCGTTTCCCGACGTGGACACGGCTTTCGTGCATATTTCGGGGCGAGTGGGCGGCGTGTTCCTCTTTGGCATTGTCAACCTGACGCTCCTCGTCGCGAATATTGGATCAGGGATGAGTTCCCAGCTGGGAGCGGCGCGGCTTCTGTTCGGAATGGGACGCAGCAACGCGCTGCCGAAGAAATTCTTCGGAGCAATCGAGCCGAAAAACCGAGTTCCGCGCAACAATGTGGTTCTGGTGGGCGCGATCGCACTAGCCGGCGCGTTCTTGATGAGCTATCAGCTTGGAGCGGAGATGCTCAACTTTGGGGCGCTCATCGCCTTCATGGGCGTCAACGCCTCCGCGTTCGCGCGCTACTATCTACGCGAGGAAAAGAAACGCCTCACAAACCTTGTCCCTCCTCTTCTCGGTTTCTTCATCTGCCTTTTTATCTGGCTGCATCTCGGACTGCCCGCCAAGATCGCGGGCGGCATTTGGATGGCCACGGGCATCGTGTATGGCGCAATCAAGACCCGCGGATTTCAGAGCAGCCTCGTACAGTTCAGTTTCCCGACCGATGAAGCATAGAAGGCCGAAATGAGCCGAGCGTTTGCATAGGGACCATGCCGGGTTCTCACTCCTCGATTCGCACGCAAGGCCTTATAATCCTCGCGCGAATTGTGATTGTTCTCGGCTGGCAATTGCTGAGATTCGTTTGCAGCAATCCAAAGTTTTTGGACTGGAGGCTTACATGCATCGCGCATCCGTGCTTCTGTTAGCGATAGGCATTCTTGCTAGTCCCGTCCTCGCGCAATCCTCGCCGGTTCCGCAAATTCTATTTCGCTCCGTGCCTGATTTTCTGAAGTTGCCGCCCGATTTGTATTTAGGTGAAGTTTCCGGTGTCGCGGTCAATTCCAAGGGCCACGTTTTTGTGTTCTCGCGTGGCAATTCGAAAGGCCCTGCCTACGGCGCGGCTGCGGCGCAATTGCTGGAATTTGATGCCAACGGAGATTTCGTCCGGGAGAGTGGCCACAATTTATATGCCTGGTCATTCGCTCACACAGTGAAGGTCGACAAGGACGACAACATCTGGGTCACAGACAAAGGCTCGGACATGGTAATCAAATTCAATCCCGAGGGCCGGGTCGTGATGGTATTCGGGCGCAAGCAGGAAGCCTCGGACGAGCACACTGGGCCGTTGCCTCACCCGCATCCGCCGCTACCGCCCGTGGACGGCCTGTTCCGGCAAGTGACGGACGTGGCCTGGGATGCAGCGGGCGACACATATATCAGCGACGGCTACATCAATTCACGCATCGCGAAGGTGGACAAGGATGGCAACTGGCTGGAATCCTGGGGTGAACCCGGAGACAAGCCGGGGCAGCTCAATACGCCGCATAGCATCGCCGTGGATGCGCAAGGAAATGTCTATGTGGCAGACCGTGGTAACCGACGCATCCAGGTGTTCGATGGCGACGGGAATTTCTTGCGCCAGATTGCAGTTGACGTGCCTGTGGATCCGAATGCCCGCCCTGCAATCGGAAACAAGCCAACATCAACCACTGGCACGATGGCGCCCGGCGCTCCATGGGCCATCTGCATTACACCGCCGCCAAATCAAGTGCTCTATAGCGCCGATGCGTTTCCAGGGCGAATCTACAAACTCACGCTCGATGGAAAAGTTCTCGGTGTGTTCGGCGAGTCTGGCAAGCAGCTCAAACAATTCGGCTGGATCCACGAAATCGCATGTCCTTCCGAGAACGAACTCTACGTCGCCGAATTGTTGAATTGGCGCATACAAAAACTCATCCTTGAGCCGACTCGTTAACGTGA
This sequence comes from Candidatus Acidiferrales bacterium, assembly GCA_035934545.1. GTDB lineage: Bacteria > Acidobacteriota > Terriglobia > Acidiferrales > UBA7541 > DAHUXN01. The sequence continues at coordinate 39,289 of DASYXV010000075.1, forward strand.
CAGCCGCTTCTTCAGCGCTCCTCCGTCACAGGAGGATGCAACTCGTATTCGTGCGGCGGCTCGGCGCCGAGTAGATAGCGGACGAAATAATCCCAGCGGCGGCGAGTCATGTAGTTGGAATCGTCCGCATAGCCATGATGCTCGTTCGGCAGCAGGAGCAGATCGAAATCCTTGTTCGCCTTGATCAGCGCATCGATGACAAGAAACGTGTTATACGGCGGCACATTGTCGTCAATGGTTCCGTGCGCCAGCAGCAAGTGACCCTTCAGGTTCTTCGCGACGAGCTCGTTGGCTTGGTTGTCGTAGTTTGTGGTTCCATCCGGATTTTTCACGAGCAAGCCTTGCCATTTCTCCGCCCAATCATCCTCATACACGCGGTTGTCGTGGTTCCCTGATTCCGATATCCCCACCTTGAAAAAATCAGGATACCGAAACATTGCGTCCGCCGTCGCGAATCCTCCGCCCGAATGCCCGTAGATTCCCGCGCGATTGATATCAATCCACGGATAACGCCCGGCCAGTTGCTTCATTCCGGTCACTTGGTCTGGCAGAGTGTTGTCGCCCATGTCGCCGAAGTAAGCCTCGTGAAATTGTTTTGACCTCCAGGGCGTTCCCATGCCATCAAGTTCAACCACAACAAATCCGAGTTCTGCAAGAGACTGCGCGTCGCCACGCGAAGCTTCAAAGCTGCGGCTTCCGACGCTCCCTGTCTGTGGCCCGGGATAAATGTGGTTGATAATCGGATACTTCACTTGCGGATTGAAATTCGTTGGCCGGAACATCAAACCGTAGAGATCCGTCGCGCCATCGCGAGCTTTCACCGTGAATTGCATCGGCGGCTTCCAGCCCGCAGCGACAAGGCCGGAGATGTCCGCCTTTTCGATAGTCTGAAGCAATTTTCCGCTCGCGTCACGCAGGACGGTAACCGGCGGTTCTTCGGGCGTGGAATAACTGTCCACGAAATACTCGCCATTCGGGGACATTGTGACGTCATGATTTGCGTCCTCCGGAGTCAGTAGCTGCAGGTTCTTTCCGTCGAATCCGATCCGGTAGAGGTGCGCGTAATAAGGATTGCTGCCTTTCTCCTTGCCGACGGCGAGGAAATAAAGCATCCGGTTCTTTTCATCCACCCGAAGCAAGTTCGTCACATCGCCTTCGCCCGACGTGATCTGGTTCTTCAGCTGGCCTGTAGATAAGTCGTAGAGATAAAGCTGGCCCCAGTTGTCCCGCTCCGAAAACCAGATGACTTCATTGGAATCTGGCAGATATCGCCAGTTGATCGCACCATTCCCTGACTCGAAGAACGTCTTCACTTTCTCCTCAAGCACGTCGCGGACTTCGCCTGACGCGGCGTCCGCGATGCGCAAGTTCTCCTGCTTATGATCACGAGAGGTGGAAAGAAATGCGAGGTGCGACGAATTCGGACTCCATTCCGCGTCGGAGAGCCGGCCCGGGGTGCAAGCGACGTCGTCGCAGAGTGATGAGCGATGTTGATCAGGAGGCATTTGCAGGCGGATCACTCGCGGGCCATCCAGGTCAATGATGACCCGCTGAATTGTTGTCACCACTTTGTCGCCTGGGAGCGGATACTTCCATTCCTGCAGAATCGGATGTCCGACTCGCGTCTCCACAAGATACATTTCGCCCACGCCGCGCTGATCCTGCTGATACGTTGCGATTTTTTTCGAATCCGGCGACCAAAGAACAATGGGGCGATCGCTGTGGATCCATCCTGCGTTGTCCGTTGCGTAACCGAAATCTTTTACGCCGTCTGTGGTGAGTTGCGACTCCTGGCCTGTGGCAGTGTCGCGAACCCACAGATTATCGTCGCGGATAAATGCCAGATGTTTGCCGTCAGGGGAAACCGCGGGGTTCTTCGCGGAAGCGCGCCCACTCGGAGGAGCAGCCGAAGTCTCTGAGTTCTCGATCTTCGTGCACAGTCCTGCCTGCAAATCGCAATTCCACTTTGTTCTCCCCATCATGAACGTGATCGTCCGCTCGTCCGGCGAAAGCTCGAGTGTGCGGAACGGCAAGTGATGCGCGTCGTAGTGCCTGTTCGCCGCGGCAGAAAGCGCAGCAGCAAGTTTCGCGTGATCGAAGAGAGGCTCTCGCGTCCCCTGAGCAGGATCTACCGCGATGAACTCGCTGCCTTCCGCGGTTGTCAGCCTGAACCAGAAGCGGCCACCTGCAAGCCACGCGGGGCGAACGGTGCGATATACGAGCGGCGTGGTGTTGCATGGCATGAATTTTTCGGCGTGCGCATAATCCGCATCCGTGAGCGCGCGCGGCGCATAAGCGGTGTTTTGTTGGCCGCTGCTGCGAGCCGCCCCGCAGAAGATCACTAATAGGAATACAATCGCGGCAAAAGCACACTGTCGCAGGCGCAGTGTCATTCCACCCTCCCAATTTAATTTCAACCAGTCGTTCGCGTGGCGCGCGGAAAACCAAAGGAGTATCACACGATTGCGGCACGCAAAGTCAATCCTGAAGAATGTCACGGAGGTCGCGCGAGCACGAGTTTTGAATTGCCAGGCTATCGGCTCTGCTGGCTCGAACGGCCGTACTTCTTCCATAACCTTAGCGGACGCAAAACCGAATAGGAACGCGTCAACGACTTCGGCACGTCAATCGAGGACCAGTCTTCTTCCGCGGGAGCGGTCGCCAGACGCATCCAGTATTTAATCCCGCTCCACACCCCCTCCACCGAGCGGATTCGATAGATCGAACGGGATAGAATCCCTTCGCTCGCCCGCGCGTTTGCAAACAACTGCTCGCACACCACGGTCGCAAGTCTCCCAGCCTCGCGATCTCCTTCAATCGTGGCCCGGACATCGCGCGGAACCTCCAATCCCACAATATTGCGTGCCAGACGAATTGCTAGCCGCAGCATTCTTCCGGCTTTCATTTCACCTGCGCACGCGAAAAGCTCCGTCCATCTAATCGCTGGCGACAACTTCACGAGTTCCGCGATATCGGCAATCCAAATCAACCGCGCCCAGAAATCTTTTGCGCCATGCACCGCGAGCATCAAGAGCTCATCCTCGCGCGAGAACACAGGCACAGCCTTGCCGTTCACAGTGATGATTGTCGCCCGCCGGATCATTTCATCCAAGCGTGCCGATACTGGAAAATACCGCAGCGTTCTCTCCGTATGAAATTCCACCAACATTCTGTCCGCGCCGCGATTGAATGCGTACTCACCTGGGATGCGGCTCGGCTTCGTCTCCGTGAATCTCTCGCGTGGCATCCTCGCCTCATAGTCGAGCTTCGACATTCGTTCGAAAATCACAGGCATGAATCGCTGGGGAACCGCAAAATCGAGATCGCTGAACTGCCTCAACACCGGATTGCCGTATGCCCTCGCCGCGAGGACCGGACCCTTGTGGGGAATCGCAGGAATATCATGTCGGCCGAATTCCTCCACCAGCCTGTCTAATTCGGCGCTCAGCAATAACGCCCTCAACGCCCAATCGCGGCTGGCATCCCGCAGCCGCGATCGGAATTCAGGTGGAAAAAGTTCCTCGATTTCGGCTGAATGTTCGCTCAGAAGAGGAATCAACCCGTGCGCGTCTGCCAGTTTCAAGAGAACTTCTAAATCCACTGGCCCGCTTAGGGTCTCTTGCAGTCCGACGATATCGGACTTCTCCAGACGCCGGCGCGCGCACCGGGTCAGGATGTTGTATTCGGGAGACAGAAACGATTTAGCAGCCGAATCCCGCAACTTCTGCAGCTCCTTATTCCTCTGACGAGGGGACGTAAGAAGCTGTAATTCTAACCTGAAAGCGCATATGTCGAACTTGGCTAGATTGCGGAGACCAATCCATAATCTGCGTAATCAAGCCCGTTAGCGTTTAAGTCTTGTCCAGCGCTTGTTCGAGGTCGGCAATCAAGTCTTCAATGTCCTCGATACCAGAAGATAGTCGCACGAGGTTTTCTGTAATCCCCAGGCGTTCGCGTTGCTTCGGAGACAAATCGCGATGTGACGAGATGGCAGGATAGAGCACCAGGCTCTGCACGTCGCCGAGAGAAGTGGCTTTCAAGAACAATTCGAGCGAGTCCACAAATCGAAACACTTCCTCACGGCCCGCGCCTCGAATCTTCAAGGACAGGACGCCTCCTGCGTCCACGCCGCGAAAGAGCTGGCTCGCACGTTGGTGATCTGGATGATTGGAAAGTCCAGGATAAAAGACCTCTTCTATCTTGGGATGTTTTGCGAGCCATTCCGCCAGTCGTTGGGCGTTTTCACAATGCCGCGCGAAACGCAGCGGCAACGTCTTCAATCCGCGCAGAGTCAACCACGCCTCAAACGGCCCGAGATTCGCGCCAACGAGCCTCGTGAGATGCTTCACCTCGTCGGCAAAATCGTCGCGAGCCACGAGAATTCCGCCTGTCAGATCGCCATGGCCTCCAAAGTATTTCGTCGCACTGTGCACCACGAAATCAGCGCCATGCTCCAACGGCCGCAACAGCAGTGGCGTCGCAAACGTATTGTCCACGATGACGCGCGCGCCGCTCGCATGGGCTTCTTTCACCACAGCCGGCAAATCCGGCACGCGCAGCAGCGGATTCGTCAAGCTTTCCAGCAGCAGCACGGCGGGCTTAAGAGCCCAGATGTCCTTGCGCTTCGCCGGATCTAGCACGTCCACGAATTCGATCGGCGCTCCCCAGCGCGACGCAATATCCATCAGGAATTTCACCGTCACTCCATAAATATCCTGCGACGCCGCAATCGTAGTTCCCTGCTCCACCCCGGCCGCGAGCAGCGCCAGCATAATCGCCGACATCCCCGACGCCAGGCTTGCCGCGACGCCTCCTCCTTCGAGCGAACTAACGGCTTCTTCCAGCGCGGCATTCGTCGGGTTGCAGTGACGCGAGTAAATGAAGCCGTGTCTCTCACCGGCGCTAATCGCGTCAATATCGGCCAGGTGGTCATATATGAAGGTCGCTGTGCTGTATATGGGTGTCGAGACCGGTACGAATCCGTCCGGACGCGTCCGCTCTCCTGCATGCACGGCGCGCGTCGCCAGCCGTTTCGCCTGAAGATTTCGTACCATGGCTCACCACCTTCCCCGGAAGAAGTCAGCGAGCCATGCTATCGAGGCAAACACCGGAAATCAATGAGTCCGTGGAGGATTTGCTCAGCGTGAGGAGGGGGACCGATGCAACTTTGAATCAGCGCTTCTGGCTTTCAGTAATTTCCAAAGTCTCACGAACCTTGAGCGCGAGCGAATTGAGAGTAAAGGGCTTTTGAAGCAGCGAGACATCGCGGCCGAGGATGCCGTGGTGGACGATCGCTTCATCCGTATATCCGGACATATAGAGGACCTTAATGGCAGGCAACATTTTCTGCATTTCCGCCGCCAGGTGCCGTCCACTCATCCCGGCCATGACGACGTCAGTGAAAAGCAATTCGATCGAACCCCGATGCATTTCAGCAATTTGAAGGGCCTGCTGCGCATTTTCCGCTTCGAGTACGGTGTATCCCGCCTGTTCCAGGTATTCCCGCGCCAGTTCACGAACGCCCTTTTCGTCCTCGACGAGCAGGATTGTTTCCGTGCCAAGCTGAGGTGTCTTGGGTTCCAACCTCGGCAATGCCGGCTCCTCGGACTCACACACATGGGGCAGATAGACCTTGAAAGTCGTTCCTTTGCCCAGTTCGCTGTACACCCAGATGTACCCGCCGCTCTGCTTTACGATGCCGTATACGGTGGCGAGACCTAAGCCCGTTCCTTTGCCCTTTTCTTTTGTCGTGAAAAACGGTTCGAAAATGTGAGCCTGCGTCTCGGCGTCCATGCCACAGCCAGTGTCGCTCACGGCCAGCATGACGTATTCACCCGGCTCGACAACGGGATACTTGCGCGCATAGGAGCCATCGATCTCGACGTTCAGGGTTTCAATCGTCAGCTTTCCCCCGCTCGGCATGGCGTCCCGTGAGTTCACCGCGAGATTCAAGATGACCTGCTCCACCTGGCTGCGGTCCGCCTTGATTGGCCAAATATGATCTGGATTCACGATGGCCAGCTCGATGTCTTCGCCGATTAGACGCCGAAGAATTTTTTCCATGTCTGAAACCACTGAGCGAATGTTGAGAACCTGCGGAGCAAGCATTTGCTTGCGGCTAAAAGCCAACAGCTGCCGCGTCAGCGAGGCAGCGCGCTGCGAGGCATCGTGAATCTGCTCCGCGTTGCGCCGCAGTGGATGCACGCTGCCGAGCCGGTCCATCAGCAATTCCGTATAACCTTGAATAACCATCAGCAGGTTGTTGAAGTCATGAGCGATTCCGCCGGCAAGCCGCCCCACAGCTTCCATCTTTTGCGCCTGGCGAAGTTGCGCCTCGAGTTGTTTCCGGTCGGTGATATCGAGCGCCATGCCGATAACACCGAGAATTTCGCCTTCCACATTTCGCAATGGCTCCGCATGGCAGGTATAAGAACCTCCGGCCCATTCGGTGTGAAACGTCACGGATTCTCCGGCAAGCGCGCGGCGGTGCGCAGCGACTGGGACGAAATTGCGGTCATCCGTTTTGAAATACTCCTGAAGAGACTTTCCCACAACCTCATGCGGCTTCAAGCCCAGGCGAGCGAGCCCTGCGCCTACCGAGGATGTGAAGCGCAGATCCTTGTCCACTGTCCAGAGCACTGCTGGCAGCTGCTCGATCAGCAAGCGAAGCCGAGCTTCGCTTTCCCGGAGAGCAGTTTCCGCACGCTTGCGCTCGATCGCCAATGCGATCTGCCCGCCCACCGAGGAGAGAAACTCCAAGTCACGCCGGGTATATGCGAGTTCGTCTTCGTAATGCTGCACCACGAGAACACCAATCGTTGCCGAAGGAGTGCGCAACGGAACACCCAGCCAGGATGGCGATGGCGTGCCGACCAATTCGACTTCACCCTCCGCGGCAAGTCTGTCGAATTCTTTCTGTGGGATGAGCATCCCCTCGCCCTTGCGGAAGACGTACGTGGTGCAGCTCTTTCCGATTTTCAGCGGGGGCGGGGCGACATCGTATTGATCCATCCAGAAAGGAAAACTGAACGTCCCGGCGACCGGGTCGTGCGAAGCCACAAAGCAGTTCTCCGCGTAAAGAACACGTTTCAACGAATTATGGATGCGGTGAAGGAGTTCATCCAAGTTATCGGTGACGTTGGAGGCGTGAATAATCTCATAGGTGACCTGGCGCTCCGCCTCATCCCGCTTCCGGTCTGTGACGTCTTCGAGCGTTCCTTCGTAATAGCAAACCCGGCCAATGACGTTCCGCACCGCTCGAGAGTTTTCGGACACCCAAATCTTCTTGCCGTCCTTGCGCAACGCTTGACATTCGAAGCGCTCAACCAACCCATGCTCTTCCATCTTGCGTTTGAAGTCGTCGCGGCGGCCTGAATCAACATAAGCCTGGCGCCTGATGTCGCTTATCGTCTCAATCATTTCCCCCGGCGAATCGTAACCGAACATTCTTGCCATCGCGGGATTCACGCCGACAAAACGGCCGTCCGGTGTGGATTGGTAGATGCCCTCCACGGCGTTTTCAAAGATGCTGCGGAAGCGTTCTTCCGCCTGCCGTTGCGCTTTTTCCGCTCGCTGGCGAGCCGTGATGTCGCGAAACGTGACAACCGCGCCAATGATTGCATCGCCGTCTCGAATCGCGGTACTGATGAACTCCGTGGGGAAGCTGGTTCCGTCTTTCCTCCAGAACACATCATCTGTGCCGCGGCGAGTGGCGCCGTCGCGCAGTACGGCATTGATTGGACAGTCCTCTTCGGCATAAGGACTGCCGTCTGGTTTCGAGTGATGCCAAAGAGAATGTCCATGCCGGCCCAGGATTTCCTCAGGTTCATACCCCAACATGAGCGCCGCCGCGCGGTTTACAAACGTGGGACGCCCTTCCTTGTCCATGCCAAAAATGCCATCACCGGCGGAATTCAGAATCATGTTTGTTTGCCGGCTCAGTTTCATTAAGGCGGCTTCCGCTTCCTTGCGGTCGGTGATATCGAGCATGAAACCATGTTGAAGCACGCGGCCGTCATCTTCCCGCACGATCAAGCCTCGATCGCGGAACCACAAGATTCGGCCGTCCCGGGCCATCATCCGATACTCGATATCAATCGCTTCTTCCGTCCGCAGGCTATGCTCTTCCGATGCCATGACCAGCGCGCGGTCGTCGGGATGTACTTGGCGTATCCACAGGCCGGCGGAGCTGAGCCATTCTTCCGCTGTAAATCCAAGGTAGGTTTCTATTTGAGGGCTGACATATTCCCAACGGCCCGTCTCGCCGAACTCTGCGATGTAGGTTATCGCAGGGAGCTGCTCGACGAGCTGGCGATACTTGGCTTCGGCGGAGAAAAGCCGTTTTGCCGATTGATGTGGGAGGCGCCTTGCAGATTTGGAAGGAGGCTCAACAGTGGAATGAGAACACACCTTCGCCGGGCCATTGGCGCCATTAGCCGGCGATGCTCCACTGCGCTTCGATTTGGAGTCAGCGATATCGGTTTTTGCTGGCATCGCGTGCACTAAAATTCCAAACTGAAATCAGCAGTGACTGCCTGATCCGAGGTGAGCCACACACCAAGATTCATTCGAAAATCACTAAAACCACTATCTGGAATGCCTTATGACAAGTGCGAACGCACCCCGACACTTATTACAATGTTTGCTGCAACCACCGGGCAATAGTACCAGCGTACCGACAGGTGCCCTTTTGGAAACCTGCACGCTACACCGGCTCGGGCTGAGCAAGAGCTAATGGACTGGAGGTGGTTCGGGGATCGCAGCGCCGTCTTTGCGCGGGTCGGATGCGCCGAAATTCACACCCGTAGAAAAATCTCGTTGGACAGCTTGGCCGCCGCCCATGATTGCAGCATATGCGCCGGGAACTGAAATCTGATGGCCGCGAGTCGCCAGCGCGGCACGAACTTCCGCTGGAACCCGATCTTCCATTTCCAAATCGCAGCCACCGAACGAATACTTGTCGAACCGCGCCGCTTCGAGCGCCTGCTGGATATTCATCCCGAAATCCACGACGTTGGAAACAAACTGCGCATGCGCCTGCGCCTGATTGAATCCGCCCATAATGCCGAAAGCGATGCGAACTTCGCCCTTGCTCATCAATGCGGGGATGATGGTGTGCAGCGGCCGCTTGTGACCGGCGAGAACGTCCGGCGAGCCGGGCTCGAGATTGAAGAGCGCGCCGCGATTCTGCAGGACAAATCCGGTGTCTCCTGCGACGAGGCGAGAGCCGAATTCACTGTAATTGCTCTGAATGAGGGAGACCATGTTCCCCTGCTGGTCCACGGCGGTCAGATAAGTGGTGTCGCCGTCATTTCTCGGCGGCGTCCCCGCCTCGACCGAGCAGTTCGCTTTCGTCATGTCGATCAATTTCGCGCGCTCCGCGGCATATTCCGGCGAGAGCAGTCCGGCGACGGGAATCTTGCTGAATTTTGGATCGCCGATGTAACGAAGCAGGTCCGCATAAGCGAGTTTCTTGGCCTCGATCATTGCGTGGAGAGCGTCGACGGAATTGTGGCCGAATTGCGCGAGCGGGAAATGCGACATGATGGTCAGCATTTCGAGCGCCGCAATGCCCTGCCCGTTCGGCGGAAGCTCGTAAATCGTCCAGCCATGATAATCAATCGAGAGCGGCTCTACCCATTCGGCTGAATAATCCGCCAGATCGGTGGGAGTCATCGTGCCACCCTGGCTGCGAGAAAAATCAACAATCTGGCGGGCAATTTCGCCTTTGTAGAAAGCGTCGTGCCCGCCAGCGGCGACGAGTTCCAGAGAATGCGCCAGATTCTCGTTGCTGAAGATTTCGCCGACCTGAGGGGAGTGGCCATTGATGAGATACACCTTCCCAGCAGTGGGGCTCTCCTGAAGGATTTTTGTGGCGTCGTTCCAGTAAATCGAGTCCCATTCAGGAACGGGAAAGCCTTCACGGGCGTAGCGTATCGCGGGCGCGAGAACTTGCGCGAATTTCATGGTGCCGAAACGGGTGAGGAGTTTCGTCCAGCCATCCACGGCCCCGGGCACCGTCACGGCGTTGATTCCGTGCTGCGGCATCTTCGTGATGCCTTTGCTGCGGAGAAACTCCGGAGTTAGGCCCTGCGGGGACCATCCGCTGGCATTCAAGCCATAAAGCTTTCCCGTCTTCGCGTCATAGACGATGGCAAAGAGGTCGCCGCCCATTCCGTTCATCATAGGCTCGACGACGCCCATGACTGCGTTTGTCGCGACAGCAGCATCAATGGCGTTCCCGCCCTGCGCCAAAATCTGCGCGCCGGCTTGAGCGGCCAATGGGCTTTCCGCCGCCACGATGCCGTAGCGAGTGGTGACCATTGACCGCCCCTGATTGCGTGCTTGCGCGTGCGCCAGCGCACTCATCGTCAAAAGAGCAATCGCAAGCACGGCGACATCGGCAGCGCCTCGTCTCATTATTTCACTTCCCATTCATTGCCCGTTCCACGACACACTATTTTTTCGGCCGCGAGCTCGGAGGAACCACACCGTTGTTGCGATAGTAGGTGACCAAACTACCGTAATGCTCGCCCGAATGTTCGATGATTCCCACCCAACTGCCGAGGTTTTTCATCGCACCCTCGTCGCCGCCCTGTTCGAGCGCGGCCGCGCCATCAGCGAACGTTTTCTTCACGAAGGCGACTATTTCGGCCTTGGTCTTGTATTCCTTCGGGTCGTTCTCGATGTTGTCTGTGCTCTTTCCCAACGCGGGGTTGGTCGCATAATAATTCGCGTTGGCAAGGTGCAAAAGCATCTGGCCAAACGTGCGGACTTGATCGTTCGGGCGGTAACCGTATTTGTCTTCCGGCCAGTCTTCGGCCATAGCGATGATTTTGCCGCCGATGCCGTTCCAATTCCGCAACAGAATTTTTTCCGGCCCGGGATTCTTCGAGGCGGCCTGCTGCGCTCGCGCGACATTTGGTCCGACAATCAAACCGCAAAAAACGGAAAGGACAAACAGAACTGCGAACTTCTTCATGGAAATTCCTCCTTGTGTGGCTGCGCGCAGGACGCAGGGAGCATAAGCCTACCTGCGTCGGGCGGTTCTGTCCAGAGGCAGTCGGCTTTCCGCGAGTTTTGGCGCAGAGATGACCCTTCGGCAAAGCTCTGGGTCAACGCTGCGCGTTGAATTTCATTTGCGATTGACATTGCGTAAGTTGCCTGTTTGCAATGAATTGACGTCTCGCGACTGCGCGTTTCATTTGCGATTAGGGCCCTGGAAGTTTGAAGCTCGAAGCTGGAAGCTGGACCCGCCTTCGCGATAAATTGCTTCGGAGGATCGACCTCGACCCTTCGACTGCGCTCAGGGTCAACGACTTCATTCAGAAGTCGTTGAAAGTTATCGATTAGAAAATGAGATGTCTTGTGTTTTCTGCATGATAGCTCAGCGTCTAATAATTCAGGTGCGCCGGAATGGCATGCAGGCGGGACGGACGGAGGGGTGGGAGAATCGTGCAAGGTGAAATTGCAAAATGCGATTTTGTGTCGATTAGAAAGGGGGCCGGTTCTTTGTTTTCTATAACTTAGGCCGGTTTCTAATTCCGGGGTGTGTCGATTAGAAATTCTCGATGCCTGAGGCTTGGGGCTGGAAGCTGGAATAACGCTAAGAACGCGGAGGATGGGAGCGCAGGAGCGGCGGCGAGCAAAAATCGCGTTGAAGTTGACTTCCATTGTGGGAGGGTAGCAGGAAGCGAAGGAGAAAAACAACGGCATGGAGGCCGAAAAGAGGACAGTAATAGAACTGCCTTAAAACTGGCCCAAAGACAGTGCTGAGAAATTGGGAATGTGTGCGGATCAGGTCAAGTTGTCGAAAAGCTCGGAAGTCTGATCGAAGGCGGACTCGGCGTGATGGATGGTCTCGCGCCTGGCATTCTTGAAAGGCTCTTCGGAAGGGATGCGCTGGAGCCATTGCTGGAAGAGATGTTTTTCGTGATTTGAAAAATCGAGGCGAACGAGAAGGCGGACGCTGCCGTTTGATGCGGGCTCTTTCTCCTTCTTTTTGGATTTGGCGGCGGCATCGGATTTTTCGGCGGGCTCGGAATTCTGGCGCTCGAGTTTGAACTGGATTTTGTTGCCGAGTCGGAAACCCTGCTTCCATGCATCGAGGCGATGACGAGCCTGCTGCGCGGCGTCCTCGTTCGCATCGAAATTGAAGACCAAGAATGTTTGTGGCATGGGAGCATTTTATAGCGACAGCTGGCGGCTTGCCACAAGGAATCGCAATCGTGGGCAAGATTCAGATTCGAATCTGAAGTTGCTGAATTTGCGCGCACACGGAATTCAGAAACACGCTTGCGCAAGATGAGGAGAGGTGGTAGCTTTAGCGAACAAAAGGCGAAGGAGGGCGCGTGGCCAATTCCCTGGCAGTGCGACAGCGGGCGACGCTGGACGTGATTCACGAAGCGATTGAAGAGTTGGGGGCGCGTGACCGCGCAGGCGAGGTCCTGACAGCGGTGCAGCACATTCCGGCGCGCGAAGCGAAGTTCGCGGCGATGCCGGCGTGGGTGAGGAGAGAGCTTGCGGAGGCATATCGCGCAAAGGGAGTGGCGCAGCTCTATTCGCATCAGGCGGCGGCGGTAGAGCAGGTGCGCACGGGGAAAAACGTGGTCGCGGTGACGCCGACGGCTTCTGGGAAAACGCTGTGTTACAACCTGCCAGTGCTGAACGCGGTGCTCGAGAACGCGGACACGCGGGCACTGTATCTGTTTCCGACGAAGGCGCTGGCGCAGGACCAGCTCGCGGAGCTGCACGATCTGGCGACGCGGCTCAACGACCGATTCGGCGTGTTCACGTATGACGGCGACACGCCCGGAGACGCGCGGCGGGCAATCCGCGAGCGCGGACATATCGTGCTGACGAATCCCGACATGCTGCACACGGGAATTTTGCCGCACCATACGAAGTGGATGCGGCTGTTCGAGAATCTTCGCTACATCGTGCTCGACGAGCTGCACACGTACCGCGGCGTGTTTGGGAGCCATCTGGCGAACGTGCTGCGGCGGCTGAGGCGGATTGCGCGATTCTACGGCTCCGACCCGAAGTTCATTTGCTGTTCGGCGACGATTGCGAATCCGGGTGAGCTGGCGTCGCGGCTGATTGAAGCCGACGTGAGCGTGGTTGACGAAAATGGCGCGCCGGCGGCGGAGAAGATTTTCGTGTTTTACAATCCGCCCGTGGTGAACCGAAACCTCGGCATCCGGCGGAGCTATTTGAACGAGGCGACGCGCGTGGCGAAAGAGCTGCTGGGGCGGAAGTTGCAGACGATTGTGTTTGCGAACAGCCGGCTGCATACGGAAGTGATGCTGACGTATTTGCGTCAGGCGTTTCCCGCGACGCCCGGGCAGGCGGAGCCGATTCGCGGTTATCGCGGCGGATATTTGCCGGGCGAGAGGCGCGAGATCGAGCGAGGGCTGCGCGACGGGAAAATCCGCGGCGTCGTATCGACGAATGCGCTGGAGTACGGAATTGACATTGGAACGATGGACGCGACGGTGCTGGCTGGATATCCCGGATCGATTGCATCAACATGGCAACGAGCGGGGCGCGCGGGGAGGCGCAGCGGGACTTCGTGCGCGGTGATGGTGGCGTCGTCGGCGCCGCTGGACCAGTTCATCGTGCAGCATCCGGAATATTTTTTCGGGCGTTCGCCGGAGAATGCTTATGTGCAGCCGGATAATCTGGAAATCCTGGTGAATCATTTGAAGTGCGCGGCGTTTGAGCTGCCGCTCGAGGCGAAGGAACGATTCGGCGACGTGGATTTGGCCGCGCTGTGCGAGCGGCTGGAGGAGGCGGGATTCCTGCACAAGAGCGGAGGGCAGTGGCACTGGGTGCAGGAAGCGTATCCGGCGGATACGGTGAGCTTGCGGTCGGTGACGTCGGACAATTTTGTAATCATTGACATCTCTGGTGACGAGACGGGCGAGGCGAGTTCGCCGGAGGTGATTGGCGAAATCGATTTTTCGAGCGCGCTGACGATGGTGCATCCGAAAGCGATTTACATTCACGAGGGGCAGCAATATCACGTGGAGCGGCTGGATTTCGAGGAGCGCAAGGCGTACGTGAAGCGCGTGAACGTGGACCATTACACGGACGCGATCCGCTACACGCAGGTGCGCGTGCTGGAAATTGCGAACGAGGAGCAAATCACTGGCCCAGCGGCGCGAGCGCATGGCGACGTGCTGGTGAGGTCGCAGGTGGTGGGATTCAAGAAGATCAAATTTTTCACGAATGAAAACGTGGGCGCGGGGAAACTAGAATTGCCGGAAAACGAGATGCACACGACGGCTTTCTGGATCACGCTCAACCGCGCGCTGGTGGCCGCGCTTCCCTTCTCCGTTTCCGACCGGCAGGGCGGGATGTTCGGGCTGCTGCACGCGCTCGAGTCGGTGGCGACGCTGCTGCTGATGTGCGACCGGCGCGACATTGGCACAGCGATTGGAGAGCGGCCGCCAAGCCCGGGAATCGAGGCGGAGTGGGAAGCGATTCCGGACGTTCACGCGGGGCCGGCGGAGATAAAGGAATTCTTCGAGCCGAATCTTTATTTGTACGATGCGTATCCGGGAGGGATTGGATTCAGCGAGCCGCTCTATCGCGCGTGCGATTTGCTCTTGCGGAAGACGCGCGAGTTGATTGCCGCGTGTCCGTGCGAGAAAGGGTGCCCTTCGTGCGTGGGACCGATGGGAGAGAGGACGGAGCTGGCAAAAGCGGCGGCGTTGGAAATATTGCGGAGGTTGTGCGAAGGCGCGAAGCCGGAATTGGTGCAATGAAGGCGACAACGGACAAATTCGCGGGAGTGAAGGCGCTGCGTCCGGCGGCTCGGCGAGCAGGCGAGGCACCGCGAGGCGAACGAGCGCAAGTCGCGGAAGCGTCGGAGCAACTTGCGATGCTTCTCGGCGCATCGGCGAACCGCAATCGCTACGGCGAGCACCTTGCGCTGCGGCGATGGTTCTCCGAACCAAATGCGTTCGAGCCGCACGCGGATTCGCTGCGGCTGCTCGCACCGGACGCGCCAGAAGAGGCAGGAGATCCCGAGAAGTGGCTGTTCCTCGACACGGAGACGACGGGACTTGCGGGCGGGACGGGGACGTACGCGTTTCTTGTGGGAATCGCCTGGTGGGACGCGGGAGGACTGGAAGTCGAGCAATTTTTCATGCGCGACCACAGTGAGGAGCATTCGGTGCTGCTCGCGCTGCGCGAACGGCTGGCCGAGCGGCCGGTGCTCGTGACGTTCAACGGGAAGTCTTTCGACTGGCCGCTGCTGGAGACGCGATTTCGCATGACGCGCGCCATCACGCCGCGGAAACCGCTGGCGCATCTGGATCTTCTGCATCCGGCGCGGCAGCTTTGGCGGCTACGACTGGGGACGGCGCGATTGCCGGAGCTGGAAAAGCATGTGCTGGGATGGGAGCGCGGCATTGATGTGGATTCAGCACTGATTCCTCAGATTTATTTCGATTTTCTGCGTGGCGGGCCGGCGGAGCCGCTTGTGCCGATTTTCCGGCACAACCAGATGGACTTGCGCGGGCTGGCAGCGCTGGCGGCACGGGTGTTCACCGTGCTTGCGGCGCCCGTGGCAGCGGAATGCGACGCGCTGGAGCTTTATGGCGTGTCGAGAATTTTGACCCGACGAAGAGAATTCGACCGCGCGCGAGAATTGTACGCGCGGACTCTGGATGCGGGGCTATCGGAAGAGATTGAGCGTTCAGCGCGGCGCGAGCTGGCGCGTCTGGCGAAGCGGCGCCGGGATTACGCGCTCGCAACTTCGCTGTGGGAGCAGCTCAGCGCGACTCCCGCAGGGAATCCGGAGGCGATTGAGGCGCTGGTCGAACTGGCGATTCACTACGAGCACCGCGGACGCAACAACACGAGAGCTGCGGAAGTCACGCGCGAAGCGCTGGCGCATCTTTCGGCAGGGCTATGCGGGCGGCATCTGGTGCCTGCGCGCTTTCGGACGCTTCGCGACAAACTGGAGCATCGGCTGGAAAGACTGAATCGCAAGGCTGCAAACGTCCTGCCCCTGCATGCAGGAACCGCGCAAGCACGCGCCCACACCGCGAAAACCAGTCAAAACATCTGACGAGAGCTATTCGGCTTGCCTGGCGATGCCGAGATGCGTGCCAGCGTGGGCGAAGACTCGCGCGCCACGGAGGGGCGAAGCGCGCAGAAGGGTTTCCATTTCCGGCAGCGTGTAAGCGGAACGGACCGAGGCGCAAAAGAGCTGGTACATCGTGCCGGAATAATTGCGTCCGTGCCAGCGAACGTGCCAGGGAAACGCGAGGCGCGAGGGACGGCGGAGGTCGCGGAGAAGAATTGCCGCGCCAGGTTTGGCGAGGCGAGCGACTTCGGCGAAGAGGCGCTGCGGCTCGGCGAGATGATGCAGCACCGAGTTGCTCATCACGAGATCGAAGCTGGCATCGGGAAAGGCCAGACGATTGCCGTCCGCGACAGAAAATTCGACGCTGCGCGAGAGACTGGGCACGGCGTCAGCAGCAGCGGCGAGATTCTCGCGCGCCTGGCGAATCATGTTGGGCGAATGATCCACGGCCACGAATTGCCACACGGGCAGCCGATGGGCGAGTTTCAAGACAATCTGGCCGGGACCGGTGCCGATGTCGAGCGCGCGGCCTTGGCTGTGTCCATGAACGAGAGAGACGGCATGCTCGACGAACGTGTCGTCAATGCGGTCAAGATGTTTCTGTGCCGCAGCCGAGGCATAAGCTTCCACTTCGCCGGAATCGTCCATCACTTCCGGCTCGGGAATGCGTGGCAGGTCCAACCAACTCACGGATGATCCTAATTTGCCTGATGTGCGGCGGGCAATTGATTTGAAAGCGCCGCCGCACTGCCCGATTGAGGCAGCGCCGGCCAACCGAGGTTCTTCAGCATTTTTGTGGTCACAGCGCGACTGGTGCCCGCGTCCGGCGATTCCACTGTGAGGCATTCGTCGCGGTAGCAATCAAGAATCGCACGGTCAAGAGCCGTGAATTCATCTGCCTTCATTGCTGGCGCCTGCGCATTGTACTTTCTCGCGAGCACATTGCGATAGGCAGCGTAGAACTTCGTCGTATCTTCTGTGTTATCCAGCGCGTACAGGACGATCAGGAGCGTGTCCTTTGTCTTCTTGTTCTCGAAGAGAGCGTAGCGGTCGCCGGCCCACATGGGCGAGAACTTCTTCGCCTGGTTGTCATCCAGGAATTGCTTGAAGAGTTCGCGCAACGCGAATTCGCCGACTATGTTTTCGTCAAGCTTCTTCCAGCCGTGAGGAATCGCAGAACCAAGATGCGGCAGAGTGACGTTTCGCGGCTTCACGCCCTGGAGATACAGCTTGGGGTGGAGAATCTGCTGCGTCGAAACCGGAGGATTTTCGAAGACTCTCTTGAAATCGGACCAGCCGGAATTCGCCTTGAGAAACTGCTGCGTGAACACGGCGCCATCGAGATAAGGGAACAGGAGTTCGTCGCGAATAAATAAAGGAGCCTTGACCAAGTTGGGATCCTTGGTCATTTCACTGGCCATGCCAGATGCGATGAAAGGAGCGATGTCGGGAATCTGGCGGACGGTTACATGCAAACTCGCGAACATGTAATCCATCATGGAAGCCGTGGCGGAGCCTTCGGCGACAGCGTCGCGGGCCATGCTGGCGTCATCGTTAGATTGCACGGCTTTCTGCCATTTCTGCAGATGGAAATACTGGTCGTCGAGGGCGTGAGTCAATTCATGGGCCATGACGGGCTTCTGGTCAAGCGGAGAGATCCAGTCGGCAATGAAGAACGATTTGGTCTTAGGATCGTAGAGGCCGGCAACCTGGTCGGTGAGCAGATTAAGGAGGAAACTCTGAAAGGGGAAGCCCTTCGGAATGAAACCGAAGGCTTCGAGGGTGCGCTGGTCCGCGTATTGTTTGCTCGCCGGCTCATCTTTTTTCTGCTCGGCGACGAGATACGCGCGAATTTCCGGCTTCGTGCGGATGCTCTTTTTAAGCGGCGCCTTAGCTGGGAGGTCGAGAATCTTGCTCATCACCCCGAGGACTTCATCAGCGGCGGCATAAAACTCGGCCTCGCTTTGAGGGGAAACGCTCGCCGAAGGCGGAGTTGCGACCGGATCACTCTGCGCAAGCGCGCCCGTCGTGAACAAGAAGCACACCAGAATCACAATAAGGGAACGTTTCATGCAGTTCATGCCTCAGATGGATAGGATGTCTGATTCTTCGCTAGAGTTCCACCCAAATCAGAGCGCCGTGGACACAAAGCCGCGCGCGAACCAGACAAGGCCGTCGAGCCTTGGCAAAAGGGAGCAATTGACGAGGCCTGCGGATTGGAGCAACGCCGTGAGTTCGGATTCAGTGAAACGCCGATTGAATCGCGCGGCGACGGCCCAAGCATTGAGTTTGCGGCGGTCGCGCGCCGAGAGGCGGTGCCGCAATCCATATTCCCGCATGGCGGGAATGTTCATTGCAGAGGATGGATCGAGCGTCGCGATGATTCCGCCTGGCCTCGTGACTCGCGCCATTTCGCGAAGGACTCGCACGGGGTCAGCGACAAAGTAGATCACGGTGGTAGCACAAGAGGCGTCAAAGGAATTGTCTGGAAACGGGAGCGAGTCTGCCATGGAATTCTGGAAATTCACGGTCACGCCTTCGCGTTTAGCCCAGCGCCGCGCCAAGCGCAAGAGGCGAATGCTGCGGTCCACTGCGGTGACCTGACAGTTTTCTTGAGCGAGCAGCCGAGCCAAATGCCCCGGACCGCATCCCACGTCGAGGACGCTAAGGGGCGCACCAGCCCTGCGGGGGGCTGAATGGATGAGGAACTCGGCGAAATCCGCGCGCAGATCCGCTTCTGGCCCGGAGGCGAGTTTTCGAGAGTAGTAGCCAGCCCCGATCTCGAAGAGCAGCCACTTCAGGTAGTCTTCAGCCGAACTGCGTTGAGAATCCAGGGAAGCTGGCTCCATTATTTACGCACGCAGCGGAAATCCACGGCAAATTCTCACATTGGCAGCGGCGCGTCAAACATCTTCAGACTGCGGCTTCATTCTTGAATTCGGAATAACGAAAGCATCGAGGCGACCCCTTGTTCCGATATCTTAACAAAACCGTGACTTTGCTATAATTCCATGTTACTGCTAAACCGATAGCGAGGCTTCATCCAACATGTTTCCCGGGTTCTGTCTTCGCCAAGTCAGGGAGCGGCTCGGCCTAACATATAGAGAAGTCGAGCAAGCGAGCTATGAACTAGCGGAACGCCACGGAAGGCCGGAATTCATCGTCCATATCAGCCGATTGGCCGATTTCGAAAACTCCGGCGTCGTGCCAGGACTGCACAAAGTGTTCAGCCTCTGCACGATCTATCATCTGGATCTCAATGAATTCTGCAAGTGGTACGACATTCCACTCGTGGAAATGTTTGGAAATGGCCGGGGAGCGCCGCGAACGCACATCGGGGCCGCTCCCAAAATGGTTCGTTTGCCTGTCCATTTCGATCCAGGATTTGATCCGCGGCGAACGACCTGCCTGACCAGGATGGTGGAAAGCTGGGGACAGTTCGAGGCAGCCATGCTTTCAAACCATCATCGCCACCTCTATGGATATATCGGAAACGAGGACCACTGGATGGAACCGTTATTGCGGCCGGGGGCATTGATATTGATCGATCCTCAACGGCGTACAGTGGAAACGGGCGGGTGGCGAAATGAAACGGAAAGGCCTATTTATTTTGTGGATATGCGACATACCTACCGATGCTGCTGGTGCATGCTCGAAAAGAATCGGCTCCTCTTGCAGCCCCATCCGCTCTCGCCTTGCGCGCCGGAGACATATCGTTATCCGGACGAGGCTGAGATCGTCGGACAGGTCGTCGGCGTGTCTATGAGGCTGGTCGCGGAGTAGCGGTGGGTGCGGCGATCAGTTTGAGGAGTACGCTGACATTTGAGCAAAAGAGATCCCGCAAGTAGTCCGGGCTGCCGGAAGGAACCAGACAACGATAGAACTCGCTCTCCTGCCAATTGGCGGCCACGCTTTGCAGTGAGTCCTCAAATCCTTCCAGGCATTGCCTCAGATCTGCGTCCTGATCTTTGAGCGTTGATTCCAGAACTTTTTCGAAAAGTTCCTCATGGCACATGCGGAGAGCCTGATCCACGGCCAGAACCGGATACAGGGCTTCCAACCCTTCGTGCCTGTATCGGCCCGTCGCGAGATCCCGAAGCATGGCTACATGCAGCAAGCGAGCCATGTCGCCAGGAATCCGCGCCAGAGTGTTTGTGACGAAGTCTTCGATAATTTTCTGATTCTGTTCGAACTCAACTGGATTATGCATTTGCTCCCGTGTTCCGCATTCTGAACTTTTCTCAGCAAACATTCATCAACCGCCAACGACCTGAAAGAATCCCTTGCCCAGGAGGCATTCAACTATGAAAAAGGCGGTCGCGTTAGTTTTCCTCTTCGCGTTAGTACTGGTGATACTAACTCCGGCGGTACTCGGCGTCAACTCCATTTCCACGAACGGGGCAGCATCTTGGGCTGATGGAGCTCACCTGCTGCCGCCCCCTCCATCTTTGGTAGCGACCTGGGCTGATGGAGCTCACCCGCTGCCGCCTCCTCCATCATCATAGGCCGAAATGTTGCGCTCATAATCGCTGGGGTGACTTCCGGCTTACGTAACGGCTCGTAAAATGGTATAGTGCACCCTAGCGATATGAGCTTATCGTTCATCGACAAGGTCCAGTGGGAAGCGGGAGTTCTTCTTGAACTCGCGGTGTTCGTACTGGCAATTCGCCGCAAACTATTTCAAAGACACCCTCTTTTCACCATTTATTTGGGACTTCTGATCTTCGATGAAGTAGTTGCGTCAATAATTTCCACTGCTTTCGGTATGCGGTCGTATGTGGTCTTTTACACCCTCTGGGCGCTGCAGTGCTTCCTTATTTTATTGAGGGGAGCTGCCGTATACGAACTCTGCGGAGTATTGCTGGCGCCATTTGCGGGTGTTTGGAAAATCGGCCGGAGTTTTCTCCTGCTGATTGCGGGAGTACTGGGCGTCACGGCATATTTTGCAGCGAGCCGTAGCGGGCCGCGTATCTCCGCGATCATTTCCACCGGAGAACGCGGCGTCGAACTTGCGATTATCGGGATCCTTCTTTTTGGACTGGCTTTCTGCCGGTATTATCAGATTCAAATCGAACGGTACATTCTTTGGATTGCGCTGGGATTTGGCTTCTATTCGTCCGTGCAGATCGTAAACAACACTTTTCTGGGGCAGTTTCTGCTCAGCTATTTTCCCCTGTGGAACAGACTGGGAGTTTTCTCTTTCAACATTTCGACCGTGCTTTGGGGTTTCGCCTTGTGGAAGCCGCTTCCCGTGCCTAAATTTGCAGTGGCAGCGCTGGAGCCGGGCGCCTATGAAGCTCTGGCTCCGCGCATGACTTCGGGACTGCGGAGCCTGAACGCCCGCCTTCTGGAGTTGTGGAAATGACGCTGCTCGTTTTCACTGCTCTCGGCGGGGTAATCTTCGTTTCGCTGATCTGGCTGTTGTTCGCGCCAAATTGGAGCGGCCCTCGCGCGGCGGTTGACTCTCTGGAGATTGAACAGCTCGAGCCCTTGCACTGCCGCCATTTCCCTCAAATCAGCATGTTATTGCGGCTCGATGACCAGGCATTCGTTGAGCAAAGAGCGCCAGCTTCCCTGGCACGCATGTGGAGGCAAGAGCGCAGGCGTATTCTGCTGAAATACCTGAGCGGGCTGACCGAAGATTTCGCCCGGCTGGAACATCTCGCGCGGCTCATCGCTTCACTGTCGCCAGAAGTAAGCCGCAAGCGGGAATGGGAGTGGTTTAGGCTGGGCCTGCAATTTCGGCTGATGCTCCGGCTCCTCAACGTACGCATCGT
Organism: Candidatus Acidiferrales bacterium; assembly: GCA_035934545.1. Lineage (GTDB taxonomy): Bacteria > Acidobacteriota > Terriglobia > Acidiferrales > UBA7541 > DAHUXN01. The sequence continues at coordinate 61,162 of DASYXV010000075.1, forward strand.
TCTGGGCAGCCTCTCCTTGCCGCAGTTCGCGCGATTGACGGATTTTGTGGCCTCCCAAGCTGCGGACCTGGAGAGCCGCATGGTTCAACTGGCGGGAGTCCTACCTTCCCGCCTGCGGGTGAACCCCAGCGCTTGAGGTCGGCGGCGTCGATTGCGAAACCGATCTTTCACAAGGTTTCATCTGCCCAAGCTGAGAAAATCCGATGACTGGCGAAGCGGCTTCATTGCAGGCGTGCGCAGTTGCAACCACTAGTTCCTGAATCAGCACTCTTAACCAAAAAAGAGAATTCTCAGCTTCGCGCGAGCGCCCTCTACCTTATAATTACGGGACTGGAGGAGTCAGATTGGCAGGCGAAAAAGTTCTCGTTTGCGACGACGAAGAAGCAATACGAGAGGTAGTCTCCACTCTTTTGGAGGCGCAGGGATTTCGGTGCACGGTCGTGCAAAACGGATTTCAGGCCATTGAAGAAATCAAGAAAGCCCCTCCCGACCTTGTGCTCAGCGATATTGTCATGCCGGAAATGGACGGGATGCGCCTGCTCAAGCAATTGCGCAGCTACGACGAAGATATTCCCGTCATCATGGTGACGGCAATGCACGACATTTCCATTGCGATCGAGGCCATGCGGGCCGGTGCATACGACTACATTCTAAAGCCGTTCGAGAAGGACCAACTCTACCTCAGCGTGAAGCGCGCGCTGGAACACAGGCATCTCGTGATAGAAAACCGATCCTACCAGCGCGACCTCGAACGGCTGGTCGCCGAACGCACCCACCAACTCTCCATGACACTGCGCGACCTGGAGCAATCGTACGACTACACGCTGGAAGCTCTTGGCGGCGCCCTGGACGCCAAGGATGCGGAAACGGAGGGCCATTGCCAGAGGGTCACGGCGATAACCATATCCATTGCAAAGCTCATGAGTGTGGACGGAGAACAATTGCGGCAAATCGCGCGCGGCGCCTTTCTCCACGACATCGGGAAAATGGGAATTCCGGATCAGGTGTTGCGGAAGCCCGGCCCGTTGAGCGAAGAAGAGCGGGTCCTCATGAAGCGACATTGCGAGATCGGCTACACAGTGCTCAAGAAAATTCCATTTCTCTCCGAAGCCGCGGAAATCGTTCTCTCTCACCAGGAGTTCTACAATGGCGGAGGGTATCCGCGCGGTTTGAAAGGGGAGCAAATCCCCCTGGGGGCGAGAATATTTGCCGTCGCCGACACCGTCGATGCCATGACTTCGGACCGTCCCTACCGCAAAGCCATGCCCATCGAAGCTGCGCAGGCTGAAGTGCAGAAATTCTCTGGAACGCAGTTCGACCCAACGGTGGTCGCGGCTTTCCTGTCAAAGCCAGCGGAGTTCTGGGTACGGGTCAGAAGCGAGACGGGAGACCCGTTCCGATATCTCGAAAGCGAATGAGCGCGGCGGCCGCAGCAGCACCGGCCGGAAGCATACAGACGCGCCACCAATTACGAGCCCCGCATCGAAAAGCCGGTTGTATCATCTAACCAGCAGCTATGCCTGAGAGAGCAAAACTCGAAATCTTCCTCGATGGATCGTGCGCCTTCTGCCGAGCCGTCCAAGAACGCGTGGCGCGGCGCGACAGCCACCACCGACTAGAGTTCATGGACTACAATAATCCGGCCGTCGCGGCCCGCGCGCCCTTCCCCCGTGAAAGGCTGGATGCGGAGATGCACGTACGCAAGCCGGACGGTACGTGGGCAGCCGGATTCGATGGATGGGCGGCGATTCTACTAGAATTGCCGCGGTACAAATGGCTGGGATGGCTTTTCGGACGCTTTCCATTACATACTATGGGGCCGGGTGTGTATCGATGGATCGCAGGGCATCGCTATCGCATCCCGGGCTTTCCGCCGCCATGCACGAACGAAAGCTGTTCAGTGGAAAGCAAGACGGTTTCCAAGTCAACGGCGGTTGCAAGGCCTCATTCGAGGTAACTTAATCTCAGGAGAAGACGCATGAAGCGAATCGCTGTGGCTCTCGGCGCCTTGAGCATGCTGCTGACGCTCGTTCCATCGTTTGCAGCGGCGCAGGAAAAGCCGGAGATCGCCAAGACAAACCTGAAGGTGGGAGACGTCGCTCCGGACTTCACTCTGCTCAGCGACAAGTGGGAGCCAGTGAAGCTGAGCGATTACCGGGGAAAGAAGACGGTCATCCTGGCTTTCTACGTCCTGGCGTTCACAAGTGGTTGAACGAAAGAACTACAGGCCTATCAGGCTGATATGGCCAAGCTCGACGCAAGCAACACCGCAGTGTTCGGCATCAGCATTGACAGTCCCGCGGCAAACGCCGCATTTGCCAAGCAGCTCGGAGTGACTTTCCCGCTGCTGAGCGACATGAACCACAAAGTGCTCACCCAGTATGGAATCCTGAAAAAGTACGATGTAAAGGGCGATGAGTACGAGTGGGCGGATCGCACGACGTTTGTGGTGGACAAAGACGGCGTCATCCAGCACGTGGAAGAAGGAAACAGCGCGGTGGATCCCAATAGCGCTGTCTCCGTTTGCACGGGCCTTCACGACAAATCAGGAAAGTAGCTTCTCGCGTCTTCGCCGGGGCTGAGATTTTTCAGCCCCGGTTTTTTATTTTGTCCGCGCAAAAACGACGCTCCTGCTGCTACATCTGCGGCGGGAGTATCAAACAAGGTTTTCTTCAGAGTGAGAAGTTATCAATCCAAGTCGAGAATGATTGCAGAGGAGTTGCCGGGAGAGGCGTGCGCGGGAACGGGTACATCGGCTAAAGTCTCGCGCGGAACATTGCGGCGGCGATAGAGCATCCAGTAGAGGCCAGCGAAAATGAACATCGGCGGAATCATAAGAACCAGGATTCCGTGGCGCAATGCCGCCTGGGTCTGCGGGCCTGTTGCTGCAGCATCCGCGTAACAGAGAGCGCATCCCTGCGCAAATGCAGCCGAAGAGCTCAGCAGCGTTCCTGCTGTGAAAAGAACCGCGATCAATGCTCGCCTTAAAACCGTCATAGCTTCCGCTTTTCCAGTCCCAAAACTGCTCCAGTTATCCGCACCAAACACTCAAAAGGTCTTCCCAAATTATGGATGCATCTGAACGATGCGAAGGCTGTCTGGGAATACAAATATCAAAATCATGCAAAGACAAAAGACCAGTGCCGGGACAATGGTCAAGAACAACCCCAGCCTCTCAAAGCGCATATGCATGAAATAGGCAACGATGAGCGCCGACTTGATCAAGGAGAGGCCGACGAGAAGAATCAGCATCAAGCGCGGCTCGAGGCGCAAGTAGGCGAGCAGCACCTCGATGCCCGTTAACACCAACAGCCAGAACCAGACCCACAGGAACAGTTTCGTCGTGCCAGAAACATGGGACTCAACAGTCGCACCGTGCGCGCTCATCTTTCGGTTCGCTCCTCAGCCTTTCAGATTCACGGACATCAGATAAATCATCGGGAAAATGAACATCCACACCAGATCAACGAAGTGCCAGTAGAGGCCGCTGACTTCAACGTGGTCCGCATTGTATTTCCCGCGGCCAAACCCGTAAGCGATGATGCCAAGATAGATGACGCCGATGGTGACGTGCAACATGTGGAGGCCCGTGAGGCCAAAAAACGTGCCGCCAAATAGCGGATCGCCCCACGGATTCGACCATGGAGTCACTTTCTCGTTGAAAATCAGCCGGAACCATTCGGACAGGTGAAGAAAGTCGAATAAAAGACCGCCCGCCATCGTACCGATGATCCACCAGACCGCGGACTTGCGCTTCCCTTTGTGCCCGGCATGAACGGCCATGACCATTGTCAAGCTGCTCGAGAGAAGAACGAGCGTCATGACAGTGGCGTTGACCACGGCTGGAGAAATCTCGAACGGCCGGGGCCAGTTCGTGCTCGAGAGGCGAACGTAGGCGTAAGCGAGAATGGCGGAAGAAAAAGTCAGCGAGTCAGAGAGCAGGAACAACCACATTCCCAATTTCTTGGTATTCGTCGCATAGGGGGAAACTCCGCCGCTCCAACTGGATGCCGCGGAGAAGTCGAGTTCAGTGTCAGACAATTTTCACCGTCCCAGCAATAAGATTAAGAAGAGGAATACCCACAATCCGTCCATGAAATGCCAGTAAAGCGATGCCACTTCGGTGGCAGTTGAGAGCGTAAGCTTGTGCAACCGGAGCCAGCCGACATACAAGAGCGCGAAAATCCCGCCCAGCAAGTGCAGCCCGTGTGACGCCGTCAGGACATAAAAAAAGCTGCTGCTCGGATTTGTCGCCACATACAGTCCTGCGGCGACCATCTGCCGCCAAGCAATAAGCTGGCCGGCGAGAAAGAACAGGCCAAGCACAGTCGTTATGGCCCACCATTGATGAAATCCCTCGCGATCGTCTTTGGCCAACCGGCGGCGTGCATGAATGATGGACGCACTGCTGGCGAGCAGAATCAGCGTGTTCAGCCAAAGAATTCTCGGCAGGTCAAACGCGCGCCAGTCGTTGCTCACGCCCTTGCGAACAATGAAAGCGCTAACGAGCGCCATAAAGAACATCAGAATGGCGCCCATCCCGATCGTGATGCCAGTGACGTAGACGCGCTGTGGAAGCGCCGAGCCGCCAGAGGAGCCGTCGTCGCCCTCGCCACCGCTCGAAGAAGGCGGCTTTGCTCCGCCACTCCTGCCAGTGATTTCGAGTTCTTCGGTGACGATGGTCTGCGGCATTGCTGGCCTCTACTTCGCCCGCGCTACCAGTTCTGGAGCAAGGTGCTGCGGAACGTAATCGTCGGCCATGCCCGGCACGCTGTACTCGTATGGCCCGCGGTAAATAATGGGGAGTTTTCCGCCGAAATTGTCGTGCGGCACGGGCGTGGGAACTGACCATTCGAGTGTTGTGCCATGCCAGGGATTCTGGTCTGCCTTCTTGCCCTTGATCCAGCTCGAAAAGAAATTCCAGTAGAAGAACAGCTGTGCCGTCGCGGTGATTATCGCGGCAATGCTGATGAAGAGATAGACAGCGTGCATCTCAGTCATGTAATGGACCGCCTCAGTGCTCGAATACCGGCGCGCGTCGCCCTCGTAACCGAGATAGTGCATTGGCATGAAAATGCTGTACACGCCGACGAAGGTGCACCAAAAGTGGATTTTGCCGAGGGTTTCGTTCATGTGGCGGCCAAACATCTTCGGGAACCAGAAGTACGATGCCGCAAACATGGCGAAGATTGCCGCCACGCCCATGATCAGGTGGAAATGGCCGATGACGTAGTACGTGTCATGCAGGTAGAGATCAAGCGCCGGCTGGGCCAGGAATATTCCCGAAAGCCCGCCGGTGACGAAGAGCGATACGAACCCGATAGCGAAGAGCATCGCGGCGGTGAACTGGATGCGTCCGCCCCAGAGCGTGCCGAGCCAGTTGAAGGTTTTGATGGCCGAAGGCACACCGATGACCAGAGTCAGCACCGAGAACGCGATGGCAGAATAGGGGCTCATACCGCTGATGAACATGTGGTGACCCCAAACCGTGAAGCTCAGGAAACCAATCGCGCTGAGGGAATAGACCATGGCTTTGTAGCCGAACACGGGCTTGCGCGAAAAAGTGGACAGCACATGCGAAATGATGCCCATGCCGGGAAGAATCGCGATGTACACCTCGGGATGGCCGAAGAACCAAAACAGGTGCTGATACAACAGCGGTGAACCACCTGAGTGATTCAACAATTGGCCGCTGACGCTCAAGCCGCCGGGGATGAAGAAACTGGTGTAAGCGAGCCGGTCGAGCAGCACCAAAATGCAAGCAGCCAGCAATACGCCGAACGCCAAAACGGCGAGGCAGGCCGTGATGAACCAACCCCAGACCGTCAGCGGCATGCGCATGAGCGACAGACCCTTCGCGCGCAAATCAATCGTCGTGGCCAGGAAATTCAGCCCGGACATCAGCGACGCGCCGCAGAAGAGCGCGATGCTGACGACCCAGAGCGTTTGCCCCAGCCCCTGCCCCGGGCCCGCGATCTCACCGATGGAGCTCAGTGGCGCGTAAGCCGTCCAGCCGCTGATCGGCGCGCCGCCCGGAACAAAAGCGGCTGCGAGAAGAACAATCATCGCCAGGAAAGTGACCCAAAACGACAGCATGTTGATGCGGGGGAAGGCCATATCGGGCGCGCCGATTTGAATCGGCAGAAAATAGTTGCCGAAGCCGCTCTGCGGCACGGTGGTTAGCACGAAGAAGACCATCAGCGTGCCATGCATCGTGACGGTGCGGAGGTAATCCTCCGGCGTCATAATGCCATTGGCAAAACCCCAGATATGCGCGTTTGGCCAGCCCAGGTGAATGCGCATCAACACCGAAAGGATCATTCCGATGGTTACGGCGGACAGACCCAGCAAGATGTACTGCGTCCCGATAATTTTGTGATCGAGGCTGAAAATATAATGCCGAATAAAACCCTTCGGGGCTTCCGCGTGATGAACCGAATGCGCGTGCGAACTCATCGAATCCCTCCCCAGAGGGCTGAATTCATACTAGGAATTCTCATCATTGTGCGTTTTGCGCCTCCTGCTGCTGCTCCCACTTCTCGAAATCGGCGTCGGACATGACGTGCATCATGGCGTGCATGTGGTAGTGGTTGGAACCACAGAGCTGATTACAAGTGATCTCGAAGTCGCCGGTAGTCGTGGTAGTGAAATGGATCGGAATGACCAGGCCGGGTAAGGCGTCCTGCTTGACGCGCAGCTCGCGGACAAAAAAGCTGTGAATGACATCCTGCGACCGGATGAGCAGCTCGATGGGCCGCCCCACGGGAACGTACAAATCCGGGGAAACTATGTCGTCCTTGCTCGACGGATCGTTCGGATCGAGCCCAAGCGGATTGCCGACCGAAGCATCAATCAATTTCGGGTTGAGCTTGCCGAACTGGCCGTCCGGTCCCGCGTAGCGGAAGTTCCAGACAAATTGCTGTCCCGTGACTTCGACTTGCAAAGCCCCGGGCGCTGGTCCGCCGAAGTGCACCTGTCCCCAAGCGTGCTGCGCCATCACACCCAGCCCGACGAAGATAATCAACGTGGCTGTGGTCCAGATGACTTCGAGAGTGTGGCTGCCGCGCACGAAACGGGCTTTCTGCCCGTGATCACGATAGGCATACACTAGATATGCCAAAGCAACCTGTGCAAGGACGAAGACGATTCCCGTCGCAACCAGCGTGATCATGAATTGTTGATCGATTTCATGCCCAACGGGAGTGATGGCCGGGGGAAACCACCAGGTCTTTGCGATGTGAAAGTAAAGTGTGGAACCAACTAGAATCAAGAGAACGATGGCCAGTAAAACCGCGGGTGCTGCCGAACCAGAACACGACTTTCTCAATCCCATTTCCTCCGCTCCAAAAATTGGAAAAGGCTGTGGACGTGACTTTCGTCGCGGGCCATAACATCCGAGTTGCAGATTTTTCGTTTCCAAACGCTCCATCATATACGGGGGAGAAAAAAATTCAAGGAAGAATCCTTAAGTTTTTTTCAGGAACGCTAAACGCTCAGAGTCCTCGAGACCAATTCTTGGTGCGGTCGAGTGGATTCGAACCACCACGGTATTGCTACCGTCAGCCCCTCAAGCTGATGCGTCTGCCAGTTCCGCCACGACCGCACTCGGGACCTGCAAAAAGATTCTAGCAGAATCGAAGCTCATTTGTGAGGTACTGGAGGCTGAGGCGAGGGCGTTGGCGTTGGCGTCGTCGCCGGCGCATTCGCTGGCGGCGCGGAAGGCTTGGACTGCGCCGGAGCCGCCGGCAGGGTCTGCTCGAGGACTGAGCCGCTGCCGACTTCCGTGGGAGCGCGTTTCAGCGACAGCGCCACCGAGCTCATCATGAACACGATCGCGCACCAAGTCGTCGCTTTCGTCAAGAATGTCGCGGCGCCGCGCGGGCCAAACGCCGTCTGGCTCCCCGCTCCGCCAAACGCACCTGCGAGATCCGCCGCCGAGCCGCTTTGAAGCATGATGACGAAAATCAGCAGGAAGCAAACCAGGATGTGCAGCGTCACAAGAACGAAACTATAGCGCCAGCCGAGGACCACCAACCCGGCGCCGGCCAAAAGTGCGATCGACCATTTCACTTGCCAAGGCATCTGAACTCCACTTCGGCCTGAACCGAAGGCCGCTCAAAAATTTACGATTGCGGAAAACGCCTGCGGGTCCAGGCTCGCTCCGCCAATGAGGGCGCCGTCAATTTCCGTTTGCGCCATCAACCCGCGGATATTGTCCGGCTTGACGCTTCCGCCATACAAAATACGCAACGCCGAAGCTCGCTCCGCAGTGAACCGTTTCGCGGCGAGACCCCGAATGAACCGATGGGCTTCGGCGGCGAGCTCCGGAGTGGCCGTGCGGCCCGTGCCAATAGCCCACACCGGCTCGTAAGCAATCAGAATACGCGAGAACTCGGCGCCGGTCAACGCGCCGATGCTGCCTTCGAATTGCCGTTCCAGGACTCGTTCGGTGTGGCCCGCCTCGCGTTCCAGTAACGATTCGCCGATGCAGGCAATCGGCTGCAGATTCGCATCCACCGCCGCCTTAAGCTTGCGCCTCACGGTTTCATCAGTTTCGCCGAAGAATTGCCTGCGCTCCGAATGTCCCAGAATGACAGCGCGGCAGCCAGCCTCGGCCACCATGCGCACGGAAACTTCGCCCGTGAAGGCACCTTCGCGCTCCCAATGCGCGTCCTGTGCGGCGATGGAAATCGCCGTTCCCTTTGTGGCTTCAACGGCCGCCGTCAGCGCCGTGAATGGCGGAGCGACGATGATGTCGCAATGATTGGTGGAGGCAACGAGCGGCTTGAACGCCTTGAAAAACGCACACGCCTCCGCCTGCGTTTTGTACATCTTCCAATTGCCAGCGATCACTGGACGGCGCAAGACAGTCTCCTAACGAGGCGTAAGCGCTTCGACTCCGGGCAGCTTCCGGCCAGCGAGAAACTCAAGCGAAGCGCCGCCGCCCGTTGAAATGTGCGAAATCTTGCTTGCGACTCCCGCGGCCTCCACTGCGGCAACGCTGTCGCCACCTCCGACGATCGTCGTCGCGCCTTTGCCCGTTGCTTCAGCTACGGCGCGCGCAACTTCCAGTGTTCCGCGCGCGAACGCCGGCTTCTCGAACATCCCCAGCGGGCCATTCCACACGATCGTCCGCGCTTTGGCAATCTCTTTGCGGAACAGTTCAATCGTCTTCGGCCCGATGTCGAGTCCCATCCAATCCGCTGGCGTGCTCTCCACGGAGGAAATCTGCGTCGGAGCTCCTTCTTCCGGCGCCCGCGCCAGGACGTGATCCACCGGAAGAACGATGCGAAATCCTCTTTCGCGCGCCTCGCCTATGAGCGTCAGCGCAAGCTCAACCTTATCCTCTTCCACGAGCGATTTCCCAGTTGGGAATCCCTTAGCGCGGAAAAATGTGTACGCCATCGCTCCGCCAATCAGCATCGCGTTGGCCGTTTTCATCAAATTTTGAATCACTTCGATTTTATCCGATACTTTCGCGCCGCCGAGGATGGCTAGAAACGGCCGCTCCGGATTCGTGATGGCCTTTCCCAGATATTCGAGCTCCTTTTCCATCAGAAGCCCCGCCGCGGATTGCCGGACGAATTTCGTAATGCCCACGACAGACGCGTGCGCGCGATGGGCCGAGCCAAATGCGTCGCAGACGAACAAATCGTCGCACAAAGCGGCAAGCTTTCGCGAAAACAAATCGTCGTTCTTCTCCTCCTCGGGATGGAACCGGACGTTTTCCAATACCAGCACTTCCCCGTTCTTCAGCCGCTTGCTGTCCTCCTCCGCTTCTTTTCCAACGCAATCAGTCGCGAAGCGCACTTTGTGGCTCAGCAAATCGCCAAGGCGAGCAGCCACTGGCTCCAGGCTGAAATTCCTGTCGGGTTTCCCTTTCGGCCGGCCCAGATGCGAAGCGATGACGAGCCTCGCGCCTCGTTCGATGGCCAGCTTCAGCGTGGGCAATGTGGCGCGGATGCGCGTGTCGTCGGCAACCTTTCCATCCGCGAGCGGCACATTGAAATCGACGCGAATGAAGACGCGCTTGCCGGATAATTGCAAATCTCGAATGGAAAGCTTGTCCATATCAACGGTGGGCGAAACGCTTCATGCGGAAGATTTCGAGTCTCACAGCCGGGCAGCCATTATCTTGATAAAGTCCCGGCAGCGGCAGGAATAGCCCCATTCATTGTCATACCAGGCAAGCACCTTCAGGCAGTTCGTGCCGACCACGCGAGTGTAACCGGCATCGACGATCGAAGAATGCGGATTGCCGCGGAAATCCACGGAGACGAGATCTTCTTCCGTGTATTCGAGGATGCCGCGCATCGGGCCCTCCGCCGCGCGGCGAAAAGCGGCATTTGCGGTTTCCACCGTCACCGGCTTCTCGGTCATCACGGTCAGATCCACGACGCTAACGTTCGGCGTCGGAACACGCATGGCATAGCCATCGAGTTTCCCTTTCAGTTCGGGAATCACGAGGTGCAGAGCCTTCGCGGCGCCCGTGGAAGTGGGAATCATCGAAAGAGCGGCGGCACGCGCCCGGCGCAGATCCTTGTGAGGCAGATCGAGCAGTTTCTGGTCATTTGTATACGAATGGATTGTGGTCATCGCGCCGACAGCGATGCCGAAGGAATCGTGCAACACCTTGGCCACGGGAGCCAGGCAATTCGTCGTGCACGATGCAAGTGAAACCACGCGATGCTTCGCGGGATCGTACGTCTTCTCGTTCACTCCGAGAACGATGGTGCAGTCGGGATCCGTCGCGGGAGCCGTAATGAGCACTCTCTTCACTGGCCCGCGAAGGTGTTTGCGCGCCTCGGGACCCTTGTTGAATACGCCCGCGGATTCCACGACAATCTCTGCGCCCACAGAGGCCCAATCCAGCTCATCGAGGGACTTGACCCGGAACACGCGAATCGGGCGGCCGTCCACATGAATTGCGTCGTCCGTGGCCGTAACCCGATTCGGCAAATTGCCCAAGATGGAATCATATTTCAAAAGGTGAGCTAACGTTTTGGCGTCTGTGAGGTCGTTGAGGGCGACAAACTCGATTGAGGAATCGCCGAGCGCCGTGCGAAAAATATTTCGCCCGATGCGGCCAAAGCCGTTGATGGCGACTTTAACTGGCATAATCCCTCCACGCGTGGAAGGGTTCGCTTTACTATTGCTTTGATTCCACAAGAGGCAAACCGACGCCAGATGCTAGGGCGCGAAGGGGAAAAAGTCAACGCAGTCTAATTGTACACTTGAACCTGGATAACTGTGTCTCCGGCAAAAACCACCTCGGTCGTTTTCGAAGGCGGATTGCCATAAATCCAATCTTCCCTTTCCTTCCCGTTTTCATTGCGCTCCCGGAATTTCTGGTCCGGCCGGCCCATCGCAGCTGTCACCATGTCGTGATTCATGCCTTCAATCGCCTTATGGTCTTTGATTGCTTGCTGGAACTGCGGCGGCAGCGTGTCCACCCAATTCACAGCGGCCGAATGCTCGCCGGAAAAATCAAGGAAGGGCGAGAGATCGCGCTTCAATTCATCCGGGCTCAAATCCGGCACGGGACCCCCGAAATCGAGGACGAGTTCAGCGCCGGAACGCGCCTTGCCGGGCCGATCGGAAGCCGTCTGGACAGGTTGTATCGGCCCTATGCCTATCTGCAAATGCTTTCTCCAATTGAAATGGCCCTTCGTTCCTCCGTTGATGCTGATGAGGATTTCCTTGGCATGAAAGTCGAGCTCGGTGATCTGGATTCGGTCGCCCGGATTCGCAGCGGATCCATGCACTAACGCTTGGTGCAATTCTTTTTGGTTCACCGGCTCGCCGGGCTTGTAACGGAAGCCGCTCTTCTGGGAAGGAAGAGGCAGGATCGCTTTGGCGTATTCTCCATCCACGTAGCGGACAAGATTCAGACGGGTTGCTGATTGCAACTCCGTGGATTTTTGCGTGCTCTGCTCGGCAATCTCCAAAAAGATGTCGGGAGGAGAGGCAAGCGCCGGAAAGGACATCTGACCAGGCAAAACAGGTTGCGGCCGGAGTGAGTATATCCATGGAACGTCACCTGAGCCGAGGAGCAAAAGCGCGGCCGCGATGATGGGTACCCGGAACATTGCCTTGGAACTATTGTAAGCCAGATTTCAGCTGCCGGGGAAAAATCCTTGCATTTGATCCAACCTGGACCCGGCGCCTGGCTGAGGCAGCTTCTATCCTATTGACGATCAATCGCGGGAACAAATGAGAGGCCGCTTCGCGATTCGCTATTTCACCTCAACGCACACACCCGAACGGTCAATCTTCATCGGAAGCAACTGCCCGCCTGCTGCTTCGACGGCGGCCTCTACGCGCCCCCGGGCATCCGGCTCGATAAGCAGAGTTACGCAGCCGCCTCCGCCAGCCCCGCAAACTTTTCCGGCAAGGCCGCCCGCGCGGCGCGAGCTCTGGATGATACGGTCAATCGTCAGCGCGGAAATTGTCGGCAAATTCTTTCGCCGGAAGGCCCATTCCTCGCGCATCAATCGGCCTGTCTCCTTCCAATCGCCGCGCTCCAATGCGACGCGCATCGCCTTTGCAACTTCCGCAATGACCTCAAAATTTCTGAAAACCTTTCTATCGCCGTTGATATGCGCTTCAAAAACTTTCCAGTTATTGATTCCCGATTGCCGCGGTTTTCCCGTGTAGCAGAGCACCAGCCGCCGCTCGAGTTCGTCGGGATTTACACGCAATGCCTCCCGCCGCTCTCCGCCCGCTTCAAGCCGAATCGCGCTCACCCCTCCAAAAGCCGGGGGATAGTGGTCCTGTGTGCCCGTCGGCACGCGAATCACTATCGCTTCGATATCGCGGCTAATGTGAATCCAGTCTTCTTGGCTCAAATTCGCGTTCGTCAGGCGGTCGAGAGCGCCGCAAATCGCCACAGCCATGGCGCTGGAGCCGCCAATTCCGGCGCCCGCGGGCGCTTCGGAATCCGTCGTCAGCGCGAATCCAGTGCGAGGATTGAAATGGCGCGCGAGAAGCGCGAGCAGAGGGAGGCGATACTTGTTTGCCTCGCGAAGATCCCTCATAGAAGGAAAAAGCTCTTCACGGCGCGTATCGCGCGAAATGAGGTGAATCGACTTCTTCTCTGCGTGTGTTTCGATCGTGCATCGTGCATAGCGCGTGATGGCGCAATTCACGGTCATCGCGCCATCGTGAAAGAGGTAGAGCGGCCAGATATCGAGTGTGCCGCCCGCATGGTCGATTCTCGTCGGAGCACGCGCTTCAATCCGCACCTTGTTTCGCCTTTCCCCTCCAGTTAATCTAGCGGCCGCTCGTGCAAGAGCGCAGCACGAATCTTAACAGATGAAAACTGGCACTCCAATTCCACGCCGAGTCTTGGAAAAATTTATCCTCGGTTTCCCCGGCAGCGGAGTCTCCGAGGAACTGAAAGCATATCTCGCGGACGGGCTGGCAGGGGTTATTGTCTTCACGAGAAATTTCTCCGGCCCGGTAGCGCTGCTCCAGCTGACAGAGGAAATACGGGCCGCGGCGGGACAACCTGTACTGGTCGGCATCGACCAAGAAGGGGGCAGGCGCTTTGCTCTGGCGCCACCTTTCACCCGATGGCCCTCAGCTGATGAACTTGGTCATCTTGATGATCCAGCCGCGGTCGAAGGCGTTGCACGCGGTATCGCGCGCGAACTTGCCGCAGTCGGATGCAATCTCGACTTTGCGCCAATGCTTGACTTACATCTCCAGCCGGGAAGCCCGGTCACTTCGGACCGTACCTACGGAGCAGATCCGCGGCGAGCGGGAGAACTCGGGGCGGCATTTGCGCGTGGCCTCGCGGGGGAAGGAATCCTTGCGTGCGCCAAACACTTCCCGGGGCATGGCGACACAAAAGTGGATCCACATGAATCACTGCCCGTGTTCGACGGTGCAATCGAGCGACTGAGAAAAGTGGAACTCGTTCCATTCGCGCGAGTATTCGAGGAAAATGTTCCGATGGTGATGACGGCGCACATCCTGTTGCCGCAGATTGACGCCAAAAAACCAGCCACACTCTCGCGACAGATTCTTACGGAGCTGTTGCGCAAGGAAATGCGATTCGACAGGGTTGTCCTCGCAGACGATTTGGGCATGGGCGCGATTCGGGAACGCTTGGCGCCGGGAGATGCGACGGTTGCTACGTTCTCGGCTGGTGCAGACATGACTTTGCTGTGCCACGAGTGGTCCGCTGTTGCTCCAGCGCTGCAAAAGGTCGCAGCGGCAGTTGAGAATCATGTGTTTCCACAGGATGAATGGGATGCGAGCCACTCGCGCATCGAAGAGCTTCGGCGGCGAATCCAGGCGCAGCCGCTCAAGCAGCCGCTCTCCGTTGTCGGCTGCGCGGAACACCAGCATCTCGCAAACAAAATTCGTGCCCGCGTCAAATATAAAGCGCAGCGTTGAAGAATGGCGCGAAGGCATTGATGACGGCAGTGCGGAACGCGTCCTGGCGCGTGATCATGTTGCGAGTAAGGACTCCCCAAGCCCCCTGTGCGTCGCGAATGCCATGGCCTCCCGCGAACGCATCTATTGCCACTCCAAGCTCAACGCCTTCATCCACAACTTGCCGCGCCAATTCTTCCGGCAGAAGCAAGCTGCCGGACTGGCCATAGGAGCCGCGGCCACCCTGGTCGGCGGCGTAAGCCCAATTCTCGAGAAATACGCGGCGCTCGCCGGCGACGGTCACGACGTCGAGGCCACCTTCAAGGCCGACGAAATACTGCCAAGGTTGATTGCTTTCGCGCGCCTGCTTCGCAATAGCTTCGGCGCGATTACGAGCTCCGGCCATGATGTCGGCGCTAGAAAGGGGAGTATGACGGACTCCGCTTTCTGCTTCGGCGCCGATGACTTCAAACTGCGCATTGGGATCAAGCGTGGGGCCAAAGACGGAAACAGCTTCCCAAACGGCATTGAGTTTTGGCCGGCGCGTGCTGCCGACAGCCACAATAATTTTTTTCACGGCACCGGCCTCAGAAACGGCTTCCTGCAGACATCATTCCTTCCAGAGCTGATTCTGCTTCTCGCGGCCAAAGCGGGAGCTGAGAAAAATCTTCAAATCTTCGACGGAAGCGAAAACCTGATCGGAGCAGGCCAGCATCCAGCCGCTGATTTGAGTGAGAGGAAGCGGAGTGACCAGATATACGGGAATGCCCTTGCGGTAAGCCACGGTAAGCTCCGCGGGAGTGCCTCCACTCTGGCCATCAGTGTCGCCCCAAAAACAGATTACGTAGTCGGCCTTGTTTTCGATGAGGTCGAGATCGAAATGGATGATTTTGCGGACGACCCGGCGAAAGCGTTCGAGATCGGTCTGCTTCCACTCGCGGAAATGCGCCACTTCCTCGTCGGTCAGGTTTTTCTTCTCGTCCTGGGCAGGGTCGTAGACGCGATGGCCGAGTTGGTCGCGGAGGAAAGGCGCAAGCTTCTGGCGCCAGAGCTTTCCGCCGCCATCGGCGAATTCTATCGGTCCGCAAAGATATGCGAGCATGAGGGTCCGGGCAGGGCGAGACTTTAGCACGGCGCGCGGAAGGAGACAAACAAGGTTTGGAAAGAATGCAGCGATGCACAGAGGCAAGGACGCAGAGAGGCAAGGAAGTTTGGCGATTTCGTATGGCGTACGTAATTGAAATTCATTTTCGATTAGAATTTGATAAGTGCTTTGTTTGCAATGACATGGCTTTTCGCGACTGCGCATGTCATTTTCGATTAGAAATTTCAGATTTTGGCGCGATTCTTGGTCTGGAACGGCCTGGGATGGGCCTGGGTGAGAGGCTAACCGACGGGCAAACTCCACCGGGGCCCTCGGGGAAGCGGGTTCGGGATTGCGAAACTGCGTTGCATAATCACGGAGGTAATATACTACAAGATATAGTAAGCTGTCAAGGAAATTGTGGAAATTTGTCTAAGGAATGAGTCCTCATGGCACGGTTTAAGTCGTGCCCTGACACAGCGAGATTCCCTCCGCGAACTGCATCCACGTATCCCCCCAGGAGCGACGATTCACGTCATTTTCTTTCTTAGCCTTCTATTTGAGTTCGGCTGTTGAGCCGGCTACCGGCTTCCACGGCTCGCTGCGGCCACCAAGACAGTTGGCAAGAAAATCGTCTATGCGGCCATACAAATCCATGTTGTTTTCCGCCCGCGAGAAACCATGTCCCTCGTCAGGATAAACAACGAACGTAACGGGCACTTTCCTCTCGCGCAGTGCAGCCACCATCTTCTCTGTTGGTTCGACGTTGACTCGCGGATCATTCCCGCCATTGGCGACCAGAACAGGGGCGCGAACTCGGTCGGCTTCGTAGAGAGGTGAAATCTCCCGGTTCAGCGCGTCGTCATGCTCCACGTCTCCCAAACGCCGAATCCAACGAGTTTTTACGGGCGCCCACCACGACGGCATAGTTAGCAAGTCCACCTTGACGTCTGCTTCGCCGACTATATCTGCTCCGCAAGCATACAATTCGGGTGTCTTGGTGAGTCCGCGCAGAGTTGCATAACCTCCGCCCGAAAACCCCATGATTGCTATGCGTTTGGGATCGGCAACACCTTCGCGAATCGCCCACTTTACGCCGTCGGTCAGGTCATCCTGCATCCCTAAACCATACTGATGGTTTCCAGCATTCAGAAATTTTTTGCCGAAGCCAGTCGAGCCACGAAAATTCACCTGTAACACCGCATAGCCGCGATTCGCGAGGAACTGCACGACAGGGTCATAGCTCCAATTGGATCCCAAATCATCTCGCCACCACGGACCGCCATGCGGAAACAGCACCATCGGAAAAGGCTTTGACTCCGCGTGAAGCGGAAGCGTCAGATAGCTGACCAGGTTCAATCCATCCCGCGCCGTGATCACCACAGGTTTTGTCTTCGCCAATTGGTATTTCAAAATCTCAGGATTATCAGCAAACAGGAACTGCGCTGTCTTTTCCTTTCGGTCATACAGATAAAAGCGCTCCGGAGCATCGGCGGCAGTTTGCGCCACGATCCATTTGGAATCGGAGTTGTCTCTGCTGATTACGCGAAGAAAGCCGGGGCACTCTTTTTGCAAGATTTCGAAATCTTCGCGTATGGCCGGATCGATGATCTTCCACTCCCATTGCAAGTAATCGAATGCGACCGCCTGGATTTGGTGTGTCGCCGGATTGCTCAGCACCAGTGGCCGGTAATTGTCGCTAAGCAGGTCCATATCCGGGACCACGTCGCTCTGCGCGTCTGCTGCAAGCACATCCAATTTCTTCCCGGTGCGCGCATCCACTCGCACGAGCCGTCCCGTATCCGAATGCGAAGCCGAAACAATGTAAAGCGATTGGCCATCCGCCGAGAAATCAACGATGACCGATCCGCCATTGACCTGCCCAAACATCAGGCTGTCCTCGAAAGGCCACGTGACGATGTCCCGCCACGGCTGCTTCATGCTGTCCCGCACTCTGACAATCGTCGCTCCCGTTTTAGGGTCGAAGGCCGTGGCCCCGCGAATCACGAATTCCGGATCGACGGTCCAACTGAGCACATCGCCAGGATTGCGAGTGTCCAACACGACCGCTCCGCTGACCAGATTCACGCGATACACGTCGAATACGTGCGGGTCCCGCAGGTTGAGTCCCACGAGTATCTCAATCGGAGAATGGAGGCTCGTGAGCAAGCCCATGGCTTTTACGCCGAGAAAGGGCGTGAGGTCGCGAATGTGCTTCGTGTTCAAATCGACCGAATAAACGTGGTCGTTTTCATCGCCGTCGCTATCCTGCTCGTAGAGCATGTGCCGTCCATCTTCCGCCCAGCGGTAGAACTGTATGCCTCGATGATTTTCCTCAGTAACGGCGGTATCGTCATCTTTCCCCAGCGTCTTAATCCAGATGTTTGGAACGCCCTTGCCGTTGGGCGCAAGAAAGGCCAATCGGGCTCCGTCTGGCGAGAGTTGGGGAGATTCTTTCGCAGGAGAGCTAAACAGGATTTCGCGTGGGATTAATTGCGAATCTTGTGCATAAACGGGGATTGCAAACAGCGCGAACAGCAAGAGGGAAACATATTTTTTCATATGATCCGTAACGCCTCGCTCTGACTTTTCCTGGACCCGGATAATAGAAGAAGGATGAGGCCGTCTGACCTGAAAAATCCGTGTGACACGCATCTATGAATCCCTCCCGGCGCGATGACTGTTGCGCATCGGATGGCGATCATTCAAATTCATTGGTTTGAAGCCATGTCATCGAGTTTATGAATCTGTCAGCGATCGACTTAAACCTCCTTACGGTGTTTGCAGTCCGTCTGCAAAGCGCAAATCGGCCAGAATCGCGGCGTAGATCTCCATTCCTCGCCAGAGGTTTCCCACTCGGAGATTTTCATTGGGGCTATGCTGATTGTCGTCGAAATTGGCGATGGGCACGCCAATGACCGGCAAATTCATGTTGCCGAAGATGTACATGGGGACGCTGCCGCCAATCAGAGGCAGCTTCACGGCGGGCTCTCCCGCAGCTTCGTCCACCACGTGCATTAGCGCCAGCGAGACAGGGAGATCCATCGGCGTCCGCGTGGCCGGGTAGCCGCTGTCGCGCGTGACTTCGGCAATGCGCGGATACTTCGCGCGTTCCTCCATAGTCGGTTCGCGATCCGTCACGTAATAGCCCTGGGCGCGAATGTGCGCAACCAGCCGATCGAATTCCTGGCCAGGGCCAGCGTTCTTCACGAGACGCATGTCGAGTGAAGCCGTCGCGGTATCCGGAATAATCGTTTTCGCTTGCGCGCCCGTCCAGCCGCTCCCGATGCCGTCGATATTGAGCGAGGGCTCATTCAGTAACTCGAGGAGCTTCTTGCCGCCGCCGTCAGGAGAGGCCAAGCCGAAGGCACGCAGAAGCTGGGCATCGTTGTCGGGAGCCTCGGCAATGGCTTTGCGTTCCGCAGGGCCAAGCGGGACGACGTTGTCATAAAAACCAGGAATCAAAACGCGTCCGTCGGCATCCTTCATTGTCGCGAGCAATTGCGCGAGACGCATGGCCGGATTGGGGGCCCAGTTGCCATAGTGCCCGCTATGCAACGGATGGAGCGGCCCAAAAACGGTGATGCGCACGGAAACAACGCCGCGATTACCGAAGAAGACGAGCGGCCGACCGCTTTGATCGACAGGGCCATCCGCGGTGATGAGAGCGTCGCCCGTAAAAAGATCCTTGTGCGCGTTGACAGTTGGCTCCAAGTGGGTCGAGCCGTCCTCTTCCTCGCCTTCGAAAATCACCTTCAGATTCACGGTCAAGGGAATGTTGCTTGCGCGCAGGGCGTCAATGGCGGCAAGCAGGCCGATGATGGGGGCTTTGTCGTCGCCAGCCGAGCGCGCGTAAATCCGCCAATTGTCGTTGTAACTCCCGGGCTGATCCGGGAAAGGAATCAGGTTTCCTCCGGCGTCAATCGAACCGGTGCGTAGCGCCGGCACAAACGGCTTGGTGCCGATCCATCCCGAGGGCTCGACTGGCTGGCCGTCGTAGTGCGCATAAAAAAGAATCGTGTGCTTCGCGCCCGGCGCATCGAGCTCGCCAAAGACCACCGGGCCGCGCCCTTCGGCGGTGGGCAACTCTTTCACCTTGAAGCCGCGGGACTCGAGCATCGTTTGAATCAGCGTCGCGTTGCGCCCGATGTTCGCGGCATCCGACGCAACATTGGGAATTGAGAGGAGGCTGACGAATTCGCCGATGATTTGCGGCTCGTGCGCGACACGATAAGCGCGCACCGCCGTCACCACGCTTTTCGCATCAGGATTCTCCCGCGCAGTTTGCGCTAGTGCCGCCATTGCACAAAGCAGCGCCGCCGGAATCGCCAGAAGCATTTTCATACGGTTCATATTTGTTGCCTCGCGCGAGAGAAATGTCATTTTGCCTTCTTCAACGGGACGGTTAATTAAAAGCCTTCGAGAAGTCGGCCATGGATGTTACGAACGGCGGCCGGTGAAACGAAGCAGTGCAAGACGCATTCAAGTGACGCACACTGCCCGCCAGCACGAACTCCACCTTCAAGCGATCGGTGCAGGGAGTATCATCTCCATGGGATGCGCCTTTCACCAGGATCTGCTTGCCGTTCGGAAGATACCGCAGTTCACGCGTCGCATGCTCCGGCGGCGTCGCCGGATCATTGGTGCCCGATATCATCAGAACCGGAGCGGTGCTGCGCACGGGTTGATTGAAGCTGGCTGGAACCGGCTGAACGTTCCAGATTTTACAGGCGCGCTGCTGCGCGCGAACGCGAGCATCCCCCTCGAACGAGCCTGCACTGGTGCGGCGTATGGCATCTTCCGTGATGAATGGAATATCTTCGGCGCACGTCACCGATAGGTTCAGCCCCAGGTCAAGCGCGTTCCCCAACCCTTGCGTCACGGTCTCGATCAAATGACCGAGCGGAACGTAATCTCCCCGATACGCGCGCTCCATGATGAAGGGAACGAAGGCAGCCGGCTCCGCAGTATAGAGAGCCTGGCGAAGACGATCGGCAAAGACTTCTTTTGCAAGCAATACATCTTCGAGCTGTTTGGTGGCCGCGTTCTCTATGCGCACCTTCACAGGGCCCGCATCGAATCGATGGGCAACAGCAGCGAAATGTTCCTTGAACTCAGGGAAATGCGCTTCACACTGGGCGTCCTGCTGGCAAGCTGCAACAAGCTGTTCCATGGCAAGTTCCGAGCCGGCTGCGTCCTCCAGCGGAATCTTCAGAAACGATGGCGGAGCCACACCCTCCAGAACGGCGCTTTCCACGCGCTCGGGATGTTGGCGCATATAGACAAAAAAGAAATATGAGCCATAGGAGTCACCATCGAGCACAATTTTGGGATACCCAAGCGCCGCGCGCATATCGTCGAGATCCTCGGCGCTGATGCTTGAACTATAGAGGCTGAGATTCGCGCTGGCGGCCAGCCGGTCGTGACATGCCTGGAGCAACGCGTCAGGCCAGTTTTGCAGAAAATAGTATTCAGGATGAGCCGGCGGGTAAAGGTCACAATGCTGCGCATTGGCTCCGCCGACTCCGCGATTGTTGGCGAGCACGATGTCGTAGCGCTCATGCAAGTTCATCAACTCTTTCGCGGTGGAGCCATCGGCAATGACGCCCGCAGCGTCGACCGCGCCTCCCCCTGGGCCGCCAGGATTCCAAAAAATCGCCTGGTGCATGGGATGTTCAGCAGGTATCACCACCAGGGGAATCGCCACGGTTCGCCCCGACGCCGCGGCGCGGTCTTCATACACCGTGAATGTTCCGCAACGCGCGGGCACTTTCTTCGAGCCCATTGTGCAGCTGGTCAAATTGAGCCCGAGTTGCGGCGAGGACGCCGCAGCAAACGTAGTCAGCGATGCTATGCATACAGCCAGCAATGCCATACACACAAGAACAGCGACTCGCCTCATATTTTTCTCCATTGTTCTAACTCAGCGGGCGAACGGTCGCCCTCTGTAACCAAATTTCAAAAACTGCGGCGACTAATTCGAAACGCGCACAAGAGTAAACTCCCGGGCTCCTCCGCGATCAATGGTGAAGCCGGCTTCTTTGCCTTGACTGAACTGAAAGCTCACAAGCCGAGTCGGCAAGCCCCAGACCCGGAAGGTAGTATTAGACAGCGGCAGGAGCCGAAGCGTTTCGCCGTCGTCAAACACGATTCGCAACGCGCCATTTTCCAGCTTCACCACGGCGCCCTTTCCGCCAGCGGAATTGACGTAGGTGCCGATGAGCTGCTGAGCCACACCTCGGTCCAGGCCGGTAAAATTGGAAGACTGTATCTTCATCGAGAACGCGCGGCGATGGATAGATTTCATGCAGGCAGTATCCAGCCCTGCGACCGAACCGCGATTGATGAAGTCAAACTGCAGGCGGTCTATACAATCGAAGCCGACGAGCCCGTCTCCGGCGCAGTGGCCTCCGCTTGGGACGACCACGCGGAGACTGTTGGGAAAGTCGCGGGCGACATGGTCGGCGCCGGAAGCGGGAGCGACAGGATCCAACTGGCCCGAAATCATTAAGATGGGTACATTGCGGGAGAGCTTCCGATTAGAATCATCGGGCGCAGGTTTCGCAGGCCACACGGAGCATGCTTCAGCCTCCTGACGGACCCTGGATGGCCCAAGAAAGGTTCCCTCGGCGGCTCTTTCTTCCTGGGCGACATTCAGCCAGGGTGAGTCTTCCGCGCACACGACCGAAAAATAAACACCGACCGCAAAGCCCGCCCCATCACCGAGACGGCGCGAAAGCGCCACCTCAGCAATCGGCGCATAGTTTCCCTGAGCCGCAGCGTGAAGAAGAACCGGCAAATCGGACGCGTCACTCGGCGTATAGAGCAGGTTTCGCATGGTTCCAGCAACAACGCCCTGGTTGAGGACGAGTCGAACCGGTTTGCCAGTGGAGGGATCGGGTATGTCGGCTTTTGCATCGCCTGCGTCCGCCGCCGCCAGGACTTTCTTCGCGTCGCCTTGGACATCTGGGAACCGGTCGTGACAGGCGCGATCAGATGCGCATTCGCGAGCCAGGCCGTCAAAGGCGTCCTGGGCGTAGCGCGCGAAGCCCGCGGACGATATATGGTGTGGAGCGACGACCCCATTAAGGATGATTGAACGAACGTGGTCAGAGTGGCCTTGCAGGTAGACAAGCGCCGAGTGCGTTCCACCCGATAGTCCAACGACGTTGATGCGATCATATCCAAGGGCAGCGCGCACGTCGTCGAGATCATCCATCATGACGGACGTCGTGTAAAATCGCAGGTCTGCAACGCGTTCCAGCGTCTCCGCACAACGACGAACTCCCTCCTTCGGGAACATGTCGGGACCCAAAAATTGCTGGTAGCCAGACGTGGTTCGGCCGAACAAATGGCAATTGAGGGGATTAGACCGCCCGGTTCCCCGCACATCGACATAAACGAGATCGCGTTCCGACCGCAAGGGAGAATCCTGCCAAAAGGTTACGTCGTCGATGGCCGAATCGCCTGGACCGCCCTCGATCCAAAATACGGGGTCGGGCTCGCTGTGAGAGCCGACGGCCGGAAGGATGGCCACGGTCAACGCAATGGTCCGGCCCTCGCGAGTCTGGCGGTTTTCCGGAACCGTCACCGTGCCACACCAAGCCACAACATGCAGGCCGGGCTCCGAGCACTGCGAGAATCCCTGCGGCATGTGAGATTGGCCGTACGTTGTGGGACACAGAGTCAAACCACAGATCGCGAGAACAGGAACTGCAAAGAATCGCAATGTGTGCCTCCAGGTCGAATTTTCCCGCAACGGGCGGTCAACATTCTAATTGAATGTCATCTTGTAGGGGCACAAAGATTCACGAATAACAGCATGGTGGGTCTCGACAGTCAGGCTGGGCAGATGGCGCGCCCGGAGACCGCCGCAGCGGGGACTCCAAACGCATTGCATAGAATGTGCGCAGAATAAGACTTGAAGTGCCGCTTCTGGCTTCGCTTGCGAGGAGGCGCGATTCTCATGCGGTCTTTGGACTGGACTGCGATACACAGACAACCTCTTCGACCTTCCGCCGGGCCTTACGGTGAGTTCGCGAAACCGCGATAGCTTTATGGCTTCCTGTACTTACCCAGCGGAAATTCAGCCAGACAGGCAAGCAACGTCAGAAGCAGGACCGCGCCCAAGAATCCGTTCGGATTCATTGGAACGAGATGAAACTCAGCGAGCACAACATACGCCGCAGCGAGAACGTACAACGGGCCCGTGAAGTAGCAATGCACTCTTCCACATCGCGCTGCGTTTGCCAGGCATGCAATTCCCATGACGAGGAGCGCTGGAACCCAAAGCCAAGGACGCATGGTCGACGATGAGCCACCGACGATCAGCGCAAGGGTTGGCAGACACCAAAGCAACAGACCCTTGCCACTGCACAGCCAATCAGTCGTGTGACAGGACGCCGCTGAAACCGGGAAATTGGATTCATTAGTCTCCATGCGGACCCTCCTTGGAGTGGTCGAGCAACTTCGCTACTTCTGCGCTAAGCCGTGTTGGGTCGACGCAGAGAAGCAGCTTGGGATCCAAGCCCTCTAACTGATGCATCCAGAATGTCGGGCGCGGCGGCTCCTGGCCTTCCCACTTGATTCCTGGCTTGTAGATTAGATAAACGTCCCAGGCGATGTCGTGTATATCGAGGGTCTTCCCCAAAAGATCGCCGACGTTCTTGTTTCCGTTCCACCCCTGCCAGATGCGGGCGTCACGAACCTGCCCAGCCTGCTCGGTCGCAGCCTCGGGGCTGTCGTCGCCCCGCATCGGTTCCCACACCAGTATGGCTTGCAGTTCAGGAGAGGAGAATTTCCGCAAAATCCGGCCCACTACGGCATGGCCGGACTGGCATCCCGGACACATCGGCGAGAGCAGGGCGACGATGCGGATTTTGTCACTCGATGCGTTGAACTCGTCTCGCACCGCATCCGTGGTCGTCGCAGGCATCGCTTCCACGCCTGTGACTGGTCTTGTCTTGGAATCCGCCGGCTTCGTACAAATCGCTGGCACTGTCTTGGGATGCGGCGCCCTCGCACATTCCTGATCACAATCTTGAGCGCGCGACGGGCCGGCCCATCCCAGCATCAAGAGTCCAACAGCAACTGGCAAAACTGGATATACAATTCGCATGGAACTTTCCTCCCAGGCTAAATCGATTCCTACTACGTCCTGCAACTGGCGTACATAGCTTCCCTTCATTCCTCTCTATGGCGTTTGATGGACAGCCTTGTCCAGTGCCGTTTCAAGACCGGGAATCACGCGATAGACCGGGTCCCGCCAAAATGACGGGGCTGGGGGAACATTCTCCCATCTTGCATGCGGCGCAAACACGATCGCCATATCCCAATAGAATCTCTCGCCACGGCCGACCTTCGGCGCGGAACTCATTTGGGCGGCCAATTTCGCCAATTCACCCGAGATCAGATGTTTCGGATCCCAGAACTGCCGCGCGCGAGCATCCGAGATTCTGCCCAAAGTGCCGCTGGTTGGCGATCTCCAATCCGTAGGGAGGATTGGTTCCCAAACAACGAATATGGACAGTTTCCACTCCGGATGTTGTGCAAGAAGCTGCTGAGCTGCGGAGGACCCCCGCAGGCACAATGGTCACGTCGGAGAAAGCAGCAAAACCAGACGGGTCACATCAGCATCCGCATCAAACGCGGCTTGAAATGCATCAAGATTCGCGGACGAAAGTGTCAGAAGCGGCTTCTGATTCGGCGGCGCGGAACCGGGCGCCCAAAGATAGAAGATTGCTGCTACCAGGATGAGCGCCATTATGGCGATGATGATCAGCCTCTTCTTCATCGACCGCTCCTCGCGGGCAAGTAGGCGAGCAACTCCGCAATCTGCTGCGGGAAGAGAATCATTCCCACGACCACGACGACCGCTGCCCACAGAAACACATTCCCGACCCATCTGCCCCGGATTGCGCATCGTTTCGCGCGGCGTTGTGTCCAGAAACCGATCCCGATGAGCACGATCGAGAGCCCCAAAAACCAGAACCGCAAGGTCGTGAAGAAAGCGCTGGCAGCGCCAGCGCCCAGAGCGGCGGCGAATCCTAGCGGTAAACAACAAGCCATCGTGACGAAAGAGCTCAAAACCGCTGCCAATGATGCGAATATGCCAGTTCCTTGTTTCACGGCCTTCCTCCTCGCCGGGCTTCGACGACTGCATGATGAATCATTTCCGCAGGCGGAAGACCGACATTTTTCGATCCAGCATACAAACGGCAACTCAGCGCGAAGCCCTGGATTTCCTGCGGCTCTCCAGCTACGTCTCGTCCGTTGATTCGAATGGTCGGAGAGCCAAGGAATCTGAGTTCGCTAGCCATCCGCTGGTCCGCGACGAGCACCTCGTGAATCTCAGCCGTCACGCCTTGTGCAGCCAGAACCTCCCTGACGAGCTTTACCGCTCCGAGGTGAGACGGGCAATCCGCCACATACAAGACTTCAACCTTCATTTGGCACCGTCCGGCTTTCGCGAGCTTCCATCACTCAAAATCGGACAATGAGCCGCACGCTTGCGCAATTCCTTGTTGCAACTGTGCAGCGCCAGACGCAACTCGCGCTCCAACCGCTCAAGGTCAGCAATCTTCCCGTGCACATCAGCCAGTTTTTCTTCCAGACGGCGACGCACCGGCGCGCACGGTTGCAAACGGCTTCCTCGCAGGTTCAAGAGACCGCGGATCTCACTCAGTTTGAATCCCAGCCCCTGCACGCGGCGGATGAAAGCCAGAGTTTCAACATCGCTTTCCTCGTACTGGCGGAAGCCTCCGGGCGTCCTTGGAGGCCTGGGGAGCAGCGAATTGCGCTCGTAAAAACGAATCGCGTCAACGCTCAGACTGACCCTTTTTGCCACGACACCAATTTGCATGGTCTTGACTCCTTCTTAGAAGATACACTCTGGAGTGTAGTCCAGAGTCAAGCGTTTTTTTGCGTTCAGCTCTGCTTGAACCGCCTCGGCGCAAGACCATGGCTGGAACCATTGAAGATGTAGCTGCAGGCTGGCGGGAGATTGCTGGTTGCACGCCGCCGGTGCGTGCTTCAGATTGCGCGAGCGCTTGCTGCAAGGCCAGACGACCGGACAAGGGCGGCGCTCGCACAAATCATTGAAACCAGAATGAAGTGGCGCGCCCGGAGGGGTTCGAACCCCCGACCCTCTGCTTCGAAGGCAGATGCTCTATCCAACTGAGCTACGGGCGCGTGAGAAAAGCGCACACAATATTCCGCGGGAAGACTAGAAGATGAAGCGAAAATGGAGCGGCCGAGGGGACTCGAACCCCCGCCTACAGCTTGGCAAGCTGTCGTACTACCCCTATACTACGGCCGCTCAGACCAGCAAACAGCGAGCTTTCTCTTTATAACATGCAGGCGAAGGGCGGGCAAGGGCGCCCGGGCGCACCTCCGCTCGGAGGCGCGGCAGGCCGCGCAGGCAAGCCGAACCCGAGCTCAGGGCTGGGAAGCGGAGTGTTAATCCACTTCGAGGATGCGGGTAGCCTTCACGACCGGAGATCTTTTCTGGCGTTCAGCAAAGCTGGAAGCCTTCTCGCGGTCAATATAAACGCGAGCGAACTTCTCGCCGTCAGCGTAATAGACGGTGACCTGCCAGTGACGGTGCTTCCTCCGACGATCGCTGCGGAACCGCGCGCTTCCCCGTTTGCGTTTGGATTTGCTTTTCTTTTTCAAGAGGCTTTCCTAGGTCGCGCGAGTATCCCAACTTCCCAGCGTGGGCGCAAGTTCTTAGTTGATTACCTCTTAGTTAGACACCCCAAAGGCGTCCGGCGGGATGGAATATGGGCTCACGAATTGTGAGACCAAATCGGGCGTCGTGCGTCTAATGCCACATGAGACGAAATGAGGCAAAAAGGCGAACGAATTGGAACTTTTCTGGAGCGCCTGCGTATATACAAATGAGGACGGAAATGGGGAGGGGCCCATGGTCATGAAAATCGAGGACGAACTGCACATCGAGAATCCGCGGAATCATTCGACAGAGAGCGTGGAAACGCTGCGTCAACTGCTGGCGGGCGGAGCTCGCGTCGAAGCGGACCCCAAGCGCCCGGATTTCTATGAAGTTGAGAGCCATTCGGATGTGTACTACATCCATATCTCGCCGATTACAGGGAAAATCCTGCTGCTTGCGGCGTGGCCGAGGTACACCCACGAAGGGGTCGAAGCCGAAGCCATTGAGGCCGTGTAACTAGCGGCTTCATCCCCCAATTCCCAACTAAAGAAGCAGATCCGCGGGCTTGAAACCCAGGTCCTTGAGGATTTGCGTGCCCAGCTCGTAGACTGCGGGGCCGGCGCTCGTGCGTATGTACACGGAATCCTTTACGGCCGGCGAGATGCTGACAGTGGTCGTCTTACCGGATTTGTCCGTCAGGGTGACGAGGATTTCGGGCTTGGCGAGGCGGGCGACAATCGCGGGCGCCGGAGAATCGTAAATGGCCGTGGCGCGGGCGTTCTGCAGCGGGTCGAGCACTTTCCAACTTTGGATGTTCTTCCCTTTGTCGGCGACGGGCTGGACGAACGTCCACTGGTCATTCTTGCCTTGCGAACACTGGATTATGCCATTCGAATTCTTGATTTCGACGAGGGAAATTTGCGCGGAATCGAAATGGAGAATGGATTTGTCGCGCAGGTCGAAGAACTTCTTGTCGAGTGAGCTGTACAGACTTGAATCCACCTGGAAGATCATGGGACGGGACGTATCGCGGGCGTAGTAGTTGTCCTTGGTTTCCTTGGCAGTTCCCTTCCCGATCAGGAGATGAAATTCCTTGCCGCCCTTGGCGGTCAGGTCGAGAGTAACGATGGGATGTGCGAGACCATACTGTGCGACGTCTTTTGCTGCATCGGCGGAGGATTCGCTGACGACGGCAGTGAACTTCGCGGAATCGAGTGAGGAGGCGAGGGCGTCGGCGGCCGATTGATCAGCGTCCGCAGGATGCGGCTTCGTGATTTTCCAGCCGGAAGTGTCTTTCGAGAGTGCGAGATCGCCAGAGGAATTCTTGAGAGCGAGCGCGGAAATCTCCCCGCCGTTGAGTTCGAGGACATCACGATCGCGCAGTTGTAGCAGCGGCTTATTCGTTTCGTCGAGCAGGGATGCGGGAATCATGCCGACCTGCTTCGACGAGTCCACCTGCGCGTAGACGAGGGAACTGGAGAAATCCTTGTCGCCGAGCTTGAGCATGTGCCTGGCACCTTTGGCCTCGAAATTGATGGTGACCGTGGCAGGATCGAGGCCGTATTTCGAAAGCGGATCCGTGGGAGAGAAGGAACGCTCAATTTTGTCGGAGGCGAGATCGCTGACGATGCTGGCCAGAGCGGTATCGTCAGCAGCGGTCTCCACCGGCTGCGTGATTTTCCAACTGCTTCCCTGCCTCGTGAAGACGATTGCTGCCGGGTTGCTTTTGTTCTCGACTGTGAGGCCAATCACGTCGCCGACCTGTATTGAAAATGCGGGCTTCCAGGAGGCTTCCTCCGAAGGAGGGCCAGCCCCGTGCTTGCTATCGTAAAAATAGACGAATGCGCCGAGAGCTGCCGCAATCAAAACAACAATCAGAGTGTTTTTCTTCATGGCCCGTTACCGCCGCTTCACCCAGATCAGAATTCCGCCGAGGATTACAAGCAACGGCAAAATAACCAAATTGAACCACGACAGAATCTTCACTTGCGCCGCCGTCAGAGTGACGCGGCGGTTCGTCGCGGATTTGGGCCGGATGGAGATGAGGCTCTCTTCCTCCGAGAGCCAGTTGACAGCGTTGAAGAATAAATCCCCGTTGCGCTGCTGCCCGGCCCATTGGTTTGTCGCGAAACCCGAATTGCCAATCACGACCAGGCGCGCGTCCGAATTGCCGGATTTTCTTTCCGCCGAAATGCCGAGCGAGAGGGGGCCGCGCTGGTCCGTGGCAGGATCGAATTTCACCGTGGAGGTAAGCTTGGGAACCGTGAAACTGGCGGCAGAGGTTTTCAGAAGCTCGACTGAATCCGTGCCTGTTTTCGAGTGGTCGGAAATCGACACGGTCCGCGCCAAAGGGAAAAACGTCATGGAGCGCTCGAAATCGCGCGTGATGGGGCTGGCGCCGTAATCGAGAACCAGAGGATACGCAGGGCTGGCGCCGAACAGGCGTCCGACGCCGCTGGCGTCAATCACGTAATTGTCGGGCGCATTTGTGTTCCAAGCGTTCAATACGTCGTCGAGCTTGGGGTCAACGCCCGGATCGAGCAGGAGCATGACTTTGCCGCTGCCGTCGAGGAATTTCTCGATCATCTGGGCTTCCTGGGTGAAGAGCGCCTGCTTCGGCCCCGCTTCGACGAGGACAGTGCAATCGGAAGGAACGCCATTCGAAGTCACCAGGTTCACCGACTTCAACTGGTAATTCTCCTTCTTCAGCTCGGCGGCCACGCCGCTGTAGCCCTGGCCACCCGTTTCGCTCGTTGATTTCTCGCCGTGACCTTCGACGAAGCAGACGGTCTTCACTTCACTAGAGGTGACCTTTAGAATCGCGGAGGTGATGTCCTGCTCGGTGGTTTCCTCGAGGCGCTGTGTATGCGGCCCGCTGACGACAATCACCTGGCCCATCACCGTGACGCCATACTGCTTAGCCATCTCCGGCTGCTCCTGGGGATCAACGGCATGGAAATGGACGTGGCGGCTCAGATTCTGATACTCGGAGATCTGGTCGCGAATGGAGCGCAATTGCTGGCTGGAGGATTTGTCGAAACAGTAGAGGTCCACGTCCGTCTTCAGCGCGCTGACGATTTTTTTCGTCTGGTCGGAGAGAGTGAAGAGCTTCTCGCTGGTCAAATCGAACGTCTTGTGATGGCGATTGCCGAGATAATTCAAGAAAACGAGAATGGCCAGCACGGCCCCGACCAAAACCGCAGTGTTCGTGCCGAGCTTGGAAGAGCGCTTCGAAAAATGAGCGAGGATGCCACGATAATCCAGAATAATCCAAAGAAGGACGAGGACGCCGCCGACAATCAGTAAAATCTTGCTGGCAAGGCCGAATTGCTCCGAAGCCGTATACCAAATGTAGCCTGCCACCGAGAGCACGAGGCCGAGCACGCCTCCGAGCTCAATCATCTGCTTACGATCCAATTTCATCGAGGCTTACTTTTCTCCTTTCCCGCATGCGAAGCGAGGCATCACGCCCTTCTCCAGCGCATGGATTCGACCGCACGCATCGTCAGAAAAATCCCCAGGAAAATCCAACTGCCGAAGAAAACCAAGCTGGTGGTGTCAATCACGCCGCGCGAGAAGGGATTGTAGTGCTGCGACATGGACAAGTATTGGAGAACCGACGAGAAACCTCCGCTGCCTGGGCCTGCAAAAATGTCCATTACCCAGAAGAGCAGCGAAATGCCCAAAATCAGGACGCCGGAGACGATCTGGTTTTCCGTAAGCGACGAGAGAAAAGAACCAATCGCGAGGAGCGAGGCGCCGAGCAAAAGAATTCCCAGGTAACCTCCGGCGATGAGCCGCCAAGGCGGCGCGGGCTCGCTATGGGCAAACATGAAAATTACATTGAGGACGGTGGGGAGGAGCATGAGGGCCAGCAGGCTGAGCGACGCCAAAAATTTGCCGAGAACGATTTGACCTTCCGTTATGGGCGAGGTGAGGAGAAGCTCCATCGTGCCGCGCTTCCGCTCCTCGGAATAGACACCCATCGCGAGAAGCGGCGATAAGAACAAAATGATCGAACCCTGGATGCCGAGGAACGCGCGCAAAACCACACCGGGCACATCGAAATTGGGCGCGCCGCCTCCCGCCTGCATGCCCTGGAACATTTGTTCCATCGCCTCCTGCATCACGCCGCCCAGGATGTAATTGAAAAATGCGGCGCTGAGAACGAGAAAAATCGGCACGACAATGTACGCGATAGGAGAGACAAAATAGTGGCTCATCTCTTTGCGGTAAATGGCGTAAAGACCTCGCATGATTTCTATCGCTCCTCAGTTTTTCGCAGCCGGATTGCTTTCGGCGTCTTCGGTGGTCAGTTGCAAGAAAATTTCCTCGAGGCTCAGGCTGACGCCGCGCAATTCATAGAGCGGCCAGCCCTGACCGACGATTTTTGCGGCAATCTGACTGCGCAGGTCCTGGCCTTTCGTCGCTTCCACAATGGCAACCACGCGGCCGGAGGACGCCTGCGGCTCGGTTTGCACATTGCGGACGCCGGAGATTTGGGATAGGGCATCGCGCAGGGGTTTTTCCGGCGCCCGAGCTTCGACGCGGATGCGTCCGCCGCCCTTGAGCTGCAAAGTGAGATTCTCGGGCGTGTCCACGGCGACGATTTTTCCGTGATTGATGATGACGACGCGGTCGCAAGTCATGCTGACTTCGGGAAGGATGTGCGTCGAGAGAATGATCGTATGGCTGCCGGCCAAGCCCTTGATCAGGTGGCGCACCTCGATGATTTGCTTAGGGTCGAGGCCAACCGTAGGCTCGTCGAGGACAATGACGTCGGGATCGTGAATTAAGGCTTGGGCCAGACCGACGCGCTGCTTGTAGCCGCGGGAGAGACGCTTGATGATCTCGTCGCGCTTGTCCTCGATTTTCGCCATTGCCAGTGCAGCATCCACGCGCCCGGCGCGTTTTTCCGGAGGCACATTCTTGATTCGCGCCACGAAATCCAGATAAGCGCCGACTCGCAGGTCGAAATAGAGGGGGGGATTCTCCGGGAGATAGCCGATGCGCCGGCGCACTTCCATCGAATCGTCGAAGGAATCGAATCCGGCGATGGTGGCCGTGCCCTCGGTAGCGGGAAGAAAACCGGTGAGTATGCGCATCGTCGTCGTTTTCCCCGCGCCATTTGGCCCGAGGAAGCCGAGGATTTCACCTTTGTTGACGGAAAATGAGATGTGATCCACTGCGGTGACCGCACCGAAGGACTTAGTCAGATCCTTGACTTCTATCAATGCAAAGCCTCCTTCCCGCAAGTAAATGCGGGCGAATGCCGGAGAATCCGCTAATAGAACTAGAATTTATACTAAAGATTGATTCGTCAAGCCAAGATGATGGCCTAAACTTAAGTATACGTTCCGGTACAGCACCCGAATATAACATCGAAAAGAATCGAAAATCAGCGACAAGGTTGCCTGAAGGCCTGAAATTTTCCTGAGCAATAGTGCACTACCTCGCAACCATTTTTCATCACGCTGCGTTCCTTATAGTCGGCATTGACTTGTTCGCGCGGGAAGCATAACGTTCGCGGCCAGTGTTTGCGGTTCGCAGATGAAGAAGAAGTTCGAAAACCGTTTGTTGTTTGCGTTCCTGATTGCCTGCGCGATTGGGGCGGCGCTGGGGCTGGCGGGCCACGCAAATATCCTGCACGTCGCCTCGCCCGTTCTTGTAACCATGCGGTGGGCCGCGATTGTCCTGCTTGCCGCGTATGCCACAGCTCGCCGTTCGCTGACGCTGTGGATTCTCGTCGGATTGTTCGCGGGGATCGAGACCGGCCATGACGCCCCTGCGACGGCGATGAAGTTTCAAATCCTCGGACTGATTTTCCTGAAGCTGATCAAAGTGATCATCGCGCCGCTGCTCTTCGGGACTCTGGTGTTCGGGATCGCGGGCCACGCGGAGTTGAAGAAAGTGGGCCGGATGGCCGTAAAGGCGCTGGTCTACTTCGAGATCGTTTCCACCATCGCGCTGGTCATTGGGCTGATCGCCATCAACGTGAGCAAAGCGGGCGTGGGGATCAAATTGCCACCGGAGGCGTCGGCGCAGGCAATTTCGGCGCCAACGCAGACGGCGTCACAGCTCATCCTCAATGTGTTTCCCGACAATATTGCGAAGTCGGTCGCGGAGGGACAGATTTTGCAAGTTGTGGTGTTCAGCATTCTGTTCGGGATGGGGCTGGCGCTGGTGAAAGAGCCGAAGCGCAAACCGATGGTGGCGTTTGCCGAGAGCCTTTCGGAGGTGATGTTCAAATTTACGAATTTGGTGATGTATGCGGCGCCGTTTGGAGTGTTTGGAGCGATTGCATACACGACGGGCCAAATGGGCCTTGGCGTGATGCTGCCGCTCTTGAAACTGCTGGCGACGCTTTACGTTTCGCTGGTGGTTTTCCTCGTGGGCGTGCTCCTGCCTATCATTTTGATGTTTCGCATTCCGCTGAGAACCTTTTTGCGAGCCATAGCCGAACCGACGGCCATCGCGTTCGGCACAAGCAGCTCGGAAGCGGCACTGCCGAGCGCGATGGAGCGGATGGAG
The DNA here is from genome assembly GCA_035934545.1 of Candidatus Acidiferrales bacterium. Taxonomy (GTDB): domain Bacteria; phylum Acidobacteriota; class Terriglobia; order Acidiferrales; family UBA7541; genus DAHUXN01. Next base: position 94,830 of record DASYXV010000075.1, read on the forward strand.
GAGTTTGGAGTGCCGCGCCCCATCGTGGCCTTCGTGATGCCGACGGGCTACAGCTTCAATCTCGCGGGCTCGAGCCTGTACCAGTCGCTCGCGCTAATTTTCATCGCGCAGGCAGCGGGAATCCACCTAGCCTTTGGACAGCAATTCGTGATGCTGATGATGCTACTGTTGAGCAGCAAAGGAATAGCGGGGGTGGCGCGGGCTTCGCTGGTGGTTGTGCTGGCCGCGGCAGCCACGTTTCATTTGCCAATGGAGCCGTTCTATCTTCTTTTTGGCATCGACGCGCTGATGGACATGGTGCGAACCGCGGTAAATGTAATTGGCAACTGCCTGGCGACGGTTGTGGTGGCGCGATGGGAGCACGAGTTCCCTCAGGCATCGCCGACACACTCCTAATTGCAGATATCCGGTCGCGCTGCAAGCTCATGTGGCCTTTAGTCAGGTAAGGGGCAACGTGACTGTGCTTACGCGCATCCACCATGCCTAGGATGGGCGCTTCTTCGCGTCTGAGGGCGAGGCGATGCTTGGGCTTACGGCCGACCCGCGCCACAGATGCGCGTTGACACTGCGAGACCGTTTTGTTATTCAACTTGTTTGGTTTGTGGCGAGAGGAAAGCTCCTACGGCTCGTTGGCCGGGACAGACGATCTTCAGTTTGCCAGGCATTCCGCGAGGGCGAACGAACACAGGCGGAATTTGATTTGAATGGAAGATTGGTCAGCAATGGCTTGAAATGCGCTTTCATCCCATGACGACAGGATGGATTTCATCATCACTATGCGATTGATTTCGGGCGACAAATATGCGGGCTTCAGATGGCGAAGGCACCTCGCCGCAGCAAAGTTTGTCTTCATGTCCGGCCTGGTCCTGGCGGGATGCGGCGGGAGCAGTCCGCAAGTGGTTGTCGTCACGAACCCAAGCACGAACCAGACGATTGATCAGGGGCAGACCGTTCCTTTCACCGCATTCGTCGCGCTGAACAACGCCACAACGACCACGGGAGTGAAATGGACTCTGGCGCCCTTGACGGGAACAACATGCACGGGAAGCGCCTGCGGCACGCTGACCAGCGTCACACCCACCTCGGTGACATACGCGGCACCGGCAACACTCACCGGAATCGTCACGAAGACCCTGCAAGTAACGCTGACTGCAACATCCACCGCCAACAGCCATGGGACTGCGAGCGTGAATATCACCATCGATCCCTCACCTCAAATTCTGACAACATCACTGCCAGGCGGAACAAACGGCGAGAATTACAGCCAGCCCGTCAACGTCACCGGAGGCGTCGCGCCGCTCATTTTTTCGATCTCACAGGGGAACCTGCCTGCGGGACTTCACATCAATACGAACGGCACGGTATTCGGGAAGCCAAGCGGCGCTGCAGGCACATCCACGTTTACCGTGCAGCTCACGGACCAGGGCCAGCCGCCGGTGGTGGTCACGCAGCAGTATTCGATTACCATTCAGGCCCCGCCGCCGCTGTCGGTGGCGACAACGCAGTTGCAGGTGCCTAGCGCGAACCTTGGCAGCCCGTACGGGTTTCCTCTAGCCGCATCCGGCGGAATTGCACCCATCACGTGGAGCATTACGTCGGGTACGCTGCCACCAGGGTTGTCTCTCGATTCCACCACTGGCCAAATTTCGGGGATTCCGACAGTGCAGAATTCATCTCCACCCGCCTTTACTGTGACCGCTTCGGACTCCGCCATTCCAACGCAGACGGCGATGGCGTCCCTCTCGATTGCTGTCGGTGCTCCTCTGCCGCTCTCAGTCGCTACAACTCAGCTCCCCCCGGGGTTGAGCGCAACGCCATATAGTTCGACGCTGCATGCAAATGGTGGCGTGGGACCGTTTACGTGGGCCATCACGAGCGGGATTCTACCTTCGGGTCTTAGCTTGGATTCTTCCACTGGTATTATTTTTGGTATCCCAACAGCCGTGACGAGCGCGAATTTTTCCGTCAAAGTAACCGACTCGGAGTCCTCGCCACAAACGACTCCTCCCGCGCCGCTCAGCATTGCAATTGGGTCCTCGACAAACAACAGCCCGCTCCTGAATGGCAACTATGCGTTCCTGTTCGAAGGATTCAATTCCAAGGGCGCTTACGCAATGGCCACCAACTTCTTCGCCGATGGGCGGGGCAACATCAACCCGCGCAGTCAAAGCTTCGCGGATATCAATAGCGTGGCCGGGCCGAATCCGCAGGCTTCTCTGTTTGGCAAGTACACGATTGGATCGGACGGCCGTGGCAGTTTCACTGTCACCGTCACCTGCGACACGACGGTGAAATCCTGTGTGTGCCTGCCGACGGGCATTTCGTGCACATCCACTTCGATATCCAACAATTTCACTTACCAGTTCGCTTTGGACGGCAACGGAAATGGCCAGGTTATCGAGCAAGACGCTTCGGGCATACGCGGGACAGGAATCCTTCGGAAACAGACGCTCACCACCTTCTCGCCACAGAATTTCTCCGGCAAGTACGTCTTCGGGTTTGCTGGCGCGGATTCTTCGGCGAAGCGCGTGACTCTGGGTGGCGTGATTCAGGCGGATGGCACCAGCCTTCTCCAAAATGGCAACGCGGACATAAATGATGCGGGGACGCTGAATACAAACCTCGCAGGCATCACGGGAACATTCCTGCTGGCCCCGAACGGCCGCGGAACAGCCACATTTACGGGACTTGCATCCGCGACGCTCAACTACGCGTTTTACATGGCGTCGCCTTCTGATGTCCTGTTCGTGGGGCTCGACCCCGTCAGCGCGACGAATCCGCTGACCAGCGGAGAAGCGATACTGCAGACTCAGCCGTCGTTTGACGTAACCTCGCTCAAAGGACCGAGCGTGGTGACCGAGACAGGCCTGGACGCCGGAGGCAATGCAAGCGTTCTCGCCGGCCTTCTTAGCGCGGACGGAGTGAGCGGCATCTCCGCAACGACCGACACAAATGATGGCGGGACGGTTGTGTCAAATGCCAGTGCGACGGGCGGCTCGTATAGCGTCGCAATCAACGGTCGGGTCGTTCTCAGCGGGCTGAGCCCGCAACTGGGCGTCATCTACCTGACCGCGCCCAACGAAGGAATTCTCCTCGGACAAGATCCCGCGGCCTCTTTGGGTCTGGTGGAAGCGCAGACCAGCGGCCCATCCGGCCCACCCTTCGATGCAAGCTCGATCGCCGGATACTTCAGCTTCGGGCCGCCTGCATTTGATTACTCCGGAGCCGCAGAGACTTCGGTGAGCAATTTTGTGGGCTCGTTCAACTCCGATGGCATCGGCACGTGGCTGGGAAAGATAAACAAGGTGAACTCGAACAACAGCGCGCTGTCGAATTTGTCAATGAAGCTGACCTACACGGTGGTCAATTCAAATGGCCGCGGCTCGTTCACAGTAGTCACGCCATCTGCCCTTCCCACTCAGTATGTCTTCTACATGGTCTCGCCAACGCAGATTCGCGCGATTTCTTCCATCGCTGCGGATTCGCATCCGGAAGTCTTCTTCTTTAATCACTAACGTGCCGCACGAGCGGCACCGACGCGGCAACGGCAGGAATATTGCGAAGTTTCTCTACCTTGGCTCCGGAGCGTTTAGCAGGTTTTCCAGAGCAGCCCTGCTGGGGATGACAAGCACGGAGCCGCTGACCTGGAGCAGTTGCCTGCGCTTGAATTCTGAGAACAGGCGAGTGACTGTCTCGCGGGACGCTCCAATGACCTGGGCGATTTCCTCGTGGGTCAGCGTCATGTGCGCGCGAACTTCATCCTTGCTCTTGTCCGTGGCGTTGCTGGAGCACCAATCGAGGAGAAACCGGGCCAGCTTCTCGCCCGCCGAATGCGACAGGCCAATCGTGCGCATTTCGGACACGGCAGAGTGATACGTTTCGCCGAGTTGCTGCGCCACACGAAGAGCGGCCTCGCCATGATCTCTCAAGAAATTCAGAAACTCGTTCCGGGGAATGAAATTCGCTTGGGTCGGCTCGACTACATCGGCGGTCAGCTCATAAGGGCTGCCCGTAATCGTCGCCGGCAGGCCGAGAACTTCACCGGGCTCGGACATTCTCACAATCAGAGTCTTGCCGTCAGCGGACGTGGTGGAGAGCTTTATGCGCCCGCTGCACAGGATGTACACGCCGCGCGGAGACTGGCCTTCGACGAAGAGTGTGGCGCCCTTCGGATGAGTTGAAGGCGAGGTGATGGCTGACAGGCGCTGCACCGCCGCAGGGGGCAGATTGCAGAACAGACGCTCCTGACGGTGCGGACATCTTAGACAACTTTCGATGATCTCCAGACCGTAAGGAGCATGCATGACGGGCCGCTCATGCGTTGAGCCATTCTTGCCCCGCGGCACGATTCTGAATCCACCAACGGTTCGGCGCGGCATAGAACTACTCCACTCCTCTATTCCTGTCATTTAGCTTGCCTCCAAACAGTCCGCCTATCAGTGATGTACGTCACACACCACGAAATTGCACATGCAGCACAACTTCCATGAACCTCCGCATGCCCTTCTGTTATGCCGGCCACAAGTTGGTGGCAATCTTGTAATTTCGATTTGGATTGTTTCATTAGCCAGTCATTGAGGATATGACTCCGGGCACTTAGTGGCGTGACCGACATCACGGGCGGAAATGAATTTAGTGGATGAGCGGCTCAGAGGTTCAACACAGCAGTAAGGGCTCCCGGATCATCGGTGCTCTGGATCTCGAAGCAAAATCGTTTCGCGAGCCCGCGCATGCCGGCGTTCTCCGGCAGGATGTGGGCGAGGATTCGGCCAATTTTTTCCACGCGGGCGATTTCGATGAGTTTGCGCAGCAACTCCGTGCCCAAGCCGACATTTTGAAATCTGTCGGTGATGAGGACAGCGACCTCCGCATCGTTGCCTTCCCCGGTGCGGCTGAGCCGGCCCACACCGAGGATTTCCTGGCTAGAGTTTTGTGAATCGGTAAGTTCGGCCACAAGCGCCATTTCGCGGTCGTAGTCAATGAAGCATTTTCGAATCAGGCGGTCGTGGGCGATGCGCGTGCTCAATTTTTCCATGTGGAAATAGCGCAAATAAACGCTCTGGTCGGAAAGCGACTCGTGAAACCTGATCATGAGCGGCTCGTCCTCCGGGCGGATCGGCCGGATCAGGATTTCCGTGCCGTTTTTCATCCGCCATTTGGAAGCATACTTCGACGGATAAGGGCGAATCGCGGAATGAGGGAGGGCCGCCTGCGCGACCTCCGGGCCGTAGAGCACGATTCGCGCGTCGAGGGCAATGATGCGGCTTGCAGAGGCAAGCAGCGGATTGATGTCGATTTCCTTGATGCGCGGCTGTTCAACGACAATCCGGCTGAAGCGCACGAGAATCTGTTCCAAAGCGGCCAAGTCCACTGCGGGCTGGCCTCTCGTCCCTTTGAGCGCGGGAAAAATGCGCGTCTGCTCCATCAATCGCTGCGCCAGCGTCGTATTGAGCGGCGGGAGCGCGAGCGCGCGGTCTCGATAGATTTCGACGAGCGTGCCCCCGGAGCCGAAAAGAATCACAGGGCCGAATTGCGCGTCCACGCTGCTGCCGAGAATGAGCTCCGTGCCATCGAGAGAAACCATGGGTTGTACCGTGACGCCGAGGAAATCGCGTGCATTGCCCCTGGCAGTTACGGCAGCGCGAATGGCGCGATAGGCTGACCTAACTGCGTCATCGTCTGCGAGATTCAGCTTTACGCCGCCGACGTCACTCTTGTGGGTAATTGTTTCCGAGTGAATTTTGAGCACTACCGGAAATTGCATCTGCCGCGCGAGAGATACAGCTTCATCCTCGCTTTGCGCGATGCGAGTGGGCACCGTGGGAATGTCATAGAGAGCAAGCAATTCCTTCGACTCGGCTTCCGTCAGGAGGTTCCTTCGCGCAGCGAGGACCTTGCGGAGAATCTCGTCCGTCTTGCGCTGCGCTTCTTCGGCAGTCTCGGGACTGTCGGCTTCCGCGGGAGTCTCGTAGAGGCCGCGCAGGTTGTAGCTATAGCGCCACATGTAATTGAACGCGCGAGCGGCTGTGTCCGGGTAATTAAAGGTCGGAATGCCGGCGTTGTTCAGAATGGCCTCGCCTTCCGCTACAATTCTTCCTCCCATCCAACTCGCCAGGAGAGGTTTTCCTTTGTTCCGCGCATAGGGCTTGAGGCTCGCGGCGACGTGGCCCGGGTCCGTCATCCCTTGAGGAGCCAGTACCACAAGCAGGCCATCGCTGTTCTGATCTTCAATGGCGATTTCCAGAGCGCGCGCATAGCGCTCAGGATCGGCGTCGCCGAGAATATCGATAGGATTGTTGTGGCTCCAGTGCGGCGGGAGGAATTTGTCGAGAGCTTCCATCGTCGCAGGGGAAAGAGGCGCGAGCTCGCCGCCGGTCGCGATCAGGGCGTCTGTCGCCAGGACGCCGGGTCCGCCGGCATTCGTGAGAATCGTGAGCCGCGGGCCGCGAGGACGGGGCTGCTTGCCAAGAACTTCGGCCATGTAGAACAAGTCAGATATGCTTTGCACACGCAGGATGCCGCAGCGGCGGAAGGCGGCATCGAAAACTTCGTCGCTGCCCGTCAGCGCGCCCGTATGCGAGCTCGCGGCATGCGAGGCGGCTTCCGAACGCCCCGCTTTGATGGCGATTATGGGCTTGCTGAGCGCGACTTCGCGCGCGGCGGAAAGAAACGTGCGCGCCTCGCCAACCGATTCCATGTAGAGGAGGATGCTCTGGGTCTGAGGGTCTTCGCCGTAAAACGAAATCAGGTCGCCCCAGCCCACATCGAGCATGGAGCCCGTCGAAACGATCGCGCTGAAGCCAACCTCCTCTTGCGCGGCCCAGTCGAGAATCGCCGTCAGTAGCGCTCCGCTCTGGCTCAAGAAAGCCACGTTGCCGGGCTTCGCGATGTCCTGGGCAAAAGTCGCGTTCAGCCCGAGATGCGGGTTCATCATGCCCAGGCAGTTCGGACCAACGAGACGCATGTCCCCGCGGCGCAGCTCAGTGCGGATTTGCTCCTCCAGCGCAACCCCTTCCGGGCCTCGCTCCTTGAAACCCGCTGAAATCACGATTCCTGAGCGAACACCCGCATTCACGCAATCCCGAACCATGCCGGGCACGGTGGGGGCGGGCGTGATGATGACAGCGAGGTCTATTTTTTTGCCAATGGAGGCAACATTGGGATAGCAAACCTCACCGAGTACGTCCGCCCGGCGGGGATTCACCGCATATACCTCACCGGGGAATGTCCCGCGGCGCAAATTGACGAGCACCGTGCGCCCGACGCTTCCTTCGCGGTCGGTGGCGCCGATTACGGCAACAGTCTTCGGCTCGAAGAAGCATTCAAGCGCAGGGCGGGCCATATTCATTTCCTTGGACAGTTCCTTGTTTCTTACGATCGCAGCTTAGAGGGCCGGTAACGCGTCCAGCAAGAAACTTACGCAAGCGAGGGCGCGCTTGCACGCTCAGAAATCCGTCAGCACCTTGGACGGGAGAGCGACGCGCACGGCGTTCAAGACAGCGGCTAAGTCAATCACCTCCTGCGCCACGGCGCCGGCGATCGGCGGGAGAAAACCCAGGGCGGCGGCGAACATTCCAAGAATGCTCAGCGCCATGCCGCCCACCGCGCTTTCCAGAGCGATACGGCGCATACGGCGGCCGATGTGGATCAGTTGATCCACTTTTTCGAGCGAAGTTTCCATCACCACTGCGTCCGCGGCCTCCGAAGTGATGTCGCTGCTCAAGCCGAACGCCACGCCAACTGTTGCAGCCTGCATGGCGGGCGCATCGTTGATGCCGTCGCCGACGAACAGTGTCTTCTCGCGTTTCGTTTCTTCGCGGACGATTTCAACTTTCTCTTCGGGGCTCCTGGCAGAATGCACTTCTTTGATTCCCACGATTCCCGCCAGATGACGGACTTCGGACTCCCGGTCGCCGGAGACGAGAATCACCCGGCTCACCGCGTGGCGCGGCATCAGATGGCGCACGAAGAGATTGCTTTCACTCCGCGGCGAATCGCGAAAACGGATTGCCGCGGCGAATTGCCCGTCCATGAAGACCAGGCATTCAAGTCCGGAGGCAACCGCAGGCAAGTCTTCCCTTCGCGCCAGTTTACTCCTGCCCGTGATGAGGATCTTCCTGCCTCCCACCGTCCCTTGCAAGCCTTCGCCGGGGCGTTCGCTGATTTCCGACGCAGGTTCCGTCGGCAAACCCTCGGCGCGCGCTTCTTCGAGAATCGCTCCGGCGAGCGGATGCTTCGAGTAAACTTCCAGGCTCGCGGCGAACTTGAGGACTTCATTGTGCTGGAAGCCGTGCGCGCACTTAATCTCGGACAATTTGGGTTTTCCATACGTCAGTGTTCCGGTCTTGTCGAAAATGAGAGTCCGGCAGCGGTCTATTTCCTCAAGGATGCCCGGATTCTTGACGATGATTCCGTGGCGAGCGGAGAGCGATATCGCGCCGATCACCGCCACGGGAATGGCAATCAGCAAAGGACAGGGCGTCGCAACTACCAGCACAGCGAGAAAACGATGCGGCTGCCCGGTTACGAGCCATGTGGCGACAGCGAGGAATGTGGCGATGGGCGTGTACCACGCGCCCAGACGATCGCCAAGACGGCGCAAGCGCGGGCGGCGCTGCTCCGTTTCCTGCATCACGCGCATGATGGTGGCGTAGCGGGAATCCACGGCGCGCTTTTCGGCTTTGATTGTCAGTGCAGATTCGCCGTTGATCGCGCCTGAAATGACCACCGAACCCGGAGTCTTCGACATCTCGAATGGCTCCCCCGTGAGGTAAGCCTCATTCATTTTGCCGTGGCCTTCGACCACGACGCCGTCCACAGGGCAGATTTCATGCGGGAAAACAACCAGGAAATCGCCTATCGCGACGTCCCCGAGCGGCACGTCGGAAATGCTTGCGCCCGTTTTGCGATGCGCGCGTTGCGGGATGCGGCGCGCCAAAGCATCGAGCACGGATGAGGCACGGCGGGAAGCAAATTGCTCGAGCGCCGTGCCGCCTGAAAGCATCAGCACGACGATTGCGCCGACCAAATATTCTCCCAGCAGAACCGCCGTCACAATGGAAAAGCCTGCGAGCAGGTCGGAACCAAATTCCCGCTTCAGCGTTTTCCGCGCAAGCGTGACGACGAGAGGAAGGCCGCCAACGGCCAGAACGGCAATCACAGGCGCCTGATAAATTGGACTGCCGGACCTCGCGGCATAGCGGAGGATCAAATGGGTCAGAATGCCGGCTATCGCCAGAATCGAAATGGCCGTGGCGCCCGTCCAGCGTGCGAGCCACTTTTTTGCAGGCCGTTGCTCGCTGGCAGAAGAGTTTCCGCGTCCTTCGAGCGCAACCGGCCCTCCCGCATTGGAAATCGTGTTCACAATTTTCGAATTGGTTTCGGAGCCGCTATCCGCGAATGACCTCAACGGAACAATGCGCGTGCAGGGCGATTGATTCTGAGACGCTGCCCATAAGCATGCGGTCAATTCCGCGGCGCCCGTGGGAGCCGAGGACAATCAAATCCGCTCCCCAAGACTTGGCCTGATCGAGCAACACAACTCGAGGATCGCCGTCCGGCGTCGATTCACCATCCACGACATTCAGTCCGGCGGCAGACAGAATCTTCTGCGCGTCTGCGACAGCCTCGTGCGCACGCTTGCGTGCGTCGCCCCACACTTCCTCGAGGAGGCTCGCGGGATAAACAGGCGAAGGCGAAGAGATGCTCATTGCATTCTCGGGCATCAGCAGCTCCACGGCGCTGACAACTTTGACTTGGCTCCCTGCTGGCCAGGGGCGGCTGGCAATGGATTTCGCCGCGGAGCTTGCACTCTGGGAGCCGTCCGTGCCGAGAAGCATCCTGAGTCCTTCATGTGGCGCTGAACGCCCGCTCGCAGCCCTGCGCACGATTTCCACGGAACAGGGCGCCGTGCGGAGCACGGCCTGCGCCACACTTCCCAGTAGGAATCGCGCTACGGCGCCGTGCCCTCGCGAGCCCACGAGGACGAAATCAGCTTCCCAGGCTTTCGCGTATTCCGAGATGGCAGTTCTGGGGAAACCGACCAGAGATTCTGTGGTGACAGCTCCGGCTGGGCCGGCGAGCTTCTCCGCCGCAGCCCGAACCAGGTCTTCGCTGACGCGCTTTTCCTGGTCGAGCAATGCGGCGAATCGTCCCATCCCGGAAATATCCACGACGTGCAGAATCCGGAACTCCGTTTTCGCAGGCCACAAGCGGGTAGCAGCTTCGCAAATTACGTTCTTATACCCTTCCGATGAGTCGATTGCCAGGAGGACCTTCATCTTTCCACCTCTCCCAACTCCTGTGGAGTCTCAAACCTAAGCGTAATTGCAACTCCAACATCACAGTGTCGGCCAGCGAGCTCGCAATCGCAGTGACTTATATCACAACGAGATGTGACGCCGTTTACACATAACTCCAAACTTTCGCAAAGGTTGTACTCCGCAATCCCCTGAATTTGCAGACTCCACTGGCCCTCACAACGCCATGTGATACACGTCACTGCATGCTGTTACCCTTCGCGCAATCGTTAAGAGTGGGAGGTGAGCCATGGCCACAGCCGCAGCCGTCGCGCGAATCAACCTGAAGAACATCCTATTCTTGACGGATTTCTCCGAACCCTCGGAAGCCGCGCTGCCATTTGCCATCTCGATCGCGCGCGCCTATGGGGCCAAACTGCACGGATTTCATGTTCTGCTTCCGACTCCCAGCTCCTATATGACGCCCGATCTCACCGTTACAGCGATTGAAGCCGAAGAGGAAAGCGCGCAGGCCAACCTGCAGCGGCTGGAAGCACAGCTTGCGGGCGTCCAGCATGAATCCAGCGTCGAGCGAGGCATCGGAGTCTGGCCGTCAGTGGAGCGGGCGATCAAAGACAGCCAAATTGACTTGGTCGTACTCGGCACGCACGGCCGCACGGGAGCGCGGAAACTCCTCCTCGGATCGGTTGCGGAAGAGATCTTCCGCCGGTCTGCCATTCCCGTGCTGACCATCGGGCCGGGCGTTCGCACGCACGCCCACAATGATGCGCGTTTCCGCCGCGTCCTCTTTGCCACTGATTTCTCGCCGCATTCGCTCGCGGCTTGGCCGTATGCCGTGTCGCTCGCGCAGGAGAACCAGGCGCGGCTGGTTCTGCTCCACGTAGTCCCGGAAAAGAAAATCAGCGGCGAAGAAATGCTCGGTGCGATTCCGAAAGGAAGCCCGCTGTCGCGGCTCAACGCCCTGCTGCCGAAGGAAGCCGAGCTGTGGTGCCGCCCCGAGGCAGTGGTCGAATATGGCGACGCAGCGACGCGGATTCTGGAAGAAGCCAATAATCGCGGAGCCGACTTGATCGTCCTCGGAGTTCGCGACGCGAGCGGCCACATTGGCGCCGCAACGCATCTGGGGCGCACCACGGCACACAAAGTTGTCGCGCACGCGCCCTGCCCGGTGCTAACCGTGCGCGGGTAAAGCGGCTTGTTGCTGATCGTTGAAGTTGGTAATGCTTTGCGTTAGTGCGCTTGTTCCTTTGTGCTGGAGAGAAATTCCACACCTACAGGTTGCTTTGCTCTGTGGCTGGGCTCAAAGAGGAAAGTGCCGTAGATATTCGCGGCGAAGACTGTTACGCCCGCGAGTTCAAACATGGCTGACGTAGGAAGCACGGACCATGCCCACGCCGCATATCCCTGGTAAGCCAAAACTTCACAGGACACGCGCATCACGCACCCCGTCGCCAGCAGAGCCAGCGCGATGAACATTAACTGCGTGCTCCAAAGCAAACGCATCCCGGCGAACGCGGGCAGAATCCTCTGCCCCACGCAGAACACCATGATGGCGACGAAGCCGACAGTCAGCGCATGCCGCGAAGCGCCCCAAATCCCGCCTGAAGTATCCCAGCCCGCTGCTGCAACCCCCAGTAGCGCTGCAACCAGAAGCCAGCCGTAGGCCCATTCGCACAAATATGGGCATGCTCTTGTGGACGCCGCGGATTTTCGGCTCCTGCTGCGAAGGCTCGAACATCCGCAAGGCCGCAATCGCCAGGGCCGTGCTGATTACGAATATGCCTGTTGCAATTTCAATCTTGCCGGCCAGCGCCAGTGCAACGCCGGCAAAATTCATGGCTGCTGCGCTGAGCAGAAGGCGTGGCCGGTTTGGCTTTAATCCCACGAATACGGGCATCCATTTCGCGCTGAATCCCCAAACGAACGGCACCAGGAATCCCCACGTCATCAAGACAAGGTAGCGTTGGTCGAGCAAGTGCGGGAGTGCCGGAGATGCGCCGCGCAATGCGAGCCAAAGGCACACAGCGAGATTCACAATTAGAGTGAGAAGAAGGCCGACACTAGCGCTCGCGACAACCCAAATCCACGGCTCCATGCGGCTTTTACCACCGGAGTCGGGGCGGTGCTGAGAAACGGTAATTAGGAAAATCGCGAAAGCCGCAAGTTCCAGCGCCGCGGAGAGAGGGAGGAGCGTTCGCCAGCGCCAATAGTACACGTTGGCGGCCCAGCGCATCGCCACGCCCAGTGTCCACATCGCCCAGCAAGTCCACGCCGAAGCGAAAGCGAGTCTTGCCGTGCCGCGCAACTTCGGGATTGAGTAGAAGCCGATGCCGAGAATGAAGCTGCCAATCCAGCCGAACACTTGTGCGTGACCGTGCGCTTGGAGCCATGCCGGTGAAATCAAACCGGCGCTTTCGTTCCCGCTGATTTGCAGCAGGTTCCAAACGCCGAGGAATGTGCCCGGCAGAAGCATGAAAAACAAGCCAGTCGAGACGTAAGCCATCAGGAGACGCGACAAGGAGATTTCACGGCTGCGCAGCAGGACATAGTTTTCTTCGGGCGAAAGCGAGGGACCCGGCTTCCCTTCGGAGGAATCAGGTTTTTGTGCCACGAATGCCATATGGCTATTCAGCTCGAAGAAAATTTCTCCTTGATTCTATCGCTTTTATTCCACGGGGAAGAAAGGATGTTCAATCACGGGTGGACGCAGGGGTTTATTACGAGCGCGAAATCGAATATGGCGCCTGCCCGGCCCTGTCCTTATGCCCTAAGCTTCTAATGCGTGTACCGCAACGAGAACATCACCGTGTTTCCGTTGAAGTCCTGGAGAAAGCCATTGAAACCAATGGCCGGCACCGCCAGACTCGTGCTCGTGCCACTGATTGTCGGGATTTGGATTCCGCGCGGATTGTAACCGTAATACGTCCACGCAGCCTTGTAAGATATTCCCCCGCCAGCGTCGAAAGCCACGCTGGCGTAAGGCTTCTGATAGGTATATGACAGGGTCCCGCTCGGCTGTAGCGGATTGAGGAACGGCGCGCTGCCGCGGGCGAACGTGGCAGCGTAGCCGAGAGAGGAGGTGATGCGCTTCAGCGGCTTCCACATGAAATCGAAGTAAGGATAGTGGACGGCGTCCTTATAAAATCCGTTGGTTTGCCAACGGTCAAAATCGCTCGAAGTCGTGTCGTTGATATCCCCCGGCCCACTTGGCAACGTGCACGGGATTCCGATACCGCCGGGCGGGAGAGTGGGGCTGAAGCCGTAGTTGTAGCAGATGAGCGCCTGGGAGAAGACGTTGTTATAAGAGTAGCCGAGATCGAAAGAATATTTTTCGTGAGGCATCAGGGTTGCGACGAAAGAGGCGCTGCGATTATGCGCTAGATAGTTGACGAACTGGACGTTGTCGCGGCTCTCGGAGATGTTGAGCGAGCCGTCGATGGTAGCCCAGTTCTGGAGCACGTAGGTGGCGTGGACGCGATAGTGCTGGGACTGGCGTGGCGTGATGCGCGTGAAGACCTGGTCTGCTGAAAATAGCTGTGCATCGAAGCTCAACCGCAAGGAGTCGGTGGGCAGGGCCCAGATCCCAAAAAGTCCGGAATGCGAGTGGATTTTGGCCATCAAACCAGGGGCCGTGTCGCTACCAACCGTGGGGCCAGTGAAAATGACGGAGCCGTCCGGCTGCGCGGTGCATCCCGCAGGCAAGCTACCGCTCACCAGCGCACAATCCCCGCGGTCCGCGATTGCAGCGCCGTTGCCCGCCGCCCCCGCTCCGGGAAAAAATACTTCGCTGGTGTAAATGATCGTGTTCTGATCATAAAGTGTGCGGTAGCCATATTCGTATCCCAAGCGCAGCCCGAGCCGCCTGGAAAAATCGTAACGGACGGACGTGGTGTTTCCTGTCATGAATTGCTTGAAGAATCGGATGCGGGTTCCTGCGGCTGAGTCCGCGCTTGAGCTGGCATTGTGGATCGGGCAGCCGGCGCCCGCGTAGTTGTTTCCCGCATTGCAGTTGGCGGCTGTAAACGTGCCCGGAGGAGCGAGCATCGAGGGCGGAGTCTCCTGCGCGAATGCCGCCGTCTGCAGGAAGTTCCATGCACCGGGGATGCGCCAATTGTCGTAGCGAAAATCGTCCGAAACGCTCAGTTTCGGCGTGATGGAGTAGGTTCCCGACCAATTGCCGGTCACGGTGAATCGCTTTGCGTCGCCAGGCCCCGCCGTTGTATAAGCCTGTTCGAGTGTGCGCGTAACATTGCCTGCAAACAGCTCCTCAAGGCCAGTTACAGTGTTTTCGGAGGAACTGTAGCCGAACTGGCCAGCCATGTCGAAATTGTGGAAGTAGCTCGATTGGAAGCTCAATAGCTCGGTTGGAAATCCGGTGCGCGGCCGAGCGGCCCGGCTGTAACCGGGCGCCTGCACCGGGTAGCCGCTGGCGCCGAGGTTTGTCGCATCCAGGAAAGCGTTGCATGTTGGAGAGGCAACCGGGGGAACATTCGGCGGCGGGGCTGAGGGAGGAACGATTGAATTCGCGCACGGCGAAGTGCCGGTATAAACGATTCCGAGATCAACCGGTGTGCCCTGCGAAGTTAGCGTGCCGTTGCCAAGCTGGTAGTTCGAGAAGTTTCGATCAACCCAGGACGTGTCGTACTTGGAATAGTCCAGATATTGGTCGTAGCTGAATGTGGTTCGAGGCAGGAATTTGAAATCGGCGCCCATGCGATAAGAATTCACGGTCGTCTTCCAATTCTGGAACAGTTGTGGCTCAGTCCCGCCGTCAAGGGAGGAATAAGACGGCCCCTCGCTCACGTTCCGAAAATATCCCAGCCGCAAGCTCATACGCGACTGCGGCATCAAGGTCAGGTTGAGGTCTGTCATGCGGTGCACCAGATCAAGGTCGTGCGGAGCGAAGGTGATCGGCACCGGCGCTGGGCTAAAATTGCTCGGATTGAGGGGGTTCGCAAGAAGGTTGTACGCGAAGAAATTATTGTCCCGGCGGAACTGGCCCGTGAACTCGTAGATGCGGGATTTCGCGATCCGCAGGTGAGTTAAGTCATTCGGATCGCCGCCATAGCCGAAATTGTAGAGCGAGATGTTGTCGAAAGGCTTGCCTTTGTGGTCAGGCGAAGTAACGTCTAGCGTGTAATCGAGCAGCCGCGCGCCGGAATTCAGATTCTCGAACGTGTCGTAATTCGCCATGTTTCCGCCCATATTCACGTAGCGGAACCCAACTTCGGCCGTTTGCTGAACGTTGTAATCGCCGTACTTCGTGCCCGGGCTCGCTTGAGAAGTCTCCTGCGCCACGGCAGGGACCGCTCCCATTAGAATCAGAACTCCGGCCAGAATAATCACCGACCTCACGCAGCGCAATATTCCCATACGCTCCTCCCGATTGGCCCGAGCACTTGCTACTGTTGAACTTTTCGTCTTCCTGTTTCGAACCGAAATAGGCATTCGCATGTTCGCCTCTACTTGAAGAAGAACTGGTCGAAATTCGAGCCGTGGATTTGCGTGTGGCACAGCGTGCAAGCCTGGAACTGCGTGGACTGGTTATGGAAGGTCGGAGTTCCGGGCGCGAAGCTAACAAATGAGTTGGTGTGGCATTGCATGCACAGGATGTTCACAGTCGCGAACTTTAACAGGTGCGCGTTCGAAGACCCGTGGGGCGTATGGCAGGATACGCAGCCTTCAGTCTTGATCGGTTCATGCTCGAAGACGAACGGACCCCTCTTGTCGGAATGGCAAGTGAAACATACCTGATCCTGGGCGCTCGCGGAACGGAGCTGGGTCTTCCCGAAGCCTCCGTGCGGATTATGGCAATCCGTGCATTTCACCAGGCCTTCGTTCACGCGGTGGTGCACCGGCATGTTGAACTGCGCTTTGTTCTCCAGGTGGCACCCGTAGCAGAGTTCCGGTTGCGTCTTGACCAGCAGGAACTCCCCATCCTGTGCGTGATGCACCGAGTGACATTCAATGCAGTTCACGTTGTTATGGGCGTGCTCGGAACGCTGAAAATTCATCTGCTCCTTGCCGGCGGCGTGGCAGCCCAGACAACGCGAGTTGATCTGTTCCGAGCTCAAACCTACAAAGCTGAAAATCTTCGTCTTGTCCGAAGTGTCATCGACGTGCGCCGAGCCTGGGCCGTGGCATGCCTCGCACCCTTGCTTCGAGGGACCTCCTCGCGTGTCCCCGCTCGTCGCCCAATGCGGAGACTTTTCCCACGAGGAATATTCGGCGTCATGGCAAGCCTTGCAGGTGTCCGAGCCCACGTACTTTGCCGCTGCGGCGCCAGCGGCCTGGCCAGCAGCAGCCTGGTCCGACTTTTGCGGCGCGGCCTGCGCCGCTCTCATTCCTGCCGTACCCACGAGAAGTAGCGCGGCAAAACCTGCTGCGAATGCAAGCGTTCTTGAAAAACGAGAGTTAGCCATGGGCAGCCTCGCAATCCGGTATTGCGGGTTGAATTATGCGATTATCAAACAGGAAAGAGGAAAATCGTGTTCCCGCATGAACCATATAGGAGTAATGGGTTCTGTCAAAAATTCTTAGTCCTTGATTAATCGTATTAGGCATTTGGTCCACTCACCCGATTGCCATGTTAAGTCAGGTGTTTTTCCTTGCGGTGTGACCTCTGTCACAATTTGAAAATAAATTCCGCGGGCTTGTTTACCTATCGGAAATCAATAGTCGGTGGCTTGCTGCGTTTGGTCTGTTTTCAAAAGTCACAGGCTTGGCCAGCCAGCGTTTCAATTTTGAGATTTGAGTTCGTTGAAACCCGCCTCCCGTCGTTGACGTCTACATGCCCGGGCAGTATCATCCGCCTTTCTTCGGCCCTCATCTCTTTCCAGGAAGGATCGCTATGTCAAAGAAACTTGCCGTGCTTTCTTCGCTTGGAGCCCTCGTGATGCTCTTCGGTGCCGTTCTCGGCCATGCGCAGGAAGAGCGCATGACAAGCAGCCCGTTCAGCCAGATGAGCTTTCGCTATATCGGCCCGCCGGGCAATCGCGCGACGGCCGTCGCTGGCGTGCCTGGAAATTCTTTCGTCTACTACGTGGGCGCGGCTTCGGGCGGAATTTTCAAATCCACAGATGGCGGCATCCATTGGGATCCCATCTTTGATTCGCAGCCGGTCTCCTCCATCGGCTCCATCGCCATCTCTGCCACCGATCCGAACATTATCTGGGTTGGCACGGGCGAGCCGTTTATCCGCAGCCACATCTCCATCGGAAATGGAATCTACCGGTCCACGGACGCAGGCAAGACCTGGACGTATATGGGCCTCGAAAAAACGGGACGTATCGCGAACGTGATCATTGATCCGCGCAATCCCGATATCGTCCTCGCCTGCTCCCTCGGCACGGCTTACGGCCCGCAGCCTGAGCGCGGCGTTTACCGCACGATGGACGGCGGGAAGACGTGGGACAAGGTGCTGTTCGTTGATGAGAACACGGGCTGCTCGGACATGACGATGGACCCGAGCAATTCGCACGTGCTATTCGCCGGAATGTGGCAAATGGAAATTCACACCTGGGGAAGAACGAGCGGAGGGCCGGGCAGCGGACTCTTCAAGTCAACCGATGGCGGCGTGACGTGGAAGCGACTGGAAGGCCATGGACTTCCTCATCCGCCGGTCGGCAGGATCGCCGTGCGCGTCGCGCCGAGCGACTCCGAGCGCGTTTATGCGTTGATTGAGACTGGCGACGGAGTGCCGTGGAACGGAAATCCAGGCCAGAGCGGTCAGCTCTGGCGGTCGGATGATGGAGGCGAGAACTGGCAGCTCGTCAATTCAGACCGTAACATTCGCGGCCGCACGCATTACTACACACGTGAGGAGATATCACCTTCGGACGAGAACGAGGTTTATTTCTTCTCGGCCGCGTTTTCTCACACTCTCGACGGCGGCCACACGCTCACTCCCTTGCCTCAAGGTCCCGGCGGCGACAATCACGAGATGTGGATTGATCCGACGAACGGTGACCGCATGGCTGTTGTGAACGATGGCGGTGTCAGCATTTCCGTCAATCATGGGCGGAGTTGGGACCACATTCAGCTTCCTATCGCGCAGATTTATCACGTCACTGTGGACGACCAGATTCCCTACAACGTCTACGGCAATAAACAGGACGACGGCTCGTATCGCGGCCCGAGCAACAGCATGCAGTTCGGCTTCTTCGGCGGGCGCGGCCCCGGGCCGATTTCGCGAAGTGTTTGGGAAGGGATAGATGGCGGCGAGAGCGGATTTGCCACTGTGGATCCGGTGAACAACAATATCGTGTGGAACAGCGGAACCGGTTCAGGCAGCGTCGGCGGCACGGTCATCCTTGATGACTTGCGGACAAAGCAAGCGCGCCAAGTGGAAGTCTGGCCCGAAACCACCATCGGCGCGCCTGCGGCGGACGTCAAATATCGTTTCAACTGGGAATTCCCGATCACCATCTCGCCTCACGATCACAACAAAGTTTACGTTGGCAGCCAATTCGTTCACGTCACCGCCGACGGCGGCAATAGCTGGCAGATCATCAGCCCGGATTTGACTCGCAACGACAAGAGCAAGATGGGCATCTCCGGCGGCCTCACGCCCGACAACATCGGTGTCGAATACGCTGGCGTCGTCTTCTCGATTGCCGAGTCTCCTAAAGAGGCCGGCGTCATCTGGGCTGGGACAAACGACGGCCTGGTGCAAATCACCCGCGACGGCGGAAAGAGTTGGACCAACGTCACCGCCAACATTCCCGGCCTGCCGGAATGGGGCACGGTAAGCAACATCGAGGCTTCGCGCTACGCTGCGGGCAAAGCGTACGTCACCGTGGATTTTCACCAGATGAACAATCGCGATCCGTTCGTGTACAAAACATCCGACTACGGCAAGACCTGGACGCAGATCACGAACGGGATTCCGCACAGCATGTTGAGCTACGCCCATTGCATCCGCGAAGATCTTGTGCGACCGGGACTTCTGTATCTCGGCACAGAAAACGCGCTCTACGTCTCGTTCGACGATGGCGCGAACTGGCAGCCGCTGGAGTCCGGCTTGCCTCACGCGCCCGTGTACTGGATCGCAGCGCAGGAGCGTTTCCATGACCTCGCGCTCTCGACGTACGGTCGCGGCTTCTGGATCCTCGACGACCTGACCCCGATCGAGCAATTCACAAATGAAGTCCGCGCCTCCGACGCGCACCTCTTTGCTCCGCGCGATGCTTATCGTTTCCGCAACATCTCCGAACCTGCTTCGGTCACTTATGATCCCACGACGGGCCACAATCCGCCTTACGGCGCATCCATCAACTACTTTTTGAAGTCGGCGCCGAAGGATGACGTGAAACTGGCCATCCTGGACGCAAGCGGCAAAATCGTCCGCACGCTTGACGCTAAGGATCTTAAGAAGGAAGCCGGGATCAATCGAATTTGGTGGGACCTGAGATTCGAGCCCACGAAGCAGATAAAGCTGCGCACCAGTCCGCTCTACGCTCCGGATGTGACGGCAGGCACCGAAGGCTGGCGGCCAGCGCCCGGTGTGGGGCAAATTTCCTTGCTCGCTCCTCCGGGAACGTACACGGTGAAGCTCACCGTCGGCGGCCACGACTACACGCAAAAACTCAACGTGCTCAAAGATCCACATTCCGCGGGCACGATTGCCGATATCCAGACACAAATGAAACTGATTCTCGCGCTTCAGGACGAAATGAACACAATGGCTGAAGACGTGAATCAGATCGAATCTGTCCGTGCGCAGCTTGTCAGTCTGCAGGCTCAGCTTGGCGACGACGAAAACTCAAAATCCATTCGCACCGCTGCGGATGAGCTAAACACTAAGCTCATCGGCGTTGAGGGCAATCTGCTTCAGCTCAAGGCCACGGGGCATGGCCAGGACGACGTCCGCTGGGAGTCCATGCTCTTGGATAAGCTCGACTACCTTGCGCGCCAAGTGGGCACCTCCGATTTCGCGCCCACGACGCAGCAAGTCGCCGTCCACGACATGCTCAAGCAGCAGGTTGCGAAATATCACGACGCGACGCAGCAACTTATGACCAAGGACGTGGCTGCTTTCAACTCCATGTTGAGGGGAAAGAGTATCTCGAACATCATCGCTAAGACGCCATGATGTAAGGGTCCGACCTTACGGCAAGAAATCCGCGTTCTCCTGCGCGGCGCAGGAGAACGCACCAGTCACTTCGTATCCACAAGCGTAGTTGTTGCGGGCCCCTCGCCGACAATCTCGATTACAGCCTCTTCATTCTTCGCGCCGTCGTAGTGCACCTGCTTCCCGAAATGTTTCACAAAACTGCCGGGAGGCATGGGCACTGTGCTATCCGGGTCGAATTTCGTGCCCGTTCCCACCCACCACGTCCCGGATAGAACCGTGACGAACCGGTCGTTCGGGTGCCAGTGCGGATGGCTCATGTGATGCGGCATCCACTTCACGAGCATGACGTATAGCCCAGGCTTCGCCGGATCGCCTGCCAGAACCGCGGTCTTCGCTCCGATCGAATCATCCGTCCATTGGATTTGGTTCGGCAGCTTGTACGCGAGCGCCGCCGAATTCAGTCTCGGGTCTTGCGCGGAGCCTAGCGAAGTCCCTATCGCCAGCATCAGCAATACGAGTCCACATCGCCGCAGCATCGGAATGTTGCGCATCTGTCCCTCCCGTTCCTGGTCATCGCTGCGGAAGAGTACCACCAAATTCCCTTTGCCGCCGCGAAGGCTGCACTGCAATCGCACAAATGCTCAGTGTTTATGCGGGTAAGAGTGGTGAGCCGCGCAGGACTTGAACCTGCAACCCGCTGATTAAGAGTCAGCTGCTCTACCAATTGAGCTAGCGGCCCACGGGAAATGTCCGGCGGATGTGCCGGGCACTTGAAGAACTCCGAAACAACAAAACAATCTTATCACGGAAGCCGCGCTTTTCTCTCGTCGCATCGGCTCAGCCTATTTCGGCTTTTCCGCAGCGCGCAGCGTAGCCGCGATTTCCTGCGCGATTTTTCGCGCGCGCGGGAGGTCGTCCGGGCGCAGCGAAATGGCCGCGACGCGCGCATGGCCCCCGCCGCCGTACTTCTCGCACAACGAAGCCAGATTCACGTCCGACGGCGGCTCTTTCCACGGGTTCGTCCCCACGGATACTTTCGCGCGCAACGGCGAGGCGCTCAAGCCGACGGAATACCAGCAATCGGGAAACAAGTTGTAGGGTATGAATTTGTTGTAGCCTTCCATTTCCAGATCCGTCAAGTCGAAATAGATCACTCCGTCGCGCGCGTCCGCCCGCTCTTTCAGGATGTCAACCGACTTGTGATGCCGCTCAAGCAACGGGCCCAGGTGCCTTGCGACCATCGGCAGACGCACCATTTCCTTCAGCGAGCGGCGCGCCAGCTCGGGAACCAGGCGCGGCACCAAGTCCTCATCCGGAGCGGCCTCGATCACCAGCGCCAACTGCATTGCCGGCTCCGTCAGATTCAACGCGGCTTCCGGCGTCGCGAACTGCGCGCCGTCAATCACGTCAGCCCAGGAGACAAGTTCCGCCAGTGGCCGCGCGTCGAATCCGAATTTCTCGCTCGCAATCGTCGTCAAGAATTTCGTGCAGGACTTGTACGTCGGGTCGTAAAACTTCTTTCCCGAGTGGTCCTGCCGAAAATGCTCCGCGTCCTCGGGTTTGAGGAACGCGCTCTGATGATGGTCGAACCACCACGTGAGCCGGGGGGAGCTCGAATACTTGAAATCCACGATCGCGTTTTCGTCGCCGTCGAAGATGCCGTTTTCGAACGGCTGCGAGGCCTTGTGCGTCATTCCGGTGAAACAGAATTCCGCGTCGGCATGAATGCGCTCGCGGTAAAAGCGCGAAAAGACGGCGGCCGATGACGCCCCGTCAAAACATTTGTCGTGGAAGCAGACTTTGACTCTCACATGGCCCTCAGCCCAAATCTCAGTTGCACGGCAAAAACAGCGCCGTGAGTAAAGTCAACTAAGATGGCTGCGCCGCGCGTGAAAGTCAAGCATTCCGGCTCGAATTTCTTATTCGAATTGTGATTGGCGCCTCTCTAAAGCCTCCTGTAAAAACCCGTGCAAAAGTTATCGATTAGAAATTGTCTTCTCCTTTGTTTTGTGTGAGTTGAGGGGAAGTCTAATTTCGCGAGTGCCGGAGCGGACAACGCCGGGAGAATCCGGCGGCGGCGTCTGCCAAGCAGCCGCCGGTCGACCAAAGGCCGCCTGCGGCAGCACGGAGGAAGACACAGGTGCCGGTTTTTCTTCAAGGTCATGGCTATGGGCCCTCGCGCGCGGAGATGCGGAGGCTGAACCTCCGCCCTCCGAACGCGCGCGAGAGGAAGCGCAAGCGACACGCTGCTTTTGTCGGGGCTGAAGCCCCGACCCACAAAGAGTGCTACGCGCTGGTTGATCGGAAGCCGCCGCCGACTGAGAGGTGAAAGGCGCGCGGCTAGGCTCGTCCGATGTGGAAGTGACCGCCTGCGGATCTTCGTGGCGGACGAGGGTGGTCATCGTGACGCGTTTCTCGGGTTCGACCCAGCGGCCGTCTTCGGTGACGCAGCCCAGCGCGCGCGCCGCGCCGAGGACTCCGGCGAAGGTCGGTGTGGCGTTGATGGCGTCGTCGAGCAGGTTTTCGAAGAAGTGACGGAGATTGCGGCGACGAACGGCGTCGAGGCCGAGAGCGTAGGCGTGGCGATAGATGGAGACCCAGTTGATTTCGTCGTAGTCGCTGAGGAAATTGGCGATGGCTTCGGGACTGTGCCAGTGGATGAAAAGTTCCTCGATCATCTCACGCTCCGGGTGGCGGCAGATGACGCATTTGCGGCGGTGGCGCTGGAGATTGGGAGTGGAACGGAGGAATTGGGGAGAGCGGGAGACGCGAAGGTAGTTCTTGGCCTGACGGACCGTGGAGACGCGAGGGGTGCGTGGCCGATGAGACGTGGCGCGTGAAGAGCATACGGCGCTGCGCGCTGGATTGTCCTGCACAGGCTGAGAGCCTGTGCCACGATTTCCAAAACCCGCCATCGGCAGGGAGGAAGAGGAAGCGTCTTCGATGCACGCTTTTTGTCGGGGCTGAAGCCCCGACCCACAAGGCAGTTCGTTCAGGTCAGGCACAAGGCGGACTGGTTCGCGCCGGATGGAGGTTTTCTCCGCTTTCGGATTATTGAGATAGGCTTGCGCGCTTGCGGCGGCTTCGGCGAGCTGCGCGAAGGCGTCGGGCCCACCCGCCTTACTGCTGGCGGACAAGCCCTGGCGGGCAAGTTTGTTGTTCGTCTTAGGTTGTGGTGGATTGGATTTTGGAGTTGTGGATGGCGATTTAACCCGCTGATTCTTGGCCGGTTGCGACATTTCAATTTCCCCCTTCGTCCGCCACGGCGGACGATTTTGGATTTAAGGCGGCATTTTTTGGGATCTGCGCCTCCTGCGAGAACGCTAACAGGGGAATGCGGAAAAAATCTACTGGCCTTAGGATATAAAAGGGGACAGGTATGAAACCTGTGCCTGAATCGTACCTTGGGACAGGTGGGAAAAACAGTGAGTGGCGAGAAAACGCGAAGAGTTGCGTGCCCGGTCGGAAAAGCACCGACCGGCCGCTACACAGACAAAAACATGTGCGTGCCCGCCTAAAGGCGGCCGCTACATAAAGAGCGTGCCCGGTCGGAAAAGCACCGACCGGCCGCTACACAGACAAAAACAAGCCCGCCTAAAGGCGGCCGCTACATAAAGAGTGCCCGGTCGGAAAAGCACCGACCGGCCGCTACAGAGACAAAAACATGTGCGTGCCCGCCTAAAGGCGGCCGCTACATAAAGCTCGGGACAGGCAGGACAAGCAAGCCCTGGCCCGATGAACAAAAACGCCGCCCAGCGAAGCGTCTTTAGGAATTCGCCAGCTAGGACTAGAATTGCGCGGGTGAGATCCTTCTTCCCGCTGGCGGGATTCATGGCAAGCAGGATGACGGGAGGCCGATGAGGCACGAAGATGAAGAACTTCAACGAATTGACGGAGCAAGAGATTCTGGCGCTGGCGATTTCACTCGAAGAAGACGACGAGCGCATCTACGCGGATTTCGCCGAGGGCTTCCGGCAGGAATTTCCCGCGACGGCGGCGGTGTTTGACGGGATGCGCACCGAAGAATCCGGCCACCGGCGGCGGCTGATCGAGCTGTACCGGCAACGATTCGGCGAGCACATCCCCCTGATTCGCCGGCAGGACGTGAAAGGATTCGTGCAGCGGCGTCCCATCTGGCTGGCGCGGCCGCTGCGGCTGGAGGCGGTGCGGAATCAAGCCGCAGCGATGGAAGAAGAGACGCGCAGATTCTATGAGAAAGTGGCGGCGCGGACGCAAGACGCGGGCATCCGGCAGCTTCTTGATGATCTGGCACAGGAGGAGCGGTCGCACGAGTATCGCGCCGAGGAACTGGAACAGGAAAAGCTGAAGGGCGACGTCCGCCGCGACGAAGAGAGGGCGCGGAGGCGGCTGCTGCTCTTGCAGATCGTCCAGCCCGGACTGGCCGGGCTGATGGACGGCTCGGTTTCGACGCTGGCGCCCGTTTTCGCGGCGGCGTTCGCGACGCACAGCACTTGGGCTGCGTTCGTCGTGGGACTTGCCGCCTCGCTGGGCGCTGGGATCAGCATGGGCTTTGCGGAGGCTCTTTCGGATGATGGCAGCTTGACGGGGCGCGGCTACCCGTGGTTTCGCGGGTTCGTCTGCGGGTTGATGACGACGCTGGGCGGCATCGGGCATACGCTGCCGTTCCTTATCGGCCAGTTCTCACTGGCGATGACGATTGCAATCGCGGTTGTACTGATTGAGCTCGGCGCGATTACCTGGGTGCGTCACCGCTACATGGAGACGCCAGTATTCTCGGCGGCGATGCAGGTGGCGCTGGGAGGCGCGATTGTTTTCGCGACGGGCGTGGCGATCGGAAGCTGGTGAGAGAGGCGCCGATGAAATCACAACGGAATCCACTCTATTGGGTTGATATCGCCACGTATCTCGCGTTCAGCGCGTTCGTAATCTCGCAGGCTGCATGGCATGCGAGGGAAATCATCGGGATCAGCATAGCGATTGCGGGATTCGCGTTGTGGATGACGGCGCGATTCCAGCTCGGCGGCTCTTTCACCGTTACCGCACAGGCGAGAAAGCTGGTGACCACGGGCCTCTATTCGAAATTCCGCAACCCCATCTATTACTTTGCTTCGGTCGCCTTCGCGGGACTCTTCATCGTCATTGGAAAACCAGTACTTTTTCTCGTTTTCATTTTGTTCTATTCGTATCAAATACCGCGAATGCGAAAAGAGGCAAGAGTGCTGGAGGAGGCGTTCGGCGAGGACTACCGGCGCTATCGCGCGAAGACGTGGTTCTGAAATCTTCGCCGGCGTGACGCAGAAAAAGAAACGGGCAGCACTCGATGTGAGCGCTGCCCGTCGGGTTAAAGGTGAAGGCTGAGTTACTTCTGGCCGATGTGGAAGACGATTCCCACGGAAACGCGCACGGTGTTTGCCGTGGTTCCATTCTGCCGCAGGCCAACGTAATCAAACTCCGGCCGAAGTCCCACTTTGCCGCTGTGAGAGATTCCCAGGTCCGCTCCTCCGCCCAAAGCATACGCGAAAGCGTTACCACCGCCCTGGTTTAGATGCGCTCCGCCGAAGAGCGTCTCAAAGAACGGCACGGCGCGGTCGGACTTGCGGTAAAAAATTCGCGGCCCGAACGTGTAACTCTCCGCGTTTAACCCGACGCCAAGCAGGGATGTGTGATAATAGCCGAAGTCGCCAGCGATGCCCAGCCAGCTATTGGCATTGACGTCGGCCGAACCGTTGAACCCGTTGAAATTGAGACTCACGCCAGCGAGCTTGTTATCGGCATGTAGATAAGAGTACCCCACCGCGACATCTGCCTTTGGAACGTCTTGCGCACGGCTGGTAGCCGCGAAAAGCGTTAAAGCAACTGCCGCCCACATGAGTTTCTTCATCTATTTCTCCTTTTTTGGGTCAGTTGAAATTGTTGCCCCACATGCCGCTCCCGATGGCGCGCAGGGTCGCAAACGCCCCGCCATAAGAGCCTTATTTGCTTACATTTGAGGAATCGCCAGAGTACCCCGTCTGACAACCCCCAATTCCTAGGCCAACTAGGACTACTATCCCGGCTGCCAATTGCCCTGCGGCATCCGATGGGGCCTGCCGCGCAATAAGTGTCACATCGCGATTATACACTGTGAGAGAACTGATGCAAGTTGCTGTGTGCGCAAAGGATACATAGGCGAGGCAGCTCCCGGAGCGAAGCAAGCGGCAAATTGTTTCAGTTCTATTAGAACTGTAACCTCGCTGTAACCTCTCATTGCAGGAGGTGCATTGGCGCGGGCAACGCGCCGAAGCCACACGAGCTGGCCCGATTTGAACAGCGCGGTGAAGCAGATTTGCAATGGCGGGGAGCGTCCGATAGAATCGCGGCAGAAGGTGCGGTGGTTGAGGGCTTGCCGTGCAATATCACGAAGCTTTTTAGCCGCAGGAAAGGCCAAGGGAATGTCACCGGATACGCCAGAATTACGGCGAATGAGCCGGCCGCTCGAAGAAGTGGACCTGGAGGTCGCCGAAGCGATCCATGACGAGGTGCGCCGGCAAGCGACGGGGCTGGAGCTGATCGCATCGGAAAATTTCATCTCGGAAGCCGTGATGGAGGCGATGGGGTCAGTGTTCAGCAACAAATACGCGGAGGGATATCCGGGGAAGCGTTACTACGGCGGTTGCGAGAATGTGGACCGCGTCGAACGGCTGGCGATTGAGCGCTCGAAGAGCCTTTTTGGCGCGGAACACGCGAACGTGCAGGCGCATTCGGGCACGCAAGCGAATATTTCCGTTTACATGGCGGCGCTTCAGCCGGGCGACACTGTGCTCGGCATGAACCTGGCGCACGGAGGCCATCTGACGCACGGGCATCCACTGAATTTTTCGGGCAAGACGTACAAGTTCGTGCCGTACGGCGTGACTAAGGAGACGGAGCGGATTGACTATGATGAAGTCGAGCGGCTGGCGCGCGAGCATCAGCCGAAGATGATTGTCGCCGGAGCGAGCGCTTATGCGCGGATCATTGACTTCGCGCGGCTGGGCGAGATCGCGCGCGCGAACAATGCACTGCTCTTTGTGGACATGGCGCACATCGCGGGGCTGGTCGCCACGGGACTCCATCCGAGTCCGGTGCCGCACGCGGATTTCGTTTCGACGACGACGCATAAGACACTGCGCGGGCCGCGCGGAGGGCTTGTGCTATGCCGCGAAAAATATGCAAAGGATCTGGACCGCATCACTTTTCCGGGAACGCAGGGCGGGCCGCTCGAACACATCATCGCGGCGAAGGCGGTGTGCCTGAAGGAATCGATGGAGCCGGAGTTCAAGGAGTATCAGAAGCAAGTCGTGGCGAATGCAAAGGCACTGGCGGCGGAGCTTGGGCGCGGAGGATTTCGAATCATCACCGGCGGCACGGACAATCATATGTTCCTGGTGGATTTGCAGTCGTGCGGAATGACGGGCCGTGACGCAGAGCTGGCGCTGGAACGCTCGGGAATAACGGTGAACAAGAATGCCATCCCGTTTGATACGCAGCCGCCGATGAAAGCGGGAGGAATCCGCGTGGGAACGCCGGCCGTGACGACGCGCGGAATGCGCGAGAAAGAAATGGCGCAGATCGGGCAGTGGATTGCCGAAGTTCTGACGCACCTCGGCGACGCGGGAATTGAACAGCGCGTCCGCAAAGAGGTCGCGGACTTCGCCGCCAGATTTCCGCTCTATGCGCGGCGGCTGGCGGAAGCGGAGGCGGTCCAGCACACGCACTCCGCGCCGATTTAAGCAATAGGCGAGAAACTGGTTTACAACGTAGTTTTAAGACCTTCGTAAACCACGAGTTTCTTGCAGCCCGCAATTGCAATAGAAAATTAAGTAGAGATATAATTATCAAAGTAATTTACGCGTACACGTGAAGAGCAAGGACAATGCAAATACCGAAAGCCTTGAAAATTCTTGAAGCTCTGGCCGATGGCGCCGACCCCGCTACGGGAGAGGTGTTTTCTTCTGAAAACGTTTGCCAGCGTCCCCAAGTCCTGCGAGCGCTGACGACGGCGATTCGAGCGTTGGACCGGCAACAAGAACGGGAAAGACGAATCCATCCCATGGCCAGAAACGCCGGCAAGGCGTGGAATAAAACGGAGCAAGAGCAACTTTGCCGGGATTTTGACGCCGGAACCTCGATCAAAGAATTGGCTTCGCGGCACAGCCGTACACGGGGGGCAATTCAATCCAGATTAGTGAAGCTCGGGCGAATCAAACTGCCGAGCATATAGGGTTGTTTCTTGACTCTCGTCCGAATCGGGATCCAGAACTTCCGCCGCTCGAAACCCTAAATCGATTCGATGTTTAGTTCCTCAACTTGCCGGTCGCGAATCGAGAAGGCACGAACTGGCTTCGGTGCTTCCGGCAGCGAAGAGATGATGAAATAGGCTGCCTCGGGATAATAGGCGCGTTCGATGTCGCGGGATGAAGGAGCGTTGTCGCCTTTCGGATGCGAGTGATAGATCCCCAATAACTGCAAACCGGCAGCGCGAATCTCTTTCATCAAGCGAAACAGCTCGTCTGGCGCGATTTCATACGCGGTGATGCTCGCGAGGGCGTTCGTCGCAGGAAAAGCTCGCGTGATGATTCCATCGCTGCCTGCAAGCAGGCCGCAGCACTCCATATTCGGAAAACGACGAGATTCCTGCGACATTTGCGTAAGAACGTCGCGGCGGATGCGGACGGTCGGTGGCATGCGATTTCGCCAGGGAGTGAGGGTAGCAGATTTAGTGGAGGCGAGATCCTTCGGGCCGGTTCAAACCACCAGTTACGCTACAGCGGCGGAGACGCGGAGGGAAGGCAAAGCGGCGTCGAGTTCCGGTGATCGGAGTCCTTCGGACTCCACCGGAATCCGCGAAGCGGACCGCCCTTCGGCTACGCTCAGGACAAGCCGCACTCCACAAACTGCAACTGCGGGCCGACCCTTTCTTTGTGAGGGTATACAAGCAGCGCCCCTACGGGTGTTTTGTGTCCGACAGAGAGATCCTTCGGGCCGGTTCAAACCACCAGTTACGCTACAGCGGCGGAGACGCGGAGGGAAGGCAAAGCGGCCCACCACGGCGGGCAGGCGTCGAGTTCCGGGCGCGACTGATCCCCCAGGCTCGCCTTGCCGGCGACCTGGGGGCCCCTTCTGTCCGCGAAGCGGACCGCCCTTCGGCTACGCCCGCCACGGCGGGCAAGCTCAGGGTAGGCAGGGTATACAAGCAGCGCCCCTACGAGTCTTCTGTGTCAGATAGATAGGTTCTTCGCGGCCGGTTCAAACCACCATTTACTCTACAGCGGCGGAGATGCGGAGGGAAGGCAAAGCGGCGCGGACCGCCCTTCGGCTACGCTCAGGACAAGCCGCACTCCACAAACTGCATCTGCGGGCCGACCTGTCCCCCAAGCTCGACTAACCGTTGACGTGGTCGACACCCTTTGGCGGGCCAAATAAACAGCGCACCTTCGATCGGCAAGAAACGAACTCCTGCCCTTCGCAAAAGGCGAACAGGATGAGGCACGCACATTTGCACAGGCTGAGAGCCTGTGCCACAAGAATCTAAGCTGCAGTCGCAGCTCTAGGCTTTGGCGGCCTGGCGGCGGAGGAACGTCGGGACGTCGAGATCGTCAGCGGCGACCTCCTGAATTACGTCGGTGACGTTGCGCGCGACTTGCGTGACCACGCTCGGTTGTTCGCGGCCCGTCTTCCACGTCTTCGGCAAATAGGAAGGACGCGTGTGCGTCTTCTTGTTGGCGACTTCGCGGAAGCCGGCGGCGATGACCGTGATTTTCACGGACTCCTTCATCGCATCATCCTGCACCGCTCCGAAAATGATGTTGGCGTTTTCGTGCGCGGCCTTCTGGATGACGGAGGAAGCCTCATGGACTTCGTGGAGGCTGACGGACGAAGAGCCCGTGACGTTGATCAGGATGCCCTGCGCGCCCTGGATGCAGTTGTCTTCGAGCAGAGGGCTGTTGATGGCGCGATTCGCGGCGTCAATGGCGCGGTTCGAGCCCGAAGCTACGGCCGTGCCCATCACGGCGTAGCCCTGGCCGGACATGATGGTTTTCACGTCGGCAAAGTCGCGATTGATGATGCCGGGAATCGTGATGATGTCGCTGATTCCCTGCACCGCCTGGCGAAGAATATCGTCAGCGATGCGAAATGCCTCGAAGAAACTGGTGCCGTGCTCGACGCATTCCATGAGGCGTTCGTTGGGAATCACGATGACCGTATCCACGCAGCCGATCAGCTCGCCAAGCGCGTGTTCAGCCTGCTGGAGGCGGCGCTTGCCTTCGAAGGCGAAAGGCTTCGTCACGACAGCAACGGTGAGCGCGCCAAGCTCGCTCGCGAGGTTCGCGACGACAGGCGCGGCGCCGCTGCCCGTGCCTCCGCCGAGGCCAGAGGTGATGAAGACCATGTCGGAGCCATCGAGGGCTTCGAGAATTTTCTCCGTGTCCTCGAGAGCGGCTTTGCGGCCAACCTCAGGATTGGCGCCGGCGCCGAGACCCTTGGTGAGCTTCGCGCCGAGCTGGAGCTTGACGGGCGCCTGGGAAAGCTTGAGCGCCTGCAAGTCCGTATTGGCCGCGATGAATTCGACGCCTTCGACCTTGGCGCGAATCATGCGGTTGACGGCGTTACAGCCGCCGCCGCCGACGCCGATGACCTTGATCTTGGCGCCGTTCTGCACTTCATCCGCGAATGAAACTCGAAGCGCTGCTTCCTTTGGTGCCATGCTCCCTCCCCGCGGATTCTTCCCGAAGGATCCGCTTTCCCCTGAATTTGTTTCCCTCAATTCCCCGCAAACAAACTCTTCAGTTTCTCGGTCCAGCCCCCGGAGTCCCGTCCGCCGTGACGACGGGCGCGCGCGCCGTAGAGAACCAGACCAACGGCCGCCGAATACTCGGGCTGGGAAACCGCTTCGGTGATTTCGCTCAAGCCGCGCGGCGCGGCGAGCCTGACGGGCAAGGAGAACATCTTATCCGCAAGCTCAGCGAGCCCTCGCAAACGCGCGCCGCCTCCCGTGAGAACAATGCCGGCGGGAATTTGCGAGTCGAGGCCAGCGCGGCGCAGATCGTCGTGAATGAGAGTCAAGAGTTCCTGCGCGCGGGGTTCGACGATCTCGCACAGCATGCGCGCGAATATAGCGCGCGGCGGACGATCGCCGACGCTGGCGATTTCGATGGCGGAATCATGCTCGAGGACTTCGCGCCAGGCGCAGGCGTGTTCGCGCTTGATTTTCTCCGCTTCGGGAATCGGCGTGCGCAGGCCGACGGCGAGATCATTTGTGAAATGATCGCCGCCAATCGGAACCGCCGCGCTATGGCGGACCACGCCGCCAGAGAAAACAATCAGCTCCGTCGTGCCGCCACCGACGTCGAGCAGGCAGCAGCCGAGCTCGCGCTCGTCCTGCGTGAGGCACGCTTCCGCGGAAGCGAGCGGTTCGAGAACCGTGTCGCTGACGATGACGCCAGCCTTGTTCACCGCGGTGACCACGTTCTGCGTGGCCGTGGCCGAAGACGTGACGATGTGGACGTTGGCTTCGATTTTCTGGCCGACCATGCCGATGGCGTCGCGGATGTTGTCCTGACCATCCACGAAAAATTCCTGCGGGAGGACGTGGAGGACTTCGCGATCGCCGGGCAAGCTGACATTTCGCGCGGCTTCGATGGTGCGGCGGACGTCGTCGCGGCTGATGTCGCGCGGGCGATGCCCCAGCGTGACGCCGCCGCGGCTGTTGACGCCGCGAACGTGGCCGCCAGCGACGCCGATCAGAGCGGATTCGACGGGAACGCCCACGATGTTTTCCGCCTCTTCCACGGCGCGGCGAATGGAACTTACCGCGAGTTCAAGATTCACGATCTGGCCCTTGCGCCAGCCCTTCGATTCGGCCGCGCCGAGGCCGGCAAACTTCAAGCCGCCTTCGTCCTCGAATTCCGAGACAAGAGCGCACGTTTTCGTGCTGCCGATGTCGAGGCCTACAATGAAACGATCCTTCTTGCCCAAAACCGCTGCCCCCTGAAATTCAACGCCGGCAAGCGCCGGCTCGCAAACTCCTATCGCTTCCGCCTAACGCTAGCGCTTCGCGCATGATGCTTCGTCGCCTTCGATGCCGCGGCGCGCTTCGGCGCTGGCGTGGACGCGGCCGGCTCAGGATTGAGATAATTCACGGCTGCTTCCGGATTCACGACGACTTCCTTCTCGAAGCGCAAATCCACGGATGCCACGCGTCCCGCCGCTGCTTCCCACTGGCCGATGTTGTCCAAAAGCACCTGGAACTTGTCTCCAAAATCGGAATTGCCAAAATGAACCAGAATCGCATCCGTGGCGGAATTGAGGCCCTTGCCCATGCCCGGAAGGCCGGCGAGAGTGGCGCGAAGATCGCCCGGGTCGCTGAGGTCAACTTCGCTTACCGAATCGGCGGCGCCCGCGCGCAAAGGCCGAACTCGCGTCATGAAATCGGCGAACATCCGCATGCGAAGCGCGCGCTCGTCGCGCGGCAACTGCGCGTTGATGCCCGTGACTACGGGAAAATGAAAATCGCCCTCGAGAGGGCGGTCGAGGATGGCACCATGAGCGTCAGCCAACATGAGCTCGGAACCCTGGCGCAGGAAAGCGATGGGAGCGCGCTCGGTGATTTCCACCTCGACGTGATTGGGGAGGGCGCGAAGAACTTCCGCGTGCTCGACCCACGGCAAGGCTTCAATTTCCGCGCGGCGCGACGCGAGAGGAATGCGCAGCACGCTCCGGCCGCGATCCGACGAAAAGAGTTCCAGCACGCTCGCGCGCGTGACGTAATGGGTTCCGGAGATTTCCACCTGGCCGGGGCTGGCCAACGCCATTTCAGAAGACGTGAAAAGAAAATCCCCGACGGCGTACAGCACGGACGCGCCCGCCGCAATCAGAAGGATAAGTATCGCGACGCGAAGATAGGTCTTCCACGCCTTCCTGCCGAATTTGCGCCGCCGGATTTCGATCGGCTTCTGACGGCGCAAATAGCGCGGCTCTTCCTCGACCAGGGCCTCCTGGGGGTAAGCGTCCGCGTCCCTTTTTCTCAGCCTGTCGGATTTCATCTCACCTGCTCATTCGCGACCTGGGCGACTCGGTGCCCAGAAGCAAGGCCAGTTCATCGAGGGCGCGATTCACACTGCCAGCGCCGATGGACAAAATCGCGTCGCCCGGCTGCGCCTCTTTCAACAAAGCCTCAATTCCCTTCTGCAGCGTGGGCGTGTACATCACGGTCTTGTGGCCGGCCGCGGAAATGGCTTCAGCCAGTTTTTCGCCAGTGACGCCTTCAATCGGCGGCTCGCCGGCGGCATAAATTTCCGAGACGATCAGTACGTCCGCCTGATTGAATGCGCGGCAAAATTCGTCCCAGAGATGCTTTGTGCGCGAATAGCGATGCGGTTGAAACAGGACGAGCAGGCGTTTGTAGCCGCAGCCGCGCGCCGCTTCGAGCGTGGCGCGAATCTCGGCGGGATGATGGCCGTAATCGTCGATGAGCGTCACGCCGGCGAATGTGCCCTTGATTTCAAAACGACGACCAACTCCGGCGAATTTGCCGAGGCCCTGACGGATCAATTCCGCGGGGATGTTGAGATAGAGGCCCACGGCGGCAGCGGCGGCAGCGTTGCGCACGTTGTGAATCCCCGGCGGCGAAGGAAGCAGGAAATGTCCGAGGTCCTCGCCGTGGTAAGCGAGGCGAAACGTGCTCTGCAGGCCATTGAGTTCGATTTCGCTGATGACGAGATCGGCCTGGCTGGACGTGCCGTAAGTGACGACTGGACGCTTGACGCCCGGAAGAATCGCCTGCACATTGGGCTCGTCGAGGCACAGGATTGCCGCGCCGTAGAACGGGACGCGATTCACGAATTCGAGAAACGCAGCCTGAATCTCTTCGAGAGAGTGATACTGGTCGAGATGCTCGCGGTCGATCGTGGTGACCACGGCGACGACGGGCGCAAGCAGCAAAAAGGAACGGTCGCTTTCATCTGCTTCGACGACCATGTATTCGCCCTGGCCGACGCGCGCGTTCGCTCCGGCGGCGTTGACGCGGCCTCCGACGACGAACGTAGGATCGAGGCCGGCGGCAGCGAGGATCGAGGCGACAAGCGAAGTGGTGGTCGTCTTGCCGTGCGCGCCGGCGACGGCGATGCCGTATTTCAGGCGCATCAATTCGGCCAGCATCTCCGCGCGCGGGATGACGGGGATTTTCAGCTTGCGCGCTTCGACGATTTCGGGATTGTCGGGCCGCACAGCGGAGGATACGACAACGACTTGCGCTCCGTGAACTTGGCCAGCTTCGTGGGAATCGACAATTCGCGCGCCGAGATTGCGGAGGCGCTGCGTCGTGTTCGAGGGCTTCAGGTCAGAGCCGGAGACGGAATAACCCAGCGCGAGCAGAACTTCCGCGATGCCGCTCATGCCGCTGCCGCCGATGCCGATGAGATGAATTTTCTGGAAATTTCCAAATGGAATTTTCATTGGCGCATGACTCCCTCGAGCAGGTCCACGATATCTTCGACGGCACGCGGACGAGCCAGCGCGCGAGCGTGCTGCTGCATTTCCTGGATTCTCCCGGGCTGACCCGCCACGGCGGGCAGGTCGAGGAGGGAAAAAATCTCGGCGGAGAGCCGTTGCGGCGTCAAGTCCTTCTGCTCGATGACGCGCGCCGCGCCGGCCTGCTGCATGGCCTGCGCGTTGCGAAGCTGGTGGCTGTCCGTGGCGGCTCCGAAGGGGATAAAGATGGCGGCACGCCCCGCGGCGGCGACTTCGGCCACCGTGATGGCGCCGGACCTGCAAACAATCAGGTCGGCCTGTGCGAACCGCTCCGCCATGTTCCCGATGAAGGGGCTGACCTCCGCGTTGAATTCACGCCGCGCATACGCCACACGAACGGCATTATAGTCACGTTCGCCAGTCTGATGCACGACGAAAAGCTGATTTTTTTTCGGCGCCAGCAAGCCGAGCATATCCACCACGGCGCGGTTGATGGGCAGGGCGCCGCGGCTGCCGCCAGTGATGAGGATGTGAAACGGCGCGGCGGGCGTGCGCGGCTGGGAGGAGAAGAACTCCTTGCGCACAGGGCAGCCGGTCGCGACTGCCTTCGAGCCGAAGCGATGAGCGGTTTCCTCGAAGCCCGTCGCGATGCGAGTGGCCATGCGCGCAAGGACGCGATTCGTGAAGCCCGGCTCCAGATTTGGCTCAAAGAGGACCGAGGGAACACCGCGCAGCGCGGCAAGAAGCATCATCGGGCCCGAAGCGTAGCCGCCGACGCCCAATGCGGCGGCGAAGCGATGACGGCGAAGGATGGCAGCCGAATCCTTGAACCCTGCGCCGAGCATCGCCAGATTGCGAAAGAATTTCATTCCGCCAATACCCTTGAGCCCGGCGACGCGAATCGTTTCGAGCGGCAAGCCGGCCTCGGGAACGAGACGGGCCTCGAGTCCATTTTGCGTGCCTACAATCACAACTTCCCTCTTTCGCGCGCCAGCATCGCCGCGCCGAAGCCATTCGCGAGCGACGGCGATGGCCGGAAAAACGTGCCCACCAGTGCCTCCGCCAGCAACCAAGAGCTTGGATGAGGCTGGCGCATCCTGTTTCATGCCGCTTCAGCGCGCTGGCTGATATTCAAGAGCACGCCTGTTGCCAGCAGCATCACCAGCAGGCTCGAGCCTCCGTAGCTCACGAAAGGCAGCGGTATTCCCTTCGTGGGCATCAGGCCCAGCACGACGCTCAGGTTGACAAGCGCCTGGCCGACCACCAGCGTCGTGATGCCGAGCGCGAGGAGCCGGCCGAACGCGTCGGGCGCGCGATGAGCGGCCCGAAATCCGCGCCACGCATAGATTCCGAACAGCACAAGCACTGCGACACCGCCGACGTAGCCAAGCTCCTCGCAGAGCACGGCGTAGATGAAATCCGTGTGCGCTTCGGGCAAATAGAAGAGTTTCTGCTTGCTTTCCATCAACCCGACGCCGGTCAGCCCGCCCGAGCCAACGGCGATGAGCGATTGCAAGAGCTGGAAGCCGCGGCCTTGCGGGTCGGAGCCCGGCGAGAAGAAAGCCATTACGCGTTCGTAGCGATAGGGCACGCGGACGATAAGAAGATAAATCGCCGGCGCGGCAGCCAGCACGGCGCCCCAGAGATATTTGAGCGAAAGGCCAGCGTCGAACATCAGGGCCAGCGCGACGAGAAAAATCATGCAAGCCGTGCCCATATCGGGCTCGAGGAGAATCAACGCAAGCATGAAAATCACAGGCCCGAGGGCAGGCAAGATTGTTTGCTTGAAATCATTCATGCCGTAGCTGCGGGGCTGAAGTCGCAATTCGAGGAACCACGCCAGATAGAGGATCACGACGAGCTTCGCGAACTCCGATGGCTGGAGGCTGATGAAGCTGAAATGAATCCAGCGATGCGTCGCGTGCGTGCGGTCGAGGAAGAGCACGCCGATCAGCATCAGCATAATCACACCGAGACCGGGGAAAATCACGCGCGGCAAGCGCAACTTGCGGTAATCGAAATTCATCAGGCGGATCATCCCCGCGATTCCCACGACGAACCAAACAAGCTGGCGCAGCAGGAACACATAAGCATTGCCATAAAGCTGCTTGGCTGTGACGGCGGAAGCACTGAAGACCATGACGATGCCGATGAAGCAAAGCGCCAGCGTCACGGCGAAGAGCTTGCGGTCGGGTTGGAGGCTACGCGGCATCTCTAAGCTTTCCTCGATGTGGTGTGCGCCGCGCTTTCGGCGGCAAGTTGCGCGACGAGTTCCTTAAACACTCGTCCGCGATGCTCGAAATTCTCGAATTGATCGAAACTGGCGCACGCGGGGGCGAGAAGCACCGTGTCGCCAGGCTTCGCTTTCTCGAATGCAAGCGCGACGGCGCGCTCGAGCGTCCCCGCGTGTTCGAGCGGCGCGGCGCCCCCGAGTTGTCCAGCGATCTTGTCCGCCGCGGCGCCGATCAGAAGCACGAGGCGCGCTTTTTTGCTGAGCGGCTCTCGCAGCGGCGCATAATTGCTGCCTTTGTCCTTACCGCCAAGAATCACGTAGAGCGAGCCGGGAAAGGCGTCAATGGCCTTGAGCGTGGCGTCCACATTCGTGGCTTTCGAGTCGTTGTAGAACGCAACGCCGCGAATTTCAGCGACAAATTCGAGGCGGTGTTCGACGCCCGGGAATGTGCGCACGCCGGCCTCAATCGAATCAATCGGCGCTCCCGCAAGAATGGATGCGGTGGCAGCGGCAAGGACATTTTCAAGATTGTGCTCGCCGCGGAGGGGAATAGCACCGCGCTGCATCAGCACATCCTCCGTTCCATCGCGCCGGAAAATAATCTGACCTTCGCGGAGAAATGTGCCCGCGGCGACGCGCTTCTGCCGGCTGAACCAATAAACCTGCCCGTGCAGCGGGCCGCGCTGCGCCACCTGCGGATCATCGGCGTTGAGGACGGCAAAATCGCGGTCGAGCATGTTTTCGAAAATGCGCTGCTTCGCGCGCGCGTACTCCTCGAACGAACCGTGACGGTCAATATGGTCGGGCGTGAGATTGAGAAGCACGCCGACGTCGGGCCGGAAGGCTTCAATCGTCTCGAGCTGGAAACTGGAAACCTCGGCGACGGTGACGGTCGAATCGGTTGTGGCTTCGACGCGAGAGAGAAGCGGCGTGCCGATGTTCCCACCCACCAGCACCGGAATCTTTGCCGACTGCAAAATATGCCCGACGAGCGCCGTGGTCGTCGTCTTGCCGTTCGAGCCAGTGATGGCGACAAGTTTGCCTCGCAGCAATCGCCACGCCAGCTCGATTTCACTCCAGACTGGGATTTTCTGAGTGCGCGCGAGCTGTAATGCCGGGATTTTCGCAGGCACGCCCGGGCTCACGATGATCAAGTCTTGATTGGCAAACGTTTCCGTCTCGAACGCGCCGAATTGAAGCGACACCCCGGCGGCGCGCAGCGTGGCCGCGCTTTCCGCGAGCTCGGATTCTGACTTTTCATCGACTGCTGTCACGCGAGCGCCGTAAGCCGCGCAGAATTTCGAAGTTACAAAGCCGGTCCGCGCCAGTCCCACGACCAGCACGCGTTTGCCTTCGAGTTCCACGCCGGGACGCACGTCATTACCTCAGCTTCAGGGTCGTGAGCGAAAACAATGCAAATATCAGCGCCGCAATCCAGAAGCGCACGATGATTTTCGATTCGCTCCAACCGATTAACTCAAAATGATGATGCAGCGGCGCCATCTTGAAAATGCGCTTGCCTCTCAGCCGGAAGGAGGCCACCTGGAGGATGACCGAGAGCGCTTCCAACACGAATACGCCGCCAATCGAGAGCAGCAAGATCTCCTGCTTGATGATCACGGCAGTGACGCCAATGACTCCGCCGAGCGAGAGCGAGCCGACGTCGCCCATGAAGAGTTCCGCGGGATGCGCGTTGTACCAAAGAAAACCGAGCGAGGCGCCCACGAGCGCACCGCAGAACACGGTCAGCTCTCCCACCTCGGGAATGGTTTGCAAGTCGAGATACTCCGCGATGCGAGCATGGCTGGTCAGGTACGTGAGAATCGTCAGCGCGCTCGCGGCGACGACCACACAGCCGATCGCGAGGCCGTCGAGGCCATCCGTGAGATTCACGGCGTTCGATGAGCCGACGATGACGAACACGAGAAAAATAATGAACGGCACGAATGCGAGCGGCCAGATATAGGAACGGGCCAACAGCGTTTGCACCACGAGGTTCGGATGGAGTTTTTTCAGGAACGGAACGCTCAATTCCGTCGAGTACGCGCCATGCTGCTGCAACGAAAGCAGAATCGCTCCGACCACGACGCAAATCAGAACCTGATAAAAGAACTTCGATCTTGCCGTGAGGCCCAGGTTCCGCTTGCGCACCACTTTGTTGTAATCGTCCACGAACCCGATCGCGCCAAAGCCCAGCGTGGCGAATACGGCCAGCAAAGGATAGGGGCTGCGCAGATCCACCCAGAGAAGCGTGGGAATGATGATGGCGGCGACGATGAGGACGCCGCCCATCGTCGGCGTGCCCGCCTTGGCTTGATGATGCTGCGGGCCTTCGGTGCGAATGAACTGGCCGATCTGCAATGCACGAAGGCGGCGAATCGTCCACGGGCCAAGCACGAGGGTGAGGAAGAGGGCGGTCAGGCTCGCCAGCGCCGTGCGGACGGTGATGTAGCGAAACACGTTGAACGGGCTGAAATGCGGACGCAGCACGTTGACGAAGAGGTAGTAGAGCATCTCAGCCTTGCCTCTCGCGCCCGGAT
The DNA here is from genome assembly GCA_035934545.1 of Candidatus Acidiferrales bacterium. Classification (GTDB taxonomy): domain Bacteria; phylum Acidobacteriota; class Terriglobia; order Acidiferrales; family UBA7541; genus DAHUXN01. Next base: position 134,409 of record DASYXV010000075.1, read on the forward strand.
TTCACGGTCACTTCCCGGATGTCGCTCGCGAGCGCGAAGCGCTCTTCGAGCGCCTTGGCGATGACTTCCATGCGCACGCCGCGCGAGCCTTTCACGAGGATCAAGTCTCCCGGGGAAACAAAACTCGCGAGAAACTTCGCCGCAACTTCCGAGGACGGGAAAAATTCGGCGCGGTCAGCGGGATGCCCGGCGGCGATTGCTCCGCTCACGAAATCGCTTGCATGGCCTTCGACTCCGAAAATCCAGTCTATGGATTTCTTTTCGGCGGCGTATTTCCCACCTTCCAAATGCAATTTTGCCGATTCCAGCCCGATCTCCCGCCATTCGCCGGCGACTAGAATGCGCCGGCGATACGCGAGCGTCGCGCAAAGCAAATCCACCATGCGCGCGAGAGCGACCGGATTGGAGTTGTAGCAGTCGTTGATCACGACAAATCCGTCCGCGAATCGGAGAATTTCTCCGCGCAGGGAAGCCGGTTGCAACTTGGGGAATACTTCCTTCGCTTCGGCCAGCCCGATGCCCCATTCGCTCGCTGCAGCGAGGGCCGCGAGCGCATTCAAGATATTGTGCTGGCCCGCAAGCGGCAGCGTGAGGCGCCCGAGTTCATCGGGGCCTTCGAAATCGAATGCCGAGCCATCGAGGCCGCGGTCGTCGATATTCTCGGCGCGAAAATCGGCGCGGTCGGAAAAGCCGAAATACCGAACGCTTCCGCGAAAGCCTTCCGCGAACTTCACGACACGTTCATCGTCGGCGTTGAGCACCGCCACGGGATTTTCTCCGCCCAGGCCCTCGATCAATTCACGCTTCGCCAGCGCGATCTCATCAATCGAGGAGAAAAATTCCAGATGCACCGGCGCGACGTTCGTCACGACGCCCACATCGGGCCGCGCGATCTCCGCCAGGCGCGCCAGCTCGCCGCGATGCGACATCCCCAGCTCGACGACCGCCGCATCGTGCTCGTCTTCGAGGCGAAACAGCGTGAGCGGCAGACCATACTCATTGTTCAGATTTCCCTCGGATTTCAAAACGCGCCACCGCGCGGCCAGAAGCGCCGCAAGAATTTCCTTGGTTGTCGTCTTGCCCGCGGAGCCGGTGACAGCCGCGAGCCTCCGCCCGGGCTTGGCCTTTCGCCACGCATCGCAATACTTCGAGGCCAGCTCCTGAAGGCTGCGCAGCGTGTCGTCCACTGCCAGCAATCGCGGGCGGATTTCCTCCGGGTATTCGGCGAGGCGCGAGCTTGCCACCACTGCGGCCACAGCTCCCGCGGCCAGCGACGCAGCCACGTAAGTGTGTCCATCGTGACGCGGTCCGCGTATGGCGATGAACAGCTCTCCAGGCTTGACGGTGCGGGAATCAATCGACACGCCGGCCAGCCGGGCCAGGGGGTCTCGTGGCGCAGGCGCGGGTACACCCAAAGCATCCGCCATTTCTGCCACTGTCCACCGCATCGTTTCTCCAATGGGCCGGGCGTCACTCTTCCGCGCCGATGTCAGTTACCCGATTCGTGCTTTTGCTGTCGTGCCAACAGTTGGTAATAGCAAATCGCTCGCCAAATTCTGCGACCTAACGCTCCACTGTTCTCACGTCTTGTTCGTATATCCGCGTTCGCGCAGAGCGCGCCGCGCGACTTCGCGATCATCAAAATCAATCGTGCCTTCGCGGAGCACCTGGTATGTCTCGTGGCCTTTGCCCGCAAGCAGAACGATGTCGCCCGGCCGGGCTTCATCGAGGGCCATACCGATGGCACGGCCGCGCTCCGGCTCGACGTAATACTTTGCTTTGGTCTTTTGTAATCCGACAAGAACATCATTGATGATACGCAGAGGGTCTTCGCTGCGCGGATTGTCGCTGGTGAGGATCACGATGTCGCCAAGCGTCCCCGCAGCTTCGCCCATCAGCGGACGTTTGGTGCGGTCGCGATCGCCGCCCGCGCCGAAAAGCGTGATGATTCGGCCGCTGGGATTCAGCTCGCGCGCCGTGGAGATGAGATTTCGCAGGGCGTCGTCGGTGTGAGCGTAGTCCACGATGACAAGGAAGGGCTGGCCTTCGTCGATGCGCTGAAACCTGCCGGGGACGCTTTCGAGCTCGTGAATTCCCTGGGCGATCGCGGCGCCCGGAACTTCGAGAGCGATGCCCGCGCCGATCGCCGCCAGAATATTGTACACGTTGATTTTTCCCACGAGCCGCGACTGGATTTCGATTTTTCCCGCGGGCGTCAACGCCGTGAATTCCAGGCCGGAGAAGGAGAGCGGGAATTTCTTCGTGGTGATTTGAGCGCCATTTTTGAGGCCATAAGTGAGCGTGCGCACGGCGAGGCCTTCGAGTTTGTGGCCGTAAGGATCGTCCGAGTTGATGATTGCAACTTCTGGCGCATTTGCTCCAGTGCCTTCGAACAATCGGCGCTTGGCCGCGAAATACTCGTCGAAGGTCTTGTGATAGTCGAGGTGGTCGCGCGTCAGGTTCGTGAAAACGGCCGCGGCGAAGTGGCAGCCCCACAGGCGGTCCATGGCCAGCGCATGGGAACTGGCCTCCATCACCGCCGCCGAGCCGCCTGCGTCGCGAATTTCGGCCAGCATCTGCTGCAAGTCGAGAGATTCCGGCGTGGTGTTGACGGCAGAGCGCGCTCCGCGCGGCGTGCGATAGCTGATTGTGCCAATCAGGCCAGTCTTCATCCCCGCGGCTCGCAGGACGGATTCGATGAGATGCGTCGTGGTGGTCTTGCCGTTCGTGCCCGTGACGCCGACAAGACGGAGCGCCTCCGCAGGATGGCGATAGAAATTCGCGCTGGCGCTCGCGAGGACGCGCCGCTGCGCCTCCGGCAGAATCTGAATCCACGCGATATCGGGAGGCACAGAAGAATCGCGCGGCGATTCGCTGGCAACGGCAATCGCGCCGCGGTTTAGCGCGTCGGGGATGTACTTGTTACCATCCTCTTTCTCGCCCTTCAGCGCGAAGAACAGCGAATCCGCGGCAACTTTGCGGCTGTCATAGACGATGGCGCTCACGTCCACGTCAGTGCGCGCGCTGATCGAGGCAATTTCGCCGCCGCCAAATAGCTCAGAGAGTTTCATCCCTCTTTCAGCCACCTCCAGCCCCGTCGGCGAGGCTTTCGGTGTCTCCACGTGAATCGCATGATTTCGCATTCGAGTTTCACTTGCCCGTTCCCCGCGGGGATGCAGCCACTTCACCTCCCTGCGCGAAATGGACCGTCACCTTAGCCCCGGGAAGGACGGGCGTCCCCGCCTCTGGAATCTGGTCTGTAGCAATCCCGTCGCCAATCAAAATGGGCATCAGGCCAAGATGCGAGCACATCTCCGTGACTCCGCGCACGGTCTGGCCAACTAGTTTCGGAACCGTCACAGCCTGCCCTTCCGCGATGGCGACCGTGCTTGCTTCCGGCACAGTTGCGCCCGGCATTTGCGCCGACGGGTCATTCAAGCGATGCGGATTTCGCCGCTTCGCTGCCCATGCTTGCTCCGGCAGCGCCAGCCCCCTCTTTCGCAGCGCCGCCATTTCCAGCTTCGGCGTTTCCGGCATGTCGTGCGGGACATTCAAGTAAGCCAGGGCTTGCTCGGCGACATCGCGGAACACGGGCCCAGCCGTCGGCCCGCCCTCTTGGCCGCCCTCGGGAGAATCAAGATTCACCAGAATGGTCACGACTGGATTGTTTAGCGGAGCAAAGCCAATGAAGGAGTCTTCATAGGCCGTTCTCGAGTAGCGGCCGGTCGCCGGATCGATTTTCTGCGCTGTGCCCGTCTTGCCCGCAGCCGTGTATCCCTCCGGCTGCGCGAACCCTTTTCCGGTGCCCTGGAGAATCACCTGCTCCATCATCTCGCGCATAGTCGCCGCGGTTCTTTCACTGATCACGCGCCGCGGTTCGGGCTCTCCCTGCATCTCGACGACGCTCCCGCGCTGGACTTTCCGGATAATTTGCGGACTTCGTAGGATGCCGCCATTGGCGACGGCCGATTCCGCGGAAATCATCTGCACAGGCGTCACGCTGATTTCCTGTCCGATGGCGATATAGCCGACGGAAGTTGCGGTCCATTCGTCGAGCGGGCGCACAAGGCCGCGGTTCTCCCCGGGCAATTTGATCCCCGTCAACTGACCGAAACCGAAGGCGCGAATGTAATCGTAATACTTCGGCGCGCCGAGGCGCAGCGCGACCTTGATCGCGCCCACGTCGCTCGAATGAGCGAGGATTTGTTCGACAGTGAGCAAGCCGAACGGCTTGTGGTCGTGAATCAGCCGGCCGGCGACAATAATCGATCCCATCTGGCAATCCACGAGCTCGCTGGGACGGGCTATACCCTCTTCGATGGCTGCAGAGAGCAAAATGGTTTTGAATATGGAGCCGGGTTCATACGCGTCAGCTACGGCACGCTCCACGCGGTCCTCGGGCCGGTAATTCCTGGCATCGTTGGGATCAAACGTGGGCCAGTCGGCGACCGCGAGGAGTTCCCCTGTATTGGGATCCTGCACGACGACCGACCCGCCCCTGGCATGCGTGCGCGCGATGCCAGCGGCGAGCGCCTTTTCGGCGATGAATTGAATCGTCTGGTCAATCGTGAGGACGACGCTGTCGCCCTTGTCGGCGGCGTTCTCGCTGCGGTCGAACCACCGGCTGCGCGCGTCCGCCATAACGAGCATGCGGCTCGGCTGGCCGCGGATTTGCTTGTCGAGCGAGTATTCCACGCCGCCGAGGCCGCGCTCATCCACATCCACATAACCCAGCACGCTCGCAGCGAGAGAATGCTGCGGATAGAAGCGCTTATTCTCCTTCTGGAAATAGATGCCGCGCAGATTCAGCGCTTCGATCCGCGCTCTCTGTTCGGGAGTAATCTTGCGCGCAATCCAGGCGAAGGAGCGCGAGGACTTCAGGTGTTCTTCGATTTCTTCTTCGGGTTTGTTCAGGATGCGCGAGAGCAGCCGCGCGACCATCTCCGGGTCTGAAATTTCATCCGGATCAGCGAAACAGGAGTCCACCGGAATGCTCATGGCCAGTTCGCGGCCATTGCGGTCGTAAATCACCCCGCGCATGGGGCTGATTTCGATGATGCGTTCCTGTTGCCGGTTCGCGCGAGTCAGGTATTCCTGATAGCTGAAAAGCTGAAGAAAAGTGAGGCGGGCCAGCACCGCGCCCGTCCACACGACCGCCAGGCAGAAGATCAATAGAAAGCGGAAACGGGGACTGCGTTGCTCCATGGGCTCCGGCCTGCGTCCGTTGCAGTCTTCATCTCACAATGCCACGGCCCGCTGTGCCATCCCCTTCCCGAGAGGCCGCACTTGGTTGCGCCCGGCGCCACCGCAATTCTCCCGAACTCTTCAAGGGCGGGCCGGCTGCGGCGTCTTCGTCAGCGCGGGAACGCGCGCTTGCGCCACGTAAGAATTACGCGAAAGATCGGCCGGAACGTATTGCGCCGGAGCGGAGACGGTCATCCCAAGCTGCTGGCGGGCAATGGCGTCAATACGCATTGGCGAGCTGAGCGACGCCGCCTCGAGGTGCAATTGCTGATTGAGCTCAACAACCTGCGTGTGCTGCCCCTGGACGTCTTCGAGCTGGTAGCGGAGCTGGATGTCCTGGAAATGCTGCCAGGCGTAAATCAGGCAAAAACTCGCCAGCACCGCGCCCCAGAACACGCGGCGCGCGCATTCCCGGATTCGTCGCGGAGCCGCCTGCCGTATCAGCCGCGAATTATCAATGCGTTTCCTGGTGTGATATTCCGTCATGGCCTCTCCGCCGCCCGCCACGGGGGGTTCCCGGGCGCCCGTTTTTCGATCACCCGCAACTTCGCGCTGCGCGCGCGCGGGTTGGACCGGATTTCCGTCTCATCGGGCTGGATCACTTTCTTGGTGAGGATCTCGAATTCGCCGGCCCGCGCCAGTTGTTGAAAGGCGCGTTTGACCATGCGATCCTCCAGCGAGTGGTAGCTCAAAATCGCCCATCTCGCTTCCGAAGCTAAAGTGGCGGGGGTCCGACTGAGAAACTGCCCGAGTTCCTCCAACTCTCGATTCACCGCTATCCGCAGCGCCAGAAACGTTTTTGTCGCGGGATGCAGTCTCTGCCTTCCCCTTGCTTTTCGGGCCCCTGCCACA
>DASYXV010000005.1:0-1657 GCA_035934545.1 Candidatus Acidiferrales bacterium
GCAGCTCCATCAGCTTCACAGCGTGTGCCACACTCGGCTGCGCCAGCCCCTTTTCTGCCCCACCTGCAACAAAATCGTCGACCGCTCCGAAGTGGTTAAAGGCTATGAATATGAAGATGGCAAGTATGTTTTGATTGATCCTGCCGAAATCAAAAAGATCGAGCCGCAGTCCGCGCGCTCGATGGAAATTCTGGCTTTCGTCAAGGAATCGGAGATCGACCCGCTCTTCTTCGACTCCTCGTTTTTCGCGGTCCCAGAAGACGCGGGCCGCAAAGCCTACCAACTCCTCCTAAGAACGCTCGAAAGCAAAAATCGTGTCGGCATCGCCAAACTTGCCATGCACCAGCGCGAATACACCGTCTTCATTCGTCCATACGATCACGGATTGACGCTGCACACCATGTATTTCGCCAATGAAATCCGCGAAGCCCCGGGTTACGGCAAGACGGAAGACATCAAGCTGAAGCCGCAGGAAATCAAACTCGCTGAGCAGCTCGTGGAAAATTTATCGGAAGAATTCAACCTGAAAAAATATCACGATGAATTTCAAGACCGCCTCAAGGAATTGATCGCGTCGAAGCAGGAGGGCAGGGAAGTCGCCGCGGCCCCGCAACCGCATCGCGCTCCTGTCATCGACATGATGGAGGCTCTCAAGAAGAGCCTCGCCGCATCGGGCGCGTCACACAAGAAACCAATGCACGCGGACCGCGCTGCCGAATCGCACCGGCGGGGAACCCGCCGCGCAGCAAGTTAGCAGTTCCGCTCGCGCAAGGCGCGCACGTTTTTCGCCGTTCCTTCTCTAGAACGGGCTCGTCGAAGGCGGCGGCAGCGGCTTGCGCGGCATCATCTCGTCGCGATTCGCCGTCAGATACACAAACGACGCCACGATCACTGCCATCTGCTTCATGTCCGGCTCTTGAATCCTCTCGTATACGTCCATATTCGAGTGGTGCGTCCGCGTCTCATACTCGATGGGATCCTGAATAAACTGAAACCCAGGAATCCCCACCGCGTTATACGACAGGTGATCCGTTCCGCCCGTATTGCGAATGCTCAGCGTCGTCATTCCCAAATCATTAAACGGACGCATCCATTGCCGAAAAATATGCGCCACCGCTTCGTTCCCTTGCAGGTAGACGCCGCGGATTTTCCCCGATCCATTGTCGATGTTGTAGTAGGCGTCGAGCTTGGCCTGCTCCGGCTTCAGCTGCATCGTCTTCGGGTCGCCGAAGTGCTCGTTCACATATGCGCGCGAACCAAGCAGTCCCTCTTCCTCTCCGGTCCACAATCCGATTCGCACCGTGCGCCGCATTTTCAACCCGCTCGCCTTCAGAATGCGCAGCGCCTCCAGCATCACCGCCGAGCCAGCGCCGTTGTCGGTCGCGCCCGTGCCTGCATGCCATGAATCGAAGTGCCCGCCCATCATCACCACTTCATCCGCCTTGTCCGTGCCCGGAATTTCGCCGATGATGTTGAACGAGTTCAAATCATCGTCATAGAACTTATTTTCATCATTGATGCGCAGTGTCACCGGAATCTTCTTTTCAAGCAGCCGGTAAATTCGCCCGTAGCATTCGCTGGCCATGGCCACGCTTGGCAACGCAGCGGGAGCGCCGGGCTCGTAAGATCCGCCCGATTGAACATAAACCGTTCCATC
>DASYXV010000056.1:0-2085 GCA_035934545.1 Candidatus Acidiferrales bacterium
AGCGAAGGTAATTTTGCCCCGCGAGCCGCGAGTCAGCGCGGGGAGCAGAGTCGTCAGCAGATGAACAGGCCTGCGCCTCCACGGCCAGAGCCCAGCCGCGGTCAACCCAACAAGTCAAAGCCAAACCGTCCAGGGAAGCCCCAATGAGCCGCACAAAATCGCAAGCGAAAGGGCGCACTCTTATGCAAATTCGAGCCAGACAAATCTCAGGTCGCGTGATCATTCCTTCGGCCCTCGTTTTCTTGACTGTCATGGTCGCAGTCTTCGTCTTCGGGAATGTGGCGATTCTCCACGCCCAGGACGCGGCCCAGGCGACATTTTCTTCGCCACAGCAGGCGATGCAGGCGCTTGTGCAGGCCGCCCAAGCGAAAGATCACGCCGCGCTGGACAAAATCTTTGGCCCCTCCGCTCAACAATTGCTTTCCGGCGATCCGGTCGAGGATGCGAAGGATCTGGATGATTTTTCCAAGGGCGTTCAGGAATCCGCCCAGCTCAAACAACAGAGTGATTCGAAGTACACGCTCACCGTCGGCCAGAATAATTGGCCGTTTCCGGTGCCCATCGTGAAACAGGGCGAACAGTGGGTTTTCGACACGAAGGCGGGCTCGCGGGAAATTTTGGATCGCAGAATCGGAGAGAACGAGCTGTCCGCAATCACCACTTGTCGCGCCTACGTCGTCGCGCAGTGGGAATATTTCACGCACGCAGACTGGGGTCACGATGGCGTCGCCGCCTATGCGCCCCGGTTCATCAGCACGCCGGGTCAGCACGACGGCCTGTACTGGGAAACGGCTCCGGACGAAGCTCCGAGCCCGCTTGGTTCTCTCGTCGCCGAAGCTCGCGCGGAAGGTTACGGCTCCCAGAATGCGTCTGCGCAAAACAACGCCGGCGGCGGTAATTCCTCCGGAGGGCATCATCCGTTCCACGGATACTACTTCAAAATCCTCACGAGCCAGGGGCCGCACGCTCCCGGCGGGGCATATGATTACATCATCAACGGCAATATGATCGCAGGCCACGCCCTGATCGCTTATCCTGACAAATGGGGCAATTCCGGCGTAATGACTTTCATCGTCAATCAGCAGGGCCGCGTTTACGAGAAGAACCTCGGTCCCGATACTGACAAAGTTGCCGCCGCTATCACCGAGTATGATCCGGATGTGACCTGGAAGCTGGTCGACTCGAATCCGCAGTAAACGTACGTTCCCGCATCCACACGGGCGCGGGCAGCCCGCCGCGCTCGTGATTTTGTCTCGCCGCTTCGACTACATGTGGCCCCAGCCTTGTTCCGACCCCTCGTGATTTTTCCGCCCACAGAATCGCGATCGGGCGTACCCCATGCGTCCCGAGGGCTTGTACGCTCTTTTTTTTGATGATATAAAATACTTGTTTTTCTTCGCCGGACGCTTCAACATTGATACCAGCATTAATTGGGTGGCGCTATTTCTGGTGGTTTTCGGAGAGAACTAAATGGCCTATGTAATTGCGGAGCCCTGCATCGGAACCAAAGACTCGGCCTGCGTCGACGTCTGCCCGGTGGATTGCATCCACCCGCGCAAGGATGAAGCGGATTTTGAGGGCGAGAAGCAGCTCTACATCAACCCCGAGGAGTGCATCGATTGCGGCGCTTGCGTTCCCGTGTGTCCCGTGACGGCGATTTTCGCCCTCGAGGACTTGCCCGAGAAATGGTCCGGCTACACGGCAATCAATGCCGACTGGTTCAAGAAGAAAAAGGCGACAGCATAAATTTTCTTGCCTGAGGCTTGCACTCAAGCGATTGAAGATGGACGCGGCGAGCTTCGCAGCTCGCCTTTTAGTTTTTAGAGCTCCTAACAGAATTGTTTCCCACCTCGACCTGCGGCAGCAGTGAACGTGTGGCAGCCCCGACTCGGAATCGGCTAAACTTCGAACGCGACGTAATTGCCCTCGCGCGCGATGCCTGCCAGCGTGCGCTTGCGCAGTTCGTCAAACGTGGTCTCGAACAGAATTTTCTCCACGGCCGCCTGCACGTCTTGCCACAGTTGTTTCAAACCACAGGAATTCTCTTCGGGGCAGGAGTGATGGCGCTGCAGGTCGACTTCCACG
>DASYXV010000060.1:0-2016 GCA_035934545.1 Candidatus Acidiferrales bacterium
CGTCGTCGTTGAGCAATCGCAAGTCGCCAACGCCGGTGAAATCGTCGTCGCTCTTGTCGGCAATGAAGAAGCCACGCTCAAGCGCTTCTACCGCGAGCCCGCCGGAAAGATTCGCCTCCAGCCCGCCAATTCGCAAATGGCTCCCATCATCCTCCCCGCCGCCGATGTAAAAATCCAGGGCCGAGTCATCGGGGTCCTTCGCAAGTATTGATTTTTTTTGATTAGGTCGGCTGGGTGGGAGTAAAGCACCCGGGACGAGGGGGGAACTCGCCCCGGGCTTCCCTTGTGGGTTGGCTGCTTGGGGGAACCTTTAGTACGGACGCGCAGGACCTGCGAATCTGTGCCGCAAACGGCCCAGCATCCGATTGACCGGGTGATTCCGATGCAAGAAAGTCAGCAGCGGCGCGCGCCGCACTCCAATCCGTTCCAGGGCACGCCGGATGCGGAAATCCCGCCCCGCGGACACCATCCCTTTTTCGAGTGTTTCAATCGCGTCGGGAGTTCTGCCGGCTTGGTTGTACACTTCCGCCAGATTCAGGTAGAGCTGTGCGTGGTTGCATTTCAGGTTGAGCGCTTCGCGGCAGAGCGTTTCCGCATCGCCGAAACGGCGATCGGCCATCGCTGCCAGCAGCCCTGTGTAAGAAAGGTAAAACGGGTTTTTCGGAGCCGCGCCTAATGCGCGTCGCGCGTGACTCAGGGCGTCTTCCGGGTGCCCATCACGCATGCGCTTCAGGCATTCCTTGAATTCCACCATCCCCGCATCGACTGACGATGGTGTTCCCACCATCACCTCCACATGCGACATTGCCATCGGGCCGTCCTTTCTCGCGATGCTCTGCGAGTCCTGCGCTTCCTTCATTCGCTCGAAACATTGTTCCTGAAACATCGGCTGCAACAGTGCTGTGAGCGTAGCTCCGCTCCGCGTTTGTGGCTACCGTACAACAGGACAGTTTTGGGACATCGTCGCGAGTTAGCCCGATGGGACAGGCAAAAAAGTGTCAATCATCTTCGGAGGCAAAGTTCATAAAGATTTTGCAGGGTTTATGCTGGGCAGATTGATGTGGATTAGCTCAACCTTTGATAGGCATGGTTAATACTCGGTTCCCACTATTGCAGGTGCGCGTCAAACCACGCCACGGCCCGCTCTACGACGTCGCGGCTGTGCTCGGGATTCGCGAACTCGTGGCCCTCATGCGGGTAAATGACGAATTGCGTGGGCACGCCCAGCGTCACCAGCGCGTGCCAGAATTCGTACGATTGCGGCGGCGGACATTCGCCATCGCTGTCGCCCACCAGAATTAGTGTCGGCGTCTTCACGTTCTTGATGAACGTGATGGGCGCGCTTTTCGCGTAGACCTGTGGATCGTTGTACACGGTATCGCCGAAATAGAACGTCATCCATTTGTCGATCTGATTTTCGCCATAATAGCTCAGCCAGTCCGAAAGCCCCGCGCCCGCGACCGCAGCTTTGAAGCGGTGCGTTTGCGTCACCGCCCACATGGTCATGTACCCGCCGTAGCTCCAGCCTGTGATGCCGAGCCTCTGCGGATCAATCGGCAGCGATGCAATCGCCGCATCCACCCCGCCCATGATGTCCTTGAAATCGCCGTAGCCGAAATCCTTCACATTGGCTTTGGTGAACGCCTCCCCCGCGCCGTAGCTGCCGCGCGGATTCGGCAGAAGCAGAAAATATCCGTTGGCGGGAAGCGCAGCGGAATAATCCCACCGGCTGGGCCACCGAGGCAGATTCGCCCAAGCCGGCCCGCCGTGAACTTCGACGACCAGCGGGTATTTTTTCGAGGGATCATAATTCTCGGGATAGACGATCCAGCCCTGCACCGAGCCGATGTCTGTGTTCCAATGCAAACTCTCGGCCTTGCCCCATGCCGGATGCAGCGCTTTGTTCAGCGACGTAACTTGCTTCCAGTTGCCGGTCGGCCCGGCCCACACTTCCGGTGGCGCGTTGAACGATTCGCGCACGGCAGCGGACGTCTTGCCATCGCGCGAAAGCGAAAC
>DASYXV010000047.1:0-212438 GCA_035934545.1 Candidatus Acidiferrales bacterium
TTGAAAATTGACGTCGCCCGCTCCGGCCGCACGCTCCCGCTCACCGTCTCCGTGCCGCAAAACGTCGCCGACATTTTCAGCATCCTCGGCTACCCGCAGGAGCGCGTCATCGTCGATCACGTTGACGCAAATCTTCCCGCCGCGAAAGCCGGCCTGAAATCCGGCGACGAAATCATCTCCGCCAATGGTCAAACCGCCGTGAATTTCGTCGCCTTGCAGGACATGATTCAGCACAATCCCGGCAAGCCCGTTGACCTCGTCGTCCGCCGCGACGGCAAGGAACTCGCGCTCACCATGGTTCCGGTGAACACTGATCCCGGCGACGGCGGGGGCAAGCGCTGGGTCGTCGGCTACACGCACCTCCTCGACACGGTCCACGAATCCTATCCCGTGATGAAAGCCGCGCAGGAATCGTGGAACCAGAATGTCTCCATGGTGAAGCAGGTCCTGTCGGTGCTCACCGGCCTCTTCACCGGCCGCGTCTCTCTCAAGGATCTCGCCGGGCCCGTTGGCATCGTTCACATGTCCACGGAAGCCGCGAAGCTCGGCGCCGCCGAATTCATTTTCTTCATGGCGTTTCTCAGCATTAATCTTGGCATCCTGAATCTTCTTCCCATCCCGATTCTCGACGGCGGCCACGTCCTCATGCTCGCCATCGAAGGCACGCTCCGCCGCGACCTCAGCCTCGCCGTGAAGGAGCGCTTCGTCCAGGTCGGCCTCGTTTTTCTCCTCGCCGTCTTCGGCTTCGTCATGTACTACGACGTCGTCCGTCTTTTCCCCGGCCACTAGCTGGATCCTGAAAAACATGGAAGCCTTGTGGGTCGCGGTTTTAACCGCGACATAAGCGCTCTGTTTTGTTCGGGGGTTTGAACCCCTGAAGTACAACGGTTTGCCCGTCTCCTCCTATCTGTGAGATGATTTTTAATCATGCCCGCTGCCACAGGCCATCGCGTCTCCACCGGCGAACGCATCAACGTCCAAGACACTCCGGGGAACTTACAGCGCCAGCTCGCGGGGAAGGGCATCCGCCTGACGCGCCAGCGCCGCGTCGTCCTGCAGGTGATGGACACCGCCGCGCGTCATCTCGACGCCGGAGAAATCCTCGCCCGCGCGCAGAAAGTGGACCCGGGAATCACGCGCGTCACCGTCTACCGCACGCTCGATCTGCTCAAGAGCCAGGGCCTGATTGACGAACTCGACCTGCTCCATCTTCGCGGCCATCGCCACTACTACGAAAGCCACGGCCCGCGCGACCACATCCACGTCGCCTGCCTTCGCTGCGGCAAAGTCCGCGAATTCGAGAGCGAACTCTACGAGCGCCTCAAGCAGCAAATCGAAAAAGACTGCGGCATGTCCATCACCGTCGCCCGCACCGAAGTCGGCGGCCTCTGCTCCGCTTGTCGATCCGCTAAGTCATAGCCCTTACCTCCTTTCTGCGCCTCGGACATCAGGGGTACCAGAACCGACCAATTTGGCTCTTTTCGAGGGTAAAAAGTACCGACCAGAGAGAGCCAATCCGGAAAGTAAAATTTCGCTCGAAATCCATTTTTTTGTGGGTGGGGAGATCTCGCGCGTGCGGAAACATGCATGGATATTGGGGACTTTTCGCAACGGCGGACAAAAGCGCGAAGAATTCAGGGTGCGAAATCGAGACATTCGCAAAGAGCCAATTTTGTGCAAATTCGGCATTTTTCGAGAGCCAATTATTGTTTACTAGTCTGGTCTAGGGGTACGGGTTGGAGGTTCGAAATTAGATGTTGGAGGTTGGAAACACCTCCGGAACGCCCAACTGCCAACGGCGCGCGCCGCAAAGCGCGAGCACGACACGCGGGCAGAGGAGCCACGGACAGGGCCGTGGCCCTCTGAGCGCCCGCGAAAGGAAGTGAACGGGGGCGTCGTTCTTTATGTCAGGGCTGAAGCCCTGACCTACAAATCGCCGAGCCTCGACGCCCTAGACGTGCGCGCGCGGGAGGAACATCGAGTGGCGCGGTGCTTCTCAAATTGGTTTGCTGACGGGGACAATCTGGCCCGGGCAGATTTTCTCAATCGCCGCCGCACAAGCGGGGAAAAGCGGGCTCAGGTCGGCCAAGCGATTTGTCCGCGCCGAGAGAATCACGATGGCGATCCCGTGACCCGATGTGTCTCGCTGATACGGAAAGTTCGCGTCAACAGTGACCAAGACATCAAAGGCGGCTTCCGCCAGTTTCAGAAGCTCGCCATTTTGTTTGCCAGCCCAGCCGGCTTCCTGGACTGTCTGGCATTCGTGACCACGACTGGAGAGAAAAATCGCGAGCGCTCGCGGCGCGCACTCGTCAATCAGGACCTTCATCGGAGGTGGGCAATGAGGCTGACCCGAGCTTCCTCAAGGGCAGCAATCGCAAGCTCGCGGCTTACGGTGGGATACTGCTCAAGAAACTGGTCCACCGTGTCGCCGCCTTCGAGGTAGTCGAGCAGCACCTTAAAGGGGACGCGAGTCCCGCGGAAGACAGGTTCTCCGGCAAGAATGTTCGGATCCTTAATGATGGCGGTTGCCATGAAGCGCCTCTCTTGGAAAGAGTCTAGCAGGGGAGAGACCGCAAGCAAAGCCAGTTGTAAGACAGAGATTAGTGACGAGCGAACAACAGCTTCACAGTGCATTGCGCGCAGGGGTGTTGTCCTTCGGCCTTGCTCAGGATCTTCGACGGGCCGAGCCCTCACGCCCTAGGCGCGCGCTATAGTTGTGGCTTGTGCAGGCGTCGCGTTACGGCATGGCTTAAGCCATGCCCTTACAAAACCGGCGGAAAGTTACTCGAATTTTCAGTTTAAGCGATTTGAAGGACACAAATCGAGGTTAACGGAAAAAATTATAAACGAAGGAGGAAAATTGGTCAAGTTGTTTCTTATGTAGAGAAAAGTCGTCCAAGGTGGGTTGAAGACAGTGGCGAGTAATTAGTGGTCAGTGATCAGTGGCCAGTGACCGATGACGACCCTTCCTGCGTCAGGGCAGGGTGGCGAGGGAAGGCGAAGACACGAGGGGCGACATTCGATTTGTTCGTAAGGTTGCCGGGCTGAGGTGAGTGGTCGGTGGGGAGGGGCCCGACGCGGGGAAGGCGAAAACGCCTGCTACTTAAGCCAGTAACCCGCAATTGTGCCGATCATGCCGTAGGCCCATTCCTTGGCGTGCTTGTCGGCGTTGTTGGAAAAAAGAAAGTAAACCGCGATGCCTCCGAAGGCGACGGTGATGATTAGGGCCATCACGAGCTTCACGGCCGCCGTCCACTTTGCAATCTGTTCGGCTGGTTGCGGTGCGGCTGCCTTGATTTTCACCTTACGCTTGTAAGCATAGGTGGGCAGAATCGCCCCAAGGAGAGCGACGAGGCGATCCAGGGCGTTGTCCAGCATTTGCAGGACAAACTTTGGAAAGCCTTTCCAGAATCTGAGGAGGATTAGCAGGGCAATAAGGGCGCCAGCGACGACCGCACTGTTCATTGGAAGCCTCCAATCTTCTGCCGGAAGATGGGCCGTGACTGCCTCTGACATGGGGACGAAGTCTTGGCGCAAATGCCGGCGGAAATCCAGTGTTCAATTGCGCGAACGTTAGCACGGTTGGCGGTTGCGATCAACAAACGGCAAAGTTCGGTAGTGCTTCAGTTTGCCATTTTGACGATTTCCTCGAAGCTCCAAACATGGTCGGTGATTCCGGCTTCCATCGCTGGCGTAACCCGCAGGGTCTTGTGGATTCGCACGAAGTTGTACCACATGTAATGCAAGGCGACTGCGTATCCCAAATTCTCGACCTTCTTGGAAAAGGCGTTTGTTAGCCGCGTGAATCGGCGCATAGACATTCGCATCGTGAGATTCTGCCTCTCGACGAAACTAGTAGAGATGTGCTTGGGGTCTGGCCGTCCGCTAATCGCCGCTGCCTGACAGCCGATGCACTGTGCGGGGCTGTAACGCACCTCTTTTTCCGCGTCGTTTCCGTAGAGCTTGACCAACATCGCATAGTCAATGCCTGAGCCAAATGCGTCCTCAACCGCATTGAGGTAGGTTTTGTGGCCGTCTGTCGTTAGCTGAATACGATTGGACAGCCTTTCCGCGAGATCGTGGATGAAAGCATAGGCCGTTCCCGCGCTCCGGTCGCCAATCATCCAACAGGGTACTAGCTTCGTATCCGCGTCAAGAGCTACCCACGTCCAAACGTCGCCATAGCCGAATTGCCCTCGCTTTTCTTCGGGCACGTTCTTCTCTTTCGCATAGCAGAATTGCCAGATTTCGTCGCATTGAATACGTTTACAGTTGAGATGGCGCAAGGCCGCATCTTGATAGACCCTGCAAGCCACACCTACATCCGCCAAGAGCTTCAGGACAGTATTCATCGCAGCGCCAGTCATTCTGACCGTGGCGCGAAGCGAATTGCCTTCGACCAAAGCACTCACGATTTGCGCGCGCTTTTCAATAGATGAGCGATTCATAATGCCTGTATTCTATGCTTGCTCGACTAAGCATGTCAAGAGGAATTTTCAATTATTTTCATTGACGTGCTTGCTCGACCATGCTAGGATGCCTCAGTGAGACGGAAAAAGATGACTCCTGCGCAAAAAGCCGCGCAAATACTGAGTAAATTAGGCGCTTCTAAGGGTGGCAAGGCCCGGGCAGAGACACTAAGTCCTGAACGGCGAAAAGAGATCGCGCAGAAAGCTGCAAAGGCCCGCTGGGGCGAACCAAAGCAGAATTGAGGTATAATGTGCTGTTGCAGGCAGGGGAAGCCTTCCGGGCCTCCCCTAGCTCAGCTACGCACTACCACGGCCCGTCTCAACTGTGCCCTACACAAGGTAGGTTGAGATGGGCCTTAGTGTTATGGCCCACGGATCGGTAGGCCCAGCAACGAATCCGCAGACTAAGTATCTATTTTCATAAGACTTACCTCACTGCCGACCTTGACGCGCTTACTTGCTTAGAAGTTGGAACGTTTCGGCGCGTCTGTACTGGCTTGGTAGTCTCCGCAGGTTCACCTTGTGCAACGCCCATAGACACCTCAAACATGCCTTGCTCGGCATTCCACGTTGCAGGATACGCCTTAGTCGTGGACATGTCATGCCCTACCTTCACAAGGAATCCCCGTGCCGAGATGGCCGCCCACTTTCCACCACCAGAATAACGAACGGTGACTGCACGCACATCGCGCTTACTAGTCACTTTTACTGCGAACTTATGCAGTTCTGAATCCCACAATAGGAACACAGTTTCCACACCCAAATCATGGAGAAATTTGGTCGCCGCCACATTAAACACAAGACGGCCACGCGCGTTCAAAGTGATCGTCGGGGTGCTTACTCGCATCGTTTCCCGAGTGTAGATTTCATATCCCATATACGCCTCCAAACCGTGAACCTAGCAAATCGCACTCACCTCTCAGCCCCAAGCATAGCGAAAAAGCCCATGCCTTGCAAGCCCTAATTTATGCTATTATGACTGTGGGGCTGTGGTGTAATTGGCAGCACGTCAACCTGTCCAGTTGCAAGGTGCGGGTTCGAGTCCCGTCAGCTCCATCAGGCTCCTGTACAGCGGCACGGTGAGCCTGATTTTGAGCGGAAGGCTAGGACAGGGGCCTTCCCTCAGCTTGGCAATTTTTTGACAGGTCATTTTATAATTATAGTAGGACAGGTTGACGTTTCTGACTTGCAAGAGTGGCCTTGAGTGTGTCGCTGCCTCAAGGCCATTTTTGTTGACCTTTATTTTTCGGACTGTTGGATCGTTTTTTGGACTAACTTAGCGGCCAACTGGTTTACATCCGGGCGGGGCTTGCGTGTTAGTTTCCTGCGTTTAGGCTTCTTCATACTCCAATCATGCCACAATCTGCGAATCTGACAAGCCCCTGAAAAATCCAAACTGAAGCACTACCCAAAGTTCGAAGGGTGCTGCATTGGATGATATAGGCCAGAATCATGCGGGATTAGAAGTTTCAGAGCGGTTGGGTTGGGCAATGACAGGTGACGAAGAAATTTTCCCCACCCTTCCCTGGGGGGGGCACGCAGCCGGCCCTTCGGCAGGCTCAGGTCTTAGATCCTTCGGCGGGCTCAGGATCTAAGAGCCTTTGCCTGCCTTCTGGAGGTTGGAGGCTGGAAAAAAATGAGAGCCGTGCCCGGTCGCGAATGCAGCGACCGGCCGCTACACAAGCAAGGTCGGGCCGACCCGCAACTGGGAACAGCGGATCCCTCGCGCCGCGCGGAGCGTGGGTTCGGGATGACAGCACAAAAGCGAGGTGCAAAGCGGTGTCGAGTTCCGGCGGAGTGAAAAGGCATCCGCCGGAATCCGCGAGGCGGACCACCGCACTCCACAAAAAACAACAGCAGATCCCTCACGCCGCGCGGAGCGCGGCTTCGGGATGACAGCGTAAAAGCGAAATGCAAAGCGGCCCGCCGCGGCGGGCAGGCGCGGACCGCCCCGGTTTCACCGGGGGCAGGCCGCAGTGCGAGAGCGGCGGCGGCGCCGCCGCGGGCGCAGCAAGCAGCGCCCCTACGTTTTGGAGGCTTGAGGCTGGGTGTGGGAGGCTAGAAAGGCAAAGCGGTGTCGAGTTCCGGCGGAGTGAGACTCGACTTATCCCCCAAGCTCCCCTTGCCGGGAACTTGGGAGGCTCCATTTTGTCCGCGAGGCGGACCACCGCACTCCACAAAAAGCAAAAGCAATCGGGAATCGGGTATGATTGAAGCGCCCTTCGACATTGCTCCCTTCGGCGATGCTCAGGGTCTTCGACAGGGTCAATCCTTCGGATTGAGAGGCACCACTTGATACCTCGATACACGCGGGCGGAGATGGGGCGGATCTGGAGCGAGGAGAACAAGTTCCAGAAGTGGCTGGACGTGGAACTGGCGGCGACGGAGACGCTGGCGGAGGCGGGGATCGTCCCGCGGGCTGCGGCGACACGGCTGCGCGAGCACGCAAAAATTGACGTTGCGAAGATTCTGGAAATCGAATCGCGTGTGAAGCACGACGTCATCGCGTTCACGGTGGCCCTGAGCGAATCGGTGGGCGACGCCGAAGCAGCGCGGTGGCTGCACTACGGGCTGACGTCGAACGACGTGGTGGACACGGCGCAGGCGCTTCTGATTCGCGAAGCGTCGCAGCTCATCGAGCAGGGCCTGGCGCGCTTCGGCGAAACGCTCGAACGGCGCGCGTGGGAGTTCAAGGACACGCCGCAGATCGGCCGCACGCATGGCGTCCACGCCGAGCCCATCACGTTTGGCCTGAAAATCGCGAACTGGTTCGACGAGAATCGCCGCGACCTTGCGCGGATGCGCGAAGCGGCGAAGGAAATGGCGGTCGGGAAGATTGCGGGCGCCGTGGGGACGGCCGCGCACCTGGGGCCGGAGATCGAGGAGAAAATTTGTGCGAGGCTGGAGCTCGGCGTCGCGCCGGTGGCGTCGCAAGTGATCGAGCGCGACCGTCACGCGCATTACGTGGCGACGCTGGCCGTGGCGGCGGCGTCGCTCGAGCGCATCGCGCTGGAGATTCGCCACTTGCAGCGCACGGAGGTGCGCGAGGCGGAGGAGCCATTCGGCGGCGAGCAGCGCGGGAGTTCGGCGATGCCGCACAAGCGGAATCCCGTGAGCTGCGAGCAGATTTGCGGGCTGGCGCGCGTCGTGCGGGCCAATTCCGTCGCGGCGATGGAAAACGTCGCGCTGTGGCACGAGCGCGATATTTCGCACAGTTCCGTCGAGCGCGTCATCCTGCCCGACTCGACGATTCTGCTCGACTACATGCTGGCGAAGATGACGGAGATTGTCGGGAAGATGAAAGTGTTTCCTGAGCGCATGAAGCGGAACCTGGACGCGACGCAGGGGCTCGTGTTTTCCGGGCAGCTTTTGCAGGATTTGGTGGAGCACGGCGCGCCGCGCGAGGACGCCTACAAATGGGTGCAGGGGCACGCGATGGCGGCGTGGGAGTCGGAGACGAGTTTTCGCGAGCGCGTGGCGGCGGATGCGAATATCGCGCGGTTCATGAACGCGGCGGCGCTGGAGAAGACTTTCGATTTGTCGCGGCAACTGAAGAGCGTGGATGCGATTTTCGCGAGAGTGTTTGAGAAGAAGTCGGCCCCGCCACGGCGGGCAAGTGTGGCGCAGAAATAAAGAAAACAGCAGATTGGAGCGGCGTCGGGTTCTGCCGGGTTCAGTGCTCGGCGATGAGCGGCTTGCGGAAAGGCCCCGACCAAGCGCGTCGGGGTAAACTCCGCGGCGCGGACCGCCGCAGTCCAAAAAAAGCAAAAGCAAATTCCTCGCTGCGCTCGAAATGAAAAGGGAAGCGCGACGGACCTCAGGGGTTAAAACCCCTGGGTTGGTGCCGCTTACGGCACGGCTGAAGCCGTGCCCTTACACAGCGTTAAGGAAGCGGATCGGTCAGACGCGCTGGATGTAGCGGCCTTCGGAAGTGTCCACGCGCACTTTGTCGCCGTTGTTGACGAACGGCGGGACGTTGATCACGAGGCCGGTTTCGAGTTTTGCCGGCTTCATCACGGCGCTCGCCGTCGCCTTTTGCACCGTCGGCTCCGTGTCCGTCACGGCGAGATCGACGGTATCGGGGAGGAGCAGGCCGAGCGGCTTGCCTTCGTGAAATTCGATCTTCAGCTGGAGATTAGGAATCAGGTAATCGACGGTGTCGCCAAGGATTTCTTTTCCGAGAGCGAGCTGCTCGTAGGATTGCTGGTTCATGAAGTGCCAGCCCTCGGAATCGTTGTAGAGATATTCGTACTCGATTTCGTCCATGATGGCGCGCTCGACGAATTCCTCGGCGCGGAAGCGGTAGTCCACGATGGAGCCGGTCTTGAGGTTGCGCATCTTCGTCTGCATCGAGCCGCGCTTGTTGCCCGGCGTGCGGTGCTCTACGCTGAAGACGGTGAACAAATTGCCCTCGTGCTGGATGACCATGCCGGGGCGCAGCTGTGTCGCTTTAACCATGAAATGCTCCTGAGTCTGTTCTGGGACCCTTCTGCAGGCAAGATTTCCGGCAGCGACTCCCTTGCTGGACTTCCAATTGAGATTCCATTATAGCGGCGCGCGAAGGGATTGGTCAACGCGCGGCAACATCTTCCCCAGGCTCGGCTAGCCGCCGACCTGGGCGGCCCCGGCGAGCGGCACGCGCCTGGGGTGCGGCGCAGTGGCGCTCGCGTATCACGATCAAGAGAATTCAAACTGAGCAACCACCGAGAAGTTTCTGACGCGGAGGCTAGAAGCCGGGGACGCCGGTGGCGGCGGGGCGAATCTCGGCGGTGTCGACGGTGCGGCCGAAGCGCAGGCGTTCGAACAAGCCCTGGCCGAGAGACATTACACCCGTATAGAAATATCCCCAGACAAACAACAGAAGGAAGGGAATCGTGAAGTAATTCTGATTTTCGAGCGCGTAGATGACCGTGGCGGCGAAATAGACGCCGAGGAGGATTTCGGCGTAGGGAATCCAGCCGGCACGCTTGCGGTATTTGCGCTTGAGCCAGGCACCGCGCTGGCCTTGCGATTCGACGCGATACTTCGGCGTGCGAACGAATTCGGATTGTTTGCCGAAAATCGCTTCGAGGACGGCGACGGCGTTGCGCACGGAGAGGCCGATGCCGATGGCCATGACAAACGGCATGTAGAGAATCGTGCGATACCACGTTTTCGGATAGAGGACGCGCTGGGCCGCAAGATAGAAGCTGGAGATCGAACACGTGGAGGCGAGAAACAGCGGGAGGTCAATCAAGAGCATCTGGAACCAGCCCTGATAGAAACGCACGATCATCGCGGGAAGCAGAATTACGGAAAGAAGGACCATCAACGGATAGCTGATGTTGGCTGTGAGGTGGAAAAAGGCCTCGGCTTTCACGTGCCCGGGAACTTCGGAGCGCATCACGCGGGGGAGAATCTTGAATGCGGTCTGCATCAGGCCCTTGGCCCAGCGCGCCTGCTGGGATTTGAAGGCGTTCATTTCGACGGGCAGCTCCGAAGGGCAGTCAATTTCAGGCAGGTAGAGAAATTTCCAGCCGCGAAGCTGCGCGCGATAGGAGAGATCGGTGTCCTCGGTGAGCGTGTCGTGCTGCCAGCCGCCGGCATCCTCGATGGCGGAGCGGCGCCAGACGCCGCCCGTGCCATTGAAATTGAAAAATGAGCCGCGGCGGAAGCGCGCGCCGTGTTCGATGACGAAATGGCCGTCGAGGAGAATCGCCTCGGCTTCGGTGAGCGCGGAGTAATCGCGGTTGATGTAGCTCCAGCGCGTCTGGACCATGGCGAGCTTGGGGTCAGCGAAATAGGGGACGGTGCGAGCGAGAAAATCCGCAGGAGGCAGAAAATCGGCGTCGAAGATGGCGATGAATTCGCCGGTGGCCGATTTCAAGCCCTCTTGCAGAGCGCCGGCCTTGAAACCTTCGCGAGTGTTGCGATGAATGTATTCGATAGGCACGCCAAGCTGCCGATAGCGTTCGACGCAGCCGAGCGCGACTTCCTGCGTTTCGTCGGTGGAATCGTCGAGAAGCTGGATTTGGAATTTGTCACGCGGGTAATCGAATTGCGCGACGCAATCCACCAGGCGTTCGACGACGTAGCGCTCGTTGAAAATCGGGAGCTGTACGGTGACTTTGGGCCATTCGGTGACGGCGGGCGCGCGGCCGGGCACGTTGGCGCGATAGCGATAGAAGTTGTAAACGAGGACGTAGCGATAGATTCCATAGGACGCCAGGACGATCAGGACGATGAAATAGGGGAGCATCATGGCCATGTCGAACGTGTTGGGCTGATAGATGCCGCGAAATGTAGTGTTCGTCAGCCGGTGAAGGAACGCGGAGAGAGGATTCGCCGCGAAGAGGACGGTGAGCGCGAGAAGGACTGGAGAGTTCACTTGGGATTTGTCCTCGTAGATTCTGCCTGCTGAGAGAGGCGATTCTATGGGGCGAAATCATTATACGGGCGCGGCATGAAGTGTCAACGCTCGATAGGAATTCACACCTCGAAGAGATCGCCGGCGAGATATTTCAGGCCTGTGTCCACGGCGACGGTGGCGACGACCTGGCCCGGGCGGAGCTCTTGCGCGAGTTTCACTGCGGCAGCGACGTTCAAGCCTG
Organism: Candidatus Acidiferrales bacterium; assembly: GCA_035934545.1. Taxonomy (GTDB): domain Bacteria; phylum Acidobacteriota; class Terriglobia; order Acidiferrales; family UBA7541; genus DAHUXN01. Next base: position 11,063 of record DASYXV010000047.1, read on the forward strand.
TCGAGGTCCCGGAAAAGATTCCTTCTTCTTTTGCGAGGCGGCGAGCCATTTCGCGCGCCTCGGACTCCTCGATTGCGCGCGCCTCGTCATAATCTTCACGCTTCAAATGAGGCGGCACAAATCCGGGAGCGATGCCATCCACGTGATGCGGGCCGTTCTTTCCGGTGGTAAGCAGGGGACAGGACGCAGGCTCCAGAGCGACGATGCGCGCGCGGCTCCCTGCGGCCCTGAGAGCGCGCGAAACGCCCGTCAACATCCCGGCCGTGCCGACGGCTCCGCAGAACGCAGCGATCTCGCCCGCTTGTTCGAGCAGCTCGCGGCCAATGCCTTTGTAGCCTTCGATGGCATCGTTGTTATGGAACTGGTCGGTCCAGAAAGTGCCGGGCTCGTGCGACAACTGTTCGGCCTTTGCAATCATCGTGCGGAAGAGTTCCGGCGTGAGCTTTCCGTCAGGGCTGTGGACGATTTGGAGGTCAGCGCCAAAAGCGCGCATGGTCAGCAGTTTCTCCTTAGCGAACCCATCCGATGAAACCGGAATGAACGGATAGCCCTTTATCGCGCAAATCATCGCCAGGGACGAGCCAGTGCTGCCTCCGGTGTATTCGGTCACGCGCATCCCGGGCTTCAAATCGCCGCGGCGCTCAGCGCCCTCGATCATGGCGGCGGCCATACGGTCTTTATAGGAGCCGGTGGGATTGTAGTATTCGAGCTTGACGAGGACGTCGGCACCGGAGCGAGAGGGGATTTTCTGGAGCCGGACGACAGGCGTATTTCCTACGGCTTGCAAGATGGAAGAAACGACCGCGGGAGAGGGCATGGAGCTTTCCTTTCAACGCGCTCGAAAAGTTCAGCGCCTGGCCAGGAATGTGTACTGCGCTGGCGTCAACGGCACGACGCTCAAGCGACCCATGCGGACCAGAGGCGAATCCGCAAAGAGCTTGCTGGATTTGATTTCGGCGAGGGGAATTGGATTCACGGCGCCGCCAACTTTGATTTTTACGCGCGGATTCCGGGGATCGCTTGCGTCAACGGAGACCACGGATGCGGTTCCGACGGAGCTCTTGCGTTCGCCGGTTTCGTAAATCACCAGGTGGTCGCCCGGCTTCATTTCGCGGAGGTGCTTGACTGCGGCGGGATTGGAGACGCCATCCCAGACCGTACTCTTATCGCGGCGCAGGTCAGCGAAGGAGTATTCGGAAGGCTCAGTCTTGAGCAGGTAGTCCATGGTTGTTTTCCAATCTCAGACATTCAATGTGAGGGTGGTTTCGGGGATGAAGTCGTCGCCGCGGCGAGCGGTTGGCGGCAGGGGCATTTTCGAGCGGTCAACCGGATTATATCGGGTGTCGCGCTCGACAGGGACGCGGCCGGCGGCGCGGATGAGGCGCTCGAGATCGGCGCGAGTCATGTGCTGAGGAGTGGTGGCGCCAGCGTCGTGATAAATTTTTTCTTCGAGCACGGTGCCGTCAATGTCGTCGGCGCCGAAGCGCAGCGCGACTTGCGCGATCTTCGGCGTCAGCATGATCCAGTAGGCTTTGATGTGATCGAAATTGTCGAGGAGCAGCCGCGAGATGGCAATGGTCTTGAGGTCGTCTATGCCGGTCGGCTTGGGCAAGTGCTCGAGAGCTGTGTGGTCGGGATGGAACGCGAGAGGAATGAAGGTGACGAAGCCTTTGGTGCGATCCTGCAACTCACGCAGAAGGACGAGGTGCTCGACGCGCTCTTCCGGAGTCTCAATGTGGCCGTAGAGCATCGTGGCGTTCGAGCGCAGGCCGATTTCGTGGGCCGTGCGAGCGATGTCGAGCCACATGCGGCCGCTGGTTTTGTGGTCGCAGATGATCTTGCGGACGCGCGGATTGAAAATCTCCGCGCCGCCGCCCGGGAGGGAGTCCACGCCGGCGTCTTTCATGGCGAGGAGCGTGTCGCGGACGGACATTTTTGAGATGCGCGCGTAGAAGCCGACTTCGACCATCGTGAAGGCTTTCAAGTGGACTTGGGGGAAGCGCTGCTTCAGGCCGCGAATCATGTCGAGATAAAACGAAAACGGCAGGTTGGGATGCAGGCCGCCGACGATGTGGAATTCCGTGGCGCCTTCGGCGACGCCCTGCGCGGCGCGCTGCCAGATTTCTTCCTGAGAGTAGGTGTAAGCGCCTGGAGCCTCCTTGTCGCGGCCAAAGGCGCAGAGGCGGCAATGAGCGCCGCACACGTTGGTCGGATTGATGTGGCGATTGATGTTGTAGTAGCAGACGTTTCCGTGGCGCTGCTCGCGGACGTGATTGGCGAGCCAGCCGATGGCGAGAAGATCGTGCGACTGGTAAAGCGTGAGGCCGTCCTCGGCGGAGAGTCGCTCGGAGGCGAGGACTTTCCGCGCGATGGGCTCGAGACGCGAGTCGGTGATTTGAAGTTCGGTGTTCATCGAAAGGCTTGAAACCCTGTACCTCAGCGGCTAAAGCCGCACTCTCTACAGCTGCATTACGGCACGGCTAAAGCCGTGCCCTTACAAGGCATCGGTCGAGGTAAAGCTCAACATTCGCCTCAGCGGCTTCCCGACAAACAACGTCGGGTCTGACTCCAGCCGTAGCCTGACACGACCGGCGCTTCGTCGCCGCTAAGATGGTTTGATGACTGCCGCGGCGCCCCAGAAAATCAGGAACAACAAACTAATATAGCCGTTCACCGTGAAAAACGCAGCATTGATTTTGGTCAAATCGTCCGGCTTTACAAGAGAATGCTCGTAGGCGAGGAGGAGGGCGACGACTCCGATGCCCGCCCAGGCAGGCCAAGTGAGCGAGAAGCTGACGGCAAGCCAGGCGAGAAGGCCGACCATGATGACGTGCATGGCGCGGGCAATAAGCAGCGAACGGCGGACGCCGAATTTTTTCGGGATGGAGAAGAGGCCGGTTTGCCGGTCGAATTCGACGTCCTGGCAGGCGTACAGGACGTCGAAGCCGCCGACCCAGAGAGTGACGGCGGCGCAGAGAATGAGCATGCGCAAGTCGAGCGAGCCGCGGACGGCAATCCATGCGGCGGCGGGAGACATGCCGAGGCAAAAGCCGAGGACAAGATGCGACCACGTGGTGAAGCGCTTTGTGTACGAATAGAAAAATAAAACCGCGAGGGCGACGGGGGAGAGTTCGAGGGCGAGGCGGTTGAGTTGCGATGCGGCGAGGACGAGGACGGCGGCGGAGATCAATGTGAACGCCCATGCAAATCCGAGTGAAAGCTGGCCCGTGGCGAGGGCGCGGTTCTGCGTGCGCGGATTCAGCTTGTCGTAGCGGAGGTCGGCGATGCGATTCATGGTCATGGCGGCGGAGCGAGCGCCGACCATGGCGACAATGATCCAGGCGAATTGCCAGGCAAGAGCGCGCGAGGAAGGCCAGCCGCTAACGCCGTTGCGTTCGGCGAGAAGCGCTCCCACGAGCGCGAACGGCAGGGCGAATACGGAGTGCTCGAACTTAATCATTTCGAGGACGGTGCGGAGGCGGCTGCGCGTCATGATTTGGTTCCAGCCTTTGCGCCGCCTTGCCAGTGAAACTGCTTCTCCTGCGGCAGGCCGAGGTGGGCGAGGACGCGAAAGACGAATTGGTCCACGAGGTCGCTGAGTTTTTCGGGCGCGTAGTAGAAGGCGGGCATGGCGGGCATGACGATGGCTCCGGCATCGTGTGTGCGGAGCATGTTTTCGAGGTGGATGCGATTCAGAGGCGTCTCGCGGAGGCAGAGCACCAGACTGCGGCGCTCCTTGAGGCAGACGTCGGCGGCGCGCGTGAGGAGATCGTCGCTCGTGCCGGAAGCGATGGCGCCGAGCGCTCCAGCAGAGCAGGGAATCACGGCCATCGCGTCCACCCGCGCGCTGCCGGAAGCGATGGAGGCGCCGACGTCGCGATTCGGCAGATATTCGATTTTCGCGGCGGGAGTTCCAGTGAGAAGCGAAGGCAATTTTTTCGGTTCTTGCGCGACAATGCCGAGTTCTGTGGCGATGAGGCGAAGGCCGGCGTCGCTGGCGACGAGATGAACGCGCTCGACGCGGGGATCGGCGTCGAGGAGGCGAAGAATGGATTGGGCGTAGATGGCGCCGCTCGCGCCGGTGACGCCGATGGTGATGATTTTCTTTTCTAGCTGCGTCATTGCGATGAATTGAATGTCGAGTCTAGGCAACGGCTTCCGGCAAAGTCAAGGCGATGTGATGCTAGAATCATCATTCCATTGGATGCGACGATGAATGAAGCGGACATACGCGGATTGCTCGAGGCGGTGAAGAAAGGCCGGATGACGGCGGACCGCGCCGTCGAGCGGATAAAGAAACTCCCGTTCGAAGACTTGGGATTCGCGAAGATTGACCATCATCGCTCGCTGCGGCAGGGGTATCCCGAAGTGATTTTTGCGCGCGGGAAGACGCCGCAACAGGTAACAGAGATCGTGCGCGGGATGCTGCGGGCGAAATCGTCGCACAACATTCTGATTACGCGCGGAGACGCGAACACGTACAAAGCCGTGCGGCGGATATCGCGAGATGCGAAACTGCACGAGCTTTCAGGCGCGATTACGATTCGGCGCAGTAATACAGTTTACGGGAAGGGATTGATTCTCGCCATCACCGCGGGCACGAGCGACATTCCGGTAGCGGAAGAAGCCGTCGTCACCGCCGAGATGCTGGGAAATCGCGTCGAGTCGCTCTATGACGTGGGGGTCGCAGGGCTGCACCGGCTACTCGATCACCGCGAGAAGATTCAGTCGGCGCGCGTCATCATTTGCGCCGCGGGGATGGAAGGCGCGCTGCCAAGCGTCGTCGCGGGACTGGTGAGCGCGCCAGTGATTGCGGTGCCGACGAGCGTCGGATATGGGGCAAGCTTCGCGGGGATGACGGCGCTGCTGGCGATGCTGAACAGCTGTGCGTCGAACGTCAGCGTCGTGAACATCGACAACGGATTCGGCGCGGGCTGCGTGGCAAGCTGTATCAATCGATTATAAGCGGGCTTCAGGTTTTTCCAGAAAATGCGGAAAGACATGCCTCAGCGGCTGAAGCCGCTCTCCTGCTGGCACTTTACGGCATGGCTGAAGCCATGCCCTGACACTGCCCTTAGGAAGCACAGGCTGAGAGCCTGTGCCACGAAAGGCGGTGCAAATGCTTTGTGCGGTGCTGCTTCAGCTCAGAGCGGCGGAAACTGCATCCGCCAACGGACGTTCTTCTTCTGGGAAAACTGTTCGGAGATCCAGTACCAGGCGATCGTCTTCTATGCGTGCGATCACGGGTGTGCCTTCGGCGGGAAGGCGGAGACGCTCTTCGAGTTGTGCGGCTGAATATGTTTTGCTGCGAAGCGCGACGAGGCGCGCCGGAAGCTGCTGATCGGGAGTGGAGCCGCCGCCGACAACGGAATGACCCGGGCAAACAGTAACTTCGGCGTCCGGCGCGGACTGGGCGCGAAGTGCTTGCGCGAAAGCGCTGGCGCGTTTCTGCAATTCTTCCGGCGACATGCGAATCATTCGCAGCGCTGGGATTTCGTCGAGCGCGCTGCGGCGATAAGCTCGCAAAGTGACTTCGAGTGCAGCGATGGTTAGCTTGTCCACTCGCAGAGCGCGGAAGAGCGGATTGCGGCGAATCCGCTCGACGAATTCTTTTTTGCCCGCGATGATTCCCGCTTGCGGGCCGCCCATTACCTTGTCGCCGCTGAACGTCACGATGCTCACGCCCGCATCAAGGCTCGCGCGTGCGACAGGCTCGGCGATTCCGGAAGCGGAAAGGTCCGCGAGGCAACCCGAGCCGAGATCTTCGTACACCGGAACGTGAGTGCGCTGGCCGAGAGCAACGAGATCTTCGAGCGAAGGGCGCTCCGTGAAGCCGACGATGCGGAAGTTCGAAGGATGAACGCGAAGCAAGAGTTTGGTGCGCTCCGTGATGGCGCGTTCGTAGTCGGCGATGCGCGTCCGGTTCGTCGTGCCGACTTCGCGGAGTTCGGCGCCGCTTTCGGCCATGATATCGGGGATGCGGAAGCCGTCGCCGATTTCGATCAGTTCGCCGCGGGAGACGACGACTTCGGCGCGCTTTGCCAGAGTGTTGAGGACGAGAAAAACCGCAGCGGCGTTGTTGTTGACGACGATGGCGGCTTCGGCGCCGACAATTTCGGCGAGGAGCCGGCCCGTGTGGACGTCGCGCTTGCCGCGCGAGCCTGTGGCGAGATCGTATTCGAGATTGGAATAGCGCGTGATGGTCTCCGCGAGATGCCGGGCAGCTTCGCTGGAGAGAGGCGCGCGGCCGAGATTGGTGTGAAGGATGACGCCGGTGGCGTTGATGACGCCTTTAAGCGAAGGAGAAAGTTCGCGCGCGATTCCCTCAGCAATGCGCAACTCCACATCGTCAGTCTTCACGTTTTCCGGAGCCGGTGCGCTGGTGAGCCGCGCCCGCAGATCGGCCAGAACTCTCCGCGTTACGTCTACGACAAGGTCCTGGCCAGCTGTGCGAACCATTTCGCGCACATCCTCCCGGTTCAGGATTTCATCCACCGAGGGAATCTGGCGCAGAAGTTCGCCGCGGCGATCTGGGAATTTGACAACGCGCTCGGACGGCGAAGCCATGACAAAACTATTTGAGCATACGAGTTAGCAAGAAGCAATCCGGCGGCCCTGGAATCGGGGAACGAGACAAAACTGCACATACTGCTCCGCATACCATTCCGACACCGCTTCCGACGGAATCGTTGACGCCGCCCAAACCGTGCCCCTAGGATTGCTGAGACCCACGACTAGCCAAATGGCCACCGTTGACGAAGAGCTGTCGCAGATCGAAAAAGACATCCGCACGCTGAAGATCGAGTACGAGCAATATTTCGGCGGCGGACGGAAGCGCCCGCCCGCGGACACCCAGTGGCGGGTCGAATCGCTCATCCGGCGATACAGTGACCGGGGAGCGGATATGAAGTATGCGCAACGATTCCGGTACACCAACCTGGCGCAGACGTATGCGAAGTACGCGGAAATCTGGCGAAAAAAACTGAAGGAGAGAGAAGAGTCAACGACGCACAGGCACTTTGGCGCGGCCGCGAGGGCCATCGAGGCGGAGCGCGCCAAGGCCGGCAAGGCACAACAGAAAGAACAGCCGTCCGCTTTTGTGACGTCGTTTTCCGACCCGGAACGCGAGAAGCAGAAAATCGAGAAGCTCTATCGAAAGCTAATCGAGGCGCGAAAAGCGACCGGAGAATCCAGCGGCGCCCCGAGCTTCGAGGAATTTGGCAAATTCGTGCGGCAGAAAACCGGCGAACTCAAGTCCAAGGGCGGCAGCAGCGCGGTCGAATATACGGTCAGCATCGAAGGCGGCAAAGTGAAACTGAAGGCCCGCATCAGCTCCTAGATTATTCATTCCCGCCCCCACCTTTCTCTTTTCCAATCCCAATCAAGCGAATAGACTGGTGTGTTTCTTCTGAGGCGGAGGATTGCGTGGCGATCGAGCGGGCTCTGGTCAGCGTGTATGACAAAACCGGCGTGGCGGATTTTGCGCGGGCGTTATCCCGGCTGGGAATTGAGATCGTTTCGACGGGCGGGACGGCGCGCCTGTTCCGGGAAGCTGGCATCGCCGCGCGCGAGGTTTCCGATCTTACCGGCTGGCCGGAAATACTTGGCGGGCGCGTGAAGACGCTGCATCCGAAAGTTCATGGCGGGATTTTGTTCCGGCGAGTCAGCGTGGAGGATCGCAAGGAAGTGTCCGCGCACTCGATCGCGCCGATTGACATGGTGGTCGTCAATCTCTATCCGTTCTCCGCGACGGCGAACAAGCACGGCGTGACTGCGGAGGAGCTGATCGAGAATATTGATATCGGCGGTCCGGCGATGCTGCGCTCGGGGGCAAAGAATTTCGAGAGTGTAGCGGTGGTAAGCGATCCTGAAGATTACAGTGGAGTTCTTCAAGAGCTTTCTTCGACGCGCGAGCTGAGCTTGGCCACGCGCCTGGAGCTTGCGCGAAAGGCGATTGCGCTCACCGCGCGGTACGACGGAGAGATTGCGACGGAACTGGAGCGCCTCTCCGCGAATCACGGCTTGCAGCTCGCGAAGTCTGTGGAGCAGCTTCCGTATCGGCTGCACTACGCTCTTGAGCGCCGGCAAATCATGCGCTACGGAGAAAATCCGCATCAGCATGCAGCGCTGTATGTTCCTGCCGGCCGCGCGATGGCTGGATTTCCGGCTGCGCGCCAGTTGCAGGGCAAGGAACTTTCGTACAACAACCTGGTCGATCTCGATGCCGCGTGGTCGCTGGTCAGGGAGTTCACCTCGCCCGCCACGGCGATCATCAAACACAATAATCCATGCGGGGCGGCAGAAGATGAGTCGCTCGTGAACGCCTACCTCAACGCTCTGGCTTGCGATCCCGTTTCCGCGTTCGGCGGTGTGCTCGCCTTCAATCGCCGGCTGGACGCAGCGAGTTCCGAGGAAGTCGCAAAGCTCTTTGTCGAATGTATTGTTGCGCCCGGATTTGAACCTGCTGCGCTTGAGAGGCTATCGGCAAAGAAAAACCTGCGCCTGCTTGAAATGCCGGCCGAAGGACCCGCCGCGGAGCTGGAATTAAGACGAATCTGCGGCGGCGTTCTGGTGCAGGAGCCGGACATAAGGCAAGTGGTCGAGTCGGATTTGAAGATTGTGACACAACGAGCGCCGTCGGACGAAGAGAAGCGCGCAATGCTTTTCGCCTGGAAGGTGTGCAAACACGTGAAATCGAATGCGATTGTCTTCGCGCGCGACGGGAAGACCGTCGGAATCGGCGCGGGGCAAATGAGCCGCGTGGACTCCGTCAAGATTGCGGTGATGAAAGCCCAAGTCCCCTTGGCCGGCAGTGTCGTTGCATCGGACGCCTTTTTCCCGTTCCCCGACGGAGTCGAAGAAGCCGCAAAGGCAGGCGCAAGAGCGGTAATCCAGCCCGGCGGCTCGGTGCGCGACGAGGAAGTGATTGGTGTGGCGAATCGGCTGGGCCTCGCGATGGCCTTCACGGGAATTCGCCATTTTCGCCACTGACCGCAGAGGCTGTATCCGCATCCAATTACTTTGTGGCTCGCAATCGTGAAAACAGCGCGCGGGTAAGCCTTTGACCCTCTCGTCGAGCTAGCCCATAATGAATCATTCGGGAGATGGAATGAGAAAACGCTTGATTGGGATGATTTTCCTGGTCGGTTTCGCCGCGGCTGGCGTGAGCGCGCAAGCAGCACCGCCTTCCTCCGCATCTTCCGGTGATAAGCCAGCGAGCACGACTTCTGCATTGCAGCCCGACGAATCGAAACGTTCCGAAGCGTATGCGCAATTCATGCGCGGGCATTTGGCCGAGCAGCAGTTTAACGAGACCGGCGAGCAGAGTTACGCCAATCAGGCGATCAGCGATTATCAAAAGGCTTTTGCACTTGATCCCGACGCGGCCATCACCGAACGGCTCGCGGAAATCTATGCCGCGATGCAGCGCACGGACGACGCGATTCGAGAGGCGCAGTCCGCAATCGCACAGGATCCCAATAACCTTGCGGCCCATCGGCTCCTGGCGCGAATCTATGTCCAGAAGCTTGGGAAATCGGAAGCGCCAGATGGCGAAAAGCAAACAGTTACTTCGGCAATCGACGAACTGCAAGCCGTCCAGAAGCTCGATCCCAGTGACACGCAGTCGCGGCTCTGGCTGGCGCATTTGTATAGCTACCAAAACGATCCTGGGAAAGCGGAACAGGTCCTTCGCGGCATATTGAGTCATTCCCCGGACAACGAGGGGGCGCTCGAGCAGCTGAGCCAGCTTTACCTGAGCCAGGGCCGCGCCACGGATGCAGTGGCTGTACTGAAGGATGCAGCAGCGAACGCCAACGACGCTTCCCTCTACGAGTTGCTGGGCAACGCTTACGCAAAGCTCAATGACAATCAGAAGGCCGCCGACGCTTTCGGAAAAGCCGTGGGTCTTGATCCCGAAGAGGCGAGCCACCGCCGGGGCCTCGCTCAGGCTTTGCTCTCCGAGGACAAGTATCAGGATGCCATGCAGCAATACCTGCGACTGGCGCAGATCGAGCCGGACAACGCTCAGAATTATTTGCGCATGTCGCAAATCTACCGGCATCTCGGGCAGTTCGATAAGTCGGAAGCCAGCTTGATGCAGGCGAAAAAATTCGCGCCCGGAAACCTTGAGGTTCTCTACAACGAGGCGCTGCTCTATGAGGCTCAGGCACGCTACAAAGACGCGGTTCAGGTCCTCACCGATGCCATCGCGGGCGTGAAGGCGCAGCAACAAGAGGGCCAGGGCGCGCCAAATGCGCTGGGGATTCTCTACGAGCAGCTTGGCATGGCCTATCGCTCCGCCGGCGATTTCCCGCTCGCGGAACAGACGTTTGAAGACATGCGCGACCTTGGGCCGGATACGCAGAAGCGATCGGAGCTACTTCTTCTGGACACTTATCGTGCCAGCGGCGACATCAAGCGCGCGATTCAGGAAGCGCAGAAATCTCGTTCGGTGGATCCGACGAACCGTGATCTGACCGTGACCTATGCGATGCTTCTCGGCGATAACTCGCAGACCGAAGACGCCGTGAAAGTTTTGCATGGCCTGCTTCACTCGAACGCCGATGACCGCGAGATCTATCTGGATTTGGCGCAAGTCGAACAGCGCGGCCATCGTTACGACGAGGCGGAAAAGGACGCCACCACCGCGCTGGGAATGTCGCACGAGCCCGCGGATCAAGAGTCAGTGTGGTTTCTACTGGGCGCCATTTACGATTCGCAGAAGCGGTACGACGAAGCCGAGCAGATGTTTCGCAAATCGCTCGCCGTGGAGCCGCACGACGCGATGGTTCTCAATTATTACGGCTACATGCTGGCGGACCGAGGCCTTCGCCTCGACGAAGCGGTTTCGATGGTCCGCAGCGCGGTCGCGTCCGACCCCACGAACGGCGCGTTTCTCGACAGTCTCGGCTGGGCCTATTTCAAGGTAGGCAAGCTTCCCGAAGCGCAGCAATATCTCGAGCAGGCGGTTTCCCACTCAACAAACGATCCGACGATCCTGGGCCACCTGGGCGAAGTCTACGCCAAGATCGGTCTAACGGATCGCGCAGAGAAGACGTGGGAGAAAGCCCTCGCGCAATGGCAGAAGGCCGTGCCGGCCGACTACGACGCGGAAAAGGTCACCAATCTGGAATCGAAGATCAGAGACCTGAAACTCCATCTCGCGGAAAAATCTCCGGGCAGTGAGAACAAACCGCAGTAGGCTTGGCGGATGAAACATTCCGTAACTCAGCCCGCGTTTGCCAAAATCAATCTCTGCCTGCAAGTTCATGGCAAGCGACCCGACGGCTATCATGAACTTCGAACAATCTTTCAAGCAATTTCACTGCACGACACGCTGGAACTAGGCTTCGCTCCGCGGCGCGGCATCACGCTGGAGATTGATGACGCCAATCTGCCAACGGACTCGCGCAACCTCGTCTGGCGCGCCATCGCTGCGATGAGAAAGGAATTTCGCGTAAGCCGCGGAATCCAGGCGAAACTTTGGAAACGCATTCCCGTCGCTCGCGGCCTCGGCGGCGGCTCAAGCGACGCAGCGGCGGCGATGATTGGGATGCTAAGGCTGACGGGCCGCAAGATTCCTCTTGCTGATCTGACTAGAATTGCATCTTCGCTTGGCGCGGACGTGCCATTCTTTCTCTTTGGCGGCCGCGCGATGGGCGTCAGCCGCGGCGATGAGATTTATCCGTTGCCAGATGCGCCGAGCCGGTCAGTGCTGGTCGTCTCGCCGCACGACATCGGCGTGAACACCAAAGACGCTTACGCATGGCTCGATCGCCGTTTGACAAAATCTTCTTCACCCCATAAACTATGGAGTTTCTGCGCTCTGTGCTGGAGCCGGCAGGATGGCGGCATAGCGAATGATTTCGAGGCCGCTGTTTTCAGCCGTCACCCTCGCTTAGGTCGCATCAAGCGAGTCTTGCTCCAGGGAGGAGCCGCGGGAGCCGCGCTGGCGGGTAGCGGGTCGGCGGTGTTCGGAGTCTTCCGAAACCCAGCGCAGGCGCGCCGGACCGCTCTAAGGTTTCCCAAGGACCCGGTTTTCGTAACGAGGACTCTCTCAAGGGAAGAGTATCGCAAGGCAGCGCTCTGGCGGGGCATGCCGTAGAGGATTGTGTTGACCGACGACAAATTCAAGATATTCAGCGGCAGCGCGAATCCCGCGCTTTGTGACGCGATTTGCCATTACCTGGGTGTGTCGCGCGGGCGGGCGGAGCGCGGACAATTCAGCGACGGCGAAACGCGTTTTCAGATTCTCGAAAACGTGCGCGGCGCCGATGTCTTCGTGGTCCAGCCGTGCTCGCGTCCTGTTGATCTTCACCTGATGGAGCTCTTGCTGATGGTGGATGCGTTCAAGCGCGCGTCCGCGTGGCGCGTCACGGCCGTGATTCCGTATTACGCATACGCTCGGCAGGATCGCAAGGACCGCCCGCGGGTACCGATCTCGGCGAAGCTTGTGGCCGACTTGCTGGAAACCGCCGGGGCGAGCCGCGCATTGACTCTCGACCTGCATGCGCCGCAGATTCAAGGCTACTTCAATGTGCCGGTGGACCATCTATTCGCCGCGCCGGTCGTGGTCGAATATTTTCAAAAAAAAGGCGTCGGGCCCATTACCGTGGTTTCGCCCGATGCCGGCGGCGTCGAGCGCGCGCGGTTTTTCGCCAAGAAGATTGACGCTCCGCTGGCCATCGTGGACAAGAGGCGCATCGACATCAACGTGAGCGAAGTGATGCATCTAATCGGCGAGGTCAAGGGCCGCGCGGCGCTCATCATTGACGACATCATTGACACAGCGGGGACGCTCGTGAAAACGGCCGAGGCGCTTCTCAAGGAAGGCGCCAAGGAAGTTTACGCCGGCGCGACGCACGCGATTATGTCCGGCCCCGCCGTGGAGCGGATTTGCAAATCGGAGCTCAAGGAAGTGATCGTCACGGATTCCGTGCCGCTCTCCGAAGAGGCGAAGCGCGTGCCGAAAATCAAGGTGCTCAGCGTCGCCGAACTTCTCGCGCGCGGCATTCGTTCGATTCACGAAGAGACATCCATCAGCGAGCTTTTCATTTAGTGCCGTCCCAACTATTTGGGGCGAATGGCGGTGGCAGGAGTAAAAAAAGGCGGTGCCTCAACTCTCGCAAGCCAATTTGACGATTGAGTTGGAACGGCATTAGCCGCAAGGAAGGGAAGGACCAATGGAAGCGTTTGTAGTTGAAGCCAAATTACGCGAGGAGCGCGGCAAAGGTCCCGCGCGCCGCACCCGCCGCACCGGGCTTGTCCCGGCGGTTCTTTATGGCGGTAAGAGCGAGTCGGTCGCGATGACGGTGAATGCGCGCCAGCTGGCCCGCATTCTGCGCTCGGAGACGGGCCACAACACCATCTTCACGGTTCAGGTTGGCGGCCGGAGAGACGAAAAGGCCATGGTGAAAGACTGGCAGGTGGACCCAGTCAGCGGTTCGCTTCTTCATGTCGATATGCTCCGCGTGGCCATGGACGTTCGCATGCGCGTGAAAGTCCCCGTGCACACATTCGGCGAACCGGAAGGCGTCAAGCTGCAGGGCGGCATTTTCGAAATGGTCACGCGCGAAGTCGAGCTGGAGTGTTTGCCCACGGACATCCCGGAAGAATTCAAGATGGATGTCAGCGGTCTCACGATCGGCAAACAGCTGCGCGCCGCCGATTTGCCGTTCGATCCGGCGAAGATCAAGCTCGTTACCGATCCCCAGCGCGTTCTCGCTCACGTCGTCATCTTGAAGAAGGAAGAAGAGGTGGCTCCCGCTGAAGCAGCTGCGGTTGCCGAAGCGGCCCCGGCCGAACCCGAAGTCATCAAGAAGGGCAAAAAGGAAGTGGAAGAGGGCGAGGAAGGCGCTGCTCCCGAAAAGGCAGAGAAGACCGAGAAGGGAAAAGAAAAGAAGGAGAAGTAGGGCTATCGGGCGGTTCGATTTTGCCGGTTCGGCGCGGCTGGTCCGCCACGGCGGACAGGCGCTTCATGCGGGAACGCGCGGATGCGAATCATCGTGGGTCTTGGCAATCCGGGCCGCAAGTACGAATGGACGCCGCATAATTTGGGCTTCCAGGTGATTGATCTTCTCGCGGAACGATGGAACATTCGCGTGACGCGGCCGGAAGCACAGTCCTTGATTGGACTCGGGCGCATTGCGACCGGGGAAGTGATTTTGGCGAAGCCGCAGACGTACATGAATTCAAGCGGCCACGCCGTTGCGGATCTGCTTGAGCGAAACGAAGCGGATTCCGCGGCGCTGATAGTGGCGAGCGACGAAATCGCGCTTCCCTGGGGCATGATTCGCATCCGGGAGCGGGGCAGCGCCGGCGGCCACAACGGGTTGAAGTCGGTGATCGGCGCGCTGGGCACGGACGAGTTTTTGCGAGTCAGGCTGGGGATTCGGCCGAAGTTTCCGGTTTCGGACTTGGCGGCTTACGACCTTGCACCGATGGGCAAAGAGGTCCGGAAAATCGCCGAAGAAATGATTGGAGAAGCCGCGAACGCCGTTGAAACGATCTTAGCCGATGGCGTGAACCGGGCGATGGCGAAGTTCAATCGCAAGGCGGCTGTGGACGAGGAAGCGGCTGAATCCGCTTCGTGAGTTTGGGAAGGGAAAGAGGAAACATGGAAGAACGATTGTACGACCTGATCTTCATTCTCCGGCCGGACACGCCGGAAGCTGAAATCGATAAAATCATTGCCACGCTGCAGCACGCCGTGGAGGAGAAGCACGCCAAAGTCGAGAAAGTCGAAAAGTGGGGAACGCGGCGGATGGCCTATCGCGTGAAGAAACTTCGCGAAGGGTTTTACGTTTATATGGTCCTGCGCTCCAGCCACGGCGAGCTTCTGAAGGAACTTGAGCGCCGGCTGCGCGTGTCCGACGCTGTGATCAAGTATTTGACGATTCGCCTCGATGAGGAAGTGAAGCGCAAGGAGAAGTTGGGCCGCCGTCGCGAACGCCGCGCCGCGCGTCGCCCGAAAAAAGCCGCGCCTGCCGCCGCTGGCGCCGAACAAACCGCCGCGGCGAATGGATAGGGAGAAAATCGAATGCCAGACGAGAATCCTGTACCGCAAACCCCGGCAGCGCCGCCGGCAGCCGCTCCATCGGGCAGGCCGCCGGGCGGACGTCCCGCCGGTCCGCACCGCCGCGGCAAGCGCCAGTTTCTCCGCAAGAAGAAAGTCTGCCGCTTCTGCGTGGAGAAAGTGGATTTGATTGATTACAAAAAGGCGGACGTCCTGCAATCATTCATTCAGGAGCGGGGCAAGATTCTCCCGCGGCGCATGACGGGTACGTGCGCACGGCATCAGCGCTGGCTCACCGTGGCGATCAAGCGGGCGCAGAACATCGCGCTCTTGCCGTTCTCCGCGGAATTGTAGAGCCATTTCAAACGGATGGAAATTTCCGCGCAGCGTTGCCAGCTGGCTGCACAGCGCGAGCCTAGAGGACAGACCATGGAAATCATTTTGCAGGAAGACGTCGATAAGCTCGGCAATCGGGGCCAGGTGGTTACCGTAGCCGAAGGATATGCGCGCAATTACCTCCTCCCGCGCAAGCTCGCGGTTCCCGCCGACAAGGGGAACATGAAGCGGCTTGAAAAAATGCGCGCCGCGTTTGCCAAGAAGGAAGCCACCGAACGCGAAAGCGCGCAGAAACTGGCCGACCTCCTCGCAACCATTGCGCTCAAGCTCACGCGCAAGGCCGGCGAAAACGACCAACTCTTTGGCTCCGTGACCACCGCTGATATCTCAGACGCCCTCGCCGCTCAGGGTTACACGATTGACAAGCGCAAAATCCAGCTCGACGAGCCGATCAAACTCGTCGGCGAATATCCAATCGCGCTCAAGCTATTTCGCGATGTCACCGCCACAGTGAAACTGACTGTCGAGCGCGAAGCCTGATTTCAATTTTTGCGCGGCGCAGGGCATCACAGTCCTACTCCGCGTTTTTCTTTTCGAGCCGCTGATTGAGACGCCGCGAAGTTTTTCACAGCACCTCTGAATTCCACAGGTACTCGCTGTTGACGTAGAAGCCTGGACTGCGCAGAATGCCCCGCGCCAAATTCACGCTGCGAACCGTTCGAAAGATGCTGTCCGGCTCGTCGTAATTTGGTATTGCGCGGAGCGATAACTTAGGCGAATATAAAGCGAATCCTATGGCCACCTCCCAGACAGCTCTTGAACGTCCATTGCCTTACAATCCCGGCGCGGAACGCAGCGTCCTCGGCGCGATCCTCCTCGACAATCACACGCTGAACATTGCCGTCGAGCGTTTGAAGCCCGAGGATTTTTTTCTCGACCAGCACCGCCGCATCTTCGAACGCATCATCGAGCTCGCCGAATCCCAGCAGGCCATTGACCTTGTCACTCTGAGCGAATCGCTTGACCGCCACAACGAACTCGAAGCCGCTGGCGGCCCTGCTTACCTTTCCCAATTGATGGACGGTATGCCGCGCGCGACTAACGTGGAGCACTATGCCCGCATCGTCAAGGAAAAGGCTGTCCTCCGCCAGCTGATTCGCACTGCCGAGGCCATTCAGCAGCGCGCCCTCGACGCGGAGGAAGATGCCGACGCTATCCTTGATCGCGCCGAGTCGGAAATTTTTCAGGTCGCGGAAGACCGCATCCGCGCCGGACTCATCGGCGTCAAGGATCTCATCAAAGACAATTACGCCCGTCTTGAAAAAATGATGGAGCAGGGAAGGCGGCTCACCGGCGTTCCCACCGGCTACCTGAATCTCGACAACGAGACCGCTGGCCTGCAGCCCGGCGAACTTGTCATTCTGGCCGCGCGCCCTTCGATGGGGAAGACGTCTCTCGCGCTGAATATCGCCGAAAATGTCGCTCTCGGCCGCGATCCTCATCCTGTTGCAATTTTCAGCCTCGAAATGTCGAAGGAATCGCTGCTGCTCCGGTTCCTTGCCTCGCAAGGCCGAGTGGACGCCCACAAATTCCGCACCGGCCACCTGGGTCACGAAGACTGGCAGAAAATTGGCCCCGCCCTCGCTCGCCTGGGCGATTCGCCGTTGTGGATTGACGACTCCGCTTCCTCCACTGTGATGGAGATGGGAGCCAAAGCCCGCCGGCTCAAGCGCGACAAGGGCCTCGCTCTCGTAATCGTGGACTATCTCCAGCTCATCGCGGCGCGCGGGCGCTTCAGCAATCGCAACGAGGAAGTCGGCAGCATTTCTCGCTCGCTGAAGGGCCTAGCCAAAGAACTCAAAGTCCCCGTGCTCGTGATGAGCCAGCTCACTCGCGCCCCGGAACGCGAAGACCGCAAGCCGCAGCTTGCCGATCTGCGCGAATCCGGCGCCATCGAGCAGGATGCCGACGTGGTTCTCTTCATTCATCGCCCTGGTTTTTATCGCACGGATCTTCCCGACGAGGAGCGCGCCAAATCGGAGCTTATCATCGCCAAACAGCGCAATGGCCCGACCGGCAGCCTCGATTTCATTTTCATCAACCGCTACACGCGATTCGAGCAGGCCGCCCCGGACACATTCGGCCCTCCACCTGAGGAATAGATGCTCTTTTTCTCGCATGCAGGGGCAAAAATAAACAAGAGTAACCGGTTCTGATGGACTCGCCTATATGACTGTCAAGGTCGTGCAACCTGGCTTCGTTGGCTTGGTCGATCCCTATCTCAAAACAGCTAGGGCGAAGGTACATCTTGAAAACCTGAGGGAACAGGTCAGTGCATTCTGCAACGACCCCTGCGAGTTTTTCAGAGAAGATAACCTTGAAAAGCAACTGCACCTCATTCGGCTTAAGGTCAAAGACATCCCTGACACAATTCCGTTGATTGCTGGCGACTTGTTCTATTGCCTCCGCGCTTCTCTCGACCAGTTGGTATGGTGTCTGGCGAAAATCAATGCGACTCCGGGATACCCCGAAGGCACTCAATTCCCTATTTTCGACCAACGAGACATCCCGAGATTCGATCGTCAAACGCGGGGAGTACCCGCAGATGCACTCAGAATCATTGAATCTCTTCAGCCGTACAATACACCCGATGCCGGCGCTATCCAGAGCCATCTTCTGTGGAGATTGAACAAACTTTGCAACATCGACAAGCACATCAGAATCCCTGTCCACGGCGTTACAGGTACGCTGACATGGGACACTTTCATCCCGTGGGGTAAAGAGGTCAGACCCACAGAGTTCGGCGAGAGCGGCGTAATGACATTGCCTCTCTTGCAGAAAGGTCATGTGGCACTCAATCCGAGAGTGCGGGAATCTCGAATAGTTTTTGGTGACCTGTATTGGAAAATTGAGTGCGACTTCGCTGGAATTGAAGCGATATACGAGTTTGTCGCAAACAGCGTACTCCCAAGATTTGCGCGCTTCTTCCAGCAAACGATAGGCGCTAGTCTAGGGCGATAAATCAGACTGTTGACTTTCGTAGCGCACCACGGCATGCCCTTTTCTGAGAGGCGCTAGTGGCGCGTCGCCCGCGGCTGAGCGGGCTGAAACATGCTAGATTTCAAGCCTGTGACATTTCTTACCTTGGACGACTTTTTGATGATGCGAAAGGACTTACGGTTTTTCTTGACAATCGTGCTATAATTTTTATGTAACCTCGAAGATTGTGCGCTGCTTCGCTTCCCGGGTTCCCATTCATCCCTGATTCTTGTGTTTCCGTGCGCCCACGTTTGTGTCTGCTCCGGTGCGATCGCAGGCGCATTGACTCCAAAGGTACAGCAGGCCCGCTTCTCAACTGCCTCGAAATAAGTGATTTCCATCCGTTCTCTCAGCGCACAATTTGGTGTCTGAGTGGCCGTCATCGTGCCCAAAGTGCCGCGCTGTTTACTTTACGGTGCTACTCGCGGAGGAAACCGGATGCCTGCATCCCTGGTGGCGGAGTACTCTTCTAACTTGTCCATGGCGCCGCAGAAAATCCAGTTCGAAGGCCGTCCGGTGTGGGCCGAGGTTTCACTCGCCGCGATCGGCCAGAATCTCCGCATCATCCGCGAACAGATTGGGCCGAAGCGTAAAGTGCTCGCCGTCGTCAAAGCCAATGCCTACGGCCTCGGCGCTGTAGAGATCAGCAAATTCCTCGCGCGCGAGGGTGTGGAAGCTTTCGGCGTCACGTGCTCGGCCGAAGGCATCGAACTGCGCGAAGCGGGCATTCGCAAGCCCATTCTGCTCCTCACCGGTTTCTGGCCCGGCGAGGAAGCGCGCATCCTTCGCCACAATCTCACGCCGGCGATTGCACGCCTCGATCAGCTTGCTTTGCTCGAACATGCGCTGAAAAAAGTCCACGGCCGGAACGCCCGCAAGAAATTCGCATTTCATCTCAAAATCGACTCTGGAATGAACCGCCTCGGCATCGCGCCGGCGGACATTCCCCAGTTCCTCAAGCGGCTGGCCGATTGTCCCCATCTCGAACTCGCGGGAACGTTCACGCATTTCGCGTCGGCCGACGATTTCAGCTTCGGCCAGAACGAGAAGCAGGAAAAGATTTTCGCCGACGCGCTCGGTGCGCTTCGCGCAGCGGGCGTTTCTCCCGGCATCGTCCACATGGCGAACAGCGGTGCAATCAGCGCGCGGCCCGAAACTTGGGCGGATATGGTGCGGCCCGGCGCTGTGCTCTACGGCTATCACCAGTCGTTCGAGCCGCTGAATGTGCGTGCGGAAATCGAGACCAAGCTGTCACTTCAGCCTTGTTTGAGCATGCGCGCGCGGATAATTTCCATTCGCGACGTCCCCGCTGGCCAGGGCGTGGGTTACGGCGCGAAGTTTCAAACGCAGCGGCCCTCACGCATCGCCGTAATCGCCGCCGGATATGCCGACGGCATCGTCCGGTGCAGGAGCAATCGGGGCGCAGTGCTTGTTCACGGACGCCCTACTCCGATTGTCGGCATCGTCTCGATGGACCTCTCGATGGTGGATGTCACCGATGTGCCGGGGGCTGCAATCGGCGATGTGGTCACAATTTACGGCCAGGACGGCGATGCCGCGATTCATGTCAATCAAGTCGCCCGCGAGATTGGCACGGTGACGTCCGACCTGCTCTGCGCGCTCGGTCGCCGCGTTCCTCGGTTCTATATTCGCTGAACGTTCCTTGTTTCCGCGCTCAATGCTATAATTATGGTCAGAGGTAATTCCTAATATTTGATACCGGGTTGATTTCGGCGCCGGTAGGATACTCAAGCGGCCGGAATCGGTTCTTGCCAACGGTTCATAACTGGACTTCATACTCGATTCTTATTTTCATAAGGGGCCACAATGGTGCGCACTCCGAACTTATCTAGCCGTACTCTTCCATCTGCGCGAAACGAAATTCCGCAAACTCCCAGCAAGCCGATTTTGCTCTCGAGAAGTTCGGGCGGAGGGATCGGCTCGTTCTGGGACATGCTGGCCATCCGGCTGATTTTTACCGTGGTGTGCGTTGCCGCTGGCTATCATTTTCGACCGTTTAGCCTCTCGCACGAATTTGGCTCCATAGCGGGTTTGGTGTTTGCGGTCGCAGTGATTCTGTTTGAAATTCGGCTGCGGCGCGCCAGCCTGCGGCGCCTAATCGGCGCCGTGATCGGCTCGATCCTGGGAATCCTTGGCGCGTACCTGACTACGCTCGTTCTCGTGCACACCACCATGCCAGAGAGCACGCGCTCGTTCGTCAGCCTCGCCGTGTTTCTTGTGATGGCGTATATCGGCCTGATCGTCGGCGCGAACAAGGGCGACATGCTCAACTTGCAGGCTCTCGGCGGTCTGTTCGGCACGGAGCGCGGCTCGCGGCAGATTTACAAGGTGCTCGACACCAGCGTCATCATTGATGGCCGCGTCGTGGATATCGCGGAAGCGCATTTCATTGATGGCACTGTCATCATTCCGCAATTCGTTCTCCGAGAATTGCAGATGGTTGCCGACTCCGCCGACCCGCAACGCCGCCAGCGCGGACGCCGCGGCCTCGAAGTTCTGCAGCGCATCCAGAAGATGCCGCATCTCGACGTGCAAATCGCGGAGGATGATTTCCCGCACATCCCCGAAGTGGACATGAAGCTGATCGAGCTGGCCAAGCGCTACGACGCGAAAATCCTCACCAACGACTTCAACTTGAACAAAGTCGCGACGCTGCAGGGAATCGAAATTCTGAACGTCAATCAGCTCGCGAACGCCCTCAAGCCCGTCGTACTTCCGGGCGAGACCATGCGCGTCTTCATCCTCCGCGAGGGCAAGGAATACACTCAAGGCGTCGCCTATCTCGACGACGGCACGATGGTGGTTGTGGACGGCGCGCGCAAGATGATCAACAAGACCGTGGACATCATTGTGACTTCCGTGCACCAAACGACCGCCGGGAAAATGATTTTCGGCCGTTATGATGACAGAGGAGATCAATCGGCGGCTCGCGCTGCTCAGCCCGTCCCTGCAACGGCGCTTGAGGTGCCGCTACCTCGGCCGCCAGTTCCCGAAGTCCATCCCGCCGAGTCACCAGGTCCGCCAACGCCAATCGATCGCGCGGCGCGGCCTGCAGCTCCGGAGTCTAACCAGACATAGCTTGCTTTCCTGAGGTAATTGTTCAGCGAGGATTAACGAAACGGTGCGCGACATCTAAGCGCGCGAAGAATGATTGTGCGCGCGCAATGTCGTGCTGGATCTGCTTGCGCAGTTCCTCGGGACCGGAGAATTTCCGTTCGGAGCGGAGGCGATGCCAGAATCGCACCTCCATCGCTCCCTTTGTGACGCGTCGCGAGAAATCGAAGAGGTGCGACTCGATCGTCAGGTGAGTTCCGTCAAAGGTTGGCCGCACGCCAACATTTGTCGCCGAACGATAGCTTTTGCCCTCGACAACGGTCTCAGTAACATATACGCCGCGTGCGGGCAGGAGCTCTTGTTGTGTGCTGAGATTCAGCGTAGGAAAAAGAACGCGGTGACCGGTTCCCGTGCCCGATCGGATTTCTCCTTCGAGCGCAAATGGCCGGCCAAGCAATCGCACAGCGCGGCTGACGTCCCCTTCGGCAACAGCCTTCCTCACGGCGGAACTGGAAACGACGGTGCAGCGGACATTGACGCGAGGGATGCACTGCACTTCAAATCCGAGTGAGCGGCCGAGCTCGCGCAACAGCGCAACATCTCCCGCCTGCTTGTGGCCGAAACGGAATTCTTCGCCAATGAGCACGCTGTTCGCACGCAGCGTGTCGCACAAGATTCTCCGCGCAAAATCCTCCGGACTCAGCGCGGCAAGTCCAGTATCGAAATGCAGAATGAGCGCGGCATCGAGGCCCAGTTCCTCAAAGTGGCGCAGGCGCTGTTCCAATGTTTCAAGAAGTGGCGGCGCGACATCCGGCCGCAGCACGACGAGCGGATGCGGTGAGAATGTGATCGCGGTCGCAAGATGATTTGTGGCCCTGGCGCGTTCGACGACGCTCGTCAGGATTTTCCTGTGTCCGAGATGCACGCCGTCGAAGTTCCCTATAGTCACCGCGGTGCGCGCGCGCAATCCAAATCGTTCATTCCATTCTTCGAGCGAATGCACCACCGCAAGCGCCATCAGAATCCCGCCTCGAAGCTCAGCCCGTCGTAGCCTAGCCGCACGTTCGCGGGCAACTTCGCATTCGTCGCTTTATGGCCCAGGTCGTGGCAAATATGCGTGAACCACGCGCGCTTCGGCTCGAGTTCCCGCACCAGAGCCAGTGACTGGTCCACCGTCGAGTGCATCGGATGCGGCGTATAACGAATCGCGCTGAGCACGAAGTGATCGAGCCCGCGCAGCATTTCCTTCGATCTTTCCGGCACCGTACTGAAGTCTGTCAAATATGCGAACGAGCCGATGCGAAAGCCGAGAACCGCCAGCGGCCCGTGCTGTGCTGGAATGGGAAGGATGCGCGCGCCGAATAATTCGAATTCACCGTTGAGCGAATGCGCCTCAACCTCGGGAATCGAGCTGGGAATCTTGCGCGGCTCGAAAATATAGGCGAACGTCCGGCGGAGAATCGCCAGGGTATCGTCAGAAGCATAGATGGGAATTGTAGACTGCTGTTTCAGGTTGAACGGCCGAATGTCGTCGAGGCCGAGGATATGGTCGGCGTGGGCGTGCGTGAAGAGAACAGCGTCGAGGCGCTCAAGGCCGGCGTCGAGGGCTTGCGCGCGAAAATCGGGCGTCGTGTCCACAACGACTTCGCGCCCCGAATACGAAAGCAGGATCGAAGGCCGCGTGCGGCGGTCGTGAGGGTCGCGTGAGCGGCAAACGGCGCAGCGGCAACCGAGCGAAGGAACTCCCATCGAAGTGCCGGAGCCGAGGACGGTGACGCGAAGCCGAGTCGGCGCTGCAGCGTCTTGCTCTTTCTTTGTGGGCATCGGGCTAACGTCCGCCCTTGGCCCCTTCGCGCATTGCCTTTGCCGCGGCCTTGGAGATTTGCATGTAAGAGAGTTTGAGGCTGCCAAGGACTTCGCCGAGCAGATTCTCTTCCTCGGCGGCCAGGTTGCCGCGAGTCTTGTCCCGCAACGTGTCGAGCATGTCAATCATTTCGCGCGCGCCTTCCAGGTCCATGTACGTCTGGCCCGTGCCGGGGTCGGGAATCCCGCCCATCAGCGCCGCGGCGTTGCGCGCGAGCATATCCACAAGCATGTGAAAATTCTTGTCGGGCGAGGGCGCGGTTTCAGGTTCCATTGCGGATGCGGGTGTTTTGGCGGCGGATTTCTCCGAGGATGATGCCGAAGGCGGAGCCGCTGGCGGCGCGGCTCTCTCGGATTTTCCTCCGCGCTGCGCAGGCGACGATTCCGCTTGCTGACGGCGCTTCTCCTCTTCCGCCTCGGGACGCAGTTCGCCCTCCGGCGTGAATAGCCGCCGGTCAACGACGCGGAAAGTTTCATCATGCTTCGGGTCCGCCAAGGCTTGCTCCTCCTGCCAGAATTACTGCGCTAGATAGGCGCCAAATCTTTACGATTGTGGAGGCGCGGGGATCAGGTCCGCTAGCCTGCCAAATCAGCCGTCAAACAACAGTTTACCATCACTCGCCGAATCGCGTCAGGGCACGCAAACAGAATGTGGTGGCTGCGGACGGCTGTGTTGGGGCATCTGCGAATCGCGACATTGTTCCGATTTGAAACGAGTCGCATGCCTTGTGTCTAACGAGTTGCCATGCTCTCCAGTCATCTTCGTTTGTTATTGGTAGAATTACAGATCGGATACTTCTGTTACCAAGAGCCCGCCGTAGTAGGTGCGGATAGGAGGTCAGGCGGAGGGAGACCTGCACAGCTGGCCACCTCGAAGTCTGGTCGAAATGGAACGCATCGCGTTCGTTTCCTCACGCACTATGTACCGCAGGAGATGATAAAGCCAGAGTAATTTTCCACAGTTGTTAATTTAACGCTTGACTTATAAATTTCAGCAATGCTAGCTTCCCAATCAAGTCCGAAACCTCCGCGGGGAGCATCTCGCATCATACGTAAGGAGAGCAGCCCATGGAATCTTCCAGAGCGGCACGCGAACGGGTCACGGTCTCTCGCATCACCGTTATCGTAAGGTTGCTGTGGAGCGTCTTGTTGTGTGGCGCAATCGCTCCCGCGCTCATGGCGCAGTCTTCCAGGGAGTCGGCAACTGCGCCCACGGCGCGGAATGCCTCCCCCTCGCAGGAGGCCGCGCGGAAGCCTCCCGCGGAGTCTGAGGAACACAAGGCGTGGCGCGTTTCCATGTCACGGAAACCTTTGCCGAAGAACGGATGCTTCAAGGCCGAGTATCCGAACACGGATTGGAAGGAAGTGGTATGCGGGCGACCGTCGCCGCATCCGAACCAGGGGAGGAAGGGCGGCGGGGCGAATCAAGTTGGTAATGGAGCCGACTACGTAGCCCAGACTGCAGGCACCATATCCTCGGCAGTGGGGTCGTTCCTGCCTATCGCGGGAGTCACGGGCACGGCAGGCGTCAGCGGGGATGTGGCCGGAACGGCGACCGTGGAACCCGATGTCTTTATGTTGCAGATGAACACGCAAAGCCAATTTACTGCCATTCCAGCCACTTTTCCTACTCCGGCATGCAATGGCGCCCCGAACGGCGCTGCGGGGTGCTACGGCTGGCAGCAGTTTCTGTTTTCTCAAACGCAGGGCCCGGCACCCGGAGCGGGCCAGCAATCGGTACCTGGCGCCGGGGGCACTACCCCCGGTCTTTTCATCGAATACTGGCTTTTCAACTGGGGATTGCCCTGCCCAGCCCTGCCAGCCTGGGCCGGGGCGGGGACGTGGAACTCCGACGGGGCGGGCGATTGTTGGTTTAATGGCCCCATGACCTATGTCCCTCCTCAGACCGCCGCGCTCTTGCCCGGTCTGGTGATGACATCCGGGGCCACCGCGACTCAGGATACGGTCAATCTGGCGACCACGAGCGGCATGTTTGCCTATGCCGAGCCCAACGTGCTCAGCCTGTCGCCAGTCTGGACTCAAGTCGAGTTCAACGTTTTCGGCGACTGTTGTGGGACCCAGACCAACTTCACCAGCCCGACCGTTCTTGTTGCCAACAATAACATAAACGACGGGACCACAACTGCCCCCACCTGCGTGCCGAACGATGGCACGACAGGCGAAACGAACAACCTTACCTTCACGCCGACTGCCGCGCCCGTTTGCTGTCCTTATGGCGGAGCTGCGCCGTCGATCGAGTTCATGGAGGCTTACGATACTGGCAAAACGCATAACGCGTGGTGCGGCCCCACGGCGCTGGAGGGCGATCCGCACATCACGACTGCGGACGGAACGCACTACAATTTGCAGGGAGCTGGAGAGTTCGTCTCTCTGCGTGATTCCGATGGGGCGGAAGTTCAGACCCGCCAAAGGCCCGTTTCAACCACGTGGATAGGCAGCGATGGCTACGACGGCCTCGTCACGTGCGTCAGTCTCAACGCAGCTGTCGCCGCTCGCGTAGGTGAACACCGCGTCACTTGGGAGCCCAACCTCAGCGGGGTGCCCGATCCCAGTGGCCTCCAGCTTCGCATCGACGGTGTTCTCACCACGCTGAGCCCGCAGGGCATCGTTCTGGGAACCGGCGGGCGCGTTTCCCCCCAGGCCGGCGGCGCTCTGGAAGTTGATTTCCCCGACGGCAAGACCTTGCTCGTGACCCCGGAGTGGTGGGCGTCCCAGAGTGAGTGGTACCTCAATGTCGATCTCTCGCATCTTGGGCTGGTGAGCGCGGACAGTACGGCCGCCGGGCGCGGGATTGCCGGTGCCATTGCAAATGGAAGCTGGCTGCCAGCGCTCCCGAGCGGCGCATCAATGGGGCCAATGCCGGCTACCCTGCCTGCCCGCTACAGCGCTCTCTACAGGAAATTCGCCGATGCGTGGCGCGTCACAGACAAAGATAGCCTGTTCGACTACGCGCCGGGCACTTCAACGGATACTTTCACCATGAGGGATTGGCCTCCGCAGCAGGCGCCATGTGTTGTTCCCAATGCGAAACCGGTGGAACCCGCCAGCGAAGCTGTCGCCATGGCAGCTTGCCGGCGAGTCTGGGACAAGAACAGGCGCGCCGATTGCGTTTTTGATGTGAGGGCAACTGGCGATCGCACTTTCGCCAAGTCATACCTGGCGACACAGCGCATTCTGGCCGACTCAACTACCACAAGCTTGACCTCCGACGAAAATCCCACACAGCTTGGAGAATGGGTCACGTTCACTGCGATTGTTGTTCCAAACTCTACAACCGCCACTATCTTTCCGAGGGGGACCGTCCAGTT
Organism: Candidatus Acidiferrales bacterium; assembly: GCA_035934545.1. Taxonomy (GTDB): domain Bacteria; phylum Acidobacteriota; class Terriglobia; order Acidiferrales; family UBA7541; genus DAHUXN01. The sequence continues at coordinate 37,721 of DASYXV010000047.1, forward strand.
CGCGGTCGACGGCTCGAACGTAGGAAAGCCGGTCGCGGTCGATGCCAGGGGCCGGGCAACATGGGAGACGTCGCGGCTCAAAGTTGGAACGTACCAGATCACGGCTAGTTACGTCCCAAGCGAGGACAGCGCGTATCTGCCAAGCACTAGCGCCGAAAGGACTCACGTCGTCAAGCGCTGCTTTTGTGACGAGGAGCGCAAAGATTGAATTAGCGCCGTGATTTCGACATTCTTTGAATCGTTACTAGTTATTTATGCTTAACCCGGATTTCCGATTTGAAAATCGGTGATACGGGTGTAGAAGATATGCATCGCCTGTGTTCATGCGTGAACTGAGCGCAGGGAAGCCTTCTGGGGGTGTACACCCGGTGGGTGAGAGATAGAATCAGCCCTTTCAGCTCTCGTTCAACGCTTCCTTGAAGGTCGATTTTCAGGGGTCGCGAGTCACTTCCGATGGAGGTTTGATTCTGATCCGGGAGCTGGACGAACGGCTGGGCTTCGCCGAACTCATCGGGCAATACCTGATGGACTCTCGGGCGAAGGGGAAGCTCAAAATGGAAATTCCGGCTGAGGAAGGAGGAATGAAGATATGAATGGCAAGACGTGGAACGTATACGGAGGCGGCGGTGATGATAATGGCGGATCGGCAGCTTTAACCCTCAATGGTTTCGGTCCGGCCTGGATCGTTGCTACTCCCCTCCTTCAGTTTGTGAACGGCCATAGCGAAGAATCATTTTCGTTCGCTGGAGTCAGCGGATGGATCAAGGCCAATCCAGATGGCTCGATCATTGAACATGTAGAGTTTGCTCTATGGGATTTTGGCTCGTGGTTGGCGTACGTATTTGGGCCAAGTTTTGTAGAAGTTACGTTTGCCTTGCGTCTGCGAAATGCGAACGCAAACGCGATAGGCACTGTCGAGTTCTGGGGGTGAGAAGATGACACAAGAGCAACTACACGGCACTGTCGGCGTTGTTGGCCTGGGGACGATGGCTATACGCGTTAATACGGCCATCGTTTATGACCGTAAGGACGGCAGAATCCTCCATACGCATGTGTTTGCAACCATCGGATCGGCCACTCCGCCCACGGAAAAAAGTATGGAGCAAGCGGCACTCAAATTTGTTACTCCGCAGGGCGGTGGCCACCACAACCTCGCGGTCCTGCATCACGGTGAGAAGCCATTGAAGCCCCATACAGCCTACCGCGTCGATGTGGCTACTTCTCGCCTCGTCGAAGTGAAGACATAGTGCGATGGGGGCTTAATTCTACCTGCGCTGGCGGCCAGTTGCGAGTTGGATAAGAATGGAAACCTCTCCTCATAGGCGGGGAGGTACGGCGCGATGCTAAGCCTCATAAACGGCTATACGGAGTCGACTTACAACAGCTTCGACTCCTTGATAATGTACACTACTGACCCTCTGCCCCCAGGAACGAACGTGTATGCAACGACCTGTCTTTCCATGATCGATACTCTCTTCTTTGGAAATTCTCCTGACCCCACATTTGCCTCCACTGCGTTTATTTGGTCCTGGACTTTCTATCAGCAAGACGGGACGCAATCGGACCCGCAGAACCCGGCTGATTTCTTTCAGAACCAAGTTGAGGTCAACAATTGCGCAACCATCACATTTGCTTTGTATGTCGAGCGAGCGTGGGCATACGCTCAGTCCAACGTGTTTAGCCTCTAAAGGAGGCAGGCAATGTCATCATCGCATGTAGCCTACGATACACAATCTGGCCGCATTGTCGGCGTCCACCACGGCCACATCGATGCAGGGAAGGCGCATCAACTCGTCGAACACTATGCCAGATTCATGAGCTATGCCAGGTCCAGGCAACATGCCAAAGTCAGCGAAGAGCAATTCGCGGTAATTACAGTACCGTTCGAATCCTTCAAATCGGGAAAGCAATACAAGGTCGATGTCACTCGCAAGGTGCTCGTTGAAGTCGCAGCTGGGGAAGGTGGCCTCGGTCTCGGCTTTACCCCAATGCGTCGATCTTAGGCGGCTCGATCACTGTGATTCCCATAACGAACATACCTCCCAGGGACAAAACTGATTTCTTTCTCGTCGCGGCACGCTTCACTCCAGCTTCTCGCTCCAAAATTCCAGCTTCTGTACGCTCCACCTTGGACGATTTTCTCCGCATTACAAACAGTCATTTTTCGGGGGAGGGCGTAGAGGGTTCGGCGCGGAAAGCAGCGTGGCGGCGACGGACGCGGTCCTTCGCCGACGCGGGCTGGGGCGAGCCGCTATCCTTCACGAGCAGAGCGCGAAGTTTCGCGCGGTCCTCAAGGCTCATTTCCGCAATTTCAAATCCGGTTGAACCGCCGTGCGACCCGCGAACGAGCACAATCGTGCGGGCAGGGCGCAAGCCGATGCGCAGTTCGAGGTGCACCACGTTTCCGGGGATCAAATGGCGGCTCGTGGCGCCGACGCCGCCGCCGAGATTGAGAACCGGAATCGTGAGATTCAGATTCTCGGTCAAATTCGTCGTGACCGCGTGAATTGGATGGTTGAGTCGCGAGCGCGGATAGCGCCGCTGCCGAATGCAGTGCAAAGAAGGATCACGCTCCAAGACCTTCAGGGAGAGGGAAGCGGTGTCAATGCAGCTTTGAGGAAGGAAGTTCTGCACCCAGCCTGGATCGATTTTTTCTAGAGCCTGCAGCGCGACGACCCGAAACTCGCGCGGATTCTCCCAGCGAAGCAACGTCCGCGATTCGGCGATGTCGCGCAGCGGGCAGCGCTTGTGTGCCGCCCGCGGCGAAATCGGCGGACCACGCCCTCTCGGAATCGCGAGCATCACTTGAACGTAATCGCGAGGCAATTCTCAGTATTGGGCCAGCTGGTCTGAGACGAGTTCATCTTGGCAAGTATGATGCCCGGGTCTGTAGTACTCGTGTCGTAACCGAGGTAATAAGAGGTCTGATTCGCCTCGACCGATCCGTTTGTGTTAGCGGTCTGGACGATGGCAACGGAGAAGCCGTCGAGACCGACTATCTGGGTCTTAAGGATAGTCGTGGGTATGAGCTGAAACACGCCGATGAAATGAGCAAGCGACAGGGTTGAGTCCATGTGCGGATGGCCCGTGATGTTCACATACATCTTCGAAGGGTCGAAGGCGAAGTCCACTTTGCCCTGGCTATTGTCAATGTTGTGGACCTTGAACACGACGTAGGCGGCGTTAGGCCCGGCGCTGTGCAGGGTGGTGCCATCGTTCCATCCGTTGCATGCGCCGACTTGCGTGAAGTTGATTGTGGCGGTGCCATTGGGGTTCCCGCAAGCGATGAGAGCCAGGGCGACGCAGACGACCAATGCTGTAACCGCGAACCAACGGGCGACGGGAAATCTCATGGGTATCTCCTCTCGATTGATGATTGGCCGGGAGATCAATTTAGCTGGAACTGGCGGGAGCTTATAGCACAGATATGACAATTGCAAGTAAATTAGTCGGTAAGAGAGAATTCGGAACTTGCGGAAAGAGGAATGCTGAGCCCGAGGGGAAAAGCTTTAGCAGATAATCTACCAGAATAGGCTCACTTGACGCGCGTACTAGCTGAAATCGCAAGCAGGAACCAGATAGCAAGCGGGCGCGTTCCAGAAGATAATCTGTTGGACTTGCAGAAGATAATCTAGTGGAGTATAAGATTGCCATGCCAAAACGCGGACAAGCACCCATTGAAGGTGAAATGCTGCAGGGAACTCTGGACCTGCTCGTGTTGCAGACGCTCGTGCTAGGCCCGGCGCATGGACACACGATCGCGCACGTAATCGAGCGTCGCTCTGAAGAAGTGCTGCAAGTCGAGCACGGCTCGCTCTATCCAGCGTTGCACCGGCTGGAAAGCCGCGGCTGGATTGCTTCGTTCTGGGGTACATCAGAGAACAACCGAAAGGCGCGGTATTACCGGCTGACGCCCGCCGGGCGCAAACAATTGGTGCAGCAGACGAGCCGCTGGGAACAACTCGTGCAGGCGATCGGACGCGTTCTGCAGCCGGCTTCCGAGGAAGCCAAGGAGCAGGCGCAATGAAGTCCGCACGGCTGCGAACCTGGCTGCGGTTTTTTCAACAACGGAGAGAAGATGAAGAACGGACGCAGGAACTTGCGGATTATCTTGCGCGCGAGACGGAAGAAAACATTGCGCGAGGGATGGCGCCGCAGGAGGCGCGACGCGTTGCACACGTGAAGCTCGGCAGCACGAGGCGAATCCGCGAGGAGATTCGCGAGATGAACAGCTTGAGCTTTCTTGAGACGCTGTGGCAGGACGCGCGGTATGCGGCGCGGATGCTAAGGAAGAGCCCCGGCTTCACCGCGGTGGCAGTTCTCACGTTGGCCTTGGGCATTGGCGCAAACACGGCTATCTTCAGCGCAGTGAATCCGATTCTATTTGAGCCGCTGCCGTACGCGCATTCCGAGCGAATCATGATGATCTGGGGAGTTTTTCAAGGCGACCGCTCATGGATCAGTTTCCACAATTATCGCGAACTGCTGGAACGCAATCGTTCCTTCGATGCACTCGCGATATTCGAGCCATGGCAGCCGGGCATGAGCGGCCCGAACGAGCCGGAGCGGCTTGACGGACAATACGTGAGCAATGGCTATTTCCGCGCGCTCGGCGTCGCCCCTGCGATGGGCCGTGATTTTCAGCCGTCGGACGACGCGTACCATGGCCCGCACGTGGCGATACTCAGCAATGGGCTCTGGCATAGGCGCTTCGGCGGCGATCGCTCGATTGTTGGCCATCAGATCACGCTCGACGGCGACGCCTATACGGTGATCGGCATCATGCCGCGTGGCTTCGACAACGTGCTCTCTCCCACGGCGGAAATCTGGTCGCCGGAGCAGTACAACCCCTCGAACATTGCGGATACGATCTCTGCGGAATGGGGCAACCATCTGAGCCTGGTCGGGCGGCTGAAGCCGGGCGTCACGTTCGCGCAAGGCAAGGCCGACATTGACATGATCGCGCACACGCCTGTGCCGGAATTCCCGAGGCCGCGCTGGGGCTCGCTGCGTCTTGGGTTCATTGCGGATTCGTTGCAGCAGGACGTCACGCGCGGTGTCAAATCCGGTTTGCTCGCCGTGCTCGGCGCCGTGTTGCTCCTGCTGCTTATCGCGTGCGTCAACGTAACAAATCTTCTGCTGGCGCGCGGAGCGCAAAGGCGGGGTGAATTCGCTGTACGCGCGGCACTCGGCGCGGGGCGAGGGCGGATGATGCGCCAACTGCTCACGGAGAGTTTGTTGCTCGCTGCCGTCGGCGGCGCGCTGGGGCTGGTGGTCGCGCAACTTGGCGTGAGCGCGCTCGTGGCTCTCAGTCCGGCGGATTTGCCGCGTGTGGAGGCTATCGGTGTGAACGGTCCTGTCTTCGCGTTTGCTCTGGGCATCACGACGCTGATTGGCCTGGCCGTGGGTTTGATTCCGGCCCTTCACACTTCACGCAGCAATTTGAGAGCAGGGTTGCAGCAAATGTCGCGGAGCACTGTGAGCGGTCATCAACGGACTCGCAGCGTGCTCGTGGTCGCCGAGGTCGCGCTCGCTCTGGTGCTGCTCGTGAGCGCCGGACTCCTGTTGCGCAGTCTCGGCCGCTTGTTCGCCATCAATCCTGGATTCGACGCGTCCCATCTGCTGACCATGCAAGTCCAGATATCCGGCCACAAGTACGATGACGCGAAAGCGGCGCGCCTGTTCTATCAGCAGGCGCTCGAAGGGGCGCAGCACGTTCCCGGCGTGCAGTCGGCCGCATTCACCAGTATCCTGCCGCTAACGGACGACACGCAGATTGGCCAGTACGGGGCTGAGTTTGAAAAAGACAACGACAAACCAGTGGGCGGAGGCAGCGGCGTGTTTCGCTATGTCGTCACGCCCGACTATCTGCAGACCATGCACATCCCTCTGCGCGAAGGGAGATTCCTCGAAAAAGGCGACGTTGCGGGCGCGCCGTTCGCGACGGTCATCAGCGAATCGCTGGCCCGGGAGGAATTTGGCAACCAGAGTCCGATCGATAAGCGCATGAAAATTGGTGGCTTCCCCAACTGGCCGTTGTACACGATTGTCGGCGTCGCGGGAGACGTCAAGCAGGCGTCCCTGTCGATGAGTGACCCTGACGCCGTCTACATCGCGCCGGAGCAGTCGTGGTTCGCGGACCAGGCGATGTCGTTGGTGCTTCGCACGCGGGGCAATGCCGCGGCGCTCACTCCAGAGATCAAGAAGGCCGTTTGGTCTGTGGATAAGGATCAGCCCATCGTGCGCATGGATACGATGGAACATCTGCTGGCGAGAACGCAGGCGGAGCGCGGTCTCGTGCTGATTCTGTTCGAAGCGTTCGGCATCGTCGCGCTTGCGCTGGCGGCCGTCGGTATCTACGGCGTGCTCTCCGGCAGCGTCACGGAGCGCACGCGCGAAATCGGAATCCGCCTCGCGCTCGGCGCGCCGCGCACGAGCATTCTGTCTCTAATCGTCAGGCAGGGAATGACGCTCACCGTTGTGGGCATATTGATCGGCCTCGGCGGGGCGCTGGCAGCCAGCCAGGCCATCGCGTCGCAGCTCTTCGGTGTATCGCCGCTCGATGTGTTCACTTACATTGGCGTGGTGGTCATGCTCGGCAGTGTTTCGGTGATTGCCTGCTGGGCGCCGGCATGGCGCGCGTCCCGCGTGGACCCGGCCATCACGTTGCGCGTGGAATAGCCGCAAGCCTTCGCGGAAAATTACCGCATAGCATTCGAGAGTACAATTTGGCACTCGAACCCCGTCAAAATCCAGCTTGTCAGGGCGCGCGGGCGTGCCGTAGAGTGTTCCGTTGCCGGAGATGAGCTGAAGCCGCTGTGCCGCCGCGCCCTAAACATTCCAAGAAACTAAAGCGACAGGCCAAGCGCTACCAGCGCAAGCGTGCGGTGACCACCAGTGGTGTCGGCGCCGTATTCGAGGGTCTGGTCGCGCTGCAAGCGCGGCTCCGCGCGCCAAACGGCTGCCCCTGGGACCGCGAGCAGACGCACCAGAGCCTGAAACCGTTCCTCGTCGAGGAAGCGTATGAAGTTCTCGACGCCATGGACGGCGGCGACGCGCAGAAATTTGCTGGCGAGCTCGGTGATTTGCTTTTGCAAATCGTGTTTCACGCGGAGATGGCCAAGGAAAAGGGCCAGTTCGACATCGCCGATGTGATCCGCGCGGTGCACGCGAAGATGGTGCGGCGCCATCCGCATGTGTTTGGCGCGGTCAAGGCGCAGACTTCGGGCCAAGTGCTCAAGAATTGGGAGCAGATCAAGGCGCAAGAGCGCGCGGAGAAATCGGAGAAGGGAAGCAAGAAGCGCGTTGCGGAATCCGTGCTCGATGGAGTGCCAAAAGGTTTGCCCGCGTTGATCGAAGCCTACCAGCTTTCGCGAAGGGCCGCCAATGTCGGGTTTGACTGGGAAAATGTCGGCGGCGTTTTCGAAAAGCTGAATAAAGAGGCGCGCGAACTGCGGCTGGCGCTCGACCGGCGAGACGATGGAAGGAATGGTGCCGAGGGCAAAATCGAAGAAGAGATGGGCGATGTGCTTTTCGCGGCCGTGAACCTCGCGCGGCATGCGGGCGTCGAGCCGGAGATCGCGCTGAAACGCGCGAGCCGGAAATTCCTCGAGCGCTTTCAGTGGATGGAGAAGCAAGCGACAGGGCAGGGTCGGCGGTTCGCGGAAGTGCCGCGCGGAGAGATGGAAGAGCTATGGAACCAGTCGAAGCTTCGCGTTTAGCGAGCGCGCCAATCACGGTGCGTCATTGCGAATCGCTCGCGGAATACGAAGAGTGCGTCCGGCTGCAGCTCATCACTTGGGGTGAGGATTTGGTCGTGCCTTCGGGGTTGTTCGTTGTCGCGCGCGAGACGGGCGGGCAAATTCTGGGAGCGTTCGCTGGCAATCAAATGGTCGGATTCACGCTCGCGCTGGCAGGGCTTCACGGGAACACGCCAATCATTCATTCGCACATGACCGCGGTGCTGCCGGAATTTCGCGATCGCGGCATCGGGCGCATGCTCAAACTGGCGCAGCGAAACGACGCGCTCGCGCGCGGGATTCACCTTGTGGAGTGGACGTTCGATCCACTGGAATTGAAAAACGCGCACTTCAATATCAACCGGCTGGGCGCGGTGGTGAAGCGCTACATTCCGAACTGTTACGGAATCACGGAGAGCCCTCTCCATGCGGGCTTGCCAACCGACCGCCTGATGGCCGAATGGTATCTCGATTCGCCGCGCGTCGAAGCGATTCTGCGTGGAGAGACGCCGCCGGCTCCCACGGACGCCGTGCGCATCTCAATCCCCTCGGACGTGAGCGAGCGAAAACAGAGAGACGTGGAAGCGGGCGAGCAGGTGCAAAACGAAATGCGGCGGCAGTTTCTGGCGCGGATGTCCGAAGGCTACATCGTGACCGGACTCGAAATCGGGCCGAGAGACGCGAGCTACGTACTGGAAAAAGCCGACAGTATTGCGGCGCAAATTGCGCCGAAATAGCGCGAGGCAAAGGCGAGGCGGATGCGCATTCAAAAAGTGACGCTGCGGGAAATTCAAATGCCGCTCGTGATGCGGTTCGAGACAAGCTCGTGGGAGACGACGGACCGCCGCATTCTGCTCGTCGAGGTGCACGCGGAGTGCGTCAGCGGCTGGGGCGAATGCGTCGCCGCGGAAACGCCCTCTTACTCGCCGGAGACCATCGAGACGGCATGGCACATCATCCGCGATTTTCTGTGGCCTCAGATTCGCGGCAAGGAATTCTGCGGGGCGAAGGATATCTGGGAGATGCTCGCGCCTACGCGCGGTCACAACATGGCGAAGGGCGGGATCGAGAGCGCCATCTGGGACGCGGAAGCGAAACAGAAAAGCGTTCCGCTCTGGAAATTGCTCGGCGGCGTGCGCGAGGAAATAAGTTCCGGCGTTTCGATTGGAATTCAGCCAACACTTGAAGGTCTTCTCGCGAATGTCGAAAAGGAGCTCGCGGCGGGCTACCAGCGGATCAAGATCAAAGTGAAGCCGGGGAAGGAGTTGAAGGAAGTCGAGGCGCTGCGAAAGCGCTGGCCGCGCATCCGGCTGATGGTGGATGCGAATTCCGCGTACCGGCTGGAAGACGCGCCGTTGCTCAAGCAGCTCGACCCCTTCGGCTTGATGATGATCGAGCAGCCGCTGGGCTGGGACGACATCTACAGTCACGCGAAGTTGCAGAAACAACTGCAAACACCAATCTGCCTCGACGAGTGCATTCACGATTACTGCCACGCCGTCGCCGCCATCGAACTGGGCGCGTGCAAGATCATCAACATGAAGCTGGGGCGCGTCGGCGGGCACACGGCGGCGCGGCGAATCCACGACCTCTGCCAGAAGAGCGGCATTCCGGTCTGGTGCGGGGGAATGCTCGAGTCCGGCATCGGCCGCGCGCAAAATATCGCGCTTTCGACGCTCGAAAATTTCATTTTGCCTGGCGACGTCGCCGCCAGTAAGCGCTACTGGGCCGAGGACATCATTGAGCCGGAAGTCGAAGTGACTCCAAACGGGACCATCAAAGTGCCGCAGGCGCCGGGAATCGGATACGAGCCGAAACTTTCACGCATTGAGAAGCTGACTGTGCGCCGCGAGGTGCTTGGGTAGCCTGTGGAACGCTACCGCCATCCAGTTCTGCTCTACTCCCTCATCGTATTCACGATTCTCGGCTGGTCGCTGAACTTCGTCATCGCCAAGGCCGCGATGCGGTATCTCGACGTCTGGAGTATGGCGTCGTTCCGCATCATCCTGTCCGGCGCGCTCATGTTGCCAATTTATTTTTGGACGCCCCGCCGCGCCCGCTTCCACCGCAAGGATCTCTGGATGTTCATCGTCCTCGCGTTCTTCGGCGTGGTCATGAACCGCGGATTGTTCATCCTCGGCCTCGGCTATACGACCGCGGGCCATTCGGCTCTGATTGTGGCGGTCGGGCCGATCATTATTTTGTTGATGGCGAGAATGATGAAACTCGAAACAATCACCATGCCGAAAGTGCTCGGCATGGCGCTCTCTTTCATGGGAGTTGCCGTCCTTGTCGGCGGAGACGAACTTCACCTGCACAGCGGAACCTGGGTCGGCGACCTTATCACGCTTGGCGGAACGCTGGGTTTTGCCGTGTACACTGTGATGGCGAAAAAAGTGGCGCCGCACTACGACACGATCTCGATGAACACGTTCAGCAATCTGGCTGGCGCGATAATGCTTTTGCCTTTGGGGATCCGGCAGGCAATGCGGCTCGACTGGAGCAGTGTTGGCTGGCAAGGATGGACGGGTCTCGCTTACACCGCCGTGATTTCCTCCGTGATCGCGTACCTGATTTATTTTTGGGCGCTGAAGCATGTCTCCGCGTCGCGCCTTGCGGCTTGTACGTACGCGGAAACGCCCATCGCTGCGTTTCTCGCTGTCTTGCTGCTCGGAGAAAAGCCGACCCCGGCGCTGCTTTTCGGCGCTGCGCTGATTCTCGCTGGTGTTTACCTCGCGGAATTCTGGCGCGGAATCGCAGAGGTTCCCCCAGACACCGCCGGGGCTTAGCTAGGCGCAAGGGCACGTGATAGCGACCACGCATACGAGTAATAGAAATCATTAATATATAATACGCATGAATGAACTATGTTGATCACCTCTGGAATGCCTGACACGGGTCTTCTAGCCTGGGGAGCACTGGGCATCATCTCGTGCTACTACCTCGCGTTGATCGTCACTCTGCGGTGGGACGCTCGTCGCATTCAGATGACGCGATACGAACCACCTGCAGGGATCTCCCCCAGCATGGCGGCGTACTTGAGTGAGAATGGGGAATGCGCGCTGGCTTTCGCTGCGGGCATTATCTCTTTGGCTGCCCGAGGCTATGTGAGGATTGATGCTTCGGGGGGACAATTCCATCTATCGAAAGTTCGGGATGCGGATAACTCTGTTTCCGAAGAGGAATCCACTTTGCTCTTAGGCTTGTTTCCAAAGCACGGCAGCGACGATTGCGAATTCAGCGGGACTGATCCTGGACGGCTTCAGGAGGCATTGCGTGAATTTCAAGAAACACTCGATGATCTCATGTGCCCGGACTTGCTTTCACCTCATACGGTCTGCTGGATAACGGGGATCCTATTCTCACTTGCATTCCTTCCCTCATTTGCCTGGGATATTCACTCAGCTTCGCAAACATCGGAATCGATAGGAGCGCTCCTTTATTTTTCCATATGGATCGTCCTCGGAGCTGTATGTCTCACTTCTGCTATGCGGCTCTGGCCAGCTGTATTTCGGAAGATCCTGTCGCGCCTGCCGGGTGCAAGCTATCCGCGTCACCCTTTTGAATATGGCGACGCCAATCCAGTATTCTTGTCCATCAGTGCGCTCTTCGGATTTGCTCTGCTCGCAACTCAATCATCCCCCAATTTTGCGCTTCTGATTGCGATCATTGTAATCGTTTCTTCAGCATCGCGGCGCTTGTTGGAAGCGCCTACTCGGAAAGGCAGGAAGGTTCTTTCCGAACTCCAAGGTTTCAGGGAATTCTTAATGCGTACAGAAGCGGACCGCCTGTCCCGCGTGGGCCATACGCAAGGATCGCCTCTGATATTTGAGAAATTTAGCGGCTATGCTGTTGCACTGGAGATCGAGCGAGGAATCGGCGAGGAATTAGCCACCCAATTGATGCAGGCTTTGGAATTCGATCATGCCTACTCATTTGATTTCCTCCCTACAAGGGTGAATACAGGCGGGATTGAGCCCCATTTGCTTCAGCTGAATCTTCATGGCGACCAGGAAAATGCGCGAAATTTCTCGCGCAAACCCGTACGCTAAAATCTTCATACCGTTCCGCCGAATCCAGAACTCATCGTGCCGTGCTTAGTGGAAAGGATGCGTGTTGACGCGAGACAAAGCGCGTGCTGTTAGCCAAGATAGCGATGGTTATTCCCCAGCGCCAAAAACCAGTCTCAGGAGGCTGATTCCACAGATACCTCCTGTTGCGTCACTCCAGCGATGATGCTAGCGTCGAGGTGCATGGGAATGGTACTCAATCCGGCGCTCCGGCGAAGAGTAAGGCAGCTTCTTCGCTCGCCAGCCCGCTTTCGGCTGTCCGCTAACGGCTGTCATCTGCCTTTCCTAATCGCAAATGAAACGCACAGTCGCAAAAAGTCATGTACTTGCAAACAAGGCACTTATGAGTTTCTAATCGCAAATGAATTTCATTTGCAAAACATGTCCTACGAGGACATTTCGAGGCCGCAAATTGCTTGGCGGCTCGTTGACCCGCCGCGGCGGGCGTGCTAACTTCCGGCTTGGCTGAAAATTTCGGCAATCGGTGGAGAGAATGGAAGATTCAAAACGCATCGCCGTGATTCCGGGCGACGGAATTGGCAAGGAAGTGACGCCGGAAGGCGTGAAGGTGCTGGAGGCAGTTTGCAGCGCGGCGGGCAAGCATCTGACTTTCACGCAGTTTGATTGGGGCACGGATCGTTTTCTCCGCGACGGCACGACACTTCCGCCGAACGCCATCGAAATGCTGCATCGCGATTTCGACGCCATCCTTTTCGGCGCGATGGGCGATCCGCGCGTGCCTTCGAATCAGCCGGCCATGGAAATTCTTCTCGGCCTGCGATTCAAGCTGGATTTGTACGTCAACGCGCGGCCTTGCGTGCTTTTCGACAAGCGGCTGACTCCTTTGCGCGACCGCGCCGAGCGCGACATCAATTTCATGATTCTCCGCGAAAATACCGAAGGGGCGTATGCGGGGATCGGCGGAGTCCTTAAGCAGGGCACTGCCGATGAGATTGCAATCCAGGAAGACGTGAACACGCGGAAAGGTGTGGAGCGGATTATCCGCTACGCATTCGAGTACGCGCGCAAGAAGGGCCTGAAGCGAGTTTGCATGAGCGACAAATCGAATGCCATGCCGTACGGGCACGGATTGTGGCAGCGAGTCTGGGCCGAGTTGCGCAAGGAATACGCGGATATCGAATCGCGGCATCTGTTCGTGGACACATTGATGATGGAAATGGTCCGCGACCCTGCGCAATTCGACGTCATCGTGACGTGCAATATGTTCGGCGACATCGCCAGCGACCTCGGCGCGCAACTTTCCGGCGGGCTGGGGCTCGCCGCATCCGGGAACATTCATCCTGGCCGCGTGTCGCTCTTCGAGCCGGTGCATGGTTCGGCGCCGAACATCGCGGGGAAGGGCATTGCGAATCCGCTGGGCTCGATCCTGACGGCGGCGATGATGCTCGAATATCTCGGCTGGCAGCGTGAGGCGGAAGCAATGAACGCGGCCGTGCAGTCGGCTGTCCGCGAAGGGAAAACCACGCCGGACCTCGGGGGAACAATGAACACGCGCGCCGTCGGCGATTGGGTCGCCGAGCGAATCGCCAAGCAGGGCCTCGCGGGGGCCAGAGCTTAATGCCGTTCCAACTTTTCAAAGCGAATAAACCTTGACGCATTCCCTGGTTCCAAAGGCGTGATTCACCTTCGGCTGGACAAGTTGGAACGGCACTAGGAATAGACGTAATACTCCGGCTGTTTTCGCCGCATCCCCCAAACAAGAATCACGCCAAGCAAAAATCCGCCGACGTGCGCCCACCATGCGACGCCGCCCGTTGCGGCGCTGCCCAGAGAACTGATGCCGCTTAGAAATTGCACGGCGAACCACAGGCCAATGAAGAGAATCGCCGGCAGGCGAGCGAAGAACCACCAGACGACCAGCGGCACCAGCGTCAATATGCGCGACGAAGGAAAGAAGACCACATAAGCGCCGAGCACTCCCGCTATTGCGCCGCTCGCGCCGAGCGAAGGAATCGGCGACCCCCAACTGAAGATCGTCTGCGCGACTCCAGCGCCCAATCCGCAGACGAAATAAAATCCGAGATAGGGCACGTGGCCGAGTCGGTCTTCGACGTTCCCGCCAAAGAGCCACAGGAACCACATATTGCCGATGATGTGCATCCACCCTGCGTGAAGAAACATGGACGTGAAAAACGGCACGAACGCCTGCGGAAGTGTGAAATGAGTTCCTGCAAGCGCCAGCGGGATGCGGGCCGGAATCAGCGCGTAAGTCGTCATGAAAGCATCGATCATGCGGGGTGGGAGGATGATCTGATAGAAAAAGACAAGGAAGTTCGCGATGATGAGTGATAGCGTCATCAATGGGAAAGTGGTGCGTGGCTTCAGGTTCTTGATGGGAATCACTAAGCGCCTGCCTTACTGGTGCTCGTGGCGGCCGGACTCGATCGCGGAAAAATCACATCCCGATCGCTTGCCCTTGGCGATGAGATTCCGAATAGCCGCCAGAGATTTGATGCCGCCGCGCGCGCCCAGCGCCGTGCAATTCAGTGCCGCTGCGGCGTTGCTGAATTCGAGAATGCGAGAAAGATCCCACCCTTTGAGCATTCCATAAGCGACGCCCGCGTGGAACACGTCGCCGGCGCCCGTGGTGTCCACAGCGTGAACCGAAAAACCGGGGGAGTAATGAAAGCGGATCCCGTCCCAGGCGACTGCGCCTAAGCTGCCCAGCGTCGCACCCGTGATGCGGCAACCGAAGCGCCGGGAAATCTCGCGGAGCGCTTGCAGCAAATTCGAGTTTTTCGTGAAACGCTTCGGGAAGTCTTGTGAAGAAAAGAGATAATCCGTGTGTTCAAGTAACACTTCAACTCCCGGATAGCGCGTATCAATGTCTGCAACCACAGGGATTTGTAATTTGCGCGCCCATTTCGCTGCCGCTGTCGCAGCCTCGGCGTCGTGCCCATCAACGAGAAGCAGTCGCGAATTGGAAATCCATTCGCGCTTGAGTTGCGAGGGACGCAGAGCAAGACGCGGATCGTGATGCGAGAGGATGGTTCTCTCGCCCGAACGGGAGTCGAGCAGTATGTAGGAATGCAGGCTGGTGCATTTGTGATGACGAATGAGATGTGCCTCGATGTGACTGGCACGCAATTCCCGCTCCTGCATCTCGGCAGCAGCGTCATCTCCAACCGAACCAACATATCGTGCTGTACGTCCCCAGCGGCGGCAGGCGACGAGAGCGCTGGCGACTTGGCCTCCGGGCAAAACACTGACCGAATTGCATTGGAGTTTGGAGTTGGACGCAGGGAAACGGGGAAGTTCCAGGATGATGTCGGTGGCATTCAGTCCCACGCCACAAACGTCTACCTGCGAGATCTTCTCGTGCTGTTTTGGCATAATTCAAAACTCTAATTCAGTGCCCACGGAATATAAAGCAGAGATAGCAGGAAAAATCTCGTGCGAGCGATTGCGCGTCCCGCACGCGTGTGGTAAGAAATTCTGTTTTCGTGTGCGCGGCGTTTGCGCCGGATTGGACGCAAAGTCGGCGCGCCGACACCGCCATGCCACTCCGTGATAGCGAAGCGATCATTCTGCAGAGCTATCCGCTCGGAG
Organism: Candidatus Acidiferrales bacterium; assembly: GCA_035934545.1. Classification (GTDB taxonomy): domain Bacteria; phylum Acidobacteriota; class Terriglobia; order Acidiferrales; family UBA7541; genus DAHUXN01. Next base: position 53,100 of record DASYXV010000047.1, read on the forward strand.
AGGCGGATCGGCTCGTCAGTTTTCTCAGCCGTTCGATGGGTCGTGTGCGCGGCGTCGCCGCCGGCGCGAGAAAACCGAAGAGCAAATTCGGGTCCACGCTCGAACGCATGTCCTATGTGCGCATCTGGTTCTACGAGCGCGAAACGCGCGAGCTCGTTCGCATCAATCAATGCGAACTCATCGAGTCGTTCGTGAATGTGTTTCAGGATTACGCGGCAGGCGTTGCGCTCACCCTCCTCGCGGAGATCACGGAAGTTGTGCTGCCGGATCGCGAGCCGTCCGATCCCGCGTTTCGCTTGCTGCTGATGACTGCGCAAACGATTAAGGCACGTCGCGAACCTGAACTTGCGCTCGCTTATTTCGCTCTGTGGATGTTGCGCCTCGGCGGATGGCTTGCGCCGCTCGATCGTTGCGCGCGCTGCGGAAAGGAGCTTGCTGCAGCGGTGTACGCGAATCCGGTTAACGCTGGCTGGTGTTGCGCCGAGTGCCGTGGAATCGGCATGAGGATGATTTCGCCGGGGGCCGTGGATGCTGCGCGAGTGCTCCTCGCGGCGCGTTTGGATAAGATTTCAGGCGTCGCGTATCCCAAAATCGTACTTCGCGAATTGTCGCGTCACTTATTGGATTTGCTGGAACATCAGATTGAACGTAAACTGGTTTCTCGCGAAATGCTGGAGGCGGCCCTCTAATGGCGAACAAGAATAAACCACGGCCCTCGGCGCCGAAATCGAAAGGCCCGACGTTCCAGCGCCTCACTCTCGACTTGCAGCAATATTGGTCTCGGCGCGGCTGTGTGTTGCAGCAGCCGTACGATGTCGAAGTCGGTGCGGGAACGATGCATCCAGAAACATTTTTCCGAGTTCTCGGGCCAAACCCGTACCGTGTCGCCTACATTCAACCGAGCCGGCGGCCTGCAGATGGCAGGTATGGAGAAAACCCCAATCGCTTGTATAAGCACACGCAGCTTCAAGTGATACTTAAACCGCCGCCAGCCGACGTGCAGGAAATTTACTTGGACAGCCTGCGCTCAATCGGAATCGATCTTAGGCAGCACGATATTCGTTTCGAAGAAGACAACTGGGAATCGCCGACGCTCGGCGCGTGGGGCGTCGGCTGGCAGGTTCTCCTCGACGGTCTCGAAATCACGCAGTTCACCTACTTTCAGCAATCCGGTGGGATGGACCTTGACCCTGTTTCTTGCGAACTCACTTACGGCATCGAGAGGATCGCTGCATTCCTGCAGAATGTCGACAACGTGTTCCATCTTCGATGGTCCGATGACCTGACTTACGGCGACGTGAGGCTCGCGGAAGAAGAGCAACTTTCCACGTACAGCTTCGAGCTCGCCGACGCCGTGCGCACAAGAGAGATGTTCGACCTCTGCGAGAGGGAAGCGAAGGCCATTCTTACGAGCCGGCAAAAATCTTCTGATTCTGGTGCCAAACGCACGAAGCCGATCCTCGCGGCTTATGATTTCTGCCTGAAGTGCTCGCACCTGTTCAACATTCTCGATGCGCGCGGTGCAATTTCCGTGACCGAGCGGGCAGCGCTTATCGGGCGAGTCCGCAGTTTGTCGTGCCAGGTCGCGGCGGAGTATTGCGTGATCAACGGCTGGCGGGACGCCGAGGCGGGGAAAGCGCAGCGGGCCCAAGCGTCATGAAGAAAAATTTGAAATCCGATGCGACTGGCGATTTTCTCTTCGAGGTCGGCTGCGAGGAAATCCCCGCGCGCCTGATTCCCAAGGCTTGCAGCGAACTTCAACAAATACTTGAGAAATATCTTTCGGCATCGGCGATCCTTGCCGAACCGCTTCGTGCGTTCGGTGCGCCGCGACGTTTGACTGTGATGTCAGACGCCGTTCGCTTGCGACAATCGGACCAAGAGAAAGAAATCCTTGGCCCGCCGAAGTCCATCGCGTTCGATAATGTCGGCGCGCCGACACGCGCGGCAGTCAGTTTTTCCGAGAAGCAGGGTATTCCTCTCGCAAAGCTCAAAGTCGTCACCACACCGCGCGGCGAGTTTCTCGCTGCCAAGCAAACTATTGTCGGGCGCTCCGCGAAAGAAATCCTCGGCGAAATTCTTCCTCAGGCGCTTCGCGAATTGCCTTTCCCGCGTTCGATGTACTGGACCGGCCGCGGCGGCGTCCGCTTCATTCGCCCCGTGCGCTGGATTGTCGCGCTGCTCGATGGCGCGGTCGTGCCCGTTGAATTCGGCGGAGCAAGTGGAACAGACCGGAGCCATGGCCACAGGTTTCTTGCCAGAGGCCCGGTTCGCATCAGCGGAACGAAAGATTATACGAGCAGGCTTCGCAAGGCGTTCGTCCTGGCGGATCCCGCGGAGCGCCAGCGGAAAATCGAACAGGAGCTTCGCGGCATCGCAGCCAAAAGGAAATGGCGCGTCCACGAGGACGCCGGGCTCCTCGAACTGGTCACGAATCTCAACGAATATCCCACTGTGATTTCCGGCGATTTTGCCGCGGAGTTCCTGGAGTTGCCAGCGGAAATCCTGATTACGGTGATGCGTGATCACCAGAAGTATTTCGCCGTCGAAAACTCACACGGTGAAATCGAGCCTCATTTTCTTGCCGTCATCAATCTGGACAAAGACAGTGCAGGCCTGGTGCGCGCCGGGCACGAGCGCGTCCTTCGCGCGCGTCTGGCCGATGCGCGCTTCTTTTGGGAAGCGGATCAGAAATCGAAACTTGGCTCCTACGGCGAGAAGCTCGCGCACATCACTTTCGAATCGCGCCTCGGAACTTATGGCGACAAGACAGCGCGCATTCGAGATCTCGCTCGCTGGATAGCGGGGAACTGGTTTGATTCGGGCTTGCGCGGCGCCGATGTCGCCGCAGCCGACCGTGCCGCGGAACTTGCGAAGTGCGACCTCGCGACGGAGATGGTTCGCGAGTTCACTGAGCTGCAGGGAATCGTCGGCGGACTGTATGCCCGCGCGCAGCGCGAAGAGGAGGAAATAGCCTGCGCCATCTACGACCACTATAAACCCGCGGGCACGGAAGACTCGATTCCGCGCAACATGACCGGCTGCGCCGTTTCGATTGCGGACAAGCTCGATTCTCTCGTCGCTTGCTTCGCTGTGGGAATTCTTCCCACAGGTTCAAGTGATCCTTTCGCTTTGCGACGGGCGGCTTCGGGCATCGTCCAAATTATCTTGGAACTCAAAACCCCGCTCTCGCTCTCCGCTGCCATCTCCGCAGCGGCGAAAGCGCTCGTTGCGCATAAGCCGAAAATAACTCTTGCGCCGGAATCGGAATCCGCGGTCCTCGATTTCATTCTCGAACGCGCGAAGTACCTGCTGCGCGAGAAGCAGGGATTCGCCTACGACGAAGTCAATGCCGCGATGGCCGCCAGCGCGGATGACCTGGTCGACGCCCGAAGCAGAATTGTGGCGTTGCAAGCAATCCGCCGCACCAGGAATTTCGAGCCGCTGGCGATTGCATTTAAGCGAATTCACAAGATCCTCGGCAAGGCTGGAAAGGACGGTGTAGGCGCGAAGACTGCGGCCCCGGAATTGTTCAAGGAAGTCGCTGAACGCAATCTTTATCACGCGGCCGAAGCTGCACGTGCTCGCGTCGCGGAGCACAAACGCGCGGGGCAGTACCGTGAGGCGCTCGAAGCGATCGCCGATCTGCGGCCCGCCGTTGATCGCTTTTTCGACGAGGTTCTCGTAATGGCGGAGGATGAAGCTGTCCGCAAGAATCGTCTTGGCCTTCTCGCAATGCTGCGAAAAGAATTCTCGACCATCGCGGATTTCTCCTTGATGGTTCCGGACGAAGGATGAACTTCAAGTAATACTCTAAATCTGTAATTCGCTCGCGATTGTCGGCGCGCCGACAAGGACCGCGGCGCTCATAGTGACAGGGTCGTTCGCGCGAGAAGAGACGAGGGAAGCGTGAAATACGTTTATTTCTTTGGCGCTGGAAAAGCGGAAGGCAACGGTCAGATGAAGGAGATTCTCGGCGGCAAAGGCGCCGGCCTGGCCGAGATGACGAATATCGGCCTGCCCGTTCCCTCTGGTTTCACCATCTCCACGGAAGCGTGCGACTATTTTTTCAAGCACGATCGTAAGTTTCCCAAGGAGCTCGCCGCTCAGGTGAAGCTGCATCTCGCGCGCCTCGAAAAAACCACCCGCAAGAAACTCGGTGACGCAAACGATCCTCTGCTAGTGAGCGTTCGCTCCGGCTCCGCGCGCTCCATGCCGGGAATGATGGAAACGATCCTGAATCTAGGCCTCAATTCGCGCTCCGTTGAGGGCCTCGCTCGCGCCACGGGAAACGAGCGCTTCGCTTTCGACGCCTTTCGCCGTTTCGTGCAGATGTATTCGACCGTTGTAATCGGCCTTTCCAAGGATGAGCTCGAAGATAAGCTGCGTAACCTGAAGTCACGTCTGAAGGTGAAGGACGACACGCAGGTTTCCGCGCAGGGCTGGCGCGAGCTTGTCGAGGAATATAAACAGCACTTCCGCGCCAAGACTGGCAAGCCATTTCCCGAAGATCCCCAGGAGCAACTGTGGGGCGCGATCGGCGCGGTCTTCCAGTCGTGGATGGGAGATAAGGCTGTCACATACCGGCGCGTCGAGAAAATCACCGGCCTTCTCGGCACAGCGGTCAATGTCGTGCAAATGGTCTTCGGAAACCGCGGCGAAAATTCAGGCACTGGTGTTTGTTTCACACGCGACCCCTCGACCGGCTCGAAGGAATTTTTCGGCGACTTCCTCATAAATGCGCAAGGGGAAGACGTAGTCGCTGGCATCCGCACGCCGCTCCACTTGCGCGAACTATCCCGCATGATGCCGAAAGTTTATAAACAACTTGAAGGTGTGCGCCGCACGCTGGAACGCCATTACCGCGACATGCAGGATCTCGAATTCACCGTCGAGGATGGCAAGCTCTACATGCTGCAAACGCGCACGGGGAAACGCTCGCCCGGCGCGACTTTCCAGATTGCCATGGACATGGCCAACGAAGGCCTGATCACGCGCGAGGAAGCCCTCATGCGCATCCAGCCGGAGGACATTGAGCGGTTATTTTATCCCGTCATCGCCAGCAGCGTCACCCGCGAGGAACTTGCGAAGCGCAAGATCGCGACCGGCGTGAATGCTGTTCCAGGCTCCGCCGGGGGCAAGGCGGTATTCACTGCGCCGGAAGCGGAGCAGTTGGCGTCGCGCGGAGAAAAAGTGATCCTCGTCCGCCGCGAAACCAGCCCGGAAGACGTTGGCGGCATGTTCGTCGCGCAGGGGATTCTCACCGCAACTGGCGGCAAGACAAGCCACGCCGCCGTCGTAGCGCGCGGATGGGGGAAGTGCTGCATCGTCGGTTGCGAAGCGCTCGATATTGATTACGCGAAGAAGCAAATGCGCGTAAACGGCAAGATGATCGGCCAGGGCGAGTGGCTCACGCTGGACGGAAACGAAGGCATCGTCTATCAGGGCGAAATCCCTCTAGCGCGGCCCGAACCGCCAAAGGCTTATTCCGTCGTTATGGGCTGGGCCGATAAGGTCCGCCGCCTCGGTGTGCGCACGAATGCGGATACGCCGTTCGATTCGCGCCGTGCCCGCGAGATGGGCGCCGAGGGCATTGGCCTGTGCCGCACCGAACACATGTTCTTCAAGGACTTCGAACAACCCGAACGCAGCGTGGATCGCCAGCTCGCCATCCAGGAGATGATCGTCGCCGATACAAGAGAAGCCCGTCAGCGTGCTCTCGACAAGCTTCTCCCATTTCAACGTCGCGATTTCATCGGCATCTTCGAGGCGATGGACGGCCTGCCAGTTACCATCCGCCTGATTGACCCGCCTCTGCACGAGTTTGTTCCCCATGAGCGTAGCAAACAGGAAGAGCTCGCCCGCAAAATTGGCGTCCCCGTCGAAATTGTTGTCCGGCGGGTTGAACAATTACATGAAGCCAACCCTATGCTCGGCCACCGCGGCTGCCGGCTCGCGATCACCTACCCTGAAATCCTCGAGATGCAGGTGAGAGCGATCATTGAAGCGGCGATCGACTGCCAGAAACGCGGAATTAAAGTGTTACCTGAAATCATGCACCCGCTCACTCTCGACAAAAAGGAACTCAGAATTCTCGAACAAGCTACGCGCCGCGTCGCCGACGGCATAATTTCGCAAGCTAAAGTAAAACTTCACTATCTTGTCGGCACGATGATCGAGCTCCCTCGCGCTGCTTTGCTCGCAGATGAGATCGCTGAGGTCGCTGAATTTTTCTCGTTCGGTACAAATGATCTGACGCAGACCACCATGGGCCTCTCGCGCGATGACGCTGGCCGCTTTTTGCCCGAATATGTGGACGAGAAAAAAGCCGGAATTTTCGCCGCCGATCCGTTCCAAACTCTCGATCAGTCCGGCGTCGGCTTGCTAATCAAGTGGGCGATTGAACGCGGACGCTCCACCCGCCCAAAGTTGAAAGTCGGCATTTGCGGCGAACACGGCGGCGACGCGCAGAGCGTCCGCTTCTGCCACAAGGTGGGCATGAATTACGTCAGCGCTTCTCCTTTCCGCGTCCCGATTGCCCGCCTCGCGGCCGCTCAGGCTGTCATCGAAGAAAAGCAGGCAAAGAAGGGCGGCAAGCGAGCTCGATGAACCGCCCACCGCTCGTCATAGGGATTTGCGGCGGGACGGGCTCTGGAAAAACGACGATTACCAGCCGCTTGTCGCGCGCACTTTCCGGCAGCGGCGTGCTCGTGATCCAGCAGGACCACTACTACAAGGATCTCTCGCATCTCTCTGCAGAGGAGCGCGCGAGACAGAATTTCGATCATCCGAGATCCGTCGATTCAGCTCTTTTCATCGAACAGGTGAAGCAATTGCGCCAGGGTCGGTCCGTGGATCGGCCGGTCTACGACTTTGCGCAACATTGCCGAAAGCCAGAGACGGTGCGGCTCGACCCTCAGCCCGCGATTTTGATCGAAGGCATCCTGATTTTCGAATATCCCGCGCTGCGCGAATTAATGGACGTGAAAATCTTCGTGGACACGGACGCCGATTTGCGTTTCATCCGGCGGCTCGTCCGCGATATTCGCGAGCGCGGCAGAACGCTCGAATCCGTCATCGAGCAGTACCAGTCCACCGTGCGTCCCATGCATCTGGAATTTGTGGAGCCGAGCAAACGTTATGCGGACATCATCATTCCCGAAGGCGGGCACAACGAAGCGGGAATCGACTTGGTGATTCAGAAAGTGAAATCGCTCCTCGCCTGACCTTGCTGCTACGTTCTCATTTTCAGGAAGAAATATAATCCGAGGAACGCGAAAATTCCATCTGGCGCCCAGCCTGCGAGAAACGGCGGCAATTGGCCGACTGCGCCCAGAGCTTCGAAAAGCGCCGCGGTCGACCAATAAACAATTCCGATTCCGATGGCAGTGGCGATTCCGCCAGTCGCGCCCCTCGTTCCGACGAGGAACGCGAAGGGAATTCCCAGGAACATGATGATCGTCGTGATCAGCGGGTACGCGAATTTCTTGTGCCATTCCACTGACAGTCGCGAAGTGTCGAAGCCCGCTTGCTGCAGGCCGCGAATGTAGGCGCGCAGCTGCCGCCAGTTCATCTGGTAATACTGGCGCACCTCGCGCTTGAAATACGATGGCTTCTCCGTCAGTTCATCGAGAGTTTCCGCGCGAAAGGGAACGTAACTCGTCAGCGTCGAGCCGGTGAAATCACGCACCCAGCCGCCTTCAAGCACCCATGTGTTGAGCGCGGGCTCCCAGGATGCGCGGCTGGCGAATACGCGCCGCCGCAACTCGAACGTCGCCGGATCGATTTCGAAAATACTTAATCCGCCGAAAAGATTCCGGTCTGGATCGAAGAATTGATAATTGAAGACCTGGTCGTTCTCGCCGTAAATCCACTGATGCGCCGGTTGGAAATAAGTCTCTGCGGGCCGGCCTTTGATCTGGTCGCGCAGAGCGTCCTGCCGCTGGTTCGCATAGGGCAAGATCGTGTCGTCGAGAAGAAACATTCCTGCGGTCAGCAGCAAACCGGCAAGAATCAGCGGCATGGAGAGACGGAACAAGCTGATGCCGCATGCTTTGAATGCCGTAACTTCATTGTTCTTCGCCAGCAGCCCGAGCGTCGCGAGCGTCCCCACGAGTGCGGCGAGAGGAAGCAGTTGATACGCTGTAAGCGGCATAAGGTGCACGAAATAATTGACAATGACAAGCGTGGAAGCGTGGTGCCGGGAAATATCGGGAAGCAGGTCGAACAGTGTAAATGCGTCGGAAAGCACAACAAATCCTGCCAGCATCAGCGCCATCCAATAGAAGAAGGTGCGAAGGATGTAGAGGTCCAGGATCAGAGGGAAGCCGCGCGTCAGAAATCTTTCGGGCCGCGCTCCCTTCAGTTGGAAAGCGCTCCGGCCGTTTGCAATTGGCGCGGGTTGCGTTTCGACCGTTACGCGAGGGGCCTTTCTCCTTCGGCGCGTGAAGAAACTGCGTACATGCTCGATCCAGCGCGACTCCGGGCGAATTTTCTCGATTCGCCGCAACAATAAAAATGCAGCAAGAAAAGTCGCGATGTTTGCGCCCCAGACGCCGACTCCCGGAGAGACGTAGCCCTGTTGCGCTGCATGAATGCCCATGACGAACAGCAGGTAGTAGCCGCTGACGAGCAATATCGTCAGCACGAAACCTGCAGCTCTTCCGCCGCGCCGTGGCAGCACTCCAATGGGAACGCCCAGCAGCGCGAAAAGAAAGCAAGCGCTTGGCAGCGCAAGGCGGCGCTGGAATTCCACTTGCGCGTCCAGCGCTTCCGCGCCCCGAAGGGAAAGCAGGCTCAGCGAATTGCGTTGCGCAATGGGCAAATCCTTGGGCGCATTCGCATCGGGTCCCGAACCAGCCAAAGGCAATTCGGTGGACACCAGGGCGGAGGTCGACAGCGCATAATGCGAAGGATCTTCGGCGTTGTATTCGTGGCTCGACGCGTCTTCCAGATGGATCTCCAGCTTGCCCTGTTTCGCATCGGCGACTACAATGGCGTTCCTTGCCAGCGTCAACTTTGAGTCAGCGGTCCCATTCGAATCCGCCAGGAGGACGCCGCGCCATCGAGCGCCTGATGCCGACACGTCTTGAACGTACAGCACCATGTGCGGAAAGCGCTCGTCAAACACGTGGGGCTGGACGGCGAACGACGCTTCTGAAGCGCGCAGTCGGTATTCGAGCGAGCGCAGAGTGCGCAGGGAGCGGGGCGCAATCCAGAGCGTGATGGCAAAAGCAACTGCGGTGGTGAAAATGGCGATGGCGCCAATGGGCACCAGCAAGCGGCGCAGGCTGATCCCGCAGGCATTGATGGCAACGATTTCGCTGTCGGCGGAGAGCCGCCCAAGCCCGATGAGCACGCCGATCAGCATGGCCATCGGGAGCGTGAAAACCAGAACCGGCGGGATGGAACAGAGAAATACTTCTGCCGTCTCGCCCGCTGACGCAGCATGCTGCACGAGAAGCTCCATCAGTTGTACAAGCTGGGGGACGAAAAACACGAAAGTGAAAATGGCAAGGCCCAGGAGCGCGTGCGAGACGACTTCGCGGCAGACGTATCGGTTCAGGATGCGCATCGGTGCGCAGCGTCATTCTAGCACGGGCTTCCCGAAGCCGCCGGAGAGACTCGCTGCATGAGCCGTGTTCACCTCGTTTTTCTCTGGCACATGCACCAGCCGCAGTACAAGGACCCCGCGACGGGAAAATACCTCCTGCCGTGGACGCGCTTGCACGCGCTCAAGGATTATTGGGGCATGGTGCATCTGCTCCGCGAATTTCCGGAAGTCCATGCGACATTCAACGTCGTCCCCTCGCTCGCCCGGCAAATCGAGGAGTACGCAAGCCGCAAATTCGATGACCCATGGTTCACCATTGCTTTCAAGCCTGCCGGCCAGCTCACGGAAGCGGACAAGCGCGAGGCGCTCCACCGCGCGTTTCAAGTAAATCATGAACATTTGATGAGTCGCTGGCCGCGCTTCGTCGAACTCTATGAATGGACGCGAAAATCCGGCACCGAGCATGCAGTAAAGGAATTCAATCTGCGCGATTGGCGCGACCTGCAGTTGCTCTCGCAGCTTGCCTGGATGGACGAAGAATATCTTGCGAATGACCCTGCCGTTTCCGCGCTCGTCCGCCAGGGCTCAGATTTCGCAGAGAAGGATAAGCAGAACTTGTGCGAACGCCAAGCCGAACTCCTCTCCCACGTCTTGCCAGAGTACGCTCAGGCTGCGCAGCGGAGCCAGATCGAAATCTCCACAACGCCGTTCTACCATCCGATTCTGCCGCTCCTGTGCGATTCGGAAATCGCCCGGATGGCGAATCCACACACTCCTCAACTCTCGCCTCCATTTCATCATCCTGAAGACGCGCGGGAGCAATTGCACCGTGCCCGCCTCTATCATCAGTATCTTTTCGGCCAACCACCTGCAGGATTGTGGCCCTCGGAGGGCTCAGTTTCAGACGAAGCGCTGGGCATCGCCGCGGGCATGGGTTTCAAGTGGTTTGCAACCGACGAGGGCATTCTCGGGCGCACGCTGAACGTCGGATTCTGGCGCGATTCGGAAGGCTATCCGCAAAACGCCCGCGAACTCTATTCACCCTGGAAATTCCGCATCGGCGAAAGCGAGATTACCGGCGTCTTTCGTGACCATTATCTTTCTGATTTGATAGGGTTCGTCTATTCGCGCATGGGCGCGGCGGAAGCGGCGGAGGATTTTCACCGTCGCTTGCGCATGATTGGCGACCGCGCCGGCGACGGAAAACCTGCAACGGTTTCGATCATCCTCGACGGCGAGAACGCGTGGGAATATTACCCGGGCAACGGGCGCGAGTTCTTGCGCCAGCTTTACGCGCGGATCGAGAGGGACCCCGAAATCCGTGCGCTCACGGTCTCGGAAGCCATTGCCGCGGCTGGCGAAATCCAGACGCGGGAAAGCATCTTCCCGGGTTCCTGGATCAACGCGAACTTCGATATTTGGATCGGCCACTCGGAAGATATTGATGCATGGGAGTTGTTGCGCGACGCGCGCGAGGCTTATGCAAAAGCGCAAGGAGCAACGCAGTCCGGCGCAACTGCAAATTCCAATCTCGCTCGCGCGTACGAAGCCCTGCTTGCCGCTGAGGGAAGTGACTGGTGCTGGTGGTACGGTCCCGAGCACAGTTCGGCGAACGACGCCGAATTCGATGTCCTCTACCGCAAGCATCTCGCCGCGGTTTACGCCGCCCTCGGCCTGGAAGCTCCGGAGGCTCTCGCCCATCCGATCAAGCGCGTCGAACGCCCTGAGCGCGCCGTGCCTCCCAGCGATTGGCTGCGCGTCGACGTGGATGGCCGCGAGACTTCGTACTTCGAGTGGCTCGGCGCGGGCCGCTACGCCTCGGAACGGCGCGGCGGCGCGATGCACGGCCAGGCGTATTTCCTCGATGAGTTGCATTATGGTTTTTCGACGGAGAAATTTTATGTGCGCATAGATTTGCTGCCGGAAGCTGTCGCCCGCCTCGAGGAATATGAGCTTCGCTGCGTCCTCCGAGACGGGAGCGAGCTAAAGGTCGTCCTTCATGTTCGCGGCGGTAAATTGGCGTCGTGTACCGTGGAGCGAGACGGGAGGGAATTGCCTTGCAAGCCTTCGCAAATCGCGGCAGGCTTCGACAAGATCGTCGAAATGGGCATCTCAAAGGATTTCTTCAATCTTTCCGGTCGCCGCGACATTCGGCTCGCCGTTTCGATGTGGCGTGGCGGCCTTCCTGCTGATCTTCTTCCCAGCTCAGGCAGTCTTGAAATCTCCTTGGGTGCGGAGAACTTCGCATGGCCACCAGAGCCGTAAAGGCAATTTCAGTTCTATTACTCATCGTATCGCGGCTCGCCACCAGAGCTGCCATTAGCCAATAATGGATTGACACGTTTAGCCGTTCGCGTAATAGTTTAGACGTCCCCCAGACGAACTTGGGATAAGAATCCACAGTTCCCGGTGTGCCAAGAGTGAGCCGTATTTTCTTTCTTCGATGGCTTAGTGCCTTCGTAGCCATTCGCAGTTGGCGACGCTATATCCGCATGGCTGCCATACTCCTGTTTTGCGGCTTCATCGCGGACGGTTTCAGCCAGCTCGGCGCGCAGAATCGTCGCGCCCCTGCAGTGCAAAAAGGCTCGGGAAGCCTCGTTTTTTCTCCGGCGAATCAGCAGCAAGCCGGCCGCTCTTTGGCCCGATTGCCTTGGGCCTTCGAGCCCAACGTCGGCCAGACTGATGCGCGAGTCAAGTTTCTCGCGCGCGCCGATGGCGCGACGGTTTTCCTGGCACAGACCGAAGCCGTCATTGCCTGGTCCGCGCCGCGAGCCAAGGGCCCGCGCGCCGCGCAGAAATCGGAAAACGACCTTCGCTTGCAGTTCGTTGGCGCCAGCCAGCCGAAAGCGGTTTCAGGCGAAAACGAACTCCCCGGCAAGACAAACTATCTGCTCGGGAGCGATCCGCGGCAGTGGCGCACGAACATCCCGCACTTTTCCGCCGTCGCCTACGACCAAATCTATCCCGGCATCAACGCTCGTTTCTACGGCGGCGCTCGCGGCCTCGAATACGACGTTGAGGTTTTGCCGGGTGGCGATTTCCGCGACGTGGTGCTTCGCACTGGTGAGGCCAATCAACTGCGCCTCGACTCGCGCGGCAATCTTCTCGTCCACGCCGCTCAACGCGAAATCTTGATGCGCCGCCCGGAAATTTTTCAGCTCGACGGCATTCGCAAAATCCCAGTCGAAGGTGGCTATCGCCTTCTCAGCGACAATTCATTTGGTTTCCGCGTCGGCGCGCACCGTGACGACCTGCCTCTCATCATCGATCCCTCGATCTCCGTCACGTACACCTCATTCCTTGGCGGCAACGGCGCGGAGAAGGGAAACAGCGTCGCGGTTGCCAAGGATTCCGTTACGGGAGACATTGACGCGTATGTCGGCGGGACAACGACGATCGCCCCGTTTTCGGAACCTTCTCCCGCTGTTTCGCCCACGACTCTTGGCTCGACGAGCGGCTCATCTGTGCTTTTTGTCGCCAAAGTGGACACCACGCAGTCCGGTGCGGCCTCGCTCATTTATCTCACGTTCATCGGTGGAACCGCGGACAACGAAGGCGGCATCGTGGCCGTTGACAATTCAGTTTCGCCTCCCAATCTCGCAATTCTCGGCTGGACGACTTCCGCAGATTTTCCTGTCACCATCGCTTCTCCGAACCCTGGCAGCACGCTAAGCGGAACCTCGGACCTCACTGTCAGCAAACTGAACGGCGCAGGCAGCGCTTTCGTTTACTCCGAGTATTACGGCGGCAGCGGCATGGAAGCCACTCAGGGCACGGGCGCCATCGTGACGAATTCCACAGGAGGGGGCATCGCCACAGATTCTTCCGGCGACGTCTTTGTTACTTCGGACACGACTTCGATTGATTTGCCGCAGCCCGCCGCTCCCAACGGATTCCAGCCACTCTTCGAGGGCACGGGCCTTGCGCCCACGGGGACGAACAATGACGGCTTCTTGGCCAAATTCGATCCGTCAGGAGCCGTGTTGTACTCGACCTACTTCGGAATCGCCGCCAATGTCGGCAGCACCAGCGTCGCAGTGGACACAAGTGGAAACGCATACGCCGCGGGCTTCACTTCGCAGCCCTCGAACTCATATTTTCCTCCCGTCACCGCGAATCCGTTTCAGCCCACGTTTGGAAGCGGCGCCACAGAAAATGCCATCGTGCTGGAGATCAATCCGGCCCTCGTCGGGCCGACGAGCCTCGTTTACGCCAGCTTTCTAGGCGGCAGCGGAGCGGACAAGGCCTTCGCCATCGGAGTGGACACCGCAAGCCCTCCGAGCGCCTATATCATCGGCTCCACGAATTCCACGGACTTCGTCTCTAAGACAAGCCTCACGAATGGGTTTCAAATGACTCTGGGCTCCGGCGCGACGAAGAACGCTTTCCTTGCCGTCATTGCGCAAACCTCCTCCACGTCCGTTCCGCCATTTGTGCCATCGCTGAGCTACGCCAGCTATCTCGGCGGCACAAACTCTGACTCGGGCCAGGGCGTCGCCGTGGTGTTGCCCTCGTCTCCGGGCCCATCCACAGACGTGCTGGTCACTGGCAAGACGACCTCAAGCAGCTTTCCCGTTTTTTGCCCGAGTCAAGCTTTCACAGGCTCTCAGGACGCCTTCATCGCTGCCTTCAATCCCACAGCCAGCGGCTTCGCCTCGCTCCTCGATTCGACGTTCCTCGGCGGCAGCGCGAGCACGGAAGCAAACGCCATCGCCACAGATTCCTCCGGCGACGCCATCATTTTCGGCGAAACAACTTCCTCGGACTACCTCGCTAACAATAATCCAAACAACGGCTTTCAATTGACCTGCGCAAGCTGCGGCTCTTCGCTCTCCGACGCGTTCTTGACGAAGTTGGCAATTTCAACCGCGCCCTCCGCCTGCGTTGCGTTCACCGCACCGTCAACGAATTTCGGCTCTTTCCCCGTAGGTTCGACGAGTTCTGTAAGTCCGCCAGGCGCGCCACCAATCAACGGCACAGCCACCAACGACGGAAATGCGACCCTCACCTTCAGCGGCTTTTCCGTTGTCAACGCCAGTCCCGCCGCTGCGGATTTCCCCATCCTGAGTTCAGGCGGGATTTCATGTTCGCCCGCGACCGTGCTCGCTCCCGGCGCCCTTTGTGACTTCGCGATTGGCTTCGACCCCACCATTGCAGGGGCGGAGACAGGAACCCTTCAGATTACCGGTACGGACTCCGCCGGAAACAACATCACGCAAGGACTCACCTTCAGTGGCATCGGTACCGCGCCCGAGGTTTCGTTGTCGCCGAACACGGGGCTCACCTTCGGCAGCTTGACTGTGAGTACAACAAGCTCACCCCAGGTAGTAACGCTCACGAATACCGGAAATGCGCCGCTCAATATTTCCTCAGTCACGCTCGATCCGGCGCAGGACACGACCGACTTCATCTTGAACCCCACCGGCACCGCAAACGCCTGCGGATCAGCTGCGCCCATACCACCGAATGGAACTTGCAACATCGCCGTCGAGTTCGCTCCCAAGTCCGTCAACTCGTTTTTCGGGCAGGTGGATATCGTTGACGATAAGAACAACGTTTCGGGCGCAACGCAGACCATCGCGCTTTCGGGCACCGGTATCTCGCAGACCTTCATCGTCGGCATCTCTCCGACCTCTCTCACTTTCCCGAATCAAACGGTCGGCACCACCACTTCCTCGCCGATGAACGTCACGCTCACGAACACGGGTACGGGAACGCTGAACATCATGAGCATCACGCCGACAGGCACGAATGCGAGCGAATTCCTGATTGATTCGACAACCACCTGCCCGATCGGTGGCGCAGGCGTCGGCCCGAACGGCGGCGCATGCGTCATTGCCGTGGACTTTGCTCCCACGGCTGTCGGTACGGCGAATGCAGACATAAGCGTTGCAGACAACGCGTCCAATAGCCCTCAGACCGTTCCTGTCATGGGCACCGGAGCCGGTGCAGTTGCTTCCATCACTACGAGTCCACCCAGCAATCCGCCCACGCTCACGTTTGGCAGCGTTCAGGTCGGCACCACGTCCAGCGTAATGTCGGCCACACTGACCAACACGGGCAACTCGAATCTCGTAATCAACGCGAACGGCTTGACGATTACTGGCGCGAATCCCGTTGATTTCCAGCTTGCCGCGCAAACCACGTGCTCCGCTGGAGGCTCTGGCCTTCCGCCCAACGGCAGTTGCGTAATCGCCGTGGACTTCGCCCCGCAAGCCAGCGGCCCGCTTTTCGCCTCCGTCAGCATCGCCGACAACGCCGGCGGCAGCCCACAAACGATTTCCTTGAGCGGAACTGGCACGCAGCCGGTCGCCAGCCTATCCCAAACTTCGGTTAATTTCGGCAGTGTGAACGTGAACACTCCCTCTCCGGCGCCAACTGTCACCTTGACGAATTCCGGCAACCAGACACTGACGATTTCGTCAGTGAGCGTCAATCCCGCCTTCGGCAATCCTGGCGACTTCACTTTCTCGAGTGCCCCGGGCAGCAACACCTGCAAAACTGTCGGCGCGCTTCAGCCGGTCGGCGCGAATCCGAATAGCTGCACAATCACAATTACATTTACGCCAGCGGCTCAGGGTAGCCGGATAGGAGAAGTGGACATCACCGACGATGCTCCGGGCAGTCCGCAAACCATAGCTCTCAGCGGCACCGGCACCGCTCCAGGCGTTTCTCTTTCACCGACGAGCCTGAGTTTCCCCAATCAAAATGTCGGCTCAATAAGCCAGCCACAGACTGTCACCCTCACTAACAACGGCACGGGACCTCTCACGATTACCAGCATTAGCGTCCCTTGCCCAGGCTCTGGCGATTTTTGCCAGACGAACAGTTGCCCCGGCACGTTGAATCCGACGGCGTTTTGCGTCGTCTCCCTCACTTTCACGCCCACGGCAAAGGGCGCGCGCTCCGCCTCCCTCTCGATATCCGACACTGGCCCCGGCTCGCCGCAGACGGTCGCGCTCAGTGGCACTGGGACACAGCCCGCCGTCGCTTTTAATCCGTCCACTGGAGTTTCGTTCCCAGCGACGGTCGTCGGCACTGCCAGCGGCACCAGGTCTCTCACTGTCACCAACACCGGCGACGGGCCGCTCGACGTCAGCAGCATCACTTTCAACGGCACGAACGCCGGCGATTTTTCGGAGACGGACAACTGCGCTGGCTCGGCCAATGCCGTCGCGCCTCAAAAATTCTGCACCATCAACGTGAACTTCGTCCCCACGGTCGCGGGCGCGCGCTCGGCGAATCTCGTCGTCGCCGACAACGCCGCTTCGCCCATGCAGCAGGTCCCCGTCGGCGGCCAGGCCACCGATTTTCAGCTCGCCGCTTCCGGCGGCTCCACAAGCGCCACCATCACCGCCGGCGAGACCGCAATTTTCCCCTTGCAGTTGAATCCACAAAACGGGTTCACTGGCACGGTGAATTTCGGCTGCACGAATCCTCCGCCCAAGGGCTCATGCACTGTCGCCCCGCCCAGCTTGCAGATCACGGGCTCCACTCCTGTCAGCTTTTCCGTGAGCGTGGGCACGAAGTCGAACGGTTTCTTGATACCGCACTCGCCGCGGTCTTCGCCGAAACAGAGAATTCCCAGAATCCCTGCATTTTTGTGGTGGCTGGCGGCGATACTCTGCTTATTCTTCTGGCGACGGACGGCGGGCCGAAGGAGAAGGCTCGTTCCGCGATTCGTGCTCGCTTTCGCGGTTCTGCTACTCGCATCTTGCGGCGGCGGTGGCGGCAGCACCGGTGGCGGCAATGGAACTCCGCCGGGCACTTACACCGTCACGGCCACGGGCTCCGTCGGTTCCGGCGCCGCTCGCACTCTGAATCTCACCGTCATGGTTCAGTAGGAGATGGCCACGCCCCCTGTCAAGGCACGGTTTCAAGCGTGCCGTTCGCGCCGAAAAGTCGAAAGACTTGTGGGTCGTGGCTTCAGCCACGACATAAGCGCCGTCTCTTCTTCATGGGTTTTAACCCCTGAGGCCAGCAGGTCGGCACGCCGGAAAATTTATGAGACAGGTTGTAGGCTAGAAAAGCTTAACCGCGATGTCCCGCGGCTCGTGCCCCACGGGAATGAGTGTCGTCAAACAGTCATTCGAGCCGCCTTGCACTTGCGAACATCCCGCCGTGCGAATGACAGCGAGGTCATCGGAACCCGCGTCCACCACAAGTAGCGTATCGCCCATCGGCGTGAACGCCATCGTTGTCGGCTGCTGTCCGGTCGAGACGGGATGCGGCAAGACTTGCCGGAACGCAATCTGTATCGCGGCCACGTGATTCGCCGCCGGGTCCGCGACGTACAGCGTCTGCCCGTCTGCCGACAAAATCGCGCGCGCTGGCGCCGACCCCGCGAGCACGTAATCGGACACCTCGTTCGTCCACGTACTCACGATAATCAGCCCGTGCGCGTCCGGCGACGGAATGTACAGCTCGCCGCCGTCCGGCTTGAACACGAAATCCCCCGCCGTCCCGTCCAGCTCCAGATTCGCAATGAGCGCGGGCTTGCCCGCCGCGGCGGGCTTCCGCAAATCCACCACCGAGATGCGCCGCGAATTTCCCGACGAGATGAACGCCTTCGTGCTGTCTGGCAAAATGGCGATCTGCTCCGGCTGCGTCGCCACGGGAATCACCGCGATTTGCGCCAGCGTCGTCGAGTCGAGCAGAGTCACCGTCGCGTCATCGCGGTTCGTCACAACTACAGTCTTTCCGTCGGGCGTCACGCGCGCGATCCACGGCCTTCGCCCCGCCCTCCCGCGCGCCACGATCTGCCGCGAAGCGCAGTCAATCGCCACCACGGTGTTCGAGCCCGAAGCCGCGACGTACGCCCGCGCGCCATCCGGCGAAAAATCGAGCGCGTAGGGTTGCAAGCCAACCGGGATGCGCGCAACCACGCGGCTCAGCTTCGCGTCCAGCACCCAAACGTATCCGCCCGCCGTGCTCACGCCCCAGATTTCGTCGCGCTTCGGATTCGCGCGGACGCCGCTTGGCTCCGGCCCAACGGCAATCGTCGCCACCGCCGCGAGCCTCGCAAGATCCACAACGGTCAGCGTGCCGTCGGCAGTATTCGCGACGTACGCGTAGAGGTGCAGCCCGGGGCGCAAAATCCACGGCCCCTGCTCGCGCAAAACCGTGATGATCGCGATTCCGAGCAGAATCAGCAACGCGAAAATGACGCGGAAATTCCAGCGCAGTTTGCCAGTGGAGTGCGGAGACGCGCAAGACGTATCGGTCACGTCGGCCGGCTACTGTTTTGAGTCAGCTATTTTTTGCATGTTGCCTTGTGGGTCGGAGCTTTAGCTCCGACGTTTCGCCTCGCACCTCTAAGGGGCTTTAGCCCCTGAGGACAACGCCTTTGTCGTCGAACTTCCGACGCGCCTTACTACACGATCGTCCGGTGCAGCACCGAAGCGATCTGCCGCACCTCGCCGATGAGCTGCTCGAATTCGTCGGGCAAAATGGACTGCATCCCGTCGGAGAGTGCGCGGTCGGGATCGTGGTGTACTTCGACGAGTAGTCCGTCCGCGCCGACGGCCACCGCCGCGCGCGAAAGCGGCAGCACTTTACTGCGCTTGCCCGTGCCGTGGCTCGGGTCCACCAGGATCGGCAGATGGCTGCGCGACTGCACCGCCGGAATCACGCTCAGATCCAGCGTGTTCCGCGTGTGGTCCGAAAACGTCCGCACGCCGCGCTCGCACAGCATCACCTGGTAATTTCCCTCCGAGAGGACGTACTCCGCGGCCATCAGAAATTCGTCCAGCGTCGCCGACATCCCGCGCTTCAGCAGGATTGGCTTTTTCGCCCTGCCCGCGCGCTTCAGCAGCGAAAAATTCTGCATGTTCCGCGCGCCGATTTGAATCACGTCCGCGTATTCTTCCACCAGGTCGAGGCTCTCGTTGTCCACTGCCTCCGTCACGATCCCCATGCCGAACCGTTCGCGCACTTCCTTCAAAATCTGCAATCCGGGCTCGCCGAGCCCTTGAAAACTGTAAGGCGAAGTCCGCGGCTTGTACGCGCCGCCGCGGAACAGGTTCGCTCCCGCCGCTTTTACGCGCTCCGCCACGGCCATCGCCTGCTCGCGGCTCTCGACCGCGCACGGCCCGGCGATGATCGCCACGCCGCTCCCGCCGACCGGCACGCTCCCCGACGGCGTCGGTATCCGGATGACGCTGTTTTCTTCCTTCGCGTCGCGGCTCACCAGCTTGTACGGCTTGCTGACCGGCACGCACTCCACCACGCCGGGCATCGCTTCGAGCGACCCGATTTCGATCGCGCCCGTATTGCCCGTGATGCCGATGGCCGTGCGGTTCGACCCGGGAATCGGGTGCGCGCGCAGCCCCAGCGACTCGATCCGTTCGCATACCGCGCGAACCTGCTCCTCGCTCGCATGCGCCTGCATCACCACCAGCATTTATCGCGTCTCCCGTGTTTGCCTTACGTTGCCATCCCGAATCCGGTCGCCGCGCCTGCCCGCCGCAGGAGGGGCGACCGGTGTGATGAATCCGTTTCTGTCTCTGCGGGCGCAGCATCGCCAGGAAGGGCCTCCCAGGTCGACGGCTAGTCGAGCCTGGGGGATCGTAGCGGCGGTCCGCGCCGCTTTGCCTTTCCGCCTTCGCCCTTACGCTGTCATCCCGAACCCGGTCGCCTGCATTTGGCGAACGGTGTGAGGGATCTGCTTTTGCCTTTGCGAGCGAAGCCCGCTTTGGAGTGCGGCGGTCCGCGCCGCTTTGCCTTTCGCGCGCACCCGAACACTCGCGAAACGTATCGCCAGCCAAACAGTGTACTGCATCGCGACAACGCCGGAAAGTAGAGCGGCACCTGAAAGAGTGTGAGAATTGGAGAACTTGCTTTATGTAGCGGCCGGTCGGAGGGTTCCCGACCGGGCACAGTCTTTTGTTTGGTCACTGCCTCGCGTTACCAACGCAGCTACAATCAGAATCATGCGGCGCACGCTTCCAAATGGCTTCAACCCTTGCACTCTTGTCGTTCTTCTCGGACTTGTGGGATCGCCCGTCTTCTCCCAACAGCCTCCCGCAAATCTCCCCGTCGTCATCTCCTCCGGCACTCCCGACTATCCTCCCGTTGCCGAAAACGCCCGCACCCAGGGCGCCGTGCATGTTCGCGTCTACACCGACCAGGGCAAGGTGCTGTGGCTTCAAGTCCAGGACGGTCCCCCGATGCTGCATCAAGCTGCCTCGGATTACATTCGCACCTGGCAATTCCAGCAGAAGGAGCAGATGAGTTTCCTCGTCACGCTCAACTACCGCATCGAAGACGAGAAAATCTGCGGCCCGCGGACGCAGGCCGTCGTGCCTCATTTTCCCGCCGAGGTCGCCATCATCGCCAAGGACACGAAATCCTGCGACATCCTGTCCACCGTCCTCGCGCGCAACAAGCCCGTCACCATCAATTTCGCGGTTGAACTCAACGGCGAGGCCATCGCGCCGCCCGCTCAAGTCGCCCTCTCCGTCGACGGCCAGCCTCTCAACGTTTCCATCCAGAATGGCCAGTTCACCGTCGCGCTCGACGTCCTCCGCGCCAAGAGCGTCGGCTTTTCCTTGTCGCTACCCTTGCAGGAAATCAGCACCACCGTGGACGGCTCCGATTTCGCCTCCGAGAATTGGACCCTCCGCCTCGCCGACAAAGCCTTCGGCGAAGACTTTCAGTACGCCGTCACCAAGGGCGCGAAACCCAAGTTCGCTTGCCTTCTGACTTTCGACTCGCGCTATTCCAGCGCCGGCGCCTTCAAGTTCGATCCCCACTGCCGCACCAACGAAAAGCCGCACAAATAATCGCTCTCGCTTCCCGGCAAACCTCCGGTCAATTCCACAGGCACGCGTATTGCGCTTCTGCGGGCGCAGCCCCGCACAGCAGGGGCCCCCAGGTCGACGGCTAGTCGAGCCTGGGGGATCAGTGCGGCGGTCCGCGCCGCTTTGCGTGGCACAGGCTCTTAGCCTGTGTGGCGTCGTCTCTGCAGCGGCTCGTCGTTGGATTTTATGGACTGCGGTTTGTCATGAGCTTGCCGAAGGATCTAAGAACTTGAGTCTGCCGAAGGGCTCGTCGTGGCGCCATGGGACAAATCCTTCGCTCGCGCGCCGTCTCCGAGGGCTTTCATTGCCATCAGGTAAGGACGTGGGCCATAGCTCACTCTTGCTACCCCATGGTCGGCTAGAGCGCGCAGAGTGGGGCTAGCGTCGCCAACCATAATGTTGAGCGGCAGCGGCGACGCTTCAGCCAAACGTGCGATCAGAGTGTTATCCGCTAGACCGGGCGCGAAGAGCCCATCGGCGCCGGCATCCCTGTATGCGTTGACGCGCTCAATCACTTCAACAAGCATGCCCTTGTCGTGCTGTTCGGGCGGTCTCTGGAAAAAGACGTCTGTCCGGGCATTAATGAAGAAGGGGATACTGGCTGCGTCGGCCGCTTGGCGAGCGCGGCGGATGCGATTGGCCTGATCGCCTGTCCCACGGAGTCTTCCATTAGCGGGAAAGCTGTCCTCCAAGTTACACCCTATGGCTCCCGCGTTGATCGCCGCAGCGATAGTCTCACCGACCCCTTCCGATACGTCACCATAGCCGCTTTCCAAGTCGATGGTCACCGGCAGGTCCGTTGCTCCGACGATTCGGCGCAGATTTCCGATGGCCAAAGTTAGTGATATTTGTTCGCCATCGGAGAAACCGTTTGCGTTGGCAACCGACCAACTACTCGTCGCGATGGCTTTGGCTCCGCTCGCGGCGATGGCCTTGGCGCTCCCCGCATCCCAGATGTTGAAGAGTACAAGCGGCCTTCCGGGCATGTGCAACGCCCGGAACTGTTCCGCCTTACGCCTCTGATCGCTCATTTTCATCGCGGCCAGTGTCATGGTGCCGCCTGGCTGGCTGTCTTTTGGGCCACTTGCCAGTGGGCGCGCAGTTCTTTATCGAACTCCCGCCAGCGTTCCTCGGGGAAGAAGATTCTGGCGTCTTGAAATTCGACGCAGCGCCGTGTGCCCGGAATGTTGTCGGCCAGCCAGTGCGACCATTTCACGTCGAAATACACATCGTCTGTGCCCCAGACGATGAGAGTCGGCGCTTTTAACGTTTTCAATTGCGCTTCGATGGCGAGCGTATGCTTGTTGTCAAAAGCGGCAAGGAAGCGTTCCAGGTCGTGGGTGCGTTGCTCCGTTCTGACGAACGGACGCAAATATTTTTCGATGCTGTCATCGGTCACTTGGTCGGGATGCTCGTATGCTGGTCCGAGAGCTTGCGGAGAGCGATAGACGCTCTTATCCGACAACATCGTTTCCAATGTTCCGCGCAAGCCGCCGGCGGCGGCCATGGCGAGGAAGGGCTTGAAGGCCTCGGGCGGCCAGTTGTCGTGTGCATCACAATCGGTCAGTGTCAGGCTGCGAACGCGCTCCAGATAGAGCGCGGCGAAAATCTGCGCGATGCCCCCGCCGCTGTCATTGCCGACCAGGTCGACTTGATCGATGTGCAACGCGTCGAGAAACTCCTTCAGCATCTTGGCGTTTGCAGTGACGGAAACGTCCTGGTTCGGCGCGATTTCGGTGTCCCCGTGCGCCAGCAAGTCCAGGGCGATGCAACGCCGGATATCCGACAAATCTTCCAGCTGATGACGCCAAAGATAGCCGTTCAATAAAACCCCATGCACGAACAACGCCACAGGTCCGCTGCCTTGCTCCGTGTAGCTGATGCGTCCCGAAGTGGTCTGGACACTGCGGTGAACCGGCGATGATTTCTTTTCGCTCATAGTCGATGCCTCCGAGATTTTCGTGGACGTTGTTGCGGGGGTACCCGAATTTTAGCGAGCCACGACGGACCCGCTCAGAAATGTCCGATCAGTACCCCTCCCAGCAAGACTGCGGCGACTTGGCGTTTCATGATTTACCTCTTCCTCGAAGCTATTGCGGGGACGTGCGCTTCCTTCAACCTTCGCGCGCAGTCGTTGCAACACACTTCTACGGTTTTGCCGCCGATTTGGACTTTGATGGAATTTCGCCCCAGTTTGCAGTCGCAAGCCGCGCAAGTTCTTTCCACCATGCTTTCGTTCTCCAATAACCGAAGTCCGGGTGCGTGAACAGTAAGCCATCGAGGAAGAGAGGACCGCTGTCAGAATCTTTAGCGATTTGTCTGAACGGGCTTCAGCGATATAGCGCGGATTGCCTGAAGTCCGAAGGGGAGCGTCCGTAAGCTTCGCGGAAGGCAGCGCTGAAATGGCTGTGGCTAGAGAAACCTAGGTCCATGCCCAGAGCGGTGAGGTCATCATATTGCGCCAGGAGATCCAACGCCCGCGCCAATCGCAGCCGCAATTGGTAGCGATACAGCGGTAGGCCCTCCACCTGCTGGAAAACTTGTGTGAGATAAACTGGAGAGCAACGCACTTCGGCCGCGATTTCGCTCAACGTCCACCGCCGCCCCAGATCGCTTGTCAGCACGAGCTTAGCCCGATCGACTAGCAGTTGCCGTCCAACGCTGGCGCCGGCAGCGTGTGTCGTGCGCGGCCCCAGTGTCCGCTGTACCAGTGTCAATGCCAGGCTTTCGGCCTCGAGAGCTTCCGCGATGTGATGCCGCAGGCTATGACCAAGAAGTGCTACAAGCACTTGCGTCCGCGCGTCAATCCGTCGGCGCTGCTGCCGAAAGGTGAGCGTCGCACTGTCGCGCACGAATGTACGTGGCGCCAGTTCCCGTAGTACCGATTCGCTGATTACCAGCGTCAGACTGGCGTCGCCACCCGGAACGGGGTGGCTGATTCGGTAACCTTCGTTGGCATTGAAAAACAGCGCTTGGTTCGCTTCGGCTACCGCCTGGTCGGACGCCACATGCCGTACATACACGCCACGATAAGGAAACACCAATTGGGTCGTGGTCGTCCACTCTTCCGTGCTCTGCTGGCGGCAACTGCCTTGGCAATACATGTCCCGAATCGTGACTGTGGGCGATTCCAGCAGGCACCGAACTGCAATTTCAGGTACGCGCTTATTTCCATTTTTTTGCGCCATGTTTTGGGTCCAGCGGTGCCACAATCAAAGATACCACGTTCCACGTCGGCGATTCCGCGCACAAGCCTCATCACTGCATCTCAAAGGAGAGGAGGGACGAACTGAGTGACATCGGAAAGTGTTGCGCGGAGAAAGCTTCGCCGGCCGCGACAGATTTGTCAGGGCACGGTTTCAACCGTGCCGTTAAGCTCGTACATGTTACAGGTTCCAATTGCGAGCGCCAGAGGGCTGGGGCGGCGTCACCAGCATCTCTGCCCGCATGTATTCGGGGAAATTTTTCCACAGGTTCTACCTTGAGCCGCGTCAGGACGCCCGCGCCTCAGCTCTTTTCATTGTGGCCCGTTTCGCCGTTTCCGGCGCGCCGAGGGATCCTCAGAAGTCGCACGTCCGGGCGGTGTTTCCAACCTCCAACATCAAATCTCGAACCCCTAGAACTCACCCCTAGAGTAAAGAAGTAAACAATAATTGGCTCTCTGAAACTGGCAAAATTTCACAAAATTGGCTCTTTCCGAATGTCTTAATTTCGCATCCCGATTTTTTCGCACTTTTGTCCGCCGTGGCGCAAAATCCCCAATATTCATGCGTGTTTCCGCATGTACGTATTCTTCCTGCAGTCGAAAAAGTGCATTTCTAGCGAAATTTCAAATTGCGAATTGGCTCTCTCTGGTCGGTATGTTTTGCCCTCGAAAAGAGCCAATTTGGTCGGTATGGCCGGTTTTAGTACCCTCCTCAAATCTGAGGACCCCATACCAGCCAAGCCAATATGACGCAATCGCAATCATCCCTTATTAGAAATTCAGAGAAAGGAGGCAATCCCAAACGGCTACGGCTTCAAGTCGGCGGGCAGCGGATCGCCCCAGATGTAGTGGGCGAACCAGTCCAAATTCTCCTCAGTGACCTGGCGAAGCTGCTTGGGCTTCGTGATGGGATGGCCAAAGCCGTCGAACAGAACGAATTTCACCGGCACGCCCTGATCCTTCAGCCCGCGATACAGCTCCCAGGAATCAGGGACGGGAACGCGCGCGTCCTTGCTGCCTTGCTGAATCAGCGTCGGCGTGCGCGCGTGAGTGATGTAGGTGATCGGCGAAGTCTTCTTGTAAATTTCGGGATCGGCCCACGGTGTCGCGCGGAGATACTGGCGCGTGAACGGCGTAATGTCCGTGTTGACGTAGTAGGTCATCCAGTCGGAAATGCCCGCTCCAGCCGACACGGCGCAGAAGCGATCGCTATACGTCGTGATGAACATCGAAATGTAGCCGCCTTCGCTCCATCCCATCGAGGCAACTTTGTCGCGGTCCACATAGCCTTTCGAAATCAAATAATCCACGCCGGAAATGACGTCGGCGTAATCGCCGACGCCGAGATTGCGCACGTTGAGCGCGCGGAATTTCGCGCCGTAACCGGCCGAGCCGCGATAATTCGGTTCGAGGATCAGGGCACCGCGAGCGGCGAATAGTTCGAGCGGGTAGTAGCGATCGGGCGAGCGCGTCGCGCGGCTCGTGCCCGTCGGGCCGCCGTGAATTTGCACGAGCAGCGGATATTTTTTCGCGGGATCGAAGTCCGCGGGCTTGATGAGAACGCCCTCGATGGGCGTGCCGTCGCCGGATTTCCAGTGGACGATTTCGCGCGTTGCGAGATGGAATTTCGCGTACTGCGAGGAGACGTCGGAGAGTTTGTGCGGCACGAAGTCGCTGAGGACCGAAGAATAGACTTCGGGAAAAGCGTTGTCACCCGCGGCGGTGAAGGCCATCTCGCTGAAGTCGTGTGAAAAAGTGAAATCGCCGGCAAGAAGATTTTGCGGCGTAAGGCGGAAGACGGTCAGCGACTGCGGATCGAGGCGAAAAAGATTTTCATAAGTGCGCTGCTCCGCTTCGAAATAAATTCCGTCGGACGCCCAGGCAAGCATGTTGGGATCTTCGTCGAAATCCCGCGTGAGAATTTTCGGCATGCCGCCGGCAGCGGGAACGACGACGATGAGGCTGTTCGAGTAGTAGAAATACGGATCGCCGTCGGCGGTGGTGTAAGCGATTTGCGAGCCGTCAGGCGACCAGTAGGGATCGTGATTCGGGCCCGGGCCGTCGATGAGTTTGTTGACGGATTTGTTAGCGACGGCGACGATGTAGATGTCGGAAGTGCCTTCGTCGGCGAGCGCGGGATCGCGCGTGGCGTCGAAGGCGATTTTCGTGCCATCGGGCGACCAGCGAAACGCACCGACGGTGAATTGATCGCCGGAAGTGAGGCGCTCAGGCTTGGGTGCAGCGAGGTCGTAAGCGCCCGGGACGTTGATGAGCCAGAGATGCGTCATCGTGTAGTCGGAGTCGGTGATGTGGAAATCGCCATATTTTTTGACGCGCGCTTTGTGGGCTTCGGATTCGGGATCTTCAGAGGAGAAGGCGATGCGCTTGCCGTCGGGCGACCAGGCGTAGGAGTTGACGCCCGTCTCGACGCTGGTGAGCTGGCGCGCTTCGCCGCCTGAAGGTGAAATGATGTAAAGCTGCGTGGTGTCGGCCTTCGTGTCGGGAATGTCGGCTGCGCGATCGGACGTGAAGGCGAGCCAGCGGCCGTCGGGAGACCATTGCGGATCGGAGCTGGATTTTTTTCCTTGCGTGAGCTGGTACGTCTGGCCCGTGGCGACGACGGCGATCCAGATCTGGCGAACGAAGGCGTTCTCGTCCCAGTCAGTGGAAGTTTCGACGTAAGCGATGAAGCGGCCGTCGGGGGAAATCTGCGGATTCGACACGGATTTCATCGAGAGAGCCTGCTCGATATTCGGGACGGTCGCGGGGAAGGAGGAACTTTGCGCCGCGGCGGCGGGAGCAAGGAAGATGGCTGGGGTAATCGCGATGAACAAGACGAAGAAGAGTGGAGATGGATTGCGCATCTCATTGCCTCCGGATTCTATGTGTGAAACTAAACGTCTGGCTCTAGGTTGAACTCGCCAGTTTTTCTCGCAGGCTGCCAGCCAGGCACAACAACGCTCCGCTCAATACCAGAGTATCCGCGGGAACATTCAGTCCCCTTTGGACGTCAAAACCGAGCTGGAGCATGTACGGCACACAGAAAAAGATCACGGCAAAAAGAACAAACAGCCCCGTCCATGCGGCTACTAAACGCGCTTTTCGGTTGATGAGCAGGCAGGCGCCGGCAAGTACATAGACCACACTCGACAAATACCCCCAGAGCATATGGGCTGGAATGAAATCGGGCGTCTGCTGCCGGAGGGGAACCCCTGGAAGGAGTTCGGGATGGAGAAAGTACTTCACGCCGAAGAAAACTAAAGCAATTCCAAGAACGATGCGCGCAATAGGGATAAGCCAATGCGCGCCTTTAGTCCTCCAGGCCTGCGTATACATTGCGGCAAAGGACAGAGCACCCCAGCTGAAGGAAAACTCCCTTACTAAAAGCGACCAGATAAGCAAGTTGTGAGGGCGAGCCACTACCGCGGGGATATCCATGAGCGCCTCAAAGCAGAGAAGCATGACTCCGAAGAGTCCAGCCGACAACCAGGCGAATATCTGGAACACGATGCTTAGGCCTCCCAAAATGAGGCAGGTTCCCACAAAATAGACCCAGAACTCGTGGGCCGGAATCCAGGCAGGTATCATCCGACCTGTTGCTTGGGGAACCAAATAGTGATCCATGCCGAACAGAACCATGGGCGCGCCGATGAACACAGGACCACAAAGAATGATTTTATCCAACCAGTTCGCCTGCGGCGGGGCCTTCTTAATCGCCATGCTCACGCCGAGAACGAGCAGCAGAACCACGGTGACATAGGGCAACAAAGGGTCCCATGAAAACCAGGCAGGCAGAGCCAAGAAGACCGCGGGCGAAAGCTGCAGAAAATCTGGCACACGTGTCACTGCGAGTTGTGGAAGGTGAATCGCACCACCGCAAAGTGTTCCAATCATTCGGCTCAGCCCCCTTTTATTCGGAGCCGCGCTGTCGCGCAGCGTGGCGCATTGTATCGCAATCACCCGCAAAGTCTTGCTGGAAAAGGAATGGGCTGGAGTGCGACAAGATACAATTCAAATTGCAAGCGGCGCAACTCGCGGCGTCGATTCGGTCAAAAGATTCAGGCGATTGACGCCATACAACAGGATTTTTCGCGAGGAGGAGTGTTGCCACTTCCGGAGAGCGAAGGATTTTATTTGCGGCCGACGCAACAGACGCCACATCCATGACGGCAGGTTTATGTTGGGCAGTGTGTCCCACAAACCTTAGCATTGATCCTCCTGACTACGACGGGTTGGGAAGCACTTTCTAATCAGCGGAAAAGCAAAGCGGCGCACACCGCCGCAGTCCAAAGCGGGTTGCGCCCGCCGAAAAGCAACAACGGGCTGCCCCTTCCTGCGTCAGGGTAAACCATAGTCGGCCCCTACAAAAGTGCCGCGATGCGTTGCATTGCGCGATTAGGACAAGGCCCTCACCACGATAATCTTCGACGACTAGAGTTTGGAGCGGAGGAAATCGCGGAGGAGGAGGGCGCTGTTGTGGTCGGTGTCGCGGGCGGCGTAGAGGAGAGTGACATGGCCATGACGGGCCGCGTCGAGGAGAGGTTTCCAGGCAGCGGAGTTGGCGCGGAGTTCCACCAGATAGCGCTTGCGAAATTCGGGCCAGCGTTGGACTTTGTGGCTGTACCATTTGCGAAGAGCTTGGCTGGGAGCCACGTCTTTGAGCCAGGCGTCGAGATGCAGTGAGTCTTTCTTGACACCACGAGGCCAGAGGCGTTCGACGAGGAAGCGCGAGCTGGATTTTTCCTGGGGAATGTCGTAGACACGCATGATTTCGATGCTTGGCATTGTTTTTCTGAGTCCTTTCGGCAGTTTGCTATCATCTATCGTTTCAGGGCGGGATTCAATTCCGCTGCGAGGAGGCGAAAGAAGCGTGAGCACATATCCGGTGAAGCTGAAGGCGCGGAAGGAAGTTGCGCAGGGGACGATGGGATTCTGGCTGGAACGTCCCGCGGGATTCGAATTCAAGCCCGGGCAGGCGATGGAAGTGAAGCTGATCGATCCTTCGGAGACGGACAGCGAAGGGAATGCGCGTGCGTTTTCGATTGCGAGCGCGCCGCATGAAGGCGATTTGCTGGTGGCGACGCGGATGCGCGACACGGCGATGAAACGCTGTCTGGGAAAACTGGCGCCCGGAGCAACGGTGGAACTCGACGGACCGTTTGGAGATTTGAAGCTGCACACGCGGGCTTCGCGGCCAGCGGTGTTCCTCGCCGGCGGGATCGGGATCACGCCGTTTCGGAGCATCGTGATGGACGCGGCGAAGAATCATTTGCCGCACAAGATCTGGCTGATTTATTCGAACCGGCGGCCGGAGGACGCGGCGTTCTTGGAAGATTTGCAGCGCGCCGAAAAGGAGAATCCGAATTTCAAACTGGTGGCGACGATGACAGAGATGGAAAAATCGTCGAAGCCATGGGCAGGGAAGCGCGGATTCGTCGACAAACAGATGATTCAAGACGCCGTGGGCGACATGACGGCGCCGATATTTTACATGGCCGGGCCTCCGGGAATGATTGGCGCGATGTACAAACTGCTGCTCGACGCAGGAGTGAATGAAGACGACATCCGCGCGGAGGAATTCGCGGGATACTGATGCGATACGCGTTCGAGTCAAGCCGAGGTGAGAATTGATAAAGGTCACGGCGATATTTTCGGACCTGGGCGGCGTGATCCTGTCGAATGGCTGGGATCGAGCGGCGCGGCGCGACGCGGCTGCGAAATTCCATCTCGACTGGGAAGAGTTCGAGGATCGCCACGAGCTGATGCTGCACGCGTTCGAGACGGGACAGGCGACGCTGGACGAATACCTGACACGGACGGTGTTTTACCGCGAGAGGATGTTTTCGAAAGAGGAGTTCCTGAATTTCCTCTACGCGCAGTCGCGGCCGATGCCGGAGAGCCTGGACGTGATAAGGCGGCTGGCTGGCGCGGGGAAGTATTTCGTTGCCGCGCTGAACAACGAATCGAAAGAGCTCAACGAATACCGCATCAAGCAGTTTCATTTGCGCGAATTCTTCGAGGCGTTCATGAGTTCGTGTTATCTGGGCGTGCGGAAGCCGGACGAAGCGATTTACCGGCTGGCGCTGAGCATCACGCAGCGGTTGCCGGCGGAGTGCATCTTTATTGATGACCGGGGGTTGAATCTGGAATGCGCGAGGGAAATGGGGATGCATACGATTCAGTTTCATAACGCGACACAGCTGGAACAGGAGTTGAAGCAGTTCGGCGTGGAGCTGGCGAAGGATTAGGAACTCTGGGAGAGAGGGAATCGTGGCAGCGACGGTTGCAGCGGCGAGCGAGCCGCACATTTTTGTGGTTCTGGGCGCGACGGGCGATTTGATGGGACGGAAAATCATGCCGGCGCTGCATCAATTGATTACGCGCGGCGTGTTTGGCGCGGGCAGCATCATTCTGGGCGTCGGAGTGGAAACGAATTTCGATGACAAGAGCTTTCTGGCGCGATGCCTGCAGAACCTGGCCGACGACGGAGTGGCGCAGGGGGCCATCGCGGCAGTTGGCTACGAGAAACGGATTTTCTATCAAACAATCGCGCAGGGGACGGCGGCGGATTACGCGGCGCTGAAGGCGCGAATCGAGAAACTCGAAAAAGAAAACGGGCTGCTTGGGAACCGGATTTTCTATCTTGCGCTGCCGCCGAAAGTCTTCCCGCTGGCAATCGCGGGACTGGGGAAGGCCGGGCTGAACAAGAGCGCGGGATGGACGCGGCTGGTGATCGAGAAGCCGTTCGGGCGAGACCTGAAATCCGCGCAAGACCTGAACCAGGTGGCGCATGAGAATTTCGACGAGGAACAAATCTACCGGATCGACCATTACCTGGGAAAAGAGACGGTGCAGAACCTGATGGTTTTCCGGTTCGCAAATTCGCTGTTCGAGCCGCAGTGGAATCGCGACCGCGTCGAGAGCGTTGAGATCACGGTGGCGGAATCGCTGGGCGTGGAGCACCGCGCGCTGTATTACGAGGGCGCGGGCGCACTGCGCGACATGATTCAGAATCACCTGACGCAACTGATGACGATTGCGGCGATGGAAGTGCCGGCGGCGTTTGAAGCGGAACCGATCCGCCACGAAAAATCGAAAGTGTTGCGCTCGGTGAGGCCGATTCAAGCCGGAGACGTTGTGCTCGGACAATACACTGAGGGAAAGGTCGATGGAAAAGATGTGCCCGGCTACTTGCAGGAACCGGGGATTGCGCCGAATTCGCAAACCGAAACGTTCGTTGCGCTGCGGCTGCAGATCGACAACTGGAGATGGAACGGCGTGCCGTTTTTCCTGCGCACAGGCAAGCGCATGGCGGCGCGTTCGAGCCAGATCGTGGTGCGATTCAGGAAGCCGCCTGTTTCTTTTTTCGCGCCATTTGATGGGAAGCCGATCAGCGCGAATGCGCTGGTCATCACGATTCAGCCGGACGAGGGATTCGATTTGTTCTTCGAAATCAAATCGCCCGGACAGGGCGTGCGCATCGAGACGAGCGACTTGCATTTCCGATACGCGGAGAAATTCCAGCCGTTGCCGGAAGCGTATGAGACGCTGTTGCTCGACGTGATTCTCGGCGACGCGACGCTGTTCGTCAGGGACGACTGGGTGGAAGCGTCGTGGGAGTTGTACACTCCGCTGCTGGCGAACAAGCTGAAAGTAGTGCCATATTCCGCGGGAAGCTGGGGGCCGGCGGAAGCGGACGCGCTGCTGCGAGAATTGGACCGCGGATGGACAAACTGTTGAATGCGGAGGTGCGCGTCTTCCCGGACCTCGAGACGCTGAGCCGCGGGGCGGCGGAAGAATCGGCGCGCGCGGCGATTGACGCGGTGCAAACGCGAGGCAGATGCCTCATTTCGCTTTCGGGCGGGCACACACCCTCGCGGATGTATGAGCTGTGGGCGACGGAGTATCGCGACAAGATTCCGTGGGCGAAGATGCATTTCTTCTGGGGCGACGAGCGGTTTGTTGCAGCAGACGATCCGAAAAGCAATTACCGAATGGCAAAGATGAGCCTGCTTGAGCTCGTGCCAGTGCCCGGGGAAAACATACATCCCATACCGACGACCGGCGCAACCGCGGATGAATCCGCGCAGGCGTATGAAGAAACACTAAGGGGATTTTTCGGCGACACTGGGCCGACTTTTGACATTTTATTTCTAGGCATGGGTGGGGAAGGGCACACGGCTTCGCTGTTTCCGGATTCTCCCGCACTGACGGAGCAAAAGCGCTGGGCCGTGAGCGTGCGCGCTCCCGCCGATCCTCCAGTACGAGTCAGCCTGACGTTTCCCGTGCTGCGGCGGGCGAGAGAGACTTGTTTTCTCGTCGCAGGGGCGGACAAGAGGCCGATCATTGAAATGCTGAAAAATGAACCGAAACGCGCAATGCGAGAACTTCCCATGGCGATGCTGAGGCCTGAAGGGACGGCGATATGGTTCTTGGATCAGGCCGCGAACGCATGAGGTGGCGAGGACTGTCGGCAAATTGAGTGCATTCCAACACTCAGGGTGGCGGGAAACGCAATTGGGTGGAATCAGCATCAAAATAAAGGCTGCAATCTGACAGCGGCTGGAAGCGGCATTCAATTTTTGAAATCTTCACAGCGAGCGAATTGGCCATTGGCGAGAGGGCCGTGGTCATGATATATAAGGACGACACGCAGGATGCGCGAAGATAACACTCCTAATTTCAGTTCCCCAATTGAACGAGAGCAGCCGTCTTCCCTGAGGCGCGAGCTGCGCACGTGGACGCGCGACGTCGCTTTCGCGATGGCGCTGGCGCTGGTGATTATCGTGTTCCTCTACCAGCCGGTGAAGGTGGAAGGGACGAGCATGGCGCCACTGCTGAGCGACCAGGAGCGCATCTTCATCAATAAATATGTCTATCGCTTCGAGCCCATCCAACGCGGCGACGTGGTGGTGTTCTGGTATCCGCTGGACCGCTCGAAATCGTTCATCAAGCGCGTGGTCGGGCTGCCCGGGGAGACCCTGGAGATTCGTGACGGCGAGCTGTACGTGAACGGCAAAGAGATACGGGAAGCGTACGTGCCGCCGAGCTATTTCGATGATTCGAATTACGGGCCGATCAAGATTCCGGAAGAGCAGTATTTCGTGATGGGGGACCACCGCGACAGCTCCAACGATTCGCGAATTTTCGGGCCCGTGGCGCGGAAATATATCTACGGCCAGGCGGTGTTCGCCTACTGGCCATTCGATCATTTCGGCGAAATCACGGCGCCTACGGTGTCGGCGGCGAGCGGAAAATGATTCCGCACGGAGGCAAAGCTGAAGCAGTCGCACGGAACCAGCGCGGTCATCGCGCTCGAGGACGGAAGAGTATTTAAGGGCCGCGCGGCCGGCGCCCGTTGCCGCCGCGGCGGAGAAATTATTTTTAATACCAGCCTCACGGGCTACCAGGAAGTATTCACCGATCCCAGCTACAGCGGCCAAATTGTCTGCCTGACGTACCCCCACATTGGAAATGTCGGAGCGAATCCCCAGGACGAGGAGTCGGCGCGGCCGTATATCGAAGCACTCGTCGTGCGCGATTTTTCGCGGGTTGCGTCGAACTGGCGCGCGAGCGAGACAGCGCAGGCGTACCTGGAGCGGCACAAAATCCCCGTGCTCTGGGACATGGATACACGCGCGCTTGTGCGGCACATCCGGCAGGCGGGCGCGCTGCGGGGAATTGTGGCGACGGATGGGACGGACGCTGAGGCGCTTGTTCGCGAGGCGCGCGCGCTGCCCACGATGGCGGGGCAAGAGCTCGCGAGCCGCGTCACGTGCGCGAAGCCGTATCGCTGGGCTCAAGGGCCGGTGGAGTTCGAGGCGCGAGCGGACGGCGGCGCAGAGAAAAAGTACAAAGTCGTTGCATACGATTTCGGAATTAAACAAAACATCTTGCGGCAACTTGTAGATCACGGATGCGACGTGACGGTCGTGCCGGCGCGGACTTCCGCAGAAGAAGTGCTGGCGATGAAGCCGAATGGGGTTTTCCTCTCGAACGGGCCGGGCGATCCTGAGCCGATAACGTTCGCTGTTGAAAATATTCGCAAGATGATCGGGCGCGTGCCGATTTTCGGGATTTGTCTGGGACATCAGTTGTGCGGGCTCGCGCTCGGCGGGCGGACGTACAAGCTGAAATTCGGGCATCACGGATCGAATCATCCGGTGAAGAATTTGCTGACGGGGAAAGTCGAAATCACAGCGCAGAATCATGGATTCGCCGTAGACCCGGAGTCGCTGCCGTCGAGTGACGTCGAAATCACGCACGTGAATTTGAATGACCACACGAATGAGGGAATGCGGCACCGCTCTCTGCCGCTCTTCAGCGTGCAGTATCACCCGGAGGCTTCGCCCGGCCCCCACGACGCGCGCTATCTGTTCGAGCAGTTCACGGGCTTGATGCAGGAGTTAGCGTGACTACGGGAATCAGTGGGCGACTGGACTTGCTCGTTGACGCTCAGGCGGCGCTCGCCAATCCGCAGAGACTGACACGCTGCCAATTGAAGAGGGTCGGCGGTTTCTTCCGGCAACTAGACCCCGCAGAGAGGGAACGGTATTTCTCGGAGCTATTGCTCTGGCTCGGTGAGGATCTCCTGTCGGTTCAAACTGCGCTGGATGAAAATCGGTCTGCGATCAAGGAGTTTGACCAGTCGAGTCGAAAGCTCACGAAGTGGCTTATTGGTTTCACTATCGCTCTTGTGTTTCTGACTGCCGTGCTGGCCGCACCGATTCTGGTGCATGTAGTGCAGTGGCTGATGCACCGATGGTAGTTGTGTAAGGGCATGGCTTCAGCCATGCCGTACGGCAGTGAGAGGAGGGCGGCTTTAGCCGCTGAGGGATGGCAGCTCCGAAGCGACTTATTCATGCACCCGGTATGTACTTCGTGACTTCGCGCACGTGGCAGGGCCACCAGATTTTCCTAAACCATGATGTCGCAAGATTGTTCGTTGAAGTGCTTTTGGAATATCGCGAGCAGAATCGTTATCTTCTTCACGGGTTTGTCGTAATGCCCGAACATTTTCATGTGATTCTAACTCCCGCAGGAGATTTGACTCTCGAGAGGGCCGTGCAATTCATCAAGGGCGGTTCGGCAAGGAGAATTCGAGAGGAGCGACAAATGCATTTTCCGGTGTGGCATAAAGGCTTCACGGATCATCGTATTCGAGATTACGAAGACTTCGTGACTCACATCCAGTACATCGAGCAGAACCCTGTTAAACGGGGCCTTGCTTCGTCGCCCCGAGAGTACAGGTGGTCCTCTGCGGCACGGGAATTCACCTTGGACGACGTACCCCAGCGGCTAAAGCCGCTTGTGGCAGCGGCTGTACGGCACGGCTGAAGCCGTGCCCTTACAATGCAGTCCGAGGTTTGCAGTCAGTCCCAGCGAGGACTGGAGCGAATGAAAATACGAAAAGAAAAGATCCTATGCCCGACGACAGTACTCGGAAAGACAAGTAAAATTGGCGACAGAACATAACAACCATGCCGAAGCGGACGGACATTAAGAAGATCCTGATCATCGGGTCGGGGCCGATTGTAATCGGGCAGGCGTGCGAGTTCGATTACTCGGGCACGCAGGCGTGCAAGGCGCTGCGCGACGAAGGATACGAAGTCGTGCTCGTGAATTCGAATCCCGCGACGATTATGACGGACCCAGAAATCGCGCAGCGGACGTACATCGAGCCGCTGACGATGGAATATCTCGAGCCCATCATCGCGCGAGAGCGGCCGGACGCGCTGCTGCCCACCGTGGGCGGACAGACAGGACTCAACACAGCGGTGGAGCTGGCCGAAAGCGGAATCCTCGAAAAGTATGGCGTGAAATTGATTGGCGCGTCGCTCAAGGCGATTCGCATCGCAGAGGACCGGCTGCAATTCAAGGACGCGTGCCAGCGCGTGGGGCTCGAAGTGCCGGCGTCTGCGGTGGTGAAGGACGTTGCCGAGGCGGTGAAGCTGGCGGAGCAACTCGGGTACCCAGTGGTGATACGGCCGTCGTTCACGCTCGGCGGCACGGGCGGATCCATCGCATACAACCAGGAAGAATTCACGGACGCGATTGCGCGCGCGCTCGATCTGAGCCCGGTGCACGAGGCGCTGGTCGAAGAATCCGTGCTTGGCTGGAAGGAATTCGAGCTGGAAGTAATGCGCGACGGGCTCGACAACTTCGTCGTAATTTGCTCGATCGAGAACTTCGACCCGATGGGAATTCACACGGGCGATTCGATCACCGTGGCTCCGGCGCAGACGCTGACGGACAAGGAATACCAGCGAATGCGCGACGCCGCCGCACGCGTGATTCGCGAAGTAGGCGTCGAGACAGGTGGGTCGAATATCCAGTTCGCCGTCGAGCCGGAGACGGGGCGGATGGTCGTCATCGAGATGAATCCGCGGGTGTCGCGGAGCTCGGCGCTGGCGAGCAAGGCGACGGGATTCCCGATCGCGAAAATCGCGGCGAAGCTGGCGGTCGGGATGACGCTCGACGAAATCCCGAACGACATCACCAAGAAAACGCCTTCATGCTTCGAGCCGACGATTGATTACGTCGTGGCGAAGATTCCGAAGTGGCAGTTCGAGAAATTCCCCGGCGCGGATACGACGCTCTCGACGCAAATGAAATCCGTCGGGGAAGTGATGGCCATCGGGCGAACTTTCGCGGAAGCGCTGGGGAAGGGCATTCGCTCGCTCGAGCCGCACGCGCCATGGCGCGCGCCGGCAGAAATCACGGACGCGATGCTGCGCGAGAAACTGCACGTCCCCGGGCCGGACCGAATTCATTGGCTCTTTACAGCGCTGCGTCTAGGAATGAGCGCCGCGGACATCTGCACGCTGACGAAGATTGATCCGTGGTTTCTGCGGCAGATGGAGCAGACCGTCGCGCTGGAGAAGGAATTGGAGGCGGAGAAGCCGGATACGGTTTCCGGCGAAACGCTGATGGAAGCGAAGCGTGCCGGGATGAGCGACGAGCAGCTCGCGCGAATCTGGAACGTCGAGACGACGGAAGTGCGCGAGGCGCGGATGAAACGCGGCGTGAGGCCGGTTTTCAAGCGCGTGGATACTTGCGCGGCGGAGTTCGAATCGTTCACGCCATATATGTACTCGACCTACGAAGAGGAGGACGAGGCCGCCGTAACCAGCAAGCCGAAAATCGTCATCCTGGGCAGCGGGCCGAACCGCATCGGGCAGGGAATCGAGTTCGATTACTGCTGTTGCCACGCGGCGTTCGCGCTGAAGGAAGACGGCTACGAGACCGTAATGGTGAATTGCAATCCAGAGACGGTCTCGACGGACTACGACACTTCGGACCGGCTCTACTTCGAGCCGTTGACGCTGGAGGACGTGCTCTCCGTGATTGCGAGCGAAAAACCGCATGGCGTTATCGTGCAGTTCGGCGGGCAGACGCCGCTGAACCTGGCGCTCGATTTGAAACGCAACGGTGTGCCGATCATCGGCACGGCGCCGGAATCGATTGACCTGGCGGAAGACCGGCGGCGATTCGGGCGGCTGCTCGACGAATTGAAAATTCCGCAGCCGAAGAACGGCACCGCGCTGACGCCGGAAGAAGCCGCGCGAGTCGCCGGCGAAATCGGACTGCCCGTGCTGGTGCGCCCCAGCTACGTCCTTGGCGGACGCGCGATGGTGATTGCCTACGACATGAAAACCGTGGAGGACTGCGCCGCGCAGGCGGTGCGGATGAACGCGGGCGCGGGCGGTGAGCGGCCGATTCTGGTGGACCAGTTCCTGGAAGACGCGATTGAAGTGGACGTGGACGCGCTGGCGGACGGCACGGACGTGGTGATCGCGGGAATCATGGAACACATCGAGGAAGCGGGGATTCATTCGGGCGACTCGTCGTGCGTGCTGCCTTCGGTGACGCTGAAGCCGGAGACGCTGGCGCGGATTCGCGAATACACGTTGCGGCTGGCCAAGGCGCTCGGCGTCGTGGGCCTGATGAACGTGCAGTACGCGATTCAGCGCGACACGGTTTATGTGCTGGAAGTGAATCCGCGCGCGTCGCGCACCGTGCCGTACGTTTCTAAGGCGACGGGCGTGCCGCTGGCGAAAGTGGCCGCGCGACTGATGACGGACAAGAAATTGCGCGAGATGAAGCTGCCGCTCGCCGAGTTCGACGGCATTTCCGAGATTCGCAGCCGCGAATATTTTTCGGTCAAGTCTCCTGTGTTCCCGTTCAGCAAGTTCCGCGGCGTGGATACGATTCTCGGCCCGGAGATGCGTTCGACGGGCGAAGTGATGGGGATTTCGCGGAACTTCGGGCTGGCGTTCGCGAAGGCGCAGGACGCGGCGGGACAGCGGCTGCCGCGGACCGGGACCGTGTTCATCAGCGTGAATGATCATGACAAGCGGCACCTGATCGCGCTCGCGCGCGACCTGACCGCCGCGGGGCTGAAATTGATTGCCACGCGCGGCACGGCGGCGGCGATTTCGGCGGCGGGGATGGAAGTCGAGCCCGTGTACAAAGTGAACGAAGGCCGGCCGAACATCGTGGACTTGATCAAAACCGGAAAAGTGAACCTGATCATCAATACGCCGCTCGGCAGGGAATCGTTTTACGACGAGAAGTCCATCCGGCGCGCGGCAGTGCGTTACATGCTGCCATGTATCACGACGATCTCAGCGGCGACGGCGGCGGCTCGCGGCATCCGCGCGATGAGCGAGGGATCGGGGGAAGTCGCGGCGCTGCAAGATTTGCACGCCGATGGCGCGAAGAAACGCGCCGGTTGCATGCCGGGCCACTGATTCGCGGCAAAGTGAACGGCAATACTCTGAAGCCGAATTGCCCAGAAGTGAGTCTGAAAGATGAGTCACGATTTCTGAAACTGGCTCGGATTCTGGTAAAATCCTTTTGATGAAATTGCAGGGAATTTTCCCGCCTCTCACGACTCCATTTGCCGCTGATGGCGAAATAGACCTCGCCGCGCTGAGGTTCAATATCGCTCGCTATAACAAGACGCGGCTCGCGGGCTACGTGCTGAACGGCTCGACGAGCGAATCAGTGCTGCTGACTTGGGACGAAATTGACCGCCTGTGGGGCACCGCGCTCGAACATGCGGCGCCGGGGAAGACGATGATTGCAGGTACAGGCGCCGAATCCACGCCGGAGACAATCCGGCACACGAAGCGCGCCGCGGAGATGGGATTTGACGCCGCTTTGGTGCGCACGCCGAGCTATTACAAACCTTACATGACGTTCGAGGCCGAAGCGGCGCATTTTACGCGCGTCGCAGACGCTTCGCCGATTCCCGTGCTGATTTATTCCGTGCCCGTGTTCACGAACTACACTGTGGAAGCGCCGCTCGTGGCGCGGCTTTCGGCACATCAGAACATCGCGGGAATCAAGGACAGTTCCGGAAACGTCCAGCGCATCGCCGACATCGTGCATTCGACGCACTTGAATTTCAATACGCTGACCGGCTCGGCGATGACTCTTGAGGAAGCGCTGAAAGCCGGCGCCTGCGGTGCGATTCTGGCGGTGTCGTGTGTTTTCCCCGAGGCTTGCGTGGAGTTTTATGAGGCTGTGCGCCAAAATGACGGCGCCCGCATTCAACAGCTCAAAAAGCAGGCCATCAATCCCGCCGCGACGCTCGGCTCGAAATTCGGCATCGCCGGGATCAAATTCGCCATGGACCGCCTCGGCTACAAAGGCGGCGCGCCGCGCGCGCCTCTGCTGCCCGTGAGCGATGCCGCGAAGCTGGAGATCGAGGGCTTGCTTGCCGGCACGACGACCTCCGCGGCGGCGGATTAGCGAATTCCTGAAGGATTCCCGAGTTCCCAGATAATTCATGGACGCCTGGTGGCGCCGGATTGATGCGACTTGAGGCTGCGTGTATCATCTGATGCTGCATGGAGTGCCACTGTATCCCCAATCGAGAAATACCTCACACGACGCGATTGTTCAGCGATTTTAGCGAGGAATTTTCCAAGATAGCTGAATTCTACGGGCATACTCCGGATGAGGTGGGAGTGCGCGCGGCTGCGAAGGAAGTAGAGCTAGAGCCGCCTGCGCGGCGCGCCGTCGCGGAAATTCTGCGTGAACAGAACCGAGGATTCGGCAGCGGAGAGCTCGCGGCGCGAAACATCGAAAGG
Organism: Candidatus Acidiferrales bacterium; assembly: GCA_035934545.1. Lineage (GTDB taxonomy): Bacteria > Acidobacteriota > Terriglobia > Acidiferrales > UBA7541 > DAHUXN01. Next base: position 93,759 of record DASYXV010000047.1, read on the forward strand.
CTTGCGCAAGGCGCCGTCGCGATTGTCACCGGGCAGCAGGTAGGGCTATTCGGCGGGCCCGCGTACAGCATCTACAAGGCGCTGAGCGCGATTGCCTGGTCCGCGAGACTGACCCGCGCGGGCGTCGAGGCAGTTCCGGTTTTCTGGCTCGCGACGGAGGATCACGACCTCGCCGAGGTCAATCACGTCTTCTTCCACGGCAAACAGAGCCTGGCGAAAATTGAAATGCCGCAGGATGGCGAATTCGCCGGCCGGAGCGTTGGCCGGATGGCGCTGGGCAGAATGACCGTGGATGCGGTGGAGAACGCAGCGCAATTGCTCGAAGGCCCGGCATCCAAGGAAGTCGCAGAGGCGCTTTCAGCCTCGTACCGCGTGGAGGAAACTTACGGCTCGGCGTTTGCAAAGCTCTTTGCGCGGCTGTTTGGGAGCAAAGGACTCATCCTGCTGGACCCACTGGACAAACGGCTGCATGAACTGGCGCGGCCGATCTATCGCCGGGCCGCGGAAGAATCGAAAACGATCGCGGAACAATTGCTTGCGCGCGGGAAAGCGCTTGACCGGCGAGGATATCACGCGCAGGTGAAGGTCACTTCACAGAGCACGCTGCTTTTTCTCAACGTGGGAGGCAAGCGCCAGGCAGTCCGCCGGAGGGATGGTGATTTTCTGGCGGGCGAAAAAAAACTGAGCCTGACGGAACTGCTTGGCGAAATCGAAGAGAATCCGGATAACGTTTCGGCGAGCGTCCTGCTGCGACCTGTTGTGCAGGATTCGCTCCTTCCCACGGCGGCGTACATCGGAGGGCCGGCGGAAACGGCCTACATGGCTCAGGCGCAGGTTGTTTATCAGCGAATTCTGGGGCGAATGCCGGCGATACTGGCGCGCCCGAGTTTCACAATCGTCGAGCCGGAGGTTGCCCGTCTGCTCAAGAAATACAGCCTCGAGTTCGGTGAGATCCTGCGCGGGCGGCAATTCGTCCGGCGCAGAATGGAGCGTGAGTATCTGCCGCGCGGCTTGGCCGCTCGATTTGCGCGTGACGGCAAAACATTGCGAAAGATTCTCAAAGGCTACGCGAAGCCGCTGACGAGCCTCGATAAAACTCTGACAGGCGCGTTGAGCACCGCCGAGCGCAAAATGATGTGCCAGTTCGAAAAACTGCGCGAGAAGGCGGGACGAGCACAGAATTTCCGCACGGGCGTCCTTGACCGACATGAGGGGCAAATCATGAACTCGCTCTTTCCGCACCATGATTTGCAGGAGCGGACGCTGAGTCTGCTGCCAATTCTTGCGCGGCAAGGCGACGGATTGTTCGACGCTCTCTTGAAAACGATGAACAAGCCTTGTTCAGGCCACCACGCAGTTTTCCTCTAGTTCGGACTGCATTGGGAAATGTCCGCCCATGATAAACTTTCCCTAGCTTTGCGCAAATGACGTGGAGGATGCGGCGATGAAAATGTCTCCGGGAAAGCTCAAGGGCTTGGAGTCGGTCTCGAACTCGGCCGGCGTGATCGCCGCCGCAGCGATGGACCAACGCGGTTCCCTGAAGAAAGCCATCGCGAAAGAAAAAGGTGTGGACCCGCGCGCCGTTACGCCGCAGATGCTGACAGAATTCAAGCAGGCCGTAGTGCGCGTGCTAACGCCGCACGCGAGCGCAATCCTGCTTGACCCGGAATACGGGATTCCCGCGGCGGCATGGAAGGCGGCGAGCGCGGGACTCCTGCTGGCTTACGAAAACAGCGGATACGACAACACGCGTCCGGGACGTTTGCCCGATCTTCTCGATCAATGGTCGGTTCGGCGGCTCAAGGCGGCGGGCGCGAACTGCATCAAAATTCTGATGTATTACACGCCTTATGATTCGCAGCAGATCAACGACATCAAACATGCCTGGATCGAGCGAGTGGGCGCGGAATGCACGGGCGAAGACATTCCGTTCTTCGCGGAATTCGTTGGCTACCAGGAAGGCACGGACGAGAAGGGAATCGAGTTTGCGCGGAAAAAACCAGACGTCGTGATTCGCACGATGGAGGAATTCTCCAAGCCGCAATACCAAATTGACGTCCTCAAAGTGGAAGTCCCTGTGACCATGGACTTCGTCGCCGGGACGAAATCCCTGAAGGGCGAAGCAGTGTATACGAAGGAGCAGGCGATTCAGTTCTTCCAGCGCGCCGCGGCCGTGGCGAAGAAGCCTTTCATATATCTCTCAGCTGGAGTTAGCAATGAAACCTTCATCGAAACACTGGCGCTTGCGGCGGAAGCAGACGTGAATTTTTCGGGCGTGCTCTGCGGACGCGCGACGTGGAAAGATGGAGTCCCCGTCTACGCCAAGCAGGGATTGAATGCCTTTCAGGACTGGCTGTCGGATCAGGGCGTGAAAAATATTCAGAACGTGAACAAGGCGCTGCGCGCGGCGAAGCCATGGTATGCGATGTACGGCGCCGCCGCATCCGCCGATCTGGCATGAGCGGGAAATGAAAGACGCAACGATGCCCGGTGCGGACTCGCGCTTGCTGACGCGCACGCTTGAGATTCACACTTCGCGGCGCACGGAGCTGAAAAATATCACCGCGGAGGTTGCCCGCTTCGCCGCCGACTCCGGTTGCAAGAGCGGCGTCTGCCATATCTATGTGCCGCACACAACGGCGGGCGTGATCATCAACGAGGGCGACGACCCGGACGTGGCGATGGATATAGAGGCGACATTCGACCGACTCGTTCCGCACGAAGGCAATTATCGCCACGCCGAAGGCAATTCCGATTCGCACATCAAGACCGCACTGACCGGAAGCTCCGCGACGGTGTTTATCGAGGGCGGTCGCCTCGCACTCGGCCGCTGGCAGGCGACGTTCTTCTGCGAATTCGATGGCCCGCGCAGGCGCGAAGTGATGCTCAAAATCGTGCCGGACCCACTCGCGTCATGAATCTCGGAATCTACATTCAGGTGCCGTTCTGCCAGACGAAATGCACGTACTGTAATTTCCACACCGGCGTTTTCGCGAAGAGCCTATACGCGCCTTATGCCGCAGCGGTCTGCCGCGAGATTCGCGAAACGCAAGGGCTGCGCGAGCTGACCGTGGATACGGTTTATTTGGGCGGCGGCACGCCGAGCCTGCTTGCGCCGGAGGACCTGGCGCGGATGCTCGAAGCGGTGCGCACCCAATTCCGGTGCGACTGGAAGGAAGTCACACTTGAGGCCGATCCGGAGACTATCTCTCCCGAGAAAGCACGCGCGTGGAGGAATGCAGGCATTGACCGCGTCAGCCTCGGAGTTCAGTCGTTTAGCGACGATGAACTGCGCGCCGCAGGCCGCATGCATCGCCGGAAAGATATTTTTGCGGCGGTCGATTCCTTGCGAGCCGCGGGAATTCGCAAAATCAGCATGGATTTGATCGCAGGGCTGCCGCATCAGACAGAAACGAGCTGGGAAGCGTCGCTCGATGAACTCATCGCGACAAAGCCAGAGCATGCTTCCATATATCTCCTCGAAGTGGACGAAGGCAGTCGTCTCGGAAAGGAAATCATTCGTGGCGGAGCGAAATACAGCGCTGCTTCGGTGCCGTCGGATGATGAAATGGCGAATTTCTACGAATCTGCGCGCGCGCGGCTGGGGGCCGAGGGCTACGAGCACTACGAGATTTCAAACTGGGCGCTGCCGGGCTTCGCTTCGCAACACAATCTGAAATACTGGCGGCGCGAGCCGTATCTCGGCTTCGGCGCGGGCGCGCATTCATTCGACAGCCGCAGGCGCTGGGCGAATGCGCATGAGCCGGCGGCGTACGTGCAGGCGATCGAAACGGGCCTGTCAACGCGTGAGCAGGAAGAGTCAGTCACGGCGCATGATGCGCTCGAAGAAGAATTGTTTCTCGGCTTACGCCAGCTCGCGGGAATAGATTTGGCGCGGCTTGAGCGCGAATACGGAACGGATTTGAATGCGCGCGTCGCGCCGCTGATCCTGGACGGCTTGCTTGCGCGCGAAGGCAGCATGATTCGGCTGAACCCGGCGAAGCTAACGATTGCAAACGAAGCCTTTGTTGGGCTGCTCGGCTAGCGAACTCAGCCAAGGCGCCCACGAAGGGTTGGAAGGAATTATGTACGAATCGCGAGACATGAAGGGAAGCAACCAAGCGGCGACCGTTGACCTTCGCAGCGACACGGTGACGCGGCCGACTCCGGCGATGCGACGCGCGATGGCGGAAGCGGAAGTCGGCGACGACGTTTACGGCGAAGATCCGACGGTCAACAAACTGCAGGAACGCGCCGCGGAAATGTTTGGGCGCGAAGCCGCTATGTTCGTCCCAAGCGGCTCGATGGGCAATTTGATTTCCATCAAATCATGGACGCGGCCCGGGCACGAAGTGATTTGCGAGCAGCGGGCGCACGTAAATCAATACGAACTTGCGTCGATGTCCGCACTCGCCGGGTGTATGCCTCGGCCGACTCCAGCCCCGGACGGAATTCTCACGTGGACGCTTGTCGAGCCGCTCCTGCGCCCGAAGACTTACTACTATTCGCAGACGGGCCTTGTCACTCTCGAGAACACGCACAACATGGGGGGCGGCACGATCTATCCGCCGGCGGTCGCGGAAGAAATCTGCGAGCGCGTGCATGAAGCGAAGCTTCCGGTGCATCTTGACGGCGCGCGCATCTTCAACGCCGCAGTTACGTTGGGAAAGAGCGTCAAGGAGCTGACACGGAAGTTCGATTCCGTTATGTTCTGCCTGTCAAAAGGCCTCGGCGCGCCCGTCGGCTCGATGGTCGTCGGCTCGCGCGAGTTCATCGAAAAGGCGCACGTGCATCGCAAGATGCTCGGCGGCGGGATGCGGCAGGCGGGCGTTCTCGCGGCGGCCGGACTTGTGGCGCTCGAAGAATCGCCGAAGATCTTGCATGTGGACCATGAAAACGCAAAGCATCTCGCTGAGGCGCTTGCGAAAATCCCCGGCATCGCCGTTGACCCGAAAAAAGTGGTCACGAACATCGTCATCTTCGACGTCCGATGTACGGGAAAAACGGCCGCTGAGATTTGCGGCGAGCTTGGCAAGCAGCACATTCTCTGCGGGCCGACGGACAAGTTTTCCATCCGCATGGTGACGCATTACGACGTGGATCGCATGGGCGTCAATCGCGCGATTGCCGCGCTCGCAGAAATCTGCGCTGCAACGGAACGGAAACATGCCTGATCAGAGGTGTGTCTTCCAGACTTTCTTTTGGCAGTTTATTCCCTGTGGTACAGTTTTCTCGGCTCGAAATGTGTCGCGACTATTGTGAGGTGACGTGGATTTTTCTCTGACCGAAGAGCAACAGCAGCTTCGCAAATCCGTCCGTGAATTTGCCGAAGGCGAGATCGCCCCGCATGTGATGGAATGGGACGAAGCGTCGCATTTTCCCGGCGAAATCATCCCGCAGATGGCCGAGATGGGCCTCCTCGGCGTCATTTTCCCCGAAAAATACGGCGGCGCTGGCCTCGGATATCTCGAATACTCCATCGTTATCGAAGAGCTATCGCGCGTGGATGGCTCGGTCGGGCTGATTGTTGCGGCGCACAATTCGCTGTGCACGAATCACATTTATAAATTTGGGACGGAAGAGCAAAAGCAAAAACACGTCGTGCCGCTCGCTCAAGGCAAGAAACTCGGCTGCTGGTCGCTCACGGAGCCCGGCGCTGGGTCGGACGCGGGCGGAACGCGCACCGTCGCTGCGAAAAAAGACGGCGCTTGGGTGCTCAATGGCTCGAAGACTTTCACGACGAACGGCCATTACGCGGACGTCTGCGTCGGCATGGCCGTCACTGACGCCGCGAAGAAGCATCACGGCATTTCCGCTTTCATCATCGAGAAGGGAACTCCCGGCTTCCGCCCAGGAAAGAAGGAAAACAAGCTCGGCATGCGCGCGAGCGACACTTCGGAAGTGATTTTCAGCGATTGCCGCGTGCCCGCGACAAATCTCCTGGGTCAGGAAGGCGAAGGCTTCATCAACAGCCTGCAAGTGCTCGACGGCGGGAGAATCTCAATCGCGTCTCTCGCGCTCGGCATGGCGCAGGGCGCTTACGAAGCTGCCGTGAAATACGCGAAGCAACGGCAGCAATTCGGAAAGTCGATCAGTGAATTTCAGGCGATACAGTTCAAGCTGGCCGACATGGCCACAGAGATAGAAGCCGCGCGGCTGCTCGTTTGGGAGAGCGCGTATCTCGCCGACCGGGCGATGCGCAAAGGCGGCGAGGGCGTGCGGTTCACGCGCGAATCGAGCATGGCGAAGCTCTTCGCGGGGGAGGTTGCGGTCCGCGTGGCCAATGAAGCGGTGCAGATTTTCGGCGGTTACGGCTTCGTCAAGGACTACCCCGCGGAAAAATACTATCGCGACGTCAAGCTCTGCACCATCGGCGAAGGAACGAGTGAAATCCAGCGCCTGGTGATCGCGCGCAATCTGCTGGGAAAGGCGTAAGAGCGCGGCGATGCCCATAGCGCCCAGCCTTACCGACAAAATGAAGGAGTGGGCCGAGCAAGTGCGCTCCGGGGACGTCCGCGCGATTTCCCGCGCCATGACGGCAATCGAAAATCGCAGCGCCGAAGCCGAAGACTTGCTCCGCCAGCTTTTCCCCCGCACGGGCAATGCATATTTGATTGGCGTCACCGGTGCGCCCGGCACAGGCAAGAGCACGCTCGTGGACCGAATGGCCGCGCACTACCGCGCGCAAAAGGAAACCGTCGGCGTGATTGCGGTCGATCCCTCGAGCCCGTTCACGGGGGGCGCAATTCTGGGTGACCGGATTCGCATGCAGGGCCACGCATCCGACTCCGGCGTTTTTATCCGTTCGATGGCGACGCGCGGCTCGCTTGGCGGGCTTTCGCAAGCGACGAGCGACGCGGCGCTCCTTCTTGACGCGGCGGGAAAGCATTTCGTGCTGATCGAGACCGTCGGCGTGGGCCAGGGCGAAGTCGAGATTGCGCGGCTCGCCGACTGCACAATTGTCGTGCTGGTTCCCGGCATGGGCGACGACGTGCAAAGCCTGAAAGCCGGCGTGATGGAAATCGCGGACATTTTCGTCGTGAACAAAGCCGATCACGAAGGCGTGGACCGCTTCGAGCAGCAGCTGCGCGCGATTCTGCAACTGGTTCCCGAACGCGACGGATGGAAGCCCCCGATTGTGCTCACCGTCGCGACGGAAAATAAAGGCGTCGACGAACTCGCTCGCCAGATTGCGCGATTTCGCGAACACGGCGCTGGCCGCAAAGGCAATCGCTCGCGCGAAATTGTTCTGTGGCGCGAACGCTTGCTGAATTTGCTCCGCGAGCGACTGACCCAGCGCGCGATTGAAGCCCTCCCGAGCAGCGACGTTCTCGATTCGCTTGCCGCGGACGTGGCAGCGCGGAAAAAAGATCCCTACGGCGCCGTGAATGAAATCATCGAGCGGGCGGGAATAAGGACACAGACGTGAGGCTGGGCGACCTGGAATTCGTCGTTTTGACGGACGGCACTCTTCGACTCGACGGCGGCGCGATGTTCGGAGTGGTGCCGAAACCGATGTGGGAGAGGAAATCTCCCGCGGACGAACGTAATCGCATCTTGCTGAGCATGAACTGCTTGCTGATTCGCGCGGCGGGGAAGACGATCCTCGTTGAAACGGGCGCGGGGGACAAGTGGGACGCCAAGCGCCGCGATATTTACGCCATCGACGGCGGGCCGCGGCTGCCGGATCAACTGGCCGCGCACGGCGTGAAGCCGGAACAGGTGGATTTCGTCATCAACACGCATTTGCATTTCGATCACTGCGGATGGAACACGCGCATCGGCGACGGAAAGGCGAAGCCAATGTTTCCGAACGCGCGATACGTCGTGCAGCAGCGCGATTTCGAACACGCGAAGCGCCCCACGGAGCGCGACCGCGCGAGCTACGTCCCGGAAAATTACCTGCCTGTGGAAGCGGCGGGGCAGTGGTGGCTGCTCGAAGGCGAACGCGAAATCGTTCCGGGCGTCACCGTGTTTCCCGCGCCCGGGCACACGCCGGCAATGCAATGCGTCAAGCTGGAAGGCGCTGGCAAGACGGCGATATTTCTGGCGGACCTGGCGCCCACGACGGCGCATCTTCCGCTGGCGTGGATCATGGGATTCGATCTGTTTCCCTTGACGACGCTCGAAAATAAGAAAAAATGGCTTCCCCAGATCGCGCGCAACGGCTGGCTGGCTCTTTTTGCGCACGACACCACAGTGCGCGGGGCGTATTTGCACGAACGCGACGGCAGCGTCGAGCCAGAGCCGGTGAAAATGGATTGAAGCGAAGCGGCAAGCACAAAATCAATTCCGGCGGAGAGAATGGCAAGGACGAAAAGCACAACTAAGAAAACTAAGGCTGAATCCGTGCGAATCGGAATCATTGGCGGAAGCGGACTTTATGCGATGCCGGGACTGAGCGAATCGCGAGAAGTCCGCGTGCGGACACCGTTCGGCGAACCATCCGACGCTTTCGTTACCGGCACGCTCGAAGGGCAGCGTGTCGCGTTCCTGGCGCGACATGCTCGCGGGCACCGGATCTTGCCGAGCGAAATCAATTACCGCGCCAACATTTATGCGATGAAGATGCTCGGCGTCGAGCGAATTCTGTCCGTGAGCGCAGTTGGTTCTCTGCGCGAGGAATTGCGGCCACTGGATTTTCTTCTGCCCGATCAATTTTTCGACCGCACGAGCAAGCGCGTGTCCACATTTTTCGGCGACGGGCTGGTCGCTCACGTCGCGTTCGACAAGCCGACTTGCAGCCAGCTTGTGAAAACTCTCGCTGAAGCCTGCAATCGCGCCGGCGTCACGGTCCACGCCAGGGGCACTTATGTCTGTATGGAAGGCCCGCAATTCTCCACATACGCCGAGTCGCAAACGTACCGTCAATTGCACTTCGACGTCATCGGCATGACGAATCTGACCGAAGCGAAACTGGCGCGCGAAGCGGAGATTTGTTACGCGACCGTCGCCATGATCACCGACTACGATTGCTGGCATCCGGCGCACGATTCGGTCACGGTGCCAGACATCATCGCAAACCTGAACCGGAACGCAGAAAACGTACAGGGCGTCTTGCGCGAAACTCTGCGGCACCTGCCCGCGACGCGCAAGTGCAAGTGCGGAGCCGCGCTTGCCCACGCGATGCTGACGGATCGCAAGCTGATCCCGGCGGCGACGAAAAAGCGGCTCGCGCCCATCATCGGAAAACATATTTCCTGACTCGCGGCGAAATCGAATCGAGGAGATTTCACATAATGTCATTGCTCGTCGTGGGTTCGGTTGCGTTCGACGGAATCGAAACGCCATTCGGAAAGACCCCTCGCACGCTGGGAGGCGCGGCGACGTATTTTTCGCTGGCCGCGAGCCTGCTGGCGCCCGTGCGACTCGTCGGCGTCGTCGGCGATGATTTCAGCAAAGAAGACGAAAGTGTTCTCAAATCCCGGAAGGTGGACCTCGCGGGACTGGAGCGCGCGCCCGGCAAAAGTTTTTTCTGGGCGGGGCGTTACAGCAGCGACCTGCGCTCCCGCGAAACGCTTCTTACGGAATTGAATGTCTTCGCCGCGTTTCAGCCCAAGCTGCCAGAAGCCTTTCGCGATTCGCGCTTCGTTTTTCTAGGCAATATCGACCCGTCGCTTCAGCGCCGAGTTCTTGAGCAGATGAAGCGCCGCCCGAAACTCGTCGCGCTCGACACGATGAATTACTGGATTGAGCGCACGCCGGATGAATTGCGCAAGACTCTCAAGTTGATTGACGCGCTGCTGATCAACGACGACGAAGCCTATCAACTCTCCGGCGAAAATAACCTGTTGCGCGCGGTGAAGGCGATTCTCCGTATGGGGCCGAAGACGGCAGTCATCAAGCGCGGAGAATATGGCTCGATGCTATTTCATGACGGCTCGATCCTCGCCGTTCCCGCCTATCCGCTCGAGGAAGTCCGCGACCCAACCGGCGCCGGCGACAGTTTTGCTGGCGGCTTCATGGGCGCGCTAGCTGATCACGGCCATCCGAATCGTCACGCGATTCGTCGCGCGATGATCTATGGCGCGGTGATGGGCAGCTTTGCCGTGGAACGCATCGGCGTCGAACGACTGAAGAAACTCACGCGCAAGGAAGTGGACAGGCGCGCGCGCGAGCTCGTCCGCCTCACGCACATTCGGCTCTAGCAGGGCTGCGTTTTATATCGAATCCTGCAACTGCGGTCGCGTCGCCTCACCGAACCGTTGCACGAACGTTCCTGTAGTAGAATCCTCCCCACCAAGAGGCATTGACGATGTCCGTGGACCTTACCTACGAAATCGCCGGCAAGCTTCTGCTCTCCGCTGTGCTTGGAGGCCTGGTTGGCTACGAGCGTACGGTTCATCGCAAGGCCGCCGGCATTCGCACCAGCATGCTCATCTGCATGGGCGCGTGCTTCTTCATGATTATTTCCGTCATCGCCGCGACGCATCCCGAAGATGACCACACGCGCATCGCCGCGTAAATCATCGCCGGAATCGGCTTCATCGGCGCAGGCGTGATTTTGCGCGAGCGCGGCAACGTCGTCGGCCTGACGACGGCGGCCATGGTCTGGGCTGTCGCTGCGATTGGCATGGCGGTGGGCGATGGAATGTACATCACCGCCATTTTTGCGACGGTCTTGGTTCTCGTCGCGCTCGCGGTGGTCGGCTGGGCAGAGGCCCATTTTGGCCTGAAAACGCGCTTGATTACCTTCCGCCTGACCGCGGAGAACGCCGACGCTGTCATCAAGCAGGCCCGCCGGATCTTCGGGGAGATGAAAGCCACAGTGCAGCATTCGGAGCTTCGCCGCTTCGGAGCCGAATCCATCATGGAATTCGACGTGGACGTCACGCAGCCCCAGGAGCACGAATTGATGCGCCGCCTCAGCGAATTGCCCGCCCGCTGCGAATCCTTGGCCACGGATTTCCAGCGCGACGCCTAATGCGCCTTTGTCTAGCGCTTGCTTCATTCTATGCTTCTTTTCAGTTGAGTGAACTTATCGGACTCGAAAACGCTTTGCCATCTGGACTCGCCCGCGTAATTTTCCTATCCTCTTTTGCAGCACATGCCCACAGCCGTCAAGCCGCCGGCGCTCGAGCCGGGAGATACCGTGCGCGTCATCGCTCCGGCCAGCCCGGTGGAAGAGGCGGCGTTGCGCAACGGCTGTGCGGAAATTGAGCGCCTTGGGTTTGTGCCGAAATGGGACCCGCGCGTGCTCGCGCGACAGGGGTATTTCGCCGGGTCAGCCGAAGAGCGTTCCGCGAAATTTCAAGCGGCCTTCGAGGACGAAGAATCCGCCGCTGTGATGTGCGCGCGTGGCGGCTACGGCGCGGGCTACCTGCTCGAGCAGATCAATCCGCGCAAGCTGAATTCTCCGAAGGCGCTGATTGGCTTCAGCGACATCACGCTGCTCCAGCTTTTTCTGTGGCGCAAGAAGCGCTGGGTTAGCTTCTACGGCCCCATGGCTGCCGCGGGACTCGAAGCAGGCCCAGATGCCGCGATGGGTTACGACCGCGAATCGTTTTTGCAGGCGCTCACGCAAACCAGTCACGGCTGGACGCTCGACCTGCGCGGCGAGACCCTGTTTTTCGGAGAGGCCACGGGCACAATCTTGGGCGGATGTTTGACGCTCATCGAAGCCACGCTTGGCACGCCGTGGGAAATTCAGACAGGAGGAACGATTCTGCTTCTCGAAGACCGCGCCATGAAGCCGTATCAAGTGGACCGCGCGCTCGTGCATTTGCGCCAGGCCGGAAAACTGAAGGGCATTCGCGGAATGTTCCTCGGAGAGTTTCCGGAGTGCGATACGCCGCCCGGCAGCCCGACCGTGCATGAAGTATTTGAACGCATTGCCGGCCCGCTGAAAATTCCCGTCGTCTGGGGCGCGCCGCTGGGACACTCCTCGCGCGCCATGCTCACCGTGCCGCTCGGCGTGAAGGCGAGGCTCGTCGCACAGGGAAGCGGCCGATTGGAGATTCTCGAACCGGCGTGCAGCGGCTCTCTCGGTCCCGCGCGCAGCAGGCAATCGAATCGGGGGAAGCCATTCAAACGCACCTGAAAACTCGAACAGGCCACATTCACTTGCTCGGCATCGGAGGCGCGGCGATGGCGCCGGTTGCGGGAATGCTGAAGGAGCGAGGCTTCACGGTCACGGGCTCCGACACGGGCGTCTATCCTCCCGCTTCGACGCTGCTTTCCTCTCTCGGTATTCCGTGGAACAACGGTTATCGCCCGGAGAATCTCAGACCTGTGCCGGATCTCGTCGTCGTCGGCAATGCGATTTCACGCGGCAATCCTGAACTCGAAGCTGTCCTCGACGATCGCATCCCCTACTGTTCGATGCCGCAAATCATCGAGAATTATTTTCTACCGGGCCACACATCCATCGTCATCGCTGGCACGCATGGAAAAACCACGACGACCGCGATGCTCTCCTGGATTTTCCACGTCGCGAATCGCCGCCCGGACTTTCTCGTCGGCGGAGTCGTCCCGAACTTCGGTGACCGCAGCTACGGTCTCGGCGGAGGCGAGGAATTTATCATCGAAGGCGATGAATACGACACTGCGTATTTCGACAAGCAGCCGAAGTTCCTCCATTATCATCCTGACGAATTGATTCTTACCTCGCTCGAATTCGATCACGCGGATATTTATCCCGACCTCGCCGCGATCGAATTGCAATGTCGACGTCTCGTCAACCTCATCCCGCGGCGCGGAAAAATTCTCGTCTGGGGAGAAGCACCAAATCTCGTCGCGTGCACGGCAAAGGCGTTTTGTGCCGTGGAGCGATATGGCCTGACGCCTGAAATGGATTGGTTCGCCGGCGACATCGAGTTTCGCGATGGCATGACGCACTTCCGCGTCATTTATCATCGCGAGGAGGTTGCGCGCATCCGCATGCCGCTCGTTGGCCGCCACAACGTGATGAACGCCCTCGCGTGCGTGGCGATTTCATTTCATCACGCCGTCGAATGCGAAGCCATCGAAGCGGCGCTCGTGAAATTCCAGGGCGTTCGCCGCCGCCTCGAAATCAAGGGCGAAGCAAACGGTATCGCCATCGTCGAGGATTTCGCGCATCATCCCACAGCGATTCGCGCTACCATCGAAGCGGCGCGCTCGCGCTGGCCCGGGCGCCGTCTCTGGGTTGCGTTTGAGCCGCGCTCCAACACCATGCGCCGCAATATCTTTCAGCGCGATCTCGCCGCTGCTCTTGCCACGGCCGATGTCGCTGTTCTCGGCCCCGTGAATCGCGCGAATCTGCTCTCCGATGACGAGCGCATGGACCCGCGCGCCGTCGCAAATGCAGTACGCGCCAGCGGCAAGCCCGCCGAAGCTTTCGCCTCCGCCGCGGAGATCGCCGAGTTTCTTTCGCCGCAGCTCGCTTCGGGCGATCTGGTCCTCGTGATGTCCAATGGCAGCTTCGACGGCTTGTGCGCCCGTCTCGTCGAATCCATCGAGAAACGCAGCGCCGCACGCAAATCCTGATGCGAATCCTCGCAGGCATTTCCTGACAATGTTGCGCACACTTCTCGGTATCACGTTTCTCACACTCTACGTCCTCATCGTCGGCCTGCCTGTCATCGCGCTCTCCGCGCTGACGAACTCCAGTAATTTCCTGTACCGTGCGGGTTCATGGGGGATTCGTACGACACTCAAAATCATCGGCGCGAAGGTGAAGACAGAGGGCATCGAAAATCTTCCGCCAGGCGTCTGCATTTTCGCGGCCAATCATGTGAGCGCGCTCGATCCGCCGGCGGCGCTGGTGGGGATCCCCCGGAGAATTTCCTTCCTTGCGAAGAAGGAAATCTTCAAGGTCCCCGTCGTGGCGACGGCGATGCGCCTCACGAGCATCGTGCCGGTGGATCGCGCTGCCCGCGAAGCCGCACTTGGCAGCATGGACCGCGCGCGCAAAGTCATCCAGCGGGGAATTTCGTTCGTCGTTTTCCCCGAGGGCACCCGCAGCGCCGACGGCCGCCTGCGCGCGTTCAAGAAAGGGACGTTTGTTCTCGCGATTCAGGCGGGAGTGCCCGTCGTCCCGCTCTCAATTTTCGGAAGCCGCGCGCTGATGCCGAAAGGGAAGCTCGCCGTGCGCCCGGGCGAAATTACCCTGCGCTTCGGAAAACCGATCGACGGCGCGGGGTATGCGATGGAGCAGCGCGACGAACTGATGGCGCGCGTCCACGAAGCGGTCGCTGCGGGCCTGCCGGAAAACATGCGCCCGCCAGCCGCACATTGAGGTATCTGTGAATATGGTTTCGTTGTCATTCCGCCTGCCCTGAACAATAGCGAAGGGAGCGAGTCACTGTCGTCTTACCGGGACGACGAGCCTGCCCGCCTTGGCGGGGGTTCTGCTGTTGCTCTTGTCGCGGTCGGTCGGCGCATTTCCGACCGGGCACGCCTTTTCTTTGTGGGTCGCGGCTTCAGCCGCGACATTGAAGCGCTCCCGCCTCAGGGGTTTTAACCCCTGAGGTCCGCATGTCGTTTGGGCGCAGCGCCCCGTCACGCCTTTCGCGCCTCGCGCAACCGGCTGACTTCCGCTTTGAGCTCCCGCACGCACTTTTGCAATTCTGGCAGACGATTGTAAACTGCGGCGCATTTGAGCCACCGTCTGTTTTCCATCGCCGGGTAGCCCGAATAAGTAGCGCCTGAAGGAACATCACTCGGAACGCCGCTCTGCGCTGTGAGCACTGCTCCGTCGCCAATGTGCTGATGACCCGCCGCGCCAACCTGTCCCGCAAGCACGCAGCGGATCCCTACGACAGTCGAGCCCGCAAGCCCCACCTGCGCGCACAGCAGCGAATCTTCCCCGATTTTGCATGCGTGGCCAACCTGCACCAGGTTGTCAATCTTCGCGCCGCGGGCGATGCGCGTCTCGCCGACCGTGGCGCGGTCAATCGCGCTATTCGCCTGAATCTCGACGTCGTCGCCGATGACCGTCACGCCCGACTGCTGGATTTTGTACCAGCTGCCGTCCGGCTGGCGCGCGAATCCGAATCCGTCGCCGCCGATGACGACGCCGTTCTGCAAAATGACGCGATTCCCGATGCGGCAAAATTCGCGCACCGCGGCGTGGCTGTGCGCGAAGAAATCATCGCCGATGCGCGCCCCGCGGTAAATCGAAACGAAGCTGTGCAGCACCGCGTTCGCACCAATCACGGCGTCGTCGTCCACAAAGCAATACGGCCCGATGTGTGCGCTCGCGCCGATTTTCGCGCTCTTTGAAATGACCGCGCTCGGATGGATGCTCGGCGCGTACCGCGGCGGCGCGTAAAACAAATCCACGGCGTGCGCGAACGCGAGATAGGGATCGTCGGCGAGGATGCGGGGCAGGGAAATGCCGGCTTCCTTCCGCGACACGATGATCGCCGACGCGTGCGTCTTCGCCGCCGCCGTGCGATACCGTCGATTCGACAGGAACGTGAGATGCCCGGGCCGCGCCTCCTCGATTCCGGCCACGCCGCTGATCTCCAGCCCCGCATCGCCTTCGAATTCGCACTTCAGCCGCGCCGCAATCTCCGCAAGTTTCATCGTCGTCTCCCCGCCAATTTTCTCTGTGGTGAATTTTCTGCGGCTGGTAGTGTAGCGCAGCGCGAGTCGAGCTGTGTGAGGCGCCGGGTGCCCGCCCTATCAGCCCGCCTGTCCCAAGCATGGTCGAGTGAAGCGCAGTCGAAGGGAACCCTGCCTCGACGGTTCGGGGAGGGGGTTGAGGCCCGCCTGCCACCTGCCCGTCGTGGCGGACAGGCGGGAATCTGCTTCTCGCTTCGTCTTTTCGCCTCCTCCAACCTCTAGCCTCCAGCCTCGAGCCTCCCGAACTGTAGCGGCCGGTCAGCGCATCCCCGACCGGGCGCGGCTCCTTCGTTACGCTGGGGGCCGGCCCCGCCTTCGTCCTTGAACCAATAAGTGTGCCAAATTGACATCATGATTTAACTGTAAGATACAGGTTCGGTCCGACGAAACGAATGGTAATCCGGGGGGGGCGGGAGTACGACCACTTGCTTTACGGCGCCGATGTACGCCCAACTTCATGAGTTAGACACGGCCCGTCCACATTAGCTTGCCGCGCTAGGCCGAGACAATCGCCACTCCTGCGGAAGCCGCCGCGCTCCGCAGTACATCGTCGGTCGTTGCTATTGGCAGTCTGAATATCAGCCCGATGGAGAGGCAAGCAGCGTCGTAATTCGTGAGGTCGTGGGACTGTGCTAAGGCAGGCAATTCGAAGGTTTCCGAGGGTGTCCGATCTGCGCTTCAATTTGGAGTACCTTTAATCGTGTCAGAAACCCTTCAATGTGACCGAGTGTGATTCGTTTGCGGCGATACGCCCCAATGAGGCCGCTGCCCACTTCATAGAACCGCAGAAGGGGAACCGCGGCGCCTTTTTCCGGGAGGCTTGTAAGAACGGCCAAATTCCATTTACGCTCAGTTTCGTCTCTAAGCAATTGCTGGAGCGCGAGGGAACCGTCGAGCACGAATCCACTCACAGACGATGGCCCTCGCGAATCAGTTTTTTAACCGAGATGTCATCCAAGCGTGGGGCTTGTACCGTTCTTCTCCGCAAAAGCGAGCATTTCCCGCACGGCTTCCCGCTGCGCACAATTTGGCGTTCGGGAGGTTGACGATCAGTCCTTCTCGCGCAGAACTTGCAGGGCTTCGCCGACCACTTCCTCCGCGCCGCGGCTGGAATTCAGTTCCGACATCAGGAATTGGGTCGCCTTTCATTTCTCTTGCGGACGGTGCAGGGTTGAGGATGGGGCCTTGCACCTCCGTCCGCCTGTCGTCGCAGCAGCTCCCGGTCACACAGAAACCGCACCAAAGTTGGCCTATCTTCACAGAATATACATAATATATATTAGACGCATATATGTGTCAAGGGCTTCTTGTGAGCAGGGGTGCCGAGGGCGGTTGCTAAAGCGGTGTACTGCCCGACATGAGGGCTGGTGACACTGGGGCTGTTCTCGTTGAGATTTGCAACAGAGGAGGGCTTCAAGCGGGTGGCAACAGATGGACCGGGACGCACCGCGCCGCCCGTGGGCATTGAGATGTGCGGCCGTCCAGAATGGACCTAGATGTAGTGTCAGTTTGGGTCGTTGCTGCGTTGTCCGTGGACAGCTCTGTTGACATCATCCAGAAAAGGTAGCGACGCCTCAGGCGATAGAGGTTGAAACTCAGTCCGAGCAACAGGGCTTGGCGCTTCTGCGTGCACAGCGAACGGCCCGGAGCACGAGCGGAAAGTTTGCGCTTCACCGAGCTGAACAGGCTTTCGATCAGAGTGCGACGCCGGTAGAGCCGTGGCGGAAACGCCCGCCGCATCTCGGCGCGCACGCCACGGATGCGCCAGGTTTTCTTGCCGCTCTTGGCCGGGATCACCCTCTGCGCTCCGAGTTGCTGCCGGATATAGGTGTGATTCCTCTCGCTGTCGAACTCGGCGTCGGCCAGCCCCAACCCAATGCGCGTCTGCTGGGACGCCGCCTGGACGACGGCGGGCAAATTCGCGCAGTCGTTCCAGGGGCCGCGGCGCGCGATCTGCGACAATACGAATCGCTGATCCAGATCGGCCACGATCACCCACCGGCGCAAGAAACGATACAGCGTAGTGAAATCGGGCACGCTGGCCAGTCCGAAGTCCCTGACGCAATTCGCGATGTTCGCCGAGCCGCACCTCGGCTTCGCAAAACGTGCAGTCCTCATAGCGCATGAGACAAAGAATCGCCAACAACTGCGGCTGCGTGAATTGGTGCTTGCTGAAGCGGCTGCGGCAGCGCGGAAGCACCGCCTTGGAAACCTGCAAGGCGATGCGAGCAAACGGCAGGAGACCAACTTCGGCCATCACCCCTCCTGCCTCGATCGCAAACAACAATTCCGAACCGTCGAATACGCCAACTTTTCATTGCCGTAGCGAGGATGTCAACAGAGTCATGTATTGTCTCAAGATGTTGTTAACATCGAAACAGAAACCGAACCCCAAAGGCCATGTTTGGGAAAAACATTGGCTTGATTGGATGAGAGCGAAGGCTCCGTTCTCAGCCGAGTATGCTTCTGATTGGAGAACCGAAGTTCTCGGTAGGAAGGAGCCTTCGGTGATTCTTGTTGGATGTGATTACCACCCTGGTTGGCAACAGGTTTGTTGGGCTGGACCTGGAGACGGGGGAAACGGAGGAACGGAAGTTGGTGCACGCATCGGGAGAGGCGGAGAAGTTTTATCGGCAGTTTCCGGTGCCGTCACGCATCGGGATGGAGTCGACCGGGAACTGTCAGTGGTTCGTGGACTTGTTGGCGCGCCTCGGGCATGAAGTCTGGATCGGAGACGCGGCGAAGATTCGGGCCAGCGAGGTACGACAGCAGATGAACGGGTGCGGGGGAAATGTCTGCGGCAGGCAAGGCGGATCTGGGATAGGATTTCCGGAGCGGTCATCATCGAGGGCGCGTTTGACAAATGCAGTCAGAGGAGGCGATGTTTTACTGGCTGGCGTCTTGTTGAGGGTCCGCGGATGGCTACGAGGGGAGTGGCGATTGTTTGAGGTACATGGCGGCGCCAAGGATTCCCGAGAGGGCCGCACTAACTCCACCGATGGCGAGAGTGTGATGGAAGCCCGCTGCCAGATTGAAGTGTTGGGGATCGATGCCGATGGCAGCGAATCCGGTGACGACGCCGTTTGCGGCTCCGGAAATTGAAGCGGCAGCGAGGCCCTTGAGCCACAATTCGATGCTGAGCCATTTTTTCAAAGGGAACCTCCAGTGGATTTTTCGCTTTGTGGGACTGCAAAACAGCGATAATCATTCCTGACCGTGAAGAAGGCCGAATGGCTGTGAGAGGGAATGGGAACAAGCTCATGACCAGTTCCCTGCTTCACACGAAGGAGAATGTCCCTGCTCGTGACACCATGCACGCATGTACAATCGTGAACGCTGAACCTGCGGTAGCTCTGGAGGCGAGTTCGAAGATAAGGGAGACAGGAGCCGCATGAAATTCTGCAGAGTCTGTCGCGCGGAGATAAAGCGCAATTATTTAGGACACAAGCAGGGTGTGCGCCACCAGCACGCCAGGAAACTCTTGCGCTGGCTCAAGGATGAGAACATCAGCTTCGCGGATATGAGCCGGCGCCTTCGGGTCTCGCGTGAGCGAGTGCGCCAATTGGCGGCGCTATTTCCGAAATCCCTAACCGGGCGCGAGCGGCAAAGAAAAGTCGCGCTCCGAAGAACTCGCGAAACATTGACGCGTGGCCGAGGCCCCATTTCTCGCGTCACCCGAGAGTTTGAGGCACGGGGCATTGCATGGCACCCGGTTCGCCGGCGCAACCCCTATGAATTTAGCGAGCGAGTGGTGGAGATCGGCCCGTCACCGCATCTGAGATGCTGCGCGCAGCGTTACGGGAGAAAACCCACAGGCTACTACTACATTGCCAAGGCAGCGAAAAGCCTCTGCGATTTTTATTTATTCGTGGGACCCGCAGGGATTCTTGTGTTTCCGCACGAAGCGAGGCCTCGAGGTCAAACCATGTTCCTGCTTGGACGAAGGCGCAAGGCAGCGGGCGTGCCCGGCGCCCGGCATGATTGGGGAGATTATCTCAACGCCTGGCACCTGATCGAAGCGCGGCTAAGACTCCTCAAGCAGAAAACCAAATGAACCAGGCAAGCTTCCGTTAGTTTTGCGGAAGTTTCCGTGCGGCGGCAGGGGACTTCCCTGCTGCTGGCCGCTCTTGAGCAAGCGAGCTGGGCGGCGAAAGCGCGAGCTTCTTCGGTTTGCAGCCGAGGCCGAACGTTGCCACGTGACAGAGCCGCGCGAAAAATCCGCGGAGCCGCGGAAAGGAATTGAAGCAGTTGCGATACTGATTGAAGACGGCGTCGCCCCAATCGAAAGCGAGATCGCGTTCGGAAGTGACGGAAGTGATTTCGCTCGAGAGCGAAGCGGTGCGCGAGGCGAGCGCCTGATTGTTTGCCGTGAGGTCGCGATTCTCCGCGGTGACGGCGGGATAATCCGTGACGATTGTGTCGGCGGCGCGCAGTTCGGGCGGCAAGAGAGCGGGCGCAGTGGACGCCGGAGCGACGTTGAGCTTGCGGCGAAGGTCGGGCACGAGCGATGGTTCCGGAAGAGATGTGATGGCGGCGCGGCTGCTCGCGCGTTCGGATTCGAGGGCGGCGATTTTCGCAGCGAGTTTGTTTGTCGCAGCCAGAAGCACCTGGCTCTGCGCCGCCTGTGTGGCGCGCTGGGATTCGAGCGCAGCGTAGCGAGACTGAAATTCCTTCTGCTGATCGGCGAGCTGTTTCGCACTGGCGTCGAGCGCGGCGGCCGCGTCCTCCTGTTTGCCGAGGGCGATGTAATGCGAGCGCAAGGCGAAAAAGCCTCCGCCGAGGACTGCAAACGCGGCTGCCGCCAAGAGGACGCGCTTCCCTGCTGCTGTGAAAAGCCAGAGCCACATGGACTGTGTTGCTCCTTCCAGAAAGCGAGTCACGCTATGGGATTGCGAAAAGCGAGACTTCCGTCGCGAGTGATGAGTGGCGAGTGGTCAGTGATCAGCAAGCAATAGCCAGCGACGAGAACCGCTACTCAGCGAAATTTGTCCGCGCGGGAGAGGGCCTGGGCGGCGTAATCGGGATTGGCGCCGCCGTTCCAAAGCTCAAGCCCCGACCGAACGAGTTCGTGCGGGGCGAGCGCGGCCGAGGCGCCGCTCTCTGCCAAGGTCAAAGCGGCGTGGCGGAATTTGCCGGCGAGTACGATGCAGCCGAATTCGAGTCCCGTGGCGGGATCGGCGAGAGCGGAAAGGAACTTTTCGCCGAAACCGGCTTCGCGCGCCGTTTCTCCCATCACTTGCATCAGCCCCCAACTCATCGAGCGCGCGATCTCTTCCGTAGGCGGCAGGCCGAGCGGCGCGACGTAACGCTGGCGAAATGCAGGCTCGTAGCGTATCGCCCACGGATTCCAGGACGATTCCTGTTCGCAGACGGCGCAGACAATTTCGGGCGCGAGGCCGTGGCGAGCAGCCGCCTGCTTCGCGAGAGCGATCATTTCATCTTGAGTCATCGGGAGTGGCCGTTCAAATCGAGCCAGCGGATGGGAGGCGAGGGAGGACGGTCAATTCCCTGCTGATCGCAGAGGCGCGAAAGCAAATCGTAGATGTGCGGGAGATGATTCGTCGCCATGTCGGCGACAAAGACACGCGTCATCTCTTCGTTGCGGATGTGGCGATAGAGCCAGCGCAGAAAGAGCGCGAACTGAGCGACCGTCGCGCCGAGGATGGCGAGCGTCGAAGGATCCGAGAGTTTTTCGAACATGGTTGTGCCGACCTCAGGGGTTAAAACCCATGGATTGTGATTGTTTTTCGGCACGGCTGAAGCCGTGCCCTGACGCAAACCATAAACCTTCGTGCACAGTCTGAGAGCCTGTGCCACGGAGTGCGGTTGCGAGGTGGGGCTTCATCCGAATAGTGAGCCAAGGCCGAGACCGACAGCGCCGAGGAACGAGCCGATGCCGCCGCCGCTCTTCGCCGACGCCTCCTGCACGTTGAGGAGCTCCGGCGGGACGCCCATCGCGCGGCCGAGAAGGTTCGTATCGATGCCATACGTTTGTCCAAGCGCGCCCAGCCCCGCCATGCGCTGGCCGATTTGCTCGTTCGCAAATTGGATCTGATTCTGTCGCGCCTGCTGGGCCAGATTCTGCGCTTCCTGCCGACCGAGTTCGGCATCGAGCGCGCCGAAGCCTGCGACGTTGTTCGTGCGCGCGACGCGATTCGCGGCCGTCTCGCGCAGCGCGTCAAACGCCGTGCGCGCGGCGCCCATCCCTCCCTGCTCGATGGCCGATTGCTGCGCTGGCGTGTAGCCCGGATTGTTGATGAGCTGCTCGATCCCGGGCATCAAGAGCTGGCGGTCGGCCAGTCCCTCCTGATTCGCCTCCGAGATGAGCTGGTTTTGCGACTTCAACTGTTGCTGCGTCAATTGCTGCGTTCTTTGCTGTGCTCCGCGGCTCATGGGTCTCCTCCAGTAACGTTCGCAATGTGGCTATGAGAACGCCTTCGCGTCGATCATGCCGTAAAGGGCGAGTGACTAGTGGCTAGTGACCCGCCTTCGCCAAGGCTGCGGCGGGCAGGCGGGTGGCTAACAAGAACAACAAGCGTGACAAACAAATCACCGCAAACGGCGGCAATAGGGCGTCCAGGCGTCGTCGCGAATCCAGCCAAGCGATTCCAGGCGGTGGCCGAAGCGCTTCGCGATGGGCGGCGGCAGCCAGGCGTGCGCGTCGTCAAGACCGCGCGCGCGAAGATCGGCAGCGCCGGCGCGGTGCAGCGCGAGCAGCCGCGCGTACCGTTCACGCGGCGAACCCGAGTGGGGATCGGCGAGGAGATACATCTCGCACGTCAGGCGCGCGAGAGATGCCATGACGATTTTTGGGCCGCGATTCCCTTCTCCGTTTTGCTCGTTATTGCCGGATGCGTCCGGTTCTTCGTCTTCAACGACGAGTTTGCTGACGAAAATCGGGTCGTTGATGTCTGGAAACGGGTAGTCAAAACCTTGGGCGCGATGCATCGCGACGAGCGCGTCGAGGTCCGCTTCCGTATATTCGCGAATGCGCATTGAAGACAGTGGTCAGTGGCCAGTGGACAGCAACTGCAGACGCGGACCCAATCGGAAACGGTGACGCGCTCCTTAGAAGGCGCGATGGCGCAGAAGCGGATGCACACACGCGAGTTTTTCGGCGATGGTGAACGTGTCGTCGCCCGGGGCAACGGCGAATGACGCGAGGGCTGCTGCGACGCGCTGCGAGACAGGCGTGCGCGCGAGCGGATGAGGCAGAGCCTCGAATTCCGGATCGCGTTCAAGAGCGATGTGCGCAGCTTCGTCGGCTGTGATGAGCGCGAGAATCTCCGTCCCGTTATTTTCATCGCCAGATGCGGATGCTTCCACGGCGACGAAATGAGATTCGGCGAACCGCGTCGCGTGGCGGCGCCAAGCACCCAGGGTGGTCAGGAAATAGAGGCTTCCGGTCATAAGTGATTGAAAACCATGAACTTGAGCTTTCTTCGTGAAATACTTAACTAATTTAATTTATATATTGACATTCTTAATTTTAAAATGATAGAAATGTACTTGAATCGAGGTCGAAATGGATATATCTAAGTCAATTTGCCCTGATTGCCGCCAGCCACTGAAAGTATCGAAAATGACTTGTCCGACCTGCGGGCTGGGTATGGAAGGCGATTTTGAGATCTCCGCGCTGGGCAAACTTTCCCAGGACGATCAGGCGTTTGTGATTGCTTTCCTGCGCCACCATGGCTCGCTCAAGAAGATGGAGGAGTTGTTCGACATCAGCTACCCAACAGTGAAAAACAGGCTCAACGCCATCGCCGGAGCGCTCGACAGGAATTTCGCGGCGCCATCTCCGAATCTTTATGTTCTCGAGCAGCTCGCTCGCGGCGAGCTGACCGTTGACGAGGCGCTCGAACGGCTCAGTTGATTCGTTTACGCGATCTAAACTCAAAGGAGAAGAACATGTCCGCCGAAACGAAGAAAATCCTCGAAATGCTTGCCGCAGGAAAATTCTCCACGGAAGACGCGGAGCGATTGCTCGATAAGGTTTCAGGATCGCCGCCATCCGAGCCAACGAGCTCACCAACAAGCACGGAGCCTGGCACGACCGACGCCTCGGGCGGAGCAACAAAGGCCAAGAAGCCGCGTTATCTGCGGATTCAGGTCGAGAGACCCGGCAGAGAGAACGTGAACATGCGCGTTCCGCTCGCTTTCGTGCGAGGCGGGCAGTTGTTTTCGGTGCTGCCTGCGAGCATTACGGAAAAACTCCAGGAGCACGGGATTGGCATGGGCGCATTCAATTTCAGCCGGATGGGCGATCCGGAATTTCAGAAAGCACTGGACGAACTGAGCATTGACATCGACAAGGGGGACGGCAAGAAAGTCCGCATTTTCGCCGAATAACATGCACGCGTCACAAGCGATTGCAGCAGACTATGCAGTTCTTGCGTTCCTCATCTTTTACACTCTCGCCGAATGGCGATGGATCTGGCCACGATTCGTCCGCGCAATCCGCGATGGTGTCATGGGTGCGCGGAAGAATGCATACATCTACACATTCATCGAGCTGTGGGTCTTCACTCTCTGCGTCCTGACAGTATGGGTTATGCAACGACGCCCGTGGCATGAGCTTTGGCTCGGAGGCGCTACAGCCCTGCGATTTTCGCTGGGATGTTTGCTGGCTCTCATCGTAATCGCTTTCTTCGTTCTGCAAGGGCAAAAGGTTCAGAAGGCGCTCGCACGCCCCAAAGCTGTCGCGCGCCTTCGCGAGAAACTCGCGTCTGCGGACTCGATATCGCCGCAAACTGCCAGCGATCGCCACTGGTTTTGGTTGTTATCCATCACAGCCGGCATTTGTGAGGAAATTATTTTTCGCGGCTTCCTAATGTGGCTCATCAGCGTGTGGACAGGCGTGATTTTCGCCGCCATCATCAGCTCCGTCATTTTTGGTCTAGAGCACCTCTATCTCGGCGTCGCGCAAGTTCCTCGAATAACGCTTCTTGGGCTCGGTTTCGTCATTGTCGTCCTGATCTCCGGATCCTTGTTGCCGGCGATGGTGATTCACGCGGCGATGGACCTGAGCTCCGGGGAGATCGGTTTTCGCGTAACCCAAGCTTCTCTGGCAACAACGGCCGTTCCGCCGCTCACGAGCTGAATGTGTAGTTGTGGGTGAGGACAGAGGCCGAGAGACGGCCGGCGAAGAATTCCGGATCGGGCTCGCAGGTCATCAAGACTTTAACGCCGTCCTCCATGACAAGCTCAATTCGTGAGAGCGTCAGACGGCAGTCGCGGCCTTCGAGAATGTCCGTCAGGCACAGGCGCTCGGCGCGGACCGGCGCGCCGTCGGCGAGAGTGAAGACGTGATGCGGCGTGACGTCGAGCGAATCCTGATTCGAGAAATGCAGCCGCACAAAAGTGTCCGCGGGATGGACTTCGTGGCGCACGACGCGCGTCCAGCCGTCGCGGGCGAGGATGGCTTCGCCTTCGCTGAGCGATTCGACCGGAACTGTGCCGCGATCGAGCGACACGACCATCATCCCCGCGCGCACGCATGAGCCGGAGCCGCCGCCGGAGCCGCCGCCCGTGCCCGAGGCGGTCGTTGCTGCTGGGATCGCGCCGGCGGAAAGCGGGATGCGCCCCTGCAACGCCTGCTGCTGCGCGGCGGCGATCGTTTTTGCGACTTGCGCATTCGCCGGATTCCCTGCCCCGCCCGCGACCCACGCGACTGCAAGCGCGGTTTCATCCCAGTAAGGATAAAAATAATAAGTGGTGGCTGTAGTGAGCCCGTTGATTGCAAGCGAGCCATTGACGATTCGCGTTTGCGTGCCGTCGGCGCGATAAATCACCAGGCCCGACCACGACCACGCGATGCTCGTCGTCGTGCTCGTGTACGTGAACGCGCCGGACCAAGTCGGAGGCACGGAGCCGCGCATCAGGACGCCGGATTTCGCGGGATCCACTTTGTTCGACGTCAGCGCCGAGGCGGAGACGCGGGCGAAATCGGCGCCGTCGGTGATGCCGGAATCGAGCGAGAGCTTGAGGTTGTTGACGCCCGTGACGATGCGCCGGAGCGATTCGTAGAGATGCGTGTTGAGCTTTTTCAGCCCTTCGATTTGAGGAATCGTAATCATATGTTTCGGCAGGCGGAAGCAACAGTTTGTTCTGGCCACGCCGTGTTCGGCGAAATGCACGCCCGACGCGCATCGGAGCGCCTGGGAATTGTGCTTGACACGGCTTGCCATCTCCCATGTAATAACGACACGCATTGGAACACTGTGAAGCCCCGCGCCGGAAAACGAGGAAGCGGGTTTCGTCCGGAGTGAGAAACCTTGCGTGCCTGGTGGAAGCAGTTCTACGAAATCAACAAGAGCATTTTTCGCCTGACGGGCGACGATTTTTCGTATTTCACCATTGTCGGCCTGGTCGCGATTGTCGGCGACGTACTGGCGGCATTTTCGAGCATTTATGTCCGTTTTCTCAGATTTGCTGTTGCGCTGCTGATCTCCGATACAACTCTGCGCGGGCGCGTGCTCGCCGAACCAGTATTCGGGCACGGAGGGTTTCGCTTTACGTTCATGCTGCTTGTGATGATGGCGCTATATCTAGCGCTCTATGTGGCGCGCGCTCCGGGCGTGCTTGCGCGCCGAGCAACGCAGATCAGCAGTCTGGAGAGAGACAAGCAAGCCCTCCTGCCAAGAGTGGATTTTCGCGACCAACTTGCCGCTGCGGTTGGGGTGAGCTTCACTTCTATCAAACGCATTGCCCGCGTCACAGGTTACGAAGGAAACGCAGAAATGCGCCAGGAAGAGACCTTCGTGGTTTCCAATCTGCGGCTCCAGGACTTAGTCAGAAGGGTCGGTTCAGACTGTAAGATCAACCGCCACGACCCGGTGATTGAAGTCGTGGGTTTGCCCCGGGGCATCCGCCCTACGAAAAAATACAAGGACCTTCAATCTGAACCAGGAACACGTGAGTATACCGTGTGTTTTGATCCCCCGCTGGAGAGAATGAACGCCCCAGCCACGTTGTTGATTCGGGAAGAGATGGATCGAGTTTTTTATCTGTGCTGGGAAGATGTTCCGGGCGACTGGCCTCGGAGCGACCGAGCGGAATACATGGGCCACCTCGTTTATGAGCCCACGGAGCAGCTTTCACTTCTGGTAGAATTCCCGCTTGGCTACGATCCCCCGCAGGAGAGCGTTTCCATTCGAGTGAACTACGCGAGAGGTGAGACAAGACACTTGGATGAGGAATTGCGTTTGGCGCACGGCCAAGCCCTCAGAATTCGGAGAAATTCGGACGGCGCCGCCGTTCTTTCACTGGATATAAAAAAACCGCTTCTGGGACTAACTTACATGTTGTGCTCGAAGCCCTTAAGCAAATCTCAAGTGGACGCCCTAAAGGAGCGTTTCGCACCTGCCAGGCCGGCTGGCTAGGCTCGTACAACTCCTCCGCTAATAGTTCCTTCCATCAGATTGCCAGTCATAGTTTTCTATTCCTCTAATCAACAAGAATAGGCAATTAAACCTCGCCTGTCAATAGCCAGCGGCCTGTGCTTTGTCACATCGCTAAACCCTTCGTTGCCATGGTATTCATGTTTTCATCCGCAAGGCAGATTCTCGCTGCTTCGCGAGGCGGTGTCAAGGCTACCATCGGCGATCAGCTACTTAGATGCATTCCTACCGCGAAGGGTTCCCCTGCCACCAAGGGCCACTGCTTCACTTGTCCCGAATAGTGCAGCGGAGGAAGGCCCGCTCGCACCTTAATTGGGGCCGCGGAGGAAGGCCCAGGGCTCGGGCTTTGACCAAGGGACGAGTTTCGTCAGAGAGAACCAGGAGCCGGCGGCGTTTGTGCCGAACTGATAGGCGACGCGTTCGCCGACGACATTCGTCATTAATTCGAGGTCCCGGCCCGCGGGCGAAGCGAGAGCGAGCGCGCCGAGGATTGATTGGGTTGCGTCGCCCGGCGTGAAGGCGGTGACATTGAGCGTCCCTGTCCCCTGCGCGTAAGTGGTCAAATAGCCAAAAAGATTTCGTCCCGTCGCGCCAGTGCGCGAAAGAAACGCAGTGGAGTAAAACGAATTGATCGCGAGGCCGTCGTCGGAGAATTGCCCTTCGGTGAGCTGATAAATTTTTCCGTTCGCGGCGTTGTTGCCGACGAACAGCGAAGCCGTGCCGTTGGAACGCTCGACCATGGCAGCGGAGTTGGCCGAAATTATCCACGGGACCCATTTGCGCGCGCGGCCCGGAGCATAGAGCATGGTGACGATCGGGTCGGCGAAGCCTTCGCTGTAGTCGAGGACGAGGATTTGATTCGGCTGCGTCGCCGAGCCCATCGGGACGCCGCAGTAGATGCGCTTGTGCTGCGTATCCACGGTGACCCAGAGCGCGCTGCCGTATTGCCAGTTGATTGCGTCCCAGGCGGGCTGGATTTCCTGCGACAATTTCTGCGGCACTCCGCCGTCGAAATAATAGAGGCCCGAGCGGTCGGCGATCACTACCCAGTCTTCGCCGATGCCGACGCCGTGCGCCGAAGGCGTTCCGACGGAATTGGAGACCTCCTCGACGCTCCAGAAGGCAGGCTCGTTGGTGCCGTCGTCGGCCGTGACATAGAGGCTGCGCTCCTTGGCGAAATAGAGGAGATTGCGAATCACGAACGCGGCGCGAATTGCCTGACCGTTGTTGACCGCGACTTCAATCAGACCCTGAACGCCGTCGTAGGCTTCCGGATCCCCATTTCGCGAAGCGCGCACGACGGAAGAACTATTGGCGGTGTTCGTCGGGAAGATTTCGATGTTGTCCACGAAGAAAGCCTCGCCCGCCGGCGAGGGCAAGCCATCGGCATAGACTCGCAGGACAGCGTCGGAGGGGATCGGCGTCTGAGCGAAAATCAGCTGCGCCGTGAATTCCTGATAATTCACCTGCGCTTGGGCCTGACTGACGGCGAGACCGGAGCCGAGCGCGCCCTTCGACGGACTGAAGACGTTGATGCGGAACGTGCCCTGCGTGAGGTTCACTGAGCGGGATACTCGCGCACGCACGGAATAATCGGTGTTGATCGTGAGCAGCGGATTGCCCGCGGCGTCGGTGACGGCGCTCTGCTGAATCAGGCCGCGCTCGACGGTCAATCCGTCTGCCGTGATTTTGTACGCGTCGCCCCAAATGACGTTGAGCGATTCACGCGAGCCGCCCGCACCGAACGGCGAACCAATCTGCCAGCCGAGCGGGCGTCCGTTCCCCGAGGAATCCCAGCCGCCATCGAAGGAAAGATTTCGCCAGTTGGGCATCTTCGCGCGTTCGCCCCACCAGAAGAGGCGCTCCGAATACGGAATCACGCCGAGCTGATCGGGCAGCTCGACGTTGGCGAAAAGATTGTCCATGCTTACGCCGGCGAGCAAAATCGCATCCGAGAAATCCACTTCGAGCGACGTGGTGGTGTTGTCGTTGATCGTCATCGTCGCGGGAACCTGGAAAAACGACACGCCTCCAGCGGCTGTGAAGGCAAGCAAACGCGCGACGACGTTGGCAGGGCCCGTGGGAATGTTCGTGACGTTGACTTTTTTCCCGCCCGCGGCGGTCCACGTGACGGGCGGCGAAGGCGCGGTCCAGAATCCCTGGCGCGTGACGAAAATTACGACAACCTGATGTGCGCCCGGCGAGATGCTGCCACTGTCGGTTGCGTCGGCGGCCGCCGGGCCTTCGCCCGGGCCCACCTGGCTGACGCGATCGAAAAATGTGTCGTCGAATTGCCGGGGCATGTCCTGTCCGATCGCGCCATCGGAGAAGGCCATGTATTCGCGGCCAAACTGAGTTGCAGAACTCATGAAGAGGCCGGGATTGAAAATCGCGGCGAAGTTGGTCAGCGAGCCCGGCGAAGTTTCCCTCCACAATCTGCCGATGGAATCGAGAACGATGAGCCGCTGGACAAGGTTGGTCGTAATGTACGTCTTCAGTCCATTGATGGATGGCAGCGCGTTCAGCGGCGAAAAGACGGAGAGCAGGCCCGGGCGCGTGCGGACGCCGCCGGGGAAAAATTCCACGTCGGCGGCCGAGGGAGACATTCCTGGAGGAACGTCGGAGGGATCGAGCAGCGTCGTCCACGTGCCAAACGTGACGAGCGGCAACGGCGAGAATGTTTCAACGGACATATTTGCTTCCTCGCGAATCCTGCTGAATAGAACACCTTTGCGCTGACTGGCCGAAGACGTATAATTCGGGCATGAAGCAGATAACATTGCCCATCATTATTGAAACCGATTCCGACGGTTACTTCGTTTCGTGTCCGTCCCTGCAAGGCTGCTACAGCCAAGGAGAGACTTACGAGGAGGCCGTCGAAAATATCAAGGACGCCATCCGACTGCACATCGAGGACCGGCACGCATCGGGAGAGGGAATCCCCGCCGACGTCACGGTGAGCCTTTCCACCGTCGAAGTCGCTTTGTAAGGAATTGTTCCGGCGAGCAGACGTTTTATGCCGGAAACCTTTGTGCTAGAAGTTCCCTATGACAAAGCTGCCGCGTGTAACGGCTCGGGAAATTGTGGCCGTGCTGGAGAGAGTCGGCTTTTTGCTCACCCGGCAAAGTGGCAGCCACATGATCTACAAGAATTTAGCGGGCAAGAGGGCGACCGTTCCATTTCACGCCGCAAAGATCCTCCATCCGAAGGTCTTGAGAAACATACTGCGCGACGCGGGCATCTCCACAGATGAATTACAGAAGCTTCTCTAACCGCAGTGAGTTCTTGCGTCTTTTTCGACTTTCGGGGGCGCAATCGCGGTGCTGCCGGTAGCAGCAATCGTGGCCAAGCGACTGCGCCCGCGTAAACACGATGAAAAGAGCGAATTGCGCCTCTAAGGCACGCTATTTCGGGCGGTACATCGGATTCGGCAGCGTCATGCCTCTGCTGAAGCCGAACATGCTGCCGACGCCCGCCGGGCGAGGAAGTTCCGCCTCGGATTCGGCGCGTTCTTGCGCCGGCGCAGCGCCGCGGCTCAATTCCACGCCCGAATGCTGAAATCGCGCGAGGCGTTCGAGAGCGCCGGCGATGCGCTCGAGCTGATAAGCGATCAACTCGCTGTTGCGCAGCTCCCGGCGAAACTGGGCGCGCTTCCACACGCCATTGATCCAACTAGCGCAAACGACCAATAGAACCACTCCCGCCAGCACCGCCAGGTCAGACTGGTTCTGCTCGACATAGGATTTCACGCCGTTGAGCAAAGATTCGAATTGCCCGAAGTACCCTTGCAGCGTTGCCAACATGTTGGTCTCCCTTGAGGGCCGGGCAAGTTTCTTGAGGGCGGGTGACTACGACCTATGATGCAAATCCACGCCGCCGCGTCGCCCCGGCTTCACCAGGGGCAGGCTTCACTTCGGGCGATAAAGCGGGTTGGGAAGGTTCAGTTTCTTCTTGTCGCCGAGGAGGCTGGCTGTGCCGCCCAGCGGATTCGCGGATTTCTCAGAGGCAGATGCGTTCGAATTGCGCACCGCTTCGCTCGAAACTGCATCGGCAGAAACCGGAGGCTCCTCCGCGTGCGAATGGTTCTTGATGATCGTCTCTTCGAATCCGGGCGGGATCGGACGGCCAACGTAATCCGCCGGCATCTCGTAGGACTCCGCGATGCGTTCGAGCGAATTGGCGATGCGCGAGAGGTCGCGCGCCATCTGCTCGGTCTCTTTGGTGCGCTTCAGCGTCACGAACCGCTGGCGCGAGCCGCTGCCCGACATGCAGATCAGAATCAGGATGCCGCCGATGATGGCGGCCGTCACTGCGACCGGATGCGCCCAGTAGTAGTTGACAAGTTCCTGCAGCATCTACCGCTCCCTCAAAGGAGGAGCTAGTATAACTCCGCACGCTAGCGGTCGCGCAGGAATATGCCGAGAGCCGGCCTTCAGCGCAGGCGGGGGAAGATGCCGTAGAACGTGATGGTGTCGCCGGTGATGGCGGCGGGATACGCGCCCGCGGCGAGCTCGACAAACGCGCCGGCGGCGCTTCCCTGCTGAAAGATTTTCACTTTGTTCGCGTTGATCGCCGCGCCGGGCGTGAAAACGTAATCGTAGCCCGCGAGGCCGTCCATCCACGCCGTGCCTTGAATCGGCGGCTGTGTCGTGGGAACGCCGAGCGAGCCGATGGCTGTCATGTCGAGCGTGTCGCCGCCCGTCGTGTAACTGCCCGATGCGGCGATTTTCCCGGCAACGTGGACACGCTTGCCGTCGTCCCAGGAATCCACCAAAGTAAATGCGAGAGCCATGTTCGTTTGCCTCCGGAGAA
Organism: Candidatus Acidiferrales bacterium; assembly: GCA_035934545.1. Taxonomy (GTDB): domain Bacteria; phylum Acidobacteriota; class Terriglobia; order Acidiferrales; family UBA7541; genus DAHUXN01. The sequence goes on from DASYXV010000047.1 coordinate 125,522, forward strand.
TTTTAGATAGACTTCAATGAGCTATCGCCGCTTCGTTCCGCGCTGCCCTGCGATGCAACCCGGTGCCGCGCCAAATCATCGCAACTGCTTTGGCGGCTAAAGGTTTGCCCAGGCATGTGCTATGATTTTTCCGTTGCTTGGGACTGAAATTCTGCTTCATTGCAAAGGGGAATTCTTGCGCAGAACCGTCGCGCTCCTGGCGCTGCTTGCGAGCACTGTCCTTGTTGCCGGAAGGCTGTTTCCTTCCGCGCGCGCGCAGCAGGCTTCCGTAGCGCCAACATCCGCCGCGCCGCGCGCGGTCGTGATTGCCTCCGGCGACCAATTGACGGACATTCGCGGCCTCGCACTGGGCGCCGCGGGAAACGTCTTCATCTCAGCCGAGATCTCACCCGCGCCAGCGGAATGCCTCGCCAAGAGCGTTGCCGCGCACGTGAGCGTCGCGATCTTCTCCAATTGCGCATCGGCGCGCGGCGAAGATCCTTCAGGAATCGCCGCGAAGAGCAACGGCGCGGGCATCTTCCTCGCGAATCGGACGCAGAACTCGATCCGGTTGCTCGATATGACTACGGGCAACGTGTCGCTCGAGCCAGGCGCGAACTCGCGCGGAAAGCAGAGCGCAAATATTTCTGGCGTGAGCGCGAGTCAGTTCACGCTCGCTGGCCCTGCCGGGCTTGCGACGAATTCAGGCGGCAATCTTTACATTGCAGATCGCGGGAACAATCGAATTCTGCGACTCGCTGTTGCGGCGAATGATTTTTCTTCCGTCACGCATGTTCTCGACGCCGCTGCCGTAGCTGCGGATCCAACAAGCCGCGAGATTTTTGTCGCCTCGCCTGCGTCAAATCGTATTTTCAAAATTGACGCGGCGACGAACGACATCGCTGTATTTGCCGGCACGGGCGCACTGCCCGAATCGCCAGCGGATACGGCATCCCAGTTCCCTGCCCCGGTCGCCGCAGCGCAGGCTGCTCTTGCCGCGCCAGAAGGCGTCGCGGTGGATGCGGGCGGAAACGTCTTCATCGCCGACACAGGCGCGAACGCGATCCTGCGCGTGGACGCAAAGACGAATTTGATTTCGCGCGTCGCGCTCGGGTCCGAGCTGATTTCGCCGGGTGCGCTGGCCATTGACCGCCGCGGCAACCTCTTCGTTGCGGACCGAGGAAATCATCGCGTGGTCGAATTCGCGGGCGTGGCGCAGCCCGCGACGGGCGGCGGCGTCGCGCTGGCACCCGCGTCATTCAATTTTGGCGACCAACCCACCGGCGGCACGACGCCGCAACAAACGTTCACGCTCACGAATAATTCCGGAAGCGCGCTGACGCTGGCCACAAGCGACTTCAGCTTTTCCGGAAACGATCCAAACGATTTCACGCAGACGAATAACTGCGTTCCGCAACTCGCGACTGGAAGTTCTTGCCAGATATTCGTGACCTTCTCGCCACTAGGTGCAGGGGCGCAGGCAGCGCGCGCAGCGTCGCTGATGGTTACGGATTCGGCCTCTTCCAGTCCACAGACGGCATCGCTGACGGGAACCGGAGATGATTTCCAGCTCACCGCGGCAAACCAGAATGCGACGATGCAGACGGTGGTGCCGGGCAGTCCTGGAAATTACTCGCTCTCGGTGACGCCGGACAATGTGTTTGGCGGCACAGTCACTCTTTCTTGCCCGACGAGGCTCCCAGATCCCACGCTGACGTGCTCGATCAATCCTGCGCAGCTCACGATCACGGCCGGCACGGCGTCTTCATTTGCCGTGACGATCACGACGCTGAGCGGCAAAGCGCCGGGTGCAATCGTATTTCGCCCACCTCCGGCGGGCGGACTGTGGTCCGGGAACGCTGCATCGCTGACTGTGCTACTTGCCTTTGCTCTCGTGCTGGTCACGGTGGTTGCGCGGGCGAGAAAGCGGAAAGAAATGCAAGCAGCATTCACGCAAGCCAATTCCATGCGGCGGCGCAGAGCCTGGGCGATATCCGCGCTTGCGCTTCTCTGCGCCGCCGGAGCCGCAGGCTGTTATCATGCGCCTGCGAAATACAATCCTACGACGTTCCCTGGTACCTACACGATTGACATTCTCGGAACGGCGCAGAACGCTTCGCGCGCGATCACACTGACGCTGAATGTCGAATGAATCTTCCGCGTCTCTCGAAATCTGTCCAGTGGCGTCATTCCGATGCCTCGAGTCCTCTCGGAACAAAATCCGCGACGAATCCGTTCTTTACGTTCCAGTAGCCAGACAGCAGATTCCTCGTCGGACGCTCATCGCGTCCTCGCTCGGAATGACAACGCTTGTGATTTGCCGGCTAAGATTTGCGCACTCCTAGAGATAGATCACGCGACGGCGATAACCGTAAGGCTTCCTCCGCCGGCCCTTGAACTGTTCGGGCCGCACGTACCGCTCGATTAGTTTCTCCGTCTCCATTTGCGCCGCCGAGGCCATGTCGATCCCCAGCGCTCGCGCGCCACGCGACCGCGCCGCCATCGCCGCCACGGAAAACGCCAGCGGGTCAACGGAGGAGCGAATCTGCACCGGATCGGTGCCGAGGACGAGCGACGGCAGAGATTTTTCGTAACGGATGCGAAGCGTGATCTCCTGCGTCGCGCCGACGAGGTTGATGGCGTCCTCGCGCCATTCCCACATGCGGAGGAATGCGCCCGGCTGGAGGTTCGGCAAACCTCCAGTGATTTTCTCCATGGGGATCATCAGATCCGTCGAACCGGCGGCCTGTTCCCACAGCTCGTGCGGAACAAGGAGGTCGGTGGGAAGCTGCGGCGTGCTCGCGTCGTTGAGCTGCGTGGGTGTGACGCCATTCGTGAGCGGCATGTCCACGTCGATCTGCGAGACGAATACGGAAACGCCGGCCTCGGCGAGCTGCCGTTGCAGCGAGCGATACGCGGAATTGAGAAACGGCATGAGCACGGCGTCGGAAAAGACCGCGCCGGCCGCGTCGTTCACGAGCGAACGCGCGAGCGTGAGCGGCGCTTCGGCCTGGTCATACGCCGTCGTTTGCACTACGGGCATGGAAAACCTCCCCTTCGGCTTCGCTCAGGGTCTCCGACAAAGACAGTGGCCAGGGATGAGTGGTCAGCGGTCAGCGAATACAAAAACGCTCTTGCGCTGTTGCTTGACATGCAAAGAGGCGCGCAGTTAGCTTCCTTGCGGCAATATCACGTGACCACCACGATGGAATACACGGGCACAGAACTCGAAGCGATGGAGCTGGCGCGGAATTACCACCGCTGGATCCTTGATTTCTTCCGCCCTTACATTCGGGGCACAGTCGTCGAAATCGGCGCGGGCATTGGGACCGTGTCCGAATTGCTGGCAGAGTACGCTCCGGCGCAGCTCCGATGCTATGAGCCGGCGAAGAATCTGTTTCCGCATCTCGCGCGGCGGATCGGCGAGCGCGAGAACGTGTGTGTCGAAAACCGTTTTTACGATGGCGCGAGCCGCGCGGACGCAGTCGTCCTGATCAACGTCCTCGAACACATCGAAGATGACCGCGCAATGCTCGAAAAGATTCGCGGCACACTTAATGAAAACGGCCGATTGCTTCTGTTCGTTCCCGCGCTGCCCGCGATATTCGGCAGCCTCGACGAGCAGTTTGGGCATTTCCGCCGCTATACGCGCCGGCAACTCGCAGGGCTCGTCACTGCGTGTGGTTATGAAATTGAACTGCTGCGCTACGTGAATTTGCCGGGCGTTTTCGCCTGGTTTCTTGCCGGCACAATCCTTCGCAAGAGAACGATTTCGCCGCGCGCCGCGGCGTTCTACGACAAATGCGTCGTGCCGCTCGTGCGCGCGATCGAGAGCCGCATTGGGCCACCGATTGGCCAGAGCCTGGTGCTCATAGCAAAGCCCTGCTGAACCCTGGGAACTTCCTCGATTGAAACGGCTAAACTGTGTTCGCTTTTCTCAGGGCAGCTTTTATCAGGAGGTATCCGCGGACGTACAGTGCCGCAAGAATCGCGAGACTAAGAATCAACCCAATGGCCGATAGCTCAATGAGGCTGCTGGGCTGTCGCAGGGGAGAGCCGGTCACGCGCTGCACCAGGGCAGGAACCCACGAAGCCAGAACACATAGCAAAACGAACTCCAGCTGCTCTCGCGTTTCGCTGAAAAGCATATGGACGAGCGCAGCGCCAAGTATCCAGAAGACGGGCCAGGCATACAACACATAACGTGACGGAAGAGTTCCAATGAGAGGTGTGAGCACGAACATTAGTCCGCCATAAGTGAACGCAATCGTGTAGTCGAATTTCCTAAAAAGCCATCGCCCGCGACGGTGCGCAAGCGCCCGACAGGCGAGCAACGGGAGAAGCCCGAACGCGCTCGCCAAGAGCATGAGGAGTTCAGCGGGCCTCTGCCAAAAAAAGCCGCAGTATCCGATCTGATGAATGTTGCCCAGGTGCAACCCTAACGGCAGGTTGACGATCCACTTCGGTACTTCGTGGATTGTGGCGGCATCGGTATTGGTCCAGAATTCCAGCCCGCATACGTTGAGGGCGAAATTGAACGGAAGTTTCAAGAAGTCGAGCACAATCACGGGAATACCGTGGTGACCCGGCAATGCACGCGCTACGAGTGCGGCCGTCGTCTTGAATCCCGCGACCCCCACAACCAGGGATGAGGCCGAAAACAGCCACTGGCGCCGCACCGCTGCCACAGTGACCAGAGCTATGACTAACATAATCGTGGACTCGCGAGTCATAAAGAGCAGGAATAGGATGGGCAAACTTGCCCAGCGGTTCGCCCGCAAAGCCAGGAAGAAGATCGCGCATAACGCTGCATAAAAAAGATCATGCCAATAGTAATTGCGGTACTGGTCCATGACTGTTGCTGTCGCAATCAGCGGAATGCAAAGCCAGGGCCGCGAGGGAAATTCGATCCCGAAGTAAGCGCCGAGAGTACAAAAGAACAAAATTAACGATGCTGCGGAAACCCACAGGAACGCTCGCCAATCAACGGGTATATGCGCGATTGTAGCCACAATCCGTACCACGATCGGATGAAACACGCGTCCCGCATAGAAACTCTCCATGTGAGTATAGTCGCCGTTGGCGATGGCAACGTAATCGCGTCCTTCCCAATACGGCGGGTATGCCCCTGGACGGAAAACAAGAGCGAGGCTGCCGGCAATGCACAACGCGGCTGCCACGCTTGTTACTAAGTTGAGCTTTATATGGAAGCAGGGTCTCACTCGCGCCGAGCAACCTACCCTAAGTCGACGCGCTCCGGCAAGGGCCTGCAAGTTGCTATCCCTACTGGTTCGTGACGCCGGAGGAAGTGGCGAAGGCGTTGGTGCCGTCGAAGACGAGGCTTTGCGCGCTGCACTTCCCTGCCGTTCCGCCGATCGTCATGCCGCCGTGGATGTTCGTGGGCCAAACGGAGGTGAACGGCCCGCCACTGGACGGCTGGCAAATGATGATTTGCAGCCACTGACCCGGCTGGGCGTTGATCAGGTTTGTCGTGGTGTTGTTCGCGTTGAGCGTAACCTCGAACGTGTTGCCGAGACCCGCATCGTACGTGATGCCGCCGCTCGATTCGGTCACGGCGACGAAGCCGGCGGTCATCCCGTAATTATCCATGAAGCCAGCGAACGACTGGCCGCCAAACGGCGTGAATTTTGCAGTCGTCTCGCCGTTGTGGCCGTTGTAGGTCCAACTAAACGCCGTCGAAGTGGCGCTGGTGGACCACACGCTGGAGCCGCCGCTGCGGAAAATCTGGCTCGACGCGCCCGAAGTGGAATCAATGCCGAGTCCGTAAAACACAGGCAGGCCGGGCGTAAGGGAAGTGCCGCTGGTGTCGTTTTCCGTAACGCCAGCCGTGGCGGTGAGCCAGCTGGCGGGAGCGGTGTCGGAGATATTTCCGCGGATGCGGACGTGCGCCGTGGACGGCAAAGTATTGGAGATGACGTTCTGCGAGCCGCACTGTGAAAATGAATTTTGCTCGATGTTCGCGCTGATGACCGAATTCAGCACGATGGGCGAGACGCCCGAAGTCAGATTGCATTGCATGAAGTTGCCGGAGATCGTGACGCTGCCCGGCTGAACCACCAGCGCCCCCTGGGGCGGCAGCGAGGAATCGCCGAGCTGGATGTTGAACGGCGGCGGAGAGCCCTGCTGCTCGAAGTAATTCTGGTAGATCGTGTACACCGTGCCGTAAATCAATTTGAGGTTGCCTGCCGTGTTGTTCTCAAAATCGTTGCGAACGAAATTCACGCCCGCGGCGCCGGCGCTGCCCGCCAGATACGCGCCGATGTAGTTCGACTGGATGAAACTGTCGGTCACGGAGGTATCGTTGTCGCCGCCGCCGCCGAAAATCCCGTTGCCGAACCCCGCGACATAGACGCTGTGAAGTTTCGCGCAGCAGCCCGTGAACGTGAAACCGTTCGCCGTATTGATCGTGCCCGCGGAATTCGCCAGAGGGGTGAAGATTTTCACGCCATCATACTGGCCGCCGCCCTGGTCAAAAACGGCGGAGTAGGTGGTGGTGTTGAGGAGCGGACGATAGGCGAGATTCACCAGCGCACCGGATTGCGTCCAAGCAGTGCCGATGGCGATGGCCGAAGCATTCTGCATCGTCTCGTTATTGGAGTTCGCCGACACGTACACGTTGTAACCGGTCGCGTTGCCGGAGCCCGCGGGAGATGCGATATGCAGGCAGTTCCCGGTTGTCACGGCGAAGCTCGATTCGGGCGAGACGAGCGTCTGCCCCTGCGGATTGACGTAAGTAATCTCGGCAAATTCAGTTTGCACGGGGCAACCACTGCCGGCGACTTGCGACAACACCGGAGCGGATGGCGGCGAGAGCGGCCCGCCGGTCGTCGAAGGATACTCGACGCCCATGTCCTGCATCTTGAATCCTTGCGCAGAGACAGTGACTGCGTTGGCGGTCGCCCCCTGAAAATCGATGTACGTCACAGGCGCGTTCTGCGTGATGAATTGGAAGTGGCCCTGGCCCTGAAACGTGACGTCAGGCGTGCTGACCGTGATTGTCGAGGAGGTTTTGCAGACTCCTGCGAAGCGGAGGATTCCGCCCGTCGCAGGCAGAGACGTGAGCGCATTCTGGATCGCGACAGTGTCATCCGTCGTGTCATCGCACTTCGCGCCGAATGCGGAGACGTCTGTCCAAGGACGCCCGCCGCCAAACGCGGCGTTGCCGGGGACATCAAGCGTTTGACCCGCAAGCCCGCAGACGGAGCCAATGGGGCATGTGTTGGAATAGGGCCGCAGAGTTTGCATCGTCTCGAGAGCTTCCGAATCAGAGATTGTCCCTGCGGGGATGCGGAGCACGATCGGCGCATAGTAGTCGATGGGATGCGATGAATCGGCGTAGAGGTAAATCGCAATCGTGGAGTTCGAAGCGCCGGACGTGACCTTCATCGCGAACAGAAACCATTCCCAATGACCATCGCCCGGATTCGTCGGCTGCAGCGCAATGGAAGTCGAACTCCCGCTGGGCCAGGTCTCCGACTGCGAAGTCAGCGGGCCGAAATTCAAAGCGACTATTCCGATGCCGCCCGTCGGCGCGGGATTTCCAAATGTCTGCCCGACCGCATGCGGCTTGGCCCACACGCCGCCGACAACCCAGTCGCCCGTGTTGATGGTCATCGAAGGCGTGGAATTCGTGAGCGCGCCGCTCCCAGAAGCCAAGGAAACCTCGACCGCGTTCGCCGTGCTGTCTGGAGCCGTGATTCCCGCAGTCTTTGTTACCTGAGACGCATTCCAGGTGGAATCGAGGAGCGTGTCGAAGAGCGGAGTGAATCGCACGGCCATCGGAGCGAAGCCGCGGCGCGCATCGTCAATCTGCGCTGCGAAATGCGGAATCCCGGCGCCAGAACCCCAAAAGCCGTATTCATGCTGAGTGATCGCGTCCGTCGTTTCGTTGGCATTGCTCTGCCGCGGCGCGATGACAGTGGCCGGCCCTTGAATCGGCTGATTCGATCCGCAGCCCTGCACATTCGGCCCCACGACAAATTGCTGCGACGGGCCGGCGGAATCGTTCTGAAAGACGGCCATCGAGCCGCCGGGGCAATCCGCGACGACAATCTGGGAAACTTCCACGAATGCAGCATTGTTGGAAGAAGCGATCCACACGGTCGGCTGCGCGGGCGTCGCGCCATCGGACTCTTCCAGGATATTGTGTGCGACGAATCCCCACGTGCCGGGCATGGTCGCGCCGTTTGCTTTCAGGCCGCCAGCCCCGTTGAAATTCAGATTGGTGAAGTACATTTCCTGGGACGAGGAAGCGGCGCCAGTGCCGCCATTGATCAGAATATTGGCACGCTGGTCGGACGACAGCGCCGCCGTGCTGTTCGCGCCGAACGTGTCGTGATCCTCCCAGAGCAACAGGACGTTCGAGCCGATCGTTTCCGTGGGGCCGCAGCCGCTGTTCTGGCTCGCCGTGAACGTGGAATCTGTGATGTGCAGGCCAGCGCCGCCGCTGTCACTCAGCTTGCCATTCGAGTCTTCGCCAATCAGGACAGGCACGCAAGAAGAGAGGCTCAAGTGATCTATCGAGAACGCAAGCGCGCCGCTGAACCAGATGCCCGGGTCAGATGCGCTGGTGGCGCTGCCGGCGATGAGTTGCGCGGCGATATCGTTGGCGAAGTTCGTGCCCGTCATGCTCTGTGTAGCGACACCGGAAATGCGCACGCCCTTTCCGGGCAACCAACCTGTGGGGGTCGCGGCGCCATTTTGCGAAGTCTCGTTCGCGGCGGTTTGGTTATACGTGAACGTCGAGCCCGAGACGCTTGCGACCGTGAACGTGCCGTCGAAATCGGGATTGTCGGCGTTGTGAATGGAGATGGATTCACTGACGGTGTAGGTCGTTGCGGCAGCGCACGTGACAGTCACGACGTTGGAAGCGCGCACCAAGCCATTCGAAGCCGAAATCGTGCAGTAATTCGGGTCCGGCGAGCCCATCACCCACAATCCCTGGTTCGCGACCGGCCCGCCCATCGCCGTCCCTTGTGAAAAATAAATCTGCCCGCCCCCGCCGCCGACAGTGAGCTTCTTGATGGGCAGCAGTTCGTAGGCGTGATAGAGCGTAAGGCACGCCGTGCCCCAGGAGAGGCAGTCGTTCGAATCGGAGCCGTTCGGCGAGGCGTAAACGATGTTTTCGCCCTTCGTTTTGTTCACGATGTCGGAGGGCGGCTGCGGCTTGAGCTGCACATTGCCGACGGCAGAAAGAGTGTTCGTTCCAGTGACCGAGAGAGTTCCCGTACTGATGGTCGAGGGATTGAAGCTGCCGAAATTCAGCGAACCGGCCGTGAGCGAGCCGGTGATGCTCGCGTTTCCGCCGACCGTAAGGTTTCCGCCGAGTGAGAGCGTAAGGGCGCTCAGGTTGCCGAAGTTCGGATTCGCCGGATTGATCGGCAGGATGACGTCGGTCATCGTGTAGGTGTTGATGCCCGGGCCGTAGACCTGCACGGTGTACGTTCCCGGCGCGGCGTAGAAGTGATAGTTGCCGAGGCCGTCGGAGAGCAGCGGATTCGGCGCGAGGATGGTGAGCGTCGGATCGGTATAGAGCGAAGCGAGAGGCGAGCAGGGCGTCGTCGTGATCGTCGCGGGCTGCGAGCACACGGAGATCGTCGCGCCCGCCACGGGGCGTCCCTGCGGGCCCAGCACAATGCCGTCGTGGCGCGAGCCTTGCGCCGAACCCGCTGGCGCAAACAGAAACATATAGAGAACGAGCAGCGCGCCTAAGCGAACCAGGCCGTGGAGGATAGATTTCCACCGCAGGTTCGGCGCTTGGGCGCGCGCCGATGGCGCGGAAAAGAAAAGAACGAGAATCGCGAGGAAGAATGCGGCAATTGCTTGATTACGTTTCATGAGAAATATTCTCCGAGGCAAAGCCTTATTTATTTTGCGCCGCGGGCTGTTGGATGCGCGGAGCCGCGGCGTCACGGGATTTACCGAGGCTCGCTGCGGCGGGCAAGCCAAAGCGGGCGGCGCGGTCAGCATCGAGAATCGCGTTGCAATGCTTGCAGAGCGCCACGCCGGGCTTCACTTTTTCTCCGCACGCGGGACAATCCATCTGCCGCTGCGGGACGTAGGCCCACTCGCGTTCGAGGCCCAAGGCCATGGCCGCGCGGCGATGCATGTCCGAGATTTCGCGGTAGGAGTGGCCGCGAGCCCACATCTCGTCCGCTTCGGCGACCAGCCGCTTATACCATGAGTCTCGACGCGCCCGCGCGCGGGCGAGCTCGTCCTCGGTTGGCTGCGAGTCCGCGCAGACGAAGACGCCGTGGTCGCCCAGGTTCTGGATGATGTCTTCGGCGATGTCGCGTGCCGAAATCGTGAACGGGAAACGGTGATTGTCGCCGAGGTCAATGGCATCGGAGCGAGGCGTGACGACGAGCAGCGCACAGGGGTCACCCTTCGTACAAGCTAGAATGTGATACATCCCGTACGTGCGCGTGATGTGCCAGTCCTGGTCGGAGATCGAGGCGACGGTCGCACTCTTCTGGCGCGCCATTTCGTTTGCATCCTGTGTGTGAATTTCACGAGGCATTGTGGGCATGGTTTTTTCCTTAATTCAATGTAGTAACGAGGGCGGAAGAACCGCACTTCGTTTTCTTCCTGGAACAAAAACAGCAGATTCCTCACCGCCGTCCCCGACTGATCCCCCAGGCTCGACTAGCCGTCGATCTGGGAGGCCCCGGTTTGCGGCGGCCGGGTTCGGAATGACAAGCTAAAGGGCGACGAATGACGAGCCGTGAAACGCGGGAACGGCGTCGCCGAGAATCGCATCGGCTTGCGCGTGCCAGGCGCGGTCGCGCGTCAGTTCCCTTCTCCGCAGGGCAGCGTGATGTTCCGTCGCGGAACGCGCGCGCGCGAACTCTATCGCGCGAACGATCCATTCGCAGGCCACGGGCGAAAGCGGAATGAATTCGCCTCGCGGACCTTGCAACGTGAAGCAGTGCTCGTATTCGCCGCGGCGCGGAAACGGCCCGAGCGCCGGAATCAAGATGCCGTCCTCGCGCTCAAGCGTTTGCGAGTACCACAACGCCGGCGAGCCGTAGGCTTCCGGCGGCAGCCAGCGTTCGATATGCCAGCGTTCATGCGGGAAGTATTTCGGGAGCTGGCGAAGTTCGATGATTTCGCGAGTCAAATTTCCGTTCGCGTCCGTGTCTGTCCATTTGCCGCCAATCCAGGTGAGCCGCGACCAGCCCCAGACGACGCGGAAGTTCGGTTCGCCATAGCGGTTGAGTCCGCCCGCGCGGGCGACGCGGCGCTGCAGTTCGCGCGATGGCTCGTGTACTTCTCGCAGCACTCGAATCACGGAATCCTTGTGTTCCTCTGAGTACAGCGCAGAATGAATTCATACTTCACTCTGGAGGAATTCGAAGATGAGGCAAAGAATAGCGGCACTGGAACTGCGCAACCTTGGGATCGCGGGCGCCCTGTTCGCCGCGGCGTGCGTTTTGTTTTGCGGAACCGCGAACGCGCAAGCGCAGACGACCGCGTATGTCCAGATTGTAACGTCGCACGGCCCGATTGCCGGCGCGGCTAAAGATCCGGGTCACGAAGGATGGATCCCCTGCCGAGAGGCAAGCATGCCGTCCGTCAGTGAGATCACGGCCACAAATCAGGCGATGACTGCTTCAAGCCCGGCGCCGCGCGACGCGGCTTCGGGACAGGCCACTGGCAAACGCATGCACGAGCCGGTCACACTCTCAAAGGAAGCCGTTGGGGCACAGCCGGGCGGTACTGCACCCAGGGACGTTGCCACGGGACAAGCATCCGGGAAACGGCGCTGGGAGCCGGTCACAATCATGAAGGAAACGGACGCATCGTCGCCAAAGCTGTTCCAGCTCGCCGCATCTGGAGAGAAAATTCCAGAAGTGGATATCGCGCTGTATCACAGCGAAGGCGGAAAGATGGTTCCCGCGGCCACATATAAATTAACGGACGCGATTATCTCTTCTGTTCAGAAAATGAGCGGCGGCGGAGACCGGCCGATGGAAAGCGTCACGTTTACGTTTCAGAAAATCGAAATCACGCACTAGAACAACCACTGTAATCGAATAGTGGACTTGAGGGGCGGCCGAAACGCCGCCCCTTTTTGGTTTTGCTATCTGATTCCTTGTGAATGAAGATGGTTAAGAAACGCGGAAGGGGTAAGAATCTTAACGCCACGCAATCTAACCTTGAGGAGCTTCTTATCGCCCGTGACCAGGAAGTCCGCTTTGCTGTTCAGGCATGTCTTAACAATGGGACTGTCCTGTGCGTCCACCTCCAATGCATCTACTGCCCCCGAACCTGAGACACCGACAATTGCAGCAAAACGGGTGATTCGGATCGCGGCAAGTTCAGCGAATCGGTGCCCTGTTCCAAGTTTTGTTTCTAGTGTGTTGTGGAGCTCGTCGACGATATATCGAGACGCGTATATTCGAAAAGTTCCCGCTTGGCCTAACTCGATGATGCGTTCAGGTCCGCGGTCAAACAAAAGAGCAGACACGTATACATTCGTGTCTAGGACAACCTTCACCTGCCATACCGACGCTCGCGAATTGCTGCCGTGACATTCTGGTTGGTCAGGCCTAGTTCTCTCGCCCTCTGCCGCTCAGATGCAAGTAGGCATTGCCATTCTTGCTCTTCAGCAGTGAGGCAGGGATTGTACGCAGTCAGCCTCATACCTTCACTGGCTTTCAGCCAGTCTTTCGTAGTTGAAGAGTTCAATCCAAGATTGAGAACGGCAGACATATTTTGCTCCTTTTAATTTAGATGCCTTTCGCCCGTCACCTGTTTCAATTGAATTTCCTTAAAACCCTCAGTTCTTGTGATCGTTGCAACATCGACGGCTCCGCCAACTCCTCGGACACCAACGAGAAACCTCTGAAGGGCCATCGTCGTCTTTATGACAAACGTTGCGAGATCAACACAGTCCTGCAGAGGCAAAAACTGCCATGGAATTGGTATCCCGAGCTTTGCTTTGAGCTGTGCCTCTAGCGTAAGGTCTCGTCTCTCTTGTGGGATTCCGAGAATTTCATGGACCGCATTTGGTAGATTAGGGTCGAAGCCCTGCATCAGTCTATCCGTGAACTCCCTCTGGCCTCCCCAGTTCGCGCCAAACTGCCCTTCGGCTATCAGCTGCTTGGGTTTCGGGTCCGACGGTATGTTGAAACCAAAGATCGTCCCGTAGGGTGCATCTTTGTCATACCCGCCAACCATGAAAACCATTTCATTTCCGGGGGGTAGGTTGTTCGGCATCCCAAGCAGTTTCCACTGCTTTACAAAGAAAACGCTCAGTCTTTCTGCAAATACCTCAACCTTTACCCTCTTCTCGCCAGCGAGCTCAGCCTCGAATTCTGGCATAAAGCTGCTGGCCGTTCGTGGCTCCTTGATGCCTATGGCTCCGAGCCCAAATGTCACCGCGGCAACGAACTTGTGATTTTCAAGGTTTACCTTCAGCAACTTAGTCGCGTTGTCGAAGGTTGAGGGCACCATAACCTGTTGATTTGGCGCCGCTCCGGGCATCGGCGTAAACAAAGTGACCCTGCTATCTGCGGCAAGGACAATTCCTTCTGTTCCCTTTAGAATAACCCCTAGCGACATAGGTGGATGGAGATGATGCCATTCGACCATGCCTGTTGTCTATAGTTCTTGGGATTCATACTTACTTAAGCGGCAAGCGGGGCTAACTGCCTCATAGGTGGAGATTTAGAGGCGGCTATGCCGCCTCTAAGTTGATTAGCTTTAGTAGCCGGTTGGGATCGCCAGGCTGCTGATGTAAGCGCCGCTGCGAGGCGATTCGTTCCAGACCTGGAAGCCCGTGACGAAGTAGAAGATGTACGCCGCCGAAAGGCCGCCCGAGGCGCCGTAAATCGGGAAGACGGTTTGCCCGCCGACGTCGTAGAAATCAACCTCCTGCATCACGGCGCGTCCCCAGTGCGAGAGATCGAGGAAATCCACGCGCGCCTGGTTGGCGTTGATCGAGGATTTGATTGGCACGCCGGCCATCGTCAGCTCGCCCGTGAAGAGCAGGTCGAGGTCGCTCGCGCGGCCGCCTGCGCCTTCCTTGATGATTTGCGAGACGGAGATGCCGAGCTGTTCCCACGCGTTTTCCTGCTCGAGCGCGGTGTAGGCGATGAGTTTGCCGACCTGGTTCGTGCCGAGCGCTTTCCTCACCTTGTTGATGGCGAGGCGAACGACGCCCGGAGTGATGGCGGCGTTGTTGGCGTTGACCGTGGGCGTGGCGAGCTCGACCGGATATGTCGCGCGGTTGAGGTTGAGCCACGTGCCCGTGGTCGCGTTCGACTGGTGATACGGCACGCCGAAGAGCGACGCAGGATTCGCACCGGTGAGGCCGTCGTGGACAACGACATCGTTGGCGCTGGTTCCCGTAGGGAGCGCATCAACATAGATGAATTTGTTGAACGGGTCCACGGTGACGACGTTCGCCGAGCCGCGATTCGTGGTGAGCGTCGGATCGTAAACCTGCACGGTTTGGTTGTAGTAGAAGAGCGCGGCGCCGGGCGGCGTCACGAGGTTGAACTGCGCGGCGACGCCGGACGGAAGGCCCGTGGTAACCACGGAGCCGATCGTGCCGAGAACGCCGTTGCCGTTCGTCTGCATCAGTTTGTCGAGAAACGCGCGGAATTGCGCCATCGCGTTTTTCACTTCGCGCTTGGCCGCGTTTTCGATAGCTTTTTCCGGCGCATTGGTCGAATACTCGACGAGTTTCGTGATTTCCACGGCGTGACGGAAAAAGATAGGACTGACTTGCGCCACGTCGTAGACCGTGCCGGAACCACGGCCGAGATCGCCGCCATCCATATTGGCGAGACCGGCCTTGCCTCCGGGACGAATTTGAAGCGGCAGCCGCATGTTGCGGCTAGAGACGCGTTCCACGTCGCCGCGCTGCTGGATCATGGTGAGCAAAATGTCGTCCCGCTCGTAGAGCAGCGGAAGTTTGTCGCGCACCTTCTCCAGTTGCAGCGCAACCGATTGGCTGTTCTGCATCTGTGCCATTGCGTTTTTCTCCCCTTGGGTTGAATTCGGCGATGCCTTATCCTTCGCCGAAGCTCAGGACAGGCGGCTGCCGTGAAAGAACAGTGATCAGTGGTCAGTGATGAGTGACCAGAGAAAGACAAGAATCTGATTAACATGCAGGCGACGCCGGCGTTGCCGCGCTGCCGGCGGCGTGTTACATTCCGAGGCACGTCCATGAAACGGATAGCCAGGGTTCCGTTGGTCGCAATTCTCCTCGTTGTCGCGCTATGCTTTGCGTCTCCCGCCAGCGCACAGAATCAATCGCCGGATGAATTGATCTCCAAGGCGCGCAACGCTATCAGCCCGAGCCTGATGGGACCGCACCATTTGGAAGCCGAGGTGAAAGTTCGGCTTTCGGATGGAACAAAGGGCAAAGGGAGCTACAGCCTCGATTGGGCCGCTCCGGACCGCTTTCGCGAAGAAATTCACCTTCCCGGCTACGACGAAATCAAAGTGGGATCAGGGACGACTCTGTATCGCAAGCGCAGCGCGGACTATATTCCGCCTCGGGTCTTCGAGCTTGAAATGCTTATGAATCCAACTGCCGACCTGGATCAATTCCAAACCGATATTTCCCAGCTTCTCCATGAACCCGGGTTCAAGGCGTCTTCCAAAGATCAGGCTGCGGTGGCGCAGCTGGCAGTGAGCCGAATCAAGATCGGCGACGGCGAGGCAACTTGTATCTCGCCGACTTCCGGTGTTCCCGAGGCCTGCTTTGACCCAGGCCATGGATGGCCCCTCGAAGTTACGGAAGATATTCCCGAAACAGAGGAGCGCCTGACATTCAGCAATTACGCCTCGTTGGGACACGGACACGTTCCTCGCGAGCGCAGATTCTCAGAGAATGGTGCGACCACCATCGAGGCGCGGGTCAAGAAATTGTCGTCCGGGCAACAATTCGATGCCGACACATTCGCACCGCCAGCCGGCGCTGAACAGATTCCCTGGTGTTCGGACATGGTCCCGCCAGTACGCCAGACGATCAAGACACAACTATCGCTTTCCGCGGACGATTTGCCGGAGCCGGAATTCCTTTATGGCGTCGTAGGCGCCGACGGAACCTTGCGGAGATTTTCAATCATTGAATCTGACGGCCCCAAGGCTGATGCTGCTGTGCGGAGCATCGCAGAATCGATTCATTTTGCACCAGCGACTTGCGGAGGGAAGCCTGTGCAATCCGAGAGCAGGTTCGTACTCTCTGATATGGACTTTATTCCTTCCACCTACAGCGGGGATGTCCCCGAGGCCAGCGCGAAGGGTTTTACTCATCCAGATTGCGAGCATTGCCCTACGCCACCGTTTACGGATGCTGCCTTCGACCATAAGATCCGGGGGACTGTTATCCTCTCGGCAATAATCGCACCAGATGGACGAGCCCATGACATCCGAATTCTCAAGCGCCTTGGGTACGGGCTCGAGGAATCAGCAGTCAGGTGCGTAAGAAGCATGTGGCGTTTCAAGCCCGCGACCGGCCCCGACGGGAAGCCTGCCGCTGTGCATACGCTCATCGAAGTTGATTTCAACATCTATTAAGGTGTTCGGCGATATCCTCTCCTGGGCCAAGTTGCATTGCCCCGAATGCCGTGTTACATTGCGAGGCACGTCCATGAAACAGATAGGCAGAGCCTCAGTTGCCGCGATTCTCCTTGTGGTCGCGCTATGCTGTGCATCTTTCGTCGGCGCTCAGAAGCAATCGCCGGATGATTTAATCTCCAAGGCGCGCAACGCCGTCAGCCCGAGCCTCATGGGACCGCACCATTTGGAAGCTCAGGTGACCGTAGTGACAGGCGAAAAGAAAGACAAGGGAACGTACGTTCTCGATTGGGCCGCGACGGACCGCTTCCGCGAAGAGATCCATCTTCCCGGGTACGACGAAATCAAAGTGGTTTCAGGGACGACGCTCTATCGCAAGCGAAGCGCCGATTACATTCCGGCGCGCGTGTTCCAGCTTGAAGAACTCATGAACCCGACTGCTGCGCTGGATCAGTTCCAGCGGAATGTGGCTCGGTTAATGGATGACGCGAAATCGGATCCGCCGCACGGTGAACCGGCAGTAGTGCCGCCGCTGACCGCGAGTCGAAACCGGATCGGCAAGAATGAAGCTGAATGCATTGCGCTGGGCCTCACGATTCCCCAGGAGTGCGTTGACGCCAAGCATGGCTGGCCGCTCGAAGTTACAGAGGACATGCCCGATATAGATGAAACGCTTGAATTCAGTGACTACAGTTCCATTGGCGGCGCGCACGTTTCACGTCGGCGACGATATTTGGAGAACGGCGTTGTGATTATCGAAGCGCAGATAAAGAAACTTTTCCCCGTTTCGCAATTTGATGCGAGCACATTCGCGGCGCCAGCCGACGCTCAGCAGGCTGCCTGGTGCTCCGGCATGATGCCGCCCCTGCGAGAAGCGATTAAAGCGCCGGCGTCCGTTTCGGAGGATGATTTTCCAGAGACGGAGGTGCTCTATGGTCTTGTCGGCGCGGATGGAACGCTGCGGCGATACAACGTCATAGAATCCGCCGGGCCGAAGGCGGACGCCGCGATGCAGACGCTTGCGGACTCCATTCACTTTGTTCCGGCGACATGCGGCGGGAAGCCGGTTGTATCGGAGACGAAATTCGCAGTCAGCGACATGGATTTTCTTCCGCCGGTCGCCGAGGCGTCCGTGCCCGTCGCAGGCAAGGATGGTTTCGGCAATCCGACATGCCAGCTCTGCCCGGTTCCGCCATACACACATGATGGCTTCGAGGCAGGCATCCAGGGCGCGGTTGTCCTCTCGGCTGTCATAGGACAGGACGGGAGGGCGCATTACGTGCGCATCCTCAAGCGCCTTGGACACGGCTTGGATGAACATGCCGCCAGGTATGTGAAAAACACATGGCGACTGATTCCGGCAAGAGGCCCTGATGGAAAGCCGACCGCAGTGCGCATGATGGTCAAGGTCAAATACGACCTTGGGAGCAGTTCTTCCAGTCATTCTGCGTAAGGAAGATCCTTCGCACGACAGTCCTGCCAATTAAAGCGACGAGGCGGTGTCAGTCGCTCAGAGGGAATCGGAACAACGCTCGGAGGCGCGGTAACAGGCCGTAGTACTTTCGTACTAATGCAGAAGTCCCGACAGTACTGGCAAAATGTGACCCTCGCGCTATACGCGAAATCCGGCTTCGACATCAGAATTGCGTCAGCAGTTGAGGCAAATCTGCAAAAGGGGTCAGCCAGCCCCCGTCACGGCGGGTTGGCTTGAGGTGATGAAAATGGGCGAAATCGCGACTGACGCAATTGTGACCATGGAAGAAACGAAAGACGAATTCAAGAACTCCGGCGAAGCGGCCGAGAAAACCGTGGCCGAACGTCGCCGCCGCCTCCGCACAAGGATCTCCGCGCCGGTGCGCGTGCGGGTGAATTCAGGCCCGCTGCAGCACGCTGAAGTGTGCACAACAGTGGACGCTTCGCGCGACGGCCTGCTTTTCACGACATCGAGAACCGACTACGCGCAAGGCATGGATCTGGCGATCACGTTCCCCTATTCCGGCGCTTCCGGCGGCGTGCAGCACGAACGCACCGCGATCGTCGCCCGCGTGTTCGAGATGCCCGAGGGCCGCTTCGGAGTCGGCATCCGGTATTACGAAGGCAAGAAGCCAGACGTCAATGCGAATACCAAGGCCGCCAAATCGCCGAAGAACGCCGGCGCGGTGGCGCGCGACCTGGAAAGGCCGATGCCGCTCGTGCTCGCGGTCGAAGCGGACCAGCGCGCGCGGGATACGATCCGCACCGTCCTCACGAGCGAGGGCTACGTCGTGGAAGTGGTGGACACCGGCGCGGCGGCTGTCGAGTTCCTTCGCCAGCGCACGCCGAACCTGCTCCTCACCGAAATCGAAATCAGCGACATGTCGGGATACGACCTGTGCCTGATCGTGAAGTCGAACGAGCGCCTGCAACACGTGCCCGTCGTGATGACCACGCGCGCAGGACAGCCGAACGATTACTCGACGGCGCACGCGCTGGGCGCCATCGTGTGCATGTCGAAGCCGTACAAGCAGGAGCGGCTGCTCCACGTGGTGCGCATGCTCGCGCCGCCGGCGGTCACCGAAGAGCCGCCTGCCGTGCCGCCTCCGGCGAAGCGCTACCGGCCGCAGGTTCACACGTCGCATCGCGGCGCCGCGCGGAAGTAGTAGCCGCGTAACGATTCACTTCCCTCTTCCTTTGGGGCGAGAATTTCTCTCGCCCCTTTTTGGTTCCTGTTCCGCAACTGAAATCTTCGTTGGTTCGAAGCTACAAATTCAGAATGTCTGCGTCGGAGAGTTTGCGATAATTGACGTCGCGAGGCGAAATCGGTTTGCGATTGACGCCATCCGACGGCCCCGCGCCGGAGATATCAACTCGTTTGGAAGCCGCTTCGTGGCGTCCGAGGCGCTCGCGATTCGCCGCGACAATGCTCTGCGTCCATTCGCCGATGACGCGCTTTGCGACAGCCGGCAGCGCCTGACGCGCGCGGCCTGTCAGAAGCGCGACAATCGCGCGCTGATGCGCTGAGTCG
The DNA here is from genome assembly GCA_035934545.1 of Candidatus Acidiferrales bacterium. GTDB lineage: Bacteria > Acidobacteriota > Terriglobia > Acidiferrales > UBA7541 > DAHUXN01. The sequence continues at coordinate 145,062 of DASYXV010000047.1, forward strand.
CCTGGTCCAGACTGAAATGCTTCACGCAATTGCTTGCCAAGCTGGCGATTGGCGCGCAGCGTCGCATCCAGCTCGCGGTAAATCTCGCCGACGATGCGGTTGCGCGTCCCCCCAGCGACGGAATCCGGCAATAGACGATCGACTTGCGAATGAATCGCGCCGAGGACCTGCTCGACGGCCGCGGCATTCGTGTCGTGGAAGAACGCCGCTTGCGCTGCGTGCCGGGGATCGCTCGCCTGTTGCGCCGGAATTGCCGGCACGGCTGCCGGCGGCGCTGCGCTTGCGGCACCTGCTCCATCCGCGGCCCGGCCAGACGCCGCTTGTGCCGTTTGAGATTCGGCGTTGGTTGCTGGGACACTTGCCTGCTGCGAGTTGCCAGAAACAGCGACTTTCCCCGCATGAGTTTGCATAGCCTGCGCGAGGCCGCGAAATGCTTCGGGCGAGAGTTCATGGATGCGAGCGGCCAGCGCGGCATGATCTGATGGTTGCGCGGAAAAGAACATGCCGTCGAGATCAGCAAGTTGCTGTTGCGCGTCGCGAGCGGCCGCGGGCGTCGCGAAAACCTGCTGATATTCGTGCGCGGCGTCCCATGCCTGACGAAGCTGAGGATTCGCTTCGAGAATGGGCGCAAGTTCGGTGGGTACGGGAGCGGGTTTTGCGGCGCCTGCGTCGGGAGCAGGAGAGTTCCCTTCCCCTGTGGCGAGGGGACTCGCCTGATCCGATGATCCGGCCCCGTCCTGGGATTGCACAGCGGCTGTGCCGCTTTCTCCGTCCGCGCTGTAACTCTCGCTGCCCGACAGAGGCGCAACGGCAGTCACCAGGCCGAGGATTTCGTCATCTGAAGGATGGCGTCCGGCGCCGCGCGCGGACGATTTGCGCGACGTGACTGAATGCGAGCTCGCTCCGCGCGCTGGAAACTTCGTAGTATTCACCGCCATGTGTATTCTCCTTGCGGCACGAGCTTCGGCCCTTGCCGTCGAAATCTGATTGCCGAGTTCACCGCGAAAAAATCAGGTCCGTTGAACATTCATGCGATGTCCGGCTCGCCGCTGATTGGCCGATGAAGCACAAGGGGACTTCCGTACTATGGCCATGGGTGCTACGCTCGGTGTACTCATAATAGGCAACGAGGGTACAGGCGTACCCGCGGGCAGGCCCGCCAAAGCGGGCAGGCTCCGGCTGCTAGCACACACGAGGCCGGACGCCAGAGCAGGCAAAAGCCGTACGCAGTTGCTGGATCGCATCTGACTTGGGGGACGCGAGCGCAACTCACGGAGTATTCACGGCGCCCTGCGGAGGAAGTGCGATGAGTTCGGACCACCCGGAAATTCAGGGCAGCCCCCGCCCCAGCAGCACTGTCAATCCCGCGACAAATCCTTCGGAGCGCCGCCACCGCCGGCGCGTCAAAGTGTCTGCTTCGGTGCGAGTTCGCGCCACCGACCCCAACTCCGACACATTCACCGACATCGCCACGACGATTGACGTCTCGCGCGACGGAATTCTTTTTCAAACCGAGCGGCGCGGTTTCTCGAAAGGGATGCCGGTCGGAGTCACGTTTCCCTATTCCAACGCGCAGGGCGCGCTGAACGTCGAGCAGCCGGCGCAGGTGGTTCGCACGATGGAGTTAGGCGATAACAAGATCGGCGTCGCGATTCAGTTTCGCCACGTGCAGCAGAAGGCTGCCGCGGCCATTGCCGCCGCAGGGCCCGGCTCAAAGGAAAAGTCCAGCACGCACGGCGCGTCCACGGCGCTCAAGGGAGCGCCGATACAAGCTCCCGTCGCAAGGCCGATAGTCCTGGCCGCGGAGTCCGACCCGCGCCTGCAGGAACAGTTGAAGAATTTGCTGACGCCCGAGGGCTACGACGTTTTCGCAGTGGGAACCGGCGCTGCGGCACTCGACATTTTGCGCACGACAGTGCCTTCCTGCTTCATCGCGGAAGTGGAGCTGGGCGACACGTCAGGCTACGATCTTTGCCTCATCATCAAGAACAGCGAGCGGCTCGCGCGCGTCCCCGTCGTCCTGCTGACGAGCAGCGCAACGCCTTCCGATTACGCCGCAAGTCACAATTTCGGAGCGGTCGTCTGCATGGCCAAGCCGTTCAAGCCCGAACGTATGCTGCAAGTCGTTCGGCTCGTCGCACCGCCTCCGGCGAAGCCCGGCGCTTCGCAATATGGCACCTCGCGCGGCGAAGCCTCCCTCATCGAACGCAACCTGTGAACAACAGGATCGGAGATCATTGCTCAGTGGCGAGTGGGTGGGACTAATAAACGCCACGGCTGTGTGTTGCGCGACCTCATTTTGGACATACAGTCGCAGCCTTTTGTCGCAGGCGACGCTGAATCTCCGGCAGCGTGGGGCCAACGACCACGTAGGGCTGCGGCGCATCGACTGGTTCGAACTTCTTGCTGGTCACGAATTCGTCAGCCGGCTCGAATTTGCCGGAGTTGGGACAAAATTCGTAAGTCCGAATCGTGTACTGATGCGCTCCGTAGTGGTCTTCGCCCTTTCCCCAGATGTAGTCCGCGAGCGAAAGAAAGCCTGTCTTGGACAGCGCATCGAAGTGCCAGAAGAGATGATCGTTCTGGTTCGAAGTTGTGACTTCCGGCAGCAGATTCTTCCAGAGGCCGTCGCGATTCAAGACCAGAAGCGCCCAGAGCAGGGTGGCGCCGCTGCCCTGGCCATTCCAATTCGCGGAAAAGAGGATCGCCTTATGGGATCCCTCCAAAGTCACTAATTCAGCGTGAGGATCATCAAAATACACATCCTCCTTCGTCTTCGCGATAAAACAATCGAGCGTGCTCTCCATGCGGATCGAATCGGCGCAGATCACCGCAGGAACAGGAGAATCCAATCTCTCGACGGTGTCAAATCCGCTTGTAACGCGGATTCGCACCGGCTCAGGATAGTCGAATAACAAAACGCTTTTCTGTACGACTATGTCCTGGGAGGAGTACAGGTCCTGCGCACAGGCAACGCCGGTGAGACAAAAGCGCATGACCACAATCACAATGAGGAGATTTCGACGACGATTGAGCGTGTGCCGCATTATCAAAGTAAATAGCTTCTATCACGGTTTCTTTGCCTCGACAATCCCCGGGGTAAAGCCTTCCTGATGCTTCTGTGCTTCTTTGAGCCGTTTCAGCTGATCCGGGCCGAGGTCTGATACTGGTGTGCTTGGAGGAGTTGCTGCCGCTTCTGAAAGGGCGTAGATATAGTTCCTTTGCTCTACTGGATTCTTGCTGCCGGACCACGTCTTTGCTGCTTCCCTGATCGTCAGTCCTTGATAGTTGGCGCTGTTCCAGAGCGCGTCCTGCGCGTCCTCACCGGCTTTCCTGGTCGGGAAGACTGCACGACCCAGATGATCTTTGCCAATCGCTCCGTGTGCCTTGGCGAGCTTCCATGCATGATGTTCGCTGGGTTGTTGTTCCGCTAACTTGCGGAGCCGCCAATCTTCTTTTCATGCGGGTATCCGGTAACGTGCGAAGAATTGGGAACGTGCTTGTGTTGAATAACCGGCGTTTGTTTGTTCCCTGCTTGGTGCGCAGCGAGTTCCTCGAACTCCGGCGCGCCTCCAGGATTGTTTGCCAGGACTTCATCGGCGGATTGCACCCCTCCGCCGGATCCGTTGCCCAGAAGTTCGCCCTCGAATTCGGGCGCATCGGCCTGGCGAGCGCGTTCGAGGGCACGGCCGTAAGCGGGATTCGCGTAGAATCTTCCATTAATGAAAGGCATGGCGAAACTCCTTAACCCAGTGACGAGTGACCCTTCGACTTCGCTCAGGGCGAGCAAGCAACGAACATTAAAGTGCACTACTTGCTTGTCTGCTGCTGGACGAGTTGCGCGTCACGCAATTGCTGCTCGCGCAGGAACTGCTCATGCATTTGCGCGTGGGCGCGGACGTTGGCATAGCCCGCGGGCGATTCGATTTTCGCCGCCTGCCCGGCATCGGAGGAGAACCAGCGCTTGCAAGCATCGAGTTCGATGGCGTGATTGTCGGCGAATTCGTCTGGCATGATGCTCGGCGCAACTTTGCCATCGGACGACGATACCGGTTGCTCCTGCAAGAGCTGCGCGATTTCGCGATACTGCTTCGTGCGCGATTCCTCGTCGGGGATGACGAGTTCGTCGAGGCCAATCAACCGCTTCAACAGCGAGAGATTCGCCGGGTGCGCGAGCACGGCCTGAAGCTGCGGATCGGGGTTGGCCATCAGTTGCAGCAACACGGCGCGCTGCTCGGACCATTGCGTCGGATACTGCTCGTCCGTCTCGGGATACGAAAACAAATTCCCCTTCAAGTCGGCAAGGCGGATCCACTGCGACTCGAACGCCGCACCCGGGCCGAGGAGCGTGACTTCGACGTCGCCCGGGCGATTCTTGCGGAAGCAATCCACGGCGGCGAGCATCAAGTCGGCGTGAAAGAATTTCATTCGCCGCCAGACGAGCCCGATGCGGCCCATGGCTTGATCGCGCGCCATGGCGTAGCCCGCGGCCGTAGAAGTGTTCGTCATCGCGCCGCCGAAGAGCGCCGGAAATGCGCCGGTGAGGAATTGCGCTACCGGCCCCATCAGCTCCGCCGCGTGCTGCGCGAGGTCAGGCTGAATGCGCGCAGGCTCGGGCTGGAAAAATCCCGCAGCGAGCGGCTGGCCCGGCTTCGCGCGCGCGGGATAATGCGCGCCCGGCTCAGCGGTCTGCGAATGCAGCGCGTCGAAATCGAGAACTTCGCTGTCGGCGTAAATCGGCGGGATGCCGTACTCGTATGTTTCGATCTGTAAGTTTGAAAGCGTGTTGAAACGCTCCTGCACGCTGATGAGGGCGTCGCCGAGCGCGGGCCGGCCGCTCGAACCGTCGCCGGGCATCGCGTGCATCACGCGCCAGTGGTCGTCCATGTTCTCGTTGCGCGATTCGCAATAGGCGTCGCCGGCGAAGGCGACGTAGCAGCCGTCGGGGAAAATCGCGAGCAGCTCGTCGCGCAGCGATTCATCGTCGAGCTGATAGAACGCCCAGGGACGAAGCCACGTTCGCTGGAAAGTGATGAGTTTGGGATTGAAGTCGCCGCCGGCGGTGAGCGGGCCGCCCTGCGATTGCTCGAGCCGCGCGAGCCGTTCGTACTGCGCGGATTCTCCGGGCGCGACTGGCGGGCCGATCTTTTTCGCCGCGTGAGGATACGCCGCGCGGAGCCGCGCTTGATGCACTTCCATGTTCCACTGCAGGAACGGGTATTCGTAAATTTCGTTGGCCCACGGCGGAGTCTTCAGTTCGAGCGCGCCGACGATCGTGATTACTTCTTGTCCATTCGCAACGCGCACAGTGCGGACAGCGCCGGGAACGGTGATGGTTTCCTCGGGAACGTAATTGTCTTCGAGAAGCAGAGCGCCGCAGGCATCGCAATTGTACGGATTGGCTGGCGCATTGTTTCCAACTGCCGCCGATTCGGCGCCGCACACGGGACAAATCCACACGCCGGCTATTTTCACCTGTCGCTCATCGAGCTCCGTCTCGGGATGAAATCCAAAGCGCTGGCCGTCCACGACGTAGCGAACGTACGCGCCGACTTTGCCACCGGCCCACAGGTGAAACGCTTCTTCCACGAGCAGATTGCCGATGCGATTGTTGCGCTCGACGAGCGACGAGACCTCGCTCGCGGCTTTGGCGGACGCGACGTCGGCCTCGCTCTCCGCAGACTGCGGGAAGAACCGCACGCGCGGAATGTCCTGGCTAAGAACAGAGATGATCGAGAGGCCGAACGCCTGATAAATGTTCGTGACAAATTCGTAGCGCGGCAGGTCTTCGAGAGAAGTCTCGTCCGTGATTTTCTGCTCGAACGGCAGATGCCAATTCTGGTCGCGTTCGCTCCACCAGAGATATTGCAGTCCGCGCCAGAACTGGTGCGCCTGCTTGATGCGGCGGATTTCCGTGCGCCGCGAGATTTCCGATTCGCTCGCGAGTTCGAGAACGAGCTGGCGCAGCGCGTTCTGCAGGCGATCGGGGAGCTGTTCGTTGTTTGCGCCAAAGGAGCGCGCCGCTCGCGCCGTTTCCCGCGTCGCAAGTGCGTCAGTGGCATTTCCCTGCTCTACGGGAACGGTGCCCGGATCGGCAGGCGGACTCGATTGTTCAGTCGTTTGTTTTCGCATCATAGAATGGATCTTCCAAGAGTCAGTGGAGAGTGATTAGCAGCGGACAGCTAAGAACGAACCGCAAGTTCAACTACACTCGTGGCACGATATTTCGCGGCGCGGGAAAGGTCTCCACGTCCGACTCGCGTTCGTGGCGCGCGGCGCGTGCGTCTTCGATCTCGCGCACGCGGCCGAGTTGCTGCCACGAACGACGCCGTAACGGTACAACCTCTGAATTCGCATCCGCGCTCGCTATCGCGTCGTTGCAGGGACGAGGCATATCTCGCCCTGGCGACCCAGGGCTTGCCCCAACGGTAGCAACTCGCGAGGCGCCAGGGGAGATTCGGGCCCCAGCCGCAACGCGCAGCGGCGGAATTCCCGCAAGCCCGAGAATCGAATTCACGAGCGCGCGATTTTCCTCGCGCAGCCGCGCAATCTCATTTTCAAGTTCACGTGAGTATCGTCCGCGGATATTCAAACGCGACATAGTTCGGCGCCAGATTTCGCAAATCCGCATTACCCGACCATCGGCCAAGATTGCTCTGAGCATGGATCTGCAAGTAATGTATATGGCATCCAACTACTTCATTTCAATTCGAACCAAAGCCGGACAAATGGAAGCGTCTGGCCGGCAAGAAATTGACCCAGAATATAGCAACCCAACGTGCCATACAGAACAACGTGCCCAGGCGTAAACGCTATGAGGCCAAACCAGACGACAAAAATCCATCCAAACGCGGCGCGCTGCAGTGTCGTGGCATTCGCCCCTTCTGGAAAGCGCGCAATCACATTCGCCTGACTGAGAAAGAACTGGTCTCGAACGTCCGGAATTGCCTTGCGCAGAGCGCGCAATCGCCAAATGTCGACGGGCACACCGACAGCTGTTCCCAATAGAAAACCCACCGACATCAACCGAAGGTCAAGTCGCAAAGAGTTGCCTTCGACATACGAGTTGACGGTTGTAAGCCAAAGCCACACGACTGCGGCGATTACGACGGCGCTGATCGCCATTTGAACCCTAGGATCAAAAGCACCACGTAATCTGGTCACCGTCTCATCGCCCCGCCTTGCTGTTGCAATTCCGGTCACATTCGCGACGCCACACGCTCGAAGCAGTTTCGCACGCTGCCACTCCGGCTTCGCCAACGCCCGGAATCAAACCGAGTAAACTGCACCAATACAAGCTGCTCCTACCCCGCTCTCCTCAATTCAAGCCACAGTCTTATGAAGGGGAGGGTTTGTCCTGTGAGAAACTGACCTATGATGTAAGCGATAAGAGAGCCGTTTAAAAGGACGTGCCCGTTTGTATGGGCTGTCAGAGAGAACCAAAGGACAAAAGCGGCGCCGATGCCAACTCGCCGGAGTGTGATTGCGTTCGCTCCTTCTGGAAGACGGCCGATCAGTGCCCCGTCGGTGAGGTAGAAATGGTTTCCCGCTTGCGGCAGTGCTTTACGCAGCGCCCGCAATTTCCATATTCCCAATGGCACGCCGATCGCCATACCCAACAGCAACGCAACGGGCAGCAATTCAAGGTCGAGTCTGACCGATTCGGGTTCAACGTACGAGTTGACCGCCTGAAACGCAAGCCACACAAAAAGGGCGATCACGATGAACGTGATGCCGACCTGAACCTTAGGGTTAAGGACGCCCCGCAAGGTCATTTGAGCCCCACTGTTAGTGGGCATTTTTGTCGCAAGCATTCTCACATGCTACATCCCATGCGAGCGCTGCGTCCTCACAGGATGCCCCCAATATTTCTCCGAAGGGTGGAGGAAGAAGGAATGATGAGCCACACGCGGCCTCATGTGCTAACCCCGCACTGGAACAGCACAATTTACAATGCGCGCGATCGGGCGTGTCTTGGGCGCAGGCTCCCGGCTTAGTCCAATCTCGAATCAATTGTCCGACGCCACCTTGCGGGCGAGATGGCGGAGTCTCGCTCTTTGTGCTCCCGTCGAGCGTTCCAAGGAATTCGGATGGCGGTACCGACCAGGATGAGTCTTCCTCGAGCGAGGGATCCCCCAACATCCGGGCGCGTTCGAGGGCGACGCCATACTGCGGGTTCATGTAGTATCTGCCGTTGATGATGGGCATCACTATCGCCCCTATATTCCATTTCAATATATAATGCAAGAGTATTCTGGCGCTCAGAAGTCGCGCGTGCAGGATTTCACAAAAGGCCGCGTAAGCTGACTTCCCTCCATTCTCACCACGGCCACCGTCGGCGCTTCGTTGGCGCGCCGGGACGCGAGACGACCGATGGATTCGCGGAGCGTTGCTCGACTTCGAATTTGCGAATCTGCATCGCGCGAATCGTCGGGTCGTTTGAGGTAATTCGCTCATGGATTTCCTGTTCGATAGGCGGCTTCGCGGGCCGCGCGGAGGCGCGCGACTTCAAGCCGTAGCGCGCGGAATCCGCGGCGTCGTCGCCGTCGCGTTTCGAGATGTCCTCGACGTTCGCTGTGTCGCGAACCAGTTCCGGCAGTGTGCGAATCAATTCCACGCAAGAATCGGCGATGAGCCACTCGCCCGCGTCGAGCATTTGATACATCAGCATCCAGCCGCCGACGCGATCGTTGTCCGCGGGCACGGGGCGCGGCAGGCCCGCGGCGGCGAAGACGTCGCCCATCTGCTCGGCGATGGAGGCTTCGTCGGTGCGTCGCGCGAAAGCGTCGGGGGAGAGATAAATCGCGTCAATGCGTTCAGGCTTGCCGTCGCGATCGCGCGAATGTTCGATGATTGCCGCAGCGAGGGATCGCGGTGCGAGATGCTGCGCGAGAAATTCGCGATAAGTTACCGCGCGGTTGTGTGAAGAAAGCGCCAAACGCGATGAAAAGCCCGCCTGCGCGGACACGACTGCTTCGGCGGGCAGGCCCGCACCGCCAGCCAGACGATCCTCGGGTGCGTCCGCTGTCCGGTGCCGGCCAGCGTCGCAAGGTTGGGAGTCGCCCAGCCGGCGGTGCGAGTCGTCCGACCCCGAACAAACGGAGCCCGCAGCCTCGTTTCGCGGTGAAGTCCGCGCGGGTTCGTGCGGGGCGGGGGCGAACGAAATCGAGACAGGCACGCCTAGGCGTGCAGGCGGCGTCGTGTGCCAGTGCGCGGCCGCGGGGTGCTCAAACCCCCAGTCAATCGAAATCCAGCGCGGCCACCAGGGTTCCGCCACGATCCGCTCCGCACGGATCACGCTGCGTGACGGATCGAAGTTCGTGAAATACTGCCCCGCGAACACGCTCCAGTCGCCTTCGAGAAACGCGCGGCGAAAGAAGTCGGGAAGCTGCCGCAGCGATTTCATGTACGACTCGTCGCTCGCGTAAATCGGATTGTCCGAAACGCGCGCGGAAATGAAGGCGTACTCCGCGGGATCGTATTCGCGCGGGTCCATGCCGGGCGCGGGCTGCTTGTCGATGAAGAGCGACTTCACCCACGCGTGGCCGATATTGCCCGGATTCGTCGCGCCAGCCATGTTGGGAAACGAACCGCGCAACGGGCAACGATTGCGGCTGGTGAGAAACTGCCACTGGCGGAGCGTGAAGTGCGTCAGCTCGTCGATGCCGATGAAGAGAAATTCGCTCGACTGGTATTGATAAATGTCGTTCTCGCTCTGCGAGTAGCCGAAGCGCGTGGTCGAGCCATTGAGCCAAGTGACGACGTGCTTCGTCTCGTTGAACGAGCGATAGAATTCGCGCGGCACGTCGCGGCGAAAATACAGCAGCAGCGAGCCCTCAAGTTCCGGAAACGTCCGGCGAAGCAGAAGCGTGTCCGAGCCCGGTTTTTCGTTCGCCTGAATGATCGCATCCATCAGGAGAGCTTTGGATTTTCCCGGCCCGGCCGCTCCACCGAAAAGGCGGTACTTCGCTTCGCAGACGTGAAATTCGCGCTGCTTCGGAAACGGTTCATACGGCAGCGCAATGCGATGGCGCGGCGCGCCGTCGGCGTCGGCGGAATTATCGGCGAGTCCACTCTCGTGGGCAAGCCATCGCTGGAACGCGGATGTGACGGAAGCAGACATGAGAGACAGTGGTCAGTGAACAGTGGCCAGCAAGCATCACGCGGCGAGAGCGCGGACTTTCTTGCCGATGTAAACCGCTGCTGCGCCGCCGATGAAGCACGCCGCGATGGCGAAGTGATGCACGCTGAGAATCGCGCCAACGACGAACGCTCCCACGCCGCCGAGCTCGATGGCATAACCGAGATAGGACTTTGATGCGATCATGGATCCTCCAAAGGCAGTGACGAGTGATGAGTGACAAGTGAAAAGCAAGAGAGGCGAATGATCACTGGACAACGTTCGCGAAGCCGCTGCGGCTGCGAAATCGCGCGTCAGGTATTGCCGTCGCCGGCCGGTTTGTCGTTGCTGCGATCCGGGCGCGGGACGAAATGCACGAGTTCAATCTTGGCCGGCTGCTCGGGCGCGTCGCCGCGCCGCGCCGGCGCGTAGAGAATCCGCACGCACTCTTTCAGGTAATCGAGCAACAACTTTCGGGGAAGTCTCGGCGGCCTCTTCGATTGGAGCTGCTTGATATGCTTCGCGAAGCATTGCGCGAGGCTTTGCTCGTCGAGGCCCGCAGCGCGCATCGCGTCCGGCAATTTCACTCGCGGACGCGATGCGGCATTCTGCGCGCAAGGTAAGATTACTTTTTTAATTGCAGCCGCCTTCTTCGCCTTCGCGTTATTTCGTTTGAGTCTTCTGCGTTTGTTCGACGGCATTTCAACTTCCCCAGCGATGTCCGTACTTGTAAACCACTTCAGCTCGGCTTTCGCATTGCAACTTTTCCAGTAAGTTAGCGACGTGATACTTGACTGTCCGGAGCGACATGTTTAGGCGGCGAGCGACTTCCTTGTTTGCAGCGCCCCTTTTCATGCATTCCAAGACCGCGGCCTCTCGCGCCGTGAGGCCTGCGTCGCTGGGGCTGATTGCCGTCGCGTCGTCCACCTCCACATAAAGCGGAACCCTCAGTACCAGCACGCCGTTTTCAAAACTGGCCTTAATTGAACGCATAAAGGCTACGGAACTACCTCGGCTTCGGCGGACGGAATCGTGATTCGCAGAGTGGCAACCGTGTAGTCGCTCGTCTGCGCTGCTGCGCCTGTTGTTGCGTTTGCGGGAATTGCTTCCTCGATCGTGTAGCCGATGGGCGTGTTCCCGTTGTTGTTCGTGCCGTTGAGCACGGCACAAGACTCGGGATTGATGGCGCCTGTCGAAGTCAGATTGCACAGCTTAATCGTGGAAACGCAGCCGGCTGATTTCGAGCATCCGGGCACCTGCGCGAGTTTGGTCGCGTCTATGGAGAAGACGACGGAGCCGCCAACGGTAATCGTCGTGTCCACGACGGATTGAGCGCGAGCGCGCTCCGATCCTCCGAAGGCCAGCACGAAAAGCGCCGCGGAGGCCATCATGGCCGCGGCGAAATACGCGAGAAAACTTCTCATGGTGTTTTTCCTCTTGCGAGATTCTTGCGCTAAGGGACGGCCGCCACAATTAGCCGAGGATTTGCACGGTGACGCCGGACCCGCCAGTGATCGCGCTGATCTTCGCGCGAATGAAATTGCCGCGCACGCCCGTGACGGTGCGCGCTTCCCCGGCGGTGGCGGAAGAAGTGTCAATCGTGGCGTATTGAGCGTCCACGTCGCTCATGGCCGTCTGCAGCACGACGGAGATGCTGGTCGGCGCCGTGCCATAGAGCGTCTGCCAGCGGATGGTGCGCCCGTTTTCCGGAAAGCCGGAATAGCTTGGCAGCGCAAACTGCTGGCTTGCCTGGCCGGCCGCGGGCGCTTCGGCGTTGAAGGCTAGGGCGACGTCGCCCGGATAAATCGCGAATGGCGGGTTCTGCGCATTGTAATTCGGCACGGAGATCTCCTCTTGATTGAAACTGCGGGTGAATTCAGGGCGGAAAAGCCATACGGAAAATAAAAAAGCCGCCCAAAGAGGCGGCCAATTTTTGTCACTTCTGCTTCGCGTGACGCTCTTGCTGTCACACGAATCGAGGTTACAAGAAAAACTTATACGCTCGTTTCAAAAATTTGTCAAGTACTTTTTTATGTAGAGAAAAATCGTCCAAGGTAAAAAGTGTCACACCCCCGAAAATCGCGCCACTTTTACAGGGCGAAATGGCCCTCCGGGAGGCAAGACTGGCCCCAAACAATTTGAGGCGTGATCGGCAGTTGGCCATCGCGGAGGCATTCACTCGCAAAAAAACAGGGCCGGACTTGCGTCCGGCCCTGCGAGGCTCTTGAACCAATACGATTCGATGGACAACGGAATCAGGCGAGCAGTCTGCGTCTCCTGATGAATCCCCCCAAGCCAAGCAACCCCGTCCCGAGAAGAATCAACGAGCCCGGTTCTGGAGTTGCATGACCGCTGGCATCACTGATAAAGGTGTAGGTTACGGGCCCGGCAGCGCCGGCTACGAAGCCCGGTTGACCTGCCGTCGGAGTGTAAACCAACCCGTCGCGTCCGCCTCCCAGGTTTACCTCATTGAACGACAACGCGTTCGCATAGAACGCTCCCGGCGGGCTGCCGGTGTCGGCCCCGCTGTCGAATCCATCCTGAGGATTTGAATAGAAAACCAGTGCTCCTATGTCGGAGCCCACGGTCTCGCTCGAATTGAACCGCAGGACATCTTCGAAAACGCTGTTGTCGAACAACAAGATGTCGCCAGAAACCAATCCCGGGGGGTTCAGCGTGTCGTAGGTCATTACACTCGACAGTCCGCCCGGTCCGGGATCGGCCTGAAATACGCACGGCAGCGCCCCGGAAAACCCTGCAGAGTTCGACAGATTGCCATTACAATTCTCGTCGACGGAAATCGAAACAGAAAAGCTCGCCAAGGCCGGGCTTGCCGAGAAACAGAATGAAAGTCCCAGCGCCAATAGGCCCAAGATAGCCCACTTGAAAGTCTTCATCGAGACACCCCCTGAGGATACGCCTACCGTGTTAGGGCAATTCGGGGGCCAGTGTCCGAAGACGACGTGAACAGCAGAAAGCTCCTGTAATGAACCACTTGCACCAGACTCTTATGACCTGACTGCGGCACGACCCACAAAGGACGAATTATTTTGCGGCCTATCTGCAATTCGTTGCAGGTACTGGCAGGGAGACGGCGTCACGCCTTCGCCTCGCATACCGCGTCGTTTGGCCGTAAGTCGTAAGTCCGCTCTCAGCGTGCCGCAACGGGGCTTGCGTCGGACGCTGCACACGCCGCGCCGGGCGGAAAAGATCCGCAGCGAGACCAAGTTGAGAATCCGATCTCGCGGTCGTGCCGCTGAAAATGGCTATTCCGCCGAAAGCGGCGCCCACTCGAACGGAAACAATTTCCCCGCTGCTTCGGGGTCAAGCTTGACGCCGGCGAGCTCAGCGGCTTTGGCCAGCGCGGGATCGCGCCCCGCAGCAAGATCCGCGCCCGTCGGCAACACAATCACATCAGGCGTGACGCCCACGCCCTCCAGGCTCTTACCGTCGGACATGATCAAGTCGTCATGCGTAATAGAGGCAGCGTAAAATACGAGAAGATCATTGCCGGCCGTCACTGTGGAGCGTGATGTACCTATGGCATTCCGTCCCACGAGATATGACTGAAAGCCGACCCCGATTTGAAAAGGATAAATCTTCGACTCCATGACAGCGCCAGCCGAGAGATCGCCGACCACGGCTCCTCTGTGATTGAGCTGAATGGTGCGTGCAAAAAGTTCGGATGCTGACCCCGAACGGCTATCAAGGAGCACGTAGAGTTTACCGGCAAAGGATTTTCCGTGAGGCTTCGCAACAACATCCTTTTCGTGCTTCCGCCCGATGGGGCTGCCGACAGTGACTTCGTGCTCGAAAAAAGACCCAGTCAAATAAGTGAGCCTGTCAATCAATCCCCCAGGATTGCCTCGAAGATCAATGATGAGCGCGGCGTGCTTATTGGCCTTGCCGATCATGGCGTCAATCTCGTCGGGAGACATATTGAATGCCGGAATCTTCCAGATGAGCACATCGCCGATTTCAGCCGAACGCTCTCTCAATAAATGGCTCATGCTTTCCCGCTGGAGAATCAAATCCCAGAAACCCGTATCGCCAGTACTGATGGTCAGGTCAACGACTTTCTTTCCGCTAATGAACTTTGTGCGCACCAATTCGTTCCGCGTCGCGCCTTGAGGATCCCGCAGCAGCATTTCCAGCGCGCCTTGCGGAGAGAGTGAGTTCAGGTAGTAGTCGACATCGTGAAAATCCTTTCTGCTGACGCTGTAGGAACCCATCTTCAATATCTCGTCACCGGGATGGATCTTGCTCGCGGCGTCGGATCCGGGACGCACTTCAGTAACGAAGCAGCGGTCGCCGATCATCTGCATTCGGAAGCCATAATCAAAGCGATAGTTGATGGACGGCGGCACAAAAAAAGTGTGCGAATCATGCAGGCCAGACAGGTATGCGGCGACCACATGAAATGCTTCGCCAAGTGTGGGTGCGCCCTTGAGCGCCGTTTCATACTTCTGGTAGCGCGCGTCCATGTCCACGCCGTGAAATGTTTGGTCGTAGTAATCCTTCTTCATGGCGTCGTGGATCGTGCTTAGCATCTCTTCTACTTGCGCGCGATCCATGCTCGAAAGCGTCTGCTGAGCTACCACGGTCCTCTGGACGCCGACAGTCAAAAGAATTGTTCCCGCGGCAAGGATGGCGATGCGGTTCGGTTTCATATGGCCTCCCAAGGATGATTAGCGCAACGGCTACTTGCCGCCGAGTATACGCGCACCACAAGCACGTCGCAATCCATCGCTACTAGCTCTTTCACAAGGGAGAGACCGTCATGAACGGAAAAGGGCCGGCGAACTCAATCGTCGGCCCTTCCCTGCTCTGACGCTGTTTTGCGGTTTGCCTAAGACTTCGACATATCTCCGTGAGTCTGCTTCGAAGCCTTGCTCGTCTCGTTCTTCACGTCCGTGGAGCTAAGCGTCGGCTTGATCGTGTGAATCGCTTGGCCCAGGCTCATGCCGCTCGCGGTCGTCGGAGGCGTGCAGAACTGCCCGCCAAGCTCCGTGCATTTGAGTTGCGCGAACGGAATGTCCAGGTTGTTGGATACATGAACAGCGGAGACGAATCGCCCCAGGTTCTTGTAGCCCATCGCCGCGGTCTGCAGGCACGTGAGGTCGCCGGTGGCGCAGCCAGCCAGCGGCTCGAGTTTCGACGAGAGCTGCTTATTCTGCGCGAGCAAATCACCGGGCGCCTTCGGGCCCATCGCCGAAGTGCCCGCCTTTGTGTTCGAGTGGCCGTTGTTCGTTTTTCCGCTCATGGTGCTGCCCATGCCCATCGGTTCATGCGACCCGGACGCGCCAGCGCCCGGCGGGCGGCCTCCCTGCCCTGCGCCGCTCGGCTTCTGCGCTGCGGCAGGCAGAGCAATCAGCCAGAGACCGGCCGCCGCTATTGAAAGACATCCAGGCAGTTTTTTCTTCATGGTTCCCTCCCTATTGCGAGATCTAAATCCGTTCACTTCCCCGCGCGGCTGCGGCGCAGGATTTCCGACACATTGAAACCCACCCCAAAGGAAAGCGTGTTGAGATCGAAATGCACGCTGTGGCTGTAGCCCGTGCTGAAATCCAGAATCGAGCCGATGCTCAAGTCCGCTTCGCTATTAAAACCGTTGTCCGCGGAAAGGCTCGAGCCGCCGCTTGTCTGATTCGCCAGATTAAAAACGCGTCCGTGCCCTCCCTTTCCTGCGGGCGGGCCGCCAGCGCCGACAACGCGGCTAAAAATCGTCTGATTGCCCCACGGCGCTACGTCATAAGCAGACGCCGAGACGCCCAGCCAGTCCGAGATCTGAAAACCCGTGCCGGCCTGAAAGTGCCCGACGTGCCCAAACGACGCGAATGGCCGCTGGAAAATAAAGCGTTCCGGAATCGAGTTGCCTACGCCCGCTTCGGCAAACGGATTCCAGCGTCCGAATTTCCGGTCGAAATGATTCGTCCAGTCATACGTGGCGTGACCCGTCGAAAAGCCGGAATCTTTGCTGCCAGTTGGCGCAGCGCCCGTCACCACCGATTTGTAATTGAGCGCCGGATTCGCGAAAGCAAATCGGAGCTGCAAATATGCATCGCCCAATCCGCTCGAGGTGCGCGTCGATGTGCTGCCCGTGGAATTCGTCACTGTGGCGCGTGAGAAGTCAATCGGGATGCCTGCGTCAATCCCGAAGTGCGGCGAGAAAACGCGGCCCACAGTCGAATCAAGCTCCATGAAATCGCCTTCCGAATTCGTGCTCCCGTTGAATTCCTCAGTCCAGAGAAAATGACTCGCGGGGGTATTAGTCGCAGGTTTCACGGGACTCGTCCCTGACTGCGCGAAAATTTGCGGCGCGAAAATCGTCCCACTGCAAAGAATCATCAATGCACGCCTGACCAACCTCATTGTGATGGATTCCCTTTCGGTCTTAGATGCGGCCAATTGCGGCCTGTTTGCATGATGGCACGCCGCCATACGCTGCAAGCATTCTGCCAACCGAAAAATATAACTAACCTGTGTCTGGTCAGGAGGTTACAGCAGGTCGGACCCAGGCGATGCTGCCTCGAATGAAGCTCTACAGTGTGTTTTTTACACCGTTATAGCAGTCACCCAACTTAGCCACTCCAGCGCATTCACGAATAGAGGAAATTCACGTCAACCGTGTAATCGAGTAGACCAAGTGGACGTTGCCTTTGCGGATGATTTCTTTTTCCACTTTCATCCCCGCCTTCTCCGCGACGCGCCTCGATGCCGCATTCTCCGGCCGAATCAGCGAGATCATTCGTTTCGCGCCGAGCTTCGTGAATCCGTACTCCACGCACGCGCGCGCTGCTTCCGTGGCGTATCCCTGCCCTTGCAGCGACCGGAGCACGTGGTAGCCGATCTCGATTTCCGTCACGCCATCAACGTCCTGGCGAACGTGTCCGCAATCGCCGATGACCTGGCCCGTGGACTTCAGCACCATGGCGTAGAGGCCATATCCATTCTCCGCGTAGCTGGCGATGCACCATGCAATCCAGCGGTTGACATCATCGCGGGAGAAGGCATCGGGATAGTATTTCATCGAGACGGGATCACCGAGCACGGCGTAAAGCGCGTCCGCGTCTTCCGGTGTCATGCGGCGCAGCAGCAGCCGCTCCGTTTCGATGACGTGCGATGCTCCAGTTTTCGGCAGTCGCTCTCCCATGAACAATTGACCGTGCTGGGAGTGCGACGAATTACGCTTGCTCACGATCGCAGGATCAAATCGGGACATGAAAATGATGCGCTAGAAAACCGCCCACTCCCGCGAGAGTATCGATCCACGTGTGCGTAATCATCACCACTCGCAGGTTTTTCAACATGTGCGCCGCGATCCCCAGCCCCGTTCCGAGCAGAAAAATCGAGAACATCAACGCCCAGCCTTGATATCCGTGCGAAAAACCGAACACGACAGCTTGCATGACTATGGCAAGCCAGCCGACTCCCGTCAGGCGCCTGAGCTGCTCCATCAGGTAGCCGCGGAATACGTATTCTTCGCAGAAACCCGCGGAGGTGGCAATCAGCATCCACGGAATCAGTTGCCAGGCCGCTGTCGGCAGCAGTTTGAACACGACTTCCCTGCCCTGTGGCTTCAGAATTTGATTCACTGTGCCGACGACGATTGCCAGAAGTATCCAGAGTCCCAGTGCCGACCCGATATCGCGCCACACGTCTTTCCCGCTCGCCCAGTGCCCGCCGATTCGCTCGCGCACCGTTGCGCCGCTGTAGCGCTTCTCTCCCCAGTAAACGAAAAAGAAAAGCACCCATTCGAAGGCGAACGTCAGCGCGTACGTGGGAATCAATTGAGCTGGTGTCGGCGTCGCGCTGCCCGGCCCTGCGTGAGTGAACCGGCGCGTCGTGAAGTACCCGACGGCGGAGAACGCAAACAGAAACAACACAAGAATCACGGTGTGCCAGACGGGCGCGAGAAGCTTCCGCTCAGGGCCCGCGATAAAATCGGAAATGATCCGTGTTGGCTCCTACTGGGTCGCGTCGTTCCAGCTGGGAGGTCGCCTTCGCCGCTGTTGCTTTCGACGGTCTGTGTTGCGCTCGGCAGCAACAGAGCGTAACTTCGCGGCCGCGGGACGTCAAGGGAGGTAAAGATATGCGAGTTGAGCCTGATCTGATAGGTATGGGGCGCTCCTGTTTCCAACTGCGCAATTTACCTCGTGAAACGGTTTGCATCGTTCGTGCTTTCAGGTAAACTGTAGTCACCCCTTTCTTGTACGAAGTTTGTGTCCGCGTGCTGTCCCTCTCCTCTTTGCGGGCCTGTGTGGAACTATCGGCGTACGAAACGGACACGCATGAAACACACGTTGAACTTTGACCGGACCGAACCCCTATCCGGGATCGATGTGGACGGATCGCTGCACACGCGACGGATTAGCGGGACTCAACCATGAGTAGATCCAGCCCCATTGGCGCACTCCTGGTTCGCCAGGGAATCATCGACTCCGAGGGGCTTGACCGCGCGTTGGAGCTTCAAGCAAAAACCGGTGTTTCCTTCTGCAAGGCGCTGTCCGACCTGAAACTGGCCGACGAGACCACCACCTGTGCCGCCGTAGCGAAAGGATTCCGCCTGGAGAGCTTGCCCGCGGAACTGCCCGAGATTCCGGCTGACCTCGAATCCTTGCTTCCGGCCAAATTCTGTCAGGCCCACCTTGTTGTCCCTTTGAGCTCGAAGGGCAAATCCCTCCGGCTGGGCATGGCCGACCCCCTGGATTATTCGACGATCCAGGATGTGATGTTTCAAACAAACAAGGATGTGGTCCCGGTGGTAGCCAGCCAGACTTCCATTCTGACGTTGCTGGGCAAGTTTCACTCGGAGGCCGTCGAGGCGGAGGAAAGTTACGAGAGTTTGACAGCCGCCGTTCCCGAAGGCGAGATAGTGGCGCTAGGGCAGGAAGACGGCGATATCGATGCGGCGAAGCTGGTGAAGGATACGAAACTGGCTCCCGTCATCCGGCTCGTCAATCTGATGCTGAGCAGCGCCGCGAAGGAGGGTGCCAGCGACATTCACGTCGAGCCGAAGGAAGCAACCTTGCTGATTCGCCAGCGCGTGGACGGCCTGCTTCACGACGTCTTCCGAATTCCCAAGCACCTTCAAGATGCCACTATCTCCCGCCTGAAAATCATCTCCGGGATGGATATTTCGGATCGCCGGCGTCCTCAAGATGGCCGGAGCCAGTTGCGCTTTGAGGGAAAGCGAATCGATCTGCGCGTTTCCACCTTGCCGACTCAATATGGAGAGAAGGTGGTCGTGCGCCTCCTGGACCAGAAAAGGGCGCAGATGACGATGGATCAAATGGATCTCACCCCCGAAAACCTTCAGGCCCTGCAGTCGCTGCTGTCGCGCCCGCAGGGGATGATTCTGGTCACCGGGCCGACGGGAAGCGGAAAGAGCTCGACGCTATACACTTCGCTCAACTGGGTGAAATCGGCGACGAACAACATCATCACGATTGAGGACCCCATTGAATACCACCTCGACGGCGTGAACCAGGTGCAAATCAACACCAAGGCCGGCGTGACCTTTGCCGGAGGCTTGCGCTCGATTCTCCGCCAGGATCCGAACATCATTTTCGTTGGCGAGATCCGGGACCAGGAGACTGCGGACATCGCTTTGCAAGCGGCGCAGACCGGCCACTTGTTGCTGAGCACCGTGCACACTAATGACGCGCCGGCCACTGTAAGCCGGCTTCTCGATTTGGGGATCGAGCCCTTTCTCGTAGCCTCGGCGTTGCTCGGGATTCTAGCGCAGCGTTTGGTTCGCCGGACATGCCTCTTCTGCGCGGCTCCGAAAGCTCCGAGTGACGAAATCGTGGAAAGGCTGGGCGGCCCCGATCGGTTGCCCGCCACGGGGAGATGGCTTGCCGGGACGGGCTGTGAAAAGTGCGGGCAATCGGGCTACAAGAAACGCCTGGCGATCCATGAATTGCTGGTGATAAACGACGAGCTGCGCGAACTCATAAGCCGCCGTGCGCCGGAACACGAAATTCGAAGGGCGGCGCGTGCGGCGGGCATGCGCACACTGCTCGAGGACGGAATTGGGAAAGCAGCGCAAGGCCTGACGACGCTGGATGCAGTTCTGCAGGTCGTAAAGTTGGATGACTCGGACGCAAGCGCTGAAACCGAGGGCGCTGCTCCGCATGGCCAAGCCGCCATTTCCCGAGATAATGTGCCAAAAACAGCCATCAAACCAACTCCGGACCCGCCCCCAAACCAAGGAGGGGGTCAGTCCGGGAGCAAGGAACTGGTACTGATCGTTGAAGACGATCGCACCATCACTTCCGTGGTGAAGTATTTCCTGGAGCTCGAGGGATTCGCGGTCGTCGTCGCCGAAAATGGACAGATTGGTTTAGCGGCAGCAAAGCGCGCGCTGCCTCGGATCATCGTGACCGACTGCAGCATGCCAGTCATGGATGGGGTGGAGATGGTAAAGGCGCTTCGTGCCGACGCTCAGACTCAGGATATCTCCATCCTGATGCTCACATCCGGAAATACGATTGAGGATGAGACTCGAGCGCTGGCTGCTGGCGCCGATGATTACGTCTTGAAGCCCGTGGAACCCCGGCGGCTTGTGGCCCGCATCAAGACTCTGTTAGCCCGGTCCAAGAGGAAACAGCTCGCGGACGCGAAATGAGAACAACATGAACGAACTCGTGGTGGACAGGAAAGCCGTTCTCGAAACCTTCGACAACAATGCCGAATTTCTCAGATCGGTTATCGGGACATTCCTGACCGATTCCCCGGCGCAATTGGCGGCGGTCCGGGCGGCGGTCGCTGCGAAAAACCCCGGCGAAGTCATGAAGGCGGCGCATAGCTTGAAAGGATCCCTCAGTGTGTTTAGCGCGAAGAGTGCCGTGACTGCCGCGCAGAACTTGGAATCCATGGGGCGTGAAGGAAAGCAGGAAGGGCTGGGCGAAGCCCTGGCCGCGCTCGAACGGGAAATGGTTCTCGTTACATCGGCTCTTCAGGAACTCGCCAAAGAGGCTGTCTGAAGGCGGCTTCATTGCCGGATCTCTGTTCCGCAACGGAAACAGCGGCGAAAGCAGGGGCATCTTCTTCCCATTGCGCGCGGCATTGTGCATGGACGTATGTCGCGCTGGGCAAAAAGGACGCAGTTGCTGGAAGAATTCCCCTATGTCCCTCCGCCTAAAAGTCGCGGATCAACCCAGAAACAAGCTCCAAATTACTCATTGTTAAGGCTCTACGCATAAAACAATTCCTTTGGCACGATTGTTGCTGCTTATCCGCTTGACCCGCCCGCAAACAACCGATCTGAGGTGTTCGATGAATGAAACTTTGAAGTCCTACCTCTCTGCAACGGCTGGTCTGGTCCTCGTGAGCGTCATATGGGTCTCCCCTGCAACGCGGGCACACCGCGAGGCCAGGCAGGCAGCGAGCCAAGCGCAAGACCAACAGAAAACTCTGCAAGCGTCCGGCAAAATTGCAACCGTTTCGGATACGCAGTTCACAGTGGAAGTCCAAAAATCGAAGGTCTCTGTGGACCCGATGACCTTTACGACGGATAAGGATTCTGTCGTGGACGGCAAGATAGTCGAAGGCGCGATGGCCGATATCACTTACCGTGTCGATAGCGGGAAGAACATCGTCGTCCGAGCCCGCATCACTCCTCCGCCGAACTCCGGCTCCTAAACGCTCCCCCGTGAGCGGGCGCGTTCGGGGGATGAGCGGCTGGCCGGGGCGGGCGTCCGCGACAAAAAGGGGAAGGCTGCCCCGGCATGACTTTCTCTTCCGGCTGTTCGACAGGTCCCCATCATCTCGAAAGACGTTTGTGCGTTTTTCGTGCCTCGGCCTCCTGTGCGAAAGACTTCCGATTCTGCTTGAAATTCAACCATACAATACGGCATTCTTGATACCTGAACCCATTGGCTCTCCAGCCCTCAGGCCCCTTGGGTACCGCGATTCGGCCCGTAGTTGATCGGAACCGAGCAACACGGCGCTCCTATGAAACTCACGCTGAAACTGGTTGTTTCACTTGTCGTTGGCATCGCCGCCGTGGCCTTCCTCTTCGCCTACTTGCAGGTACGCGGCGTCGCGCGCGCTCTGCAGCAGCAAATGCAAAGAGAAGTCGCGCGGACGGCGGACAACTTGGGCGAGGCGCTGCGGCCGTCATTGGAATCCGGTTCGCGTGCGGAGCTGGAACGGCTGGCGCTGCGATACGAGACGCGCGATCACCTGGCTGGCGTGGCCGTTTACGATACGGATGGCAGAATCCTGGCGAAAACGGTTCGCACCGACGAGGACTTGGCGCGGCGTGCGATTGTACAAACAGCAACCGCGCCCCCGAGAGATGGCTTAGGCGCTTTTTTCAATGTGCGCGGACGCCTCCTGGCCTACGTGCTCCCCGTGGAGCGCGACGGGAAACTGCTTGGCCGCCTCCTGGTTGAATACGACACCACTCCCTTCCGTGGCCAGGGCGAGCACCAATGGCGCGACACATTCTTGCGCGCGCTTGGCCAGGTCGCCCTGATTGCCGTCGTCATCCTGCTGATTATCCGCTGGAGCATCCTGAGCCCCATGGCCCGCACAACGCAGTGGCTGCGCGAAGTGCGCCGCGGCAATTTGTTGCGGAAACCGCGCCCAAAGGCTGGCGATGCGCTCGGCCCTCTCGAACAGGAAGTGACGAATCTCGTGAGAAGCTTGGAGACGGCGCGTGCTGCCGCAAAACAGGAAGCGCAGTTGCGCGTTGCGGGCGAATCGCTGTGGACTGCCGAGCGCCTTCGCGCTCACATCCGCGGCAAGCTGCAGCAGAATCCGCTCATCGTCGTCTCCAACCGCGAGCCTTACATGCATGTTCGCCGCGGCAGCGCGGTCGAGGTGAGCGTTCCGGCGAGCGGCCTCGTCACGGCGCTCGAGCCGATTCTCTGCGCGTGCAATGGCAGGTGGATCGCTCACGGCTCCGGAAACGCAGACCGCGAGACTGTGGACTCGCGCGACTCGCTCCGGGTCCCTCCCGACCAGCCCGAATACACGCTCCGCCGCGTCTGGCTGACCAAGGAAGAGGAGGAAGGCTATTATTATGGCTTCGCGAACGAAGGTATCTGGCCGCTCTGCCATATCGCCCACACGCGGCCCTTGTTCCGCGCCCGCGACTGGGCTTGCTACCAGGCTGCAAATTCCAAATTCGCCCGCGCGGTTCTGGAGGAAATGGCCGGCGTCGACGAACCGATTGTCCTGGTGCAGGACTATCACTTCGCTCTGCTCCCGCGCATGATCAAGGAAGCGCGGCCCGACGCCCGCGTGGCCATCTTCTGGCACATCCCCTGGCCGAATCCCGAGGCAGTGCGCATCTGCCCGTGGCAGGGCGAATTGCTCGATGGCCTGCTCGGGGCCGATTTGATCGCCTTCCACATTCAAGCGCACTCCAACAATTTCTTGGACACCGTCGAGCGCGCCATTGAGTCCCAGGTGGAATGGGAACATTTCAGCGTGCGGCGCAAAGGTCACATGACGCAGGTCCGCGCCTTTCCCATCAGCGTCGAATTCCCGGAGCCCGCTCAGGCGCAAGAACCGCGCAAGTCCCCGTACGTCCTGCGCGCGGAGCTGATGAAGAATCTCGGTCTGAACGCCCGCTTCCTCGGCATCGGCGTGGATCGCGTGGATTACACCAAGGGAATTCTCGAGCGCTTCCGCGCCATCGAACGCTTCTTCGAGAAATACCCCGCTTACCGCGAGAAGTTCACGTTCGTGCAGATTGGCGCGCCCAGCCGGACGCACATCAAGCGGTATCACGATCTCCTGGGCGAGGTGGAAGAAGAGGCCGAACGCATCAACTGGAAATTGCAGACCAGCTCATGGAAACCCATCGTGCTGCGCAACAAGCATCACAGCCACCAGGAAATCGAGCCGTATTATCGCGCGGCCGACGTCTGCCTGGTCACTTCGCTGCACGACGGAATGAATCTTGTGGCGAAGGAATTTGTCGCCGCGCGCGATGACGCGGAAGGCGCGCTAATCCTCAGCGAATTCACTGGCGCCGCGCGGGAACTTCAAGACGCTTTTGTCGTGAATCCTTACGACACCGAACAAATCGCCGACGCGATTCACACCGCGCTCGAAATGGAACCGCGCGAGCGCCAGGAACGCATGCGGCGAATGCGGCAGGTTGTCCGGGACAACAATGTTTACCGCTGGGCGGGAAATTTGATTGCAGGGCTTTCTGAAATTCGCATCGAAAAGGCGGAAGCGCCGGCCGGCAACGCCATGCACGCCTGAACTCCTGGCTTACCACACTTTCTTGTTCGGCTCGACCAGGCAGATGCCAATCTGGCAGGACTCGGGCGAGCCAAATGGGCCAACCCACACCACGCGGAACTTTGCTTTCTTCCACCGCCGCTTCACGACGATCACTTCGCCCGGCCCACGCAGGCAGCACGGGCCGTCGAGCCGCGCGCCGGTTCGGCTGATGTTTACTGTCTGCACCGATTGCTTGAACGTGTTTCCGTTCGAATCGATTCCCTGCACCGTGACGCGAATCTTCTTGGCGACGCGCGGCTCCTTCGCCTTTTTCGGATAACTCTTTCCCGCCGTCGCGCTGCTCACGGTTGCCTGAGCCATGGCCACACCTCGGAAAGATTTCTGCTCTTGTAGGAGTTATGATGCTGCGGCACGGAGAGCGCGTCAATAGACCTGCGGGTTGGCGTTGCGGATGAGTTAGTGCGCGGAGTCAGCACATGGAAGCGACTGCGCCGCTTCAACTCTTGGGCGCGGGAGTTTTTGCGGGGTGCGAAGGCGCGCTCGGATACGGCGTTGCCCACTCCGACATATCCACTTTCTGCCAGTCGCCGCGCAGGATGCCCGTGCGAATCGCCAGCGCCGTCTTTCCCTTGCGGCTTTCCACGTACGCGTAGTACAGCTCCATTTTGCACACGCTGCAGATGGAAGCATGCCGGTCCTGATAGCAACTCAGCAGGCTCGTGTGGCCGATTTCCTTGTCGCAATGGCAGTAACACGGCATTTGATACAGAATCGGCTTGATTTTCGCCGCTGCGGCGTACGCGCGCTCGGTTGTGGGATCGTTCGGGAAATCGCGCGGAGGCAGCGTTGCGGCGAGCTTTCCCGCCGCGGCGGGCGGCGTCGAATGGTATGCCGGAACGTCCAACGTGACGCTGCCGAACTGCGCTCGCGCCGCATCGCCCAATGACGCACCCGCAACGAGCGCCACCGCCACTGCCGCAAGAATCCCTACGCGATTAGACATGACGAAAGTTTACTCGCTTGAATCCCCAGCGGCAACGGGCGATGCCCGACAAATTACTCGTAGCGCAACGCCTCCATGGGGTCCACTCGCGTCGCGCGCCGCGCCGGCACGTAACATGCCGCAAGCGCAACCAGCGTGAGCAGGACCGCGACTGCGGCGAATGTGAGCGGGTCCGCCGCGCTGATGCCGTAAAGAAAAGTCGAAAGGTACCGCGTCACTGCCAGCGCCACGCCGATCCCCGCAATCGCCCCGGCAACGGCGAGCGTGATTCCCTGCCTCACGACGAGTCGCAGCACGTCCCATTGCTGCGCGCCCAGCGCCATGCGAATGCCGATTTCTCGCGTGCGCCGCGCCACTTCGTATGCCAGCAGCCCGTACAGCCCGATGCAGGCCAGCGCCAGCGCAAGAATGCCGAAGAAGCCCGACAGCCGCGCAATGAGCCGCTCCTGAAACAGCAGCCGGTCAATCTGCTCCGATTCCGTCGTCACGTTGAAGAGCGGCAAATTTGCGTTCATCTTTGCGACGACGTCGCGTATGGCCGGAACCATCGCCGCCGGCTGCGCGACGGTGCGCACTTCGAACGACGCGCCGGACCGGCTCTGCGGTATGTACATCGTCGGGTTGATTTCCCGTCGCAGGCTGTTGTACTTCGCGTCGCGAACTACGCCGACGATTTCGTAGCCGGGACTTGCCGGGCCCATGTCGCTCGCCGGCGATTCGCCGAATTGTTTTCCCAGCGGATTCTCCTTGCCAATAAATTTCTCCACGAACATCTGATTGACAATCGCCGGAGTCGGCGCCGCGCTTGGCGCTCTTCCCGCGATCTCGGCCGATGTATTCGCGGCGGCCTGCGCGTAATCCGAAGCGTTGAATCCGCGGCCCGCAAGAAATGGAATCTGCATCGTCTGGAAAAAATCCGGCCCGACGGCGAGCGTGTTTGCCTCCGATTGCTGGTCTTGCGGCGTTCCTGGCCAGTGGAAGCCCATGATCGTAAAGGCGCCGCTCAGCAGCGGTATCTGGGAATAGCTCACTGATTTGACGCCCGGAGTCTCCGCGAGCCTTTCGCGCAGGTCATTGTAAAAGCTGTCGATCTGCGCGTCTTTGTAGCCTGCGAGCGACGGATCGATTCCAAAGATGACGAGGTTGCGCGAATCAAAGCCAACGTCAATCGCGCGCAGATTCTCTAGCGTCCGCACCAGCAGTCCCGCGCCAACGAGCACGACAATCGCCAGCGCCATTTGCGCCACCACCAGCGTGTTTCCCGCGCTGAACCATCTTCCTCTCGCGCCCGCTGTTCCTCCCTCCCCTTCCTTGAGCGCAGGCGTCAAGTCAATTCGCGCGCTGCGAAACGCGGGCGCGATGCCGAACAAAATTCCCGTGAAAAGCGAAACGCCGATCGTGAACCCGAGCACGTGCGTGTCTACTCCCGCCGTGAATCCCAGCGGTCGCGCCTGATTATTCGAGACGAACGAAACGATGGCGTGCGCTCCCCAGTATGCAAACAAGATCCCAAGCGCGCCACCAAGCGCCGAGAGCATCACGCTCTCTGTCAAAAGCTGGCGGATCACGCGCGCCCGTCCCGCTCCCAGCACCAGCCGCACCGCCATCTCCTTTTGCCGCGCCGCCGAGCGCGCCAGCATCAGCCCCGCGACGTTCGCGCATGCAATCAGCAAAATGATCCCCACCGCGAGCATCAAGACGTACAACGGATTCGAGTATTGCGTGCGCGAGCCGGTCAGCCCGGATTGCGCGCTTATGAGCGTTAACGTAGGCTCATCGCTGGGCGAGGACAACGTGGCGGGTTGGCCCGCTTCGTCCTTCGGCACTCCGCTTGTGCCGTTAACCGGCGCCTCGCGCGTGTCCGGTCCAGGCAATTGTCTATTCACAAATTCCCCCGGCTTTCCGGCAGGCGGAGGAAGCTGCACCGGCCCTCCTCCCGCCATCGGCCCTCCAAATACCATGTCGCCGCGCGGCCCTGCGTTTCCTGGCGCCTGACTCGCTTGCCCGGGCTTGAGCGGTATCACAACTGGCCCGTTGCCTGGGCCCGGCGCTGGCGCGCCCGCCCCTGGAGGCGGACCGCCCATCACCATCATTTGGCGTGTACCGCCTCCGCCCGGTGCGCCCGGCACGACGGATCCTCCCGGCCCTCCGCCCCGCTCGAAAAGCGGCGCCGCTCCATGTAGCATTTCGTTCCGGAAGAGCCCGCTGACCGTCGCTTGTGCCTGCGCCGTCCCCATTCCCGCCTTCAGTCTCCCGACAACCGTAAGCCACCAATACGCAACATCGCCTTGACGGTTTCCCCAGCGCGCCGGATCTGTGATCCGCTGCGCATCCGCGAGCGGCAGCCAGACGTCGTAATCGCTCCCGGGCGTGATTCCGGTGAATCGCTGTTCCGCGACGCCGATAATCGTGAAGGGTACATTGTTCAATTCAATCGTGCGCCCTAGGGCCGATTGCGCGCCTCCGAACGCGCTCTGCCAGTAGCCATAATTCAGCACGGCCACCGATACCGCTCCGGGCGAATCGTCGCCCGGCTCGATCAAACGCCCCGCTGCCGCCTTCACCCCCAATGTGTGAAAGAAATCCCCCGAAACAACCTGACCGTCGATGACGCTCGCCGGCCCGTTCCCGGACAAATCAAGCCTGTTTGAGTTGGCGAACGCCGCCACGCCCGCGAATGTATTCGACTCCACGATTTCCCGGAACATTGGCTCTGAAAACGAACATCCGGAAGGATTCGCCGCGCCGAACTTGAGATCGTTGACGCAATCTCCCGATGACATGTACCCGTGAATGATCGGCGCATGCCTCGCTCCCCACTTCAGGAGCACCAGTTGCGAAGGATTCTCCGCGGGGAGCGCACGCAGCATCACGGCGTCAATCAAACTGAAAATCGCGGTGTTTGCTCCAATTCCTAGGGCCAGCGTCAGTATCGCGATTGCCGTGAATCCCGGCGATTTGGCCAGCATCCGAAGACCGTACCGAACATCTTGCAGCAGTGCCCCCATGTCGTGCCCTCTCAGGGTTTTTCATAAAGTCGCAGCTACGCCTTGTATCCAGACGCGTCCGAGCAAATTTAGGATGTAAGCTCGATCCAAAAATGTTGGCCCAGAAGCGGGCAAGCGAAATAGAAAATCTCGCTAGAGGCTTCACATCTCATGGTGAAACTACGGCTGCAACTTCGGAGGAACGTTTCTTCTTGAGGGTGCCGCCATGCGCGATTCCTGCGCAACCAGAGACTCTGGTTGACATCAATGGACGGGAAGGCTAGACTGCGCCGCAATAGGGGAAGCTCAAAACGACAATCCCGGCGGCAGGTTGAAGAGGCCGGATATGCCTCGGTGGGATCCCCGCAAACGTCCATGGAGAGACAACCAATGAAAAAACTAGCGTGCGCAGTATGCTCTGTTGTACTCGCCCTGCTCGGAATGACGGTCACCGCGTTCGCCCAGGAATCCGATCAGGTTCCAACGAACTTCCTGTCGAATAAGAACTCCATTCATGCTGCGCTGAGCCCACGAGGCCACCGAAACGGCCAGGGACACGCGACCTTCGGCATCGCGAATGTCGATACGATTCGAAATTTCAACAAGCATTTCGAAGCGAGTGGAGTGGATCAAAACGGGAACCCGCAAGTCACCTGGTATTACAACATGGTGGGAGCGCCGCCCGAGCACGGCGGCACCACAACGATCAATGCTCCGATCGTGCCCGTGTCTTTGGATTTAAGAAACGCCGATGGATCCCCAAGATTTGTGAACGGTCATCGGCTCTTCTACGATGTCACGCCGTTCATTGCGCCGACTGTGAATTCGCCCGTTTTTCAGAACACGAACTGGACCAGCAGCCCCGTTCCCACGCAATACACCGACGCCGTTCAGCGCGCGGAGTTCTTCTCGATGGAGAAATCCGATTGGCATACTTTGCTGAGCCCCGCGGTTGCTTCGACAAAGGTCATGGTGTTCCTTAGGGGCACCTACCGTTTCGCCCTGAATCCCGATGGAACATGCTGCTTGTTCGTGCTGATCGACGCGAACACCTTCGTCAACGAGTTGTTCCCTTCCACGTTTCCGTTTGACAACAGCACGCCCGTGGGAGCTGCCGAGAATCTGGGAGAAGTCACCACCAAGGACATTTCCACGTTTCTCTTTCCCAACGCTTTCCTCTTCGTGAACGGGAATCCGAATCAGTGCTGCATACTCGGATTCCACACGTTCGATTTCGAGCCTGGGATTCCCAGCAACGGCAATCTGCCGAGATTTTTCGTGCTGAATTATTCAAGCTGGATCAGTCCCGGCCTTTTCGGCGGCGGGTTCGAGGACGTGACCGCCACGAGCCATGAAATGTCCGAGACGTTCAATGATCCGTTCGTGACGTTCGATGGCATTCACGACGTTGTGCCGTGGTGGACGTCCGGGGGGAATTGCCAGGACAATCTGGAAGACGGCGATGTGATCGAGGGGCTGCCCAATGCGGTGTTCCCTGTTCCGCTGAATGGAATGACATACCATCCGCAGAACGAGGCGCTGCTGCAGTGGTTTGAATTCCAGTCGCCGTCGAGCGCGCTGGGCGGGGCGTATAGTTTCCCCGATCCCACGACGCTCGTGAATCTGTCGCTTCCCCAGAAACTGGGTTGCGCGCCATAGAGCCGTTTCGGCGGTTACAAGAGCAAACGCGTTACTCGTAGCGGAGAGCTGACATGGGATCGAGCCGCGAAGCTCTCCGCGCGGGAACGTAGCTGGCGGCCAGGCCGATTCCGGCAAGAATCAAGATGGCCACGATAAGCGTGAGCGGATCACGCGGCTTCAATCCAAACAGCAGCGAACTCGCCGTCTTGCTGCCCGCAAGCGTCAGCCCGATTCCCGCGGCGACTCCGATTCCGATCAGTATCCCCACTTCTCCCAGGATGAGCCGCAGCACGCTGGAGCGCTGCGCGCCCAGCGCCATGCGGATGCCAATCTCATTGGTGCGTTGCGCCACGGTGTACGAAATCACTCCGTAAAGCCCAATCGCCGCCAGCAGCACCGCCAGCGCGCCGAAGAATCCGCACAGCGTGGCCATCAGTTCGTCTTGCACCAGCGATTCGCGAACCTGCGCCGGCAGCAATTTGAACTGAATGTCAATTTCCGGATTCACGCCGACGATGGCGTCTTTCACCGCGCTGACTAAGCCACCCATGCCCGCGCGCGAACGGACGAGAAACACTGCGCCGGGATAAACAAACGGCGGCATGAGCTGGGTCCGCGGGAAATACATCACGGGCACGATGGGCTCGTGCATGTCGTTATAGACCGAATCTTTCACTTCACCGACAACGTTGTAATAACGAGGCGCCTCGCCCGGCTGCGCCCACACGCGAAACCGCATGCCAATCGGATTTTCCGCGCCGTTCAGGAATTTTTTGACGAACGTCTGATTGATGATGGCGGCCTTGGGCGCAGCCGCGCTATCGGTGGAATTGAAATCCCGCCCCGCGAGCATCGCATTTTCGATGGCGCCGAAATATCCCGGGGTGACGTAATCCTCCCAGGAAGCGCCATTCGGGTGACCGCCCTTGTCGTCGAGAACCCAATCGTTACTTGTGCTTCCGCTGACCGGCGAGCGATTCGAAGCGGCCGCGGCCGCCACGCCGGGAATCGCGCGGATGCGCTCCAGCAAATCGCGCTCGAACGGCTCCTGCTGCGCCGCGGGCAATTTCAGCCGCGTATAGTCCACATTGGCGACCAGCATCCCATTTTGCTGAAAACCGGGATCGCGCGTCAGCAAGTTGCGCAGGCTGCGCGCGAACAGCAGCGCTCCCGCCAGCAGCACAAGCGACAGAGCGACCTGCGAAGCCACAAGGATGCGTTGCAAGCGGAAGCGCTCGCGGCCCGTCGTCATTCCGCGCCCTCCGGTCTTCAGCACGGAGCCGGGCGAAGCGTTCCCCGCTCGAATCGCCGGTGCCAGGCCAAAAAGAATCGTCGTGAGCGCGGCAAGGCCCGCGGCAAATCCTAATACGCGCCAGTCCGTGGACATGTCGAGAAAAATCGGATTGTCCGGCGTCGAGATGAATGCCACGAGCGACCGGCTCAGCGCCGCCGCGAGAACTCCTCCCGCGGTCGCCCCGGCGACGGCGAGCAGCGCGCTCTCCGATAGCAATTGCCCTATCAACCTCCCGCGCGAAGCTCCCAGCGCCAGCCGCACGGCGATTTCCCGCTCGCGCGAACTCGCGCGCGCAAGCATCAAGTTCGCCAGATTTGCGCAGGCAATCAGCAGCACCAAGCCGGAAAGCCCCAGCAGCAGCCAGAGCGACGTGGAATTATCCTCGCGCAACTCTGAAAATCCGTTGGCCGCCGGCCGCGCTTCGAGCGAGTAAGCCAAATAATGCTTCACTCCCTCAGCGTCATATTGCGGAGGAACGGTTTCGTGCAGCGCGGCGGATACTATGGTGTTAAGCTGCCCCGTCGCTCGTTCCAGTGTCCAGCCGGGCTTCATCCGTCCAATTCCGGAGAGCCACCACGATTCCTGGGGTCTGTCGCCAGTTATGCGGCTGAACGGGCCGCCGATAATCGGCTCCGCGCAAATGGGCAGAGCGACGTCGAACCGGTTTCCAACCGAAATCCCCTCGAAGCTCGGCGGCGTGACGCCGAGTATCGGAAACGGATGCCCTTCGAGCGTCACCTCCCTGCCAATCACCGATGCTGCTCCGCCGTACCGGCGCTGCCAGAAGGAATAGCTGATGTCCACGCCGCCCGCGCAACCCGTCTGATCGTCGTCGCCGGATATCAGGCGTCCCATCATCGGCTGCACGGCGAGCGTCTGGAAAAAGTCTCCGCCGACAAAGATTCCCTGCGCTTTGTCCACTTCGCCGCCACGCGCCAAGTTGAAAGGTTGCTCGCCCCACGCCGCAGTGTTTGAGAACGCCTCCTGCCTCTGCTGAACTTGCTTCCACAGTTGAAACGTGAAATTGGCGTAAGGCCCGTTGAAGTTGCCCGAGCCCCAGTGCTTCGTGTCCAGATGAATGATGGCGAGGGTTTGCGGGTCTTTGACGGGCAGCGTGCGCAGCCGGACGGCGTCAATCAATTGGAAAATCGCGGCATTCGCGCCGATGCCCAGCGCCAGCGTGAGGATCGCCACGGCGGCGAACCCGGGCGATTTCCCCAGCATCCGCAGCCCGTAACGAATATCCTGAATCAGCGCATTCATTTTTCGCCTCGCGTCCGCAAGTGGTCAGTGGTCAGTGATGAGGGGCCAGCCAGCAACAGCTTATCGCCTCTGGCCATTCAGGCGGCTGCGCAAACTCATCAGCACTTTCGAACTTCCTCGACCAGCAAGAATACTGGTGCGGTGTCCGCCGCCAGACAAAAGCCAAGCCGGTTGCCCAGTGTCAATTGCGTGTCTACTTCCGCGAGAGAACCCTCCGCGTGCGAAATAAACTGTACGAATTCACGGCTGGTATGGCGCGCCTGATCCTCGGCAATGTTCGACGGAACAGAAACAGCCGCCCGGCGAAGCTGAGCAATCAGCCCGAATCGTTCATCCGCGGGGAATTTGGCAGTCAGAGCGTAAACCTCTTCGACGATCTGCATCGCCTTCTGCCATACAACCAGATCGCGATAGTTCCGCACTGATTGTCGTTCGGTAATTTTCGCTATCCTTTACATGCAGCCACTGGCCAACTTCGATTGGTTTCTGTCCGCTGATCACTGGTCACTGACCACTTCTTGTCACTTGTGATTCGTCACTGCGCCTGTTCCGGCTTCGCCGTCCCGTTCTGAATCGCCTGCGTCAGCATCTCGCGCACCTTTTCCGCGAGGTCCTTTGCCATGTGCTCAGACTTATCGCCTAGCTCAGATTGCTGATCGCCCAGCGCGGATTGCTGATCCCCCAGTTCCGATTGTTGGTCGCCCACCTTCGACTGCTGCTCTCCTGCCTGCGATTGCAAATCGCCCACACGGCTCTGCAATTCGCCGAGCTCCGATTGCAAATCGCCGAGTTCCGACTGCGTCCCGCCCTGCGTGTTCAGCCGTTTGGCCTCCGCCTCGACTTTCTGGATGTCCGCGCCCATGTCCGGCACCTTGACTTTCACTTCCCTCTGCTGCCGGCCCAGTTCGCGCTGCTTTTCGCCTAATCCCCGCTGCCTCGCGCCCAGCTCCGATTGCTGCTCCTCAATCGAAACGAGTGGGTCGAACAAGCCGCGCGCGCGCTTCACTGTGTCCGAGTCGCCAACCGTGTAGGACTTTCCGTTGATGCGAAACGTGATTTTGTCCGGCGCAACCTTGGCATAAAGCGATGCTTCGTCGTCCACGTCTTCATCCCACAATTCGCACTTGTTGTCGCCCATGGCGATGCCGACTCCATGGTCATCGGAAGTGGTCGCCCAGCAGTGATCTCCCCTGCCTTCGACGTGCATATCCACTCTCCTGCCGTCGCTGCGGCTGGCGACCATGAACGTGTCGTTTGCATGATTCGCCTGTGCCTGTGCGATCGCCAGCGCGCCGCATATCCCGAGAACGATTGTCGCGGCCGCACCAAATAACATCCGGTTGCTCACACGGTATCTGCTCATGTTCCGCTCCTTCTCATTACTCGTCACTTGCTTGCCCGCCGTAGCCTTGGCGTAGGCGGGTCACTCATCACTGCCTTACTCTGGCTTCGCGATTCCCTTCGCGACCGCATCCTCAAACATCTGGCGCAATTCCCGCGACGCTTTCTTCGCGAGTTCGCCCTCCTGCCGCCCCAATTCTCCCTGACGCCGCCCTAGCTCCCCCTGCTTGCGTCCCAATTCACCCTGCTGCCGCCCAATTTCAGACTGGCTCACGCCCGCCTCGGATTGCGAATGCCCGACTTCACTCTGCAGCTCGCCGAGCCTCGATTGCAGCTGTCCAAGCTCCGTCTGCGTGGCTCCCGTGGATTCGAGTTCCTTCATGCGCGCCCGGATTTGCTCCAGCTCCGGCGTTATGTCGCGGATCTTCACCTTCACGCCATCCATTTTTTCGCCGAGCGCATCTTGTTGCCGCCCGAGTTCATCCTGCTGCCGCCCGAGTTCGTCCTGCTGCTTCGCCAGCGCTTCCTCCGGCGCAAACAGCGCCTTCGCTTTGGCGATGAAATCCCCGTCCGTGATGATGTACGACTTCTCGTCGCGCTCAAACCAGATGAAATCGCCATTGATCTTCTTGCGGAGATTCCGCGCGTGCTGCAAATCCTCCTCCGAGCCCGTCATGCTGACTTCATTCGAGTTGGCGGACATCATCACGTAGCGCAGTCCCCAGCCCGAGTTGAAATTGCCATTGATGACGGTATTGTCGTGGTCCTGCTCCTGCGCTTCCTTCATCGCAGCCTGCGCGTCCGTCAGCCCTTCTTCGGCATCCTTGAGTACTTCCTGCGCTTCGCGCACATTGTCAGGATCGGGTCGTGAAGCCGCATCGGCTTCCTCCAGCTGCTTCTTCGCCGCGCGCACCTGCGCTTCCACTTCTTGTACCGCCCTTGCGTCATCCGATTGCCGCCCATAGCCCCCATAACCGGCGATGGCTGCGACAGGCGGAGTCGGCGGCATTGGCGGTGTCAAGACGCCTCCTTGCGGCGCTGCCGCCATTGCAGGCGCGACGGGAGCGGCGCCCGGTGCTGCCGGCACGTCTGCGATCGGACCTGGAAGAAGCGGCGGATGCTCGGGCGCGCCGGGTACAGCCATAAGCGCTGGCTGTGCGGATGTCGCCAAAGCCGCTGGAGCCGTCACTCCACCCTTCGGCGCGTTCGGCAATGCCGGAGCCTTCGACCCGCCCGGCACCACCACGTTCTTCGAGTCGCTTTGCGCTTTGTCCTGCGCGCTTTGCCCGTAAACGACCACCGGATGCACCGCCGCAGCCAGGAAAATCACCGGCGCTGCAAGCGCAACTAGCGCCACAACCAGCGATTTCTTCATCGAAATGCTCCCTCCCCACGCGAGGATTCGCTCCACTCGCTTTTCCGCGTGTCCCGCGCGACTGCCATCCGAAGCCATCGAAACGCCCTGCCACCACACGCGCCCGGACGCTGCTTCGAGGTCCGCAAAGAAGCCCAGCAGCGTTTCGGCGTAATGGTTCTTGTCCGCGCCCGCGCCCAGCGCCGCTTCATCGCTCGCCTCTTCCGCCAGCTCGTTGAGTTTGCGGTCAAGCCACCACGCCAGCGGGCTGAACCAGAAAACCGCTCGATGAATCAGCGAAATCCGCTGCGTCAGCGAATCGCGCCGCGCGACGTGCGAGACTTCGTGCGCGAGGATGGCGTCCAATTTCGCCTCGTCCCATTCGCGCCAGTGTGCGGGAAGCAAAATCAGCGGACGAAATACGCTCAGCGTCGCCGGCACCGAGACCAGTTCCGATTCGGCCAGCCTCGGCACCGTCTCCAGCCCCGAAGCGTACGCGCGGAATCGCAGCTTCCTCAGCGCATCCGCATCTGTGATTCTTTCCGATAGCCGCGCCAGCCTGTGACTCAACACCAATCCGAGCAGCAGCCGCGCCAGCAGCAGAAATGCGATTCCCGCGTAAATTCCCGCCGCCACAACCGCCCACGGAATTCCTGTCGCCGCACTTGCATTTGTAGCGGCCGCCTTTAGGCGGGCATCGCCGGACTCCGTCGCCATAATTCTGCGGAGTCCGTCTGTGGCCAGCGACGCGCTGTTTGCGTCGTGGATCGTCCTACCGGACGAGGAATCTGCAGTTGTCTTTCTTGGACTGCGGCGGTCCGCTTCGCGGATTCCGGCAGGGTTCGCAGAACTCTGCCGGAACTCGACGCCTGCCCGCCGTGGCGGGCCGCTTTGCATTTCCCGCCGCGCATCCTGAGAGATCATGGCAGCGGAGTAAGGCCGAGCAGTCTCACGCGGAGCAATCGCTTTTTCTCCTGCCTGGCTTGCTTCCTTCGCCTCCCTCGCATACGCCCTCAGCGTGTGCACCGCGCTCGTCAGTGTCCGGTTCGCCTCGATAATCCTCTCGGCCGTTGCCGCTCCCGGCACGCGCATCGGAACCTTCGGTAGCAGCCACCCGACCAGCGCAATCGCCACCGCGCCGTAGAGCACCGTGGTCCATGCAAACAGCCGCAGCGGCACGCGTCTCACGCGCAGCGCGCCGAGCACAATCGCGGCGAGGCATCCCAGCGTGATGCCTCGCGCGGCGGGCTCCGCCAGATGAACCAGCAGGCTGCTCGATGCCCGGACGACCGAGTCGGATATCATGCGCGTTCTCCCTTCCGCTGCGTGATCTTGCGCGAAAGCCGTTCCAGCTGCTTCGGGTCCAGCACTTCGTTGTCCACCATTCCGATGACGAGCTGCTCCGCCGACCCGCCGCAAAAACGGTCAATGATGTTTTTCACCGCGCGCACGGCCACGTTCTGCCGCCCCTCCGCCGCGCGGTAAATGAACGTCCGCCCGCTGATCCCGTGCCGGACGTAGCCCTTCGCTTCCAGCCGCCGCAGGATCGTGCGTATCGTCGAATCCTTCATCGGACGCGCCGCCGCGAGCCCTTCGCGGCATGCTTCCGCCGTGCATGGTCCGTGCGACCAGACGTAATCCATCACCGCCTGTTCGACCTCGCCGAGGTTCTTGTGCCGGATCTGCGTTGTCAAACTCACTGTATGTTTCGACGTGCTTCGATTGAATTCGTCTACCGTTATCTCTTGTAGCGTTACAGTGTGTAACAGACGGGGAAAGCCTTGTCAAGCACTTTTTTCGCCGTGCCTCTGCAGCGGAAAGGGTCAAAGACCATCTTTAGTTACCACGCGGCGCAGGTTCCGTCGCCGACATCGCGTCGCGACGAGGGAATCACTTCTTTAGTGCGGCGTATATTTCGCGCGCAAACGTCTCTGGCGAAACGCGTCCATGGCCCCATTTCGCGTCGAAATCGGATGTCGGGTGCGCCGCGACCACTTGATCCTCCGTTTGCCCTTCCTTGATCATTTGCCGGATGCGGTCGCGCACCGTCACGATCATGTCGCTGAATGCCTTCACGCTTGCGCCGTCGGCCACCTTCCCACGCGCCGGCACGATGCGTTGTTTGGGGTCTGTCCAGTTCAATTGATCGAGCAAGCCTTGCAATGTGCCGCCCTGGGCGGTGTCAATCCGCGGATAACCATCGCCCGGAAACGCTTCTCCGAGGTAATACACATTCTGAACGTGAAAATGCGCAAGCGCGTCGGCATCGCTGTAACCCGGTTTCTGGCGCACAACGTGAATCGCTTCCCCATTCAAGTCGAACGCGATGACTTCGGAGAATGCGACGCGCGGACGATCAACGCCGAGCTTGACCAGACGCTCCGGCAGCGGCCCTGGCGCGCCCATCGCGTTGCCACCAAGACGCCGCAGCGCGTTCTCCTGCATCACGACAAATGCGCCAAGCCGTCCCCATCCCGCGTCGCCCTCGGATTCCGTCGGAGTTTCCGGAAAGATGACAACGCATCGCTTACGTGACTTGGTGTGTTGCGCGAGGATGCTGCTGACTTGCGCCGTGCTGGCAGCCGATGACGTTCCGACGAGCAACGCGCCATCGGGCCCAACAGACGCGACCACGTTACCTGTGCTGGTGGCAAATACGAACAGCGTCGGCGTGATCTCCGTAACGCCAATGGGCTCCTGCGCCCTCGCCGAAGCCCCGGTCAATGCCTAGGCGAGGAATGCAAGCATCCAGATCACGGCATGAGGATGATAGAGTCGAGGAGCGAACACGAGCCAACTCCTGGCGCCTCTCACGAGTTCCACATGATCCGGGAAATTTCCTTTCGCCGGTCTTGCCACTTCTCGGTCGAGAAAATCTCCGGGGTGGCGTCAATCAGCCGTGGGAAGACGTTGAATATCGACAGCGTCGTCCACGGCTTCCCTTCCCGCGTCGCGAATCCGCGCCGGTTCAGTTCGTCGGCCATCCGCGGCAGCGAATAGTCCTGCCCAATCAACTCCATGATTTCGTGCAGGATTCCCATCTCCTGCGGATTTTCCTCCAGGTGGAAGCAGTCCTCCGCCACTTTCAACCCGTACGGCGGCTCCTGCCATCTCCGCTTCGGCTGTTCTTCCTCCGCCGACTCGCGCTCCCATTCGAGAGACACCAGCCGCCAGCCCGCGGAGATTTTCCGGTTGATGTCCTCCAGATCCAGCCGCCCGCTAAACGATTCCCTCACCCGTTCCAGCTTTGCCATATCTCCTCCTTTTGCTAACCACTTCTCACTCGTAGCGCAACGCAACCATCGGGTCCACGCGCATCGCGCGCCGCGCAGGGATGTAACAAGCCGCCAGGGCGACGACGGAGAGCAACACGGCAACGCTCACGTATGTCAGCGCATCCGTCGCCGTTATGCCGAACAGAAGAGTGGACATCAGTTGCGTCGCGGCCAGCGCCGCTGCAATCCCAATCGCCACGCCGATGAAAACGAGCTTCGCTCCCTGACCGATCACGAGCTTCACCACGTCGCTCTCCTGCGCTCCCAGCGCGACGCGAATACCGATCTCATGCGTCCGCTGTGTAACGAGATACGACATCACGCCATAGAGTCCGACAGCCGCGAGTATCATCGCCAGCGCCGCGAATGTGCCAAGCAGGAACGTCTGCAACGTTGTGTCCTGCATGTTGTCGGCGATCACTTCCTCCATCGTCCGCACGTAAAACAGCGCAAGGCTGCCATCGAGCTCGCCGATGTCGCTTCGCACCGCGGTGAGAATGCTTGTCGGAGGCACGGCCGTCTTAATGGAGATCCTGCCACGGTAACCCGGATCATCGAGGGCTCTCGTCAGCGGAAAATAATTTTCCGGGATGGATTTGTCGCGTATGCCCCACTGCCGCTCATCTCCCACCACGCCAATGACTGTCGTAACCGGCCCGCTGTCCCCAAAACTCCTATAGGTTTTCCCGATGGGGTCCTGGTTCGGCCAGAAAGTTTTCGCCATCGCTTCATTGATGATCGCGACGAACGATAGATCCGCAGGAACTTTGACCTTGCTTGAATCCTTCGCGGACTTGTAGAGATCACTGACTTTCAGGCTCGCATCGGCCGTGTGCTGCACGTCTTCCGGCGTGAAATTCCGCCCCTCCAGCAGCGGAATTCCGTACACGCGAAAATAGTCCGCCGTCACGGCATTGTATTCGACGAGCTGGTTCGCCAGGGCCGGATTTGTGCTTCCCGGGATAGTGATGTATCCATTGGTGCCGCCTTCGAGCGCGATTTCCTGCGAAACCGCGGCGGAGGTTACGCCGGGAATCTTTCCGATTCGCGCAAGCAGTTGGTCAAGGAACTCCTGCTGCGATGGAAGCGTTTTATATTTCACCGCGGGCAGGCTGATCCGCATGGTCAGCACATTTCGCGGCTGCACTCCGATCTGTGCATTGCGCATTTGCGCGAAGCTGCGCATCAATAGTCCCGCCGCGACGAGCAGCGCCAGCGACACCGCGATTTCCGCGACAATCAGCGTATTGCGCACCGCGCGCCCGGCCCCCGTTGCGCTGACGACGGCGTTGGCGCTGGATTTCAACTCTTCGCTCAAATCCAATCTGGAGAATTGCAGCGCCGGCGCAAGCCCAAACAGGATTCCCACCAGCACGCTCACGGCGACAGTGAACAGCAGCACTCTGCCATCCACTCCGACGGGATTCACCTGCGGGATCGGCAGTGTCTTCGCCGTTTGCAGAAGTGACACGCCCCAATACGCGCCGAGCAGTCCCAGCACGGCTCCGCCGAGTGACAGGAGAATGCTCTCCGTCAGCATTTGCCGCGCCAGCCGCCAGCGTCCTGCGCCCAGCGCCGCGCGCACGGCCATTTCTCGTTGCCGGCCCGTCGAGCGCGCAAGCAAGAGATTGGCGATGTTGGCGCAGGCGACGAGCAACACCAGTGCCACCGCGCCCAGCAAAATCAGGAGTTGAGATTCCGAATTGCCAACCAACCTGTCCTTCAGCGGAAAAACAAGCGAATGGATATCTTGATCATCGGGCCCGCGGTACTCCTTATTCAGCCGCGCGGAAACAGTCAGCAAATCGGCCCGCGCTTGCTCGATGGTGACTCCATCTTTCACGCGTCCGATTGCGTTGGCCCAATGGCTGCCGCGCTCGTGCACGAGCGGCTGGGTCATGTCGAAGGGAAACCAGAGATCCGTCGCCGCAGGAAAATTGAACCACTGCGGCATGACGCCAATCACAGTATATGGCTCGCTGTTCAATCTGACTTCCTTGCCAAGCGCATCTAAATGACCCGCGAAGCGGCGTTGCCAAAATGCGTAACTCAGAATCGCCACGTGGTCCTTGCCCTTGGCGTCCTCGCCCGTCGCGAACGCGCGTCCGGCGAGCGGTTGGACGCCAAGCGTCTCGAAGAAATTTGCCTGCGCGCCGATTGCCGATACCGCCTCGGGCGTGCCCTGTCCGCTCAAACTGAACGACATCGAGGAGCCATGCGTGTACAGGCTCATCGCTTCAAATGTCTTGTTCTGCGCCTGCCAGTCCGTGTAATCGGCGCCGTCGAGCGGGAAATCTCCGGGAGCGCTTTCCGTCTCGCGCAAGGAGACGAGTTGCCCGGGATTCTTGAACGGCAGCGGTTTCAAGAGCACGGAATTGATCACGCTGAATATCGCCGTGTTCGCGCCAATTCCCAGCGCCAGCGTCAGCACCGCAATCGCCGTGAACCCCGGCGCCTTCGCCAGCATCCGAAATCCGTATCGCATGTCCTGCAGCAAAGTCTGCATCATTACCCTCCAAGTTCCTCTGTGCGCGTGTCACGCTCGCTGATCACTGTCCACGGACCGCTTCTCGTCACTTGCTTGCCCGCCGCAGCCTTGGCGTAGGCGGGTCACTCGTACCTCCGCGCTACCATCGCGCGTCACGCTGAATTGCAGAGGCGGGATTCGAACCGCTCGTTTGAGCGAACTGGCCCAGTTTCGAGCGTTGCCCTCCCTGCGTGAGGGCATTCGGGCACCGCCCCTGCAAACTTGTGCGCCACATGGCGCTGGCTGGCCGTGACGAGGTGCGCCGGCTGTTGCTCATCGCCGACCACTGACCACTTCTCGTCACTTGCTTGCCCGCCGCAGCCTTGGCGTAGGCGGGTCACTCGTATCTCAGCGCCACGATCGGGTCGGTGCGCATCGCCCGCCGCGCCGGAATGTAACAAGCCGTCAGCGCGACAATCGCCAGCAGAATGGCAACGCCAACGAATGCAAGCGGACTGTATGCGCTCACGCCGTAAAGCTGACTAGCGAGGAATTGCGCCAGCCCGAGTCCAGCCGCAATTCCGATGGCGATGCCGATCACGGCAAGTCTCGCGCCCTGTCCTAGGATTAGCCGCAGCACGTCCTTCCGCTGCGCGCCCAGCGCCATGCGGATTCCAATCTCATGCGTTCGCCGAGCAACGACGTACGCCATCACGCCGTACAGCCCGATTGCAGCCAGCAGCGCCGCGAGAGCGCCGAGGCACAGCGAGAGAAACGTAACCATGCGGTCGGCAAACACGGAATCGTCCGCTTGTTCCGCAAGCGTCTTCATCTGCAGGACCGGCAATCGCGCATCGCGGCCTGCCACCAGTTGCCGCACTTCCGAAG
Organism: Candidatus Acidiferrales bacterium; assembly: GCA_035934545.1. GTDB lineage: Bacteria > Acidobacteriota > Terriglobia > Acidiferrales > UBA7541 > DAHUXN01. The sequence continues at coordinate 186,906 of DASYXV010000047.1, forward strand.
AAAGCGCCGTCGGGTCCTGCCGCGTGCGCACGTAGAAAGTTCCGAAGCCGAGCTTGTCAAACTGCGCGTAAGGCAAATAAACGAAGGGCGAGATCTCGTCGCGGACGCCATCGTGCTTGCTATTCTGCACGACGCCCACGATTTCGACGTCCGGCTTCACTTTGACGCCCCCGCCGAATGCAAGGCGCAGCCCGACAGGATCTCGCCCCGCAAAAAATCGTTTCGCCAGCTTTTCGTTGATGATGGCGACCTTCGGGGCTGCGGCTCCGTCCGCCTCCGTGAATTCCCGGCCCGCCATCAGCGGAATGCCCATCCCCGAGAAATAAAACGGGCTTACCCAGTTCGTTTGGCAATCGGTGTCCTCTTCCGACTTCGCCTGATAACCCTCGAACGTGAAGTTGCCGCTCGAATCGTCGCTCTGAAAAATTGGAATCATCGCCGTGCCTACGCTGCGGACGCCCGGCAGCGCGGCAATCTGCTGTCGCAATTGATCAAACAGGGAAACCGTTTGCGCCGGTTTGTAGCCATCGAGCTCCGGGCCCAGCGTGAATTGCAGGACATGGTCCGTCTTCACGCCGAGACTCGCGTTCGCCAGGTGCGTCAGACTCTCTACGAACAGCGCCGCGCCTGCCAGCAGAATCGCCGTCAGAGCAACCTGCGCCACGATCAGCACTTTCCGCAGCCGCACGCTTCCCGTGGCTCCGGTCGTGCTCGTTCCCTGTTCTTTGAGCGTGCTCTGCAAGTCCACGCGCGTCGCGCGCATCGCCGGGGCGAGCCCAAACAGCACGGCCGTAAAGATGGAAACCGCTGCCGCAAAGACCATTACGCGTGCGTCAAGCTGCGCTTCCAGCCCAAGCACCTGAATCCCGTTCGCCAGCGAGCCGACCAGGAGATTCAGCGCCCACGAGGCGAGTAAGAGTCCCAGCGCGCCTCCAGCCATGGACAGCAAGAAACTCTCGGTCAAGAGTTGCCGCACGAGCCTCCATCGGCCAGCGCCCAGCGCCAGCCGCACCGCAATCTCTCGCTGCCGCGATTCGCCCCTTGCCGTCAGCAGGCTCGCCAGGTTTGCGCAGGCTATCAGCAACACCATGCCGACCATCGCCATCAAGATTGTGAGCGGCGCCTGCGCATCCCGCTGCAGGATTGGCCGGCCCTGTGAGCCAGGATCCAGAAGGAGTTTCTTCGCCAGGAATTTCGGCTTGCTCTCCGCCGAAGGCTTCACGACGGGCAATTCGGATTCAAGCAGCGCGTGATATGCCGGCGCGACGGCCGCCTCCGCGCGCGCAGAGGTGAAGCCCGGCTTGAGCCGGCCAAGGATCTGCACCCAGTGATTCTTCCTGTCCTCGAGCTTGCCTTGGTTGGGGTACACGGCCTCGTACATCGTGATGGGAACGAACATATCGGGCGTCGCGCCAATTTGGATTCCGTCGTAGCCCTCGCGCGTCACGCCCACCACGGTCAGGCTGGTTCCATTCACCACGAGAGTCTTGTTCAAAATCCCCGGATCTTTTCCGAAGCGCCGCGTCCAGTAGCCATAGCTGAGCACGGCGACGGGATTCGCTCCGCCCACCGTTTCATCATCCATGGTCAACACGCGGCCGATTGCGGGCGTCACTCCAAGCGCCTGAAAATAATTTCCGGAAACAAGCTCGCCCGCGCCGCGCTGCGAGGAGCCCTGGCCCGAAATATCCAGCGTCACGGGAAATGTCGCGAGCAGCCCCGAAAACGCATTGCTCATCTGCGCGCGAAAATCCTTGTACATGGGGTATGAGAACGAGCTTCCAGCAATGCCATCGCCCCAGGTGCGCCCCTCTCCCTGCGGCCCGGTCGAGCGCAGCTCCACGAGCTGCTCCGGATGCGGCACAGGCAGCCGCCGCAGCAGGACCTGATCCGTCAGCGAGAAAATCGCCGCATTGGCGCCGATTCCCAGCGCCAGCGTCAGCACGGCAATCGCCGTGAATCCTGGACTCTTCGCCAGCATCCGCAGCCCGTAACGCAAATCCTGCCAAAGCATTTGCATCATCCGCTCCTACTCGTACCGCAACGCCACGATCGGATCGACCTTCGCCGCCCGCCTCGCGGGGATGTAGCTCGCCAGCGAAGCAACTCCGATCATCAACAATGTCGCCATTACGAGTGTCAGCGGATCAGCCGGCGTCAGCCCATAGAGCAGGCTCGAGATCAGTTTCCCTGCGCCAATCACGGCCGGCAGACCGATCGCCACACCGATCAGCACGAGTATCAGCGACTCCCGTAAAACGAGCCGCAGCACATTGCCGGACTGCGCGCCGAGCGCCATTCGGATTCCGATCTCGTTGATGCGCCCCGCCACCGCGTAAGCCATGATTCCGTAGAGTCCGACGCAAACCAGGATGACGGCCAGCGCGCCGAAGGCGCTGGCGAGGCGCGTGATCATGTTGTCCGAAGCCAGAGAAGCCGACACGCGCTGATTCATGGTCTCCATTTGGACCGGCGGCAAGTTCGCCGCGGTTTGCTTCACTGCATCGCGAATCGCGGCAGTTTCCGTGGAAGGATCGCCGTACGTGCGAATCACAAAGCTCACTCGCGCCGGCCAGGCATTCCCGATCGGATTGAAGTATGGAACGTAGAAACGAGGAAACGGTTTTTCGCGCACGTCGCGGTGCTTCGAGTCCGCCACGACGCCGACAATCACAAAATCGTAGTGGCCTGTCGACTCGTGTACGAGAATCCGCTGTCCGATCGGATTTGAATCCGCGAAATACATTTTGGCGAAAGTCTGATTGATCGTACCGGCGAGCTGGCCGTTGCCGCTGTCTTGCGCCGTGATCTCGCGTCCCAGCAGGATCGGGATACCGGCGGTCGAGAAGAAATTCGGCCCAACGAGGTCCCAACGCACTTCGTACGCCTCTCCCGATTTCGTTTTCTCGCCCTCTATGCTGAACGGGTCCTGGGAATCGGTGCCGCTCAGCAGGCCATTATCGGAAAGCGACACCGCGCGAACGCCGGGAACAGAGGCAACGCGCTGCAGAATGCTCGTGTAAAGCGCTTCGATTTCAGGCCTCTCATAGCCGTATGTCAGCGCATCGGTCTGAAACTGCGATATGCGGTCCCGCTCGAAGCCAAGATTCATTTCCGTTAGATTTCTGAAGCTGCGAAGGAAAAGTCCTGCAACGACGAGAAGCAGCAGCGAAAGCGTCACCTGTGCAACAACTAGCACCTTCCCAATTGGCGCGCGTCCAAAATTAGCCGAACTGCCTGCAACCGTGCGCGTCGCGCTTTTCAAGACAGACACAAGGTCCACGCGAACGGCGCGGAACGCCGGCACGAGGCCGAAGAGGATCCCCGTGAACAGGGAGATGCTCAGAGTGAAGGCGAGAATCTTCGCGTCGGGGCTGACGTCCAAGGGCAGCTGCGCATTCCCTCCCGACACCAGACGCAGAAGAGCAATATCCGCCCAATTGGCGAGCAAAAGCCCCGCAATTCCTCCCAAGACGGCGAGCAATACGCTTTCGGTGAGCGCTTGTCGGAACAAGCGCGCGCCGCTCGCGCCCATTGCCGCGCGGACGGCGATTTCTTTCTGCCGCGCGGCAGCCCGAGCCAGCAGAATATTCGCGACGTTTGCGCAAGCGATCAGCAAGATGAGGCCGACGACCGCCATCAGAATCTCCAGCGGCTTGCCAAAGTCCGCGCGCAGCGTCGAAGCGCCGTGGCTGCCGGCCGTGATCGGCAAATGCTGATTCATGAATCGGTGTTTCTGATCCGCTGACATCCCGGCCGCTTCTGCTTCCATCATCTGCTGAAACTCAAGATTGACGCTGGTCTTCACCTGCGCCAGCGTGACGCCGGGCTTCAGCCGGCCGATGACCTGCAGCCATTCTGTCTTGTGGAACCGATTCGTCTCTTCTGTCAAATAATCGCTGCCGGGAGAGACCTCGCTTTGCATGCTGAGGGGCACCCAGATTCCTGGATTCGATCCCACGGTTTCGCCATGAAATTGAGAAGGGACCACGCCGATGACGTCAAAAGCAGTGCTGAGGATGCGGATTTTCTGCCCGATTACGTCCCGCGCGCCCGCAAACCGGTTCTGCCAAAAACCGTAGCTGATGACGGCGACAGGATTCCCGTCGCGCACCTTATCCACTTCAGTGCCGAATGTTCTACCCAGAATCGGGTTGACGCCGAGCACGGAAAAATAGGAGCCGCTTGCCAGCTTCACCGGCGTCTGCACGGCCTCCGCGCTTCCTCCGGCTGCGTCCGCTTCCACGGAAACGTCTGTCGCGAAGCTGGAAGCGGCGAGCAGCCCCGAGAAAGCCTGGTTATTCCGCTCCAGTTCCTGAAACTCGCCATAAGTTAGAAAATCGCGGTCGCCATCCCCGAATCCTATTTCGCCGCCCTGCTCATCGGGATTCGTCAGGAAAACGAGCTGTTGCGGATCCTTGACGGGAAGATCGCGGAGCAACACAGCATTGATAACCGAGAAAATCGCCGTGTTCGCGCCTATTCCCAGCGCCAGCGTCAGCACGGCCACCGCCGTGAATCCCGGCGCCTTCGCGAGCATCCGCAGTCCATATCGCAAATCCTGCCAAAGCGTTTGGATGGACGCACCCCTGAAATTCGCCCAAATAAGGGCAGATGGCCTGCCGAACTTGCGTTGAACTAAGTATTTGACCCCATTAGCCTTAGCAGCTCCCCAGACACAGGCTCCGCTGGCAGGTTGTTCGCTTGCGGGAGGATGCTGTCGCGTAAACGAACAGTATTTCGATGCAAGAATCCCAGAGAATCCAGCTGAAGTTACCAATTCTGGAGGTCGTCCCGGTTGCGCTCCTCTGCCTCTCGGAAGGAGTCCCACGGGGCATAGTACTAACGGGGCAGTTTTCAGGTACTTACGCTCCATTCCTCACAGAACCCCGCGCTCGTAACCTCACCTTCAGCTTCTATGTGGCGTCCTTGGGAATCCATCTTGCGAGCAATTGTCGAAGCGGTGGCGCGCTTCCGGCTGCGGACGAAGTTTCTGCTCTCGCTCGTCCTGGTCACGAGCGGGCTCATGTGCGCTACTCTTCTCATCGTCGGACACGCGGTCCGTTCCCAGGTCCATCGCCAGATTGAAGAAGAATCGCGCAACGCCATTCTCACTTTCCGTGTTCTCCAGCGCCAGCATCAGATTGCGCTAGGCCATAAAGCCGAACTTCTCGCCAACCTGGCCATGATGCGCAACGAGGACGCCACGGCGATTCAGGACGTCAGTGACGATCCCTGGCAATCGCAGGATGACAACCTGCTTCTCCTCGCCGACGCGCGTGGCAAAATCGTGGCGCTCCACACCACCGCTGGCGATTTTCCGGTAGCCGAAGCCGAAAAATTGCTCGCTCGCTCCCTCAAGGAGGGCAGCACGTCCGCCTGGTGGTCCACCGGAGATCAGCTCTTTCAGGTCGTCTTGCGCCCTGTCTCATCGTCCTCGGAAGCAAAATCCGCGCGTCAGGGCACAGTCGTTGTCGGCCGCGCCGTGGACGCCAGCACTGTCAACGACCTCCGCCGCATCACGTCCACCGAAGTCGCCTTCCGCTTCAACGGAAAGATCATTACGAGCACCCTCGCGCCTTTGCGGGAATTGGCGCTGCAGCAGCAGGTGGACGGCGGGCCTGTCCCTTCCGAGATTAAGATTGATGGGGAGAGTTACATCGCCACATCCGAGGAATTGAATCCCGAGGCGCCCGGCGACATCTCGCTCATAGTTTTGAAATCCTACGATGACGCCATCGCGTCCATCGGTCCTCTGAACCGCGCTCTCATCGGATTGCTTCTCGTTGCGCTTTTTGGCGGAGCCGCCATTGTGTACCTGCTGTCCCAGCGCATCACGCAGCCGCTGGCGTCCCTTGCCGAAGGCGTCCGTGCGCTCGAACAAGGCGACTTCAATTATCCCCTCGCTCCGCGCGGGGACGACGAAGTCGCGCACGTCACCCGCGCCTTCGACGCCATGCGCAAAAACCTTCAGCGTAACGAATCCGAACGCCAGAAGCTGGAAGGAGAGCTCCGTCAGGTCAGCCGAATCGAGGCGATGGGCCGCCTCGCGGGAGGCGTCGCTCACGATTTCAATAATCTTCTCACTGTAATCAAAGGCCATTCTGGACTCCTGCTCGACCGCCTGCCCGCGTCCGAGGCTCTCCGCGGCAGCACCCAGCAAATCGCCAGTGCGGCCGATCGCGCCGCCGGACTCACTCGCCAGTTGCTCGCCTTCTCGCGCAAGCAAGTTCTCGTGCCGCGCGTCCTCGATCTGAATGCGCTCATCTCCGATCTCTCCAAACTCCTCCGCCGCCTGATTCGCGAAGACATCGAATTGATCTGCGAGCCGGCCGAATTGCTCTGGCGCTTGAAAGCCGATCCGGGCCAGATCGAACAGGTAATCATGAATCTTGTCGTGAACGCCAGCGACGCTATGGCTGGCGGCGGCAAGATAACCATCGAAACTTACAACGTCGACGCGGAAGTCGAAGCAATCGCCGGTCCCCTTGGGCTCCAGCCGGGACGCTATGTCGCACTCGCCGTCACCGACACGGGATGCGGCATGGACGCGGAGACTCAGGCGCACATTTTTGAGCCGTTTTTCACCACCAAGCCCGAGGGCAAAGGCACTGGTTTGGGCCTCGCCACCGTCTATGGCGTCGTGAAGCAAAGCAACGGCCACGTTTTCGTCGAAAGTTCGCCCGGCCTCGGTTCGCGTTTCGAAATCTATCTTCCGCAGGCCATGGAGCGCGCCGAATCCCTTCGCTGGGAAGCTCCCGCCGCCCTGCACTCCGGCAATGGCCAGCGCGTGCTCGTCGTCGAGGATGAAGCTTCCGTTTGCGAATTGGCCTCCGGATTTCTTTCAGCGGCGGGGTATAGCGTCACATCGGCGGGCAGCGCGGAAGAAGCAATGGATCTTGCCGAGCACGCTCACGAGTCAATTCACCTGCTCGTCACCGATGTCATCCTTCCGCGAATGCGCGGGACTGAGCTCGCCAAGCGCCTGAGAGAGCGCAGTCCGGATCTGCGCATCATTTTTACTTCCGGCCACCTCGGCGCCGAGAATCTCGGGCACGAATTGGACGATCGCTGCCTCTTCCTGCCGAAGCCCTACACTCGTGAAGCTCTCATCAGCGCCGCGGACGAGCTTCTGCGCTCCGCCCCGTCGTCGCACAAATCCAAATCACACGCGCGCCGCGAGTCTCGCCACGAATTAATCTCCGCGGACTAAGTTTACCCCGACATCCCTTGTCGGGGCGCCCCGTGTGTTGAACGCCTTTTTCTTTACGCTGTCATTCCGAACTGGCCGCTTTTCCGCCGCGTGAGGCCTGCCTGCCGTGGCGGGAATCTGCAGTTGCCCTTGCCTGTGTAGCGGCCGGTCGCGGCCTTCGCGACCGGGCACGCCCCTTTCTTCACGTTGTCATTCCGAGGAGCGGACGACGAGGAATCTGCGGTTGCCTTTTTGCGCGCGCAGCGGCATAGAATCTACTCCACGTCGGAGCCCGGATTTCCGAACCAAGCGCGCTCAATTCAGTTCGCGGTACTTGACCCGGGCGTTATCTTGGCGCACAATCCGCCCAACTTCCATGCTCAGCAAGCCCGGAATGTTCGAGGCGCCAGAGACCGTCCGCGCCAGCATCCCTCTTGACGATTACATCCAGCCAACGCTGAATCATGGACTGCGAGTTTGGTGGGCCTACTATTGGCCGACGACGCTCGCCGTTATTGCTGTCTGCCTCGTTGTCGGATTCTTAATGGGGATTTTGATTGCGCTTAGGCTGCTGTCCCCAGGCTCCCTGAACACCATTGCAGTTGCCCAGGTCTATGTTTGGACCGCCCTAGTTTCAATTCTTTCAATTCGCTATATCCTGGCGAAACGTTTCAGCCACTTTCAGATTGCGCTTCTCCCGGCCGCGGCAACAGGTACTACGAGCCCACTGCCGCGAACCGCTCGCCGAATCATTCGCGTCTGGTGGGCATTCATCTGGCGCTTCGTCGTATTCTCCCTGATCTTCCGGTTCACGGCAGGTCTCGTAATTGGCCCCATAGTGAACCTTCTCTCTTTGATAGGCCCGAAGATGGCTGCCATCGTCCCTCTTGCCGCGCAAGTGGTCTTGGACGGCGCAGTGGGTCTCTATGTCATGTATTCGGCCATCCTCGACGAAGAGTTCGGCGACTTCCGCGTGTGCCTGATGCCGCGAAAAGCCGCCGAGCCAGTTGCCCCTCCCGTCCCCGCGCCCAGTATTGCTCCTTGATCCCAGCGCCTGATTCTCTTCCCTGCCTGTAGTAAAATCCCCGCATGACCGGGCGCCCCGAACCCAGCGAAGCCGCTCCCTACTATTTCACCTACATCAACAAAGTCGAGGGTGACGACGCTGTCGCCGCCATGGAATCCCAGCTCGAGCCTTCTCTCGCGTTCTTCTCCGGCATCTCCGAGCAGAAATCGCTTCATCGCTATGCGCCCGAAAAATGGAGCATTCGCGAAACGCTCAATCATGTGAACGACTGCGAGCGGCTCTTCAACCAGCGCGCCTTCTGGTTCGCTCGCGGTTTCACTTCGCCGCTTCCCAGTTTCGACCAGCACGTCGCCGTCGCCGCGGCTCATGCGGACAAAATCTCCTGGGCCGATCACATCGAGGAGTTCCGCCGCGTCCGCCTCGCCTCCATCTCCCTTTTCCGCAACATGCCCGCCGAAGCCTGGTCGCGCGGCGGCATCGCCAGCGACAATCCTTTCACCGTCCGCTCACTCGCCTTCATCGTCGCCGGACATCTCACGCACCATATCTCCATTATTCGCGACCGCTACCTCTGACTGAAAATAGTCCTCAATTTTTACCGGGAATTTTCAATAGGAAAAGGAGCGATGAGGCTTGAAATGACTCATGAAACTCTGCGGGAGGAAGACCTCTAACCGGGGTCCGACTTGCCGCTTCCGCGGATTTTCATCCTTGTCTTCCAACCAATCTGCTTTTCCATCAGCGCTCTCGCGGCTGTGAATCGGGCGTCTGTGGCTGTTTCTGTTCTTCCGGCTTCGGCGTCAGCGTGAATGTAATCCCTCGCTTGTAATTGATATCCACTGTCGCCTGCAAATCGAGCCGGTCCAGCGAGAGACAGGTTTGGACGTTGTACGTGGTGACGTAGCAGATTTGATTGTCTTCGACCCAGTATTTTGTCACGCCGAATTCAATTCCGTCTTTGGTTACAAGGTACGCGACTGGCGGCGACTGCTCTCCCGAAGGCGCCAGAGTCAATTGCTCCGGCTGTGAAGGAGCAAATGTCGTCGGCCCGATCGAATTCACGCTCGCCTCATTCTGTTCCGCCGGCGTCGGCGAAGTGTATCCGCCAATCGGGTAGAGCGATCCCGTCAGTCCCGGATTGTATCCCCACGGCGTTCCCCAACCCCAGCCGAACGGCCCGTTCCATCCCCCGCCGAAGCAATTCAGGAAGGCTCCGTCGAACAAGCACGGCCCGCCGAATCCGAACGGTCCGCCAAACGCGAAGAAAAATGACGACGGGAAGAATCCATCGTCGAAATCGAAATCGCCATCGAAACCGAATCCGCAGTTTGGAAATCCAGAGTTGCAAAATAGCGGCGGCACCGGCGTCGCCACCGCGCTCATAGAGGCGCGCGAGTTGTTGTTGACGCCTGGCTCCGGCACGATGGCGCGAAGGCTTGGCGGCACGGGCAGCGGCCCTCCAATCCCAAATCGTGTCCCAATCGGCGTCCGCGTTCGCGGCGCGCCTGGCAACGCGATCGGATTTCTCGCAATCGGTCCCGTCATCACGGGTGGCGTCACCACTGGCGGAGTCATCACAACTGGCCCCGGCATCGGCCGCGCCATTATTGGAGGAGGCATGACCGGAGGCGCGGGCATCGGCGCTGGACGCACCGGCGCCGCTGGAGCTGGAGGCGCGGGAGCTGGACGCTGTCGCTCCTGTTGCTGTGGCATCCCTGCGAAAGCCGACGGCGACATCCACAAATGGTTCCTCGCCGCCAATGGCTCAGGCTGCGCGGTCAAGTTTTCGAGTGTCGCATTCGTCGTCCTCCCCGCGCCGCTGACGAAAACTATTCGCGTATTGCGCTCTGACGGTGAAGTCTCCGCTGCGCCTGATGATGCGAACGCCGTTCGCGCCATCCCCGCGCTCGGCGTCATCGCCGCGGACGAATTTCCTGCTGCGATCGCTCCCGGCGCCGCGGAAACCGCCGCGCCGCGATTCCCTTCCGCTCGCATGCTAACGGAAGTATGCGCTGGTGCCGGCGTCGCATGCGACGAGCTGTTTTGATGTCCGCCGCTCGAATGTCCTCCACCGCCGCTGTGCGAGCCGCTCGCGTGACCACCGCCTCCATGCGAGCCTCCGCCACCATGCGAACCTCCGCCATGGCTGCCGTGTTGCGCCAGCGCCGCCGACGCCATGAACAGCCCGAGGCACACGGACACGCCGAAAACAAGAATTCCTCTTGAGAGAATTTGCCCTGCAGACTTTGCGGTAACTTTCGGAGCGGCTGAATTCATCATCGCCGCCTCTCTAGACCCTGAGAGCCCGCCTGCGGCGGGGTCGAAGGGCCCTGGTCCTAGCTCTGTAGTATAAGACCCCTCCCACCCCCGAAAGGTTGCAAATTTCTTCGTCAGCTTTGCAGACGAGGCGTATACTTCGACCATTCCCCGGTGCTTTTTCTCGGCCATTGACAGCGTTGAGTCCTAACAAGGAGGCACCATGCGCAGGTGGGGCATCGTCATCACGGTTTTCTATTTTTTGATCCTCATCGTTCTGTTGGTTCCTGCGGCGTGCCTTCTCGCCGCGGGCGAAATTCCCTCGATGTCGGACCTAATCAAGGGAGTCGGGAGCGCGTTGGCGCATTGGCTAATTTGGATTCCGATCGTCGCGGTCGTGTCCGGCCAAGCTCTCCTCCTCTTCCTCTCGGTGGATACGTCCCAACAACGTCTGAAGCCGCGAACTCACATTCGAGTCTCGATCATTGCGACCGCGATGCTCTTGGGTCTGCTTTCCTTCGCGGCTATATTCTCCCTGGCTGTCGGCATTCGAGGCGACGCGATTCTCAATGTCTTTCCCGAAAGTGATGCAGCCAGTCAAGCTGTAGTTCTCGGAGCGTGGGCTTTCCTCTGGCTTATTTGGGGCATCGTTTTTCAAATTTTCTACCGGGACTCAAGCGAATGGGTCACGCGGGCCACTTCGTGGCTCCTGAAAGGCAGCGTCCTCGAACTCCTCATTGCCATCCCGTCCCATGTCATTGCACGTCGCCGCGAGCACTGCTGCGCGCCGACCATCACGAGCTTCGGTATAGCGACCGGCATCGCCATCATGCTGCTTTCGTTTGGCCCAAGCGTCCTCTTCCTCTTCAAGAAACGCATGGACGCCCGTGTCCCTCGCTCCCGCCCTGCATCCTAGTCGCCCGGCTGCTTCGCCAGATTCTCCAGACTCTTATCGATCCGGTCTAATTCTTCCTGAAGTCCGTCGAGCTTCCCCTGCTCCACCTGCAACTGATCCTTCGCTTCCATTTCTTTGCTCTGCGCTTGCTGCTCTTCGGACTCCGCTGCCTCGAAACTCGCTTTCATTTTGGGAAGGCTCTCCTCAAGCCGCTTGCGCTCAGACGGATCGGGCGTGTGTTCCTCGGTATCCAGGTCCGTATAGAACTTGAATTGCTGCTCAAGCGACTTCGTATTGTTCTGCGCCTTATCCAGCGCATTCTGCGTCTCATCGACTCTTTGCTGTGCTAATCCAACCGCCGCTTGCTGTGTCTGCATGCGATAAAACAGAAGCTGCGCTCGCTGCGTGTTCACAAGGCTGGTCCGCAAATCCTGCCGCAGCTCCCTCACTTCTTTCAGCAGCACTTGCAGCGTCTGCGAGTCGCCCGATGATGACGACGATGTCTGTCCCAATGTGGCCGTGGCGATAAATAACAATCCGAAAACCAGAAATGTCGCGCGACGCATCTCCCACCTCCGAATGCGTCCGAGTATAACCCTCCACGATGCCTTCAGCGCTCTCTTAGAGCTTCTTCTTAAGCAGCCGCGTAATCCACACCAGGATTACCGCCCCGATAAACGCCACGATGAGCGATCCAATAACTCCTCCGCCGGGCCAGATGCCCAGCATCCCGAAGATCCGCCCGCCGATGATGCCTCCCAGTATCCCGAGGATAAGGTCGACAACAATCCCGTATCCTCCTCCCTTCATCACCTGTCCCGCGAGCCAGCCCGCAATCATCCCGACCACTATCCACTCTAGGAAGTTCATGGGTGGTGCCTCCTGTTCTTCAACACGTTCTTCAAGGTAGGAAATGGCCCCGCTGCGGCTACCTTCATGGACGCTTTCCCGTGGAATGTCAATCGCAAGCGCGCCAATCGTCCGTTCCTCTCCGAGTAACACTCTGGGCACCACTTTCAGCGGAGCGGCTGGCTGGCTTGATAAAATGAAAGGAGTTTCTTGGGAGGCCCCGGTGGCTCAAAATCTCCTGCGTGTAATTTCCAAAAACGTCGCGCACTTTCTCGCGCTCGGCGCATTTGCGCTTCTCTTCTTCGCGATGCTTGGCGTCCACGACGCCATCGCGCAAAAGATCACGGTCCAGTTCGATCAGGACGCCGACTTCAGCCGGTTCAAGACGTTCTCGATCCGCCCGGGCCAGCTCAACAGCAAAAATCCCGCGCTCGATAGCGACTTGGTCCGCAAACGCATTGACGCCGACATCGAAAAGGCGCTCACCGCCAAGGGCCTCGCCGAAGTCGCCGATCACGCCGATCTCAACGTCGTCTATCGCCTCGGCGCCGCTCGCCGGACGCAGCTCGAAGCCTATCCCGCCGGCTGGCGCGGCTGGGGCACGCGCGTCGTCCGTGTCCCCTACGCCGAAGGCACTCTCGTCATCGATCTTCGCAGTACGGCATCGCGCTCGCTCGTCTGGCGCGGCATCGCCGAAGAGCAGAAGTCCGACGCCACCAAACTCGAAGGCAAGCTCGACGACATGGTCAAAAAATCCTTCCAAAAATATCCCCCCAAATCCAAATAGTCCGCCTTGCCAGCAGGGCGGGGCCACGGCTCTTGTAGAGGCCACCTTTCGCGTCTTGTGCGTCCCGACCGTTTGCGTCGGGAAGGTGGGCACGGCCCTGCCTGCTGTGGCGCGCCTCTGTTTTTTTTGGAGTGCGGTGGTCCGCTTCGCGGATTCCGGTGGAGTCCATCGGACTCCGAAACCGGAACTCGACACCGCTTTGTCTTTGCTAGCCCCTCCAGCCTGTGTGCCTCTTCTCGCTTGCCGCGCCGTAGCCTCGGCGTAGGCGAGCCATTCTCCACTTACTTGCGAATGAAATTCATTTGCGATCAGGATTTTGTAAGTGCCGTGTTTGCAGTCACTTGACTCTTCGCGACTGTGCGTTTCATTTGCGATTAGAATTGCGCGAAGTTCCGTGGGGATGTCGGCGGGAAGTTCGTTCCGCGGTCGGTTTTCGGTGGCGTGATTCCTGGTCACGCGACTCCTGTTGCGCTCTGAAACCATTACTACCTTAGCACTAGTGGCGAGAAAATGCAAGGGAAAAGTGAGTTCGGAGCGGTCTTTTCGGCCCTAATCGGCAGGATTCTATGTCTTTCGCGCACGGTTAGAGCGTCGGGGCCTGTCCTCGACACATCTGCGCGCGCCGCTTTGCCTTCACTCCTTGAGTAGTAGCTGCATGTTTCGTCTCACCCTCGATCCCGCTCCCCCCGTCCAGGGACGCGTTTCAGCCCCGCCTCTATCGAGATTCAAACTATTTGAATAGCTCCTTTACCTCGCTCCAGAAAGAGAAGACGTCCTTCAACTTATCGTGCCGAAACAAAAGAACCTTGCCCAAGCCAGACATGACGACTATATCCGCGGGAAAGAAGATCCAACCTGCAGCCACCTTCTGCAAAACGTTTTGTCCCGCGCCCCAGCTCCCCACCATCCAGAAAACCACATAAAGTGAGGCGACCAACAAGGAATAGAAAAGGACTTTCTTTACAAGCAGCTTGAGTGCACGGGCCCTGCGAACATTCCCCGCTTCCAGTTCATTGATTCTACCCTGAAGGGATTGTCTTTCCGTCTGGTGACTCGCCTCCTGCACAGTCAGTTTGCGCTCAAGTCCATCACGTTCAACCGCGAGCTTCTCCACTCTCCTGTCGCGCCTCGCAAACGTCTTACGAATCTCGTATGCCGCTTCTTCGAAATCCTCGCGACGGTACGCCGCCCCTTTCAGCACGTGCGCCTTCATTGAAAGCAATCCCTGGCGAAGTTCGTCCTCAGGAAGCTCGTTGCAGTCGATCTCCAAGTCTTGTAAAAGGAGAAAATCTTCGATATCGAAGATTTTCCCCTGAGGAACCAGCTGGGCGACCATGACTTGAGAAAACACTTGTGACAAATCTTTGAGCTCCCCGTCGTCAACAACAAAAGGCGAGATACTCTGCAGCAGACCATCCAAGAGAAAACAACGAACCGCTAACCCATGCGGTTGCAGCAAGCTCCATGCCTTAGGCAAGGAGGAATCCCGAGTGACAAGCCAGATCTTGTCCGCTGGTGAATTACACTCCGATCTCAGAAAAAGATATAGCTTCGCGTCGTGGATCAACGCATTCTGAAACTTTGCTCTCATGCGAACATCCACTGACGCTGCTTGAAGCACGCCCTTTACATCCTCGAAATCTTTCAGCTCGGGGAACTTGTCAAATCTCGCATCGTCGACTACCTCGAGGCCTAGATCTGACCTCAGAGTTTCTGCTAGTCGTTGGAAAGGAGCGAAGAGGGTGGCCGGATCAGTATTAGGATCCGCTTCTTTCAGGGAGTGATATGTTTGGAAGAAGTCGCCGAAGACTTGTGGCGCCAAGCCCTCAGGTACTTTGTCATAGAGATTAGCCGCCAAGCGTTCCTGCCCTGCCGCCACCCCTCGAACTTCATCGATGGTAGGGCGTGCGACGAGAAGTGTAATTCCGAGTCTCTTACATATCTTGAGAAGTTCCTGAAACACGAGGTAGTGACGGGATTCACCCAGCAAGGCCGGGATTACAACGCTAGAGTCCAAGTAGAGTTTCCCGCCTGAAAAGATCTCTTCAGAAAGCAGATTCCCGCCCTCGACCCCTAACAAGTTCACGATGTAAAAGCTCTGCCCCAGAGTAAACTTCAAATAATCAAAATCCGGGTCCAAATGGCTGAAGAAATCAACGCAGCGCTTCTGGATCTCGGTCCTTGGGGAGGCACCTAGCTTAAGCTTCGCCGCACGGGCATGCACAATCTCCTCGACACGCTCTCGATTGATAAGATCCCCGATAGGTTTTCCGCTAAGATAGCTCACCCACTGAGCCCCGAGCGCGGAGAATACTTCACAAACGAATTCCAGGAAGAGGGACGCAAGCACCGGTTTTCCTACAGCGACTATGAGGTCGCCAAACAGCTTGTCAATGACCCGGTCAAATCTCCGGGCACTCTCGTCGTAGGAGGCAGACGCCTCGTGGATAGCAGACCTTGAGAGGCTATATTTTCTCGGCATGGTGTAGCGATGCTCACGGACCCGCCCGTCGTCCGTCAGTCGTCGGAGCCCGTCTTCTATCTCCCTAATACGCAGGGTGGAAACCTTCCCGATGTCACGGAAAACCTCCATTATTTGCCTCGACGTGAAAGACCCCTCCGGTCCTAGGAGGAACAAGGCGTTTTCGACTATTTTGTCGACTGCCTTCTGTCGTGGGATCTTCGACTCGATTCCAAATCGTAAGCGCGAAACGAAAAGGAGGCGTCTCTTCTCTGATGCTGGAAGTTCATCAATCAGGGTCATGGCTGGGCGTCCGTTTGAGAATACATCGTAGTTGCAATTATCGTACATCTAATTCAGGGGTCAACCGCAGACTCGCGATTCAACCGCTTTCGACCTGTCGCCAGTATGAGGAAACGCCCCTCGCCACGGCGAGCAGATCGAAAACGTCTGGAAACATTTTCGTCTGGGATTCCGTTCCTTACTTTGAGAAGATTCCGTCGGGCCGTCTCTGGCTCCAGCGACAGACAGCGAGGAACGCGATGAACACGAAAAACCTGCGGCGCAAAATTCAAGGCGCAACAATGCTCGTCGGCGCGGCCGGGCTGGCGATGCCTTGCTCCGGCTGCTTTTTCAGCGGATTCGGAGGCTCGTTTGCCCGCACCGGGCCGGTGCAGACGGAGACGCTCTCCATCCCCACTGGCAAGGCGAAATCGGTGCGCGTGCATTTGAAAATGGGCGCGGGGGAAATTCACGTCTCGGGCGGCGCAAAAAATCTGATGGAGGGCACCATCAAGTACAACGTCGCCGACTGGAAGCCGGACACAAGTTACAACGTGGACGGCTCCGACGGCACGCTGATGATCATGCAGCCGGAAGGGTCGCACACGAATGGCGGCCACGTGAAATACGACTGGGACCTCCATTTCACGGACAATACGCCGCTCGACATCGCCGTCGAAATGGGCGCGGGGGAATCCGAGCTGAATCTGAGCGGGCTCCAGCTTGAGAACTTCAGCCTGGAAGCGGGCGCGGGCAACGCGACGGTGGATATGAGCGGGCCGTGGAAGAAGAACGTCTCGGCGACGTTTCAGGGCGGCGTTGGCTCGATTCGGCTGAAGCTGCCGCGCGAAGTCGGCGTCCACGTAACGATTGAAGGCGGCCTCGGGAGCGTCAGCGCGCCGGATTTCAAACGCGATGGCGACGCGTACGTCAACGACGCCTACGGCAAGTCCCCGGTCACGCTCGAGGTCCACGTCGAGGGCGGCATCGGCTCCGTGAATTTGGAACTGGCCGGCGCCGAAGGCCCCGCATGAGCCGAGGACGCCGAAACGCAGGTCGGCAATCCGCCGACACGCACTCTATTGCACGATATCGTACAATATGCTAGATTTGTACCAGAACATACAATGGCATCCGGACTCCATGCCGTCCTCATCGCCGACGTGGTTGCGTCGGGCACGCGGACCCCGCTCCGCACGCTTCTCCACGAGCGGCTCGCCGCCGCTTCGCGCGCGCATCTCCGCAGCAAGTGGATCCGCCTGCCCTACGCCGTCACGGCGGGCGATGAATTCCAGGCCATCGCCGCTCGGCTCGATGCCCTCCCCCGGCTACTGCTTGACCTTCGCTCCCGCATGCGTCCGCTCGCGCTACGCATCGGCGTTGGAATCGGCGAAGTTTCTGGACGAATCGCCCCGCCCGTGAACCGGCTCGACGGCGAGGCCTTTCGCCTCGCGCGCCAGGCGATCGAGAGCCTCAAGAAGCCGGGAGCGCAATCCGCCGGCGCCTTGACCGCGTTTCGCACTCCGAATGCGGAGTTCGATTCGCAAATCAATTTGATTTACGCGCTCGAGGATACGCTGGTGCGGAAAATCACCGAGCAGCAATGGAAAACCATCAGCGCGCGGATGAAGAGCCGGCGCATCGAAGACGCAGCGCGGGCGCTCGGGCTCGATACTTCGACTGTGTCGCGAAACCTTAAGCGCGGGTATTATGGACAGCTCATCGCGACGGCGGCGGGGGCGGAGGCATTTATCCGCCGACATTTTTAGCGTTTGTACATCGGGGTGCATGAACTGAGATTTGCATAATGATGTACATCAGTTACATCGCCGATTTCCTTGTCGCGATGAGCGTGATGCTCGTCGCAAGATTCGGCGCGAAGCTGGCGATCGCGATCGTGATTTATGCCGCTGTGATTTTCGGCGGTGGCTATCTGATTCGCGCGCTGACGCGCTCGCTCCTCGCGGACGGCGCGCAGCCGGAAGGAGAAACGCAGGAGCAGTTGCGCAACGCCGGAATGTACATTGGCTGGCTCGAACGATTCCTCATCCTCACCGCGCTGCTGTTGCACTCGCCAGCGACCGCTGGACTTGTGCTCACCGCAAAAGCCATCGCGCGCTACCCGCAGTTCAAGCATATCCGCTTCGCCGAGTATTTCTTGATTGGCACGCTCTTGAGCCTCAGCGTCGCGATGTTCGGCGGATTGATTTTGCTCAGACTGCTCTATGGCACGATCGCGGCAGGCGGCTGACCGATGATGCCGTTCCTCCATATCGGGCCGTTTACGCTGGCGACGTACGGGCTGTGCGTCGGAATCGCCATGCTCGTGTCGTACTTCGTGCTGGCGCGTGATTTCGCCAGACGCGGTATCAGCGCGCCGGCGGACTTGATGGTCGCGGTGCCGTGCATCGCAGGGCTGGTCGGCGCGAAGCTCTATCACGTCCTCGAAGCGCCAAAGGAATTATTCGCCGATCCGCGGTTGCTCGTCAGCCAATACGGCTTCGCTTGGTTCGGAGGCTTCCTCGGCGGTTTTTTCGCGTTCGTGATTCTGGCGCGATACTACCGCGTGCCGCTGCTTGAAGTTTTCGACGCGGCTTCGCCGGCGGCGGCGCTGGGCTACGGCCTCGGACGGATCGGCTGCCTGCTCTCCGGCGACGGCGATTACGGCATCCCGACTTCCCTTCCCTGGGGCATGAGTTTTCCGAACGGAACCGTGCCGACGACCGAGCGCGTTCATCCCACGCCGATTTATGAATTGATGATTGCGATTTTGATTTTCTGGTGGCTGTGGCGAATCGGCGAGCGGCAAGTTCGCGCTGCGACGAAGACGAAAGTCGCGGAAGGGATGTTTGGCCCGGAACGTGGCACGGTGTTCGCGCAGTATCTTGTGCTGAATGGCGTGGCGCGGTTCCTCGTTGAGTTCATCCGCATCAATCCGCGGTCGTTCTTCGGCATGACGAACGCGCAAACAGCCAGCCTCGTCTCCGTCATTCTCGGCGCCATGCTCCTGTGGAACATTCGCAAGCGTGGTCGCACCTAGGGCGAGAACCTTGCTCGACCGAATACTCCGGGATATTATAAATTGCAGTGGAACTGATTGCACGCCCTCGAAAGTGGTTATTCGTCTTCGTCGTGGGTGTTCTCCTGTGGGGCGGCGGCACTGCTCTGTCTGTAACTCTTCTCAATTGGTATCTCGCGGGCCGTCTGGACTCACCATGGAGCATTGCCGTACGCTTTGTGATTTTTATGATCGGAGGCATCTTCTTTGGACGCTTCATGTGGACGCCCCGCCCCAGGAAACTCACTGCTGGAAAGGCGGCAATTGTGCGATTCGTGCTTTTCATCGGCGCAATGCTCGCCCTGGTATACCTGCTCTGGAAAATGCGCTAACTCCCGCTCGGCCAGGTGACGCCGCCAATTCCTCTTGACACGAATTACGTCATGCGTATATTTCGAGATATACGATTATCCTGTCCTCGACTCATTTCGTTGCGGCATCGCTCCAATTTCGGCGGCAAAAGTTCGGGCTCACTGAGGCGGCCAAGAGATCGACGCGATGAAAGTGAGTGCGAAGCTCGAGGCGCGCGCCAACGCCTCAAAGCGGATGCCCAGGTTAAGATGAGTACAAGAAGGCAGTCGAGAAAACCATCAAGCGGCGGATGGCAGGTCAACACTGGGAGGTTTCCGAAATGAAATATTTTTACGGAAAGAGCGAGACAATGCGCGCGCTCCTGGCCAGCTTTGCAGCCGCGAGTCTCGCCACTGCGCCGGCGCTGGCGCAGCAGACTCAATCGCAAGACGCTCCCAGAAAATTCAAAGTCATTTATGTGGTGCCCAAGCCGGCGACAGCCGGACCGGCGAACATGGCAGCCATCCGCAACCAGGTCATGACCGGCTCCACGATTCCTTTGTGGAACTTCAGCCAAGTAGCCTACGACTCGAACACATACGCGGGTCAGATGGTGGGGCGCAGCCCTTTCGCGCGCGGGCGCAGAACAACCACGGTTGCCACGTTCGTGGTGCCCGTGAAAATCACCATGGGCGATACGAGTGAGGTGTTCGACCCCTCGGTGGCAGACTTATGCGCGCCCGGAGGAAAATCCGTGGACACGCTCGTTGTCGCTTCCCCGATATTCCAGAACTCCAGTTTTTCGATGAACGGCGCCAGCATCGGCTCGACGCAATATCTGGACGCGTTTCAGCGCGCGAATTTCTGGTCGAAAGTCAGCGGCACGCCGTATCACACGATTTTTAGCACGAGCCCAACGGTTCTCGCCGCCGTGAGCGTCAGCGTTCCGAAGGCGGACGGTTCGACCATGTCCAAATCACTCTTCGGAGGCTGCCGCGACCTGGCGACGGTTGACATCAACTGGTGGGACAATCAAGTGCAGACGGTTATCTTGCCAAATCTTGCCTCGAAAGGCGTGGGGCCGCAGAATTTCCCGCAATTTGTTCTCGACAGCGTGGGCTTCACGGTTTCCGGCCATTGCTGCGCGCTCGGTTACCACAACGCGTTCTTCAACGCAAGCAGCCTGCTGCAAACGTATTCCGTGAATATGTACGACACCTCCGGAGGATTCGGCGGCGACATCAGCGTGATGAGCCACGAAGTGGCCGAATGGATGGACGACCCCGGCGGCGGAAATCCCACTCCGGCATGGGGAGCGGAAGGACAGGTGACGGCTGGCTCGTGCCAAAACAATCTCGAAGACGGTGATCCGCTGACGCCCGGCTTCGGCACGCCATCTAATTCCTTCTCCGTGACGCTGGGCGGCGCGACGTATACTTTGCAAGAGCTTGCCTTCTTCTCCTGGTTCATGGGATCGCCATCGCTCGGTGCCGGCGGGCTGTTTTCCGATCACGGAACATTCACCGGCCACGCGAAGGCCTGTCCTCCGGGCGGAACGAATTGACGCGCCGTTCGCCGCACGGCAGCCACATGCAGGAGCGAAACATGGAATGCGAGTTCAAACGACCCGCAAATGACAGAGAGACAAAAATGCTGTATCGGCGCCGAGTTCGCGCGCTGATAAGCGGCATGAGCGTTCTCGTGGCGCTGATTTGCCTGGCGGCGAACGCGGTTCATGCGGACACGATGGTCAACGTGACGTCGCTTGCGAGCCAGGGCGCCAACGACACGGTGAATTGGTCGCAACTGGGCGCAGACCAGACTCTGCTGACCGCGAGCTTCGGCGCGACATCAACGGGAGGGCTCGGAATCACGGTATCGCTCGCGGGACCAAACAGCATCGTTTCCGTGGATTGCGTTGCGACGCCTTGCAGTTGGGAGGGCGGCGCGGCGCTTACCGCCGGCGACAGCCTGATTTGGGCTTCGGACAACGGCAATTCGGGCAACGGGCCGGTCACGTTCACGTTTGCACAAGCCGTGTCGGGCGCCGGGGCGTTCGTGCAGGCGAACGCGCCGGGGCAATTCACAGTGCAAATTCAGGCATTCAACGGAACCACTTTGCTTGGCACGTTCAGCGAGGCCAGCGATGCATCCGGCGACGCCATGTACATCGGACTCCAGGATGCGACGGGCGCGAACATCACGAGCGTGACCTTCAGCCTTACGGCTTGCGGACCGGAGGATTCCTCGGGCTGCGCCGATTTTGCCGTGGATACTTTGAATTTGAACGACGTCATCACCAAGCAATCCACGACGACGGCAGTGATTTCCTCGCTGAATCCGTCGAATTTTGGGCAGTCCGTGACGTTCACCGCGACTGTGACGCCCGCAACCTCCGGAACGCCGGCGGGTAGCGTGACATTCAAGAACGGCGCGACCGTGCTGGCGACGAAAGCTCTCAGCGGCGGCTCCGCGACATATTCCACCTCCACCTTGTCGCCCGGTTCTCTGTCCATCACGGCGGTCTATGGCGGCGGCACAAATTTCACGGGCAGCACATCGCCGATTCTGACGCAGACAGTGAACAAGGACGCAACGAGCACGTCAGCGATCATCTCGTCGCTCAATCCCTCGACGTATGGCCAGTCTGTCACCTACTCCGCGACCGTCACTTTTACCTTCGGAACGCCGACCGGGAGCGTGACGTTCAAGGACGGCACGACATCGCTCGGCTCGGCAACGGTGAATAGCTCGGGAGTGGCGACAATCACCACGACGAAGACCTCCGCCGGCACGCGCTCCATCACGGCCGTCTACGGAGGAAGCACGGACAACAGCAGCAGCACGTCGCCGATTCTGACACAGACGGTGAACAAGGACGCGACAACGACTTCAGCAGTTACGTCGTCGCTCAATCCTTCGACGTATGGGCAGTCCGTAATATATTCGGCGTCCGTGACCTCCGCGACGGGCGCAATCCCGAGCGGGGCCGTGGCGTTCAAGGATGGCAACGCGACGCTCGGCAACGTGAGCCTGAATGGCGCTGGCGTGGCGACATTCAGCACCACGAAAACATCAGCCGGCACGCGTTCCATCACTGCTGTGTACGCCGGCACATTAAATTTCATCACCAGCACGTCGCCGATTCTGACGCAGACAGTCAATCAAGTTGCGACAAGCACATCGGCAATCATTTCTTCGCTTGATCCGTCAACGTTTGGGCAATCCGTGTCTTTTTCAGTTACAGTCACCTCAACGACCTTGGCCATCCCGACCGGAACGGTAACATTCAAAAACGGCGCCACAACCCTGGCGTCGTTTGGGATAAACACTTCCGGCGTGGCCAAATACACGACGACCACTGTTCCCGCCGGCACGGACTCCATCACGGCCGTGTACTCGGGCAATCCGAACTTCATCGGCAGCACGTCACCGGCCCTGACGCAGACAGTGAATCAGGCCGGAACGACGACCGCAGTGACCTCATCGCTGAACCCTTCGACGTTCGGCGCGTCGGTTACGTTCACGGCTACGGTGACTCCCGCGACTTCCGGCACGCCATCGGGCAACGTGACGTTCAAGGATGGCGCGACCACCTTGGCGACGAGGTCTCTGACCAGCGGGAAAGCCACGTTCTCCACGACGACTTTGGCCAAGGGAGGCCACACCATCACCGTGGTGTACGCCGGAAGCTCCAATTACACGGGGAGCACTTCCCCGCCGCTCACGCAGACCGTGAATTGAGGTTTCGCCAGAGCCGCGGCGCGGATGAGATGCTCATCTGTGCTGCGGAGTACTCCCGCCATTGTCAACCATTCCTCCCTATGCTCTAATACGCGCGAATTTAGTATCCCTCCGGAGGAAAACGCGCCATTGGTATAGCCCTCGGGATCGCGCTCCTCGCATTCCTCGTCGTGGGTGTGCCCATCCTGGCCATAATTGCGTTTGTCCGTGTGCGTCAGCTTGAGGACCGCGACGGCAGCGGGCTTTCCAACAATCTCAGAGTTTCCCAGCTCGAGCAGCGCCTCGCCGGCGTCGAAAAAGCTCTCGCACAACTGATCAAACAAGCAGGCGCAGCGCCGCCACCTGAACATCCTGCGATCGCCTTGCCCGCGCCGCCTCCGCCTTCCTCGCCGGCGCCGCCTCCCTCTCGTATTCCGACGCCGATGGCCGCGATCCCGCCCGCGACGATTCCTACCGTCCCTCGGCTGCAAGTTCCCTCGCGCGAGCCCGAAAAACTCCCCGCCGAGCACGCCCCCGGCCTCGATCTCGAAAGCCAGGTCGCTGGGAAATGGCTGAATTACGTCGGCATCGTTGCGCTCCTTTTCGCCACGGCGTTCTTTATCAAATACGCCTTCGACAACAACTGGGTCGGCGCGCGCGGCCGCGTTGCTGTCGGATTGCTGGCGGGCGCGGCGTTGCTGCTCTGGAGCAAACGACTGCTGCGGCACGGCTACAGATATTTCTCGGAGGGAATCGCCGGGCTGGGCGCGGCGGTGCTGTATCTGTCGGTCTGGGGCGGGTGGAACTACTACCGCATCTTCAATTCCGGACAGGCCTTCGCTGGAATGATTGTCGTCACCGGCGTGATGATCGCAGTGGCATTGCGGCGCAATTCCCAGCGGATTGCGATGCTGGCTCTCGCAGGCGGTTTTCTGACGCCGGTGCTTGTCAGCACCGGGCAGGACCACGAGATCATTCTGTTCACCTACTGCGCGATTTTGTCTGGCGGAATGCTGGCGCTCGAACGCGCGCGAAGCTGGAAATGGCTCCCGCCGCTCGCGTTTGCCGCGACGCAAGTTTATTACTGGGGCTGGTACAACGAATTCTACTCGCCGGAAAAACTTGGGAAGACGCTGGCGTTTGCCGCGCTGTTCTTCGTCGTGTTCGCCGCGCTGCCTCTCATCCGTTCGCGCCGCGAGGGCCGCATTGGCGATTCCGAATACTTCATCGCCGTCGGCAACGTCCTCGTGTTTTTGTTCGCGTTGCAGCAGATGCTCTGGCCGGAGTATCGCTGGGGCTTGACGGCCTCGTATCTGGCGCTTGCGGCATTGCATTTTGTGGCGGCGCGGACCCTGCCGGAACCGAAGCCCGGAATGGAAGACGCGACGCTGCATCTGCGCTGGCTCTTCGCCGGGCTGGCGCTTCTGTGCATTTCGCTCGCGATTCCCGCGCGCCTCGACCACGAGTGGCTCACGATGTCGTGGGCGGCGGAAGGCGTACTGCTGGTTTGGTACGGCGTGCGAGTCGAATCGTGGAAGCTCCGCGCGGGCGGCCTGGTGTTTTTCGTCATCACGGCGATACGACTTCTGGTTCTGCCGATTCCCGCGGGCCGTTTCCTCTGGAACGAGCGCTTCATGGCTTACGCCATCGCGGTCGCGTGCTTCGCGCTGGCGTGCAAATTTGTGCGCGGCATTGTCACTAGGCTCGGTGAGGAAGAACGCGCTCTTTTCGCCGCGCTCGCCGTTGCCGTCAATGTATACACATTGATCGCGCTTTCACTCGAGGTGTGGGATTTTCTCGGGCGGACGCAGGCGCTTGGCCTCGAGCGCTGGCTCGCGCAGCAACTTGGGCTTTCCGTGCTATGGACGCTTTACGCCGGAGGACTGATCGCCATCGGACTGAAGCGGCGTTCCCCGCTGCTCCGCTGGCAGGCGCTGGCGCTGTTTGCCCTCGTCGTCGCCAAGGTGTTTCTATACGATTTGTCTTCGCTCGATCGCATCTACCGCATCATTTCGTTCCTCGTCCTCGGTGTGCTGTTACTCGGCGTGTCTTTCGCCTACCAGCGACGGGCGATGGCGAATAGAGCTGCGAATAAATCCTGAGTTTCATCAGAGAATCTAACTGAGTGGCTGGTCGCCCATTCCCTGCAAACCCGACTCAGGTTATCACTAGGCTTTCCATCTCCAATCCAGCCGAAGTGCGCAAGCCCACTCTGCCCGACGCTTCGTCACATAGGTATCTCTATCATATTGAATACAGTGGACTTGTTGCGCATTCACGATTTCCGCAAAAAATTCTTCGCCCTGTGCAAAACCTGTGTTATAATGATTTTGCGTTTGTTGCTCTTGTGACTGCTTTTTGAGACATCGACGAGGCTGCTGGGGCACTTACCCCTGCGGCCTTTTTTGTTGGCCCGCCGTCGGCGGGCCAGGCCTCGGGAGGCGACGACGAGCGCAAATAGCTTTACCATGTAAGGAGTACGAAGTTGAGTAGAGAACAAGGAACAGTGAAGTGGTTTAACGCCAGCAAAGGCTATGGGTTCATCCAACGCCAGAGCGGCGAGGATGTCTTCGTGCACTACAGCGCGATCCAGTCCGAGGGCTACAAGACCTTGAACGAGGGTCAGGCTGTGGAGTTCGAAGTGAAAAAAGGACCCAAGGGCCTGCAGGCGGAAGCCGTCGTCGGCCTCTAGTCCGCATCATCGGGCGGGCC
>DASYXV010000010.1:0-264341 GCA_035934545.1 Candidatus Acidiferrales bacterium
AGGGCAAGCAAAAGGCTTGTCCAGCTCGAATTTGTTTTCTAGGTCAGTCTGGCATTTTGGACAGCGATTGATTGACGGATCGTCGTGCGGGCGAACCAGAATCCGCGGAGGACGGATGGCGTTCACAATCAGTTTTGCAGCGAAGCTGAGTGGCCAGATTGCAAAGGCAGAAATGATGACGAAAACCAATCCTCGAAAACCAAATTCCCAGGCAAGCAGCGGGGAAAAGAGGTAGATAACCAGGCTCCTAAGCGCGAATCCAGCTTGTTTAATCCGCAGCTTCTCGCCACACGCAGGGCAAGAAAACGGCTCGGTGAACGATGCCGTCTTTCTGCTTAGGGCGAGTCCGCACGCTGGACACACGCGCCACGCAAGGCTCATCCGCGCCCACCTCGGTTTGACTAAGCGGACAGTATATCAAATGGCGATAGTCACTGAGCATTCGGAACGAGAACTGGCCAGGCGCGGGTCTTACGCGGCGCGGCCGCAGCACTTCTTGTATTTTTTGCCGGAGCCG
The DNA here is from genome assembly GCA_035934545.1 of Candidatus Acidiferrales bacterium. Lineage (GTDB taxonomy): Bacteria > Acidobacteriota > Terriglobia > Acidiferrales > UBA7541 > DAHUXN01. The sequence continues at coordinate 518 of DASYXV010000010.1, forward strand.
CAAGGGCAGGGATCGTTGCGGCCGATTTTGGCGCCGGCGCGAACCTGCTTGGGCGCTTCGGCTTTTTCCGCGCCAGTCTGAAGCTGCAATTCCTGCTGGGCGCGACGCTGGCGGCGCTCGATCTGTTTGGCTTCCTCCTCCGGGCGCGCGGGCTGCATCAAGTAGAGGAAGCGGACCGTCTCGGTGTCGATACGGTCCATCATGTCTTCGAAGAGCGTGAAGCCTTCCTTCTTGAATTCGACGAGCGGGTCCACCTGGCCGTAGCCGCGCAGGCCGATGCCTTCCTTCAAATGGTCGAGGGAGAGGAGGTGGTCTTTCCACTGCGCGTCCACAATGTCGAGCGTAATGTGACGCTCGAGCCAGCGCATCATTTGCGTGCCGAAGAGTTTTTCCTTCTCCTCGTAACGCGCCTTGGCTTTTTCGATCAGCGCGTCGAGAAGCTGATCGTGATTCATCTCCATCGGATTGATGCCTGTGGATTTGAGGTCGAGGCCGAATTGATTGAGGATTTCGCCCTGAAGCTGCGTAAGGTTCCACTGATCGGGATGCTGGTCGCGCGGGCAGTGCGTGTCCACGAACTCGGTCATGATGTCTTCGGTGAGCGCGAGGACCTGGTCCTTTTGCTCCTTGCCTTCGAGGACCGAGCGGCGGATGGAATAGATCGTTTCGCGCTGCTTGTTCATCACGTCGTCGTATTCGAGCAGGTGCTTGCGGGCTTCGAAATTCTGCGCCTCGACGGTCTTCTGCGCGTTCTCGATCTTCTTCGAAAGCATGCGCGATTCGAGCGGGACGCCTTCCTTCATGCCCAGCATGTACATGAATCTCTGCATGCGTTCGCCGCCGAAGATGCGCAGTAAATCATCTTCGAGCGAGAGGAAAAAGCGCGATGAGCCGGGATCGCCCTGGCGGCCCGCGCGGCCGCGAAGCTGATTGTCAATGCGGCGCGCCTCGTGGCGTTCGGTGCCAAGAATGTGCAAGCCGCCGAGCGCGACCACTTCGTCGTGTTCCGCTTTGCACTGCTGGGTGAATTGGTCGTTGATGGGCTTCCACTGCTCGAGCGGAACCTGGAAAATCTTGCCTTCCTGCTGGAAGAGCACCATCGGAACGTTGCCAGCGCCGTTGCCGCTCGCAGCGGCTTCTTGCGGAGTTTCCTTTGCGGCAGTGTCCGCGGTGGCCTTTGCGGCGCCATCGTTGCCGTCGCCGATGACGGAGCCTGCCGGCGCGTAGGGAATCGCAAGCTTGTTCTTCAGGCAGTAGTCGCGCGTCATCGCTTCGGGATTGCCGCCGAGCAGAATGTCGGTGCCGCGGCCGGCCATGTTCGTTGAAACGGTGACGGCGCCCTTGCGGCCTGCTTGCGCGACGATTTTCGCTTCGCGCTCGTGCTGCTTCGCGTTCAAGACCTGGTGCGGGACGCCGGCTTTGCGCAAGTGCTCGGCGATTTTTTCCGACTTCTCGATGGAGATGCTGCCGATGAGGATCGGCTGGCCCGTCTCGTGAATTTGCTGGATGCCGTTCGCGTGCGAGCCGTCTTCCTGGAGGATGCCATTCACCGCCGCTTCGAGTTTTTCTCGCTCGGTGCGGTAGATCACGTCGGGGTGCTCGGTGCGGATGAGCGTCTTGTTCGTCGGGATCACGACAACATCGAGGCCGTAAATCTTGCCGAATTCCTTTGCCTCGGTTTCCGCCGTGCCGGTCATGCCGGAGAGTTTTTTGTACATGCGGAAATAATTCTGAAAGGTGACGGTGGCGAGCGTTTGGTTTTCGCGCTCGATCTTCACGGCTTCTTTCGCTTCGATGGCCTGATGCAAGCCGTCGGACCAGCGGCGCCCCGGCATCTGCCGGCCCGTGAATTCGTCCACGATGACGACTTCGCCTTCCTTGACGACGTAGTCCACGTCGCGCTGGAAGAGCGTGTGCGCGCGCAGGCCCTGATAGACGTGATGAATCGTCTCGAGATTCTGCGGGTCGTACATGTTCGGCAAAGCCAGCAGGCGTTCGCACTTCGCGACGCCTTCCTCGGTCAGCGTCGCGGTCTTGTGCTTTTCGTCGAGCGTGTAATCAATGTCGCGGATCAGTTTGGGAATGATTTTGTCGATGCGATAATACTTGTCGGTGGATTCCTCGGCGGGGCCGGAAATAATGAGCGGCGTGCGGGCCTCGTCGATGAGGATCGAGTCCACTTCGTCGACGATTCCGAAATGATGGCCGCGCTGAACGCAATCGGCGAGATCGTACTTCATGTTGTCGCGGAGATAGTCGAAACCGAATTCGTTGTTCGTGCCGTAGGTGATGTCGGCGGCGTAGGCGGCGCGGCGCTGCACGTCATCGAGGTCGTGCACGATGACGCCGACGGTGAGGCCGAGCGTTTTGTAAATCGGGCTCATCCATTCGGCGTCGCGGCGGGCGAGATAATCGTTCACGGTGACGATGTGGACGCCGCGGCCAGTGAGCGCGTTCAGATAAGCAGGCAGCGTGGCGACGAGCGTCTTGCCTTCGCCGGTCTTCATTTCGGAAATTTTGCCCTCGTGCAGCACCATGCCGCCGATGAGTTGCACGTCGAAATGGCGCATGCCGAGTTTTCGCCGGCCCGCTTCACGCACCAGCGCGAATGCAGGCACGAGAACGGGCTCCAGCGCGTCCTGCAAACACACGCGATAGTCTGTGTCCCTGAGGTCCGCGCCTTCGAGTTTTAAGGTGACCTGCGCCTTGAGCTCCGCCGTTTTCAGGCGGAAATCTTCGTCGGTGAGCCGCTGCATTTCCGGCTCGAGCGCGTTGATGGCGGCGACGAGGGGCTGAAGTTTTTTGATGTCGCGTTCGTGCTTCGACCCGACGAATGCGGCTATAAAATTGTCGACTAATTTCTCTGCTTCCATGCTCTTGTCGCTGCCTAATTCAGGCTAATTGGCTCCCTCATTTACGCGTTTCGTTCTTCAATTAGATGCGAGAACCGCCTGTTCGATTTCTCATTCGCCTATTTTCATTGTACGCATTCGCCGCACCGGGCGCAAAGAGGTATGTCCCGTGAATGTTGCGACGCCGATGCGGGCGGACTATGATGAGATGTTCGGAAGGGCGCGTCGTTTGCGCGTGTGGTTGTTGGGAAATATTAAATGGCTGGCAATCCACTGAGCGAAGGCACGGTCTATGAGGCGCTGCGAGGCGTGCACGACCCGCATCACCAGCGCGGCATCCTTTCGCTGAACATCGTTCGCAGCCTCATCGTGCGCGACGGCGCGATTGCGCTCGTCGTTTCACTGCTGCGGCCCGATCCGGAATACCGCCAGGCGCTGGAGCGGGAAATCCGCGCGGCGATTGGCACGCTCGAAGGCGTGCAATCTTTCGAATTGAAATTCGACCTGGGCGCGCCCGCGGGCCAGCGGCTGCCGCAAAAAGAGCCAATTCGCGGCGTCAGGCATTTGATCGCCGTCGCGAGCGGTAAAGGCGGCGTGGGCAAGACGACTGTCGCCGTGAATCTCGCGGTGGCGCTCGCGAAAATGGGCGCATCGATAGGCTTGCTCGACGCAGACGTTTATGGCCCCAACGTTCCCGTGATGCTGGGCACGAATGAAGCGCCGCGCGCGCTCGCGGAAAACGCCATTGTGCCCGTCGAGGCGCACGGCGTGAAGATGATTTCGATGGGCCTGCTCAATCCGGGCGACCGCCCGCTGATTTGGCGCGGCCCAATGCTCCACGGCGTGGTGCAGCAATTCTTGCGCAGCGTGCAATGGGGCGAGCTCGAGTATCTGATCGCGGATTTGCCGCCGGGCACCGGCGACGTGCAACTTTCGCTGGTGCAATCCGCAGCGATCACCGGCGCGGTCATTGTCACGACGCCTTCGATTGTGGCGCTCGCCGACGTCCGGAAGGCCATCGAAATGTTTCGCCAGGTCAACGTCGAGATCCTCGGCGTCGTCGAAAACATGAGCTACTTCTCGTGCCCGCATTGCAATGGGCGCATTGACGTCTTCGGTCACGGCGAAGGCGGGCGCATGGCGAAGACTTTTGGCGTGCCGTTGCTCGGCGAAATCGAAATTGACCCGCAAATCCGCATCGGCGGCGACACCGGGAAACCCGTCGCGGCGGAAGGCGAGGATTCGCCGGGCGCAAAGAGCGTTTTCGCCGTGGCGAGGAATGTTGTGGCGCGCGTCGCCGAACTCAGCCGCGCCGCCAGCGCGCCCGTCGTGCAAATCCTCTAGCCTGGCGCGCGCCTTGTAAGCCTCCGGCGCGTGTGTTAGTTTGCCTGTTTACTCGGAATCAGCGAAAATTCTTGAGCGGAGAGCGATTTGATTCGCAGCTACCGTGGCCGCGCGCCGCAAATCGCCGCCAGCGCTTATATTGATCCCGATGCCGTCATCATCGGCGACGTGCAGATTGGCGAGCACGCGAGCGTCTGGCCGGGCGTGGTGATTCGCGGCGACGTGCACTTCATCCGCATCGGCGCGCGGACGAACGTGCAGGACGGCTCGGTGCTCCACGTCATGCGCGACGAGCATCCGCTGATTCTGGGCGATGGCGTGACGATTGGCCACGGCGTCGTGCTGCACGGCTGCGCGATCGAACCGCGATGCCTGATTGGCATGGGCGCGATCATTTTGAACGGCGCGAAAATCGGCTCGGGGACGATTGTCGCCGCGGGCACGCTCGTCACCGAAGGCACGGCGGTGCCGCCTGGGAGCCTCTTCATGGGGCATCCGGGGAAATTTCGGCGCGCGTGCACTGCGGAGGATTTGGCTTCGATTGAGAATTACGCCGCGCGGTACATGGAATATGCACAGACGTATCGCGCCGAGGCAGGGAAGTGAGCGAGGCGCGGGTTTTTGTATCGGCCGCCTTTAGGCGGGCACAAGGCAAAGTTGTCATTCCGAACCTGCCTGCGGGCAGGCAGGCGAAGTGAGGAATCTGCTTTTTCTGTTGACCAGAAGCGAACAGCAGATTCCTCGTCAGGCCGATGAATCGGCCTTCCTCGGAATGACACGATGCATTCTTTGTCGGCGAATCATGAATTGAGCACAACCAGTGGCTGAGGCGACAAAACCCGAGCAGGAGCGGCGGAAATTTCGCGCCATCAAAGGCGTGCGGGATATTTTGCCGCCGGCGACGGACCTGTGGAACTGGTTCGAGAAGACGGCGCGCAGCGTCATGGAAACTTACAATTTCCACGAAATTCGTCTGCCGATTTTCGAGGAGACCGAGCTTTTTGCGCGTTCGATTGGCGGCGAAACAGATGTTGTCTCCAAGGAAATGTATACGTTTCAAGATCCGCTCGACCTTGCAGAGATCGTACAAGCATGGGTGCGAAGAGGCGTCGATGTCACAAAGGCATATTTATCGGTGCCGATGAGCGAGCCGATTTGGGACATTGAGTCCAAATATCAATGGCTCACGCTGCGGCCGGAGGCGACGGCGTCGGTGGCGCGGGCGTACATCGAGCACGGGATGCACACGCTGCCCGGCGATCAAAAGCTCTACTACATCGGGCCGATGTTCCGCCGCGAGAGGCCGCAAAAGGGACGCTACCGGCAGTTCTATCAAATCGGCGCGGAAGTGCTGGGCACTTCGGACGCGCCGACGATTGACGCCGAGCTGATGGAGATGCTGACGGAGCTGCTCGACCGCTGCCATATCGAGAAGTGGACGCTGCTGGTGAATTCGATTGGCTGCCCGGACACGCCGGGACGAAAGGGCTGCCGGCCAAAATACGTCGAGCGGCTGCGCGAGGAATTGCGCAAAGTGAAGGACAATCCCGCCACGGCGGGCAGGCTCGGGCCGGACAGCATCCGGCGGATTGACACGAATCCGCTGCGCGTCCTCGATTCGAAATTGCCGGAGGAGCAGGCGATCATCGAGAAGCTGCCAAAGATTTCGGATTTCCTGTGCGAGGATTGCCGCGCGCATTACGAAAAGCTGAAACAGGAATTGAAGCTGCGGCAAGTGCCGTTCACGGAAGCGCCGAGGCTGGTGCGCGGGCTCGACTACTACATGCGCACGACGTTTGAAATCACGAGCCCTGTGCTCGGCGCGCAGAACGCTCTCTGCGGCGGCGGGCGCTATGACGGCCTGGTCGAATTGCTCGGCGGGCCGCGGGGAATCAAGGGCATCGGCTTCGCGCTGGGCGAAGACCGGTTTATTGACGCAATCGAGGAGGCCAAGAAAATTCACGCCACGCGTCCCGTGGACATCTTCATCGCGTGGATGGGCGACAAGGCATATCCCACGGCCGTTCGCCTCGCGCGCGTGCTGCGCGAAGAGAGGCACACGGTCGAGCTGCCTCCCGAAGAGATGAAATTCCGCAAGGCGCTCGAACGCGCGGACAAGCTCGGCGCGCGTTATGCACTGATTCTGGGCGACGACGAAATACATTCGGGGGAATTGACGATCAAGCGCCTCGCCGATGGCAAGCAGGAGAAAATTTCGGAAGACGCGCTGGTGGATTATTTCCGGCCCAAGGGCAGCGTGTGATTCGGTTGCGCCATCATGGTGGAAGCGGCGGAAAATGCTGCCCGCCTAAAGGCGGCCGCTACAAGAGAAGGCTGACTTTGCAGCACAGGGGGAAGGGAATTGTTCGATTCGCTTGGTGAATTGAAACGGACGCATTACTGCGGCGAGCTGCGCGTTGCGGACGCCGGGCGCAACGTCGTGCTGATGGGCTGGGTGCATCGCCGCCGCGATTTGGGCCAGCTGATTTTCCTCGACCTGCGCGACCGCGCCGGAATATGCCAAGTGGTGTGCAATCGCGACCAGTATCCGGAGGCGCATGCGAAAGCGGATGAAGTCCGGCCGGAATACGTCGTCGCCGTCGAAGGGCGCGTCTTCCGGCGTCAGAAGCCTAATCCGGATCTCGCGACGGGCGGCGTGGAAATCATGGCGACGAAAGTGCGCATCCTGAACAACGCGAAAACGCCGCCGTTTCAGATCGAAGACAGCGTCAACGCGAACGAAGAGACGCGGCTGCGCTACCGTTATCTCGATCTGCGGCGGAGCAAGCCGCACGCGAACATCGCGCTCCGCCATCGCGTGGTTTTCGAAATTCGCAAGGCGCTCGACGCGCTCGGCTTTTACGAAATCGAGACGCCGGTGCTTTCGCGGGCCACGCCGGAAGGCGCGCGCGATTACTTGGTGCCGAGCCGCGTGCATCACGGGCAGTTCTACGCGCTGCCGCAATCGCCGCAAATTTTTAAGCAAATCCTGATGATCAGCGGCATGGACCGCTATTTTCAGATTGTCCACTGCTTTCGCGACGAGGATTTGCGCGCCGACCGCCAGCCGGAATTCACGCAGCTCGATTTGGAGATGTCGTTCCCGCGACAGCAGGACATTTTCGAGACGATCGAGCGCGTGATGGAGCGCGCCATGGCCGTCGTCGGCGTGACGCTGAAGCGGCCTTTCCGCCACTTGCTCTACAAGGACGCAATTCGCCGCTACGGTTCCGACAAGCCCGACCTGCGCTTCGGCATGGAATTGCACGACGCAACGAAATTCTTCGAGCCGGCGCGCGAGACGTTTGGCTTCATCGGAAACGTGTATGCGCTTGTCGCGTCGGGCGCGGCCGCGTGGTCGCGCAAGCAGCTCGACGATCTTGCCGAGCAGGCGAAGTCGGCGGGAGCGAAAGCGGCGTATACGATCAAAGTAACGGCCGAAGGGATTACGTCGTCGCTCGAAAAGACGCTAGGCGCTGACGCGCTGAAGGAAATCGCGAAAGCGACGGGAGCGAAAAAAGGTGATTTGATTGTCGCGGTCGCGGCGAAGGAGGAAATTAGGGGCACGGACGCCGCGGCGCTTGCCGCCGGGCAATTGCGGCTGAGACTCGGCGAGCAGTTGAATTTGATTAGCAAAGACAAATGGGAATTCTTGTGGATCACGGGATTCCCGCTATTCGAATGGAGCGCGACGGAGAATCGCTGGGTGAGCGCGCAGCATCCGTTTACCGGAATCATCGAGGAGGACCTCGACAAGCTCGAAGACGAGGGGAAGCGCGGCGAAGTGCGCTCGAAGGGCTACGACCTCGTGGCCAATGGCGTCGAGCTTGGCTCGGGCAGCATCCGGATACACCGTCAGGACGTGCAAGCGCGCGTCTTCAAGGCGCTCGGGCTTTCCGACGAAACGGCGCGGCAGCGCTTCGGATTTTTCCTCGACGCTCTGACGTATGGCACTCCGCCGCACGGCGGCATCGCGCTCGGCATTGACCGCATGGTCGCCATGATGGCGGGCGAGAAATCCATCCGCGAAGTCATTGCGTTTCCAAAGACGACCGCGGCGCAGGATTTGATGGCCGAATCGCCAAGCGAAGTCGGCGCCGATCAGCTTGATGAACTGGGAATTGAGTTAAAGAGTAAGGAGAAACCTACGGCAACTGGCGCATGATGAGTAGGAAACTTAGCTTACTGAGCTTTTGAGGAGCAAATCCGCAATGTTTTGGTTTGACTTGTTAGGGTTTCCATCTGGTGGGCTTCCAGAGAAAGATGTAGGGCGCAGGTACCTTGCGATCGTTGTTATCTCGCTCGCAATCGTAGGAGCTTTACTGATTTCATGGTGGGCATTCCAGCATTGGAACGTGGTATTCGCTGCGATCGTTTGCATCGTGTCTTTTGTGACTGCATTCATTGGCGCGCTTTGGGCCGTCGGGCGGATTCTTCCACCCAATATTCGTTCGGAGCGCTGAATCTAGGAAATGTCGCGAATACGGATACTGCCGGAGAACGTCGCGAATAAAATCGCCGCGGGGGGAGTTGTCGAGCGGCCCGCGTCAGTGGTCAAGGAGCTGCTCGAAAATTCGCTCGACGCGGGCGCGAAATCCGTGCGCATCGAGGTCGAATCGGGCGGCAAGCGGCTGATTCGCGTCACCGACGATGGTGCCGGTATGGCGCACGATGACGCGCTGCTCGCGTTCGAGCGGCACGCCACGTCAAAGCTGCGCACGGCGGACGATTTGCTCTCGATCGCGACTCTCGGTTTTCGCGGAGAGGCGTTACCTTCGATCGCGGCCGTATCGCGGCTCACGCTTGAAACGCGCGCGGCCGAAGAAGAGCAGGGAACGCGCATCGAATTCGCGGGCGGCAGACTCGTCGGTGTGAAGCCCGCGGGCGCGCCCATCGGAACGGCCATCAGCGTCGCGGATTTATTTTATTGCGTGCCGGCGCGGAGAAAATTCCTGAAATCGGAGACGACGGAGCTGGGCCACATCGCGTCGCTCGTCACGCACTACGCGCTCGCGCATCCTGACAAGCATTTTCTTCTCAAGACGCCGTCGCAGGAAATTCTGAACGCCGCGCCGGTCGGGACGATGGCGGAGCGCGTCTACCAGGTCTTCGGCAGGCAAGCCGCGGCGGAGATGGTCGAGATGAAGCCGTCGGAAGCGCCCGTGCGCGCGGCGATCACGGAGCCGGAGCTCGAGCCGGACGAAGAAGCGGCGCGAATTCGCGTCGGGGGATTCGTTTCGCGCCCTGAAGTGCAGCGCGCGAACCGCAACGGGATTTATGTTTTCGTGAATCGCAGGCTGATTCGCGACCGGCTGGTATTGCACGCGATCGGCGAGGCGTATCGCAACATCCTGCCGGGAGGCGTATTTCCCGCCGTGCTCCTGTTCATCGAGCTGCCGTATCAGGAAGTCGATGTGAACGTGCATCCGGCGAAAATCGAAGTGCGCTTCCGCCACGGTCAAGTCGTTCACGATTTTGTGCGCGACTCGATTCGCATGGCGCTTGCGAACACGCGGCCAGTGCCGAGTTTCCCCGCAAGCGGGGCGCAGGTGGCCTCAGCCCATGCAGCGGCGAGCGCAAGCGCGGGAGCCGTGGCGAATTTCGCGCCCCGTTTTGCGCCGAGCGTGGACTCGGCGGTTGCGGCGCGAACAGGAGCATTTCCAGCGCCTCCGCGCGCGATTATTCCAACGGAAGCGGAGCTTGCATCCGGCACCGCTGTCGCGACGGATTTTGAATTGACTGGCGCTCCGGAGCGCCCAATTCCACAGCGGCTGAATTTCGATGCGGCGGAGGCCATTGCTTTTCCGCACGCAGTGCCGGCTTCCGCGGATGCGTGCCGCGAGCCTGCTGTGAGCGCTTCGGAATCAGCGGGCGCGCTGCCCGGACCGCAGAGCATCGGCGACTTGAAGCCGCTCGGTCAAATCAGCGCAAGCTACATCGTCGCGGTGAATGGGGAAGGATTGTGGATCGTTGACCAGCACGTCGCGCACGAGCGCGTGCTTTTCGAGAAGCATCTTGAGGCGCGGCGCGCCGGCGCGCTCGGCGGCCAGCGATTACTGATGCCGATCATCACGGAACTCACACCGCACCAGATTGTGATCTTCGAGCAGATCGCCGAGGAACTGCGCGCCAACGGATTCGAAGCCGATTTGATGGGGCCGCGCAGTGTCTCAATCTCCGCCGCGCCCGCGGGCATCGCCAGCGGCAACGCGGAAAAACTGCTGGCGGAAATTCTCGATGGCGTCGCGCGGGAGTCGCAGGCAATTTCGCTCGAATCGCTCCAGGCGCGCATCGCCGCGTCCACGGCGTGCCAGGCGGCGATCAAGGTCAACATGCCGCTGGACGAAACGAAAATGGAATGGCTGCTCGCGGAGCTGGCGAAAACCGAGTATCCGATGAGCTGCCCGCACGGCCGGCCCGTCGTGCTGCGCTATTCCGTGCGCGAAATCGAGCGCGCATTCAAGCGGATCTGATGCGGAAGCTGGTCATTGCCATTGACGGCCCGGTGGGCTCGGGGAAGAGCACTGTAGCGCGCCGCGTCGCCGAACTCCTCGGCTATACATACATTGACAGCGGCGCGATGTACCGCGCCGTGGCGCTCAAAGCCCTCCGGCGAACAATTCCGTTCGAATCCGCGGAAAAACTCGAAGCGCTCGCAAGCGAGACGCGAATTGACCTGCGCGCCGAAGGCGGTCAGCAACGCGTCCTGCTCGATGATGAAAACGTGACACAAGCGATTCGCACGCCTGAGGTTTCGCAGGCTGCCTCAAGGGTCGCCGTGATTCCTGGCGTGCGGCACGTGCTCGTTGCCGAGCAGCGACGCGCGGGCAAGCAGGGCGGTGTCGTGATGGAAGGTCGCGACATCGGCAGCGTCGTCTTCCCTGACGCAGAGCTGAAAATCTTTCTCACCGCTTCGGCAGAAGTGCGAGCGCAGCGACGCTGGCGCGAGCATCAGCAAAAAAGCGACAAAATTGACCTCGCCAAGACGCTCGAAGAGATCCACGAGCGCGACAGGCGCGACGCTGGACGCGAACATTCGCCGCTCGTTCGTGCGGAAGGCGCCGTTTATGTGGACAGCACAGCGATGGAAGCCGAAGAAGTCGCGCGGCTGATCGTGCTTCTCTCGCGCGAGCAGCCGCGGGAACAGTCCACCTCTCCCGCTTAATCCACGGGGAGAAATTCCCTCGCCTTCAGCAAAGACAGTTTTTCCAGATTTGAACTCTGACTTCTGGCGCAGCCTAACTCGGTGCGGACATGGACGACAGGAATTCGGCGTTCGTCTTATTTTTCAACAACCGGCCAAGAAGCAGCTCCATCGCCTCGACAGTCGAGAGAGGGCTGAGCACTTTACGCAGCACCCAGATGCGGTTGAGTTCGTCGGGCGGAAGCAGCAGCTCGTCCTTGCGCGTGCCAGAGCGGTTGATGTCGATCGTCGGGAAAACGCGTTTGTCGACGAGTCGGCGGTCAAGATTGATTTCCATATTGCCCGTGCCCTTGAATTCCTCGAAGATGACGTCGTCCATGCGGCTGCCGGTGTCAATCAATGCCGTGGCCATGATGGTGAGCGAGCCGCCTTCCTCGACGTTGCGCGCGGCGGCGAAAAACCGTCGCGGGCGCTGCAATGCGTTGGCGTCAATACCGCCGGAGAGAACTTTTCCGGAGGGCGGCGTGACGGCGTTGTAGGCGCGGCCCAGGCGCGTGAGCGAATCGAGGAGCACGACGACGTCGCGCTTATGCTCGACCAGTCGCTTCGCTTTTTCCAGGACCATTTCCGCAACTTGAATGTGGCGCTGCGGCGGCTCGTCGAACGTGGAGCTGATGACCTCGCCTTTCACCGTGCGCTGCATGTCCGTGACTTCTTCCGGACGCTCGTCAATCAGCAGTACGATCAGCGCGATCTCGGGATGATTCGCCGTGATGGAATTGGCGATGGATTGCAGCATCATCGTTTTTCCGGTGCGCGGCGGCGCGACGATCAATCCGCGCTGGCCTTTGCCGAGCGGACAGAGCATGTCGAGCACGCGGCCGGTAAGATTTTCCTTCGTCGTTTCCAGCCGGATGCGTTCCTGAGGATAGAGCGGCGTCAAATTGTCGAAGAAGATCTTGTTGCGGGCGACCTCGGGGTCCTCGAAATTTACCGCTTCGACTTTGATCAGCGCGAAATAGCGCTCGCCGTCTTTCGGCGGGCGCACCTGGCCGGAGACGGTGTCGCCGGTGCGCAAATCGAATTTGCGGATCTGCGAAGGCGAGACGTAGATGTCGTCTGGGCCGGGCAGGTAGTTGTACTCCGGAGCGCGGAGGAAGCCGAAGCCATCGGGCAGGCATTCGAGAACGCCCTCAGAGAAAATGAGGCCGTTCTTTTCGGTCTGCGCGCGGAGGATCTGGAAAATCAGTTCCTGCTTGCGCATGCCGCTCGCGCCCGGGATGTTCAGCTCCTTGGCGATTTTCGCCAGGTCGGTGATGTTGCGGTCTTTCAGTTCTGCAAGGCTGATACTCATTGTGTTGATTCCTTTTTCAGTTGGTTTTCAGTCGTGATATTCACTTCGACCTGAGGTTCCACGGGAGCGAGTGCACTCGGGATTCGCCTCGGACAGGTGAACTTTACAGCCAGCCGGAATTTCCCCCTCCGGCCAAAACGTTTCTTTGCCTTAATGGAAAACCGCAGGCTTTAGTTGGTGATTTCCAGGTCCTGCGGCACGGATTCGCCGAATTTTGGAGCAACGTCCGGGACGGGCGTAGCTTCCGGAATCGGCAACGGCCGTTCGAGCGCCAAATGCAGCACTTCATCCATCGTCTCGACAAATTTCACGGACATCTCCGCCTGCACTTCCGGCGGAACTTCTGCGAGATCCTTTTCATTGTCTTTCGGCAAAATCACGGTGCGCAAGCCCAGCCTGTGCGCGGCGAGCAGTTTTTCCTTGACGCCGCCAATGGGCAGCACTTTGCCGCGAAGCGTGATTTCGCCCGTCATGGCGATGTCGCAGCGCACCGGAATGCGCGTCAGCGCGCTCGCGATAGACGTGCACAGCGTGATACCCGCCGAAGGGCCATCCTTGGGAATCGCGCCTTCCGGGACATGCACATGGATATCCAGGTGCCGGTAAAAATCCTTGGACAGGCCGAACAGATGGCTGCGCGAACGCACGTAACTCATGGCCGCCTGAGCCGATTCTTGCATCACGTCGCCGAGTTTGCCCGTGAGCGTGAGCCGCCCTTTGCCCTGCATCAGTGTGGCTTCAGTGCTGAGCACCGAGCCGCCAACTTCAGTCCACGCGAGGCCAACCGCGAGGCCAATTTCATTCTTCTTCTCGGCCCAGATGTCACGGTATTTCAAGATGCCGAGGAAGTCGGAAAGGTTCGCTGGCGTGACTTCCGCCTTGGCGGATTTCCCTTCGGTGACAATCTTTCGCGCTGTCTTGCGGCTGATATTCGCGATTTCGCGTTCGAGGCTGCGCACGCCCGCCTCGTGCGTGTAATGCCGAATGATATGCAAGATCGCGTCATCGGTGAACGCCAGATTCTCTTCGCTGATTCCCGTTGCTTCGCGCTGCTTGCGGACCAGGAAGCGCTTGGCGATTTGCAATTTCTCCTGCTCCGTGTAACCCGGCAGCCTCAGGACTTCCATGCGGTCCTGCAGCGGCTGCGGAATCGTGTGCAGCACATTCGCCGTGCAGATGAACATCACGCGGGAAAGATCGTATTCCACGTCGAGGTAATGGTCGGTGAAGGCGTGATTGAGTTCGGGATCGAGCACTTCCATCAACGCCGCGGATGGATCGCCGCGAAAATCCATGGACATCTTGTCCACTTCGTCGAGCACGAACACGGGATTCACCGTGCCAGCCTTGCGCATCATCTGAATAATCTGCCCGGGAAGCGCGCCGATGTATGTGCGGCGGTGGCCGCGAATTTCCGCTTCGTCGCGGACGCCGCCGAGCGAAACGCGCACGAATTTGCGGCCGGTGGCCTTGCCGATGGACATCGCCAGCGACGTCTTGCCCACGCCCGGAGGCCCGACGAAGCAGAGTATCGAGCCTTTCGGATTCTTGACGAGCTGGCGCACCGCGAGGAATTCCAGGATGCGTTCCTTGATTTTTTCCAGTCCGTAGTGATCCTCGTTCAGAATCTGTTCGGCCCGCTTGATGTCGCGAATTTCCTTGGAGCGTTTTTTCCACGGCACCGCCAGCATCCAGTCGAGGTAATTGCGCGACACGGTGGATTCGGCGGACATCGGCGGCATCATCTCCAGCCGCTTGAGCTCCTGCATGGCCTTTTCCTGCACTTCCTTGGACATGCCGGAGGTCTCGATCTTCTTCTTCAGCTGGTCTAGCTCGCCTGCTTCGCCGCGGCCAAGCTCCTTCTGGATGGCCTTCAGTTTTTCGTTGAGGTAATACTCTTTCTGCGCGCGTTCCATCTGGCGCTTCACGCGCGTGTTGATGCTGCGGTCCACGTTAAGTTTTTCGATTTCGGCGTCGAGAATGTCGCCAATGCGGTTCAGCCGCTCTAGCGGATCGAAGAGTTCGAGCAACTCCTGCTTTTCCTCGATAGGAATCTGCAAGTTAGCGGCAATCGCGTCGGAAAGTTTCGCCGGGTCGTCCACGCGAACGGCGGCGATCATCGTGTCGTAGTTCAGCGATTGCGAAAGTTTGACGTACTGCTCGAAGAGGCCCGTAACGCGCGTCGCGGCCTGTTCGAGTTGCGGGCTGGGCTCCGCCTTCGACGGGATGACGCGAATCGAAGCGCGGAAGAAGCCTTCGTCATTCGTCACCTGAACGATCTTGGCGCGTTCCATGCCCTCGACGAGCACCTTGATATTGCCGTCCGGCAGCTTCACGCTCTGCACGATATTCGCGAGCGTGCCTACCTGGTAGATTTCATCGGGCCGCGGGTCGTCAATCGAGGCGTCGTGCTGCGTGGCGAGGAATATCTTTTTCTCTCCGGCCAGCGCTTCCTCGAGCGCGCGCACCGAAGCGTCGCGACCGACGATGAACGGATTCATCATCTGCGGGAAAATGACCAGCTCCCGCACCGGCATCATCGGCACGCGCTTCATTTCGAGTTTTTCACGCGTAAACATGAATTGTTATGGAATCTCCCCGCGGCGACTAGCCCGCTTTCTCCAGCAGGCTCCAGTTGATCTCGCGGCTCTTGACCATCTCCGCGCTGACCATGAAGTCGCGCATCTTGCGCTGCGAGGGGAGGTGGTACATCAGATCGAGCATCAAATCTTCCAGGATCATGCGCAGGCCGCGCGCGCCCACTTTGCGCTGCAAGGCCAGTTCCGCCACGGTTTCGAGCGCGTCGTCGGTAAATTTCAATCGGACGTTTTCGAACTCGAATAGCTTCTGGTATTGACGGATGAGCGCGTTCTTCGGTTCCTGCAGAATCCGGATGAGCGCCGATTTGTCCAAGTCGCTCAGCACGCCCATCACCGGCAACCGCCCGACAAATTCGGGGATCAACCCGTAGCGGATCAGGTCCGTGGGTTGCGCCTGCTCGAGGACCTCGATGTTCCGGCGCGTCGGAGTCGAAGGCTGCACGTCGGCATGGAAACCGAGTGATTTTTGACCCGTGCGCCGCTCGATGATTCTTTCTAGCCCCACGAAAGCGCCGCCGCATATGAACAAAATGTTCGTCGTGTCCACCGGCGTGAACTCCTGGTGCGGATGCTTGCGCCCGCCCTGCGGCGGAACGTTCGCCGTGGTGCCTTCCAGGATTTTCAGCAGCGCCTGCTGGACGCCTTCGCCGGAAACGTCGCGCGTGATGGACGGGTTCTCGTCCTTCTTGGAAATCTTGTCAATCTCGTCGATGTAGATGATGCCTTGCTGCGCTTTCTGCACGTCGCCGTCGGCGGCTTGCAACAATTTCAAAATGATGTTTTCGACGTCCTCGCCGACGTAGCCTGCCTCGGTCAGCGTGGTCGCGTCCACGATTGCAAAGGGCACATCCAGCATGCGCGAGAGCGTCTGCGCCAGGAGCGTCTTGCCTGTTCCTGTCGGACCGATCAGCAGGATGTTCGACTTCGTCAGTTCGACGTCGCTCGGCTGGCGATTCAGGAAAATCCGCTTGTAATGATTGTAGACAGCCACCGCGAGTTTTTTCTTCGTCTTATCCTGTCCGATCACGTAGCCGTCGAGGAACGCTTTGATTTCCGGCGGGCGCGGCAGGCGCTTGTTCACCGGGCTCGTCTGCTCGCGTTTCTCCTCATCCAGAATTTGCTGACAAACGCTCACGCACTCATTGCAAATGTACGACCGCGGAAATTCGGAGGGCGAACTGATCAGTTTCTCGACCTGCTCCTGAGTCTTGTGGCAGAAGGAGCAGTGCAGGGCTTCGTCAGTGCCGAATCGTTTCACTGGATTTTCTGCCTCCCGTCGATGGCGTGAATCGTTTCACTCACTTCTGCCATTATACGGTATGGGAATGGCGTCGCGCGCCTGTTCATCGGAATAGTTACTTAACCTTTTGGAACGGGTATTAGCGGTTCTTGGAAATGATTTCGTCGATGATCCCGTATTCCTTTGCCTGTTCCGCGGACATGATGAAATCCCGTTCGACGTCCTTCTCGATCTTCTCGATCGGCTGGCTCGTGTGGTGCGCCAGAAGATTATTCAGCACCGAGCGCATGCGCAGGATTTCCTTCGCGTGAATATCAATGTCAGTGGCTTGGCCGGAAAGGCCGCTCATCCACGGCTGGTGGATCAGGATGCGCGAATTGGGCAGCGAATAACGCTTCTTGGGCGCTCCGGCTGTCAGGAGCAACGCGGCGATCGAAGCCGCCTGGCCAACGCAATACGTCACCACGTCGGGCTTGACGAACTGCATCGTGTCGTAAATCGCCATCCCAGCCGTAATCGACCCGCCGGGCGAATTGATGTACACCGAGATGTCTTTTTCCGGGTCCTCAGCGGCGAGGAACAGAAGCTGCGCGGTCACCAGGTTCGCGACGTGGTCGTCAATCGGCGTGCCGATGAAGATGATGCTGTCCTTCAGCAGCCGCGAATAAATGTCGTACGCGCGCTCGCCGCGGTTGGTCTGCTCCACCACCATGGGAACGAGCGTCGTGGCTCGTGAATCGGGGAAGTCCGAGTCTCTCATCGGGAATTTTCCGGCGCGGTGAAGGGTCCGAACGGGCGATTATTTTTCACGTTTGGCTATGGTGTGAATTTTGGCCGTGCGGTGCAGCAATTCAATTGCTTTGTCACTGCGCAATTTCGATTTCATCCTATCGAGCGCTCCCTGCTTTGTCAAGCGCGCCCGCAGCACTGCCGCGGATTCGCCACTGCGTTGCGCGAGCGCCTCGATCTCTTTGTTGAGTTCTTCTTCGCTCACGTCCAGGTTCTCCGCGGTGGCGATGCGGTCGAGCAGGAGTTCCGCCTTCACGTCCCGCAGCGCCCGTTCGTGTTGCCGCTGTCGCAACGAGACCCAGTCCACGTTCACCGCGCGCGGGTCCACGCCCTGCGCCGCCAGCGACCGCACCACGCGCTCCAGCCGCGCATCCATTTGATGCTCCACCAGAGCTTCGGGCACAGGGAAATCGTGCCGCTTGATCAATTCTTCGAGAATTTTCTCGCGCGACTGCGCTTGCTGCTCGTCGTCGCGCGCGGCACCGAGCCGTTCGCGGATTTTCTTGCGCAGCTCCTCGATCGTCTTCGCGCCGCCCGCGCCCTCGCCCAGCTCCTTCACGAATTCATCGTCCAGCTCGGACAGCTTCTTTTCCTTTAGCCCCTTCATCTCGACGGCGTAGTGAAACGTCTTACCCGAGAGCTTCTTGTCCTGATAATCGTCCGGGTATTTTGACTCAAACCGCTTCGTCTCGCCGACCGAAGCGCCACGCAGATTCTCCGTGAAGGCCTCCAGCGTCTCTTCCGCGCCGATATGGCACGTGACGTTGTCGGCGCGAATCGGTTCCCCTCCGCCCGCCGGCGTGGCCATGATTTTCAGTTGCGCGAAGTCGCCATCCTTCGCCGCGCGGCCTTCGGCGGGAACGTAGCTGGCGTGCCGCTCGCGTATTTCGTCGAGCGTCTTGTTCACTTCCGCGTCGCCGACTTCGATCGCCTCCACCTCGGCTTCGAGGCCTTTGTATTCGCCCAGGGCGAATTCCGGCAGGACTTCAAACCTCGCGCGGAATTTCAGCGGTCCTTCCTGGCTGAAGTCCACCTTATCCACTTCCGGCCGCGTCACCGGCGTGAGCTTCTTTTCCGTCAGTTCCTTTTCGAGGAATTCCGGCACGAGCGATTCCAGCACTTCACCCTTGATTTCCTCGGCGAATCGCCGGCGAATCAGCGTCACGGGCGCCTTGCCCGGACGGAAGCCCGGAATACGCGCCACACGCGCCAGATCGCGCGCCACTTTTTCCGTCGCCTTCTGCACGTTTTCCGCCGGAATCTCCAGCTCAATCTCGCGGCGGCAAGTCGCTTCGGTCATGGGGTATCCGTTCGGAGGAAATGCGCTGGCAAACCACGTCGTTCACGCTTCCTTTTGCCTCTTCGGGATTCTTCGCGGGAAGGGCAGTGATGAGCGGCAGCCAGCAACAGAAGACTCAGTATACGGGAAGCCCCCGCCCGCGTCAACGTCACACTCACGTATGAGCTTCTGCGTTTTTGTTGTTCGCGACTACTGAATTGTCACGCTTACAGGGATCAGGTGGCCGAGCGGACCGGTTTGCCCGAAGATTTGCTGGGAAGTGACTCCTGTGACAGCGATATTCAGATTCCCGCTTTGTGATGGCTGGTTCTTCGCGTCCCCGCCATACTGCGCGGCAAGGGAGCAAGTTCCGACCGGCAGAAAGTTAGCAGTAGCTTGCGCGACATCGTTCAGTATCGTCCCGCCAGTCGAGAAACCACAATTCGACGCAGTGAAGATCACGAGCCCCGTGACGGGCTTGGTTGAAGTAACTGTGGCAGTAAGGGCCAAGCCAGCGCTCTGAGCCACTTTAGTGCTCGGAACAGAAATTACAGTCGTCGTAGGAATAGGGGGCGGGCTCGCACTCGTCCCGCCGCAGCCTATGGCGAAACTAAGTAAGCATACAAGTGCCAATCCAAGGGCCGGATGGAGAGTACGCCGCCTGAAAGGCGACGCAACCAAGAGCAGGGCCGCAAACCCCGCCAGGAAACTCAGCGTCCACCAGATTTCGCGGCCTGGGGGCAGCATCATCCCCGAGGCATGGAGGCGCACAGGGATAGTAACGGCACTTGTGCCGCTCGATGGCGCGAGAGTGGATATTGTGAGCATTGCCGTAGCAGGCGTGCTGTTGCTCAGCGTGACCGATGATGGCGAGATGCTGCAAGTCGCGCCGGGGATTGAAGAGCCATTCCCGCAGCCCAGCGCCACCGTGCTCGTAAAGCTTGTCGTCGGCGTGACGGTAATCGTCGTTGTTCCCGTTTGTCCTGCCGTAATGGCCAGCGGTGTCGAGCTCGCCGAAATGCTGAAATCCGGAATCGTCACGTTGACAAAGACACTCGCACCTGAAGCTGTGTAGTTTGAGTCGCCGCTATAATTTGCCTGCACGGAGAGACTCTGCGTCGGCGTGCTTGTGGTCGTGGCGGTCGCTTGAATCACCCAATTGCCTTTCGAATCTTGGCCAACCGTTGTCGTAACGGGGTTTGAAAACCCGAGAAAAGTAACCGTGCCCGTTGGCTTCAGCGAAGCATTCGTCGCGGGATTGCTCGTGTTGACTGTGGCCGTCACCGTCACGGGCGTGTTACTGCCGAAGATGACGTTGTTCGGAGTCGCGCTCGCTGTCATCGTGTCGCCATAGAGCGCATTCACAGTGACTGCGGTCGATGTAGACGCCGTGTAGTTCGTATCGCCGGAGTATTTCACGGTTAGTGTGTGTGGTCCTGACGGCGCCGATACACTGATCGAAAGGTCTTCCTGACACGATGCGGGTTGGCCTGGAGAGCCAGAGAAGCCAAAAAAACTGCCTGACCCCGAGAGCTGCGTCGTTCCGTCGAATGCTGTGTAGGTTCCTGAAGGAGCCGCACCGATGCTCTGTGACTTCGTAAGTGCAAAAATTCCGAATTGACTTCCGATAACGACGGTTGTGAGGGGAGGATTGAACGCAGTCGAAGTAGTCGTAGGTGCGGGTGTGACGGTGAGCGAATCCGTCGTCGAACTCGCTGTATAGCTGTTGTCGCCACTGTAATTGCCAGCTAGGCTGTGCGTGCCACCCCCGAACTGCGCTGTGGGGCTCTGAAACGGCACCCGATCCTCGGTGTAGCCCTGGCTATTGAGCCCGAACGCGCCGGACCCGAGTGCACCCCCGTTGTCCGTCATGGAAACCGTTCCCGTCGGGCAAGCATAAGTCAGCGACGAAGAGCTCGAATT
Source organism: Candidatus Acidiferrales bacterium (assembly GCA_035934545.1). Classification (GTDB taxonomy): domain Bacteria; phylum Acidobacteriota; class Terriglobia; order Acidiferrales; family UBA7541; genus DAHUXN01. Next base: position 21,043 of record DASYXV010000010.1, read on the forward strand.
GAAGCAATTCGCGCCCGAGCCGTTCGTAACATCGGCGCGCAAAAGGTAAGAAGATCCGTATGGGAATGTCGTCGCATTCGGATTCGTGATTTGTCCCGTCGTCGGATTAAACATAACGACATGCAGGTTCGTTTTGCTGGCCTCCGGCGTCACCGTCACATTAACGGCATTCGAGTCGCTTCCCCCGTACGTGCCGTCGCCCTCGTAATGAGCCTTGACCGTGTAGGACGTGCCCCCGGGCAGCATGTTCGTCATCCCCGAAGCCGCGCCGCCACTCAAGGTCATCGTATCGAATCCGAACGTGTTGGCTCCTTGCGTGGCTATCAAAGGTACGTCGCCTGTCGGTCGTGGAGAAGTAGGCGAGACCGAGACGGCAACATTCACGGGAGAACCGTGCGTTATGTTGACCGCGCTCCCGCCGTTCAGCGTCAGCGTGGTCGCCGACGGCGTGAACGTCACCGTATTCCAGTTGTTGACCATGTTTGCCGCGTTCACGCTCCCTAGCCCCGTAGCCAAGTCGTAGCCCGCGCCTGTGTTGTACCCGGAAAGAACGCCGAATTGGTCGCGACCATTCGACGTGTTGCAATTCAGACTCCCCGTCGCGCACGGCATGGCTATCGTTCCTGACGTGACGTCGTTGAAAACACACGTGCTCGCTGGCCCGGTGCTGGAATTGCAGCTCGAACCCGATTGTTTAGCTGCCAGTTTGTAAAGTACGAAGTTGGGATTGCCCTGGCGCGTGCCCGTTTTCTGGTCAACAAGAGCCATAAGCCCGGCAAACGCAGGCGAGGATGCCGAAGTGCCCCCAATTCCTACGAAGTTCGTCGCCGTGCAGGTCCCAATTGCATCCGCTTCGCAAATTGCATAGAAATCAGTCCCGGCAATGCTGCCAGCGAACAGGGAAACATCGGGAAGATCTCGTTTGGTGTCGTTGGGCACACCCGTCCCTGTTTGCCACGGCGGTTTGGCATATCCCCCGGCGCATCCCGACGGGAATGATCCGCTAGGCGTCGTGCAGCCGCTCTTTCCGCCACTCCCTCCTACTGCGGCCACACCTCCGGAGAGTCGCGGATCATTGCAATCTGTCTCAGCGTTCGAGCTGAAGCCGAGGCTTGCTAAGAAAGTCGAGTTCGTGCAGGTATCGTTCCAAGTCATTTCGGGAATGTAGCCCTTGGCAGACTCCTGCGTCGTCGGATTATTACTGATAGTGTTCCAATAGGCCGCTTGATTGAAAAAATCGTTGAAGTCTGTTCCCCCAACAGCGACATTGTACGGCGTCGAGGCGAGGCCACTTACTTGCAGCCCGTTTCTAGCTGGCTGGGGTGGAGTCCCCTGGAAGAAGTCGCAACCTGCCGAGCCTTGGTCCCCCGTCGAGACGAAGATGGAAATCCCTTCAGCCGCGGCCTGTTCCCACAGATTGTTGTAAAACAGATTGCCAGCCGTCCCGAGGAAAAGTTCGCACAGGCCGAAACTCGTGCTCATGACCGGCGCGACATTGTTGTCTACGATGTAGAGCGCGGAAAGGTCCACTCCATCGGTAGTCTCGGTGGATTGCGAAACCACAAGCTTGATCGTCGCGCCCTTGGCTACTGCGCCGGACATTTCCACATCTAGATCGGCCTCGGTCTCATCGCCACGGACGAGGCCCGGGTCGGGGCCATCCAGGATAACCTGTGGGGTGTTCGTCGGAAGTCCGAAAAAGCTGCGATAGCTGCTTACGTCCTGGAGATTGATATTGGAGCGAGCTACGATTGCGATCGTCTGTCCCGTGCCATCAATCGGCGATGTGGCGTTCCACAGCGGCAGCACATTATAAATTGTGGCGAAATCGTAGGGCGTGATGGCGTTGCAATAGACTGTGGCCCCGTTATTGCTCCCGCACGGGAAGGTGAGTGCGGGATTCGTCGCTTGCAAGCTGCTAGGTCCCTCCTGTTTAGTCACCATCTTCGCAGTATGGTAGGCCGCCTTCTTCGCGAAGTTATTCAGACTGTCCACTCCCGCCACCGCTGGCGCCAGCGCTGCCGGAATCTGTGGATCGCTATTGTTCGCCCAGTGCTGCTCGCCGTTCACGAGGTAGCTGTGAATCGTCGTGTGGAACGCGTCCTGTACTTGCGCTGCGGTTCCCGAAAACTCAACGACATTCCTGCCCCGGGAGATCCGTGCCACTTGAAAACCGTGCGACGCGAGCCATGAAGTGACCGTCTGAATATCCTGGTCAGACGGCCCGAATTGCTGGCCGAATTCGTCCGGCGTGAGCCATTTGTGGAAATTCGTCGAGAGCTTGTATTGCTGGTCTTCAAGAAGGGATTCGAGCGTTGCCTCTTGTGCTGGGCTTCGCTTCAGGATCAGCAGCATTCGCTGCATCGGCAGGTCGAGCGGCGCTGGGCCGCGATCGAACTGTGGTAACGCTAGCGGATGCGTGTTGCCCGCGAGTCGCGCGAGCTTCGTTTCATCCACCGCTTGCGTAACCAGAGGGCCGCTAATCCCTTGCCCGAATGCTGCGAGAGGGGAACACAGCAGCAGAACCACCAGCGCCGCACGGCGCCAGTTCTTCCTTGGCAATATGGCCGAAATCCTCATCGAATAAATCTCGCGCTCGTAATAAGTGAAGCTATTGCCTTACGAGGGACAGCCTTCTATAGCACTTGGCTGGAAGTCAGTCAACTGCACTCTCTTGCATCGCGAGAGCGTGCGGAAAGTTCCTGAGCAATTTGAGCAGCCGCCCTCCGGAGGCGGATTCACTCTCGTTCGGCCCACTTCGCTCGCGCGGGACAGCCTTTTCTGGTCGGAAAAGGTTGTGCGGAAGGAGGGAGTTGAACTGCCTGACTGCGGCTGATTTGTTAGAACGAGCTTCCCGCCACTCTCCACAACTGTGTAGAGATCTCCGCGACCGACCAGATTCTCCAGCCGAGCTCGTGCTGAGTGGTCTGCGACCAAATAGTAGCGGTCCTGCGTGAGCCACAGCCTTTTGAAATCCTGATCGTTGATGAAGACCTGCGGCGCACCGGGCGCATTAGAGCCGTACTCAAGGTTGGTCACTCGGCCATTCAAAAGCAACGCCCGGCGATTCGTGTAAAAGAAAATGGATGAGAAAGCGTAATACTGGTCGTCCACGATCAACTGGCCCGGCGGGGCCTTCAAAAGTGCGCTGGCCAGCGGCCGGGAAGACATATACGGATCGAAAACTACCATGGCCAAGCGCGCTGCGTGCAGGAAAATCACCATCATCACCGCAATCGCGAGGAATGCGCGTTTCATTCCAAGTCGCCACATGCCAATTACTCCCAGAAGAAAGGCGATCCCCGCCACGACAAGAGGCGTTCGCAAGTACGCAAACGAATCCAGCGTGAGGTCTTCCAGGTGGCCCAGTGAGAGTGTGTATGCCGATGGATGCTGCGTCAGAGCAGTGGAGATGTCTTCGGGCGTCGGCACTCCCCTTACGTAGATGAGAATGGCGGCCACCGCTGCTGCTGCGACAGCGGCGAAGGCTAACAAGAATCTGGTTCCATAGCGAACCCAAGGCCCTTCTCGCTCCATGGCCGCGCCCAGAAGCAGCGCAAGCGCGGGGTAACACGGCATGGAATAGTATTCCTGCGTCGTGGAGAACGTGAAGAACACCAGAAGAAATCCCGCCCAACACAGCGCCAGCAAACGTGTCCGTCCCGCTCGGTCCACGGGCTTGTACGAGAGACGGGCAGCGGCCGGAAAGTAGACGCTCCACGGAAAGAGCCACACGAGGTTCAATAACCAGAAGTAGAGGCGAGGAACGGTATTGTAGTCGCGCGGATAGCGGAGGTTCAGGAAACGAAGAAGCTGCTCGTTGATAAAGTAGAACCACAAAAAGCCGTGATATTCCCCCGGCCCGCTGTGCAGCGTGAAAGCAAAGGAGGGAGGGTTTCGGAGAGTGGCAAGCACATGCCAGGGTGCAGCTATTGTCAGGATAACCGCCAGTCCGCTGAAAGGATGAAGTCGTTTCCATGTCCGGGCGAGAAATAACTGGCGAGTCACCATCAAATAGGCAAGTGCAGCGCCGCACGGGAAGACAACGGCGATCAGGCTTTTGAGCAGCAGGCCAATCCCCAGGCTGGCCGCCAGCACGAATGCCCAGAATCGGGGATGAGGCTCGTCCTCTTCGAGCACGCGCAGGAATGACCACATTGCTGTGGTGATGGCCAGGGTCAGTATCACATCGGGAATCAAGATCCGCGTAAACAGAAAGAGTCCGGCGCAGGTTGCCAGACTCAAGCCGGAATAGAGCCCCGCGCGGCGCCCGAACGCCCAGCCGCCGAAGCAAGCCGCCAGCCAGCAGAGCGCAATCACGGCCAGTGCAATCGGAATGCGCGCCGCCCAATCGTGAACGCCAAAAATCTTGAAGGAAGAAGCAATGGTCCAGTAAACGAGAGGCGATTTCTCCAGGTAGGCGACTCCATCGAGCCGGGCCGTCACCCAATCGCCCGATTGCAGCATGTTGTGCGCGATTTGCGCTTGCACCGCGTCCACGTCGTCCATCAGCGACGGCGGTGAAACGGTGCAGCCTAGATAGACAACTGCGGCAAAGAGGATGACCGCTAGGTAGGGGTAAGAATCCCTTCGAGAGATTTCCCCATCGCTTCGCGATGCGATGAAACTTGAATTTTCCATTTCTTCATCCAAAGAAACAGAATCATCAGGCCCCACAGGTGGAAGCCCAGATTCACTCGCCTCTCCAGGTGGCTCTGAATGAAATCCTGTATCACGTCTGCGCGAAAAAGTCCCGTTTCCTCTATGGCATCCGGCGTCAGTGTATCGAGCAGCAACGGCCGCAGCGTGCCCCGCAACCAGTCATGCGTGGGGATGTCCAGGCCGATTTTCTTTCTCCGAAGAATGAGCGGGGAAAGCTTATCCTTCATCAATTCCTTCAGCAGGTACTTTTGTCGCGTCCCTCGAATCTTAAGACGCTCTGGAAGGGACGCGGCGAATTCCACGATTCGATGGTCCAGAAACGGAGGCCGCACCTCCAGAGAATGTGCCATGCTCATCCGATCGGCTTTGTAGAGAATGTCGTCGGGCAAGTAGCAGTTCTGGTCAAGCCACAGATAGCGATTCAGTTGCCCCATTCGGTTCATAGGTTCAAGCACTGGCCGCAATAGATCACAAATGTCTTGATCGGGGGGACGCCTGAAGAACGACTTTTTCTGTGCTTCTGAAAAGCCGCCGTTCCAATACAAATGCGCCTCATCGAGTGACAGCAGTGAACCTTCCAGAAAGCGTTTCGCCATGTATTCGAGGCCAATCTTTTCGTCGGAGACGGGCCAGTGCCGCAAAGCCCCAAGGGCAAGCCGGCGTGCCCACTCCGGCAGCCGCTGCGCGGTCCGGGCCAGGCGGTCAGCCTGATACGTGAGATAGCCCCCAAACAATTCGTCTGCACCCTCGCCGCTGAGAGCGACTGTCACATGTTGCCGGCTCATCCGCGACAGGAACCAGACGGGAAGCGCGCCTGAGTCGGCGCTCGGCTCATCCGAGTAATAGGCGAATTCCTCAATCGCGCTGGCTAGGTCCACGTCGGGACTCAAGTCGAACTCGCGATGCTCGGTCCCATATTGCCTAGCTACCTGGCGGATGTAAGTCGTCTCGTCGAAGCTTCTCCCGCGGAAAGATATCGAAAACGTCTTCAATTGCGACGGTGCCGCCGCTGCGGCGTAGTCCAGGATAGTGGACGAATCAATCCCGCCGCTCAGCCAGATCCCCAATGGAACATCGGAGACCATCTGCTCGCGAACAGACTCTCGCAAAAGATAATCCAACTGTTCTTTAGCCGAATCTAACGTCCATTTCGCATCCTCTTGGAACGCCGCGCTCCAATACTTTTCGATGTGTGTTTCTCCGTCGCGCCATTCCAGAATGTGTCCGGGCGGAAGTTTTTCGATTCCTTCAACGAGTGTCCATGGACAGGGCACAAAACTCAGAGATAGGAAACAATCGAGCCCCGTCAGGCTCAGCCGGCGGCCAACTTCCGGATGAACGAAAATGGCTTTGAGCTCAGAACCGAAGAAAATGTCGTCTTTGAAATGATAGATGTAGAGGGGTTTTATGCCCGAGCGATCGCGCGCAAGAACAAGTCGCTTCTTCGACTCCGTCCACAGCGCAATGGCAAACATGCCGCGGAACCGCGAGAAGCACTCCGTGCCCCATTGAATAAACGAGTGAAGAATCGTTTCCGTGTCGCAGCGCGAATGGAATCTGTGGCCTAGCCCTTCAAGTTCCTTGCGAAGCTCTCCGTGGTTGTAAATCTCGCCGTTAAATACGAGAACGGTGTCTCCGTCCTCGGATACCATGGGCTGGTTCCCGGAATCTAGATCTATGATTTTCAACCGAGTGTTGGCGAGTGAGACGAAACTTGACTCGTAAACGCCGTGCTGATCCGGCCCGCGATGGATCAATGAGGCAACCGCGTCTTGAATGCGGTCAGGCTTGACAGTTCTTTCCCGGTGAGTAAAACCAGCAATTCCGCACAAAAGTCTGCTCCCCCAAGAGACAGTTAACGCGCGGTTTATGGTATGACTTTCGCCTGACCGGAAGGGTGCACTTGCGTGCCACAGTCGGCACAGTGCTTAAGGTCGGCCACCAAAACCTTGTTGATTAGTATTCCACAAGATTATGTTTCACGCAATCCCTTTTCTTCGGACTCGGTGACTGTGGATTCCGGCACGTTTATTCTCGCCCAGGCAAGATGGTGCGGAAGGAGGGAGTTGAACCCCCACGGCCTCGCGGCCACAGGATCCTAAGTCCTGCGCGTCTGCCAGTTCCGCCACTTCCGCGCGGATTCAGGGCATCTTAGCAGCAATTCGCGCATTCTCAAATGCGAGGCGTGAAAATCTCGACGTCAATCTGGACGTCCAGCCTCAGCAGCTTGCTGAAAAAGTTGCCAGATTTGTGGGTCGTGGCTTCAGCCACGACATAAGCGTCATCCTCAGTTTTCAGGGGTTTTAACCCCTGAAGCCCATGCTGTCGGTTTTCCGCAGTCCGTTAGGGTTTTTGTTCAACCGATGTTGCTTTCGATTCGGTCTTCGTATAGCCAAAGTGAATCACCCATTCGCTCGGCACATTTGCGCCGTTCATGGTCGGCGGCCGGAATCTCCACTCCCGCGCGGCGGCCATCGACAGCCCCGCAAAATACTTGCTCGGCCCCGTGGAATCGAATTTTGCTCCCACAACGTTTCCCAATTGGTCCACGTTCACACGCACTCCGACGCGCACCGTGCCCCAAATCGTGTCGCTGGCTTCGCGAGGCACATTTGGCATCACGCGATGAACCACATCGCCTCGCGCGATGCCGTCGGTCGCGACTGGATGCAGCGCCTCGGCTGCGGGTGGAGCGGCTTCACGAGCCTTCTCCTTCGCAGCGCCGCTCGCGCTGAAGGGCAGCGGCTGTGGACTTGCAGTCTTTGGATTGGCTGTTGGCTTAGTTCTCGGCTGCACAACGGCCGATTCAGATTTTGCCGAACTCGGCCCGCTCGCATTCGAGCTGTGATGGAATAACGCCATTCCGAGCAAAATCGCTGCTACGACGATACCCGAAACGGTTAAACCAAAGCCGCGCCAGTTCTTCCCAGTCGCATTTGGAAGTTTTGGAACTCTTGGAACTTCTGGCCGCACTCGAACGCGCGTCGCTGCTTCCGGCTCTGCAGCGACCTTCCGTTGCAGCCGTGACTTGAGCTGCGTGACGTTCCAGCGGCGTTGCGGCTCCGGAATAAGGCAGTGGCGCGCCATTTCAAGAAAGGGCGCGGGCAAATCCGTGGGGACGGAGATTCCTTCATGACCTCCGCCACTGATCCTCTCCAAAGATCCGGCCAGGCATTCCACGAGCGTCACGCCCAGCGACCACACATCGCTTGCTGTCGTAGGAGCGCCGGCGGCGTACTCCGGCGCCGAATACCTCGTCCGCCCGTTGCGATGCTCGGTCATTTCGTCGATGCGGCAAATCCCATCGCTTGAGAGCTTCACTTGTTCGCCAATCGCCATGATGTTCGATGGCCGGATGTGGCCGTGCACAAAACCCTTGCCGTGAATGTAACCAAGAACGTCCAGCACCGCGTCGAGCAGATCACGCATTTCCGCCGGCGATAGCGGCCGTTCCAGCAGCGTGTCCCCCAGATTTTCTTCGGCATATTCCGTCACCACATAGAGCATGGGCGCGCCATCGAGTTTGCACCGATCCATGTGGAAGATTCGCAGCAAGTGGGGATGTGAGAATTTTGCGGCCAGCCTCCAGCGGATCAGCTGAGCCTCTTCGTACCCGGGAACCGCCTCAACCAATTTGATCGCCGCCTTCTGACTCTTGCCCTCCGCGTATTCGTACTCGGTCAAAAATACGCTGCTGTGGTCCGTGCCGCCCAGGTACTGAAGGAGGGGAAATCGCCTGTCAACAAGCTGCCCTTGCAAATGTCTTTGCACTTCGATCATTTCCTGCTCCCGACACCCTCTCTCTTGGCGGAGAAAGCGCCAGCGGATTCCAGCTGGATGAATGAAGAACTTGCACTGGCGCGCCGCTGACAACTCGACGCTACGGCGCGCGTTCGCCTTAATCTCTCATTTTCGGCTGGGCTAGGTTTGCTTCGAGAGGCGTCCTTCCCGTATCACCCCTCGGTCGCTTTAGAGGAACTGCGCGTATTATATCCGTCCTGGCGCGGGAGAAAAGTCAAAAATTATTTCAGAGGCGCTGGTGTCGGCAGGGCTCTTGTTTACCGTTCGCGGGCTTTCGGATCGATGCGACGAGCTTCGGCGCTCATCCTGTGCGTTCTTAATCCGCTCGGCTTTGAAGCGGGGCGGCATCGCCAGACGAGAATGTTCTCAGCTTGATTTCGGCAAACTATTAGCCCTCGTCGAGCGATGCCGCCAAATGCCTAAACCACTGTCTCGGGCTGGCGCATCATCTGCGGCAGCGCCGGCCAGTACAAATTCTTCAGCGTCCCAAGGATGTCATCCGCGGAGAGCTCCGGGAATTTTCCCGCGCGCGCTGTCTGCGCGTGCATCACGATGTCGTCCATCGCCAAAATCCCCTTGAGCTTGCGGTTGCTATCCACCACGGGCAACCGGCGGACCTTCTTGTCCCCCATGATTTTGAGCGCCGCATGGATGTCGTCTTCCGGCTTGCAGTAGAACAGTTGCGGAGAAAGCGCCTCACCCACTGTGATTTCCCCCGCGACGCGATTGCGTGTGCCCATCGCGATGCAAAGATCGCGGTCCGTCACCACGCCGATGACTTTCTCGTTTTCATCCACCACCGGCAGGAATCCGCAATTCCGATTCCAAAGCATTTCGATTGCCGCGCCCAGATTTGTGCTGGCGTCGCAGTATGCCGGCGTTCCCACCATTACGTCCTGCACTCTCATTTTCGTTCTCCTTTCCCCGTTCCCAGGTTTCTCGATGACCATGGCTTGGCCGCGCTGCTGGCCCTTGACGGGCTGCCGTCGTGGCCGGTTCTCGTCGCTTTTCTTCATAGATAGAGCTCAGGGTGACGTTCCAGCACGTAGTTCTTTGCACCCTGCTCCCTCTCCGGAATTCGCGCCCGCCGCTTTATGTGACTCAGCTTCCGCTTCCCGGCAAAGGTGGTTCTGCCTCTTTTCTTATTGCTTGTTCTCTTATGCATCGCCGTCTCTCCCCGTTCGTCTCGTCACGATGCGGTCGCTCGCAGCTACTCGGGTGATTCCGTGTAGCGCATCAGGACCTCTTCTGGCACCGGGCCCGCAGTTTCGATTCGTTCCAGCATTTTCTTCTCGAAATCGATGTGCTCCCGAATCCGGCGAACCAATTCCTTGCCCGAAGGAATGAGGCTGGCCGTCGAATCCGCCGTGGCAAATTCCAGCTCTTCGCGGAAATTGTAAAGAAGCCGCAAAAGCTCCGCGTGCTCTGTCACCACTCTCGAATATTCCTCCCCGCCCGAATAATGGCGAAACGTGGATTCCACAATCCGCTCCTCCGAATGACAGTGCTCCCCGATTCCGTCGAAGGCGTGTTCGAGGGCGCGCAATTCAAGAAGCCCTTTTATCCGTTTCGAGAATTCTTCGGCTGCTGCAAGTTGCAGTGCTTCTTCCATTCGTTTCGTGGCGCTGAGGATTTCGTTCTCCTCGGACTGCAAGTATTCAAATCTGCCGATGATTGCCATTGCCAACCCCCTTTTCGAACCGTGCCTCTGGTTCGCTTCGGGCTAGGTTTGTCGGGCGGAGCTTGGTGTTTCGCGTTGACTCAGAAGCCCCGCCCGTCTCTCTGTTCGCGGGACTCTGCCGGGCCCTTCGTTCCCGGCGAGGCTCATACTTGTTGATTCCTGACTGCCGCGAACGTCCACATCATCCCCTCGCGGCCCATCCTGACTCCGTGATGGCGGTCACTTGTTCGCGTGACATCGGTTACATCATCCAAACTTTGGCTTCGTGTATTCAGGATTGTGGTTTAAGTCCTACCCATGACACGTGCCGGCGCGGCGATTGCGGCAGCCTCAGCCACTGTCGCAGTTCCTGCCCCGGCCGGAAGGAGGGGGAAATGAGTTACTTCGAGCGAGAAATACTCCACTACGCGCATCCCAAGCAAACGATTTTGCGCATGGTCGGCGCAATTTGGGCGCTGTATTTTCTCTGGTTGCACAACTGGGTCGGAGTGCTGGCGGTTATTGTGGCCGGGGAAATCCTTGGCAGAATCCTAAGCAGGGGGATGAATGAAGAGGGCATGGCGCAGACAATTTGGGGCAAGATCATGCTCATTCACTTGCATCCGGTGAATTTGCTGATTCAAATCGTCGGAGGCATAGTCCTCGTCTACGGTGTCTGGATTCACTCTGGCATCTGGATCATGGTCGCGATGTCCGTGGTCCTCATTGGCCATATGTGGGGCTGGCACAAGGTCAGCGAAGTACTCTGAGGAAGCGCTCTGAATTTATTCGCGAGCCGCCGCGCTTCACAGGCAGCGTATTGGAATTGCGCGAAGCGCGGCGGACTATTCGAGCTGCTTCCCGCGCGTTTCGGGCAGCGCGAGCGTCAGCAGCGCGCCAAGGAAAAACGCCGCGCCTAGAATAATGAACGAGTGCCCCAGGCCAATCACCGCCGCCAGCGCGCCAATCGTATACGGCGCCAGCGATGAAATTCCGCGCCCGAGGTTGTAGCTCAATCCCATCGCCGTCGCGCGAATTTCCGTCGGAAAAATTTCCGACGCGATGGCGGGGAAGCCCGAAAAAAATCCAGTTCCGAAGAATGCCACCACCGGCCCCAGCGCCAGCAGCATCAGCGGGCTGTGAATCCAGCCGTACACCGGCGCGAGAATCGCCGCGATGAACAGGTACGCAAAATACGTCCGCCGCCGCCCGAAGGCATCCGCCGCGAAGCCGAACAGCGCATATCCCAGCCATTTCCCCACACCTGTCACAAGCAGCCACGCCGTTGTTTTCGCGATTCCCAGTCCGCGCCCGCCCTCGGCGATGGGCAGCGAAAAGTAAGCGGGCATCCAGATGAACAATCCCCAGTAGCCGAACATCCCGCACGTATTCATTGCCGTCGCAATGATTCCGGTCCAACGAATGTCGTTGGCCCACAAACGGCTGAGCGGCACGCGCGGCGCGCCACCGGCTGTCGACTTGCGCCGCTGCCAGATCTTTGGTTCTGGCACGCGCCGCTGAATCCAGAACGCGAGCAGCGCCGGCAGGACGCCGACGAAAAACACGGCGCGCCAGCCGTAGTGCGGCAGAATCAATCCCGCCACGCCCGCCGCGAGCATCTCGCCAATCGCCCACGTGGACTGCATCATGCCGAGCGCCTTGCCGCGATGTTCCGCCGGCCACGTCTCCGCGACCAGCGCCGCTCCGGAAGCCCATTCGCCGCCCATGCCGAGGCCAAGAATGAAGCGGAAAATCGCCAGCTCGACCACCGTCTGCGAAAACCCGCAGGCCGCGCTCGCCAGCGAATAGACGAGAATCGAAATCGAAAGCGAGCGCGTTCGCCCGATTCGGTCTGCGACGAATCCGAAATACGCGCCGCCAATTGCCGAAGCCACCAGCGTCAGAGATCCGAGCAGCCCGGCGGTGCTCTTGCTCATTCCAAATCTTGAAATCAGGTTCGCCAGCACCATCGAGTACAGCATCACGTCGAAGGCGTCGAGCATCCAGCCGAGACCGCTGGCGAGCAGCGAGCCGCGCTCGGCCCGCGTCATCTGGCGCGGCCATTCGAGCCCCAGGATTTTTCGCGTGGGCCGCAGCGCGGCCATGGATGGAGCGGACATGGAATCGCTGGACAGGATAGCCCTCTTCGTCGTGCGGGATTCTGTGTCGAGCCGTGCTGCCGTGGCTCGCGCGCGATTCTACAGAATCACGGCAACAGTTCCAATCAAGTTCCGCAGATTTTGACTGCGCTTGAGAATGAAATTCATTTGCGATCAGGATTTCATAAGTGCTTTGTTTGCAATGAGATGACTTTTCACCACTGTGCGTTTCATTTGCGATTAGAAATTGGCCAGGTTTCAGTGAGATGTCGGCGGGAAGTTCGTTCCGCGGCGTGTTTTCGATGGCGTGATTCGTGGTCACGCGGCCCTATGAGGTTGTAAAAGCTTTACTACCCTAGCATTAATCCGGCCGGGAGGCAAGAGAAAAATAGGAGTTGGAAGCTGGACGTTGCTCTCAAGGGGAGGCAGTTGTATCGAGGGCGGGAGAGGAGTAGGATGCCGAAATCGGATGTGCAGATCGGAAGTTTCAGCATACACCAATGGAAAGACTCCTTAACAGCAGGGGGGCTGGGCGATGAATAGATTTGTGAAGAGCTGTTTGATCGCTTCGTTTCTTGCATTAGTGGCCATGTCACCCAAGGCCGTAGCTCAGCAGAAACCGAAAATTCAGTGGCAGGAAGGGCCGACAATTGGCAGCTTGGGCGATATCGCACAACTGAGAGTCCCTGAGGGCTACTTGTTTTCAGGAAAAGATGGCACTCAGAAATTTCTGGAATTGAACGAGGTTTCGTCCGATGGCGAGGAGCTTGGCGTATTGGTGCCGGATTCCAGAGACCCAAAAAGCTTTTGGTATGCAACCTTCAGGTTCGAGGAGACCGGATATGTCGGGGATGACGAAAAGAACCACTTAGATGACAATACGATTTTAGGCTCAATCGAAAAGGCTACCGAGGATGCCAATGGCACCATGCAATCACGCGGCTGGGCCACAGTTCATGTGACGGGATGGAAGGAGGCACCCATTTACGACTCTGTCAGGAATAGTCTTATTTGGGGTGTCGCGGGCTATAGTGTTGATCCGAAGTCCGGTCGAGCAGAAATAACCAACTATCTTTTCCGTCTACTTGGTCGCCGAGGAGTGATGAGTTGTCAATTGGTGGCATCAGCGGACCAAATAGATGCTGCAGTTCCCTCATTCGAGTCTGTCCTACAAGGCTTTTCTTACTTGCCCGGTCAAAAATATTCCGATTTCCAATCAGGTGACGCCAAATCAAAATACGGTTTAACGGGGCTTATACTAGGGGGCGGCGCAGTGGCCATTGCCTCAAAGACAGGTTTGTTAGCTGTGTTGTGGAAGTTCCTCGTAGTGATTGCGGCTGGCGTCCTTGCGACGCTGAAGAGAATAATTCGATATTTGAAAAAGATGTTTACGGGCCGTGCATCTGAAGAGGAGCTATCGAAATAGATTGCCGGGGGCATGCGAACATTCAAGTAGTAGGTTCAAGTGAATTCTGGCTTGTGCCGCGGCAAGCGTCACAAATTCTTTCCGATATTCCCGGAACTCTTCCAGTCCCGTGACGCCGTGGGTAAACTGTCTCCTTAGGTAGCCTGGGGCTCGTTCGAACTCCTTCCACTCCTGCCCTGGGGCCCCCTCATGTTCTTGGCAAACCTGTTTTTTCTTACTCGTCAAGAAGTATATTCCTAAGAATCGAGTCCCGAAAGTGAGTGTCACTAATCATGTGGACGAGTACAGTCAATTGACATCCCCCAACGCGTTCGCTACGCTGATTCGCTTTGCCGTAGCGCGCGGAATCTCTGAGCGAGGGCCCGCGCACCAGAGGCAAAGGCTGGCGGGATGAACCCGCCGCTACGAAAGCAAAGGCTACATGGCGGATCGCAAACTTCCAACTCGCGCGGAAGATTTCGCCGAGTGGTACAACCAGCTCGTCGTGCGCGCCGAAATGGCCGATTACGCTCCCGTGCGCGGCTGCATGATTGTCCGCCCGTACGGCTGGGCGCTTTGGGAGAACATCACGGCGGCGCTCGACCGGCGGTTCAAGGCCACGGGGCACATGAACGCGGCGTTTCCGCTGCTGATTCCGCGCAGCTTCATTGACAAGGAAAAGCATCACGTCGCGGGATTCTCGCCCGAGCTGGCTGTGGTCACGATCGGCGGCGGGGAAGAGCTGGAAGAGCCGCTCGTCATCCGGCCGACTTCCGAGACGATCATCGGCCATGCGTACGCGAAATGGATTCAGTCGTATCGCGACCTACCCGTGCTCATCAATCAGTGGAACAGCGTCGTCCGCTGGGAACTGCGCACGAAACTTTTCCTCCGCACGCTGGAATTTTTCTGGCAGGAGGGCCATACGGCGCACGCGACTCTCGAAGAGGCAGAAGCGGAGACGCGCCAGATGCTCGACATTTACGCGGACTTCGCCGTGCGCGACGCGGCGATCCCCGTCATCCCCGGACGCAAATCCGACTCCGAGCGTTTTGCCGGCGCCGACGTGACTTATTCCATCGAGGCCATGATGGGCGACTGCAAGGCGCTGCAGTCGGGGACTTCGCACAACCTGGGCCAGAATTTCGCCAAGGCGTTCGAGATTAAGTATCTCGACAAGACCGGCGTGCAACAATATTGCTGGACGACGTCGTGGGGGCTATCCACGCGGTTCGTCGGCGCGATTGTGATGGTCCACGGCGACGATCAAGGGCTGATTATGCCGCCGCGCCTGGCGCCATATCAGGTCGTCATCGTGCCGATATTCAAATCCGACGACGAGAAACGCCACGTTTTCGAAGCTGCGCGGAAAATGAGCAAGGAGCTTGTTGCCGCGGACATTCGCGTCAAGATGGACGAACGCGACGGCCTGAGCCCCGGCTTCAAATTCAACGACTGGGAGATGCGCGGCGTGCCGTTGCGCATCGAGCTGGGGCCGAAGGATGTCGCGAGCGGAAATGCCGTCCTGGCGCGGCGCGACCGTCCCGGACGGGAAGGGAAGATTTCGGTCTCGCAGCAGGGCATCGCGCCGGTTGTCAGCAAGCTTCTTGGCGAGATTCAGGATGCTCTGTTCCAGCGCGCGCTCGAGTTCCGCAAGGCCAATACCGTCACGCCCAAGGACTACGACGAATTCAAGGCCGCGGTCGAGAAAGGCTTTGCGCTGGCGCACTGGTGCGGCAGCGCCGACTGCGAAGCGAAAATCAAGGAAGAAACCCGCGCGACCATGCGTTGCATTCCGCTGGAGCAAACCGCCGGGCCCGGCAAGTGCATTTTCTGCGGCAAGACCGCTCCCGAGCAGGCCATCTTCGCCCGGGCATACTAAGGGCCTTTCCCTTCTGCACAGTTAACTCCTGCGAAACGCGGGGCTCGAGCTTTCTCGACGGCCTCCTTCTCCAGTGCTACGATTTTTTGAAGTGGAAGGGCATGAGGCATTTGAGGTGGACGAAGCCGTGTTTAATTGCATTCACAACAGCCAACGGGGCGCGGCGAGGGCCAAAACGCTCCTCGCACTCGTGGTTTTTGCCGCCCTGGGGTTCACCGCGATCAAAATCGTTCCCTCCTACGTCAATAACTACGAGCTGCAGGATTCCATGCAGCAGGAAGCGCGCTTCAATTTCCACCTCAATACTGGGATGGCAAAGAGCAACGACGATATTCGGGGCGACATTATGAAGAAGGTCCGGGATCTTGGCCTGCCGATCAAGCCCGACGACATTCAGGTGACGCAGGAGGGGACCAAAGTTAGCATTGCAGCCGACTACACCATCCCAGTGGACCTTGTCGTTTACCAATTCTCTCTGCATTTTCATCCCCAGGCAGACAACACTTCGATTTAAAATGGCACCGAATAACTAGGGGGCCTGGGACCGGCTAGCATTCGCGCGTACCCTCGCCCAGGCGAGCAGGCCGCCCGTCGCCCTCTACGGTAGGCAGACGGCAAGCCGCACTCCAGCATGCGGCGTTATTTCCACGGCAGGAAAGACGGAGGATTGTTTGCGGATTCGAATCACCCGCGGCTTCTGGTCGTCGCGCTTCGGGCTGGGACTGCTCGGCCTGGTCCTTATCGCGTTCCTGATCGGCGCGGGCGTAACCACGTTTTACTGGGTCCGCTTCAGCCACATGATTGACGAGCGGCTGTCCGGGCAGGTGTTCGGCCATACTTCGCACATTTATTCCGCGCCGGAAAAGATTTTTGTCGGCGAAACAATGAAGCCGAACGACCTCGTCGGCTATCTGGTGAACAACGGCTATTCGGAAGCGAATGGGCAGGCTGGAAAGGTCCGCGTCGGAAAAACGTTTGTCGAGATTCATCCCTCCGAGGATTCCTATTTCGAAGGAACGAACGCTTTGCGCGTGGATTTCACTGGCGGCGACGTCAGCGCGATCCGTGAGCTTTCAAACAATGCCTCTGTCGGCGCCGCGGCGATCGAGCCTGAACTGCTCACGAATCTTTTCGATGATTCCCGCGAGAAGCGCCGCGTCGTGAGGTTTGTGGATTTGCAGCCGCGGCTCGTGGATGCGGTCCTTGCTGCGGAAGACAAACGGTTTTTTGAACACGGCGGATTCGATCCGATTCGCATTTTTGGCGCTGCGCTGGCGGATTTGCGCCTCGGGGTTCGCGCGCAGGGCGCCAGCACGATCGACATGCAGGTCGCGCGCAGCTTCTTTTTCACCACGCAGCGCGTCTGGAGCCGCAAGGTAGCCGAGACGATGGTCGCGCTCGAACTGGATCATCGCTTCGACAAGCATCGCATCTTCGAGCTTTACGCCAACGAAATTTATCTGGGCAATCGCGGAACGTTCGCGATTCGCGGCTTCGGCGAAGCGGCCGAAGCATATTTCGGCAAGGATGTGCGCGACCTAGACCTCGCCGAATGCGCTTTCCTTGCCGGAATCATCCGCGCGCCGAACCGTTATTCCTCCGCGGAGCGGTATCCGAACCGCGCCAACGAGGCGCGAGACCGCGTCCTAAAGCAAATGGTGGAAGACAATTACATTACCGACCAGCAGGCGCGCGTCGCGCGGGAAGAGAAGTTGAAGTTCGTCGGCGGCGGGGCCGTCAGCCGCGCCGCGCCGTATTTCGTGGACATGGTGCGCGACTCGCTGATGGACCAATTTTCACAGAGCGACCTGACCACGCAGAGCTATCGTGTGTACACCACGCTCGATCCCGCGCTGCAGACCGCGGCGGACCAGGCGGTGCAGATCGGCATGCAGAACGTGGACGACGCGCTCGCGCGCCGTTACGCGGCGCTGAAGCGCAAAGGATTGCCTGTCGTGAAGCCGCAGGTGGCGCTCATCGCGCTCGATCCCCGGACCGGCGCAATCCTTGCGCTCGTCGGCGGCCGCGATTATGGCGAGAGCCAGCTCAATCACGTCGTGGCGCGGCGGCAGCCCGGCTCATCCTTCAAGCCGTTCGTTTACGCTGCGGCATTCGACAATGCTGCGGTGGGCCTCCAGCCCGTGGTGACGCCGGAAACCACCGTCGTGGACGAGCCGACGACTTTCACATTCGATGGCAAGGACTACACTCCGAATAACGATGAAGGCCAGTTCTTCGGCACGGTCACCCTGCGCGACGCGCTCACGCATTCGCTCAACGTGGCGACCGTGAAAGTCGCGGAGATGGTTGGCTACGATCGCGTGCGCGACTTCACGCGCCAGATGGGCCTGAGCCCGAACATTCAGGCAACTCCGGCGATGGCTCTCGGCTCTTACGTCATGACGCCGCTCGACGTCGCAGCCGGCTACACGATTTTCGCGAACGACGGGGTCCGCACGGAACCGAGGTTCCTCGACAACGTCGTCAGCGCCGACGGCAGAGTGATCGAGCGTTCGACGCCGCAGAGCCGCCCGGTGCTCGACCCGCGAGTCGCGTACATCGTGACCAGCGTGCTCGAAGACGTGATCAATCACGGCACGGGCTACAGCGTCCGCCAGCGCGGTTTCCTCGCGCCCGCCGCGGGCAAAACAGGCACGTCTCACGACGGCTGGTTCGCCGGCTACAGTTCGAATTTGCTATGCGTCGTTTGGGTCGGCTACGACGACGACCGCGACCTTGGACTCGCCGGAACGAGTTCCGCTGCCCCAGTTTGGGCCGAATTCATGAAACGCGCCGCGACACTGCCGGCTTACCATGACATGCAGGAGTTTGTCGCGCCTGCGGGCGTCGTTTCCGTTTCGGTGGATCCTGAATCGGGCGATGTGGCCACGCCGAACTGCCCGACGAACCGCCCGGAAGTCTTCCTCGCTGGGACCGAACCAACGGAGTTCTGCCCTCTGCACGGCAGCCGCACCATCGCCGATGTCCCGCCGGTTTCCTGGCTCTCGCATCTTTTTGGCAAGCAGACGCCTCCTGCACCGCCCGCTGCGGGAACGCCGCCCAATCCGAATGCGCCTCCGGGAACGGTGAATCCTCCTAGCGCGAATCCGCCGAATGCCGCGCAGCCCCCCAACGGAATGGCCCCCGGCCAAGTTCAGCCGGATGTGGCCCCTGCTCCCGAAAAGAAAAAAGGGCTATTCGAGAAAATTCTTGGTATCTTTGGAAGTAACGACAAGAAAAAACCGGCCCCGGGTCCCAATAAGCCAAATGGCTGAGGGTTCGCGACGGTTGTGGAGGTTGTCATGAAGCGCTTCGTCCTGCCTGTTCTGGTCCTGCTCTCTCTGTTCTCGATGGCTGCTGGCGCGCAGAATCGTTCCGGACAGCAGCAGAGCGTTTCTTCCACTTCTTCGACGGCCGCGCAACCGGAGATGACTCCGCTGCAGCTCGCTGAAATGCGCGCGGACATCCTGGCGGCGCGGAAGATGTATCCCGAGGCGATTTCCTCCTACGAGAAGCTGGTGAAGCAGGAGCCGCAGAACGCCGTGCTTTTGAACAAAATCGGAGTGACTTGCGTGTCGTCGGGACAGAGAGGCTGCGCGGAGAAATATTTCAAGAAGGCCATCAAGGCGGACAAAGTCTATGCAAGTCCGTTCAACAATCTGGGCACGATTGAGTACGACAAGAAGCACTACAAGAAGGCGATCGAGTTGTACGGCAAATCCCTGGAGCTTCACATGGACAAGCCCGCCACTGTCTACATGAATCTCGGATATGCGTATTTTGGTAACAAGCAGTTTCCGGAAGCAATGGGCGCTTTTCAGCAAGCGATCTCGATTGACCCGAAAGTTTTCCAAGATGCGGGAGGATTCGGCTCGATCGTCGAGGATCGGCGGACCAACGATCCGGCGGTGTTTTACTTCTTCCTTGCCCGCACCTACGCGCAGTTTGGTGACGCCGAGCGCACCGCGCATTATCTGAAAATGGCCCGTGATGACGATTACAAGAAGCTCGGCTCAGCAAAGACGGATCCGATGTTCTCGAAGGTGATCAACGACCCTCAAGTGCAACAAGTGTTGACGCCGGCGCCGGCGCACAAACCGCATTAGATTCTATTCAAGAGCAATTTGAATTTCGCGCAGTCCCCAGCACCGGCCCGCTCATCTTTCCATCGGTTCAGCGCACTCCTGCTATAATACCCGCGCCATGAAGCCACGGCCCATTTGGGGCGCCCTCTCTTTCCTCTTGTTTGCCAGCGTTCTGCCATTGGGAGCGGAGCCGCCCGCCGCGCAAATTTCAACGCCTTCCGGCGCGGAAATTTACGAATTGCAAATTGACGGTGAAATTGAGCCGATCCTCGCCGAATACATCGTCGGCGGAATCCAGGAGGCCAACGCCGCTCATGCGAAGTTAATCCTCATCACGGAAAATACTCCGGGCGGTCTCGATTCCTCGATGCGCGACATCATCGGCGCGATTTTGCACTCCGCAGTTCCCGTCGCCGTTTACGTCACGCCCTCGGGGACTCGCGGCGCTTCCGCTGGATTCTTCATTCTGATGTCCGCAGACGTCGCCGCCATGTCCCCGGGGACGGACGCGGGCGCGGCCTCGCCGCTGCTCGAGTTCTTCGGCTCGCCCGTGAAAGTGGATGACACGCTCGAGCGCAAGATCATGAACGACGCGACGGCTTATTTGAGGAGCTACACGGCCCGCCGCGGACGCAACGTCACGCTGGCGGAAACCGCCGTGACCGATGCGAAGGCCTTCAGCGAAAAAGAAGCGCTCGACGGCAAGCTGATTGACCTCGTCGCGCCCAGCACGGAAGCGCTGCTCGCGCAACTCGACGGCCGCACCATCACCCGGCTGGACGGCTCGACAGAGACGCTGCATCTGGCTCGGCCGATCATCGAAATCCATTTGATGAGCAGCCGCGAGAGATTGCTCGACCGTATCGTCCAGCCCGACGCGTTCTTCATCCTTCTGCTCGTGGGCATTCTCGGCCTCTACGCCGAATTCACGCATCCTGGGATGTTCGCGCCCGGCGTGATTGGCGGCATCGCGCTCGTCCTGGCGCTTTTTGCCGCGCATTTGCTTCCCATAAATTTCGCGGGACTGGTGCTGATTCTGCTCGCGCTGATCTTGTTCGTGATGGAAGCGAAGTTTCCGACGCACGGCATCCTTGGCGTAGGCGGCGCCATTTCCATGCTGCTTGGCGCGCTGCTGCTGATTCATTCGCCCATTACGGGAGGCGGCGTCCACCTGAGCATCGCTCTCGCCGTCACGATTCCCGTCGCACTGATTGCCATTTTCCTGATGCGCCTGGTCCTGCGCACGTTCAAGTGGCGGCAGTCCACCGGCGTGGAACAGTTGGTGGGCGCCATCGGAGAAGTCACCGAGCCCGTAAAATCGGCGGGCGCGAATGGGATGGTGCGAATTCACGGCGAATTGTGGCGCGCCGCTGCGGGAGAACCCATCGCAAAAGGCGCGCAAGTGCGCGTAAGCAAAGTAGAAGGGCTCACGCTTTTGGTTGAACCGTTGCAAGGTAGCGGCACGGCTCGCTAAGTTTCGGCGCAAGACGCTCAAGAGACGGAGGAAATCATGGAATTCGGAATGTATGTGGTGCTGATCGCCATCTTCTTTTTTCTGATCTGGTTTTTCAATTCCGTGTTCGTCATCAAGGAGTGGGAGCGCGGCGTCGTCTTGCGCCTCGGGCGCATGCTGCCCGAGCCGAAGGCGGCCGGATTGCGGCTTGTCTTTTGGCCGATTGACAAGCTGACGCGGCTCTCGCTGCGAATCGAGGCTCTCGATGTTCCGCCGCAGGATGTCATCACGCGCGACAACGTCTCGGCCAAGGTGAACGCAGTTTGCTATTTTCGCGTGGTGGACGCCAACCTCGCGCTCTCCCAGGTTCAGAACTATCTCTACGCGACATCACAGCTCGCGCAAACCAACCTGCGCAGCGTCCTCGGCCAGTTCGAGCTCGACGACGTTCTCTCGGAGCGCGAAAAGGTAAACGCGAAGTTGCAAACAATCCTTGACCAGGATACGGAGCCATGGGGTATTAAGGTAACGAAGGTTGAAGTCAAGCAGGTAGATATTCCGGAGAACATGCAGCGCGCCATCGCGCGGCAGGCCGAGGCGGAACGTGAGCGCCGGGCCAAGATCATCAATGCCGATGGCGAGTTGCAGGCTTCGGCGAAGCTGGCCGAAGCGGCTGAGGCGCTTCAACGCCAGCCGGTTTCCGTGCAACTTCGCTACTTGCAGACGCTGACCGAAATCGGGTCGGAAAAAAATACGACGGTAATTTTTCCGGTTCCGATGGATCTCATCAGCCAGTGGTTGAAGCCGGGAACAGGGAAGTAGAGACGGAGAGAGTCCAGAATCGCATGGGAAATGGATCAAAGCGCGGGGGCGGTGACCGCGTCCTCGAAAGCCGGCATCTGGTCGGCTTGTTTCTCGGGGTGGTGCTGCTTTGCTGTGTCTTTTTCACGCTGGGATACGTGATGGGACGCACGCAGTACGGCAATACGGCCGTGCAGGCAGCGCCCGTCGAGCGTCCGTCGCCCCTTTCCTCGCGCACATCGCAGTCCGCCGCAGCTCAGCCGCCATCCTCGCCAGAGTGGGATTTCTACACGAACAAGAAAACAACGGACATTCCGCTGAAACCCGCGCCAGCGTCCTCGAGCCGGCCAATCGAGTCCATAGCGCCTTCGCGCACGGCTGGGCATGAGCCCGCCGCGCCTGTAGTCGCTGCGCGCAATGCGTCCGCGACTCCCGGGCGTTTTCGCCCGCCGACGATTCCGCGCGGCGCGATTGTGCTGCAGGTCGGCGCGCTCAAGAGCGAGAGCGATGCGCTCGCGCTCGCCGATGCGTTGCAGAAAAAAGGCTTCCCGGCGTTCGTGCTCGCCCCGGCGAGCGACAATTTCTACCGCGTCCAGGTGGGGCCATTTTCCACGCAAGCGATCGGCGACAAGGCCAAGCAGTCGCTCGAACGCGAAGGTTTTAGAGCCATCTTCAAGCGCTGAATGAAGCGATCCCGGATTGTCCGTTTGCTTCTTGCGATTGGGTCGGGAGTCGCGCTCGCTTTCTCGTTTCCAAACTACAATCTCCCGCTTCTGGCGTGGATTTCCGTCGCGATGCTGATGCTCGCTGCGCTGGGGGCGCGCGCGCGCGAAGCGGCGCTCTACGGCTTTTTGAACGGCGCGATTTTCTACCCTGTAAGCGTTCCGTGGATCGATACGGTGAT
Organism: Candidatus Acidiferrales bacterium; assembly: GCA_035934545.1. GTDB lineage: Bacteria > Acidobacteriota > Terriglobia > Acidiferrales > UBA7541 > DAHUXN01. The sequence goes on from DASYXV010000010.1 coordinate 43,795, forward strand.
GCAGCAATACGGCAACGTTCCGCCGCTGCCCGCCGCGGGAATTCTGGCGCTGATTAGCTTGGCGGGCGCGCTCTTTCCTCTCGTCTTCGCCGTGCTCGTCGCGCGCGTGGGAAAATCGAGCATGGGAATGGCCTGCGCACTCGCGCCGTTTCTTTGGGTCGCGCTCGAATTCGGACGAACTCACCTGCCCATCATCGGTTTCCCGTGGAATCTTCTCGGCTATGCCGCGTCTGGAAATTTGGCGCTCGTGCAGCTTACCAGTGTTACGGGAATCTACGGCCTTTCCCTCCTTGTTGCTGCGTTCAATTCGCTGCTCGCATGGGTCATCGCTGCGCCATCGAAGCGCAACCGACTGGCCATTGCTGGCGCCGCGATTCTGCTTCTTCTCATCGCGTCGCTTGGCCCGCGGCTGGTGCCGCGCGCGCCCGCGGATCACGTCGCGCATCTCGTGCAGACGAATTTCCCGCAATCGGAAAGTTATCCGTCGGACTGGATGGACCTTCACGCGAGCGAAATGCAGCAGCTCGAAGAGATGAGCATAGATGCCGCGAGAAAATCTCCGGGCATAATAGTCTGGCCCGAAGTTCCCGCGCCATTCAGCTTTCAGGATCAGAAATTCGCCGCCATCGCCGACGACATCTCGAAAAATTCGCCGGAGGGCTTTCTTGTTGGCGTCGTGGACTGGAAGCTCGACGCGAAACGACAATGGCAGGCGTCGAACAGCGCTGTTCTGCTCGGCCCTACAGGCCGTCGCGAATTCGCGTATAATAAAATTCATCTCGTGCCGTTTGGCGAGTATGTGCCGTATCGCAAGTGGCTGACGTTTGCCCAAAGCCTGGTCGCGGGGATTGGAGATTTCACGCCGGGCCACACATATGAGGTCGGCAGTTTGTCCGGCGGTCGTTTCAGCGTCTATATATGTTACGAGGCGATTTTCCCGGACCTGGTTCGCCGCTTCGTGGCCCGCGGCGCCGGATTGCTGATCAACATCTCGAATGACGGTTGGTTTGGGCACGAGGCGGCGCCGGCGCAGCACCTGATGATGGCGCGCGTGCGCGCGGTCGAGAACCGCCGCTGGCTGCTGCGCTGCACGAACACTGGCTTCACGGTGGACGTGGACCCGTATGGCCGCACCGTCGCCAGTCTCGCGCCATATATTCGCGGCGAACTCGACGCGCCGTACGCTTTTCGCACCGATTTGACGCCTTATTCGCGCTGGGGCGACTGGCTCGCATGGCTCTCGATTCTGATGGTGGTCATGCTGTTTCTGGGCGAATTTGCGCAACGCGCTCAGCGCGCCGGCATTCGATCTTAGCTTTCAAGGTGGAACAGATGGCAAATTTAATTGAAGACTTGCAGCACCGCTTTGAAGAACTCAAGAAGCGCATCGAACTCGTGCGGAGCTATCTTTGACGCGCCCGCCAGCCGCGAACGACTGAACGCTCTCGAAGCCAAATCCAGCGCGCCCGATTTCTGGCAGGACCAGCAGAAGGCGCAGGCGATCCTGCAGCAGCGCAAGCAGGCGGAAGGCAACATCACCGCCGACGGCAAACTGGCGCAGGCGCTGAGCGACATCGAGACGTTTTTCCACATGGCGCATGAGGAGTCCAACGCCGCGCAGCGCGAATCCGTGCTCGCGGAAATCAGCGGCGAGCTCGACGCCGCCGACAAATTCGTCAGCGAGCTCGAAACGAAGACGCTCCTCTCCGGCGAAAATGACGCCCTCAACGCCATATTGACCATCAAGCCCGGCGCTGGCGGCACCGAATCGCAGGACTGGGCCGAGATGCTCCTGCGCATGTACCTCCGCTGGGCGGAAAGCAGAGATTTCCGCGCCACGGTGATTGACTCGACTCCCGGCGAGGAAGCCGGCCTGAAATCCGTTACCGTGCGCATCGAAGGAGAAAATGCCTACGGCTTGCTCGCGGGCGAGAGCGGCGTGCATCGCCTCGTGCGCATTTCGCCTTTTGACCAGGCCGCGCGCCGCCACACCTCGTTCGCTTCCGTCTTTGTGATTCCGGAAATTGACGATCGCATTGACATCGTCATCAAGCCGGATGAGCTGCGCATAGACACGTTCCGCGCCGGCGGCCACGGCGGCCAGAACGTGAACAAAGTCGAATCCGCCGTCCGCATCACGCATATCCCCACCGGTATCGTCGTGCAGTGCCAGAACGAGCGCAGCCAGCACAAGAACCGCGAAATCGCCATGCGTATCCTGCGGTCGCATCTCTACGAGCACGAAGTCGAGAAGCGCCGCGCCGAATCGGACAAGCTAGAGGAGTCGAAGCCGGAAATCAGTTTCGGTAGTCAGATCCGCTCGTATACATTGCAGCCGTACCAGCTCATCAAGGACCATCGCACGAAAGTCGAGCGCGGCGACGTCAATCGCGTCCTCGACGGCGACCTCGACGGCTTCATCCGCGCTTATCTGCTTTCCCGCCGCAGCGCCGCGGGCGGTGAGCCTGCCAGAAATTAAGCGGAACTGTGTCCCGTCTTGGTGGTGCGCTCACTACAGAGCTGTGATGTCGTACAGCCACATGCGGCCGACGAAAAATACTTTCAAATAATCGTCATTCTTACCAACCCGCCATCGCAATGTGGTATTTAACGTTGTACACACCGCCATACCCATTACATGTAAAATCGTGAGTCCCCCTGATCGGATGGAGGCCGTTGACGGGCTCTTGAGGGATAGGGACGTTCCACCAGTTCTGACCGAGAGCAACAGTTTCGCCAGCAGATTTCTTTATAAACAGCACAACCGAAATAATGTCGAGCACGAACTGGACAATTTCTCCTCCCACTGCCAATCCCGCGCCCACCTTTTGCAGTATTTCATTTAACCGGTGAAGTTTAGCCCGCAAACGGGCGAGATCATTTTGAATATCCTTAAGTTTCTGCCCTGTGGCAGAAGCAACTTCGGATTGGAGCTTGGCAATCTCGTCTTCGACTATCTTTTTCTCCTTCTCCAGCCATGCTTGCATATCGGAAGTGATGTCACGTTCTGCCTTCTGCGCTTCGTCGTTTGTATCGTAGGAATCTGTCTTGCCAGTTTTATAACTCGTAAACGGGCCTGCCTTGATTACCAGCATATAACATGCCAGGGAATCGAGGCTGCCGCTTTTCGGCGGCACCCACGCCAGGTAGTTCGCTCTGTCTCCAGAACTCGGAGGCCCGAGATTGGGATTCTCTCGCTGCGTTTTCTTCGATCCCGCGCCCATGTTGCCAATGTGGCTGAGCGTGCGTTTGATCAAGGGTGCCTGCGTATTCTTTAGATCCCAAAGCTCCGTTACGATGTAAATGTCATCGTCTCCGGGACCATAGCTTGTATCCACGCAACTGATCTCGTTAAGTATTACCGCTATGTCGCCCATCCGCTCCCTCCATTTTGTCTGCGTCGAAAATTTGAGTGACCGTCAACCGCGAATCGCACGTTCATTGGGAGTCAAAATTAGCCGGAACGTTCACAATGGCTCCGGCTCGGCCGACAACATACACCTAGCCGCCATTATGTACAACCGTTAATCTGTTTTGCAGCTCTCGTTGCTTCAAGGGATCACGCAGGAAGTCCGTTTTCCCTTTTCCCCGAGTCTCCAAGTGTTGGAAACTGGTCTTCATTTCACCGATTCCTGCGAAACCTTTCTTCGTCCGCACCTCACTGGTCACTGAAATCCGCCGGTTAACCAACGAATCGGACACACCACTTTTCCCGGCCAGCGTTCCTCCCACGCCATTTAACTGCCGATTCCACGAATTCCCTGCAAATCGTTGACACTGATTTTGCCGCATGTTAGCTTGCTTGTTTAGAGTTTCCGCTGCAAAGGGCGCCGTGCCACAATCTTGCTTTTCAATTCGCTTGAGGAGAATGTCTTGACGCGCAAAGACGAGAAGTTCCTGTTCACCTCGGAGTCGGTCACCGAGGGCCATCCCGACAAAATCGCCGACCAAATTTCCGACGCCATCCTCGACGCCGTGATGAAGGATGACCCCATGGGCCGCGTCGCCTGCGAGACGCTGGTCACCACGGGCCTCATCGTCGTCGCCGGCGAAATCACCACCAAAACTTACGTGGACTTTTCCGACATCGCCCGCCAGGTTGTCCGCGACGTGGGCTACACGCGCGCCAAGTACGGTTTCGACGCCGACACTTGCGGCGTCATCTCCACGATCAAGAAGCAGTCCGGCGACATCGCCATGGGCGTCGACACGGGCGGCGCGGGCGATCAGGGCTTGATGTTCGGTTTCGCCTGCGATGAGACCGAAGAGCTGATGCCCATGCCGATTCAGCTTGCGCATCGCCTCGTACAGCGCCTCTCCGAAGTCCGCCGAGCCGGCATCGTGGATTTTCTCCGGCCCGACGGCAAGTCCCAGGTCACGATCGAATATATCGACGGCCGCCCTGTTCGCGTGGACTGCGTCGTCATCTCGACGCAGCACAGCGATTCCGTTTCCACTCGCGATTTGCACGACGCCGTTCTCAACGAAGTCATCAAGCCCGTGATTCCTGCGCGGATGATCGACAAAAATACGCGCGTGCACATCAATCCCACGGGCCGCTTCGTCATCGGCGGGCCGATGGGCGACGCGGGCCTCACCGGGCGAAAAATTATCGTGGACACGTACGGCGGCTACAGCCGTCACGGCGGCGGCGCGCTTTCCGGCAAGGATCCGACCAAGGTGGATCGCTCCGCCTGCTATATGGCGCGCTACATCGCGAAGAATCTCGTCGCGGCGGGCGTCGCGCGCAAACTCGAAGTCCAGCTCGCTTACGCCATCGGCGTCGCTGAGCCGGTTTCCGTGATGGTAGAGACTTTCGGCACGGGTAACATTCCCGACGCGCAAATCACCGAGCTCATCCGCGGCATTTTCGCTCTCAATCCCCGGGGAATCATTGAGACATTGAATTTGCGCCGGCCAATTTACCGCCAGACTGCTGCCTTTGGCCATTTCGGCCGCACCGGCCCGGGCTTCACGTGGGAAAAGGCGGATCGCGCTGACGCCATTCGCAAGGAAGCGGGCCTGACCGGCGCCGCCGTCGGCTCGCGTTAATACGTGTTGTCATTCTGCTTGCCCTGAGGCGCGAAGGGAGCGAGTCCGCCGTGGTGGGAAGGACGACGAGCTTGCCTGCCGCTGGCAGGGAATCTACTTTTCGCTTCATATGGGCTCGTGTGATCTTCAGCTTTCAGGAGAGGTAATCGTGGAAACGGCAGCCAAATTGTCGAGCGATGTGAAAGATCCCGGCCTGGCCGAACGCGGCCGCCGCAAAGTCGAGTGGGCGAATCAGCAGATGCCCGTCTTGCAGCTCATCCGAAAGCGCTTCATCAAGGAAAAGCCGCTCAAGGGCGTGCGCATGTCCGCGTGCCTGCACGTCACCAGCGAAACCGCCAATCTCGCCGTCACGCTGCGCGATGGCGGCGCCGATGTCGTCCTGTGCGCCTCAAACCCTCTTTCGACGCAGGACGAAGTCGCCGCGTGTCTCGCCAAGGAGTACAACATCCCCACGTTCGCCATCAAGGGCGAGGACAACGCCACCTACTACGCGCACATCAACGCCGCGATTGATCATCATCCGCAAATCACGCTCGACGATGGCGCCGACCTCGTCAGCACGCTTCTCACAAAGCATCCAGAACTCGTCGCCAGCGTCATCGGCGGCACGGAAGAAACGACCACCGGCGTGATTCGTCTTCGCGCCATGGCCAAGGACGGCACGCTCCCGTATCCCATCATCGCGGTCAACGACGCGCTTACGAAGCACCTCTTCGACAATCGTTACGGCACGGGCCAGTCCACTCTCGACGGCATCATTCGCGCCACCAATCTCCTTATCGCAGGACTCAACGTGGTCGTCGCCGGCTACGGCTGGTGCGGCCGCGGCGTCGCCATGCGCGCCAAGGGCCACGGCGCCAACGTCATCATCACCGAAATCAATCCCACCAAGGCCATCGAAGCCATCATGGACGGCTTCCGCGTCATGCCCATGCACGAAGCCGCGAAAATCGGCGACGTCTTCGTCACTGTCACGGGCAACAAATCCGTCCTCGCCGCCGAGCATTTCGAAAAAATGAAGGACGGCGCCGTGATGTGCAACTCCGGCCACTTCAACGTCGAGATTGATATTCCCGCGCTCGAAAAACTCTCCAGCGCGCAAAAGCCCGTCCGCCCGTTCGTCGAGGAATACTCTCTCCGCGACGGCCGCAAAATCTATCTCCTCGGCGAAGGCCGCCTCATCAATCTTGCCGCCGCCGAAGGCCATCCCGCCGTCGTGATGGACATGAGCTTCGCGAACCAGGCGCTTTCCGTTGAGCACCTCATCAAGAACGCCGGCAAGTTCAATAAGCAGGTTTACGCCGTGCCCGAGGAAATCGACAGCCAGATCGCGCGCCTCAAGCTCGAATCCCTCAACACGCAGATTGACAAGCTCACCCCCGAACAGGAGCAGTATCTCGCCTCCTGGTCCGAAGGCACGTGACAGTCGTTCTGTCATCCTGAGCGGAGCCGAAGGGCGGTCCGCTTCGCGGACAGGAGGGGCCTCCCAGGTCGCCGGTAAGGCGAGCCTGGGGGATCAGTCGCGAACCGGAACTCGACGCCGCTTTGCCTTTCCGCCGTCATTCCGAGGAGTCTTGATGCGCCTCAATCGGGACGAAGAGGAATCTGCTTTTTTTCCATTTGTCTCTTGCCTTCGCGGGGCGGCTTCCAGGTCCGCCTCGCGACCCTCCATTCCACAGCATCCTGCGCTTGCAATTCGCCTCCCGACTCTCTAGCATATTCGCGTGCGAGAGGATGACAATTTCGGGAATCGAAAGGCCGCTTTTGGAGGCCTTCAGCCGTGCCGTGGCGTCATTTCTAATCGACACAGTCCGCGATTAGAAATGAGGCTAAGTTGTTGAAAACAAAGGACGGCATGTCGTTCTAATCGACACAAATTTGCATTTTGAAATTTAGGCTGGCGAGGGGATTTTCACCTCCCATTCGCCAACCGGAAAGCGGGCTGCGTGGGAAGGGCTTGATGCGGGACTTGGCCAATTTGGCGATTGAATCGGCGCTGGCGCGCGGCGCTTCCTATGCCGACGTCCGCGTCATGGACGTCAAGGAGCGCAATCTGTCCGTGAAGAATGGCCAGGTCGGCCACGTTCTCGAAGACGAGTCCTTCGGCATCGGCCTTCGCGTCATCGCCGAGGGCGCCTGGGGTTTCGCTTCCACCGATCGCCTCACTCGCGAAGGCATCCGGGCCTGCGCCGCCGAGGCCGTCGCTATCGCCAAAGCTTCCGCAATGGCCAAACGTCACGACGTAGTCCTCGCACCCGAGCAGGCTTACGTCGACACCTGGCAGAATCCCTTCATCAAGGATCCCTTCCAGATTTCCGTAGAGCAGCAGATTGATCTTCTGCTCCGCGCCGACGCGGAAATGCGCAAGGTGAAAGGCGTCACGCTCGCAGAAGGCTCGATGGAGTTTCGCCGCATCGAGCAGCTTTTCGTTTCGAGCATCGGCTCCGTAATTCATCAGATCAAAATGCAGTCCGGCGCGGGCATCGTAGCGACTAGCTTCGAGGGCGAAGAGATTCAGAAGCGTTCTTATCCGAACAGCTTCGGTGGCCAGCACATGCTCCGCGGCTTTGAGCTTATTGAAGAACTCGATCTGGTCGGCCACGCGCCGCGTATCGCTGAAGAGTGCGTTGCGCTTCATCGTGCCGCGCCGTGTCCGGAAGGCCAGCGCACCATTATTCTCGATAGCTCGCAGCTCGGCCTGCAGATCCACGAATCCATCGGCCATCCCATCGAGCTGGACCGTGTCCTCGGCATGGAAGCGAATTTCGCGGGCATGAGTTTTCTCACGCTCGAAAAACTGAATTCGCTGCGCTACGGTTCCGACATCGTCAACGTCGTCGCCGACGCGCGCCTCGACCACGGCCCGGGTCTCGGCACGTTCGGCTACGACGACGAAGGTGTCCCTGCGCAGTGCACGCCGATTATTTCCAATGGTCTCTTCACTGGCTATCTGACCAATCGCGAGACTGCTGCCGCAATCGGCCAGTCGCGCTCCAACGGCACCATGCGCACCGAGGGCTGGAATCGTCTGCCCATCATCCGCATGACCAACATCAGCATTCTCCCGGGCAAATGGAAGCCCGAAGATTTGATTGCCGACACCGACGATGGAATTTATTTCGAGACGAACCGCTCCTGGTCCATTGACGACCGTCGTTATCATTTTCAGTTCTCCACGGAAATCGGCTGGGAAATCAAGAACGGCAAGAAGACGCGCATGATCAAGACGCCCAGCTACAGCGGCATCACCACGGAATTCTGGAACAGTTGCGACGCCATCTGCTCGCGCGACTATTGGACCCTGTGGGGCACGCCGAATTGCGGCAAGGGCCAGCCCATGCAGACCATGGGCACAGGCCACGGCGCCGCGCCCGCGCGTTTCAGGAATGTGAAAGTTGGCATCGCTCTCTCCAAATGATCGCGAAGAAAAAGATGGCGAAGAAATCAAAATCGAGAGCAGGGAAGCGAGGTGTTGCGAAGACCCCGCGGCATGGGCATGCAATTGCCGCTGACCATCGCCTCGGCGCGGCAGAAATGCGGCGCATCGCCGAACGCGTCTTCAAACTGAGCGAAGCCGATGAAACGGAAGTCGAGATCAGCACGGAAACCAGCGCGCTCACGCGCTTCGCCAATAACACGATTCACCAGAACGTCGCCGAGCAGGGAATCACGATTTCCATTCGCGCCGTCACCGATGGCCGCACGGCGCGCGCCTCCACGAATAAGACGGACGACGAATCGCTCCGGCGCGTCGCTGCGGCCGCGCTTGAACTCGCCCGCATGCAGCCGCGCAATCCAGACCTTTTGCCCATGCTCGGTAAACAGACTCTGCAGAAGGTGAATCGCTTCTCTCGCGACACGGCCGTCGCCACGCCCGCCGACCGCGCCCGCGAAGTGGCCCGCGTCTGCGAGCTCGCCGACAAGAACAAGCAGACTGCTGCGGGGATCTTTTCGACGGGCGCGGATGAGACTATTCTGGCGAACTCGCGCGGATTATTCGAATTTTACGAAGACACGCGTACGGAATTCTCCGTCACCTTTCTCGAAAAGGATTCCTCCGGTTGGGCGAAAGCGTCCTCGGCCAATATCAAGGACATCGATCCTCACGGTTTGTCGCTCCGCGCCAGCGAGAAGGCCGAAAGTTCACGTGCTCCGCGCGAACTTCCTCCCGGACGCTACACCACGATTCTCGAACCCGCTGCCGTCTTGGACCTCGTCGGCTTCCTCTTCTACGATTTTGCCGGCACTTGCGTCGCCGACCAGCGCTCGTGTTTTACTGGACGCATGGGCAAGAAGCTATTCGGCGAAAACATATCCATCTGGGACGACGTCTATCATCCGCTGCAGCTCGGGGCGCCGTTCGATGGCGAAGGCGTGCCCCGCAAGAAAGTTCTTCTGGTGGATAAAGGCGTGCCCGTGAATCTCGTCTATGCCCGCGCCACGGCGAAGAAAATGAACGCGAAGCCGACCGGCCACGGATTTTCGCTGCCGAGCGAGGACGGTGAAGCGCCGCTCAATCTCGTATTCTCCGGCGGGAATTCTTCGACGGAAGAAATGATGCGCTCGACCAGCCGCGGTCTGCTCGTCACGCGCCTCTGGTATATCCGCGAAGTGGATCCCTACTCGAAAATTCTCACGGGCATGACGCGCGACGGCACATTTCTGATTGAAAATGGACGCATCGCCGGCGCGATCCGGAATTTCCGCTTCAATCAGAGCCTAATTGAAATGCTGTCGAACGTGGAGATGATGGGCCCGGCCGTTCGCGCGGCGGGCGAAGAATCTTTCGATATGGTTGTACCCGCGATGAAAGTCCGCGATTTTCACTTCAGCGAAGTCACGAAATTCTGATTCGAAGTAATGCAGGAATCAAGGCGTGGTGAATTGCAGGCTCGCGATCGTTCGCGAGATGACGTTCTGCTCCATCTGCACCAGGTCTGTGTTCGTGGAAGTCACTCCGAGAATGGTCAAAAAATTTCCTCCGCGCTGGATTAGCGCGACCGTGCCAGTCCACTCTTTGTCGTTCGCTGCACCGTGGAATTGGTATTCATGCGCCGGCAGCCCCGCGATGGTTGCATCGCGGATCTTCTCCGGCTGATAGCCCTCGAATGAACCTGCGAGCCGGTCGTTCGTCGCCGCGATCTGTGCTTGCAGTGTTCCGCTCGCTGGCACGAGGCCGATGATCAGGTATGTCGTCTGGTCGCTTGTCCCCATCGCCACGATGGAGCCCGGCAGCGCCGCTCGCGCCCCCGCGATCACCTCCCAGTCCGGCGGCTTGTACATCTGGAATCCGTAGGTGTCGTTAATATACAGGTTCCCGCGCACTTCCTCTTTAACCGGCGCGGGCTCGGGCGCAGTCTCGGGTGGTGTCGCAGGCGCGGCTGCGGTCGCCGTTTGCGTTGTTGAAGCACTCGGCGTCAGAACGGAAGGAGCCGTGGCATTAGGCGATGTGGCTGACGGTTTCGTCATCGCCGTGGCTACGGGCGAAGGGAAATTGACCGCGGACACTGCTAGCGGGTTCACCTTCGCGGACGCTATCTCAGTTTTCTTTTCAGTTGTTACTTCATGTGAGTCCGTTGATTTCGCGCTCTCTTCGTGCTTCGCAACATCCTCGGACTTCGCTTTCTCCGGTTTCGCGGGAGATTTCTCTTTTTCATCTTTGGCCGCAGTGGAAACCGTGATCGACTCCACCGCGCTGCGCTCGACCTCCGCAAAGCCATAGGCCGTCTTTACGCGGAACGAATTCTTCTCGTAGCCGACAATTGTGCCAATGATTTTCGTGCCGTCCTTCAGGTGAATCTCGTCAGCCTGAACGGCAGAAACGAAAACCAGACCTGCAGCGATGCATAGGAAAACGCGCTTCATTGATTTCAGTATGGCGATTCGCTCCCATGGGAGCAAGTTTCGGGAGCGGGCCGTTGTCGGTTTGGTCAGCAGTACTAAAAACCAGTCCATAAATTGCCTTCCCGTAGGCGGCAGCATCAGCATCTGTGTGACGACGTTCAGGGCCTCGGATTGCCTCAGGTGCTCCGTGAGCACTTGTCCGCCCTTGGTCTACTTAAATGCGTTTCCGCGGTTCAGCCTTCATTTCTTGCTATAGAATTTCGACGAGGGCTTGCAGAAAGCGGTCGATATCCTCGAAGTCATTGAATATATGGAGTGACACGCGGATTCCTTTTCCTCTTGCAGAGACGATGATTTTTTTCTCTGCGAGGGCTTGGACTGCTCTCTGCGCGTCGATTGATTCGATGATCGTTATCCCGGCGCGCTGATTTCTGCTGGTGGGTGACGCTATTTTCAGGCTGGCGCCAGCAAGACTCTCGTGCAGGTAGTCCGTAAGTTCATGAACTCGGCGCTCTATGCGCTCAGCACCAATCTCTCCAAAGAGGTCAAGGGCGCCGCCCAAGGCAAAGATACCGGCAAAGTGAGGGCATCCGACCTCCAGCTCGGCGGCAGTGTTCTTGAGGTCTAAGCGATCATTGATTACCGCTTCTGGATCGCGAGCGCTCCACCACCCAGCCACCGGGAACTGCCGGGTATCCAAGAATCTTTCCGAGATGTAAAGTCCGGCGACACCGTAACCAGCCAGCGCCCATTTATATCCGCTGAAGACGAGAAAATCGACTCCGCAGGCTGCGACATCAACCGGGAAAACACCCATTGCCTGGGTTGCGTCAACAACGAGGACAAGATCCCGTTCGCGGCAAAACCGCCCGAGTGAAAATAAGTCTTGCCGGAAACCCGTGGCGAACTGCACGTAGCTAGTCACGAAAATTCGCGTGCGAGGGCCAACGGCGTCCTCAATGTCTTGGAGGTCGATGATGCCATGCTCTCGTGAAGGAACGAAACGAACATCGTACCGCTGCTGCAGCCACGGCAAGGTGGCACTGGGGAACTCATCGGCCGGCGCCAGAACTTCTCCCCGCATTGCGAGGATCTGGGCGACTAGATTCATGCCGTGTGACGAGCTATATGTGAAGGCCAGCTGATTAGTTTGGGCGTGGAGGAGGCAGGCGAGTTTTTCCCGGACTTCTTCCACCTGCGTTACCCAGCGATCGTAGAAGATATCGCCATGCTGCAACATTTCGTCGTAATACCGCTTTCCTTCTTTGGCGGCATAAAGTGAAAGTGGCGGAGCAGCGGCTGAATTGAGATAGGTGTAGGTCTGTGCGGCTGGAAAGAGCTTTCTGACCGCTTTCCAATCCATTTCATTTCGCGACACGAGGATCACCTGCCGGATCGAGGAGTGTCGGCTTGGGACTCGGCGGATGCAATTGCGAGGATGGCCTGCAAACTGCGTTCCACGTCGGAGTCTGTAGTAGCCCAGGACGAGACGCTGATGCGCATGGCCTTGCGCCCTTTCCAAACCGTGCCGCCGCACCAACACGTTCCTTCTGCCTGTACAGTCCTGATGATCCGCTCGGTCGTCTCAGCGCCGCCGAAAGAAACGAGGACCTGATTCAACACCACGTCGTTGAGCACTTCGTATCCCGCTGCGCGAAGGCGTTCCGCGAACCTTGTCGCATACTTGCATGTTCGCTCAATGAGGTCCGCTACGCCGTTTGTGCCGAGCGAGCGCAATGCTGCCCAGATTTCAACGGCACGCGCGCGACGCGATGAGTCAGGTCCCCACTGCATCGGCTCTCGCCTGGGACTTGGATCCGGATAGTATGCGGCGGTGATGCGCATCGCGCGTCGTAGCGCGTCTGAGTCGCGCACGATAGCAACGCCGCTATCCTGCGGAACGTTGAGCCATTTGTGTGCGTCCGTGGCCCACGAATCGGCAAGAGCAACACCGTCCACCAGATGTTCGCGTGCCGGGCTGGCTGCGGCCCAGAGGCCGAACGCGCCGTCCACGTGCACCCACGCGTCCATATGGTGCGCAACCTCGCAGATTTCGGCGACAGGGTCGCACGCGCCGGTATTCACGTTTCCGACTTGAGTGCACAAGATGACCGGTACATGCAGCCGCGGAATCCCGGACGGTTTCATGCGTCCTTGAGAGTCTGTAGGAACGAAGTGTACTCGACTTCGTCCGAAACCGAGTAGCGCCAAGGCCTTCAGCATGGTCGCGTGAACTTCTTCGCCGACAATCACGGTCACTGGTGGCGCTGCGAACAAGCCCTCGCGCTCCACGTCCCAGCCGACCCTGCGCAGGACGGAATTGCGGGCGGCGGCAAGAGCGGTAACATCGGCCATCTGCGTGCCAGTTACAAAGGCCCCGCCAGAAGCTGGCGGGAGGCCGAGGAGATTCAGCAACCAGCCGAGCACCACGTCTTCGAGGTAGGCCGACACAGGTGAAATATCAAAGAGGCACGCATTTTGATCCCAGGCGTCGGCCAGCCAATGAGCAGCGACAGTTACCGGCAACGCGCCTCCAATGACTCCACCGAAGAAGCGGCCTCCCGTGGATGCCACCGTTGCCGGCGAACCAATTTCGTCAAGAAGTCTTAGGACCGACGCTGCATCTTGTCCTTGCGCTGGCAGTGTTCCGCCAAGTTCCGGCAGTCTGTTGAGTGCTTCTTGCCGCACGCCAACATGCCGCTCGCGAATGTCTTGCAGATAGCGGTGAGCGCTTGTAACGGCTTCGGTCAATATTTCCTGGTAGGGGTTCCGAGGAATCAGCGCCACGTCAGTTTTCGGATCTGCGGATGCCATATGTCTTGCCTGAAGAGCTCGTTTTTTGTCTAACCTGTAATTCTAATCTTAGAAGGTTATACTCTATCATCGCAATTAAAACCAGTCAAGGCCAGGATTACCGGTTATAATGAAATCGGAAGTCTATGGCAGAAGCGTTTCAACTCACGGCTGGCCATCTTGCGTTGGATTTCGCGAACACGCTGGACAATCGGTATGATCCGAAGCAGCCTCTCGAACTTCTGCCGACTTACGAACGATTTTTGGCGTTTGGCGTGCAATGCGGAATCATCAATCGGCAACAGATGCGAAGGCTTCTTCTGGAAACAAACGCGCCGGAAGCGAGGCGGGTTCTCAAACGTGCCGTGGAGCTTCGAGAAGCGTCGTATGTTCTGTTCAAGGCGGTCGCGGCTGGCCGCCCCGCCGACAGGTCAAGTCTGCGGATATTGAACCGCTTTCTGGTGGAGGCGCGTGTTCCCGAGGCGATCGTTTGGCATAGGCCCCACTTCACCCGTCGCTGCCGCGACCTTGCCGGAACGCCTGCCGGACCGCTTTGGCCCATTATAGATGCCGCGGCCAGCTTGCTGACGTCACCCGACCGCTATCACGTTCGCGAATGCCGTGAGGAGACCTGCCGGTGGTTGTTCCTCGACCGAAGCAAAAATCATTCGCGGCGCTGGTGTGACATGCGGATATGTGGCAATCGCTCGAAGGCTCGGCGATTTCATGCACGACTGCGCAGTGGCGCCTAAGACCTTTGCAGCAGTAAGCAGACTCGAACCTGCGATATTCTTTGCGTTACTGGCTGGCTTTCCCGTACGGTTGCGGCCCTCGTGGGCGTTGGACAGAGCATTTCCATTCCTCCCTATTCCGCCGCTGTGGAATCACGATTGTCAATTCGGGTGGCTGTGGGGTTCGCGGGAGTTGGAAAAAGAGAAGCGGTTTTGGTTGCGTGGTCGGATTTGATCCACGTGACGACCTCCGGCCCCGAGCCACGAAAGTGGCTCGATGGAAGCAGTCAGCCCGACAGCTCATCGCTGTTAAGCTCAGAGTCGAAGAGAAGTAGTGGTTGCGGGGGTCGGATTTGAACCGCGTGACAACCTCCGGCCCTGAGCCACGAAAGTGGCTCGATGGAAGCAGTCAGCCCGACGGCTCATCGCTGTTAAGCTCAGAGTCGAAGAGAAGTAGTGGTTGCGGGGGTCGGATTTGAACCGACGACCTCCGGGTTATGAGCCCGACGAGCTACCAGGCTGCTCCACCCCGCGCATTCATAATATCGGAAGCGCGCAGGCGGGTCAAACGAATCGGCGTAGACGAACAATCGACCGCAGTCAGCTCACCACGTATTGTACGGAGTGTTTTCGAACGGCGAGACCTTGTCGGAGCTGGAATGCACGTCGCTGATCCCTGCTGACGATTGCTCCGGGCTGAGGAGCATGTCCGATGTAGTGACGTTCCAGTCTTTCCCGCCGGTGATCGGGTCCACAGGCACTTGGCGCAGGTACTCCGCTGCGACCAAGTCGTCGAGCGACAGCGGCGCCTGTTCCTTGTCGAGCGTGTACTGTTCGATCGCTTGGCGCATCACGGAGAGGTCCTGGTGCAGCGCCGCTTCTTTCGACCTCAGTACCGACCGGTCGTACCGCACGGCCGCCATCGACGCCAGGATCAGGATGATCGTAATCACGATCATCAATTCAATCAGCGTGAAGCCGTTTGAGTCAGCAGCTATCCCGCGTCGAAATCCGCGTCGCCCCTGCGCCGAAGTGTTCTTGATGTCCGCCGCGCCTCGCATCATCACCAATCCTTGTAATTCGTGCCATCCAGCGCCACGCCCTGCGATCTCGTGAAGACGTCGAACACATCCTGCCCGCCCCACGAATCCGCATCCGGATCATCCTGCACCGAACGCATCCCCCAGTCCTTCGTCCCCGTCATTGGATCGAGAGGGATGCTGCGCAAAAACCGCACATGCCGGTCCGGCGCTCCTGCCAGATCCACGCCATCCACCAGCGTCTGCAAGTCCGGTGGATAGCCCTCCGTTCCAACTTCCACGCGTATCAAATTGTGGTCCGCCGCGTCTTTGTATCGGTCAATCGCGTCTCGCATCTCGCGGAGGTCATAACGCAACACCGCCTCCCGCTGCCTTTTAATCGTGACGCGCGCCATCGGCACTGCCATCCCCGCCATCGTCACCAGGATTCCGCACGCGACAATCAGCTCCAGCAAAGTCATGCCCGCGCTCAAGCCCGTGGCACGGCGATTTCGTTTCCCAATTTTCTGTTTTGTTTGCTTCATGGCCCAAATCCTCTGGCGCTCTGCTTTACTGCACGCGGATCGTTGCGCTTCCGGTGCTCAACGAGATGGGTCTCTGCTGCGAGTCGCGGGCGTTCACTTGGACGATCTGTAGCTGCGATGTGCCGGGCGCAATCGCTTTGATGACAATCCCGAGCAGCGTTCCTGACCCGCTGATTCCTGGCGTATTCGGCTGCCGCGTCGCGGACACCACCGACTGTCCCTGCTGCTGGTTCTCTTGATGTACCACGGCAATATCCTCGGTCCCGCCCGACAGAAACCCTCCGTTGCGAATGTCCGTGACTTGAATCACCGCGGGATTGTATTGAAGCAGCAGCGGAATCGAGAAGAGATCCTGCGCATTGCTTACGGCCAGCCCGACCGTCATCGTATCGCCTGTCTTCAGTGAAACCGTATCCGGCTGGAACTGCAGCGACGCTCCTCCCGTCCCTGGCGCATTTCCCGCGGTCGCGGAAGCGCCCGGCGTCGCGGTTTGGCCTTGCGTTTGCGCGGGCGGAGGCGGTGGCGCCGTATTTTCATCTTTCGAATATACCCGCACATTTGTATCGGTTCCCGCTGCGATGGTCCGCAGATCATCCGCGGTGATGTTCGGCATCCGCACCACGTGTGGCGTCAGCGCGATCAGCACTTCCGTATCCGTGGATTCGCGGTGATTGTCGGAAAAGAAGTATTTGAGGAACGGAATATGCGCCACTCCCGGCCAGCCATTCAGGATTTTCGTCGTCTCCTGATCCACCAGTCCGCCCAGGATGCTCGACTCGCCATCTTTCAGCCGGATATCGGCGCTGCTGGTTTTCTCGCCGATCACTGGCTGGTCCACTCCGCCGATGTTGACCGTTCGCGTCACCGACGACACGTCAATGTCCACTTTCATGCTGATGTCGCCATCGGGATGCACCCGCGGCGTCAGCTCCATCTTCACTCCCACGTCTATGAACTGGAATTGCGTATTCACCAGCGGGCTCACCACTCCTGCGCCTCCCACTCCCACTCCGCCTGTCTGAAAGCTCCCTTGCGCATAGGGCACTCGGTCGCCGATGTGAAGTTTTGCTGTCGCTCCTTCCGTGACGCGCACGACAGGATTTTGAATCACCTTCGTCGTCGTATCGGTCATGATTGCGGTCAACGCCGCTCCGGGCAGCGTCGCGCTCCAATCATTGGCCGAAAGGTGTCGGATGTTACCCAGCGTGACCTGGTTCGCTGTACTCGAAGAACTAGAAGACGATGAGCCGTTACTCGGCTGCAACGCGCTTCCCGGCGTGAACTGAAGCACTGCGCTCTGCCCGGGCAGGATTCCCAGATCATGCAGCCGGTCCATGCTCGCTTGCAGCACGTCCACCTGAATCACAACTTCCGGCTTCGCCTTGTCCACGTCGCGAATGATCTTGTCGGCCAGCATCAGTTTGTCCGGCGTCGTTCGAATCACAATGGCGTTTTGCGAATTGATCTGCTGGATCCTCTGGATGTCCAGCACCGTGCGGAGCAGGTTCGTCATTTCCGTCAAATCTTGCTGCGTCACGTTGTTGTGCAGATAAAACGTCTGCACCTCTTCATCTTCCAGGTCGTGCCGGTGCTGCACGTCGTCCGGCGCGATTAGGATGATGTTGCCCGTCACTGGCTTCCAGAACGATTTCGTTTGCAGCGCCACGGCGTCGAGCGCCTGCTCCAGCGTGACGTTCGATAGTTGCACCGTGATCCGCCGCGAAGCATTGGCGGCAAAGTCCGGATTGTAAATCACGCTGATGCCGGCCAGCTTTCCGATGGCGTCGAAGATGAAGTTCGCGGTGTTCGTCGAGTTCAGGTTGATCGGCTCGCGCGACAGAGGCTTCAGTTCCGGCGGCGCCGACATCAGCTCGCTCTCTTCCGGAGGCGCCACTCCCGTTGGTTTCGGCTCCTCTGCCGCTTTCGTTTTGCCGATCAACTCCAGGGTTTTTTGAGCTTCCTGCTCCGCTATCGCGCTTGAAGGATCAATCGCTTCCGCCTTTTGAAATTCCGAAAGGGCCAGTTCCAGTTGCCCGCTCTTCAGCGCCTTCTCTCCCAATTCAACGTGGTGTTGGCCATCATTGAATCGCGCCCGCATCGCGCGCAGCTTGAATTCCGCGTTGAGCGGATCGCTTTTCAGAGCTTTGTCGTAGGAGACCAGAGCCGTATCGAGGTCGCCGGTAAGCTCGGCCTTCTGCGCGGCCTTGAAATCTTGATTTCCTTTGGGGCATCCCGCCAGGAGAAGCCCTGCAAATGTCACAAAAGACAAGATTAAGATACGGCGCAAGTTTTTCCTCCACACCACGGAAAAAACTGCCTGAGAATCAAGCCGTTGGTCAAATCAGTCTAACACCCAGCTTTAGGATGCAACAAGCAACCCTCGTGTTGTCGTGCCGAATCCGCCCATCCCCTCGCCGTCAACCTGCTCGCTACCACGAAATCGCCTTTCCGGGCACAGGCTCTCCGCGTTCTTTCGTAGCGGCCGCCTTTCGCGTCTTCTGCGTCCCGACGTTTTAAGTCGGGAAGGCGGGCACGGTCCTTTCTTGCCTGCTGCAAGCAGGCGTAGCCGCCGGAGAGAAACGGACGCCCTGTCGAAGACCCTGAGCAAAGTCGAAGGGAGCCTGCCGAAGGGAAGGGGCGCAGGAAGGGCTGCGCCCGCGCGACGCACCGCATCGCGTTTGGTTTTTGTAGGTGCCGACTCTGGTTAGCCCGCCGTTTTCTTTTCTGCGGCGCCGTGCACCGCACGCCATCTGTAGCGGCCACCTTTCGCGTCTTCTGCGTCCCGACGCCCTGGGTCGGGAAGGTGGGCACGCTCTTGTCTTTGCCTGTGTAGCGGCCGCAAAACGGGGCCTCCCGAGTCCCCGGCAAGGGGAGCTCGGGGGATCAGTCGAGCCTGGGGGATCATTCCCGACCGGACACGGTCTGGTTTCGCCTCTGCTCGTGTAGCGGCGGGTTTACCCCGCCAGCCTTTCTCTTCTCGATGTCATCCCGACAGAGTCCGCCGTGCTTGCCTGCCGCAGGAGGGGCGGACGACGCGTCTTTTGCGTCCCGGATGCTTTTACGGGACGAGGGATCTGCTGTTCATCTCTCAACCCCAAGGGTTGACCCTGCCAGTCCTGAGCGGCGTCGAAGGGAGCCTGCCGAAGGGCCCTGCCCGGGCGTCCTGAGGCACGAAGGGCACGACGCGAAACGGCCGCAAGTCGAATCAGATGTAGCACAAAATCGCGGGATTATATACTCTACTTCACTACAGCGCAGCAGCTACCCTTCCCGCGTAAAGTCGAAGAGGAGTGCGCGATGAAACCTTTGGGCCAGGAAGTGTGGTTGTTTATCAAGGCAGTATTTGAGATCTGGCAAGGGTATGTATTCGCTGGGGTTGTTGCGTTTGCGGTAGCAATATACGAGCACGCTAAGCAGCGATCTGTGCCGTGGACCGCTTTCAAATGGGGGCTTATGTCGTTCTTGTTCGTCTCATTTTTTGGGGCTTGGAGAGAGCAGTATCACGGTGCGATTGAAGCACAACGGAAGTTGCAAGAATTGACAGGGCCAAAGTTTGAGGTCGTGCATGGTACGACCACCACTGCTCTGATGGTATTGAGCAACGAACGTGGAGGCGTCATATCCAAATCGGCTATTGTTTTCATACCCGTCGTAGTGATTAATCATGGAGCGCCCAGCATAGTGCGCGGAATCAGCATGAAGGTCACATTGCGAGACGGAAGAATATTTGATGGCATTCCATATGCTTTCCCGAAACCGGAAACGACGATTATGGGGCCTGATGGCCCCTCGACGATTCTAAGCTCGGCTGTATTGCTACGGCGAGGAACTATCAATCCAATTCCCACCGGAGGACAGGCAGATGGATACATTCTTTATCGTTTCCCCCCA
Organism: Candidatus Acidiferrales bacterium; assembly: GCA_035934545.1. Classification (GTDB taxonomy): domain Bacteria; phylum Acidobacteriota; class Terriglobia; order Acidiferrales; family UBA7541; genus DAHUXN01. The sequence continues at coordinate 63,670 of DASYXV010000010.1, forward strand.
GAAATAGATCCTGAGCTATCGAAGCCTGGTACGACAATTCTATTTGAGATAGAAGATGTAGACCAGAAAAAGTATCCGACCACAATTACGATGACTGGAGAAAACGCCAAGACATTCTATGTAAGCCCAAGCATGATGCCTGATGATCGCAAATGACTCTAGGCTGCATGTTGCACTTTTGCCGTAAGCTGCTTGTATTTGAGATTTGGCGTGGCAATTAGCTTGAGAATCGTATCGCGGAAAAGATTAAGGATTATCCCGATTATTGAATCGGAAGCACATTTCGTCCAGGTAGGCCGCAAGATGCTTCGCACTCCTTTACGCCACGATCGCATGATTCTTCGCTTCAGCAACGAAGAGTCGGATTCCACGGTGCTCGTCCGCGATACATCACGGAATTCCGCCCAACTGTACCCTCCGAATTCCCCAAATTTCTCTTGCATTTCTTATTACATTCTGATATATAGTACTTACATATGAATTGTAGCCAAGCGCCTTCGCAACCATTCCTCGGGGATTTCCGGTGGAGTTTCCCCAGAGTTTAGCCTCTCACCCCTGCCCATTCCGGGCATCAAGCACCAAAATCGGGCCAATATATGGTTTTTTCAATCGCAAATGGAATGCACAGTCGCAAAATGCTAAATTCCCATATTTCAACAACATAACAATTTCTAATCGCAAACGAAATTCATTTGTTTCGCCTCACCTTTCACCCTCCTCTACTATTTTCCATAGGTGCCCACAGAACGTGAAATGGTTGCCGCTTTCCAATGCCGCAGCTATCATGTTCGCGGTGAAATCGACATCAAAATCCTCCGCGAAAAAGGATGCTCCTCCGGCCGTAAAAATCGTCGCGCAGAATCGAGCCGCCTCTTACAATTACCATCTCCTCGACAAATACGAGGCCGGCTTGGTCCTTGTCGGAACGGAAGTGAAGTCTCTCCGTGAAGGCAAAGGAGGCCTGCGCGATGCCTATGCGGAAATCCGCGCCGGGGAAATCTGGCTCATGAATTGCCACATTCCCGAATACCTTCCCGGCGGGCCGTGGAATCATGGGCCGCTGCGTCCGCGCAAGCTGCTCCTCAATCGCCGCGAAATAGACAAACTGAGCGGCCAGGTGCAGCAGAAGGGACTCACCCTTATCCCTCTGAAAATTTATTTTCGCGAAGGCATGGCCAAATGCGAGCTGGCTCTGGCGAAGGGCAAAAAAATGTGGGATCGTCGCGCGGCCGAACGCGAGAAAGAAGATCGGCGCGAAACCAAGGAAGCATTGAGCCGCTACCGGCGGCGTTGAAAGGGGAACATGCAGATTCAACTCGAGGCCCAGCCGTTTTCATCCGTTTCCGCGGATGCCATCGTCACGTATGTGTTTGATAAGGATTCACGCCTGGAAGGTGCTGTCGACGAACTCGACCGCGCCACCGGAGGAAAAATCAAATCGCTCAGCGATTCCGGTGAATTCACCGGCAAATCGTTCGAGATGACACTTCTTCATTTTCCCGCCGGCCTCGCCGCGCAGCGCCTTCTACTGATTGGAGCAGGCAAGCCGGAGAAGTTTTCCAATGCCGTGCTGCGCAACATTGCTGGCGCTGCGGTTCGCTTTCTGAAATCCCGCGGCGTCAAGCATTTTGCATTCTTACCCGGTGAAAAAGACCGTACTTCCGCCGCCGCGCAAGCCATCGTTGAAGGTCTGCTCCACGCGGAATTCGAGTCCGACAAATATCAGACGGAAAAGAAAAACAGCAAGGCTATCGCCCGCGTTTCGCTGATTGGATTTCCTGCCAACGCGCGCGCAGAAATCGAAGCCGCCATCGAGCGCGGCAAAATCATTGGCGAGTCCCAGAATTTCGCGCGTGATTTGGTCAATGAGCCTTCCAATCGCCTCACTCCTCGGATGCTCGCCTCTCGCGCCGAAGCCATGGCTAAAGAGTCCGGTCTGGATGTGGACATCCTCGATGAAAAAAGAATCGCGGAATTGAAAATGGGCGCTCTTCTCGGCGTCGCCCAGGGCAGCGAAGAACCGCCGCGCTTGATTGTCGTCCGCTATAGTCCCGCGCAGAAAAAGCAGAATTCTCCAGTCCTCGGATTAATCGGCAAAGCCGTTACGTTCGATACCGGCGGAATTTCCATCAAGCCGGCCGACGGCATGGAAAAAATGAAATACGACATGGGCGGCGGCGCCACCATGCTCGGCGCAATTCGCGCCCTCGCGCGCTTAAAACCTTCCATTGAGGTTATGGCCGTCGTGCCGGCAACAGAAAACATGCCGGGCGGCCGCGCGCAAAAACCCGGCGACGTGCAAATTGCGATGTCCGGAAAATCCATCGAGGTGATTAACACCGATGCGGAAGGCCGTTTGATTCTGGCCGACGCGATCACCTACGCCAAGAAATTGAGATGTACCCACCTTGTGGATGCTGCCACGCTCACCGGCGCCATCGTGGTCGCTCTTGCAAATATCAACGTCGGCGCGTTCGGCACGCCGCGCGAGTTCCTCGACCGTTTGCTTGAAAGCGCGCGCGCGACGGGCGAAAAAATGTGGCCCATGCCCATTGACGACGAATACGAAGAGATGATCAAGAGCAATATCGCCGATATTCGGAACACGGGCAGCGGCAAGGGCGGCGGGGCGATTACGGCGGCGTGGTTCATCAAGGAATTCGCCGAAGACACCCCCTGGATCCATCTTGACATCGCCGGAACAGCTTGGCTTGAAGAATCGAAACCGTACGCGGCGAAGGGTCCGACCGGCGTGGCGATTCCCACGCTGATAGATTTCGCGATGAAGATGTCATGAGGGAGGTGGCTGGAGGAATACACCACTACATTTTTTCCGGAGCTTCGACGCCGAGAAGAGATAGCGCAACGACGAGCTGATCTTTTACGAACGACGTCAGCCGCAGCAGGAAGGCGCGCTTGACCGGATCTTTCTCGGAAAGAATGTGGTGGTGGTGATAGAAAAAATTGAAAGCTTGGGCCAGCTCGAACGCATATTTCGCAATGAACGCGGGCTCCTGAGTGGAGACGGCGGCATCCACGCGCATGCCGAGCGAACCGGCGAGCAAGACCAGCGACCAGATGTCGTCGTTCGGTGATGCAAGAAACGGCGCGACATCGATTTCGCCCGATTCGATCCGCTGTAAATTGGCAGCGTCTTCGCCTCCGGGTTCAGGATTGAGTTCGGCGCCTTTTCGCAATATGCCGTTGATGCGCACCACGGCATACTGTACGTATGGCCCTGTCTCGCCTTCAAAGCTGAGCGCGTCCTTGAAGTCGAACGCGATGATCGTTGAGCGGGTGAAGCGCAGCAGAAAATAGCGCAGCGCGCTCGTGGCAATTTTGTGAGCGGTTTGTGCGCGCTCTGCATCGCTCAATTCCGGATGGCGCGAATCCACTTCGGCTTTCGCGCGCGCCTCTAATTGATCAAGCAGATCATCGGCTTTGACGCCTTGTCCCTTGCGCCCGCTCATTTCGATGTAAGGCCGCTTGGCATCCTCTTCGGTGATTGTGTAGCCGAGTTCCGCGGCGCATCGCGGCGTCAATCCGACGACTTCATACGCAAGATGGGTGAGCCGTGCCGCCTGCTCGGTGAATCCTAGCGCGCGCAGCCCTTCGACAACCACGTCCTGGGGATATTTCTGCCGCGTGTCGATGACGTTGTACAAGTCGTGGCCTCGGCCAAAAGCCGGCGCTCCCTTTTCCCGCGAATCACATGAAGTCACCCACGCGACGTGGTTATCCGGATGAGTATGGAAGCGCTGGTAATGAAAGTCGCACTCGAGAAGGCCGAATTTCCAGAGGTGATAGGCGATGTCTTTTCCGACGTAGGTGACGGTTCCGTTGGAGCGGACGATAATTTTCGCCTCGGTCTCGCCTTCCTGCAAGGCTTCTGTTCCCTCCGCTTCCGATCGAAGGCGCATCACCCAGCAGCCTTCGGTTTTGCCGCTTGTTGATTTCTGAATCGCGCCGCGGTCGCGCAAGATTTGAAACGCGGCGTCCCAGAATTTCAAATGCAGGATTTCGCTTTCGCGAGAGAGCAGATCGTAATCCACGCCGAGGCGATCCATGGTGCGCAAATGGCAACGGAGGATTGCCGTGGATACGAGTTCGGCAATTTCAGCGATTTGTCCCGTTCCATCTTCGATTTCCTTCAGAGTCTGAGCGCGGAGCGAAAGGCGAGTTTTATCTTCCTCGAGATATTGTGTGACGCGCGCATATAAGTCCCAGCAGAGATAATCGAAACGCGGCTTTGCGGCGAGCGTGCGGATCTCGGCGACGGATTGTTTTTCGAGATGAATGAAGCCGAGGACGACGTCGGCAACCTGGACGCCGGTGTTATCGATGTAATTCTGGACTTCGACGCGACGGCCGGAGTGGCGGAGAAGACGAGAAAAAGAATCGCCAATCATGGCGTTGCGCAGATGGCCGATGTGCGCGGCCTTGTTGGGATTGATGGCCGTGTGCTCGACGATGGCTTTAGGGGCACTGGGAGATGGGGCGATGGATTCCTTTCCGGCGTGAGCGATGGCGTCGCCAAAAAAAACTGTACGATCGAGAAAAGCGTTGAGGTAGCCGCCTCCGGCAACAGCGAGCCGGGCGACGCCAGGGAGGGGACCAATCGAATCACATATCTCCTGCGCGACCTGCCGAGGGGCGCGCTTGAGCTGCTTGGCCAGTTCGAAACAAATCGGCGAAGCGATTTCGCCCATTTCGATTTTGGGAGGACGCGAGGTTACGACGGCGAACTCGGCACCGTATTTGGAGCGGATCAAATTTGCGAGGAGTTCGCGGAAGCGCGCGTCAATTTGGCGATACACAAGGCCTCCGCGAATTGAGGAGAAAATTGACAAACGCGATTTTGGGACGATTAGAAATGAGCTCGATCCTTTGTTTTGAATAACTTAAGAGCAATTCTAATCGCGGGGTAGGACGATTAGAACTGGTAGCTGCAGACTCAAAGCTGCAAATTTGGTTCGGAAAGGCACAGGGCATGGCGAGATGGTTGTGTCTGAGGATGGGGCGAAATTTGGCGATTAGAAGATTTTCGATCCTTTCTTTTCTACGACTTACGGCCGCTTCTAATTCCGGGGATTGGCGATTAGTTCTAGAAGCTTGAGGCTTGAAACTGGACGCTGGAGCAACCGTCGCGGCCCTTGCTGCCTCAGGGTAAAGAAGCGGCTCCGGCGCGGAGATGGTATGGCGATCCGCCTCCGCGGAAAGAAACTGGGTATGACGAAACCCTTCGACTTCGCTCAGGGTGAACGGCTTCATGCTGAAGCCGTTCAAATTATCGATTAGAAATTGTGATGTGCCGTGGTTTGTGTGAGTTAGCTGAGAGTCTAATAATTCGGGTTGAGTAGCGGAGACGACAGCGTAGGTCAGAAAATGCTCTTTGTGAGCGCGCCGACCCGAATTGCACAGGGATGAATGGAGATCGGCACAAAAGGAGCTGCGTCGATGCGTGATCCTCGAATTGGTCAGATTCCTCATGCGATTCGACGCTAGCACGGGGCATGATGCGTTGCAACAGGAGCTGTCTGTGGAATTGAGGTTCGGCAGGAGCTCCTCGCGAACAACATTCGCGCGGACGACGTTTCAGATGCCGTCGGGTTTTTCCGGAGGGCAAGAATGGGAAAGATGTCGCCGCTGGGAAGCAGTGCGGGGCGCGAGTTTGACACTGTGGGGAGCGCAGAATAGTATCTAGAATTCGTTTCGAGAAGGCTGGCATCGTATAACTGTGTTGATTTCGCTGCTTGCCTCCAGCTAACTGCAGATCCTTCGGCCCGCAGAAATCGCGGGGCCTCAGGATGACAGGGTGGTTGGGTGGCGCAGAAGGTTGGCAGGTCAAGAGAGCCAGATGGCTGGCGCGATTTTCCAAACGGCTGCGCAGGAGCTGGAAAGCGGATGAAGACTGCGTATTTTGATTGTTTTTCGGGGATCAGCGGGGACATGGTGCTGGGCGCGCTGGTGGACGCGGGCGCGGACATCGGGGCGCTGGAAGTTGAGTTGCGGAAATTGAAGCTCGATGGCTGGAAGATTTCCGCGGAGAAAGTGAAGCGCGGAGCGATACTGGCGACGAAAGTGAACGTGGAGGCGCACGAGGATCATCATCACCGGCATCTGTCTGGCATTCTGAAAATGATTGAAGAAGCCGGGCTGGCGGCGCGGGCCGCAGAGCGAGCGCGAAAGATTTTTCAGCGGCTGGGCGAGGCTGAGGCGAAGGTCCACAACATTCCGGTGGAGAAAGTCCATTTCCATGAAGTAGGAGCGGTGGACTCGATTGTGGACATCGTGGGGGCGGCGATTGGATTTGAGCTGATGGAGATTGACGAGTTTGCGTGCTCGAAGATGGACGTGGGCGCGGGACGCGTGAAAACCGAGCACGGAATGCTACCAGTGCCAGCGCCGGCGACAGCGGAGCTGTTGCGCGATGCGCCGACGTTTTCGAGCGGGATCGAAAAAGAGCTGGTGACGCCGACAGGAGCGGCAATTGCGACGACGCTGGCGACGCGGTTTGCGGAAATGCCAGCGATGAAACTTACGGCGATTGGTTATGGAGCGGGAACAGCGGATTTGAAGGAACAGGCGAACGTGTTGCGGTTGATGATTGGCGAGGCTTCGGGACGCGCCGAAGAAAGGCATTTGGACGCGCCGGTATCCGTGATCGAGGCGAATCTGGACGACATGAGCCCGCAAATATATGGATACTTCGTGGAGCGGGCGCTGGCGGCAGGGGCGCTGGACGTATTTTCGACGCCGGTGCAGATGAAAAAGAACCGGCCGGGGCAACTCGTCACGCTGCTGTGCGAGCCGGCGAACCGCGACCGGCTAATTGACTTGGTGTTCCGCGAGACGACGACGATTGGCGTACGGATACACGAAGTGCAACGGCGGACACTGGCGCGGGAATCCATGGACGTGGAAACGCCGCTGGGAAATATTCGAATGAAGATTTCAAGATTGAACGGGACGGTGCTGAACGCGGCACCGGAATACGAAGACTGCCAACGAATCGCGGCGCAGAAGAATGTGCCGTTGAAAGAGGTGCTGGCGACGGTGAATTTCTACTTCCAGAAGCGCCGAAACAGCTCATGAGCAAGCCAAAGTTCTACATCACCACGCCAATTTACTACGTCAACGCGCGGCCGCACCTGGGGCACACGTACACGACGATCGTGGCGGACACGATTGCGCGGTACAAGCGGATGCGCGGATACGACGTGTGTTTTCTGACAGGGACGGACGAGCACGGGCAGAAGGTGGAGCGCGCGGCGAAGGCGGCGGGCGTGACGCCGCAAAAATTCGCGGACCGGATTTCGGCGGAGTACCGCGAGCTTTGGCGGGAACTCGATTTGCCGGCGGACCGATTCATCCGCACGACGGAGCCCCGGCACGAGCGCGCGGTGCAGATGCTGTTCCGCAAGGCGCAAGACAACGGGTACGTGTACAAGGGCGGGTACGAAGGGCAGTACTGCGTGTTCGACGAGATGTACGTAGATGAGCCGCTGCCGGGGAATTTGTGTCCCGAGTGCAAGCGGCCGACGGAGCGCGTGCGCGAGGAGAATTACTTTTTCAAGCTAGGGGCGTTACAGCAGAAGCTGCTGGATTTGTACGAGCAGCAACCCGATTTTGTGCAGCCGGAGACGAGAAGGAATGAAGTGCTGGCGTTTGTGCGCGGGGGACTGAGAGACCTTTCGATCAGCCGGACGTCGTTCACGTGGGGGATCCCGTGGCCGGGCGAGGAGAAACACATTTTTTATGTGTGGTCGGACGCGCTGACGAGTTATATGACGGGAGTTGGTTACGCGGACGATGAAGTGCAATTCGAGAAATACTGGCCCGCGGATGTGCACTTGATTGGCAAGGAGATTTTGCGATTCCATGCTGTGTACTGGCCGGCGTTTTTGATGGCAGCGGGAGAAGCGCTGCCGAAGCGGATTTTCGCGCACGGGTGGTGGCTGTTCGCGGACGAAAAGATGAGCAAGTCGCGCGGGAATATGCAGTATCCGCAGCCCATTGCGCGCGTGCTGGGCGTGGATGCGCTGCGATATTTTCTGCTGCGCGAGATGGTGTTCGGGCAGGATGGAAATTTTAGCCGCGAGTCGCTGCTAACGAGGTACAACGCGGATTTGGCGAACGGGCTGGGGAATTTGACGAGCCGGACGCTGACGATGATCGAGCAATATCTCGGCGGGCGCGTTGCGGGGCGGCAGGGCGCGGCGAAGAACGACCGGGATAAGGAAGTGGAGCGCGTGCAGAGTGAAGTGCTTGCGGAAACGCTGCGGTGTTATGAAGCATTCGATTTTTCGCGGGCGCTGGAAGCAATTTGGCGGCTGATCGCGGAAGTGGACAAGTATCTGGTGGAATTTCAGCCTTGGGTGCTGGCGAAAGAGCAGGCGAAGTGGGGACGGCTGGAAATTGTGTTGCTGACGGCTTATGACGCGCTGCGGATGGCGGCGTACCTGGCGCATCCAGTGCTGCCACACGCGACCCAGAGAATTTGGGAGCAACTGGGATATGCGTCGAGCCTGGACAGCCAGACGCTGAGCGCGGAGGCGTGGGCGGAGTTGCGCAAGCCGGGACAAATCGGAAAATCGGAAGCGATTTTTCCGCGCGTGGACAAAAAAGAAGCATTCGAGAGGATAGAAGCCATGGAAGATGAAATTCGGAATCCGGCGGGAGCTGCTCCGGCAGCGGGAGGCGGCGCGCAGGCGGCGAGCGCGTCCGCGGCGGCTCCGGCAGGACCGGCGAAAATTGCCATCGAGGATTTTGCGAAAGTCGAGATGCGCGTGGGAGTGGTGAAATCTGCGGAGCGCGTCGCGGGTGCGGACAAACTGCTGAAGTTGCTGGTGGACATCGGCGAAGAAGTGCGGCAGGTGGTGGCGGGAATCGCGGTGTCGTACGCGCCGGAGAGTTTGATTGGGAAGAAAGTGGTGGTGGTGGCGAATCTGGCGCCGAGAAAACTGCGCGGAGTCGAATCGAACGGGATGATCGTAGCTGCTTCAGTGGGACCAGAGGGCAAGCCGGTACTGTGCACGTTCACGGAAGATGTGCCGCCGGGCGCGAGGCTCAAGTAGCAGGGCGCCGTGGAAATCATCGACTCGCACGCGCACCTGGAGTTTCCACAGTTTGATACGGACCGCGAAGAGATGCTTGGGCGTGCGCGCGCGGCGGGCGTGACGACGCTGCTGGCGATTGGCAGTGGGACAGGGCCAGGTGATTTGGACGCGGCGATTCCGTTCGCGGAAAATCACGACTGGATTTACGCGACGATTGGGATTCATCCGCATGAAGCGAAACTTGGGACAGACGAGGATTTCCAGCGTCTGGAGAAGCTGGCAAAGCATCCGCGCGTAATCGCATGGGGCGAGATCGGGCTCGACTATTTCTATAACCACTCGCCGCGAGACGTGCAGCAAAGCGTTTTCCGGCGGCAACTCGAATTGGCGCGAGTGGCGAAGCTGCCGATTGTGATTCATTGCCGAGACGCGTGGCCGGACTGCATGAGAATCCTCGAAGAGGGGTGGCGGTCGAGCGGGCTTGGCGGGATTTTTCATTGCTTTACCGGAACACGCGCGGAAGCAGAGCAGGGAATCGAGATGGGATTTCTGATTTCGTTCGCTTGCAACGTGACGTATCCGAAGATGGCGCCGCTGCGCGAAGTGGCGGCGGCATTGCCACTCGACCGGATGCTGACGGAAACGGATTCGCCGTTCCTGCCGCCGCAGCAGCTGCGCGGGAAACGGAACGAGCCGGCGAACGTCGTCGAGGTAGCGCGAACACTGGGGAGTGTGAGAAACTTGGCGCTGGAAGAGGTAGCGCGCGTTACGGCGGAGAATTTTCGCCGGTTTTTCAGGCTTGGTGAGCATGCGGGAAGCGGGAATCATTCGTAGTTGCCGGAGAAAACCATCGCAGTCCTGACGGTGCGAGAGATTTTTGAGCTGGTGCGCGACGACCTGACTTTGGTGGAACAAGAAATCGCTGCGCAAACTGGCGAAGCCATCCAGCCGATCGCTGAGATTGGGAGTTACCTGCGCGAGGGCGGAGGGAAGCGGCTGCGGCCGGCGCTGCTGCTGCTGGCTGCCAGAGCTTGCGGCTACCGCGGCGAGAATGCGATTCCGCTGGGCGCCGTGGTGGAGATGATCCACAGCGCGACGCTGATCCATGACGATGTGATTGACGGCGCGAATACGCGGCGCGGGCGGCCTTCGGCGAATGCGCGCTGGGGCAACCACATGAGCGTGCTCGCCGGCGACTGGCTGTACATGCAGTCGTTCAAGGTGGCGCTGCGCGAGCGGAATTTCGCGGTGCTCGACATCCTGATTGACTTGACGCAAAACATGGTCGAAGGGGAATTGTTGCAACTGAATTCCCTGGGACGGATGGATTTGAGCGAGTCGGATGCGAGAGACCTGGCGTACCGAAAGACGGCTTGCCTATTTAGCGGGTGCGTCGAGCTGGGCGCGGTGCTCGCGAGGCAGGACGACCAGACGCGACGCGCGATGGCGGAATATGGAAGACAGGCGGGGCTGGCGTTTCAGCTTGTGGACGATTTGCTGGATTTCACGGCGTCGCCGGAGAAGCTGGGCAAGCCTGTGCTGAGCGATTTGAAAGAGGGCAAAGTCACGCTGCCGTTGATTTTCGCGCTGCAGAACGGGGCTTCCGGAAACGGCGCAAGCAAGGACGGCCACCACAACGGACGAGACTTGGTGGCGACGGTGCTGCGCGAAAAGGGATTTGAGAGCGTGCGGCCGGAGGAAATCACTTCGCTGGTTCGCGAATCGGGGGCTCTGGAGCGTTCCCGGCAGCTTGCCGTGGAGTATGCCACACGGGCCAAGGAAAGCCTCGAGGGCTGCAAGGATTCCGAATACTGCCGCGCACTGCTCGCGGTGCCCGATTTTATCCTCGATCGAGAGAGTTAGTACTCTTCCATTCCAGATACCTATTCACCAGGACAAATTATCTGTGAAACAGCCGCCGAGCCTTGGGAAAAAGATCGTCTAGAAAAAGATCGAATATGACGATAGCGCCGGTCGAACGGCCGGTGAAATCGTTCGCGGGTAATTCCGCAGCTCCGCCAATCTCGAAGTGGGGGCCGATATAAACAATGCCCGGGCGGATGAAGCCTTGCGGACGGAGACCGCGCCCCAAGTTGTCAGGAACCCAGGAGAAATTGAACTCCGCGAAAGGGAAGAGATCTCCGGTGATGGCGCCGATTGATGCGCCTTTTCGGAAGCCGCCGTCGCCCAGTGAATACTTCGAATTCGCGTGACGCACGAAAGCGTTCAGATAGGGAAAACTGTACTCCACGACAGCGTCTATGTGAGGAACTTTTTCCGCGCCAGAAGAAGGGCTGGCGTTTGCAGGAAAGTCGGCTGTGAAATCTCCTTGAAGAGCAAGCGGCCGGAGCCAATTGAGCGCACCAGGTGAAGGGAGGTCGCCAAAGCCCTTTGCATAAAGGAAAGCAGGCGTTAGCGTGGTGAAGGAAGTAGCGCCGAGGCGTGCGTTTCCCGTTGGGAATTCCACGTGAAATGCCGAGGAGAAAATGAACTCGTGCTGCGGGTTCTGATAAATAGCGTACTTGGCGCCGAAGCCGATGTTGCCAAGTCCCACGGTTGAGCTCTGGCCGTTGGGGGAAAAGGAAATGATGCTGTTGTCGAAGCTTACAGAAAGCCTGGGTAGCAATTTTTTCTCAAAAGAGTAATTGAAGCCAATCAGGTGGCCAGGGGGAGTCTGGATCATTTCCAGAATCGGAAAGTCGAGCTCATTTTTGGGATTCGCGTCTTCCGTGACGAGAGGTTCGATGAATAACCGATTTCCCACAACTCCGTGCGCAAATGCGCTGGGAACTAACAAAGATGAGATGGCAGCGAGCCAGAGACTCAATAATGCAGACCAACACCGAAAGGGCATGATTCCTCCTTAGAGAAATTTGAGTTCTAATCAGGGAAACCTGTAGATGAAGGACTAGGAGCGAGGAGGCCGGAAGGGGAGAAGCAAGTAGCCCGCGTAGACATGAGGCGAGTGTGCCCGCCGTACTGCTTCCGTTGAATCCGGCGCAGGCAGTTCAGGAATTGAACTCAGCTGCGTCGGAGGAAGCGGAGCAATGAGGGAAAATTCGGGAGAAGATTGCGAATTGCATTTCACAGCGCAGAGGGAAGAACCGCTATCGGAGCCATTGCCATTCATGTGCATCCGGTTCATGGAATGGCCACGATGCGCAGGGCAGCAGAGCATGACACTGGATTGCGGCGCGCAGGCATACACTCCCGCGAGGACCGCGAGTGGCAGCGCCAGCAACGCGAGAACAAGGCCAAGAGCCTGGAAGCGCTGGGCGAGTTTCATCACAGAATCTTCGTGGGAATGTCGCACATTGGAACCAGGAATCCTAGCACTGGAGATTGCCGGCATCGAATCGCGTGTACGAAAATCAGATGCCATGGATTGCGAATTGGATTCATTTTGGCTAGGCTCGCACTTCGATGCTACCGTTCAAGCTCATTTACGATGACCGATATGATCTGAACCTGGGAGCGCATGTATTCCCGTCGCAAAAATACAGGCTGGTGAAGGAAGCGCTGCTGCGCGGAGGAATCGCGGAGGAGGACGATGTCTTATCGCCGAAGAGAGCTGGAGATGAAGATATTTTGCGTGTGCATTCACGGGAATACGTGCACAAGCTGAAAACCGGAACCCTAAGTTATCTGGAGATCATGCGGATGGAGGTGCCGTACTCAAAGGAGTTGATCGAGGCGTGCTGGCTGGCGGCGGGAGGGTCAATCGAAGCGGGGAAGCGCGCTCTCACAGATGGATGCGCATTCAATATCGGCGGCGGATTTCATCACGCGTACCCGGATCATGGCGAGGGATTCTGCGTGATTCATGACGTGGCAGTCGCGATACGGCGGCTGCAATTCGACCACGCGATCGAGGCAGCGATGGTTGTGGATACGGACGTCCACCAGGGGAACGGAACGGCGGCGATTTTCGGCGGCGACGGCACCGTGTTCACACTTTCGATTCATCAGGAAAACAACTATCCCTACCCAAAACCGCCTTCGAATATTGATGTGGACCTGCCGGACGGAGTCGGCGATGAAGATTATCTCGCAATGCTCGAAACGAATTTGATGCGAGCTTTTGAGGAATTCCAGCCGGAGCTGATTTTTTACGTCGCAGGGGCAGACCCGTACCGGGAAGACCAGCTCGGGGGGCTGGCGCTGACGATGGAAGGGCTGCGGCAGCGCGACGCGATGGTGTTTGAGCACGCGCTGCGACATCGCGTGCCGGTTGCAGTGACGCTGGCGGGCGGGTATGCGCGGAGAGTCGCCGACACCGTGCAAATTCACGTAAATACGGCGCTCGCAGCGCGAGATTCGATGCAGCGAAAAGTGCAGCATTCAGGTTCGTGAATTTGCTGCGCAACGTTGTGTTCCGCGGGCGGGGTAGCGCCTTCGGCGAATGGAAAATCAGAGTTTGCGGGGCTTGAGGAGTGCGTTCAGCGAACCGGTGCGATAGCCCTCGAGGTCTAACGTGACATAGGTGAACCCCAAAGACCTCAGATGATTGGCAAGCCTTTGCGCCAATTCGGCGTTCAGTGCACGAGGGAGTTCATCGGGAGCAATTTCGACGCGAGCAAGGTCGCCGTGGGCTCGCAAACGGAATTGACGAAAGCCCAAGTCGCGCAGAAACGTTTCGCCACACTCGATGCGTGCGAGCAATTCCGGCGTGACTGTCGTGCCGTAGGCGACGCGCGAGGAAAGGCACGCAGCGGCAGGGCGATCCCACGTGGAGAGGCCAGCCTCGCGAGACAGAGCGCGAATTTCGGACTTGGAGAGGCCGGCGTCGAGCAACGGCGCCAGGACTTCATGTTCGGCTGCGGCGCGATGGCCCGGGCGGAACTCGTGCGTATCGTCGGCATTGATTCCGTAAGCGATGGCAGCGAAGCCGCGCTCATGAGCCAGGGATTCCATCCGGTCGAAGAGCTCGTCCTTGCAGTGATAACAGCGATCCGCATTGTTGGCGACGTAAAGAGGATTTTCAAACTCCTCCGTGCCGATGAATTCGTGGCGAAGCCCGTAGGCTGAAGCGAATTGCGCGGCTTCGCGACGATCATGCTCGGAGAAACTGGCAGAAAGCGCAGTCACCGCGAGCGCGCGCTGGCCGAGGGCTTGATTGGCTGCCCATGCCAGATAGGCGGAGTCCGCGCCACCGGAGAATGCGATGAGAAGGGAATCGAGACGGCGAAGCGCAGCAAGCAATCGCTCCTGTTTCCGATGGGCAAGTTCCAAATCAAGAGCGGTAGCCAGATTTTCGTTCGATGGAGCGAGCGGCTGCTCTTTCTGAAGAATGAGCTTAGGCATGCGCAAACAGTATAGCGCGAAATGCGCTATTCGAAATCGAGCAGAACGTCCACGGAAGCTTTCTGAGGATCTTTCTGAAGGAACTTGGAGACCTTGTCGCGCGAAGCAGGCAAGCCCTTGAGCGCCTCGGCAATGCCGCGGGAAAGAAAATCATCGTAATAGGTTTGGTCAAAGGCCTGACCTTGTGCAATGTGCCAGGCCTGACGAATGCGTTGCTCGGATTCGGGATTGAGTCCGGAAAGAATGAGATTGCCCATGTGGTATTGAATCCCTTCTGAAATCGTGACGCGATAGGCGGCTTGATGAGCCGCTTCGTTAAAATTCTCCTCGGCATTGACCTGCACATCGAGGTAGCCGCGATGCTCGTAGGCTGAACGCAAGCTATCCCACAAAGCGGCGATCTTCGTGCCATCAGCAAGTTGGCCAGTTGTCAACCCTTCCGTCTTTACGAGCGTATCGAGATCGGCAAAGGAAAAGATTCGATTTCCGCTCCAAGCGGCGCCGTTCCACGTGTATGCCGGGCCAGGATTTATGGGGGCGACGATGACCACTTCATTTGGCAGCGGGCCCTGGGGATTGCCGGAGAAGCCGGCTGTGGGGCGCCCGAAACGGACGTGCAAAAAAGCTTGCGAGAGATAGAGCGGCCGGACATGATCGGCGAGAAACTGGTCGACAAGCAAACGCGAGAAAGGCTTGCCAACGAGCGTCATGAGCTGATCGTGAATCGCTGGGTTGCCAGCCGCGAGAGAGTCGCCAAGCTGAATGGAGCCAATCTTGATGCCTGCACTGACAACGCGGAATTGCAGGAGCTTCTTGCCGTCGATGGGATCCGTGACCACTTCATGCGCCACGGGGGCGTTAACCCCGCGGGTTGCGAGAGATTTCTGAAGCGCCTGCGACGCATCGTCGAGGACCGAGCCAGAAGCAGGAGCCGCGTCGTGTAAGGGAACTCCCGCCTGCTGGAGCGACTGGAGCAGCTCATCGTCAGTGAACCAGGGGAAATTATCGAACGAGATGGGGAAGGTTGGGGCATCCTGCAATTCAAATGTGACGCGCAACCCGCCGACGTCCGTATCGAAACGAAAATGCACGGCGGCGAATAGTCCCGAATGCGCCAGACGATCCGCGCCAGCCTGGATGGCGTCGCGACCGACGGTTTCGCCAATGGTGAGGCCACTGGCTTGCGTGACTTGCGCCACGGAATAATTCTTTGAGCCTGAGACGCTGACCGAGAGAAGCTTTGCCGCGTAACCCGGAGGAGGCGTCAGCTGAGCATACGCCGAATGGTTGAACCCCATTAGGAGGCCAAACAGAGCTAACCAATAAATCGAGAGGGTAATCCTACTCGGAAAGATCGAAGAGATTAGTTCCTGTGCCATCCATCTAATTCTAGGACACTGGCGGGAAAATCGGAATGGGTTCCCGAATTATTCGACCGTGACGGATTTTGCGAGGTTTCGCGGCTGGTCCACGTCGCATCCACGGCGGACAGCGATGTGGTAGGCGAGGAGCTGAAGGGGAACAATGGCGAGAATTGGCGCAAGAATCTCCGGTGCCGGAGGAATTTCGATGACGTGGGCGGAGGCTTCGCGAGCGAGGCGGTCGCCTTCCGTCACGATGGAGATGACAATGCCGTCACGCGCTTTCACCTCGGTGATGTTTGAGACAGTCTTCTCATAGCGAGTCATGGAGGCGGCATCGGACTCGTCGCGCGCGGCGATGATGACGACGGGAAGGTTCTCGTCGATCAAGGCATTGGGACCGTGTTTCATCTCGCCGGCGGGATAGCCTTCGGCATGGATGTACGAAATTTCCTTGAGCTTCAAAGCGCCTTCGAGCGCGATAGGATAGTGAATGCCGCGGCCGAGGAAGAGGAAATCGGAGTGGCGAAAGAACTGGCGGCCGAGCGATTCGTATTCGTCGTCACGCTGAAGGATCGATTCCAGCTTATGCGGCAGGCGCGCCAGTTCCTGGGCGATGCCCTTGGAAGCATCCTGTGAAGCCGCGCCACGAACCTGGCCAATATAAAGTGCGAGCAGAGCAAGAGCCGTGAGCTGACAAGTGAAAGCTTTTGTAGAAGCGACGCCAATCTCCGGCCCGGCGTGAGTGTAAATCGTTCCGGCAGCTTCGCGCGTAATCATCGAACCGACTACGTTGCAAATTGCGAGGGTCTTCGCTCCCTTTTGTCGCGCTTCGCGCTGCGCTGCAATCGTGTCCGCCGTCTCCCCTGACTGGCTGATTACAACGACGAGGTTTTTGGGGCCAACGATAGGATCGCGGTAGCGATACTCGCTGCCGTAATCCACCTCGACGGGAATCTGCGCAAGCTTTTCGAGCATGAATTTCCCTGCAAGGCCGGCATGCCAGCTCGTTCCGCAGGCAACGATCTTGACGCTCTCGAACTTGCGGAACTCCTCCTCCGTGATATCCATTTCGTCGAGGAAAACCTTTCCGGTATCCAACGAAACGCGGCCCAGCATGGTGTCGCGGACGGCGCGCGGTTGCTCGAAGATTTCTTTTTGCATGAAGTGCTTGAAGCCGCCCTTCTCAGCCATAATCGGGTCCCAGGTGATGTGCTGGACCGGGCGCTGAATTGTGTGTCCATCAAAGTCGAGAAGGCGGACGCCATCGGGAGAGAGGACGGCGATGTCGCCGTCGGAGAGGAAAATGACGTCGCGAGTGTGATGAAGAATGGCGGGGATATCGCTGGCGACGAAATATTCTTTTTGCCCAAGTCCGATGACGGCCGGAGGGCCGAGACGAGCGGCGATTATTTTTTGAGGGTCGCGCGTCGAAAGGACGGCGAGAGCGAAAACGCCACTCAACTGCTTCACCGTCTTTTGGACGGCTTTTTCGAGGGGGCCGCCATTGTAGTTCGCTTCGACGAGATGGGCGATCACTTCCGTATCCGTCTCGGTCTGGAATTTATGACCCTTTGAGGCGAGCTGGTGCTTCAGCTCGAGATAGTTCTCGATGATGCCGTTGTGGACGACGACGATTTCGCCGGAGCAATCGCGGTGGGGATGCGCATTCTCTTCCGTTGGGCGGCCGTGCGTGGCCCAGCGCGTGTGGCCGATGCCGTACATGCCTTCGAGGGGCGAAAGGCGAATCGCTTCTTCGAGATTTCGAAGCTTGCCGGAGGCGCGGCGAATCTCCATATGGCCGTTCTGGCCGACCACGGCAATTCCGGCGGAGTCGTAGCCACGGTATTCAAGCCTTTTAAGGCCATCTATGATCAGAGGCACAACTTTCTTCGGTCCGATGTAGCCAACTATCCCGCACATGGCGATTGTCTCCCGAGCCTATTCATGGGCAATTTCGCGCTGAAGTGACACTAGGCATCGTCAGTACACTGCAAATGCCGCAGTACAATGTTCTCCCGATGGGTGGATGAACTACTGGAACAGCGCCTTTCACGGCACTAATTCGTAGCGAAACTCTTCGATCACAGGATTCGTGAGCACTTCACGAGAGATGCGCTCCACCTGTTTTTGAGCCTCTTCGCGGCTCATACCATCCAGTTCGAGGACAAAGAACTTGCCCTGGCGCACGCCTTCGATCTTTGTGTATCCGAGAGACGAAAGGGCATGATGGATCGTCTGGCCCTGGGGATCGAGGACCGTGGATTTGAGCATCACCCAGACGTGAGCTTTCATGCGAGACATTATAGCAGGCGGAGGCGCTTTGTTTCGCTGCGAAACTGACTCAGCATCGCCTGCTTTTCATCTTCTGGCAGGAACGCAAATTGGAATCCTGCTTCCGCCAGGCGAACGATTTCCGGGAGCGACAGGCCAAGACTCTGGAGAGCCTTCCTGTAGGTCTCATCCAGCGTGGTGTGGAACATGGCAGGGTCATCGGTTGCAAGAGTGACAGGGACGCCGCGAGCGATGAACTTCGGAAGAGGGTGATCTTCGATACAGGCTTCGGCAACGCCTAGAAGTTTGGCAAGCGCGCCAGTGCGCAGATTGCTCTCGGGACAGATCTCGAGAGGAATGTGGCGCTCGATAATCAAATCCATTAGCTGCTCGTCGCGAATGCTCGCGATGCCGTGGCCAATGCGCTCCGCGCCAAGAAGTTCGATGGCATCGCGAACGGATTGAGGTCCGCCCATTTCACCGGCATGGACGAGACGATGCAGGCCTTCGCTTGCCACATAATCATAGACCTTGCGAAAGCCGGAAGCGGGAAGCGATTCTTCATCGCCGCCGAGGCCAAATGCAACGACACCTTCTGATTTCATCCGCACGGCGAGGCGAGCAACTTCCATCGCTTTTTCCGGCCCGAATTGGCGCACCGCATCGAAAATCCACTGGACGCGCACCGTTTCCGATTTTTCAACGGCACCGAATGCTTTACGGATCGCGGCGAAGTTCGCTTCGACGTTTTGATCGCGCAGAAGCATCACGCCAGCCGAAAGCGTAATCTCCGCATAACGGACTCTCTGGGTTTGCAGTTGCAAAGCGAGATGCCTGGCGACTATTTCGTAGTCCGTGGGTATCCGCAAATAGGATGTGGCCCACTTGAAGAGCTCGAGGAATTCCGGAAACGTGCGAGTGTTGTAACGCGCGACGATTTGGTCGTAATCGAGAGCTTCGCCGTGTCGTTCTGCAAGTTCGGAAACGTGCGCGGGCATCAGACAGCCTTCAAAATGCAAATGCAGGTCGGCTTTCGGCACCTGAGAGAGAAGCTGGGCTTGCGCTTCGGGATCCAGTGAGGGCATTTTCAGGAGCAGCCTACTGCGCGGGCAATGGCGGCCGGCCGGCGTTTTCCCAGGCAGTCAGCCAATAGGAGCCGACGTCCGTCGCCGCATCGGAAATCTGCCGGACCAGGACAGCGCCAACTTGGCCGTAAAAGCGATCGTAGAATTCGTCGTTGTATTCCTGAAGCCCCTGATGAGAGCGACGGTCTGCCAGCAGAACATTTTCGAGCCACGAATGCGACGTCAAGCACATCTCGAAAGCGTGATCGGTTGGATCGGAGATGAACGCGGCCGGGTTCGGGCGCACGTAAAAGAACTGAGAATAGCGATTCACGAGCTGGTTTCCAAAGCGATCTTCGACTCCGAGTTGAGCCGAAAGGTGACCGTCGTTATTGATTGTCGTCCGAAATGGATCATGGGCGTCCGTGACGAAGCTGGCAAGCATCGCCGCGTCGAGTTGGGCTTCGGACCAGTTGCCTGAACGGAATGCATCCGTCAGCTTCGCGCTATAGACGCCAATCTCCCAAGGGAGGAGACCATTTGAATCCAGAGAGCGTTTCCCGAACTTCCGGACCGCGTCTTTATATGCACGCGGAAGCGAAGAGAAAGGAAACTGGCCGTAGTGATCCAAGCGAATGAACTGATCTTCGCGTTCCGAGGGCGATTTTGCGGCGGCATCGTCGGGGTCGGTAATATGCTGTTGAAGAAATTTGCGCTTCGCTTCAAAAAATGGCCGGATTTCGTCCGGCAGCGTGCCAACGGCGCTGTTCACAACCAGACGATCGGCATTCTCGCCCCAGGCGTATGCCTGCGCTGGCAAAATGAAGAGGCTGGCCGCAAGAAGCACGGCAATGCTCGGGCGGGCGGAGGCCCGCCAGTGCTCGCGCAAGTCTCGTCTCCCAACCCAGTTCCGTGGTCCATCAGATTTCAATCTTTTCCGTGTCAGTGATTTCATGCGATTTGAGCAGCGAGAGAATCCTTCTGAAAATGTTTGTATCCTCGCATGCCGAAGACAATCGCGAGGAGGGCAATTATCACTATTCCGCCGCGTTCGATGATCCCGCCAGGCAGTATACCCGCGACAAACACGTAACCCATGGAGAGTGCAGCCAGAAACAAAAAGGAACTCAGCGCCATCAGGGCTTTGTCGGCGAGCAACATGGCGTTGCGCTGGGCTGAAGCGTCGGCCGCGCGTCCAGCTGT
This sequence comes from Candidatus Acidiferrales bacterium, assembly GCA_035934545.1. Taxonomy (GTDB): domain Bacteria; phylum Acidobacteriota; class Terriglobia; order Acidiferrales; family UBA7541; genus DAHUXN01. Next base: position 83,935 of record DASYXV010000010.1, read on the forward strand.
GCTGTGCCGAATTCCGAAATCGAAGTAGAACAGCAAGCCGATAATGAGCCATACGAAGAAGCGCACCCAGTTTTCAATCGTCAGGCTGGCCATGAGCACAAAGCACAGAATCACGGAAGCAATAGGGATCCACGGAGACCATGGAACACGAAATGCCCGCGGTCGGTCGGGCTGGCGCTTGCGCAGGATTAGAACGGCCAACGAGACGAGAATGAATGCGAATAACGTGCCGATGTTGGATAGGTTGACGAGCGTGCCGATGTCGAATATGCCGGCGGGGATGGCCACGAAAAATCCTGCTACCCAAGTGGCGACGTCCGGCGTGCGGAACTTCTTGTGCACTCGGGAGAAGCTTGCCGGAAGCAGTCCGTCGCGCGACATCGAGAACCAAACGCGCGCCTGGCCAAGCTGGTAGACGAGGATCGAAGAGATCATCCCCATCAGCGCACCGACAGTCACCCAGCGGTCGGTCAATTTCAACCCGAGCGCCTCGAGAGCATTGGCCACAGGCGCCGCATTGTTCAGCGTGTCCCAGCGCTGGATACCGGTAAGGACAACGGCGACAGCTACATAGAAAGTCGCGCAGACAAAGAGGGAAATCAGGATGCCGATCGGCAAATCGCGCTTCGGGTTCTTACACTCCTCCGCGGCGGTGGAGACAGAATCGAAGCCGATATAACTGAAAAAGACGAGCGCGCCACCGGTCAGGACGCCTTGAAAGCCATTGGGGAAGAATGGCTTCCAGTTCACTGGCTGCACGTATTTGCTGGCAACGATGCAGAAAACGAAGATTGCAACCAGCTTGATCCCAACCATGAAATTGTTCGCGCCTGCGGACTCGCGAATTCCGCGCACCAGTAACACAGTCAAAAACATCACAATCACGAATCCGAGGAGATTGAAATGCCAGGACCAGCCAATCATTGGGTCGTATGCCGGAGTGCCTAACGAATCCGGGATGCGCAATCCAAACGTCTGAAGGAGGTTGTTCACATAGGCCGAAAAGCCCACGGCGACGGCCATGTTCGAGACTGCGTATTCGAGAATCAAGTCCCAGCCGATGATCCAGGCGATGAACTCGCCGAGAGTTGCATACGTATAGGTGTACGCGCTACCTGCGATGGGGATCATCGAGGCCAGCTCGGCGTAGCACAGCCCAGCGAGCGCGCAGATCAAGGCGACCGCTAAAAACGAGAGCGCGATGCCCGGGCCAGCGCCGGGGCGACCATTCAAACCAGCCGCATGGGTGCCGTGCAAAAGGACACTCAGCAAGGGGGCTTGCAGGATCGAAGGGTAGCGATCGATTTCGCCTGCTGCGGCAGTCCCGGTGGTGATAAAGATACCACTGCCAATGATGGCGCCGATGCCGAGCGCGGTCAGGCTCAGCCAGCCGAGCGTCTTCTTCAGCCGCCGCTCGGGATTCTCGGCGTCAGAAATGAGCTGGTCAATGCTCTTGGTGCGGAAGAATTGGGGGTTCAATCTGCACCACCTCTGTGTCGCGAATGCTGCACTCTACCCTGACATCGGTTGTCACGCAACCGCGCTCGCGCCGGTTGGTTCCTTGAATTCAGACTACTTCGAGATGGGCATATCGTTCGAGGAGTTTTTTGGTTCCGTGATCGAGAAAGCTGACGGTGAACCGACGGTCATCGCCGTCTTCCTCGACCTTCAGAATTGTACCGACGCCATAGGTTGGATGGCGGACGCGCGTACCGATGAGCGGGTTGACCGTGCTGCTGCGGCGAGACTGAGGCCGGGAGCCGAATCCTCTTGGGCGGCGGAATTCCGAAGTGTAGAAATCGGGATCAGGCTCGTAACGGCGAGTCTCGCCGGGCTCGGTGAGTGAACCCGCAGCCGCTTCCACAAGCTCGCCCGGAATCTCGGCAAGGAATCGGGAGGGAGCGGAGGCAGCTAATTCGGCATTTCCCCACGAGCGGCGGTAAATGGCTCGGGAGAGTGTCAGCTTGAGTTTTGCGCGCGTCATGCCGACGTAACATAGGCGACGCTCCTCCTCGATGTCCTCAGGACTATTCATCGAGCGGCCGTGAGGGAGCAATCCCTCCTCGAGGCCAACCAGGAGAACATGATCAAATTCGAGGCCTTTTGCGCTGTGCAACGTCATCAAGGATACAGGCACGGCATCATCGTATTCATCGGCGTCGCTGACGAGAGCAGCGCGGTCAAGAATGTCTTCGAGCTGCTGGCCCTGATCAATTGCTTCGGCAATCGCGTTCGAAAGTTCGCGGAGGTTTTCGGCGCGGGAAGAGTGGTCGAGATTGTCCTGCTGCTCAACCCAGTCCAGGTAGCCAGTGCGATCAAGGATCACTCTGAGCAGCTCTTCCGGAGGCCGTTTCTGGCACTCTTCCGTCAGGCTGAGGATCATTTTGCGAAATTCCGCCAGAGCGCTACCGCCGCGCGATTTGCCTGAGGTCGACAAGCCGGCAATCGCCTGCCAGAGAGATTCCCTGCGCTCTCGGGATGCTTCGCGCAAGGCATCTACGCTCACCTTGCCGATGCCGCGCGGCGGCACGTTCAACACGCGAAGCAAGGCAATATCGTCGTCGGGATGAAAAACAAGCCGGACATAGGCGAGAGCATCGTGGACTTCGGCGCGCTGGTAAAAGCTGAAGCCGCCCACGACGCGATAGCGGATATTCATCCGCCTTAGGGTTTCCTCAAACGCGCGGGATTGCGCCGCCGTGCGGTAGAGGACGGCGATGGTTGCCGCCGAATCTTCGTGCAGAGCCTGGGAAATCTCGCCGCAGATGTATTCGGCTTCGCCGGCTGCGTCACTTGCCTCGAAAAAGCGCAGCAACTTGCCAGCGCCTAGCGTCGCCCTTAGATTCTTTCCAAGCCGCGTGCGGTTTTTCTGGACGACTCCGCTGGCAGCATCGAGAATCGTCTGTGTCGAGCGGTAATTCTCTTCCAGGCGAATCGTGCGAGCTTCTGGAAAGTCCTTAAGGAAGCGCTGGAAATTGCCGCTCACCGCGCCTCGCCAGCTGTATATGGACTGGTCCTCATCGCCGACGACGCAGACATTGCGTTCTTTTCCGGCGAGAAGGCGAACCAGCTCCTCTTGTGACGAATTTGTATCCTGAAATTCGTCCACCTGAACGAAGCGCAGCCGTTCGGTCCAGCGCACGCGTACGTCCGTGTTTTCGCGGAGCAAGCGAACAGCGCGCAAGAGGAGGTCGTCGAAATCGAGCGCGCTGCCCTTGCGGAGAATCTCCTCGTATTCGCGGAAAATGGCGGCGACTTTGCGACTCAGGGGATCTTGCGCTTCGGCCTCCATCTGTTCGGGCGCAACATTGTGATTCTTCGCATGGCTGATGCGGTCGCGGACCGCCCGTGGCGCGAAATCCTTCTCGACGAATTTCAGATTCTGAATGGCCAGTTTCACCGCGCGCGTTTGATCGTCGTCATCGTAAATCGTGAAGTCGCGAGGAAGTCCGGCTCGAGGCGCCTCGCGACGCAGGAGCCGTGCGCAAAAGGAATGGAACGTGGATATCCAGGTATCAGTGGCATCGCGGCCGCCCGCGCGCACGAGATCGCCGATGCGCTGCTTCATCTGGTCAGCGGCTTTGTTGGTGAACGTCACCGCGAGGATATTCTGTGGCGGGGTACCTTGCTCGATCAGATGCGCGACGCGATAGGTGATCACGCGTGTCTTGCCTGTACCCGCGCCGGCGAGGACGAGCACGGGGCCTTCCGTGGCAAGCACGGCTTCGCGCTGTTGCGGATTCAGCTCGTCGAGAAGAGTCATTGCACCGGAATGACAGTGAAGTCCAAAGCGTCGAATGAAATTCGAAAGTTAATTTTAGCCGAGCGCCGTCGCTTGAGCAAATGAGTCAGGCAAGGGTGCCAGCTTCAGTGGGAATCCCTGGGCTTAAGCGATACTTCGAAATAAATCATGGCCTGGCTGGAGGTGATGGACTTCACGTCGGGAACGTATAGCGTGGAGTACGGCAACAAATCGAAATTGTGATTTAGATCGAAGAACAAGAGGCCGCGGACTGTCGCGCCGGGCGGAACGATGTCCGTTTGAAACATCAGTGGCTGCAGTTTGTCGGCTGTTTCGTCTTTCTTGCTGTCGTGAATCGGCATGGGGATGATAGGCGGGAATCGGCGTGCGCTGGGAGCGGAGGCGCCCTTCGGATGCGCAATTTCGCTCGCAGCTTGTTCGAGAGTCATGGATTGCAGATGCAATCTCTGACCATTAGGCGCATCGATGTCCAGCCGAATTGTTTTCAGATCGACGCGCACGGGCTCGTTTGTGCTGTTGTGGAGATAAACCACGACAGGCAGGATCCCTGCTTTGATCACATCCACCTTATCGAGTTTCTCCTTCGCCGTAGCAGCGTCAGAATAAGTGACGGCGGCGACGAGGAATCCCTGGTGCTGGTCCTTGGCGGGGAGCGTCGAGGGATCGACCGGCTGCTGCGGCGGGGCAGATTGCCAGAGAGCGGCCGCAAAAATGAAGAGTAATATCCGCATGTTCTTTCGCCCGTGAGATGCTTCCGGCGCGCGAAACGTTGTGGGTTCTGCCTGCCCGATGACACTATAATACGATTTGCCAGCTGAGACTTTGTCGCGAAAGGTGTTCAGCTCCCTCCGATGTATTTTTTGTATAGCGTGCTGATGGCAGCGGGCATGGCGCTACTCGCGCCGTATTTCGTTATTCAGGGATTGCGGCGAGGTAAATATCTCGAGAGCTTTCGCGAACGAATGGGACGATTGCCTGCGGCGCTTGGGAATGGCGTCGGGCCGCGCGAGGCGATTTGGGTTCATGCGGTTTCTGTGGGCGAGGTTCTCGCCGCGAAATCCCTTGTGAGCGCGATGCAGGCCCGTTTCCCCGGCAGGCCGATTTTCGTTTCGACGACCACTGCGACTGGACAAAGCGTCGCGCGCGAGCGCTTGGCGAGAGTTTCTGGATTTTTTTATTTTCCTTTTGACTGGCAAGGACCCGTTCGGCGTGCTTTCCAAAGGATTCGCCCGGCGGCAGTCATAATACTGGAAACGGAAATATGGCCAAACTTCCTGCGCGAGGCACGGCGACGTAATGTGCCGGTCGTCTTTGTAAACAGCCGCATTTCGGAGCGCTCAATGCGGCGATTTCGGCGCTTTCGTCCGGTGATTGGCGATTTCTATTCTCGTGTGATGTCCGATGGCGCGGTTTTCCTGGCACAAAGCCGGGACGACGCGCGACGCCTGAGCGAAATGGGCGCCCCTGATAACAAAATCGAAGTCATGGGAAACCTGAAATACGATCACGAACCTCCCATGCTTGGTAAATTCGGGAAATGGCTGGCAGGACAGATTCGCGAACAGGAACGATGGCCTGTGGTTGTCGCAGGAAGCGTGGTCGCAGGAGAAGAGGAAGCGGTGCTCGCCGCATACGACATTGTTCAGCGGCAGTGGCGGCGGGCGCTACTTGTTCTGGCTCCGCGAAAACCGGAGTGCTTCGACGCAGTGGCAAATGCAATCGCCGAAGCCGGTTGGAATGGCGTACGCCGCAGCCGTCTCGATTTGCAAACACCGCTTGATGAGAGTGCAGATGTGATAGTCCTCGATTCGATCGGCGAACTCGCTGGACTCTATGCGCTGGCCGACGCAGTTTTCATTGGCGGTTCGCTTGTGCCCGCTGGCGGGCATAATATTCTTGAGCCAGCTTGGTTCAGCAAGCCGCCTGTATATGGCCCTTCGATGGAAAATTTTCGCGATATGGCGGCAAAGTTTTCGAGCGCGGGCGCTGGTATCCAGGTGACGAGTGCCGAGAAACTGGGGAAGGCATGGATAGATTTGATTCGCGATACGACTCGACGCGATGAAATGGGGCGCAAAGCACGGGCACTGGTCGAGGCAAATCGTGGAGCGACAGCGCGCTCGCTGGACCGCATCGCCGCTATTCTCGAAGCAAGCCGAGATCGCGCGTGACGTTCGCCCAATCATTGCTGTGGCCAGCATCACTGCTGTACGGAGCGGGAGCGCGAGTTCGCGCATGGAGTTATGAGCGTGGCCTGCTGAAGCAAAAGCGATTGTCTGGCACAGTCATCAGCGTCGGAAACTTGACCGTGGGCGGAACGGGAAAAACTCCGATGGTTTGCTGGCTTGCTGGGCGGGCCGTCGTGGACAAGAAACGAGTCGGCATCCTGACGCGCGGCTATCGCGGCTCGGCCGGCTCAAGCGACGAAGCAGCGCTGTTGCAAAAACGCCTCGGGGATGCTGTTCCAATCGGTATTGGCGCAAACCGATTCAACAAGGGAAAGGAATTGAGCGCGCGCGGCGTCGAATGGTTCATTCTGGACGACGGGTTTCAACATTTCCAGCTCGCACGCAACTTGGACATCGTGCTGATTGATGCTGTAAATCCGTTCGGAGGCGGGCATCTTCTTCCCGCAGGGCGTTTGCGCGAGCCGATCTCCGCACTTAGCCGCGCCGATATCGTCGTAATCACGCGCAGCGAACACGCCCCGGCAATTGAGGCGCTGATTCGCAGATATTCAGCCGCGCCTATTTATTATGCGCAGACGAAACTTGAGCGCATCACGATGGTCGCTGATCCCGGCACCCAGTTTACCGTCGATGCAAACTCAGTGGACTGGCTCGCCCGCAAGTTTTTCGTCTTTTGTGGAATCGGGAATCCGAAGGCTTTCCTCTCGGATTTAGAGCGGTGGGGTGTCAACGTGGCTGGGTGGATTGCCTTCCGGGATCACCACTTCTACTCGCAATCGGATATGAACGCAATTGAACGGCGAGCGCGTGAGGCAGGCGCAGACACGCTTCTCTGCACCGAGAAAGACACTTTCAACCTGAAGGGCGCGCGAGCAATTGAATTTCCGATTGCGTATTGCGTGATTTCGCTCGCACCCATTGACGCCGAACGATTCTGGCTGGAAGTAAATTCGATAGTAGACGCTCGGCGCCAAGAGGCTGCGCGATGAAACTTCTTGTGCGCGCAACAAATTGGGTCGGCGATGCGGTGATGTCCATTCCAGCGCTTGAAGCAATCCGCGCGAAATGGCCGGATGCGGAGATTTCCGTACTTGCGCGTCCGTGGGTTGCAGACTTGTATCGTGGGCAGCCATTTGCCAACCGCGTCATCCCTCTTGCATCATCAACACGGAACCCTTTGGGTATGGAACGATCTGCATGGATGCTCAGGCGAGAGAAGTGTGACTGTGTGCTCCTCTTGCAGAACGCATTTTCAGCGGCATGGCTGGCTTGGCGCGCGGGAATCCCCGAGCGCATAGGATACGCGCGCGACGGGCGAAGTTTCCTGTTGACCCGCGCAGTCCCCGTGCCACAAGCCGGCGATGCACCTGCCCATGAATCGTATTACTACCTCGAGTTGCTCAAGCGCGCCGGATGGCTTGAGACGCTTCCGAAGGTTGAAGAAATCCGGTTGCAGATCCGGCCCGAAGCGGCGGAAGCGGCAGAGGACGCATTACAGAAGGCTGGCGTTCGCGCTGGGTCGCTTCGAATCGCGATGGCACCTGGCGCAGCATACGGCTCTGCAAAATGCTGGCTACCCGAACGGTATGCTGCCGTGGCAGATGGCCTCGTTGAGGATTTCAATGCGGATGTGATACTTTTTGGGACGGCTTCTGAAATTGACGTCTCGCGACAAATCGCATCGCAAATGCGCCATCGTCCCGTGAGCTTGGCAGGCCAGACGCCGATTGGCGAACTCCCCGCACTATTTTCCCGCTGCCAATTATTTGTAGGCAACGATTCGGGCGCGATGCATGTTGCCGCAGCTGCTGGAATCCCCGTCGTGGCCGTATTCGGCTCGACCAATCCTGAAGGCACCGCGCCGATGACACTGCGCCGCACGCTCGTGCGGCAGGAGGTTTCCTGCAGCCCATGTTTTCTTCGTGAATGCCCCATCGACCATCGTTGTATGGTGCGAGTAGAAGCAGATGATGTGCGGAACGCGGCGCGCGGATGGCTTGAGGGACGACCGCGTGTCTAGTCCCTCCAAACGGCACGCGGTGTTTCTCGACCGCGATGGGACAATTGCGGAAGAGGTCGGCTACGCCAACCATATCTCCCGCTTCGATATATTTCCTCATGCTGCCGGTGCAATTCGGCGATTGAATGAAGCGCGAATTCCGGTCATCGTAGTGACCAATCAATCCGGCATCGCGCGCGGATTCTTCCCGGAGTCGCTGGTGACTGAAATTCACGGGAAAATGAAATCGCAGCTCGCTGCCGGGGGAGCACATGTGGACGCGATTTATTATTGCCCCCATATTCGCGAGAACGATTGCCGCTGTCGAAAACCTCTTCCGGGGATGCTCGAGCAGGCCGCTGAGGAGCACGGATTGGAACTGGCGGGCTCGACACTGGTGAGTGACCGCTACGACGACATCTCGATGGCGCACAGCGTCGGATGCCAGAGCATCCTGGTGCTCTCGGGATATGGCCGCGGCGAGCACGAATGGAATCGCTCCCGTTGGCCGCGCATGCCTGATCATGTCGTGGAGGACTTAGCCCAAGCTGTAACCATCGTCTTGAGGGGAGCGCATTGAGGGCGGTGCGAAAGCCGTTTGCGCGGAGCGAGCACTCGCCGGACCTATCCCGGTTGCTGGATTTGGTCAGCGCGTTTGGCCGTCAAACGATTCTCGTCCTCGGCGACCTTGTGGTGGATGAATACGTCACTGGCGAGATTTCGCGTGTCTCTCGCGAAGCTCCTGTGCTGATTCTACGTCATCGGCAAACGGAAATTGTTCCTGGTGGCGGAGCCAACGCTGCGAACAACCTCGTGGATCTCGGCGCGCATGTATTGCTCGTAGGCGCTGTGGGAGACGATTATGCTGGACGAGAGCTGCTTTCCTATTTTCGTCGCAAGCGCATAGATGTGTCCGGCGTGGTGTCAGTTCGCGGGTGGACAACCACGACTAAGACGCGATTCCTCGCGCGGTGGGCGCACACGGCTCGCCAACAGGTTCTACGCGTGGATCGTGAGCCGGAGAATCCGCTTTCACCTCGCCCATCCCATGAAATTGCGCGAAGGGCGCGTGCGCGCATCGCGAAAGCGAGTGCGGTTCTTGTCTCCGACTACGGTGTGGGATCGGTGTCTCCCCCACTGCTCAGAGGTCTTCGATGGAAAATAGCCGTACTGGATTCGCGTTTCCGCCTTCTCGATTATCGGACTGCCAGGTTTACGGCAGCGACTCCAAACGAGCCGGAAATCGAAGCGCTTTATCACACAACGATCGGCAGCGACCGCCGGAAGCTGGAGGCACTGGGACAGAAGACTCTGCGCGCTCTTGGCTTGCAGGCTCTACTCGTGACGCGCGGCAAAGATGGCATGATGTTATTCGAGCGCGGCAAGGCCACTCATGAGATTCCGGTGTATGGCACCGATGATGCGGTGGACGTGACCGGCGCGGGCGACACAGTGATCGCCACATTCACGCTGGCGCTTGCCGCTGGCGCGACATTTGCCGAAGCGGCTCACCTTGCGAATTACGCGGGCGGCATTGTCGTCACCAAGCGCGGAACAGCGACGGTCACGCGGGTCGAGCTCGAAGCCGCGATTCGCAGCGAGGCCACGGGCGCACGATGAATACGCGGACAAAGGTCTTGCCGCGCATGAGCCTTCGTGACCGGCTCGAGGAGCACCGTCGGCACGGCCAGCGCATTGTGCTCGCGAACGGTTGCTTCGATCTGCTCCACGCCGGGCATGTTCGCTATCTCGCGGGGGCACGGCGCGAAGGTGATGTGCTCGTTGTCGCAGTGAATTCGGACGCAAGCACGCGAAGCTTAAAGGGGCCGGGCCGGCCGATCTTGCCTGCGGAGGCGCGCGCCGAGCTTGTAGCCGCTCTCGCTGTCGTGGATTATGCCGTGATTTTCGATGAACCTCATGTTCGCGCGCTTTTGCGAGAGCTTCGGCCGTCTGTCCATGCCAAAGGAACGGACTACACCGCCGAGAGCGTGCCTGAACGCGACGAGGCTGCGCGGCTCGGCATTCGCGTCGCGATTGTCGGCGACCCGAAGGAACACTCGACGCGCGATCTCCTGGTTCGAATTCGCGAAGCCCATGGCTGAGGAGAGGTTTCTCATCCTACGCATGGGAGCTCTTGGCGACATCATCCACACGCTCCCTGCTGTTTCCGCGTTGCGCGAATCCTTTCCTCAAGCGCGGATCGATTGGCTCGTGGATCGCAAGTGGCTTGCCGTGCTCGATGGAAATCCCGACGTAACGGCAACAATCCAGATGGAGAGAACCGACTGGCGCGCCGTGCTAGCCGTTGTGCGAAAACTGCGTGCGACACGTTACACGCTGGCGTTCGATTTTCAATCTCTGTATCGCACTGCAATACTTGGCTGGCTCAGCGGCGCGCCGAGGCGCACCGGCTTCACTGCGAGTTATGCACGCGAGCGAGGAGCGGCGCTCCTCTACACGCACAAAGTCGCACCGGTTCGCAAGCACAAGATCGAGCACAATCTCGAGCTCGTCGAAAGCCTGGGCGCGCGCGAGAGCTCAATTCGCTTTCCACTGAAGATTGCGGCCGAAGCGCAGGAACATCTGGACCACGTACTCGCTGCCCATGGCATTTCCGACTATTTTGTGCTTTCGCCGGGCGGCGGATGGGGTTCGAAATGCTGGCCGCCAGAACGCTTCGGCGAATTGCATCGAGCGCTTGCAGCGCGTTACGGATGGAGAGGTGTAATCAATTTTGGGCCAGGCGAGCGCGAACTTGCCGAAATCGTGCGTCGCACATCTGGCGAGCCATCGCCAATGCTGGAAATGTTCGACCTGCCGCAGCTCATGGCACTGCTTCGCCGCGCCAGATTCCTGGTTGCCGCGGATACGGGGCCATTGCATCTTGCCTCGGCGCTTGGCACTCCTGTGATAGGTCTTTATGGCCCGACGGATCCGAGCCGAAATGGGCCGTATTCGGCGAGAGATATTGTCGTTCGGAATGCGACACCGGAAGAGATCACCTATAGCCGGGGAAAATTTCCGGCTCCCTCGATGTTGTCGATCACCGTGGATCAAGTCCTCGACGCGATTGAGCGCCGATTGAGAGCCGGCTGATGACTGCTCCGCAAAATATCTGGATTCGCTGGCGCGTGCGGGCTGGATATCCAGTTGCACTTCTGGTTCTGCTTCTTGCCAGGCCGTCGCGAGCCTCTTTTCTCATCGGCGCCACTATCGGAATCGTTGGGCTTGCCATTCGCGCATGGGCGGCGGGCTTTCTTGACAAACACGAGGCTCTGGCAATACACGGTCCCTATGCACTAACGCGGAATCCTCTCTACTTCGGAAGCGCCATTCTCGCGGTGGGATTGATCATCGCCGCGGATTCCCTTTGGGCCGGTGCGCTCGTGGCAATATACATCTTGCTTTTTTATCCCGCTGTGATGCGCCGCGAGGAGGCAGAATTGCGCGAGAAGTACGGGGACGAATTTACTGCCTATTCGGCGCGCGTTCCGCTGTTTTGGCCTCGTTTGGGAATTGCGAAATCCAGTGAATCTGTGCGCGTGCGGTTTTCTCGACAGTTGTATTCCCAGAATCATGAGTGTCAAGCGGCGATCGGATTTGCCCTAGGGCTTGCAGTGCTGTGGGCGAAAATGCAGTGGATGAAATAGTATTCCCGGACGGCCGGTTTAGTGGATGCGGTACACTTCGTTCATCAGCCGCTGAAACTGCGGGCGATAGATTAGATCGAATGCATTTTCCTTGCCGGGGAAGAGCTCCAGCGCCACTCTGCGTGCTCCAGCTGTGATTTCAGCCGCCTCTTCGGGAGATAAATCGCCGGAGGCTATCGTATCGAGCGCGAGGTGAATGATAATGCGCAGGCGCCTTACGCGCCGGCTTTCTTCGTCAATTTCTTCCTGGCTGGGGAGGGGTTTGTCATTCTGCTGAATCATAGTTGGCCTGTGCAATCGCTGGATTTAAGTATGAACGAAGCCTGCGCGGCGGACAAGTTCCGCTGCGCGGGACCACCGCGAATGAATAAAGGAGCTTCGGTGAGCCGCAAACCTTCACAGGAAAAGGTCACATTGATTCATTCGGCCGGATCGGCCACCGAGGCCATGGTGATTCGCGGACTTCTGGAGAGCGTGGGCATCGCCTCGCCCGGCTCAGGCAGCACGGATCCCTTTCCGATGGATGGGCCGCGCGAGGGGACTCATACCGCTGACGTGATGGTTCGAGAATCCCAAGTGGCCGAGGCGCGACGCATCATTGCGGCGTATCTCAAGAGCAACGAAGATTTGGAGATCGACGAATCTGAGGATTCTTCGAGGGAGGAAGCGGATACTTAGTTTGCGGGCGAGCCTTTTTCAGGAGAATGGGTCTCATTTTGGCTTGGAAGACACAAACGAGCTCACCTGAAGCGTCTGGCCATCCGTCAGAGCAGTGACTGCGCCATCGCGCTTCGTTATCAGCAAGCGGATACCGTCTGTTTCATATCGTGAAACAACATCGGTGCTTGGATGGCCGTATGGATTTCCTTCGCCGACAGAGATAGCAACTGCGCGCGGCGCGACAGCCTCGAGAAATTGTTGGGTTGAAGACGTTTTGCTCCCATGGTGGGGCACCTTCAGAAAATCGGCTGCGAGAGGCACGCCGTCATCTGCGAGTTTTCTCTCGACCCCATTTTCAATGTCGCCTGGAAGCAGAAAATGAATTGCGCCGTCGCCAAGCCGAAGGACGACGGAGTCATCATTCGATGCCGCGGGCGCTTCGGAAGAATCCGAAGGCCAGAGGACCTGGCCGGTGACGCCATCCCAATCAAACGTGGCTCCCGAAATCGCGTGGAGAACCCTGATATGGTGTACCGCTGCGTCAGCGAGCAATTCGCGGTATTCCCGTGCATTCTCGTCGCGCCCGACCCAAAGCTGACCTACGCGAAAATTATCGAGCACGGCGGGCAGACCGCCGATGTGGTCATGGTGCGCGTGGCTCAACAGCACGACGTCGAGCTTCTTAATTCCACGCGACCAGAGGTAGGGCGAGACAACTTGCTCGCCGATGTCAATCCCGGATTGGTATCCCCCGATTCGTTCCGCGCCCGCCAGCCCTCCGCCATCAATGAGCATTGTCCGCCCGTCGCGAAAGGCGACGAAAATGGAATCGCCTTGGCCGACATCGAGCACCGTCGCTTCCAGGCGCCCTCTCGCCACCCGTGGCGCGAAGGGGTAAGTCATTACAGCGAGCGCCAGGACCAGCAGTACGGAAACGGCAAACAATTCAGTTCGTCGGAATGCACGAGGAACAGGAGCAATCGCCACCCGATCCTTGTCGTGCGTGCGCTCAGCGGCAAGCCAGGCGAGTGCAGCCACGCATCCGAGAACGGCAAAGAATGCAATTAGAAGTAGACCGGGCGGCCCGGGGATTCTCCACGACGCGCGTGGGATTCGGCTAAACCAATTCACGCACGAGAGCAGCCAGCCCACGAGAATACCGGCGAGTTTCGCAAGTGCTGCCCCCAATTTGATCCAGAGGAAGCTTGCCGCGAGCGCCAGGAATCCGAGGGGAACGATCAAGGTGGTGAAGAGGACCGCGGGAATGTTGCTCACCGGGCCCGAAAGGCTTGCGCGATGGAAGTAGAGCGCGAGCAGCGGAACTATGCCCAGCTGGATACAAAAAGAGAGGACAAACAAATCCCAGAGCCGCAATCCGGCGCGAGAGGGAATGACAAACAAAGAAGCGGAGTGCTCCGCAAAGCACCGAGGCAGCCGAGCGGCGAGCGCGTTCGCGGCGGCGCGCAAATCGAGTCGAAACTGAGCGGCCTGCGGAGGATGCAGGCGGTCCCGTGTCACGTCGCCGAGATGTTCTAGTGCGCTGCGGTATTTGCTGCTCGTGCGGTCGATCCAGGGAAGCGCCAGTCCCGCGATGACGCCGGCGGCGAGAAATGACATTTGAAGGCTGGGATCGAAGAGCTCCTCGGGCTTCGCAACAAGCAGAACCAGCGCAGCAACGGCGACAGTGTTCACAAGAGCTACGCGCCGGAAAAGGAGCCGCGCCAGAAGAAAAATAGACGCCATCAATGCAGCGCGCAAAATAGGAGGCCGATCCTGCACGATGCCAACGTACACAGCGAGGACAACGAGAGTAACGAGCGTTTGAAGCAGAAGTGGGAGTCGCAGAACGCGTCCAAGCCACAGGATGAATACCACGAGTGCGCCAACGTGCAGACCCGCGACCACGAGGACGTGAAACGCGGCAGTCTTCTGAAACCTCACGGAAACGTCAGAATTCACGAAATTGCGATCACCCAGAAGCATCGCGCGCAGGATTGCGGCGCGGTCCCCTTCGCCCGAGTAGAGAGTGTCAATGCGCGCGAGGAGGGCGCCGCGCACTCGCGCGAGTCGGTGGGCGAGCGCCAAACGCGGCATGCCGAGTTTTTCAATCAGTTCAGGGCTACGCAACGTGCCCAGCAATTCGATGTTTTGTCGCGCCAGAAAGCCGCGCTCATCAAATGCTCCTGGGTCGAGGTAATTTCGTGGGAGTCGCGCCAGGCAGAGTGCTTCGACCTGGTCGCCTGCCCTCAGCATCTGAGAGAAATTCGGATCGCGGCCCGCGTAATAGGTCAGTCGCAAGCCGCCACTTGCTGACGATGTTTGACCCGCTGCCGATACCGCCTCGAGGTCAATCGTGTAGCGCCAGCCCCAGGGGAGCCTCTCGGGATCCTCGCGCAGCCGGCCACCCCAGCGCAGCGGCTGGCTCGTGTCAGTTTTTCCACCTGCAATCAATCTGGCGGCGTCATTGGCGGAAACGGCATGCCGTTGCAGATGGAGCGCCAGTCCGCCTATGGCGAACCATGTCGCGAGTACAAAAATTCCCGCGAGGCGAAGCCGTTTCCAAATCAGGAGAAAACCGCCGGCAACAATGGCAATCGCAGCTGCGGAGAGCCAAGCGATTTGTGGCGCGTGCCACCAATTCTCGGCCGCGATGCCGGCGCCAAAAGCCAGTGCGAGCCACAAAGCGGGCAGCTTCACGAGGCGCGCTCCAGACGGACTAACGATTCGATGTGGTAGGTCTGCGGGAACATATCGAAAAGGTGAATTTCCTTGACCTTATACATCTTGGAGCAGAGTTGCGCAAGGTCCCGGGCGAGCGTTGATGGGTCGCACGAGACATAAATGATTCGCGGCGCTGAGATATCGAGCAGTGCTCGCAACGCGCCAGATTCGAGTCCCGCTCGCGGCGGGTCGACGACAATGACGTCCGGTGACTTGGCTCCTTGTTTGCGCTTCCATTGCGACAAGAATGTTTCTGCGGATTGGTTATGACTCGAAATGTTCTTCCCGTTCGCCGGTGCGTTCACTTCCAAATCGCGAGCGGCGGCTGGGTCTGCCTCCACCGCTTCGACCGTCGCGAAATTATCCATGAGGAATGCTGAAAGCAATCCCACACCGGCGTACAAATCGAACACCAGCTTGCCGCTTCCCGCAGAGGTGGCCACGGTGTGTGCCAGGCTTTCCAGAACGTGACGATTGACCTGAAAAAATGAAAGATGCCCCACGCGAAATCTCTTGTCGCCCACTCTGCAATGGAGGAAGCCAGGGCCTTTCAGCTCCATACTCTCCCCTCTTGACTCACGAAGCAGAACACTTTCGATGCCTGCAATCTCCTGTGACAATTTCTCGAAAACCGTTTTTTTAGTTGTTCGCATAGACGAGCAAGAGACATTCAGCAGCAGCTTTTGATCCTCCGCATCCGCAAACGCCTCTACTTCCTGGATCTCTTCGGGCAGAGAGTGATCTGTGAATCCTCGCCGCAATGCATCAAGCACACTGGAAAGTGTTGGCGAAAGGACGGCGCACGTTTCGACAGGGCAGAGCACGGAAGAGGCTGCGCGGAAGTATCCGACGCCGAGACTTTGGCCGTCGCCAGATCTTTCAAGAGGCCGGCGGGAACGGTTTTCCAAGGGGCGGATCTTCCATTGCGCCCGGTTCCGATAGCCGAAGGGCGGAGAAGCATGCACCGTGATAGGGTGGTGCAGGTCAAGATGTCCGAGGCGGCGGAGGGTCTCACGCAAGATTTCTTCTTTGAAGTGCAGCTGCGCTTCATACGAAATGTGTTGATAATGGCAGCCGCCGCAGACGCCATAGTGGGGGCACACTGGCTCGATGCGATCGGCGGATGGAGTCAATACGCTTTCCAGGCGGCAACGCGCGAATCTCTTGCTTCGTTCTGTCGCAGTGACTTCGACTTCCTCTCCGGGCAGGACGAAAGGGACAAAAAGTGTTGTGCCGTCGCTGTGAGCGAGACCATCGCCGCCGTAAACGAGTTTTTCGATTTTTACGCGCATGAGATACGGTCTTGATTCCGGATTATTTCAAATAATAAAGACTGAGCCGCGGAAGCCCGAAAGCTTCGAACATCCGCTTCTGGATGTACTGCCGCTCCACGAGCGCCAGTTGCGCGGGCGACATCTTTCTGCGGTAAGGCGCAAGCGCATTCTCCATTTCGCGCCGGGCGCTGAGCAAAGTTTCCGCCTCTGCCGCGGAAGTCAGCGCCGCTGTCAATCTCTCCTCGAGAACCGTTAGCCGCCGTTCGAGATCTTCCAAGTCCAGCTTGGAAGGTGAGTCCAGAATCGGCTTTAGTTCGTCGATGGCTCGCGCGGCCTCAAGAAATTTCTGCTTGAGTTCTTGCACACCAGTTCTTTCGCAAGCAGCACGCAGGCTCGCGGCAGCCGCGTCGAAGTATCGTGACAATTCCTCGCGGGAAAACGGCTCCGCCAGAGCAGCCGCACGATTCGTCTCCGGCCCCGCTCCCGCGGCCGTTTCCTGTGCCTCAGCCGCAGCGTCGAGCACGGCGTCCACGCAGTAGGCAAGGCTTTTCAGTGGGCGGCCGGCGGCGCCGCGGCGAGAGCGACCGTAACTTTCGAAGGCACGGTCTATACCCTTCAGGACGGCCTGGAGGGGGATACCGGCTTTCTGCCAAGTTTCGACGATGGCCCAGTCGAGGGGCGAAACAAGCAGGTGGGCGCCGCGCTTCTGCCAGAAATATTCCTCGATCTCGGTGAAATAATTGAAATAGTTGAAGGCCACCATGGCCGGAGAGCCGCTAACGCGCCGACTTTCGCGCGGGAACAGGACCCTTCCTCGCCGAAGGCGAACTCTTGGCGGCGTGAGCGTCGGGAGCTGCCGGCAGGGCGTTGCGTTCCCAGAGGATTCGCAAACCCTCGAGCGTGAGATGGTCATCAACGATTTCGATGTGGCGCGATGCGCCTGCGATCAACGAAGCCTGGCCGCCAGTGGCGATGACGCGCGTTTCGTCACCCAGTTCCTTCTTCAGACGCCCGAGAATGCCGTCAACGAGATCGGTGAAACCATAATAGAGTCCCGCCTGCATGGACGCGGCAGTATTTGTGTTGATAATTTTTCCGGGGTCGCGAATCTCGACGCGGAAAAGCCGAGCCGCGCGGGCGAACATGGCGTCGGCAGAAATGCCGATTCCAGGGGCGAGGACGCCGCCGAGATATTCTCCGCGCTTTGAGACGACATCAAAATTGATGGATGTGCCGAAGTCCACGACGACGCATGGCCCGCCGTATTTTGCGAATGCAGCGACGCCGTTGGCGATGCGATCGGCGCCGACCTCTTGCGGATTTTCATATTGCACGGGCATGCCAGTCTTGATCCCCGGTTCGACGAACAAGGCCTTGACGCCGAAATAGCGCTCCGACATTTGGGCGAGTGTCGCGTTCAGCGGAGGAACCACGGAGGCGATCATGACGCCTTTGATTTCTCCGGGAGACATATCGGCGTGAGTAAAGAGGTCGCGCGTGAGGATGCCGTATTCATCCACGGTCTGGTCGCGCGCCGTCGTGAGGCGCCAATTGGCAACGAGTTCGGCGCCGCGAAAGACGCCGAGAACTGTGTTCGTGTTTCCCACGTCCATCGCCAGGAGCATCAGTCGGCCTCCGCCACATCGCCGGAAATGACGCTTTCCATGCGGCCGTCGTCGCGCCGGACGCGAAGTACGCCAGTCGGCTCCAGGCCGTCGGTGATTCCGGTATAGGATTCGTTGGTCGTCGTGATGCGCACGCGCTTGCCTTGAAAAAAGCTAGAGACTTCCGAGAAGCGCCGCAAAATCGGCGCTGTCCCTTTGGCAACGAATTCATTGTAGTAGCGGTCGAGGCTTTGCAGCAACCGCGCGAGGACATCGAGGCGCGAATGGACGCGGTCTGTCTCAATGCGCAGCGAGGTCGCAATCCCCGCGAGCTCAGACGGCATTTTTTGCTGGTTCACATTGATGCCGATTCCGACGACGGCGAAATGGACGCGGTCCGGCTCTGCCTGCATTTCGGTGAGGATGCCGCAAACCTTTCGGCCGCGGAGCAGCACATCATTTGGCCAGCGGATGTCAGGCGTGAGCCCGGTTTCCTCCGCGATGGCGTCGCGCGCGGCGAGACCGGCGACGAGCGTGAGCGCCGGAGCATGCATCGGCGAAATTCGCGGGCGCAGGAGAACGGTCACGTGAATCCCGGCGGACTTTTCGGAGATCCATGAGCGTCCGGCGCGGCCGCGGCCAGCGGTTTGTTGCTCGGCGATGACGACTGCCCCATGAGGTTCGCCTTCTTCGCCCATGCGCATGGCGACGGTGTTCGTGGAATCGATTTTGAAATAGTGGAAGATGCGTTTTTCGAAAGGCGTGCCGCGGAGGCGATGCGCGAGGAGTTGCGGCGCCAGGACGTCGGGGGCGCGCTCGATGTGATAGCCAGTGCGGGGGTGGCCGTTGACCTTGACGCCGGCTTCGCGCAGCTTCTGCACCCAAGTCCAGACGGTTTGGCGCTTCACGCCGATTTCCTTGGCGATTTTCGCGCCGCTGATGACGATGGTGGAATTCTCGGCCAAGAGCGCGAGGAGCGCGTCAACCCTGCGGTCGGTGGGACCGGGAAGATTGGATTGGCGTTTTGCAGGCATGGGCAAGGGTGCCAGCTTACTTGAGGAGGCAGGTTGGGACAAGCGGATGTCCCGATTGTTGGCGGGGCGACTGGAGCGGCAGACAGGCAAGGACGCAAAGGAGGCAGAGGAAGCAAATGAGACAAAGGAACCAAAGGAGAGGGAGGAAGCAGAGGAGGCATCGAAATACAAAAAACTGTAGGGACGAAGAAAGGGCGCAGAAACAATCGCGATATTTTTACGATTAAAAATGAGGTCGGTTCTTTGTTTTCTATGACTTACGTCGATTTCTAATAATTTTCGTTTACGATTAAAAAAATCATATATTCGGGTGAGTTGGCTGCGGGAAGCCGGGAATTGGCTGGGGTGGGAGGTCAGGAGGAGGGGAACCTCCACCGGGGGCCTCGGGGTAAAGCGGCGGATACTGCGAGCTGTCGCCTCTTAATCATAAAGAAATATTACCACAAACCAACCAAAAGTCAAGCAGATTTTTGACGGCAAGGATGAACAGCTATGGGGACAATCGACAGGTGCACACAGCGCTGAATAACAGGCAGAGGGAAGCGGCAAAGCGCCTCCCTCTGCAGTCCAGTTGATAACTTACCGCGTGCTCCCGGCTCCAATGCGGCCGAGAACGGCCACTCCAACGGAGACGATGAGAGCCACTGTCACGACTCCAACGAACGACATCCAAGGCTGAGGGACGGGATCTGCGGATATGGAGCGCATCAGGAATCCTCCCAGGACGCCGCCGGTGACTCCCGCGATCAGCATCCCGATGAACTTGCCTGCGATGTTTGGAGGCGGGTCGGGCAGCCAGATATGAATCATGACCCAGCTTGCGACAGCGCCCCCGGTGAGTATCCACAAAAGCCAAAGTGATGAGGGCATAGCGTTATCTCCTTTCATTTGGTTTTTCGAATTGCAAATCTACTTAATCAGGCACTAAGTTATCAGCAGGGCCTTCTTACTGCGCGGAGGCTACCACTTGATAGGAATGTTTACAATGCTGATTATAGAGCGCAAAGGTAAGAGGGCTTTCTCCCGTGGGGGCGCGATGCTTCGGACTTCACCGGAGTCCGGGAAGCGGACCCCCTTCGGTTACGCCCGCCACGGCGGGCAAGCTCCCTTCGGCAAGCTCAGGGTCTGCGACAGGGCAAGCCGCAATATCAAGACGGCTGCTGCGCAGCCGCGGGCGCAGCCCTTCGACTCCGCTCAGGACAAGCAAGCAGCGCCCCTACGTGTCCGGCTACTTATCGAGTTGGGAGAGGCGGTCGAGGGTTTTCTGGTACTCGATTTCGCGCTGGGCCAGAGTGGCTTCGAGGCCGCGGACGATTTCGGCGGGAGCGCGGCTGCGGAAGGTCTGGTCGGCGAGGCGCTGGCGCTTCGATTCTAAATCCTTCTCGATGCGATCTTTTTCCTTTTTGAGCTTCGCAATTTCCGCGCTCTCGTCAATTGTTTCCTGATGAACGATCCCGAAATCGAAAGACGGCGCCGAACGAACCTGCAAACCCGAAGGGAATTTCGCGCGAGGCATCAGGTTCAAGTCCGAGAGGTTTGCGAGCATTTTTACCGTGGCGGCGTTGCGATCCACAAGGCCGTTCAACTTGCCGTCACTCGCAGAGAAATATGCGGGGACAGATTTCCTTTGCTCTACTTTCAATTCGGCGCGGAGATTGCGCGCCGCAACGATGATTTCTCGCAACTGTTGGACACTCTGTTCCGCATCCACATCTTTCCAAGGAGGCGACGCCAGCGGAAATGGCTCCAGCGAAATGGATTTTGCGCCGGCGGGCTGAGGGAGTTTGTGCCAGAGCTCTTCGGTGAGGAAGGGCATGAAGGGATGGAGGAGGCGGAGGGCATATTCGAAGGCGGCGAAGAGGTTCCGCCACGTGGCAATGGCGTCGTCGCGATCTTGCGAGGCTCGCTCGCCTAGGCGAGCAAGTTGCGGCTTGAGCCATTCGATGTACCAGTCGCAGAAATCGCCCCAGAAGAAGTGGTAGATGACGTGTGCGGCTTCGTGGAAACGGAAGTTCTCGAGCGCTTCATTGATTTCATTCGTGACGGCGGCGAGGCGCGAGAAAATCCAGCGATGCACGAGGGAATCGCACGTGGGATAGGGCGCCTTGGCGCGGACTTCGGGAGAGGCGAGTTCTTCGAGCGTGACGCCGGCGGATTCGATTTTCTCCAAATTGAAAAACAAGAAGCGGGCGGCGTTCCAGATTTTGTTGGCGAAAGCGCGATAGCCGAGGATGCGTTCCTCGCTGAGGGCGATGTCCGTGCCGGGCGCGGCCATGACGGTGAGCGCGAATCGGAGCGCGTCGGTGCCGTGCTTTTCGATAATTTCGAGCGGGTCAACGACGTTGCCGCGTGTCTTGGACATTTTCATGCCGTGCGGGTCGCGGACAATCGCGTGAACATAAAGCTGGCGGAAGGGGATGCGCTGCTCGATTTCATCTTGGGGCATGAGATGAAGGCCCATCATGACCATGCGGGCGTCCCAGAAGAAGAGGATGTCGTAGCCGCTGATCATCAGGCTGGTCGGATAAAACGTTCGCAGGTCCGGCGTGTCGTCGGGCCAGCCGAGAGTGGAGAAGGGCCAAAGCGCGGAGCTGAACCAGGTGTCGAGAACGTCGGGGTCCTGTGTGAGTTTTGAGCCGCCGCATTTGGCACACTTTTCAGGGACGCTGGCGATTTGGGCGTGGCCGTTGATGATTTCGACGCGGGAGTCGCGAGCGGGAGTCATGGCGTTGCAATCGGCGCAATGCCAGATGGGAATGCGATGGCCCCACCAGAGCTGGCGGGAGATGCACCAGTCGCGGATGTTCGTGAGCCAGTCGAGGAAAACCTTCTTCTGATTTTCAGGGACGACTGGGATAAGGCCGTCGCGGACGACTTGGATAGCCGGCTCGGCGAGGGGCTTCATTTTGCAGAACCACTGGACAGAGAGGCGCGGCTCGACGATGGTCTTGCAGCGGTCGCAAATGGCGGCGGAGAGACTGTAATTCGTGACTCGATCGAGGAGGCCTTGCGATTTCAGATCTTCGACGATTTTTTCGCGCGCGGCGAAGCGGTCGAGGCCGGCGTAGGGGCCCGCGGCCGGAGTCATGCGCGCGTCGGCATCAATGACTTCGATTTCGGCGAGCTCGCCGAGGCGAGCGAGTTTGTGGCGCTGGCCCATGGCGAAATCGTTGGGGTCGTGAGCGGGCGTGACTTTGACGGCGCCGGTGCCGAATTCGCGGTCCACAATATCGTCGGCGATGATGGGGATTTCGCGATTCATGAGGGGCAGAATCGCTTTTTTGCCGACGAGCGACTTGTAGCGGTCATCGTCAGGATGGACGGCGACGGCGGTGTCGCCGAGCATGGTTTCGGGGCGCGTGGTGGCGACGACGATGAATTCGCTGGAGCCGGCGAGGGGATAACGGATGTACCAGAGTCTCCCTTCGCGCGATTCGTGGACGACTTCAAGGTCGCTGAGGGCCGTTTTGCAACGAGGGCACCAGTTGACCATGTAGCGGCCGCGGTAGATGAGGCCTTCGCGATAAAGGCGCAGAAAGGCTTCCATTACGGCGCGATACATCGGCGGGTCGAGCGTGAAGCGCTCGCGCGTCCAGTCGCAGGAGACTCCGAGGCGGATCATTTGCTTTTTGATGCTGCCGCCGCTCTCGGCTTTCCACTGCCAGACGCGGCGCTCGAATTCGTCGCGGCCGATTTGCTCGCGCTTCAGACCTTCCTTGGCGAGCTGACGCTCGACGACGACTTGAGTGGCGATGCCGGCGTGGTCAATGCCCGGAAGCCAGAGCGTGCGGCGGCCGGACATGCGGCGCCAGCGGACGAGGATGTCGATCTGGGTGTGTTCGAGCATGTGGCCGATGTGGATGGAGCCGGTGACGTTGGGGGGAGGGATGGCGATAGAGAAAACTTGGCCTGAGTGGCTCGAATCTGCGCGGTAAAGATTGTCGTCAAACCAGGCCTGAGCCCAGCGCCGCTCGATTTCCTGCGGTTCGTATGCCTTGGGGATTTCGCGCGCCATGGATTTGGTTTCCCGTTCACGGCGGGGCGCACAGAAGCCGCCATCCGCGGAGCGGGATGCAAATCAATATACGGGGCAACGCGGCGGCGCGTCAAATCGCGCAATGAGTCGGAGTTTGTGGGTTCGAGGCGAGCCTATTTATTGGGCTTGAGTTCGCCCTTGAGAAGCTCCTGGATGAGCGGCTTGAGGACGCCCTGGCTTAGAGCTTGATGCAATTGCGGCTCGAGCTTTTCGACGACCTTGGCGACAATGGAGTCAATCGTGGCTTGGTCCATGGGGGCCTGTTTCGATGATTCTGGTTGCGCGATGGCTTCGTGCACGGCTTCCTCGACCGCGGCGTGCGCTGTGGGCGTCGCATCGGACCCGAACGACGGCTGCGGCGCAGAGACTTCTTCCTCCGGAACAAGTTCTTGAACCGCGAATTCCTCTGCGGGTTCTGATGTAGTCGGGAAGGGAATCACGCTGGGAGGGGCAGTCGGAAAATCGTCGCGCTCGGGACGCTGCCTAGTGGCTACAAATTCGCTCGGCTTCGAATTTTGCTCGCCATCTTTCTCAATTTCGTTGTCGACTTGAGCTGGGGAAGCATAAGCAAACGGCGCGTCCTCGGATGCCGGCGCCAGCATGATCTCCGCCATCGGCGCTTCCACACTTTTCGCGGGCTCGCTTGGCACGACTGCAATTTCGTCGGACTTCGCGGGCACTGACGCGGGAGCGGAAGCTTCCTCCTCAGCGGCGGGAACGTAGCTGGACCATTCGCTAGCTGGAACACGCGGGCTCTCCGGCGCGGCGCTCTGCGGTTGCGGCGTCTCGGCGTTTTTTGCAGGCGCAGGAGGCTCTTCCGAAAGCTGCTCTATCTTCTCGGGCTCTTCCTCCTCTTGCGTCGAGGAGGAGAAGGAGTCTTTTCCGGCGAGATGCTCGACAAGGTTCGCTGACTCTTCCGCCGGAATCTCATATTCCATCGCTTCGCGACGGCGCTTCCAATCGCTTGCTGATTCGGTATTGTCGTCCTGCGGTTCTTCCTCGACGGCGAACGGCGTCGCCACAGTATCGCGTTCGGTTGTAGCGACCTCGTTGGCGATGTCGGAATCGCGGCTGGCTATGCCGTATGATAATTCATCTTCTTGAGGCTCAGGCTCGGGCTCGGCTTGATATCCGCGAGGGGGGGCAGGCGGCGGAGGAGGCGCGACAGCTACGGGCGGCGGAGGCGGTTCCGGAGCTGGCGTCGCAATCGCGACCTCTTCGGGCTTTTCAGATTTCTGGAGCAGAGCGCCCACAAGAGAAATCAGGGGCTCAGGCGGGACAAATGGCTTCTTCAAAACTCCATCGGCACCGACGCGGCGCGCTTCCTTTTCATCCAGAGGATCGAACGCGCCGACAAGCAACACGACGGGGGTATCCGAAAAGCGCGAATCCCGCTTCACGAATTCGCACACTTCATAGCCGTTGCGAACGGGCATGAAAACATCGGCCAGAACGATGTCGGGTTTGACTTCGGGCACCTTGCGGCAGGCGGCTTCCCCATTTCCCACAGCGACGACGGTGATCCCCTTCTCCTGGAAAACGAGAGACACCATTTTCTGGATATTGCTATTGTCGTCGGCAACCAGAATCGTAGGCACGACTATCCCCTCAACAGCACACCACTACTTCTGCGCTAGTGCGCAGAATCGCTCAAACTATTGGAGCATTGCATCAAGGGGGAGTCAACGAAATCGCGGAGGGGCGTGCCGGAGGGGTTATCGGCGTTTCCCCGAGCAATTACCAGGGGATGAGCTTGCGGAGGCCCTTCTTTTTCTTACTCGTGGATTCCTTGCTCCTGTCTACTTTCTTGCCCTTCGACTTGCCTTTATCGGACGAGCTGGTTTGGATTTGGGCCGGATTTGAGGAATCGGCTACTGCGGGAGGCATGACATCGGGCGAGGGTGACGTTGCATCGGCGGGCGGATTTGTTGTGTCCGCAGCGGAGGTTCCTGCGGCGGCTGGCGTTGAATCACTTGTCCCTGCAGTTGCCGGGTCGCCGGTTGCCGGCGACGGCGTTGATTCTCCGGGCGAGACTGTCTGCGCGGTCACGCTCTGCCCAGTTCCCACCGCCGAGCCAGCTCCCGGGGTTCCTGGAGATGCTGTAAAAATGCTCTGCGGCGCTTCGGCTTCGTCAGGCGGATTCAGGTCGGGCTCGCCACTGCGCGCGGCGCGGGAAACATCGGGCGAGCTCTTCAGCATGCCCAGCGCTTTGTGAAAAAGGCCAGGACTATGGCTGGCATACTTTGCCTCATACTTTGCCCGCTCCAATGCCTGCGGATCAGGCGCGGGCGGCTTCACGCCATCCTCAGCCAAGCGGTTCTTCGCCTCCGAAGCCAGAGGGGAAAGAGGGTACTCCTTCATAATCTGCGTGTATACAATGTCTGACATCGTCCGCCAGCGGGCGCGCTCTTGCTCGTTCTTCGAGTTGTGAGCAGCGCGCCTGTACATATCTCCCATCATCCAGTAGGCACGATCACTCTGGCTGAATAGCGGATAGCGATTCGTCACCTCAATTAAGCGGCCTGCAGAGGCCTTGTAATCGCCCTTAATGTAATAGAATTTGGCAATTTCGAAATCCGCCTGGCCAAGCACTTCCTGGACGTCGCGAAGATGCTGCGTGGCCTGGGGCACAAACGGACTTTTCGGGTATTTCAGCAGAAATGTCTGAAATTCCTGTTCAGCAAGGCGGGCATGGGTCGGATCCCGGTCGGCTTTTTCCATCATGCGAAAATGAGACATCGCGACCTGCATCTGCGCGTAGCTGGCTTCGTCGAGGAAGGGGAAAAAGGTGATGAAATCCTTGTACTCCTGTACGGCCTGCGTCAAACCCTCGGTGCCACCTTCCTTAAAATAGGAATCCGCGACGGCCAGCTTTGCCTTAGCGAGGTACTCGCTATCGGGATAGCTGTTGATCAGCGTTTGCAGGCTGAGCCGCGCTTCTGTGTAGCGGCCGTGGTTGTAGTCTTTTACCGATCGGTCATAGAGAACCTTGTCCGGCGCCGCGGAGGCACTGGTGTCGACGGGAGTCTTTGTCTTGTGGCCGGAGAACAGGCACCCAGCGGGGAAGAAGGAGATAAGCAGGGCAGCAGAAAGCCAAAAGGACTGGCGATATGTTCGAGTATCCATCAAACCCTTTGCGAAATCGCGTCGCTCGCGTGTTGCCGCATTTGGCGCAGAGCAGCTCCAGGATCAGGAGTGTGGAAAATCGAAGTGCCCGCGACGAGAGTTTCGCTCCCCGCCGCGACCAGTTCCGCCGTGTTTTCCAGCGTCACGCCCCCATCCACTTCGATTCGGAAGCCGTAAGTATAGCGCGAGCGGAGTTCGCGAAGTTCCCGAATCTTTGACAGCGTTTGCGGGATCAATTCCTGCCCCCCGAATCCCGGGTTCACGGTCATCACGAGCACTGTATCCGCCCGGTCAAGCACTTCCCGGATCATCATCACGGGCGTCGCAGGATTGATGGCCACGCCAGCCTCGCATCCTTGCTCGTGAATGTGCTGAACGATGCGATCCAAGTGCGCCGTCGCTTCCTGATGAGCGATGATGCGGTTGGCTCCAGCCTTCGCGAACGCTTCGATGTAGTCTCCGGGCCGCTCAATCATCAGATGCACATCGAGTGGGAGGCGGGTTGCCTTGCGGAGCGAGGAGACGACAGGCACCCCGATGGAAATGTTCGCCACAAAGTGACCATCCATCACATCCACGTGAATCACAGAAGCGCCTGCCTGCTCAACCGCACGGACATCTTCTCCGAGAGCGGCGAAGTTAGCGGCCAAAATCGAGGGAGCGATTTCGATGGGATGCCGTGCCATGAATCCGCGACGATTGTAACACAGCCTCGTGGCGGGCTACTGCGCGATCTCTAGCTGGACGCCTGTACCAGGTTCGATCCGCGCGCCCTTCGCGGGTAGTTGGGCAATGACAGTTCCGAGAGGAGCACCGCCGCCCGGCAAGGGCGTCACCTGAGTTGCCTTGAGCCCAGCCGCGGCAAGTTTTTGTTGCGCGTCGGCGAGAGGCATTCCCGTAAGCTGGGGCATGACATAAGCTGCCAGCTCTGGGCCGAGAGAGACGAGCAAATCCACGTGCGGGCTGCTGGCGTTCGTTGCTCCAGGGGAAGGGCTCTGCTCCAGCACTGTGTCGGCAGGGAACTGGGCCAAATGCGCGCTGGAAATCTCTCCTGTTTGCAGCCCTTCACTGAGGAGTTCGATTTGCGCGGCGTGCAAGCTGTGGTTGCCCAGGTCGGGAATTGTGACTTTCTGCGGCCCGAGGCTCACGACCACGTGGACCCATTCGCCGATTTTCAATTTCGTGTCCGGCTGAGGGCTCTGACGAACGATGGCGTCCTGCGGCAACGTGCTGAATGCGCGGTCTTCGATCTGCACGCCCAAGCCGCGCGAGGCTAATTGCGATTGCGCTTTCGCGAGCGGCATCCCGACAACATTGGGCGCGGCCATTTCGCGGCCCTGGATGGCGATGCGCATGGTTGTGATCGCGCTCAGGAACGCAACGGAAGCCAGAACGAAAGCGAGAAGCGCCATCCGGCCAAGCCATTCGATTCTTTCGCGAAATTCCATCGCGCTAATTATCCTAACGCATCGCGGACGTTTGCGTCATTGTTCCTGCCGCAGTGGGTTTCCAGAAACACTTCCCGCATCATCCTTCCGGCAGCGAGCTACCACCATCGTTCTCTATGTTTCTCGATGGCTGCTTCCGCTATAATGCTGCCATGAGATAGGGATGTGCTTCGCGGAAGGACGCCGATGGCCACACAGACGCGCATTCGAACAGACAAATTCGATTCCGCCAAATTCGGCGGGCTCGGCCGCGAAACGCTTATTCGGCTTTACCGGACGATGTTTCTTTCGCGGCGCCTTGATGATAAGGAGATTCAGCTCAAGCGCCAGAACAAGATTTTTTTTCAAATCAGCGGCGCGGGACATGAAGCGGCAACGGCTGCGGTCGGACTAGTCTGCAAGCCCGCCTACGATTGGTTCTATCTCTACTACCGCGACCGGGCGCTGTGCCTCATGCTGGGGATGACGCCGTACGAAATGCTGCTCGAAGGCGTGGGCGCAAAGGATGACCCCAATTCGGGCGGGCGGCAGATGCCTTCGCACTGGGGCCACCAGGCGCTGAACATCGTTTCGAAATCCTCGCCGACGGGCACGCAATGGCTTCAGGCTGTTGGCGCGGCAGAGGCTTCTCTCTACTTCGATCGCTTCCCGAAAGCACTCGCGCAAGCGAAGGCTGCGCCGCTCGGCGCCGCAATGGCCCATCAGCGTGATGAAGTTGTGTGCGTTTCCGGCGGCGAAGGAGCGACGAGCGAAGGCGAGTTCTGGGAGGCGTTGAATACCGCTTCGACCAAGAAGCTGCCGGTCGTTTTTCTCGTCGAAGACAACGCGTACGCGATTTCCGTTCCCGTCGAAGTACAAACTGCGGGAGGCAGTGTTTCCCGATTGCTGACGAATTTTCCAGCGCTGCATATCGAGGAATACGACGGAACGGACCCAATCGAGAGTTATGCGGCGGCGCAGAGAGCCGTGGCCCATTGCCGGGCGCGACGCGGGCCTGCTCTGCTTCATGCGCACGTCACACGGCCGTACTCGCACTCGCTCTCGGATGACGAGAAGCTCTACAAGCCGCCCGCGGAACGCGAAGCGGAAGCACATCGCGATCCAATACCGAAGTTCGGGCTGCTTCTGGTTCGCGAAGGAGTCCTCGACGAGCATGAACTCGAGGCCGTTGAAGCTGAGGTCGAGAAGGAAATCATGGCTGCGACGGACCTGGCGCTCGCCGCAGAAATTCCGGCAGCTGATTCCATCTATGCGGAGGTCTATTCGCCTGACATTGACCCGGCTGATGGGGCGTTTGCCGTTGAGCCGAAACTCTCCGGCTCGCCGCTGACGATGGTGGAGATGGTGTCGGCGACGCTGATGGATGAGATGAGCCGCGATGAGCGCATCGTCGTCTTCGGGGAAGATGTGGCGGATTGCAGCCGCGAAGAGTATCTCGACAAAGTGAAGGGAAAGGGCGGGGTTTTCAAGGCGACTTCGGGCTTGCAGCGGAAGTATGGCGCTGAGCGCGCTTTTAATTCGCCGCTCGCGGAGGCGAATATCGTCGGCCGCGCCATCGGCATGGCGACGCGCGGGCTCAAACCCGTGCCGGAGATTCAATTCTTCGATTACATCTGGCCGGCGATGATGCAGCTTCGCAATGAAATGGCGACAATGCGCTGGCGGTCGAACGGCAAATTCAAATCTCCGGCGGTGATTCGCGTCGCCATCGGAGGATATCTGACGGGAGGCGCAATTTATCACTCGCAATGCGGCGAGGTGATTTTCACACACAGCCCGGGGTTGCGCGTCGTGATGCCTTCGACGGCGCTGGATCTTTGTGGCTTGCTGCGGACGGCGATTCGCACAGACGACCCGGTGATGTTCCTGGAGCACAAGCACCTCTATCGCCAGCCGTACAATCGCTCGGCGTATCCGGGCGCGGACTTCACCGTGCCATTCGGCAAGGCGCGCGTGGTGCGCGAAGGCACGGAGGTGAGCATCATCACGTATGGCGCCTTGGTTCATCGCGCGGAAGTGGCTGCCGCCGAGCTCGCGCGGCAAGGCCTCGAGACGGAGATTCTCGATCTCCGCACGCTCAGCCCGTACGACTGGGAGGCGATTGCGGCGAGCGTGCGCAAGACCAATCGGGTGATTGTCGCTTACGAGGATTCGCTTTCGTGGGGTTACGGCGCGGAGATCGCTGCGCGGATTGCGGATGAACTTTTTGAGGAGCTTGACGCGCCGGTTCGACGCGTCGCGGCGACAGATACGTTTTGCGCTTACCAGCCGAAGCTCGAAGACGAAATCCTGCCGCAGACGGAAGACATTGTACGGGCAGTGCGCGATCTCGTGGCTTTCTGAGCGCGACGCAGGGGGACTTGCAACCTTTTCGCGGGCTTGGCCGTATCAAACATTGGGGACCGGGGACGTTTGCGAAGGAGGCGAGAGGAGGAGACCATGATCTGTTCAAATTGCCAGAGGGAAATCGCCAACTATTCCAATTTCTGCTATTTCTGCGGCTGCCGGCAACAAAGAGCCGCCGATTCAGCGAGCGCGCCGCGCCGGATGCATCGCTCGATGGTGGATAGCAAGCTTGGCGGTGTGTGCGGAGGGATCGCTGAGTACATGGATACAGATCCGACGATCGTTCGCCTCGTCTGGGCAATCGTGACGTTTTTCACGGGGATCGTTCCGGGACTCATTGCGTATCTGGCGTCATGGATCATTATGCCGCCCGGGCCGATGCCGGTTCCCGTGCAGCCCATCGCGCCGCAAACACAAGCGCCGCACGCGTGACGGTCTTTTCTTCCGGGAGCGCTAGGATTTGTCGTTGAAGATGGCGCGGTCGAGCGAGATCGCTCCCGCGCCGACGGCAACGAGCGTGAATGCGCTTACGGCGAGAGCAAGCGGCAGTTGATAGTTGCCGACGGCCAGCGGACCGCCCTGGGGCAAATGGACTTTCAAGATGGCGATAGCCATCTCCCCGGCGATTAGCAACGCCGCGATCCGCGTAAACAGGCCCGCGATCATCAGGCACCCTCCGAAGAACTCCACGATCCCCGCAACATAGGCGAAGTACGAAGGGAAACCCATGTGCGGAAACGACGCTACTGCTTCGCTCATGTGGGTGAATAGCTTGGGAAATCCGTGATAGATGAAGATGATGCCGAGCCCAAGGCGAAGAAGCAAGAGGGCCAGGGGCCGGAGCTTATTCAGAAAAGTCATGTTCGCACCTCGTCGTGGTGATGGGGGAATGTCGCGTTTCGAAGGCGCGCCATTGTAGCAGAAGCGGGACTTGTGTTGAACGGACGCGTTGCGAAGACCTTTTGCGAATCAGGAATGATGTAGAATCGTGACACTGATGACGAGGTGATCGTATTGGCAACGGTCCAGCGAACGATCGGCTTATGCAATGGCGGCGGCGACGCGCCCGGCTTGAATGCCGTGATTCGCGCGGTCGTTTGCGCAGCCGTGCGCGGGTACAACTGGCGCGTCATGGGAATCACCAACGGTTACAACGGCCTGATCTGGCCGGAAGAGTCTTATGAGCTGTCGCTGGATAAGATTCGCGGCATCCTACCGCGCGGCGGGACAATACTTGGCACGACAAATCGCGGGAATCCGTTTGCCTATCCCGTGGAGACAAATGGAAAGACAGTAGTCACGAATTTCTCCGGCCGCTGCATGGAAAATCTGGAGCGGATGGGCATTGAGGCGATGGTCGTCATCGGCGGCGATGGCACGCTGCACATCGCGAACGAGTTCGCACGGCTGGGAATGAAAGTGGTCGGCGTGCCGAAGACGATAGATAACGATATTCGCGCCACGGAGATTTCGTTTGGGTTCGATACAGCGTTGCACGTTGCCACGGACGCAATCGATCGCCTGCATACGACGGCGGAAAGCCATCATCGCGTCATGGTGATTGAAGTGATGGGCCGCGATGCAGGGTGGATTGCATTGCACTCGGGTATCGCGGGCGGGGCGGACGTGATTCTCATTCCAGAGATTCCGTTCACCATTGAGACGATTTGTGAAGCGATCAAGAAGCGAGAAGCCGCAGGACGGCAATTCTGCCTGATCGTCGTGGCGGAAGGAGTTAAGGTGCCTCGCACCGACGCAATGGGGAAGACATTTCCGCAACCGCTTCCCGGGCAAGTGGGCAACAGCATCGGATACGCCATTCGTGAATACCTGAACCGCGAGGTGCGGGTCACAGTGCTGGGGCACGTCCAGCGCGGCGGTTCTCCGAGCCCATTCGACCGAATTCTTGCTTCGCGATTTGGCGTGCATGCAACGGACCTGGTCGCGCGCCACGAGTATGGGCGCATGGTTTGTTTGCGGGCCGGGAAAGTCGAATCCGTCAAACTCGAAGAAGCAATCGGTTCATGCCGCCTGGTGAACCCGGAAAGCGATATCGTTCGCACGGCCCGAGGCATCGGAATTACGTTTGGTGACCAGCCTTGAAGCGGCGCGCCTACATCGTCCTCATCGTACTCGCCGTTCTTTTCGCCTTTACTATCCGAGAGGTACGGCTCCACAGAAAGCTGGCCCTTGGAGAAGCATTCACGGGTGGCCGGGATGTTACTGTGTGGAGCAGCCCAGCGCCTGTGCGAGCGCCGGTGACTACACTAGCTTATGGGACGGCCGTGCAAGTCATCGATCGGTACGGCGATTTCGCCCAGGTCCGCACAGTCGCCGGAGTGCAGGGATGGGTACTCTCGAATTCGCTGCTGGAGCCGGCGATTTGGCATGATGCATCAAACCTTGAGGAAAAAACGAGGCAAATGCCCGTCCAAGCCCGCGGGGAGACGCGAGTCAGGACGAATTTCCATACCGACCCTGGCCGGAACACGCCCGTGCTCCTTGAAGCTCCTAGTGGAGTTCCTGTTCTCATGCTCGAAAGGAAGCCGGAGCCGTTGGCCGCGCAGACCAAAGGAAGTGAAACAGATTCGACAAAGATGGAAGACTGGTGGCTCGTGCGCGCAGAAACAAAGGATGCTGGCGAGATCTCCGCGTGGATTCTAGGACGGTTCATCAAACTCGATTTGCCCGATGTGCTTGCGGGCTATGCGAGCTCAGAAGGAATTAATGTCGCAGCATGGTATGAAATCAATCGAGCAGCAGATTCCGCAGGCGGAGTCAAACCAGAGTATGTAGTCGTGGGAACGCGGGGTGGGGAGGGGCAGCCTTGCGATTTCACGCTGGTTCGAGTGTACACGTGGAGTGTTTCGCGCAATCGTTACGAAACCGCGTTCATAGAAAATGATCTTTGCGGAAGTCTGCCCGTAGACGTGACACCGGCCGCGACTCCGGGCGGGGCCGGGTTTTTCCGTTTCCGAAACGCGGGGGCAACGGGGGTCGAGAATCGCGAGTATGGAATGAAATTCACGCTTGTGAGACGTGTGGGAGGAAAACCATCGCTGCGAAAGGGCAGGAAGCGCTGAATCGCCAAAGGCCAATGCAATTTTGTGTGATGGCCATCTTTTCCTTCAGACTGTTCAACAGCAAATGTGCTCTTGTATTGCTTTTCTGCAGCTACACGTTTCTTTGCGCGGCTTGCTCGCGGCCCCAACATGCAGCGCAAGAGGCGCCGCTTCCTCCAATTCAATATCTGGGCGAGTGGGGAACTTCAGGAACCGATCCCGGTCAATTCCAGGATCCGCAAACGATGGCTGTAGATTCCGCGGGGAACGTGTTTATTGGCGACGCGCGAGATGAGACGACAGTGGAGAAGTTTGACGCGAATGGGCATCCACTGCTGGTTTTCGATGCGGGCGGCAGCAAGGACGATTGGGACATTGCCATTGATCCGGGGCAAGCGATTTTTGTTGTCGATCCGCGCGGTGCGCTGGTGCAAATTTTCACACCCGAGGGCGAGCATTTTCATTCTCTTCGTCTGCGCTACCGAAAAACATTCAAGAACCCGGCGAGCATCGCGATAGAGGCTGAGGGCAACTTTTTTCTGGCCGACATGGGGACGGGATACGTCGCGAATTTGAATGCTCAGGGACACTTGCTGGCGTCGTGGGGCCGGCCGGCCGGACTTCCTGCTTCGCACTGGACGCCATGCCGGATTAGGCTGGGACTGGACGGAAATCTCTACATCGCCGACGTCGAGAATCAGAAGGTCGTCAAAGTGACAGAGGATGGACGCTACCTGGCGGAGTGGGATTTTCCGTTCAGCGCGTTGGGGCCGGAGAAGTATCCGCAGAAAGCATACGGTCTTGCGGTTTGGCAGAGGCACGTAGTCACATCCGACGAAGGGAAACATTTGATTCAGATATGGACGCTGGACGGCGCATTGGAACAAACGCTGGATTTGTCTCAGCATCCGGAATGGGGCGAGCATGGGACGGCTACGGACGTGGCTTTCACGCCGAAAGGCGAATTGCTCGTGCTCGACAGAGGCGACGCGCGCGTGCTCAGATTTCGACTCAACATCCCTGCAAGCGCGCCGAGCCAACCCAGCAATTGATCGCATGCAATTCTTAACTTAACAAGTTGAGGTAATTCTTCATGGCGCTTCTGCTGACTGAATCCGATGTTCGATCACTGCTGACGATGCAGATCGCCCTCGAAGCGGTCGAGGCCGCATTTCGGCGCCTTGCAGATGGCCAGGCTCTCATGCATTCCCGCCAGCGGCTTCACTTGCAGGGAAAGTCGTACCTTCACTACATGGCCGCGGGCGACGCATCCGGCGGATACATGGGGATGAAGATTTACACGAGTTCGCGAGAAGGGTTGAGGTTCCTGGTTCCGCTATTCCACGCGGATTCCGGTGATTTGCTCGCGTTGATCGAGGCGGATTACTTGGGACAGATGCGTACCGGAGCTGCCAGCGGGCTTGCGACGAAGCTATTGTCCCGTGCGGACGCACGAAGCGTGGGAATCATCGGGACAGGACTTCAAGCGCGAACGCAACTTGAGGCAGTGGTGGCGGTGCGCAAGATTGAGCAAGCGCTTGCTTACGGGCGAGGTGCGCAACGACGAACGGAGTTTGCGAAAGAGATGACAGCGAAGCTGGGCATACGGGTCGAGGCCTCGGAGACGCCGGAGGAGGTTGTGCGCGCGGCAGATATTTTGATTACGGCGACGACGGCTTCGCAGCCGATTGTCAAGGGCGAATGGCTGAAGCCCGGGGCTCACATCAATGCCATCGGCGCGAATTTTCCACAGAAACGCGAAATGGATATAAGCGCAGTCAGCAGAGCCGATATCATTTATGTGGATTCGCGCGAGCAAGCAAGACTCGAAGCAGGAGATCTTATCCATGGATTTGAAGGCAATTCGGTCCGCTGGGATTCCGTGAAGGAGCTGGCCGAGCTGGTGCGTGGACGCGAGCAAGGGCGAACATCCCGTGAGCAAATCACTCTTTTTAAGTCGAGCGGCATCGCGATTGAAGACGTCGTGACCGGGGAGCGAGTCTACGAACTCGCACTGGCGCATGGCATTGGAACAAAGATAAAAATCTGGGAGATGGCGAAGGAAGCGAAAAGGACCCGCAGTTAGGCCTGTGGATGATGGAGATGCTTCAATAGCGCCGCATGCAAGCGGCCACGAACGTCTTCGGGGAGTGGCAGGGGCTCGGACTTACAGAAGATATGGATCGTCTTCCGCGTCGTATCCACGAGCAGATGGCAATCCTCGCATTTTTCGATGTGATGCTCGATGGATAGCTTCAAATTGGCGTCGAGGTCCCCGTCGAGATAATTGGAGAGTTCTCGGATGACATTTCGGCAGTTCATTGGGATTCACCTTTTCGAAAATAGCGGTTCAATTTTTCTCGCAATTTCAATCGAGCACGCAAGAGACGGGACTTGACTGCAGGAACGGATAAGCCGAGCGCTTCGGCGGTTTCATCGGTAGAGAGTTCATCAATATCTCGCAACTGGAAGACCACGCGGAACGACGGATCGAGTTCGCCGATCACCTTCGTAAGGATGCCGGA
Organism: Candidatus Acidiferrales bacterium; assembly: GCA_035934545.1. Lineage (GTDB taxonomy): Bacteria > Acidobacteriota > Terriglobia > Acidiferrales > UBA7541 > DAHUXN01. Next base: position 119,372 of record DASYXV010000010.1, read on the forward strand.
GAGCTCGTTCTGCGCGTAACGCTGCTCCGGCGAAGGCCCCCAGTCCTCGATTTCGCGCGGCATGGAATTATCGTCGCCCTCGATTTCCTCATCCAGAGAGACATCTCTTTTGTGGCGTTTGCGCAGCTTCATCAACGCCTGATTCACGGCGATGCGCACGAGCCAGGTGTAGAAGCGGGAGTTGCCCTGAAATTCGCCGAGATGCTCGAAGGCTTTCAGGAACGCTTCTTGAGTGACGTCCTGAGCGTCTTCATTGTTCTGCGTGATGTGGTGGGCGAGGCGGAAGATTTTGCGCTCGTAGCGGTTGACGAGGTCTTCAAAAGCAGAGATGTCACCGGCTTTCGCGGCGGCAACGAATACGGATTCGTTGTCTCCTACAGCGGGAGTGGGACTCGCGAGCTTTGCCTTTGCCTGTTCCATCGGGTAATTCTGGGTTTTCGACCGCTTGCCCGGCGGGAAGGGTAGCACAAACCTCACCGCGAAGTCTGCGGACAGAGCTATACGATAAGACGCAGCCGACCCGCAATGGATGCAATTTTTGATTGGATTTGTTTGCGCGGGCCACAGCTTTTCTTGACACATTGTTTGCCGTGAACTATTCTTTGTGTCGAACGAACGTTCGACTCAGGGTATGGTGAAATGCCTCGTATCCCACGCGGTGAAAATGGAATGGGTTCCCGCAAGCTGGAGCTGATCCTCCGGCATGCCGCGCAGGAGTTTGCGGACAAAGGCTATGAGGGGGCATCGATTCGGGGCATTAGCCGGTCAAGCGGCGTCTCGCTTTCGGGTCTGTACTATTACGTCGAGAGCAAGCAGAAACTCCTCTATCTTATCCAAATTCATACATTTAGAACCATCCTAGCGAAGCTTCAAACTGCTTTGCGTGGCGCGACAGATCCGGCCAAGCGGCTTTCGATTCTGGTCCACAATCACCTTGAATATTTCCTGCGACACCCAATGGAGATGAAGGTCCTCGCTCACGAGGATGACGCGCTCGAAGGCGAATACCGAAAGGAAGTCACGGAGATCAAGCGGCGATATTATGGCGTGGCGCTGGAAATCTTCGAGGAACTGCGGAGGTCAGGACAAGCACGGAGGGTGAACCCACGCGTCGCGGTACTGTCGCTTTTCGGCATGATGAACTGGATACATACTTGGCACCGTCCGCAGGTGGATCCGCAAGCAGAAGCGCTGTCGGAGGCGATGGCGGAGATGTTCTTGCACGGCGTGATGAATGGCCACCGAGTCGTCCGTGAGCAGCATTTGAGCAGGAGCAGAGGCCGATTGGCCGTCGCGGCGCGCCCAGCACGGTAACAAACGATATTCTTTTCAGGAGAGGAGCTTCGAATGGCAACAACGCAAGCAGTGGATCAGAAGGTCCTGGTGCAATACCGGAACGAGCAGGGAATTGCCGTGATCGAGATGGATGACCCGCCAGCGAATACGTACACGTATGAAATGATGAGGCAGCTCGACGACGCCATATTACAGGCACGCATGGACGATGATGTTCACGTGATCGTGATGCGCGGCGCAGGCGAGAAATTCTTCTCGGCTGGGGCCAGCATTCCGATGCTGGCAAAAGTGGACCCACAGTTCAAATATTACTTTTGCCTGCACGCAAATGAGACTCTCTGCCGGCTGGAACAGACGCCAAAACTGGTGATTGCCGCGCTCAATGGGCACACCGTCGGCGGCGGACTGGAAATCGCGATGGCATGCGACATCCGCATCGCGAAAAAAGAAGGCGGGAAAATCGGATTGCCGGAAGTAAACTTGGGAGTTTTGCCGGGCACGGGAGGCACGCAGAGGATTGCGCGAATCATTGGGCGGGCGCGCGCAATCGAGTTGATGACAACCGGCCGTACGTTCAGCTTCGAGGAAGCGCTGGAATTCGGCCTGATTCACTACATTTATGAGCGCGAGACATTTTGGGGCGAAGTGATGTCCTATGCGCGGCAGTTCTGCCCGCCTAACAAGGCTTCAAGGGCCGTGGGGCGGATCAAGCGAGCTGTGGTGACGGGTTCAGAGATTGGATTCGGCGAGGCGCTAGGAATCGAACGCGAGTTGCAGCAGCTTCTATTCACGAGCGATGACGCGAAAGAGGGATTGAAGGCGTACGTGGAGAAGCGGCAGCCGGAGTTCAAAGGCAAGTAGGGAGCATATGGCGACAGCGGTCAAGATCGAACCGAAACCCGGCAGATTGTTTATCGGCGGGAAGTGGGTTGATGCGGCGTCCGGAAAAACTTACGCCACCATCAATCCAGCTACTGCCGAACCAATTACGCAAGTTGCGGATGCCGATGGGCGCGACGCGGATGCGGCAGTGCAAGCAGCGCGACGCGCGTTTGAGTCGGCGCCGTGGGCGGAGATGAGCGCATCCGACCGCGGGAGGATCCTCTGGAAGATCGGCGATCTGGTTGACAAATACAACGAAGAGCTAGGGACGCTCGAAACAATCGACAACGGAAAGCCGATTTTCGAATCCTGCCAGGTAGATATGCCGATGGTGGCGGAAGTGTTCCGCTATTTTGCCGGATGGGCGACCAAGATTCACGGCGAGACAGCGCCTGTCCGCGGGCCGTTCTTGCATTACACATTGCGTGAGCCTGTTGGCGTCGTGGCGGCGATAGTGCCGTGGAACTTTCCTCTGCTGCTTGCTTCCTGGAAAGTGGCGCCAGCGCTAGCCGCCGGAAATACGGTAGTCTTGAAGCCTGCGCCGTGGACGCCGCTCACAGCTTTGAGGCTTGGTGAAATTTGCCAGGAAGCGGGCCTTCCCGAAGGAGTGTTGAACATTGTAACGGGCTCCTCCGACGAGCTGGGCCGCGCGCTCGTAAGGCATCCCCGAGTCGCGAAGGTTGCGTTCACCGGCTCGACAATGACGGGACAAGAGATTGCGCGAGTTTCGGCGGAAACTCTGAAGCATGTCACGCTCGAATTGGGAGGCAAGTCACCGAATATCGTGTTAGCAGATGCGGATCTTGATGGCGCGGTACGGGGCGCAACGATTGGCATTTTTTACGGGAAAGGCGAGGTTTGCGCCGCAGGCTCGCGGCTGTTTGTCGAAAAGAAGATCCACGACGATTTCATGCAGAAGCTCATCGATCGCACGAATAAAGTCCAGCCGGGAGATCCCCTGGACCCGAAGACGAAATTCGGAGCGCTGGTGAGCGAGCCGCAGATGAACAAGGTTCTCGGATACATCGAGAAGGGAAAAACTGAAGGAGCGAGGCTCGTCGCCGGCGGCGGCCGGGCGACGTTTGGCAACGGAAAGGGCTACTTTGTACAGCCGACAGTTTTCGATGGTGTGAAGAATGACATGACCATCGCGCGCGAAGAGATTTTCGGGCCTGTGCTCAGCACGATCGAATTCGAGGACGTTGACGAAGCGGTTCGTGAGGCGAACAAGAATCCCTACGGACTCGCCGCCGCCGTGTGGACACGCGACATCGCGAAGGCGCACCGGATTGCGCGGCGGCTTGAAGCAGGCACGGTGTGGATCAATACGTACAACAATTACGACCCCGCAGCGGCTTTCGGAGGTTACAAGATGAGCGGCTACGGGCGCGAATTGAGCATGCACGCGCTGGAGAGTTACACGCAGGTGAAAAGCGTGTGGGTGAATTTGAAAGATTGAAATCGCCGAAGGAGCCTGGCCCAAGCGATGCGAACGTTGCCTGATTATCTCCGCCGAGGAATGAGGATGATCATTGTCGGCTGCAATCCCGGGGAACGTTCGGCTCGAGTGGGTCATTACTATGCCGGCCGCGGGAATGAGTTCTGGCCGATGATGTACGACTCCGGCGTGATTCCGGAGCCGATCGAGTACAAAGATGACCGGCGGATTGTGGAGTTCGGCGTTGGGCTCACGGATCTGGTGAAGCGGCCGACAGGGGGAATCGAAGAAATCGATCGCGAGGAATTTGCCGAGGGCCGCGTCCTGCTGGCGAAGAAACTCGAAGAGCACCGGCCGAGCGTCGTGGCATTCAACGGGAAAATGGTCTACGAGAAATTCAACGGGCGGCCATGCAAGCTGGGCCTGCAAAAAGAAAAACTCTACGGCGCGCATGTGTTCGTACTTCCTTCGACAAGCGGACAGAATGCGAAGGGGCGTAATGTGAAGATGCGATATTTCAATCAACTGGCTGGCCTGCTCCAAAAACTGGCCACATGAATAAAACTGCATTGTCTGGAACGGCGCAAACACCGAAGGCGAGCCCGCTGGTTCTCGAAGAGCGAGATGGCACAGTTCTCACTCTGCGGATGAACCGCCCGGAGAGACTGAACGCACTGAATGTCGAACTAGGACGGGCGCTGGTGGATGCGCTCGGTCGGGCCAGCCGGGACAAGAGCATTCGCGTAGTGGTGTTGACTGGAGCTGGACGAGGATTCTGTGCCGGCGGTGATCTGGATTTGTTGCGTGACGCTCGTTCGCGCAACGCGGGAAATGAATTGGAGGGCTTAGTCCGCTCGGGTAAGGAAATCGCCCTGACGATTTGCAGCATGCCGAAGCCGGTGATTGCCGCGGTGAATGGCCCGGCAGCAGGCGGAGGGATGAATCTTGCGCTGGCGTGCGATATTCGAATTGCGTCGGAACAAGCCAGCTTTTGCGAAGCATTTGCGCGTATAGGACTCTTCCCGGACTTCGGCGGGATTTACTTTCTCCCGCGGCTATTAGGTGCAGCGAAAGCGGCGGAGCTTTTTTGGTCCGCGGATACACTATCGGCTGCGGAGGCGGGGCGGCTGGGAATTGTGAATCGTGTCGTGCCGCACGAAGTGTTTGCGGAAGAAACGAAAAAGCTAGCCGCGCAATTGGCCGCTGCGCCGCCGATGGCTGTGCGGGCTGTAAAACAGATGCTTTTTGAGAGCGAACGCGAAGCGCTAGAGCGAGTGCTGGATGAAGAGATTCGGCAGCAGGTCGAGTGTTTTCTTTCCGCCGACTGCCTGGAGGGGCTCGATGCATTTCGGCAGAAGCGCATGCCGCAGTTTCGAGGACACTGATCTGGCCGAGGAATTGATCTGTTTCGATTTTATGGAGACTGAGGAGGGAGACTAGGCCATGCCTGCAGCGCGGATTTCTACGTTTGATGACTGGGTGGACTTGTTCGGCGCCTGGCGTAAAGACATCGGGGTGAATTATCCGGAAATCGAGGAATATAAATTCGAGGCGAAATTCGGGCCGACGCGTTCGAATGAGATCGAATTCGGCGCCTTCAAGGGCCGGCCCAAATGGGAGAAGATCCTCAACATACCCGATCAGCGAATCCGCGATGGCTTGATGAACCTGATCATTTTTCAAGGTGACACGGAATTCGCGTCTGTGGAGCAGCAACGCTATCTGTTCCAGGCTTCGCCCAGCGAACATGACCGGAAGTCACTTTGCCGCGTCGTGACGGAAGAAATGCGTCACGGCTGGCAGATGTGCACGCTGTTGATCAGTCATTTCGGTTACGGAGGGCGCGTGGAAGCGCAGAAAATGCTCGAGAGGCGGGCATTCGAGCAGAAGCGCCTGCTCGGCGCATTCAACCAAGACGTTCGCAACTGGCTGGACTTTTTCACGTACACGGATTTCGTGGACCGCGACGGGAAATTCCAACTCACGATGCTGAGCTATTCCGGCTTCGCGCCGCTGGCGCAATCGATGATTCCGATGCTGCGGGAGGAGTCGTTTCACCTGGGGACGGGACACGACGGCATCAAGAGAATCGTGAAGGCAGGTGTCGTGCCACTTCCCGTGATTCAAAAATACATCAATAAATGGATTCCCGTGAGCTACGACCTCTTCGGCGTGGACCAGTCGAGCTCGGCACATTGGTTCTACGTCTGGGGGCTGAAGGGCCGCTACGACGAAGCGCAGAATCAGCAATCGGCCGACCTCGGTCACATGAACGAACACAACCGCAAGCTTTATTACGAGGAGTGTCTGCGGCTGATCGAACAGATCAATAAGCACGTTCCGTCGGGGCAGCCGAAGTTGTATGTTCCCGATTTGAAATTCAACCGACACATCGGCGAATTCGCGAATCAGCCTTACAGCGTTTCCGGTGAACTGCTCAGCTCCGCGCAATATGCGGAACACGTGAACGAAGTGCTGCCGCAGGACGAAGACGTAAGACTTGTCAGCGACATTCAGGCGACGGAGCCGAAGTGGGTGGCCCCGAAGGGATCGATGGAGTGAGATTGCCGTCTGTTACGCAGACTTTGGAATATTGAGGTGCGGACCGGATGAACAGCGACTTATTCGCGAATCTCGAGATCGAGCCACGTGAAGTGAAGCAGTTGCTCGACAGCGGCGAAGATTTGTTGTTCGTGGACGTGCGCGAGACTTGGGAGCATCAACTCAGCAAGATTGAGAGTTCGCGATTGATTCCCCTCGGACAGCTCGCATCGAACCTGGCGGCGTTCGAGGCCGCGGAAGAAATCGTTTTGTTTTGCCACAGCGGACGCCGGAGTCTGGATGCCGCGGCATGGCTGCGCTCGCAAGGCGTCTTGGGAGCGCGTTCGATGGCGGGCGGCATTGATCGCTGGTCGCGCGAAATTGATCCAAGCGTGCCACGCTATTGAGTCGAGTCTTTTATGTCCAGGGCGACAATCAGGTTCTTGCACAAGCCGACTTGAACATCGTGCCGCAAGGCAAGAGGTCTCTTGCTGGGACGAGGAGCGGAGCTGGAAATTCGTGATCTGAATACGGAGCGGTTGAGCGTCGCCGAACTTGATGCACTGATTGGCGAGCGTGATTACAAGGAGTTTCTGAATCCTCGGAACGAACTGTATCGTGAGCGGAGCATGAAGGAGCATCCTCCTTCACGCACCGAGGCTTTGCAAATGATGGCCGCGAAGCCGAATCTGATTCGCCGGCCTGTGGTGATATCGGGAAAGCAGATTGTCCTCGGCTTTGACGAAGGGGCGCTGAAGAAGCTCACCTAGGGAGTGGCATTGAATAAGGAGCTTATCCGGCTGCGCGTGAATGGAGAAGAGCGTGAAATCGCCGTTGCGCCCAATCGCCTGTTGCTCGAAGCCTTGCGCGAGGACCTCGGTCTGACAGGTTCCAAGCGCGGCTGCGACGATTCTAGTTGCGGCTGCTGCGCCGTGCTCGTGGGCGGCACGCCAATGCTCTCCTGCGTTGCCCTAGCGGCAAGTTATCAGGGTTGCGAAATTACAACAGTGGAAGGGCTGGGCGGGTCCGGAGAGCTGGATCCAATCCAAGAAGGTTTTGCAGAGTCCGGCGGGGCGCAGTGCGGTTTTTGCACTCCGGGCTTCATGATCGCGGCGAAGGCACTGCTCGATCGCAACCCAAATCCTTCGATGGACGAAATTCGCGAGGCGCTTTCGGGGAATCTTTGCCGGTGCACCGGCTACATGCAGATTTTTGAAGCCGTGAGATACGCAATCGAAAAGATGCGCCACAAATCGGGCGCGGCGGTGCGGGCGGACTAAGTCATGACGAAGCCTGCAAACAATTACCGGATTATTGGCAAACCCATGGCGATGACCGATGCGCGCGCAAAAGTTACGGGCCTGGGGAAATACGCCGATGATCTTTCGGTGCCAGGGATGCTTTTCGGCAAGATTCTTCATTCGCCGCATCCCCACGCGCGAATTCGTTCAATTGACACCTCGCAAGCGGAGGCACTCGCCGGAGTCAAAGCCATTGTCACCGGACAGGACGCGCGCACGCCTTATGGCGTTCTGCCGATTGGGCATGACGAGCAAGTCTTCGCAACCGATAAGGCGCGATACGTTGGAGACAACATCGCGTCCGTCGCCGCGACAACGGTCGAAATCGCTGAGCAAGCGCTGGATTTAATCCGCGTCGATTACGAACGATTGCCTGTGTGGTTCGATCCTGAGATTTCCATGCAGGCTGCGGAGAATTGGATTCACGATGAGAGGCCTCACAACATCGAGAAGGAATACCACCATGTGTTCGGCGATCCGGACAAGGGGTTCGAACAAGCCGACTTCATAGCCGAAGAGCGTTACTACGCTGGCGAAGTCACGCACGCGGCGATGGAGCCACATGCAACTCTGGCCATCTGGGAGCCAGATGGCCGGCTGACCGTGTATTCCTCGACGCAGGTGCCGTTCTATTTGCATCGCACAGCAGCGGAAGTCTGCGAGATGCCGATGAGTCAAATTCGAGTCATTAAGCCTCTGATTGGCGGCGGATTTGGCGGGAAGAGCGAAGTCATCCCAATTGAGATTGCGGCCTGCGTTTTGGCGAAGAAGGCACGCAAACCGGTAAAAATCCTCTACACGCGCGAAGAAGTGTTTTACGCCCACCGCGGAAGGCCGATCACAATCGTCTATTTGAAGGTTGGATTAAATCGCGCGGGGAAGATTACGGCCGTTCAGGCGCGCGTCATCCAGGACGGCGGCGCATATTGCGGCTATGGGCCCGTGACCGTGCTCTACTCAGGCGCTCTACTTGGCGCAATTTACGACATCGAGAACATGCGCTTCGATGGTTTCCGCGTGCTTACGAATAAGCCCGTTTGCGGAGCGATGCGCGGCCACGGCACGGTAAATGTGCGTTTTGCATTCGAGGCGATGCTCGATCAGCTAGCTCATGAGGCAGAGCTCGACCCCATTGAAGTGCGGCGTCGAAATTTGCTGAAGGCTCCTTGCATTACGGCGAATTCTCTTCGCGTAACAAGCTACGGCCTTCCAGAGTGTATCGAGAGAGTGTACGAACGTTCCCGATGGAAGGAAAAGAAAGGCAAGCTACCATTTGGCAAAGGCATCGGGATGGCGTGCAGCCATTACGTGAGCGGAGCGGCAAATCCCGTGGTCCGCTCGAACATGCCGCATACGACTGTGAATATGAAAATTGACCGCGATGCGGGCGTGACTGTATACACCGGCGCGGCGGAAATCGGCCAGGGGTCGGACACGATGCAGGTGCAAATCGTCGCCGAGATTCTGGGAGTCAGTACCGACCGCATCAACTTGATTGCATGTGATTCGGATGTGACCCCGATCGATTTGGGAAGTTATTCCAGCCGCGTGACGTTCATGGCGGGGAACGCGTGCATCAGCGCGGCGCAGAATATGCGCGAACAGATTTTTGCAGCTGTGGCGAAGAAATTGGGATGCGGTCCCAATGAATTGGAAGCCAAGGACAACCGCGTCTCAAAAATCGGCGAGGTGGGCAACGGCATGACTTTCGACGAAGCTGTGGCTACAGCTCTCGATTTTCATGGCGCGCTTGTTGCGAGTGGCACTTACACACCACCGGAGGAATCGCGCGGCGGGAAGTTCAAGGGCGCGGGAGTTGGGCCTTCGCCGGCCTATAGCTATAGCGCGCAAACTGCCGAGGTCACAGTTGATGCCGAAACTGGCCAAGTTCGTGTAGAGCGGATTATCGCGGCGCACGACTGCGGCAGAGCACTCAACCCTCTCACCGTCGAAGGGCAAATCGAAGGCTCCGTTTACATGGGGTTTGGGCAGGCACTCGAGGAAGATATGGTCTGGAACGAAGGGAGGTTAATGAATCCTTCGCTTCTGGAATATCGCATTCCTTCGACGAAGGAGAATCCAGAGATCGAATCCATCATCGTTGAGAGCGGGGACCCGGAAGGCCCATTCGGAGCAAAGGAAGCAGGGGAGGGCTCTCTCGCTGCGACGATCCCGGCGATCGCCAATGCCATCTATGACGCTGTCGGGGTGCGCATAAATTCAATTCCGATCACGCCGGAGAAAATTCTCAACGCCCTGCGTGAAAAACAGAAATCTACACAAGGCGACGGAGCAAGCGCCTCGCGGAAATCTCCAAGCGTTGGAGAGGCGCGGTGACCCTCCCGGCGTTTCGCGTCCTACAACCTCGGTCAGTTGACGAAGCCATCCGCATGCTGGCGGATAACGGCGCGGATGCATTGGTGATCGCTGGGGGCACGGACGTGATCCCCAATCTGCAGATGAAACTCTTCTCACCGCGAGTTCTGGTGGACATTAAGCCGCTGCGAGGTCTTTCTGATGTTCAGTTTTCGGCACGCGACGGCCTGCGTATTGGAGCGCTGGCCAGTTTGTCACAAATTCTCGGCACGCCGTGGATCCGGGAGAATTTTCCCGTGCTCGCGAGCGCGGTCGGCACGATTGCCGGACCATTGCAGCGAAATATGGGGACGATTGGCGGCAATTTGTGTCTCGAAACACGCTGCCGCTGGTACAACCAGTCGAATTTCTGGAGGCAATCGCTGGGCGGCTGCTTGAAAAAGGATGGCGACATCTGCCACGTCGCGCCAGGCGGCAAGTTTTGCTGGGCTGCGTGGTCGGGCGATTCTGCTCCGGCGTTGCTGACGCTTGACGCGGAAGTGGAAATCGCGGGTCCACAGGGCTCGCGCCGCTTGGCTCTTCGCGATTTCTATAAGAATGACGGCAAAGATCGCATTGCTTTGGACAGGAACGAAATTCTCACTGCGGTACATGTTCCTGCGCGTATGGCCGGACGCCGTGGGGTTTATCTGAAACTGCGCGTGCGCGACTCGATAGATTATCCGCTGGCAGGGGTGGCGGTAACGATTGACATTGACTCGAGCGGAATGTGCCGCGATGCGCGCGTTGCATTGACGGCAGTTAATCCGGCACCGATGCTGGTCCGCTCGGCGAATGATTGGCTTGCCGGGCGGAAATGGTCTCCCGAGCTTGCCGAACGCGTCGCGCATGCGGCGATACAAACCGGGAAGCCGCTGACAACTTCCGCATCCACGCCTGTCTATCGCCGCGACATGTTGAAAGTTTTCACGCGCCGCGCACTGGAAGAGGCTTGGAAAAGCGGCCACACGAAACCGTAGAAGAAGATCACGACCAAGGTTCCGGAGAGAGAGCTTGTCATCAACTGGCGCCATCATTGACATTCACATTCATATCCAGCCTCTCCACTTGTTCAAGCCGCACGCGCTTGCACTCATCAAGAAAGGCCGCAAGGACTATGCGGAGGTCGAAAAGTATTCGTCGGAACCTAAGGCGTTCTTGAATTTCCTGGACGAAATGGAAATCGAGCGCGCCGGGCTGATCAACTACGTCAGTCCGGATGTCATAGGCTTTCCACCTGATGTAAACGACTGGATTGCGCAATATTGTTCCGTGGAGCCGCAGCGCTTGCTGGCGTTTGGCTCCGTACATCCCAACTATGTGGCCGACGCGAGCGCGGAAGTGGATCGCCTCGCGAAAATAGGCATACGCGGACTGAAGGTTCATCCCTCGCATCAGTTGATTGCTCCGAATGCCTATCGTCATGGCCTCGGGTCCCAGGCAGCGATGTATGAACGCGCGCAAGTTAACGGAATTCCTGTGATGATTCACACGGGCACGTCCATCTTTCAAGGCGCTCGCAACGTCTATGCGCAGCCCATTCTGGCGGACGATGTTGCCGTGGACTTCCCAAATCTCGTGATCATTCTTGCCCATGGCGGCCGGCCACTCTGGATGAACGAAGCGTTCTTTCTCGTCCGGCGGCATCCCAATATGTACATGGACATTTCCGGCATCCCGCCGCAAAAGCTGATGGAATCCTTTCCGCGGCTTGAGGAAATCGCCGACAAAGTACTCTGGGGCACCGACTGGCCCGGCCCCGGTGTCCCGGCGATTCGGGGAAACGTTGAAACATTTCGAGGGCTGCCGATATCGGCGGCAGCAAAACAGAGAATTCTGTACGACAATGCGGCGCGCTTGTTCCCTTCAGTTCGCTAAGAGCACGCGCCTCCACATTCATCGCCGGGAGGAATGATGGAAATCAAATCGATTGCCATAGTCGGCGCGGGGGCGATGGGGCGGGGGATTGCGTATTCCGCCGCAGCGGGGGGATACGAAACAATTCTAGAAGATATCTCGGAGACAATGCTGGAGCAGGGATTGGAATGGATACGCCACGCTTTCGACGAGGGGGTCGCGCGCGGCAAAGTCACCATAGAGGAGAAGGAAAAATCGATTGCACGCATCACGACCTCGCGCTCAATTCAAGATGCCTGCCGCCAAGCCGAGCTGATCATCGAAGCCGTGCCAGAAGAGATGGAAACGAAACTCGAAATCTTCACCATCCTCGACAAATTCGCCAAGCCGGGCGCGATTTTCGCGAGCAACACCTCGTCGCTTTCGATCACCGAGATGGCGGCAATCACATTGCGCGCGGAGAATTGCATCGGGATGCATTTCTTCAACCCCGTTCCGAAGATGAAGCTCCTCGAGATGGTCCGTGGACTTGAAACATCCGATGGCACCGTCACGGCGTGCGCCGAAGTTGGCCGGCGAATGGGCAAGGAAGTCGTCATTGTCCGCGAGTCGCCTGGATTCATTACCAGCCGCATCAACGCCATGATTGGCAACGAGGCGTTCTACATGCTGCAAGAAGGCATCGCAAGCGCGACCGACATCGACAAAGCGTTGAAGCTTGGCCTCAATCATCCGATGGGGCCGTTCGAGCTTGTGGATTTGGTCGGACTCGATGTGCGGCTCAGTATTCTCCAGCATCTGCATCAAACATTGGGAGACAAGTACCGTCCGTGTCCTCTTCTCGAGCAATACGTAAAGGCTGGCCGCTTGGGACGAAAGGCGGGGCGCGGGGTTTACGATTATCGTGACGCCGCGAGTCAGAAGGCTTGATTCCATGTCGAGCGACGGTTGAGAAAACGCAAGAACAAATCTCATGACCATGAATTTGGAGAGAATTGTCCTGAAGCAAGGCGACATCACGGAGATGGATGTCGACGCAATCGTGAACGCCGCGAACAACGATTTGCAATTAGGCTCGGGTGTGGCCGGCGCCATAAGGCGAAAGGGCGGAGATCAGATACAGCGGGAATGCGACGCCATTGGTTCGATCCCTATCGGCACCGCAGCAATAACGTCCGGTGGCCGCCTCAAGGCGCGGCATGTGATTCACGCTGCCAGCATGCAGCTCGGCCGCCGCACGACAGCACAGTCGCTGCGCAGTTCAACGTCTTATTCCTTGCGCATTGCTGCACAGCGCAAACTCAAGACCATCGCTTTCCCTGCCGTTGGAACGGGGGTCGCTGGGTTTCCTGTGCGCGAATGTGCTGAAATCATGCTCGAAGAGGCAGCGAAGCATCTCGAAAACCCGGCATCGTTAGAAAGAATCTATTTTGTGCTCTTCGACAACGATACTCTCAAAGTTTTCGAGGAAGCGCGGAAAGCCCTGCAGGAAAAGGAGTCGCCACATCTCTAATTTGTCGACGTCGTTTCACTGCTGCGCAGGTTTGAGCGCCGGTGCAGAAGGAACAGGAGAGCCTTCTCCTGTGTACGGCGTTTTCATATATTTTTCCGCTTGTTCCTGAGCGCCTCCGGTATTGTCCTTCAGTTCCTGGGCTTTCTGGTATTCATTGACGGCGCGTTCGCGCGACCCGGTGAGATCAAAAATTTTCCCTAAATAAATGTGGCTCCAGACTTCGACCCATTTCTCGCTCGGATCCATCTGACCGTCCAGCGCATTGCGGAACGAATCCGCCGCCGCGGCATAGTTCTTCTGATAGAAAAACGCCTCGGCCATGCGAAACGCCGCAAGCGAACTATTGGGTTGCAGGCTTAGCGCCGACTGATACTGCTGAATCGCATCGTAGAATTTTCCCTGCTGCGCCATGCCCTCGCCGCGAGCAATCAGTGAACGGATTTTAAGCGACGGGCTTGATTTCAGAATGTCGTTATCGGGATCGATCACGATCCCGCCGGGTTTGGGCTGATTGAAGGTGTCAATCTCAAACGGGCTGCTCGTGCCGACTACTTGAATGGTTTTAGACGCCGGGTTTCCCACGGTATCGACGCGAATGTCCACCGGCATGTTGAAAGTCTCAAGCGGCTGCTGCACTTTACCAATGACTTTGAAGCCCTTCTCGGTGCGATAAACGATGTAGTCAACCTTGAAATCAGGGATTCCTGTCGAGTTCAGCCACTGTGAAAAAAATGCGACGAGGTTGAGCTGCGCTTCCCCGGGTTTGCCGGGCGGCAGCTTCGTCTGCGCAAGCTTCTCAAAATCGTCGATGCTCGCAGTGCTTCCCTTGTGGGCATTGTAAAAATCCAGGAGCAAAGAACTAAATGCCGCATCTCCCATCGCCGTGCGCAACATGTGAAACACCATCGCACCTTTATCCACCACGACGGAGAGGTACTGCTGCGAGAAGGGCTGCAACTGGGCCGCTTGCACGATTGGAGAAGCGTCATCAAACATCACCGATCCAACAGCGAAGTCGGTGAGCTGAGTGTGATAGCCGGCGGCACTTTGAGCGTGCTCGATGTACATCGCCGCCGCATATTGCGCGAGGCCATCCGTAACCCACACATCATTTGGCGAAGCAGCCAGCACTTGATCGCCCCACCACTGGCCTGCTGCCAGATGGGCGAGTCTGGACGAATTGACGCGGTCGCCCCATTCATGAGCGCTGAGGAACAGCACGCCTGGAGCGGAGAATCCATCCACCGTGCCGTCGGGCAACTGAGCCAGGGTCAAGTTTGGTGAGGGCAGCGGCCCAAATTGGCCGGAAAAAAAGGAGACGATGTTGGCGAGCTCGTCGCCATAAGGAGAGGCTGTGGCGGCTGCCGTGGGAGGAGCGAACACGGAAAACTCCATACCCTGGGCGCGGACGGGTGATAGCCGCAGGTCGCCTGCAACAAATGACCCCACCGGCGCAGCGTCGTCGCATTTGAACGTATACATCGAGCGGGCTGATTCGCCCGGTTTTTCCGCCGCAAGGGAAGCCGGTGCGCTGGATTGTCCTGTGCCGACTACGGCGAAGTTATCGGGGACTGTGATTTGAAATTTCCCGGTATAACGGTTCGAAGGGTAATCGGTCAGCGGAAACCATCTGGCGGGCAGCAGCAGGTAAGCCGAATTCTTGTCAACCCATGCGAAGCGCACATCCTTCGTGGGACTGTTTTCGTCGTTGGAAAACGCGCCTGAATAGTTAAAGATCAAAGTAACGTGCATTCCAGGCTGGGCCGCCGACGGCAGAGTCACTACAAGATTCAGTGGCCGGAATGAATCACGGAGAAAATCGAGTTTCCGTCCATCTATGGCCAGCCGGACCGAGTCCACATGCAGGTCCGGATGCAACTGGACAAGAATGGTGCGAGATTCCGTCTTGGGCACAAGCTCGACTTTGGCTTCCGCAGAGATCGTCTGGTCCGCGGGATGGAGTGCAACTTGGACGTCATAGTGAACAGCGCGAAAATCGAATTTGGGCAATTCCTGTGCGCGCGTTGCACCGGCGCTGAGACCCAGGAGGATCACAGCAATTCCCAGTGTTTGCATCATGGAACACAGAAAATCGAATGTCTTCATTTTCATCAATTTGTCCAACCTTTAGGATACCGGAGGCAGCTGAGTAGTTGCCTCTGCTCCAGATTGTTACAGCATTCGTGCAATGATGTCCGCGGCGCGCTCGATCGCGCCACCGGGACCCAGCTTTGCCTTTACCTCGGCCAGATCGCGCTTCTGCTGCTCGCGCGCTTCGCGAGAATTAAGCAGGCCCGAGACTGCGGCTCGCAACGCTTCCGCCGTGAACTTCTCCTGGATCAGTTCGGGGACGACTGCACGTCCCAAGATTAGATTCGCCATTGCGAACAAATGAGTCACGACCAACCTTCGCGCAATCAGCGCAGTCAGGCGGGACAATTGATACACCACAACCATCGGGGTGCCCAAGAGAGCGGCTTCCACGGTTGCCGTTCCGCTTGATACGATTGCGCAATCCGCGGCCGCCAGAGCATCGTATGTAGCTGATTCCACAATCGTCACAGGCGTATCCGGAGATTTATTGGCATTGAAGCTTTTGGCTTCCAGACCCGGCGCGGCCGCGAGAACAATCTGCAGAGAGCGGTTCTCCACCAGACGCTTGCACGCTTCCAAGATGATCGGCAGATTTTGGCGGATTTCGCTCGGCCTGCTTCCCGGTAAAAGGGCAAGAATCTGCTGCCCGGCATCGAGCCCAAATTTGGCGCAAAATTGCTCGCGCGTCATCGTGGCCCGAACTGAGTCTACTAGCGGATGCCCCACAAAATTCACCGCGACGTCCGCCTTGAGGTAGATTTCTTCTTCAAACGGAAATATCAGCAACACACGCTCGAAGCGCTGCTGAATCCATCGAATCCTTCCCGGCCGCCAGGCCCAAACCTGCGGACTGATGAAGTAGACGCATCGCACGCCGTGCTTTTTCAGGCGGCGCGCAAGTCCGAAATTAAATCCTGGCGAATCCACGGTGATCGCTAATACGGGTTTGCGGTGAACTGCCTCTCGTTCAAGCCGCCGCCAAGCGTGCCAGACCGCAGGCAACCGCTGCCAGACTTCGGTAATCCCCACGACGGCGATTTCGGACGCGTCAGCGATGATTTCAACTCCCGCCTCGCGCATCTTCTGGCCGCCCATGCCGAATAAATGCGCGCCCGTGCGAGCTACGATGGCTCTTGCCAGTCGAGCCGCATACATATCACCCGAGGCCTCGCCAGCGGAGATTAGGATTTGCGGCTGGCTCATGCCGGCAGCTCGATGGAATTTCGTGAGGAAGAATGCGGAAGGCTCTTGTGGCTGCGACGGGTCAACACTTGATGCTCCGTCGTTCAGTCATCCGCTGGCATGGAAGCCCGGGCAGGTTCGCCCCCCGTGGGCGGCAAGCGAAACTCCTCGTCTTTGTACTGCAATTGATACAGCCGGTAATATATCCCGTGACGGGACAGCAACTCTTGATGGTTGCCTTCCTCGCGCAGGCGGCCTTTGTGAAAAACGAGAATCCGGTCCGCGTGCTGAATCGTGCTAAGCCGATGCGCAATTACGAGCGCTGTCCGGCCCGAAAGCAGCCGGTCGAGAGCTTGCCGGATCAGAGATTCTGTCTGCGTATCCACGCTGGATGTCGCTTCGTCCAAGATTAGGAACCGTGGATTGTGCGCCAGGGCACGCGCGAAACTGATGAGCTGCCTCTGGCCTACGGAAAGAGTTGAGCCGCGCTCAGTGACTTCAGTCGCCATGCCGCCAGGCAGTGAAGCGACAAAGCCGCTTAGGCCCACTTCCTGGAGCGCTCTGTCAACTGTTTCGCGATCAATCGTCTCCGTTCCCAACTTCACATTTGATTCGATGGTTCCGCTGAAGAGGAATGGATCCTGCAGGACGATGCCGAACAGACGCCGCAAGTTCTGCAAATCGAGCTCGCGTATATTCACGCCATCGAGCAGGATTTCGCCGCGTTGCACATCGTAGAAGCGCAGCAAAAGGGAAATAATCGTAGTCTTTCCCGCGCCGGTGTGGCCCACGATAGCGATGTTCTGTCCCGGCAACACGCGGAACGAAACATCGCGCAAAACCCAGTCTTCATCCTTGGGATTCTCGCCGCCCCGGTAGGCGAACCAAACGTTGCGGAACTCAATCTCGCCCCGTGGCTGCTCAAGCGTCAATGCCGAAGCCGGCGCGCTCAATGTCACCGGTTCGTCGATCAATTTGAAAATCCGCTCGGAAGCGGCCATGGCCGATTGCAGGATATTGAATTTTTCGCTCAGGTCCTGGATGGGCGCGAAGAACAGTTGGGAATATTGATAAAACTCGACCACGACTCCCAGGCTCACGCCTGCCAGCAGCACACGCAGCCCGCCAAACCAGAAAATGAGAGCAAAGGCGGCGGATGAGAGCAGTTCGATCGCCGGAAAAAAAAGCGCATACGCCATAATCGCGTCTTTGAAACTTCGGTTGTACGCCCGGTTCAGTTCCGCGAACTGCTCGCGTGCCTTGCGCTCACGATTGAAGAGTTGAATCACGGACATGCCGCTGATGTGCTCGTTCAGGAAGGAATTAATGCGGGCGATCGCGGTACGGATCCGGCGGTTCGCGTCACGGACACTGTTGCGAAAAATCCAGGTCACCAGAAACATGAGGGGCAAGACAGCGAATGCTGCCAGCGCGAGCCTCCAATTCATCTTCAGCATGATCGCGATGAAGAAGACGAGAAGGAAAAAGTCGTTGACCATCGCCACGACGCCCGCCGCGAACAAGTCATTCAGCGCGTCTACGTCCGTCGTCACACGCGTCACCAACCGACCGACCGGCGTGCGATCGAAAAATACCAGCGGCAACCTTTGTAGATGCCCGAAAATATCTTTACGCAGGTCGTACATGATTCTTTGGCCGACCGCTTGCATGATTCGAACCTGGCCGTACATGAGAGCGAAGCTGAGGACCATCGCGGCAAGCAAACCTGTCGATACCCAAAAGACCCCGCTAAAACTCGTTCCCACGGCGATGCTATGCTTCATTGCTGGGCTGATGTAGGAGTCAATCGCAATGTGGAATAAGTACGGGCCGACGGATCGCAGCGGCGTGATGACAAGCGTCAGCGCAAGCGCGAGGATTACGCGCCATTTGTAGGGACGCAAGTAGCTCAACAGCCGCCGCGTCAATTGCGCGTCGTAGATCTTGCCTAGTTTCTCTTCTTCGTGGTGCCCGCTCATTCTTTGGCCAGCTCTTCTTCCAAGAGTTGCTTTTGATATAACTCGGCGTAGTACCCGCCGCTGCCGATCAATTCTTCGTGCGTCCCCCGCTCGACGATTTCTCCGTCGCGTAGCACCACGATTTGATCGGCCTCGCGAACAGTCGAACAGCGGTGAGAAATCAGAATCGTGGTGCGTCTTCGGAGCACATCTTCGAGACCCTGCAGGATCTTTTCCTCCGTATCTGTGTCCACACTGGAAAACGAGTCGTCCAGAATCAGGATTCTCGGATCGCGGATTAGCGCACGGGCGAGAGTAGTGCGTTGTTTCTGCCCGCCGGAAAGCGTAATCCCGCGCTCGCCGACGATCGTTTCGTATCCTGCAGTAAAGTCCGAAATGTCACTGGACACACTGGCGACCTGCGCCGCGTCTTCGATCTCGTCCAGATTTACAACCTCGACGCCGAATGCGATGTTTTCTTTGATGGTCTCACTGAAAAGGAATGCATCCTGCGGCACGAACCCAATGGCACGTCGCAAATCGGCGAGCGGCCATTCGTCAATCGGTCTCCCGTCAATCAGCAATGCGCCCTCCGGGGCTTCCCAAAGCCTTGCAATCAGAGCCGCAAGCGTTGATTTACCGCTGCCGGTCGGCCCGACAATCGCCACTGTCGAACCTGCGGGGATTTCGAGGCTGATATTGCGCAAGACCGGCTCATCGACGCCACCTGCTTTCGCCCCGGCTGGACTGGCGCCATTTCCGCCGCGGTTGGTCGGGTATGTAAAAGTGAGGTTTCGGAATTGGATTTCACCACGAATCTCGCGTTCTTCTCCGGCGCGAACGCTCGCGTCGTCGATTTCCGGCTGCGCGGCAAGGATGTAATTCAACCGACCCATAGATGCAGCTCCGCGCTGGAAAATGTTGGTCACGAATCCCAGAGCGATCATCGGAAAAACAAGCTGACCCACGTAGGCATAGAAGGCGATCAAAGCACCGAGCGAAATCCGGCCCTGAATGACCATCCGGCTGCCCTGCCAGAGCACAAAGAGAATTGAAAATCCGATAATCAGTTGGAGCATAGGGAAGAACATACTCCACGCACGGATCATGTTCATGTTTTGTCCGACGTATTCGCGGTTGACACTGTCGAATCCACGGATTTCCGCTTCTTCCTGCCCGTAGGCGCGAACGACGCGGATGCCTGCGAGATTCTCCTGCGCCTTTGCCGAAAGCGTTGCCAGCATCGCCTGAATCTTGCTTTGCAACTCGTGAATCACCCTGCCGAAATACCACACCGTGACGGCGACGACAGGCACGGGGAGCAAGACCTCTAGCGTCAAGGTCGGCGAGAGCTTCAGCATCAAAGCGACAGCCAGAGCCATGCCGACAATCGTGTTGGCACTGTACATGATTCCCGGACCGAGGACATTTCGTACCTGGCCCAAATCGTTCGTGCAGCGCGACATCAGCTCGCCCGTGCGGTTGCGGACATAAAACGCGGGCTCCATCTGCACCAGCTTCGCGAGCAGATCATTCCGCAAATCGTATTCGATGTCCCGCGATATCCCGATGAGAATCCACCGCGAGGCGAACGAAAAGATTCCCTTGATGACCACGACAATGACCAGCGCCAGACACAGCATTCCCAGCGCATGGCGGCTAGCGGGAGCGTAGAAACGCAAGATCGGGCTCATCAGCGTTCGCGATAATCCTGTGAGGTTCGGAAGAGGCCGTGGCGCACGGTCCAGGAGGTCGGTGAGTGCGCCGATGATTAGCGGCTGCGCCGCGCCGACAAATCCCATCAGAATCAGCACGAGCAACCCGAAAAAGGTCGGTCTCTTGTATGGCGCGATGTAGGGCAGCAGGCGGCCAAGCTCTCGCCACGCCCTTGGCTTGTGGGGTGCGGGCTTGGCAGCAACTTCTGGAGTTTGTGCGGCAGCGCTCATCGTTATTACGGCATTCCGTTCAAAGGTTCCAGTGAGGAGACCTCGGTCAAGAAATGTTCGAAATTGCGATCAAGTGACTGGTATCGCTTGACTCCGGGGTTCCAGCGCACTCCGATCGTTTGCATGTATCCGCCCGCCGGTGTTTGAAGCGGGGTGAAATACAACGTCAGCCCCTTCGTAGGATCCTGTTCGGTCTGAATTCGCCAGCCGTTTATCTCCGCGAGAGGAATTCCGCCGAGGAATCCACTTGGGTTTTTCAGATGCTCGTCGCAGAGAAGCACCTCTTTCCAGGAATCGCCCCTTTCGTCCTCAATGATTGCAGCGCGCGTCACCAGCGTTCCTGGAACCAGATTGTCGGGTGGCTTCTTCACTCGATTCACGATCAGGGCTTCCTGTTTTCCATTCTTTGCCAAGTCTCCGTAGAGGACCACTTCGGTTTCCGTGCCCAAGAGCTTTCTTGCCACGTCATCCACTGCCGGCGGATAAGGCGGACTTGCAGGGTTTGCCGCCTGATCAGTAGTTGGATGCGGGCTGCTCCCGCAGGATGCTGCGAATAAAAAAGCACAAGCGGCTGCCAATTGCATAGAGACTTCCAGCACTTTTCCGATAGAGATGTGCCGGCGACTGTATGGCGAAACCATTTTGGTGAAGCGGCCGCCCAAGGAATCCAGCCTCGATTTTGACACGTCGTTACCCACCTTGTTGAAAACACAACATAGCAATTCTAACTTGACCGTTTTTCGGAAGAAAGGGATTCAATAAGATGAGTTATCTAAAAGATTTGCATCCCCTAGTTCTTGGCGAGGATTTCCTCCATCCTCAATTCGAAATTTTCTTCTCCTTCCGACCACAGGCTTGTGCGCGCCACTGGCAGTGCAGATTCAACTATCCTCATCCACTTATAGAGTTTCCGTATGTTCTCCCGCGTCTTCTCTCGATAAACGCTCAGATTTTGCGGCAGTGACATGAGGGAGACAAAACGCTGCTCATCCGGATGACGAATTGAGCCTCGGTCTGGCTCGCTCGAGCCGAGCAATCCCGCGTGCCCGGTGAAGAGATGCTCAAACCCCGCGTCCACTAGGAAGTACCCGTTCTTTTGCCAGTCACGTTCACCAAATTCCTCGCCAAAGCAATACAGCCCGAGCGGTTGCGGTTGCAACTCCCATTGTAGGCGCGCTGGGTCATATACCCACAAATTCCAGAAAGCGTGCGTCTCGTAGGAACAATCGCCGTGTACGTGGCTGCGCATCAGCTCGACGAGCATGTTTGCGTCCGCGACGATCGAACGCAAATCCTGCTCCAAGATGGGCGCTTCAGTTTCATCCACAGCACGGATCACAAGATAAGAGAATCCTGGAAGCTTCGAAGAAAGTGGGGCTGTGCCGAGAAAGCTGCTCCAGTTTTGGAGAAGCGTCTCCTCGGAGAATTCGCGCAACCAAATGCTCGCAAAAGCACGATTCGCCATCGCAGGATTATACTGGGATGCGAACTATTGAGCTTAAATGTTGTAGGTGGGCTTCCGAACATTCCTGCCTGGGCCACTCACTTCTTTGTAGGCGGTTTCTTCTCTGCGGCTACGTCACTGGAAAGCCCCAAGAGCCGAGCACGAAGCTTGTCCCCCAGATCGGCGAAGACGTCTCCGCAGGTATCGCGCAGGCGCTCTTCGGCCGCCTTTGAAAGAGCGTCTAGGACACCCTTGGAATGCTGACCGAGCGATGTAGCTGATGCGAGAAGCCACGAATTGGACGTATTTTCTAAGCGTTCTTTGTATTGCTCGATGGATTTTTCAACGGCGCTCTTCATCTGTTCGAGCCACGCGTCTTGCTCATCTGCGCGCTTCGTGTGGAACGCATCGATCATCGGCTTCAGTTGCGCCTCTAGATGCTTGCGCGCCATTGTTGCTCCTTGCACCATGCGCTCTTCGAGATGAGAGTCGAAGTCGCCCACCGCTTTTTCGGCGCCTTCCTTCATCACCTCCTCTGCATGTGCAGTCGAGGTCTTTGTAGCATCTTCGAATCGTCCCAGACTCTCCCCCATGATTCGCTGGAATTCGTCCGAGAGGCTTGCTGTGGCGGTCTTGGCGGTTTCCTCGAGCTGGACACGGGTCTGTTCCCTGATTCCCTTCGCGTCCTCCTGCAATGTTTCCTTCGCCTGATCGGCGTAGCTTCGGCTGTAATGATCAAGCTCTGACGCAAAGAGCCGCGAGAGTTCGCCGGCGCGCTCGCGCATGGTTCCCGTGGATTGTTCGAGTACTTTCTCGAGAGCACTCTGCATGCTTGTATTAGCCTTCTTTTGATACCATTCAGCCGACTTATACATTGCTTCAAATGTTGTATGAGTCGCATCCGTGGCCTTGGCGTCAAGCTCTTCCTGCACGCGAGTCAGCGCGGTACGGCAGCTCTGTTCGAATTCCGCTGGGAATTCCGCTGTCTGCGCTTTCATCCGCTCCAGTGATGCTGCCAGAGCTTGCTCAGAGATTTCGTGCATCTTCTCACGAAGTCTCCGCAGCGATTCGTCGGCGTGCTGGTCCACAGCCCCAAGTTGCTGATTGAGCTGTTGGGCGCGAGCAAACTGTGGGGCCAACTGCTCCTGAACTTGGTCAGCCAGCCGGCGCAAAGCGCCGCTAGTGATTTCCTGAGCCGGCTTCTCCATTCCGCCTGCCTTTTCACGAATCACTTCTTCAGCGCGCCGACTCAACTCTTCGGTTTGAGATATCAGCAGGGCGTCAAGTTGGCGGCGGGCATCGTCGAAGGTGGCCTGTGACATTGCTTCGAGCTGGACCGAGGTTTCCTCGGCGCGCCGTGTCGCCTCGTCGGCCCTGCCCAACGCGAGCTCAGCCTTCGCTCGCTCCTTTTCAAGATTGGAACCGAGCGAATCAAGATTCTTCTGCGCTTCGGCAGCGGCCTCGTTGAGCAGATTCTGGAGTGACGCGCCCCGCGCGGACAATTCCTGTTCAGCGCGCGCCGACGCGGCTTGCGAAATCTGATTCAACTGCTCGCCCATCTGCGCCGAGGCGCCCTGGAGGGCTTGCTCGAAGCGTTCACGCCATTGTTCGGTCGCAGCTTCCGATCCAGCGTGCAATTGTTCCAGCGATCTAGACTGGATTTCGCCAGCGACCTCTTCCACTTCTTGCCGCCACGAAACCAGCCGCGCCCGGACCGTTTCTTCGAGTTCCCGCAGCGATTCGTCGCCCGGTCGGTGGTCAATGGTCGGGCCTTGCGTCAAAGTCAGATTGGCCGTTGCTTTCTGGACTGCTTGTTGCACTGACTGCTTCACCGCATGCTCAACCGTCTGTTGAACGCTTTGATGAATCGTTTGTTCCGCGAGCTTGGCGGCGGAAGTTTCGACCACACGCTCGACTGCAGCGCGCACCTGAGTGTCCAACTGTTGTGCCGAAGGCGAGGCCGCAAGCCTCGCCTTTTCGAATGCCGCAAGCGCGTTCTGCACCACCTGTTGTGTCGCCTGTTCGACGAGTTGCTGCAGCGAATTCTGCACAGCGTTTTGAACTGTTTGTTCCGCGGTTTTCGCCACCGATGCTTCCACGGCGTCTGTGACAGTGCCGCGGAGCTGCAGTTCAATCTGCTCTCGCGCTGTGCGAACTTCCTGGGCGACCGCCTCCGCGGCTCCGGTCTGCATAGTTCTGTGAAGGTGCTGCTTCGCTTCCGCTAGCAGGCGTGCCATCTGACGTGCCATCGACATTGTTTCTTGCGCTTGTGCTGGCGTCGGGAGCACGCGGACTTTATTTTCAGCAGGAGGAGCAGCGGAGGGCGTCGCAGTCCGAGGTGGCGCGACAGATGCAACCTCGCTCGAAGAATCTGCGGCGGGAACTGTTTCCGACTCTTCCTTCAGAATTTTCGCGGATGACTCCAGCCCTGCGGGTGTTACCTCGATTGCAGCAGGCGAAGGAATCTCGGGCATTTCTTCATTCGGGAGGGGGAACCAGTCTGCCGGGGGGAAGGCGATGCCCCAGACGTTTCCGGGGATTACAAATTCCACTCCAATCTGGAAGAGTTCCTTCACCGACCGAGGGCGCTGAACCCAGGCCACTCGCCCCTCGACGATGCGTGCCGGCTGGTCATCCTGCGGGCGAGGAATTTCGAACGTCACCATGGAGTTCTTGGGGACGTAGTGCCGCGATTGGTACTTGCACCCGTGGCAGTTCACGGAAACTGTGGACGTACGTTCCTTGAACGTCTGACCAAGCGCGTCCACACCCGTCACGGTGATGGGCACGGACTGTGCGATTCGGGTGCTTCGCCGTTTTTGAACTTCCGGGTCGTTGGACTGCATCGACTCGGTCATGCCAAGCTCCTCCAGGGGCAATTTCCAACGTTAACATCAGCCCTTGCTGCAGGACATAGACCTTTCGTTTGGTACTCCAATTGGTTACCGCCTTTTGAGGCACAAAACGGTAGGAATCAATGCCTTGCGGATGAATCGTCGCCTCGCTTCAGAAAAGCATCCTTGATCTCTCTCGCCACCCAAATCGGCCCGACGAGAAAATAAATTACCCCCTGGAAGAACGCCGGTTTGTTCCCTTCGATGCGGTGTCCTCCGAAGAGGAAAATCCATCCCAGAACAAACAGGCCCAGGCCCAGCTTCCAGCGAAGCAAAATGAGAAGGATCAGTCCCACGATCACCAGTGGAATGCCGATTCCATGGCACACCTTGTTCCACCGGTTAGTATGCTCGTGGTCGTAGCGAGCCATGTACTCGGAGAGCGATGCCAAAGCCGACCTCCGTGGGAAAGTAGTTCCGTTATACGCCAGCCGCTTTGTCTCCGCAAGACGC
Source organism: Candidatus Acidiferrales bacterium (assembly GCA_035934545.1). Taxonomy (GTDB): domain Bacteria; phylum Acidobacteriota; class Terriglobia; order Acidiferrales; family UBA7541; genus DAHUXN01. Next base: position 144,526 of record DASYXV010000010.1, read on the forward strand.
CGCACTTTCTTGCAACGCCGCCCAGGTATCGCACGTCTTCTTCGTTGACATTTCCGTTTGCGGCGTGATACATGCCCATGTTCTAGCTTAAACATGAAAAGAATATTCTTCCAATTTACAATTTATCTCGCTGCGTTCTTCTTTGCTTCCTGCTCATTCGCGCAGGAGAAGCCGATTGTTATTGCCGCCAGCGTGATCCTCGACGGCCGCGGGCATGTCATCAAGGACACGCGCATCGTCATCGAAAACGGGAAGATCGCCCGGATCGATCCGCATGCCGAGCCTGTCACATACGATCTTCGGGGCTTAACCGTCCTTCCCGGCTGGATCGACTGCCATGTTCACATCACATATCACTTTGGCCCGAATGGCCGTGCCGAAGATAAGCAGGAAACGCCACAGCAAGCCGCCCTCGCCTCCGAATCCAATGCCTGGCTTACGCTCATGGGTGGCTTCACCACGGTGCAGAGTGTCGGCTTGCCAGAGGACAAGCCTCTTCGGGACCTCAGCAACAGCGGTGCGATTCCCGGTCCGCGGATTCTCACTGCCTACAGGTGGCTCCTCGGCCGCGGCGCGGAGACTGGTACTCCGGACCAGATTCGTGCGTACATTGACAAAGTCAAAGCCGACGGTGCCGATTTAATCAAAATTTTTGCCTCGCAGAGCATTCGGGATGGCGGAGGCCCTACGCTTTCGCGAGAACAGCTCGACGCCGCGTGTGGCGAAGCAAAGAAACTCGGCCTTCGCACGCTGGTTCACGCCTACCGGGCGTCAGTGCACACGGCCACGCTCGCCGGATGTACCGAAGTCGAGCACGGCACATTTGCTACGGATGACGATCTTCGCCTCATGGCCGAGCATGGCACATTCTTCGATCCGCAAGTCGGCCTGGTCATCCAGAATTATCTGGACAATGAATCGCGCTATCTCGGGATTGGCAACTACACTGAGTCTGGCTTTGAGCAAATGAAGCAGGCCCTGCCACTCGATGCAGATCTTTTCCACCGCGCGCTTAAGACTCCCGGCCTCAAGATTGTCTTCGGCACTGATGCCGTTGCCGGCGCCCACGGTCGCAATGCGGAAGAACTGATTGACCGCATTCGCGACGGCGGGCAGGATCCAATGTCAGCACTCGTTTCTGCGAATTCGCTTGCTGCCGAATCTCTGGACTTGCAGAACGAAATCGGCTCTATCGCGCCGGGCCTTCAGGCAGACGTCATCGCTCTCTACGGCAATCCCCTCGAAGACGTCACAGCCGTGCGTCGAGTCGCGTTCGTCATGAAGGGCGGCGTGGTTTACAAAAATGTGTCGCCGGGCCATATCCCGCAATATGGCGGTGTGGTGCCCTAGGGTTTGCGGTAGACAATTCTTCAAGAATATTTTCAGGAGGTCATCATGCGTTTTAGAGTGTTGGTCGTTGGCCTGCTTATGTGCCTGCCTGTCGTAACGGTTGGCCAGCAGGAAGAACAAGCAAAGCTCGCGGGCTATTTCGGGAACTCCGGGGCAACCGAACAGAGTTGGGAACAGAAGTTCCGTGCCATTCCTTCGCCGGACAATATGGAAACCTATATGCAGCTCTTGGCCGCCGAGCCGCATCATGTCGGTTCACCATACGACGAAAAGAACAGCGAGTGGCTTCTGGCACAGTACAAGAAGTGGGGCTGGGACGCGCACATCGAAACGTTTCAGGTTTTGTTTCCCACGCCGAAGGAGCGCCTCCTTGAGCTAGTCGAACCCACCCACTTCGTCGCGACGCTGCGCGAACCGCCAGTCCCCGGCGATCCTACGTCTAATCAGCAGAACGAGCAGCTCCCCACGTACAACGCATACTCAGCGGATGGTGATGTGACTGCCCCGCTCGTCTACGTGAATTATGGCATTCCCGAGGACTACGACCAGCTTGATCGCCTGGGCATCTCCGTCAAAGGCGCGATTGTCATCGCTCGCTATGGGCATTCCTGGCGCGGCATCAAGCCGAAGCTCGCTTCGGAACACGGTGCCGTCGGCTGCCTCATTTATTCCGACCCCCGCGACGACGGCTACTATGAAGGCGGCGTATTCCCTGAAGGCCCTTATCGTCCTTCCGAAGGTGTCCAACGCGGCAGTGTTGCGAAAATGGAAATCTATCCCGGCGATCCACTCACTCCTGGCGTGGGCGCCACTGCAGACGCGAAACGCCTGGCTCTCAAGGACGCCGTGACTCTTGAAACCATTCCCGTGCAGCCGATTTCTTACGGCGATGCGCTTCCATTGTTGAAGGCGCTGGGCGGTCCCGTCGCTCCCGACAATTGGCGTGGAGCTCTCCCCATCACGTATCACGTGGGGCCCGGGCCCGCCAAAGTGCACCTGAAACTTGCCTTCAATTGGGATTTGAAGCCGGTCCATGACGTGGTCGCCAAACTCGCGGGTTCGGTTTATCCCGATGAATGGGTCATGCGCGGGAATCATTACGACGGCTGGGTCAACGGGGCGCAGGACCCGATTTCTGGCCAGGTCGCAGAGCTAGAAGAAGCGCGTGCCCTGGGTGAACTGTACAAGCAGGGATGGAAACCGAAGCGCACCATCATGTATTTTGCTTGGGACGGCGAAGAGCCGGGTCTGCTTGGCTCAACCGAATGGGTGGAAGAGCACGCCGCAGAACTCGCGACTCGCGCGGTCGCCTATATCAATTCCGACTCTAACGGCCGCGGCTACTTAGGCGTGGAAGGCTCGCACACGCTGGAATCGCTTGTGAACAGCATCGCTCGTGAAGTCCAGGATCCGGAAAAGAACACTTCCATCTGGAACCGTGAGCAGGCGGCGCGCCTTGCCCACGCCGACAATCTGACCGACCGCCAGAAGATCGAAACGGAGAAGAATTTGACTCTCGGCGATCTCGGTTCAGGTTCCGATTATTCGCCGTTCATAGACCACGCTGGCATCGCGTCGCTCGATTTCGGCTTTGGCGGCGAATCTGGCGGCGGGATTTATCACTCGATTTACGATGATTACTATTGGTATTCGCATTTCGGAGATCCCAATGAAGCCTATGGGCGCGCTCTTGCGCAAACCGCGGGCACTGCGATTATGCGTCTTGCCGACGCCGATGTTATACCGTTCGACTTCTCGGGTCTCACTGACGCCGTCGGCCGCTACATATCTGAGCTGCAAAAGTTGGCCCAGTCTGAACGCGAGAAGATAGAGCAGCAGAATAAGGATATTCGCGAGGGTGTTTACACCGCCACCAGCGATCCCACGAAACTGTTCGTGCCTCCCGCTATCGAAACCGTTCCGCCATTTCTCAACTTTGCGTCTCTCCAGAACGCCCAGGCGAGCCTTGAGCAGAGCGCCAAGCGGTACGAGGCCGCATTTGCGAAAGCTCAGGGAGCGGGAGATGCTTCGGTCGATGCGGTGAATCGCGACCTGATCCAGACTGAGCGAGATCTCCTCCTGCCAGACGGCCTGCCTGGCCGCCCCTGGTATAAGCACGCGCTGTACGCTCCCGGGTATTACACGGGCTACGGCGTGAAAACGATTCCAGGCGTTCGTGAGGCCATCGAACAGAAGAATTGGCAGCAAGCGGAACAGCAGATCGCTATTGTGTCGAGCGTGTTGCAACGCGAAGCTGCGGCTATCGACGCAGCCGCTGCTGCCCTCGAATCCACGTCACACTGATTCGAAGCAAGGGGGCCGCTGGCTCTTCGCTTTCCTGCGCTGCCGGGGAACGAAGAGTCTCTGTGTCCTTGTCCGAATTCTCGTGGAGCTGGGAAATTTGGACAGGACGGATCTAGAGCTCTCGCCGGCCTTCCATCGCCTTGAGCATAGTCACCTCGTCCGCGTATTCGAGGTCTGAGCCGACGGGAATTCCCATCGCTATCCGCGTCACGCGCACGCCCAGCGGCTTGATCAGCTTCGACAAATAAACGGCAGTCGCTTCGCCTTCCGCCGTGGGATTCGTCGCGATGATGATTTCCTCGACTGTGCCACCCTTCAGCCGCTCGATCAGGCTCTTGATTTTCAATTGCTCTGGTCCGCGTCCCTGCAATGGCGACAATGCCCCGCCGAGCACGTGATACATTCCGTTGAATTCCCGCGTCCTTTCCACCGCCGCGATGTTTGGCGCCTCTTCTACAACGCAAATTGTTTTCTTGCTTCGCGTCGGGCTGGTGCAGAAAAAGCACGGGTCCGTATCAGTGATGTTATTGCAAATCGAACAGGGCTGGATTTTCTCCTTCGCCTCACGAATCGCATCCGCCAGCGCCAGCGCTTGTTCGCGCTCCGTTCGCAACAAATGAAACGCCAGCCGTTGCGCCGTTTTCTGCCCGATGCCTGGCAGGTGTTTCAGCTCTTCAATCAGTTTGGCAATGGAAGGAGCAAAATCGGGCATCAGCGGTCCAAACTTGGTGACGAAAGGATTCTGCGAATCTCAATAATGCGCGTGGGAATTTGTGAGTGCAAGGGCGTCTGATTCAGAACAACCCCGGGATGCGCAGCCCGCCGAGTCCAGAAAGGCTGCCGGTCATATCCTTCAACTGTTTGGAAAGCTCTTCATCCACGCGGCGTGATGCCTCGTTCACCGCGGCGAGCACGAGGTCCTGCAGCATCTCCTGGTCCTTGCTGGCAAAAGTATCTGGCTCGATTTTCACTTCGGTGAGCTGCTTCTGGCCGTTCATTTTCACGCTCACCATTCCGCCGCCTGCCGTTGCTTCGACGCGGATTTCTCCGCGCCTCTGCTCCAGGTTTTCCTGCATCTGCCACAACTGCGCCATCATTTGCTGCAGGGCTTTGACTTCCATTTCAGTCCTCGCTCCGCCGCTTCACTTCCGAAATCTGCCCGCCGAAGCGCTCCAGCATCGCCCTCACGATGGGGTCTTCCTCGAATCTCCCACGCAATTCCGAGGCGCGCGGCGGCGCGTTCCGGCTCGAATCTAGTTTAACACAGACTCTCAGCGGCTGGCCCATCACCTGGCTGAGCACGGTGCGCAATTTCTCCATGGGGTCTCGCGCCTGCAGCATCTCCGCAAGCGCGCGGCTTTCGGGAGGAAAATATAAATTCATTTCGCTGCCCGCCAGTTCCCACCGGCTCGCATGCTCCACCATGGACCACAGGAATTTCTGCTGATTGCGTAGAGTTCCTTGCAGCGCTTCGAATTGCGCCGCCGCGAGTCCGCTGAACTTGCTCTCCGCCGCCTTTGCAATTACGCGCGGAGGCGAAGCGGGCAATGGTCCGGCTTTTTCTGCGATCGCCGCAGGCGCACTCTGCGCCGAAGTTGAATACGATTTCGGCTGCGGCGGAACCGGGGGTGCTGGTCGCGCATTGCTTTCGCCGCGCATTTCGGCAAGCACTTCTTCCAGCGGGGCCAGCCGCGCCGCATTCACCATTTTCAACAAGCCCAATTCCAAGTGCAGCCTGGGATCGGGCCTTCGTCGCAAGTCATCGTCTGTAGCAAGCAGAATCTGAAAGAACCGCGTCAAATCCTCCTCACCAAATTTTGCTGCCTGCTCCGCCAGTCGCGGACGTTCATCTGTCGGCGACGCAATCAGGGGTGAATCCGCGCCGCTTACCTTTGCCACCAGTAGATTACGCACGTGGCGAATCGCCTCGCGGCAGAAATGCTGCAAGTTGTGCCCTTCGGCATGCAGTTTCTGCACTAAGCTCAGCGCCTGTTCTGCAGAGTGATTCGCAATTGCCTCGATCAACTCGTCCAGCACATCTTCCGCGACCACGCCAAGCAGTTGCCGTACTTGTGCATCCGTGATCTCTTCGCCACAATAGGCAATCGCCTGTTCCAGCAGCGACAGTCCATCCCGCAGGCTGCCTTCCGCCGCGCGCGCCAGCACCGCTACCGCACCCGGCTCGATGCGCAGCTTCTCCTCTTTCACGATGCGCGTCAGAGCTTCCGCGATTTCTTGGAATGTGAGTGAACGGAACTGAAAAAGCTGCGCCCGCGACTTGATTGTGTCGGCCAGATCTTCCGGCTGCGTCGTCGCCAGAATGAACACGACGCGTTCGGGCGGCTCTTCCAGAGTCTTCAGCAGCGCATTCGAAGCTTCGTCGGTGAGCTGGTGCGCTTCGTCGAGGATGACGATCTTGTATCGGCGTGTCGCCGGAGCGTACCGCACCATTTCGCGCAATTCGCGGATTTGATCAATTCCGCGATTCGACGCAGCGTCAATTTCGAGAACGTCGAGGGAATTTCCCGCCGTGATTTCCCGGCACGCGTCACACTCATTGCAAGGCTCGGCCGTCGGCCCTTTGACGCAATTCAAACATTTCGCAAGGATGCGCGCCGTCGTCGTCTTTCCCACTCCTCGCGTCCCGCAAAAAATGTACGCATGCGCCAGACGGTTCTGCCGGATCGCGTTTCCCAGCGTCTGCGTGACGTGCCCCTGGCCCACCACTTGGCCGAAAGCTTGCGGCCGCCATTTCCGCGCGATGACTTGATATCCCATCTGGTCCGAACTGGCCTTCCTCGCGTGCTGGATGGAACTTCGGGTACTCTGCGGCACACGAAACTGGCCCGCTACCGTTGCTCCCTTCCGGGCCTGGCGGGGTTTGCGGGGAATCGTCGCACAGAGCCCGAAGTTCCGCCGATTGGCGAACGTGTTTTGCCTCGCAGACTCCGCGCCGCGCTTTTCGTTCGTCTTCGCGAGTCTAACACAGCGCTCTCACTCGCGAAAGCTGCGCACGCTACTCCAGAGTGCGGTTTCACTGAATCCAATGAAATCCGTTACCGATGAGAGGGAATTTTTTCATGTCGAAGAGGTTCAGTTGCATTTGCAGCTTATGACTATCCATCTCGCCATTGAGGTTCAGCTGATTCTGAGTGGGGCGCTCGTAGGTGAAATGTGCGCTCCAATTCTTGTGACTGGGATCGGTATCGGAAAGCGTGATGGTCCTATCGTGGGTGTTGATCGCCGCCAAATAAAAGTCCAACGAGTCGTCCATTCGCTGAAACACCATGAGAGCGCCGCCCTGACTGGACGATACTCGGGCTGTCTCGAAAACGACGCGGCGCCAGTGATCGTTGTCAGTCAGAAGCGGCGGACGGACTTGCCCGTCCATCGAGAGTTGTTCCACATTCCAGATGCCATAGAGCACCGGCTTGGGCGCGCCGCCGCTGTACGCGGACCATCTGGTCCAAACCCTATAGCCGCTTGTACCTGCAAGATACACGCCCAGAATGATCTGAGCCGCAACCGCGATGCGGTTGGCGCGGCGCGTGCCGAAGAGCTGTGGCTGGGCGGAAGGTCCAGCGGGCGGTCCAAAAAGAAAAAGTTTGTCAAACGCGGAAGCTCGGGAGCAAGCAAAACCACGGATAGCAGGAGCCAGTGAAACGAATCCAGTTTGACGGGAACATCGTAAGTCATGTTGAGCATGAAGACGTTGGTCATGTCAGCCAGGCAAATTAGCGCGCCGAGCGTCGTCGTCCCGGGAACGACCAGCAGAATTCCAGACAGCATTTCCGCGCATCCGGCGAAGATTTCATACGCAGGAGCTGCGCCGACGGAAGCCCAGAGAACGCCAAACCGTGAGAGGTCGCCGAATGGCGTGAGCAAGGTTAGGAGATTTGGGAAAGGCATCTGCGTCGGGATGACTTTATCCATTCCGTAGATAAACATCACGGTAGCCAGAGTGAAACGAACCACAAGCCGAAACCATTTGTGGAGTGTGACGTAGTTCTCGCGCTGACTGTCCCAAAGGGACCAGATAACCGTCGCGAGCGCGGCGATAGCTAACAAACAATACATTTCCACCCAGTTGATGGCCCCATCGCTGCTTGTGGAGCTTGCTGTCGCCGCGATGTGGAAAACATGCGTGGCGGTCCAAAATACAATCTGGCGCATCGGCCACATCCCGGAAAGCAGAGTAGAGAACTCGCCGCCGATTGGAATGAACAACATTTGGAAGACCTGCGCACCTTCATAAACCATGAAGAGTCCGAAGTACAAAAAGCAGAAGCGAAATGCGATCCGCGTGGCGGTATTCCAGCGTGGCCTGAGGGGCGGCCCTTGCATTTGTTCTGCTCTTTCATCCGGGGCATGTGCTGGCATTTACAGCCCTCCTCTTACCTTCTAGCTCCGCGCGAAACCATAAGGTCGTCGCTCTCTGAGTGTCAAGACGCAAAGTTGGCTCTGCAACTCCCGGGAATTCGCGAGAATAGACGCCGTGGCGCTTTGGAACACCGCGCTTTGATTTTTCCGCACATGCCTGTGCGCTTCCGTTATCTTGTCCGCGGGTGAATTTCCTCCTCACCCGCCCGCAGCGCCAGCGGAACACCCCACGAAACGGGGCCACGCGAGATTTCGAAATCTCGCGCATGGAGGAACCAATGAAGCGGTCGATACTCTCTGCTGTCGCAGCATCTCTGGCGCTTTTTCTGGCCCCTACAGTCCATTCGCAAACAGCTCAGCTCATGCAGGGCACGCAAGTGCGCTTAGTTCTCTTGAACGGCCTTAGCACCAGCGTCGCTCGCACCGGCGATCCTTTCGTGGCCGTGGTTGCCGAGCCGGTGTATCTGGGCAATCAGTTGATTCTTCCCGCTGGCGTGAAAGTCCATGGCACGGTCACAAACATCCAGCGGCCGAAGCGTTTCTCCATGTTTCGCGGCGGCGCCTTGATGTACCTCAATTTCAATTCCATTGAAGTGGAGAGCCGCATCCTTCCGGCGCGCATGAGCCTTATCAGTATTTTCAAGAGTTCTTCCGACGGCGGCAAAGTGCGTAAGGATCTGCGCGAGGTCGAAGGCGTGGCGGTCGAACAGAAGCACGACATCAAGCGCGACATCCTTGATGTAGGAATAGGAACCGGTGGCGGCTCGCTCGTCGGCGCAGTTTTCAGCCACGTCGCGCGCGGCTTTGGCATCGGGATAATCGGCGGAGCTGCCTACGTCATGGCCAAGAAAGGCAAGGACGTCGAGTTACCAGCGCAGACCGGCATGCTCGTCCGCCTCGACAACACGGTTTGGGTTCCTCTTTCACGCACCGGAGGCTACACAGGCGGCATGTAACTTCGTTGTTTCCTGGTCATGAAGAGGGAAGGAAGGCTGGACGCCGTGGCGCTCCGACCGTGTGCTCTCAAGCTATTCTTTGCTTCAGAGTTGAGGAGGCTTGACCCACCTCAGCCTGCGCCACTGTGGCAGTTGCAGACCAGATGCTTTTCTCCCGCAGTTTGGCAGTGCCAATTGTCCAGCCCAGTTTGTCTCTCGTCGAATACACGACCTGATACAAGAATGGCTCGTTCTCTGATGTACGGATTTGGCCGTCCGGAAGCAGTCTGATCGCGACGATTCCCCCTCGTTCCAGGCCCCTCCGCAGTTGAAAGGAGCAGCCGCTCTCGCTGACGCCGGTCGTTACCGTTCTTTCAGCAAAGAATCTTCCATCATTGGCGAACCCTGTCACCTCGATCGGCAAGCTAACTGCCCGGCGCTCGTCGCGTCGGCGATCCTGCAGAGTGTCAATTCCCAGCTCGTCCCAAGCGGCACTATTCCTCATCTCGGTTATCTTCCTCACAGTTTAGTAAGGCAAGTAAAGAGCCAATGATGTGACGCCTAGTAAGATATGCATTTACAAGGTGAAACCAAATCGGGATGCGGATGGATGGTGAAGCGAAGCGGCACTCGCGCTCCACTTTGAAACAGTATTTCTTCGGCTAAGCGGTTGCCTTTCGCGAGCTATGCTTGTCCTCGCGTTTCAAGAATCGGTAGAGGCTTGTGCGTCCTATGCCCAGAATCTGTGCCGCGCGCACGCGATTGCCTTCGCACATATCCAGCACCCGTTTGATGTGGATTCGACGAATTTCATCGAGAGGCAGCGGACGCCAGCTCTCTTCGGCAGGCCCGATGCGGCCCTCCGGTTTTCGCAAGTTCGCCGGCAGATCGTTCACATCAATGAATTCACTCGTCGTGGTGATTGCCGCGCTCGAAATCACGTTTTCCAATTCTCGGACATTCCCGGGCCAGCCATGATGCAACAGGACAATTTGCGCGCGCCGCGTCAATCCTTGAAACGGCTTCCCATACAATTCGCTGTACTTCTTCAGAAAGTACCGAACAAGAATGGGAATATCCTCCGTGCGCTCGGCCAGGCCCGGCACACGCACTTCAATCGAGCTTAGCCGATAGAATAGATCTTCACGAAATCTTCCCGCCAGCACTTCGCTGCGCAAGTCGCGGTTCGTCGCCGCAATGATCCTGACGTCTACCTGTTTGACTTCCGGCGAGCCCACGCGCTGAATTTCGCGGTTCTGAATCACGCGCAGCAGTTTTGCCTGCATCGCCAGCGACGTCTCGCTCACTTCGTCCAGAAACACGGTACCGCCATTCGCGTACTCGAAAAGCCCCGCGCGCGTGTCCATCGCTCCGGTGAAAGCGCCTCGAACGTGGCCGAACAACTGGCTCTCCAGCAGCGTATCCACCATCGCTGAGCAGTTGCATACAGCGAATCGCTGCTTTCCCACGGGGCTCATCTGGTGCAGTGCGCGCGCCACCAATTCCTTGCCGGCCCCCGTTGGCCCGCTGATGAGCACATTGGTATAGTGCTTGGAGACCTTCCTCACCAGGTCCAGCATCTCCAGCATCGCGGGACTTCTCCCGACGATCCCCTGAAACTCCAGGTTGGACATCATCTCTTCTTCGAGCGCGCGAATCTGCAACCGCCTTGTGGAAATTTCGGCTAACTCGTCGAGAGTTTTCAACAGTCTTTCTTGGTCAAGTGGTTTGCATAGGTAGTCGTAAGCCCCGCGCTTGATTGCCTCAATAGCGGTATCCACTGAGTAGTAGCCTGTGATCAGAATGATCGAGACTCCCGGGTCCGCTTGCAGCGACTTTTCCAGAAATGTGAACCCGTCCATCTGCGGCATTTTCATGTCCACGAGTGCTACCCTGCAAGTCCCTGCGCGTACTTGCGCCAAGGCTTCTTGAGCATCCGTGGTCCCTGAGGTGGGAAATCCAAGACGTTCGAGCCGCTGAACCGTGGCTTCCAGCAGTTCGGCCTCGTCGTCCAGAATGTAGACGGAAAGATTGTGCCGTACTAATTCGGCGACAGTCTTTTCAGTGCTGACGGCCATGCTGCGTCCTTCTAGGCACGGCCCATGCCAGAACTCGCCCACGGATTTGTGAGTCAACTAGGCTGTAGAGGGCACCCCAACCCCTCTTCAGAAAGGAGATAATCGGTTTTGAGTCAATGAGTTACTTTATCCCATGACTGGATTTGCTTTCTCACTGTCATGTCAACTGAGGGGACTTCGCTGCCCACCGCTTCCGGGTTCGTTTCAATTTGGAATTTCGGTTTCGAAAGGGAACCCCCGTTGTGGCTCCTCATTCCGTTTTGACTTCAGCTGACCCGTTGCAGCTTGGGTGTTCGCTGTTCCTCCAACGCTCTAGTTACCTTTGCCTCTGCCACCTTGGGATGCAATCTCTCCAATTGTACTTCGCGCCCTTGCTCTGAGGCGCTCCTCCCGACTCTTTCGACCTGGTAAGTCACCGGGATACCCGGGCCTCCCTGAGAATCGTTCATAAGTCTAACGAAGACCAACGTGCCTTCACTCAGTGGCGTCCGCAGCAACACTTTCTTGCTCCCATTTTCTTGCCAGCTCAGCAAGGTCTTCTCGACGAAAAAGTTTTCACCCGAATCCCATCCCGAGACTTCGACGCGGTAACTTCCCCCCTTCTTCTCTTCGGCATCCATCGAACTTTCCTCTGCATGTTTGATTTGCAGAAATATGGCCAAACAGAACACTTCGCTGCATGTTCATTTACAAAGGGTTAGCTCAGTGTGAAGGGCTTCGCGCAACAGGACCCAAGAGCATTTCAGAACAAGTGTTCTGATTTGAATCAGCGAGCCCTCGAGAAGTTTTGCGGCCTATCCGGGGCCGTAATGCAGTCCGGGGTAAAGAAGATTCAGCGCCGCGCGGAAGACGTAGGGGAACGCCTTGTCATAGATGATCCATGCGATGAATATGCCCGCGAGGCCCAGCCTCGAAAACATGCTTCCCATGAATCTCCTTGCTGTTTGCTCGTCCATCAGCACTGTGATTCCGCTATGGCCGTCGAGTGGCGGGAAGGGAAGCAGGTTGAATATTCCTAGCAGCAGATTCAGCAAGAACGCAATACTCAGCACTGTCGCCGCAAGCGCCGCTCCTCCAGTTGCCTGCGTCACGTGCGTGAAGTCGGCGCTGTCCGGCGCGCGAAATGCGCCCAGCGCCATCCCTACTCGGATTCCGACCGCCGCCAGAATCATCAGGGTAAAATTCGCTGCCGGGCCAGCAAGCGCCATCCATGCGGCCCGCCGTGGATGCCGCTGCGCCCAAAGCGGATCGTACGGCGCGCTCGCCCAACCGATCATCCAGCCATAGAGAAAATAGGAAGCAATAGGCACGATAAGAATTCCCACTGGCTCGCGCTTCATGTGCGGCAGCGGATTTAGCGTCACTTGCCCGCCCTCGAACGCCGTCGGATCTCCGCCCAGTTTCGCCGCCAGCGCGTGCGCGCTCTCGTGGCACACCGTCGAAAACAGGAACACGATGTACCAGATCACTCCCAGCGAGAGGGTTTGAGGGTCCATGCCCGCGCTAGGGTATTCTTCCACTCCGCCAAACGCAAGCGTCGGGCAAGGCCGTATCTCCTCAGCTAGTGTACGTAGGATATGACGAGAAAAAGATTGGCTCCGGGGCCTGGACTCGAACCAGGATAACCAGCTCCAAAGGCTGGCGGCCTACCAATTAGCCGACCCCGGAATCTTTCGATTGACTCCCACAATTCTAGGCAATCACATCCTCTCGCGCCACGGAATTCTATTTCCGACGTCCGCCGCGTTCGACACGAGCTTGTGATATAAGGGCCCTTCCATACGCGGCCAAGGATGGCCGAAGCGATATCGATGTCATCCGAGCGAGGGCACACTATGAGAACAACCAGAATTACCAGTCGCGCCTGGCACTCACTTCTTATCGTCTGCGTGTCTCTGCTCTCCGCGGCACTCTTATCTGCCCAGACCTCTTCCTTCGACCTACTCATCAAGAATGGCCGCATCTACGATGGTTCTGGTAATCCTTGGTACTTTGCGGATATCGGCATTCGCGGCGATCGCATTGCCGCCATCGGCCACCTTGAGGGCGCCACCGCCTCGCGAGTCATCGACGCTACGGGTCAAATCGTTTCTCCGGGCTTCATCGATATGCTCGGCCAGTCCGAGTCTGCTCTCCTGATTGACAATCGTTCCCTCAGCAAGCTCTCCCAGGGCATCACCACTGAAATCACTGGCGAAGGCGGCTCCATTGCGCCGCAGGACGACCTCACTCTCGCTCCCTTAAAACCTTTCCTTGATCAGTATCACATCACGATTGATTGGACGACGCTCGCCGGTTATTTTCAGCGCCTCGAAAAACAAGGCACGCCTCTCAACATCGGCACATACGTCGGCGCCGCTCAGGTTCGCGAGGCCGTCCTCGGTGACGTGGACCGCGCACCCACTCCCGCAGAGCTCGACCGCATGAAGTCTCTCGTCGCTCAAGCGATGAAAGACGGCGCGCTCGGCGTTTCCACAGCTCTCATTTATCCTCCGGGCCATTTCGCCAAAACCGACGAACTTATCGAGCTCGCCAAAATAGCCTCGCAATATGGAGGCATCTATGCGACACACATGCGCAGCGAAGGCGCCACGGAAATGAAAGCCCTCGATGAAGCGATTTCCATCGGCCGCGAAGCGCATCTTCCTGTCGAGGTTTTTCATTTGAAGGTCAGCGGCAAGGCGCGTTGGGGTTCGATGCCCCAAGTCGTCGCCAAAATCCAGGCGGCTCGTGATTCCGGCCTCGACGTTCGCGCTGACATGTATCCTTATCTCGCAGGCGCCACGGCCCTCGCCTCTTGCCTCCCGCCCTGGGTCGCCGATGGCGGCACAGGCAAACTTCTCGAGCGTCTCCGCGATCCCTCAGTTCGCCGCCGCATCAAGCTCGAAATGGCCACCGATCATCCGGGCTGGGAGAACCTCTATTACGATTCCGGCGGCGCTTCTGGCGTGATGCTCTCCGGCATTGTGAATCCAGCGCTTAAGAAATATGACGGCAAGACGGTCGCCCAGTTAGCCGTAGGGGAAGGGAAGCAGCCTCTCGACGCGCTATTCGATTTCATCCTCGCGGATCAAGCGCAAACGGGAGCCCTGTATTTCATCGCCAGCGAGCAGGATCTTCAGTATGGCCTTAAGCAGCCCTGGACGAGCATCGGCCTCGACGCGAACGAACTCTCTCTCGATGGCCCTCTTTTCGAGCCGCATTCGCATCCGCGCGCGTTCGGCTCCATGCCGCGCTTCCTCGGCCATTACGTCCGCGATTTGCATTTGCTTCCTATGGAGCAGGCAATTCGCAAAATCACTTCGATGCCGGCTCAGCGCGAGCATCTCGCGGACCGCGGCCTGCTCGCGCCCGGCTATTTCGCCGACGTCACGATCTTCGATCCCGCGACGATCGGCGATAAAGCTACGTACACTAATCCCGACCAGCTCTCCATCGGTGTCAACTACGTTTTCGTGAATGGCCAGCTGGAATACGAAAAAGGGAAACTCACCGGCGCTGCCGCCGGACGCCCGCTTCGCGGCCCAGGCTGGCACGACTGAGCTTTGAGAATTCACAGGCGAACATGGCAAATCTTCCCGGCCACGCGACGCGTTTGCCGCTCCACCTCGAATCTGCTACGCTTTTTGAACGCCAGCGCGCCGGAGAGGTGTCCGAGCGGTTTAAGGAGCACGCTTGGAAAGCGTGTGTTGAGGAAACTCAACCGTGGGTTCGAATCCCACCCTCTCCGCCAAACCTTTCAGATTGGCGCAAGGATTCTTTCATCCTCAAGAAGAAACGAGCAGAGAATTCCGCAATGGAAATTTGGTGTGTGAATTTACCCGGGTGCAAGGAAGTTTCTCTGGGATGAATTTTCTCTGAACGTGCATTGCTCTTGGAGAGTGACGGCTGGCCAGAAAGGGGAAACGGGTGGAGGATTCCGCAACGGAAATTTGGAGCATGAATTTGCTCGCGTCTAGTAAAATTTCACGGGTGTTGCTTGTTTCAGTCGTGCTGCCATTTTTTTCACTAAGCATGAGCGGCCAGACGACTCAAACAGCTGCGACCGGGAATCAGAAGAGGGCGCTGAGCTGCAGCGTGGCAGACGGGTTCACCCTGGCGGCGGTTGGCGACATGATCGTCGCGCGGCCGATCTCGGCCATTGAGGACGAGGGTTTTCTAGAGACTTCACGAATTCTGCGTGATGCGGACGCAGCCTTCGGCAACATGGAAGGCACGCTGATTGACATTCGCCATTTCGAGGGCTACCCGGCGGGTGAAAATGGCGGCGGACCGTCGATCGGCGTTCTGGAAATCGCAAAAGACCTGCGCGCCATGGGCATACGGCTGGTCTCGCGGGCGAACAATCACACCACCGACTTCGGCATTGAAGGCATGCGCCAGACTGACAAAACGCTGGACGAAGCGGGCATCGTGCATGCAGGAACAGGAGAAAATCGCGATCTCGCTCGCGCGGCGAGTTTCTTGGACACACCGAGGGGCCGCGTGGGCATCGTATCCATGGCGTCAACGTTCACGCCGATGTCAACGTCGACGATGCCCCTGGGCGAAATGCCATGGCGTCCCGGCCTCAATGCCCTGCGGACGACGGAATGGAAGCTCGTGACGCGGGAGATGTTCGAGAATCTGCGCGAAATCCGCGATGCGCAGCCGAAAGGGTCCAGTGAAGAATGGACGGTGACGCTCAAATCGCTAAAACCGGATGAACTGGATCTGTTCGATGTGTTTTACCGTTCCTCTGACCATGTTGGATTTTCGTACGACATGGATCCAACGGATCTTTCTGAGATTCTGGCCAGCATCCGCCAGGGGAAAGAGAACTCCGACTTCATGATCGCGACGATCCATACCCACGAGCCAGGCAACTGGAGCGACACGCCTCCGGATTTTCTGGTGAAACTCGCGCATGACGCGATCGACGCTGGCGCGGACGAATTCATTGGCCACGGACCGCATCAACTGCGCGGCATCGAAATCTACAAAGGCAAGCCCATCTTCTACAGTTTAGGCAACTATTTTTTCGAGCTCGATCAGCAGGAACCGGCAGGCCGCGATCAATATGAAACATTGGGTTTGGACCCATTGAAAGTTACCGACCACGAGGTGAACAAAATCTACCTGAACAAGTGGTTCAACAGCGAAATCTGGTACCAGAGCGTAATTGCGGTGAGCAAATTCGAGCACGGCCAAGTCTCTGAAATCCGGCTGTACCCCCTGGAACTGGGATACACGATGCGCGGCGCCGACCGTGGTGTGCCGCGAATGGCCTCGCCAGTGGCAGCGCAAGCGATCCTTGAAAGGCTCCAAAAACTCTCGCAGCCGTTACACACAGACATCAAAATCGACCATAATATCGGCATCATTCGCATAGCACAGTAGCTCCTATGGCCGAGCGGTTGAAAGGCTGCGATTCCCGACTTGAGCGGCATTAACCGTCAGTTCTTCCTTCGTAGTGGTGCGCTGTATAATCTTCCTCTCGAATCTCCGTCAAGCCGATGCGCGCCCGCACAGCGTGTTCTTTTCTTGTCCGCTCAAGCAATTCGGTGTTGGACTGGTTTTCCATGCTTCGCTGAGGATGCACCAAATGAAACTGAATCACTCTGTTCCGCGCGTCACAACCATTGACGCCAGCTTGCTTTCGTTGGAGGATTTCACGTCCGATCAAAACATGGGAGAACACATGCCGGAAATAATTTCTTGGGAGAAGTTGGAAACCGAAAAGCTGAACGATAAAATCACGCGCCAGATGTTGTTCGGCGAGAAGGCAATGCTCGCGCGCATCGTGCTCAAGCGCGGAGCGATCGTGCCCCGCCACTCTCACGTCAACGAGCAGATTACGTGGATCATCTCCGGCGCCCTGAAACTGATCTTCGATGATGGCGAGAGAATCCTGCGAAGCGGCCAGATGCTGCTGATCCCCGCGAATCTGCCTCATGCCGCCGAAGCGATGGAAGACACGGTCGACATCGATATCTTCGCGCCGCCCCGCGAGGATTGGATTCACAAGACCGATGCCTATCTGCGTCGCTGAACTCTGAGCAAATTCCTGTCGAGAATCGGAAAGCAAAAAAGGAGAGGAGCAAATGGATCTCGGTTTGAAAGGCCGCGTCGCCATCGTCGCCGCGGCAAGCAAAGGTTTGGGCCGCGCCGTGGCGGAAGAGATGGCGCGCGAAGGCGCTGAAGTGGCCATTTGCGCGCGCACTGCTGCCGATCTCGAAAAAGCAGCGGAGAAGATTCGCAACGACACAGGCCGCGAAGTGTTTCATCAAGCCTTCGACGTCACGCGCCAGGATGCCGTGCGCGATTTTGTTGCCGCTGTCGAAAAGCGTTTTGGCCGCGTGGACATCTGCGTCACGAATGCTGGCGGGCCGCCATCGAAGAAATTCCTCGACATTTCCCTCGAGGAATGGCGCACGGCGGTGGACCTGACGCTCATGAGCGCGGTCTATTTCGCGCGCGAAGTTTTGCCGCGCATGCAGAAACGCCGCTGGGGCCGCTTTCTCGCCATAACGTCTGTCTCGGTGAAGCAGCCGATTGACAACCTTCTCCTCTCCAATTCGATTCGCGCGGCAGTCACCGGACTCGTGCGCACACTCGCGAACGAATTCGGCCCGGACGGAATTACAGCAAACTGCGTTTGTCCGGGTTATACGCTGACCGAGCGCCTCGACGAACTCGCCGCGGTCCAGGCCAAGCAATCCGGAATCGCGCGTGAAACAATTTTCGAGCGCTGGAGCTCGCAGGTCCCTCTCGGCCGCATCGGCAAACCGGAAGAATTCGCGGCGCTCGTGACGTTTCTCGCCTCCGAACGCGCCAGCTATATCAGCGGTGCTTCGATCGCAGTCGACGGCGGCTGGGTCAAGAGTCTGCTTTAGTGCCGTGTTACCGAAGAGAGTGACACACGGTTGTGTCAGGGCACGGTTCCATGCCCTGAGCGAAGTCGAAGGGTAACCGTGCCGCTCAAGCCTCAAAAGAAAAAGGGCTTTAGCCCCTGAGGTAGGGTTTCCAGCCCAAAGCTCATGTACCCTGAATTTCGGAAACACAACACTAGAAGCTGTCTCACAAATGGTTTTTCAGGGGGTCGGAGCTTTAGCTCCGACATTAGAACCTGGAAAATAAGGGCTTTAGCCCCTGAAGTAAAGTGGTTGATCGCCTCTCGATATTTATGAGACGACTTCTAGTAGCCAGGCGACAGAATCGCGGCGGGGTCACCCCGCGAGCAGTATCCGCAGGTCGCGCAGATTATTTCCCGTCGGCCCAGTCATGATTGCATCGCCGAGCCGCTCGAAAAATGTGAACGCATCGCTGCGCTGAAAATAATCTTGATGGTCCATCTTCGCGGCGCGTGCCCGTTCGCGTGCCGTCCCATCGGCAATTGCTCCGGCGGCCGGGCTGTTTCCGTCGATTCCATCGGTGCCTGCGCTCAGAACTGTGATGTCGCGCCCGGCAATGCGTTCAACGCAAGCAAGCGCAAACGCCGAATTTCTCCCGCCCTTGCCGCTGCCTGTCACCGGGCTGCTGACTTCGCCGTCTGCAATTAGCGCCACTGGCTTGCCACTCTGTGTTCGCGCCAGCGAATCGAGTTGCGCAACCAGGTGTTCCGCCGCCTTCACGACGGGCCAGCCATCCGTCGTGTTGTCGCACACCGTGAAATACCCCGCCGCCTCCGTCGCGACGTGCGCATGATGAAATAGATCTTGCCGGCCGAGGAGCAACTCGAAATGCGCCTTCTCGAACGCAGTGTCGCCGCGCTTCGGCGTCTCTTGCAGCGAGTGCCCCTCGAATTTCTTGCGCAGAGACACGGGCATTTTTTCGATGAGCCCGTATTGCTCGGCGATCCGCTCGGCATCGGCAATCGTCGTCGGGTCCGGCAGCGTCGGCCCGGAAGCCAGCGCCGTTTCCTGCCCCTCGGGAACGTCCGAAACTCCAAAAGTCAATTTCATGGCTTTCGGCGCGGCTGCGGCGAACCTTCCACCCTTCGTCGCCGAGAGATGCTTGCGTATCGCGTTGATTTCTTCAATCGGCGCGCCGCAGGTCACCAGTGCATGGTGAAGCTGCACGAAATCCGCGAGCGAAGCGCTTTCGTCGAGCGGCAATTCGACGAGCGACGATCCGCCGCCGGAGAGCAGAAAGAAGATTAGCGCGCGGTCATCGCAGCGAGTCACAAGGTCGAGAATCGCCCGGCCCGCGCGAAAGCTTTCCTCATTTGGCACGGGGTGGCCCGCGACTATCGTCTCCCATCCTTCTAGCTTTTCCGGAGGCGCAGCGGGCACGACAAGAATTCCTCGTGGTCGAAATTCCGGCGCAAGCACGGCCGAGAGCCCTTCCGCCAGAGCGAATCCCGCCTTGCCTATGGATATCGCGACGATTTCGCGGAACCTGCGCAAGTCCACAGGCATTTCGCCTGCATGGATCACCGGCCCGCGACGCCGCAACTTGCGCGCCAGCGTTGCAGGGATGTCAATTCCGGCCAGTGTATCGAGGAAGATTTGCCGCGCGACTGCCTTGCGGTCTTTCATCGGCTTCCGTGCTCTCGCGCAAAGAGCGGATTTCTTGCGTTCACGCCTTCTCCAGCGCCGCCGCTCCTGCACGCGCGACTTCGACGTCCTGATCTTCGCTTCCGGCGCTGACGCCAATCGCGCCGACCGTCTGCCCTTCCACCACGAGCGGCAGACCGCCGCGAATCGGCGTATGCTCGCCAGGATTTCCCACGGCGAGGCCCATCGAAAGCAGCAAGTTCACCTCTTCGCCTTTCATCACTGGGCCCGTCGCGGCCCGCCTTGCCGCTGCCGAGCGCGCCTTCAGCAGCGCAATCTCGATTGAAGAAAGTTTCGCGCCGTCCATGCGCGCGAACCCCAGCAGGTGCCCGCCGTCGTCCACGACGGCGATGTTCATCGGGCAGCGAATCTCCTGCGCCTTCTTTTCGGCGGCAGCCACCACGGCTTGCGCGCCTTCGAGCGTCAGCTTCGGATGATTCCGTGTCACCAGCGCCATGTCCGCTCCCTTCGCGCCGAATTCATTTTGCCGCCGCAAGAACTTCCGCATTCAGAGCGTTCGCGGGCCGCCGCCCTTCAAACAGCGCAATCACGTTTTCCACCGCCATCACCGCCATTTTCGTCCGCGTCTCCACCGACGCGCTCGCAATGTGCGGCGTCAGGATCACGTCCTTGCGTCTGACAAGCTGTGGATGCGCTTTCGGCTCCGCTTCGAACACGTCCAGCGCCGCCCCGGCAATTCGCTTTGCTTCGAGCGCTGCCGCCAGCGCGGCCTCGTCCACCACCGGCCCGCGCGACGTGTTGATGAGATACGCCGTCGGCTTCATCTTCGCCAGCGTCTCGGCATTGATCAAGCGCCGCGTCTCGGGCAGCAAAGGCACATGCACGCTGACGAAATCCGACTCGGCAAGCAGGCGGTCGAGCCCCACATACTCCGCATGAAGCTCCCGCTCGATCTCCGGCGCGACTCGCCTCGCGTCTGTGTAGAGGACGCGCATCGAGAAACCCTGCGAGCGTCTCGCCATCGCTCGGCCAATGCGCCCGAATCCGATGATGCCCAGCGTCTTGCCCCAGATGTCTCCGCCACAAAGCTGGTCGAGGTCCCATCCCGGCCACGTTCCCGCGCGCATCCACGCATCGCCTTCCACCACTCTCCTCGCCACCGCCATCAGCAGCGCAAAAGCGAAGTCCGCGGTCGTGTCGTCGAGCACGCCCGGCGTATGCGTGGCCACAATCTTCCGCCGCGTACACGCCGCCACGTCAATATTGTCGTACCCCACGGAAACTGTCGCCGCGATGCGCAGTTTCGGCGCGCGGTCGAGCAGCTCGTCGTTCACTTTCTCCGTGAGCAGGCAGATCAGCGCGTCCTTGTCCGCGACGCGCCGCAGCAATTCGTCCCGCGGCGGCCGCTCCGGCCGCTCCCAGTAATCCACTTCGCAGTGCTTTTCGAGCAGCGTGCGCGCCGGCTCAAACATCCTGTGCGCCGCGAATACCTTGGGTCTCATCCCTCGCATCCTCGCTCAAAATGCCGCGTGCGTCAGTAGCACATCCCCTCGCAGCCTGTCAACGCAGCATGCCAAATCGTAGTGAGCCAGTTTGACGTGGTTCGTTCGTTTCCAATAATTCGACTACACATCCATTTTGCGTCGAGCACCGTGAAGCCGCCTGAACTAAGGGACAGATGACGGCGTAAACAACAAGACTCGTCGGTTCCATTGTGACTCTAGAGCGAGATTGCAAGAATATGAGCAATGAGAGCACTCATTTACGTAACGGACTGGGAACGAGTTTCATTGTGGCGGCGACTCGTATGCGCGTTCGGGCGTGTCGCAGCCCTTCTGATTATCCTGACTGTTTTGCTCCGCTTTCTTGGTCCGCCCATTACCATTTACTTTATGGTTAGATGGGAAGCGAAAAAGATTCCAGCGGTTAGCGTAACTCCACAGCTGTTGACAGATTACTCTGTAACCGATGCGCCCGGAACAGCGGTGTCCTATTTCGGCTATTCGTTCGAAGTTCCGTGGGATGCCAGCTTCAAGACGAAGGGCTCTCAGAAGGGTTCCACTAAGGGCGGCATCATGAAACTAACGTTCGATTCGGGACAGATTCTGCTTCTCATCGCACCGGCAAATCAGAGCGGCCTGCTTACGGAGATCGTGCAAGACCGATCGTTGAGCATGGAAAATCTGCGACCTGTTTTTGGAGATCTGATGAACCGTTCAGCGTACGATCAATATTCAGCACTGTTGAATGCATCGCCCTCGTCCATCCGAGCGTTCGGACCCCGCGTGGACGCCGTCCGCGGCGTATCACTGCTGACGATCAAGGCTATCGCTCTGCCCGCGGGTCTCGAAACAGGTGCGTTCTCGTTTCAATTACCGGACAAACGAGGGTTCCAAATCGGTGACCCTCGAAAATCGAGACGCATCAGTCTCAAGGTTTTTGACATGAATGGCCACAATCTTGAGATCGAATGCGGGACCGCAAGAGACGGCATTAAACTCACCCAACCGGAACTAAATCGCATCCTCAAGACCCTTCACATCATCACGTCCGATTCCGCTACTACTCAGTCTATCAAAACAAAAGCTCTGCAGAATTGACCCATAGCTCGGTGCCAACGTCTGGCAGCGCTAATCGGAGGCAGAGTACCATTCGCATAAAGCCCTCGCCGATTCCGCCGCAAATTCGCACAAAATCGAGCCTTCACCTTGGGCGATTTTCGCCTGCAAAAAAAAGGACTTGCCTTAAATTTCCCACTATGGTACAAATAAAAACTGTAAGCTGGGTTTGTGTGCCCTCCTGAAGTGACTTTTTCATCTCCCTTGAATTTCCGAGCCGCGCTGCGTTGACGCCGGGCAACTCCGACGACTATAGTGGCTTTCGCGCGTCTAACCGCCCATGGAACACAGCCTTCTTCGCAGCCTCGAACACCTGCTGGGCCGCGACGCTGTCCTCAGCCGGCCTGAAGACCTGTTGCTCTATGAATATGACGGCTCCGTGGAAGTCGCCCGGCCGCATTGCGTCGTGTTCCCGCAGTCCACGGCCCATGCCGTCAAAATCGTCGAACTCGCCAATCGTTTCAAGACTCCTATCGTCGGTCGCGGCGCCGGAACGGGCCTCTCGGGAGGCGCGCTTGCTCGCCAGGGCGGCATCATCGTCTCGTTCGCGCGAATGAACCGCATCCTGGACATCGACGTCGAGAATCAGCGCGCCGTCGTACAGCCTGGCGTCGTGAATTCCGATCTGAGCGCCGCCGTCGCCCACGCGGGATTGCACTTCGCTCCCGATCCTTCGAGCCAGAAAGCTTGCACCATCGGCGGCAACGTTTCCGAAAACGCCGGCGGGCCGCACACGCTCGCCTACGGCGTCACGACGAATCACATTCTCGGCCTCGAGCTGGTTCTCCCCACCGGCGAAGTCATTCGCACCGGCGGCAAGACGCTCGATCCGCCCGGCTACGATCTTTGCGGCTTGCTCGTCGGCTCGGAAGGCACACTGGCTCTGGTCACCGAAATCACCGTGCGTCTCACGCGCCTGCCCGAAGCCGTGAAGACCCTCCTCGCGATTTATGATCGCGTGGACGACGCGACGGAAACCGTCGTTGAAATCACGGCGCGTGGCATCACGCCCGCGGCTTGCGAAATGCTCGACGGCTGGACTCTTCGCGCCGTCGAAGCGTGGGTGCACGCGGGCTTTCCTCTCGATAGCGCCGCTGTCCTGCTGATTGAAGTGGACGGCTTGCGCGAATCCGCTGAGGAGCAGGCCGTCGCCGTCACCGAAGTCTGCCGCCAGCACGGCGCGCGTGAAGTTCGCGTCGCGCGCGACGAAAAGGAGCGCGAGTTGCTCTGGAAAGGTCGCAAGAACGCCTTTGGGGCCGTCGGCCGCCTCTCGCCAACGTACTACGTTCAGGACGGCGTCATCCCGCGCACCAAATTGCCGCAGACGCTGCGCGAAATTGACCGCATCGGCAAAGCAAACGGTTTTGAGATCGGCAACATTTTCCACGCCGGCGACGGCAATCTGCATCCGATCATTCTTTTCGACGCCCGCGACGAAAAGCAATTCCAGCGCGCCGTCTCGACCGCCGATCAGATCATCAAGTTTTGCATCGAAATGGGCGGCACGATCACGGGCGAGCACGGCGTCGGCATGGAGAAGGATCGTTTGATGCCACTTCTATTCAGCGAGGCTGATCTCGCCTTGATGCGCGGCGTGCGCGACGCCTTCAATCCCGACGCGCTCCTCAATCCCGCGAAAATATTTCCCACTGGCAAGGGTTGCGGCGAAGTTCGCATCCGTCCTCTCGTGCAGCAAGGCGCGGCTCCCGCATGAGTTCGCCTGCGAACGTGATGCCTTCGCGCCTGGCGGACATCGTCGGCGCCACAAATGCCGTCACGGATCCGCGCCATCTCGAAGCCTACGAAGTTGACGGCAAGCGCCCAACCGCTGCCGTGCGGCCCGGCACAGCGAATGAGGTCGCGGAACTCGTCAAACTCGCTGTTGCGGAAAATCTCGCGGTGATTCCTTGCGGCGCGCGAACGAAGCTCGGCATCGGCATGACTCCTTCGCGCTACGATTTGGCGATCGACATGACTCGTCTCGACCGCGTGATTTCCTACGATCCGGGCGATTTGACCTTAAGCGTTGAATCCGGCATCTCTGTCTCCAAGCTCGCCGCCGCGCTCGCCGAGCACAACCAATTCCTTCCGCTCGAAGTTCCGTTTTACGACCGCGCCACGATCGGCGGCGCATTGTCGAGCGGCGTGGACTCCCCGCTGCGCCAGCTCTATGGCACGCCGCGCGATTTCGTCCTCGGCATGGAGTTTGTCACCGGCGAAGGCGCTCTGGCAAAAAGCGGCGGCCGTGTCGTCAAAAATGTCAGCGGCTACGATTTGCACAAGCTCTTTCTCGGCGCGATCGGCTCTCTTGGCGTCATCACGCGCGTCAATCTCCGTACGTTCCCGCTTCCCCAGCGCTCCGCGACGGTTCTCGCCGCCTTTCGCTGGGCCAACGGCGCGTTCGAGTTCAACCGCGCGATTCAGAAATCGTTGCTGCGCCCGCAGGCTGTCGAGATTCTTTCTCCTGCGGCCTCGGCAATTCTGAACGCATCTCAGCGCGGCAAACCGATTTTCGCCGGACACGATTCCGCCTGGTGGGTGGCCGTCGGCGTCGCCGGCAACGACAGCGTCATTGCGCGCTGCGAGCGCGAGCTGTCAGCGATGGCGCAAATTGCCGATCGCGACTCCCTCGAATCCTTCGAATTGCTGAAAAATGATTCGCAATCGCGAATCTGGTCCGCGATCTGTGAACTTCCTGCCGCGATTCTGCGCGCGTCTCCGCAGGCGGCAATTTTTCGTGTGAGCTGTCTCCCGAAAAATTTCGCGGGCCTGTGCGAGGGCAGCGATGGCATCGCGAACAAATTCTCTTTGCGAATTGTCCAAGCCTTTCGCGGCATCGGCGTCGCCTGTGTCGCTCTACTTCCAGCGGAAGAAAATCTCGGCGCCATGCCGCAACTCAAGCAGGCCTGCGCCGCGATGCTCGACACCAGCGCCAATTGGTGGAAGACCAGCGCCACGATCCCCTGGTGCCCGCTCGAATTCAAGCGCGAAATCAACATCTGGGGCGCGGGTCGCCCGGATTTTTCTCTCATGCAAAAAGTGAAGCAGGCATTCGATCCTCGCGGAATTTTCGCCCCGGGCCGCTTCGTGGGAGGCCTCTAGGAAAATGGCCGGCGTTCCTCCCATCACGCACGAGGAAGCGCAGCGCGAATTCGCCGCCACGCTCAGCGGCTTCACCGCCGGCGACAAGCCGCAGTACGCCGATTATTCGCGCTGCATCCATTGCGGCCTTTGCCTCAACGCCTGCCCCACGTATCGCCTCTGGCACAATGAAGCCGATTCCCCGCGCGGCCGCATCCGCCAGATGGCGCTCGTGGATCAAGGCCGCCTCGAACTCGGCGACCAGTTCGTCACGCACATTGACCGCTGCCTCGATTGCCGCGCTTGCGAAACCGCGTGCCCCTCCGGCGTCGAATACGGCAAGCTCGTCGAGCTGGCTCGCGCGCAAATCGAAAACAACTTTAAGCGTCCGCGCCGCGCACGCTTTCTCCGCCGGTACGTTTATCTCAAGCTTCTGCCGGATCCCGCTCGCATCGCAAAAATCGCGCGCCTCGTCGGTTTCTATCAGCGCTCCGGTCTCGAATCTCTCGCTCGCGGCGCTGGCATTTTGCGTTTCCTCGGATTGCAGGAACGCGCCGCGCTTCTCCCGCGCGTTGACCGCGACTTTTTCTTCTCACGCCTCGGCCAGACGTTCCCCGCTCGCGGCGAACGTCGCGCACGCGTCGCATTTTTCGCCGGCTGCGTTGCGCAGGTCACGTTCACGGCGTTGAACGATGCCACGGTTCGCGTCCTGCAGGCCAACGGCTGTGAAGTTGTCGTTCCCGCTGGCCAGCTTTGCTGCGGCGCCCTCGCGGCCCATGCGGGCGTGCGCGACGTCGCCCGCGACCTCGCTCGCAAGAACATGGACGCGTTTCTCCGCGAGGATTTCGACGCCATCGTCACCAACGCCGCAGGATGCGGCTCGACTCTCAAGGAATACACGCACTTGTTTGCTGCAGACGCGAACGATGCTGATCGGCGGCAGAGTGAGAGTGATCGTCGTTCCGCGGAACTCGCTGTTAAGTTCTCCGCGAGGGTCCGCGACGTCACCGAATTTCTCGCCGATCTCGGCTTATCCGCCCCGCTGCGCGAGATGAAAATGCGCGTGACGTATCAGGACTCCTGCCACCTGCTCCACGGGCAGAAAATCCGCGAAGCTCCGCGGCAATTGATTCGCGCGATTCCGGGAATCGATTTTGTCGAAATGCCGCTCGCGGACCACTGCTGCGGCTCCGCAGGCGTCTACAACGTCACGCAAACGAAGGCTTCGCTTGAAATCCTCGCGGACAAAATGCAAAACGCGCGTTCGACCGGCGCCTCGGCAATCGTCACCGCGAATCCCGGCTGCATTCTTCAGCTTCGCGCCGGCGCAAAACTGCACGCGACCGGCCAGGAGGTCTTCCACGTCGTCGAGCTCCTCGACCGCGCGACGTCGTCTGCGCGTTAACCTTGCGACACAGCACTTAGCTTGACCCATCCATCCGCGTTTCGTACTTTATAGTCGCAATCCTACGCCAGCCCTTTGGGAGGCTTCATGCAGGAATTCGATCCGCAGGTCCTCAAAGAAAAGCCCATCGCGCCTCCCAAGGAGTTTCAGAAACACGCGCGCATCCGCTCCCTCGACGAGTATCGCAAGCTCTACGCCCGAGCCGCGAAGGATCCCGCCGCCTTCTGGGGCGAGCAATCGAAACTCCTCGACTGGTTCGAGAAACCGAAAAGAGTCCTCGAATGGGATTTGCCGCATGCGAAATGGTTTTCCGGCGGCAAGCTCAACGTCGCGCACAACTGCCTCGACCGCCACCTCAAGAAAAATGGCAAGAAAATCGCGCTCCACTGGGAGGCCGAAGACGGCAAGAAAGTGAAATTCACGTACGCGCAATTGCATGAACGCGTCTGCCGCTCCGCCAACGCGCTCCTCTCTCTCGGCGTCAAGGACGGCGATTGCGTCGCCATCTACATGCCGATGATTCCCGAGCTGCCCATCGCCATGCTCGCCTGCGCGCGCATCGGCGCGATTCATTCCGTCGTCTTTGGCGGATTCAGCGCCGTCTCGCTCGCCGACCGCATCGCCGACGCGAAAGCGAAAATCCTCATCACCGCTGACGGCGGCTTTCGTCGCGGCCACGTCGTCCCGCTGAAAGACACTGCCGACAAGGCCATCGAATCCTGTCCCACTATTGAAAAAGTCGTCGTGGTGAAGCGCACCGGCGAAAAGATCGCCTGGAATTCAAAGCGCGATCTCTGGTGGGATGAACTTGAGACGAAAGCGTCACCGAAATGCCCCGCACCGCCCTTCGACGCCGAGCATCCGCTCTACATCCTCTACACTAGCGGCACGACTGGAAAACCGAAAGGCGTTCTGCACACTTCCGCGGGCTATTTGCTCGGCTGCATGTACTCGATGCAACTCGTCTTCGATCTCCGCGACGACGACGTGTACTGGTGCACCGCCGACATCGGCTGGGTCACCGGCCACAGCTACATCGTTTACGGCCCGCTCGCCAACGCTGCCACCTGCGTGATGTACGAAGGCGCGCCCGATTTTCCCCAGCGCGATCGCTTCTGGGAAATCGTCGAGCGTTACAAAGTTTCGATTTTCTATAGTTCTGCAACCGCTGTGCGCGCCTTCATGGCCTGGGGCAGCGACTGGCTCGCGAAACACGATCTTTCAAGCGTGCGCCTCCTCGGCACTGTCGGCGAGCCAATCAATCCCGCCGCATGGAAATGGTATTTCGAAGTCATCGGCAAAAATCGCTGCCCCATCGTGGACACCTGGTGGCAGACGGAAACGGGCTCCATCATGATCTCGCCTCTCCCGGGCGCGACGCCCACGAAGCCCGGCTCCGCTACTCTTCCCATGCCGGGCGTGGCCGCTCGCGTCGTCTCGATGAAAGGCGAACCTGTGAAGCCGGGCGAAACGGGCTATCTCGTCATCGAAAAGCCCTGGCCTTCGATGCTGCGCACGATTTATGGCGATGACGAGCGCTTCAAGCGCGATTACTGGAGCCGCATCCCGGGCGTGTATTTCACCGGCGATGCCGCGCAGTGCGACGCCGATGGTTACATCTGGGTCCTCGGCCGCGTGGACGACGTCATCAAAGTCGCGGGCCATCGCCTCAGCTCCATGGAAATCGAAAGCGCGCTCGTCAGCCACGTCGCTGTCGCCGAAGCCGCCGTCGTCGCGCGCCCCGACGAAATCAAGGGCGAAGCCATCGTCTGCTTCGTCACGCTCCGCGCCGGCAACGAACCCTCGCAGCAATTGCGCGCCGCGCTCAGCGAACACGTCGCCGTCACCATCGGCACCATCGCGCGCCCGTCCGAAGTCCGCTTCGCCGACTTGCTCCCCAAGACGCGCAGCGGAAAAATCATGCGCCGCCTCCTCCGCGAAGTCGCCGAAAAAGGCGGCGTCTCCGGCGACACCACGACCCTTGAGGATTTGTCCGTCATCGCCAAACTCGCCGCCGCCAAAGGCACCGACGAGGAATAATGTTGCGCAAAATTGGAGTCGGGAATTATAGCCGCCTATTTGGGCCCGACATTCCGCATCTTGATGGCGATCGGCGCTGGAATGAAGATGGCGGCGACGGCGAGATCGCGAGGGTACTCATTGTCCGTCGTTGGGTAGCGGTATCGCAGCGTATAGGAAACGATATCTTGGTGTAAGTCCTGCCACTCGGCCATCCACTGTGTCACCCTGGTCTCCGGCGTAGTGGTTTGATCTGCGAATTGTGTCCATCCGCGAACGAGCGAAGAAGGAATTGCGGGGTTGAAAAAGTCTTGTTTCAGCGGCTTCCACCCTTGCTGGCGCAGCTTCTCGGAAATTCTGTTCAGCGCAGTTTTCGCTGGATAGCCGACTCTGACTTTGTATGTCAACTGGAATGTCCCCTGAACCTTCGCGTACTTAACATCAGAACTCGAAGGCAATACAATCAATGCTTCTCGGTGGCTTTCATTTGTTGTCGTTTGACACAGCGAAACGACTGGCAGCGCCAGACAGAGAATCAGCGCGAAGCCAATCACTTTCGCTATGAACAGATCGGATTGGGGTCTCATGATAGAAACAGTATGAACGCTCCTCCGACGCCATAAATGAGCGCAGTGATAAGGACTTCGCATCAGTAAATCCCACGGGAGCTCTATACTTGCTGGTCAGAGATGATGTTGTTGCGCCCCCTGGCTCCTTCAGTGCCGGGCGCCCCTCGCGCAGCAAGGGTGGGACCAATGCGCGGTTCATCAGCTCGGCCGAAACATCCCCTCGGCGATGCGCGTCACGAGCCGCCGCGGCGCGAGCCGCTGCCCCTCGACGTTCATTCGGTTCTTGAATCCGGAAATCACGCTGCTCTTGCCCTGAGCGAGAGCGCGCAGCGCGACTCGCGCGACTTTCTCCGCTGGCTCCGCGCCGCGAAACGTGCGTGGCGGCTGCCCCGCGACTTCCCGGAACTCCGTCGTCGTCGAACCGGGGCATAACGCGCAAACGTGCACGCCATGCCTCCGCACCTCCTCTGCGATGCCCATGGCGAAATGCAAATCAAACGCCTTCGTCGCCGCGTACAGCGAAATGTACGGCACGGCCTGAAATCCCGCGACCGAGGCGACGATCAAGATGTCGCCGTGCCGTCGCGCCACCATCTCCGGCAAAAAAAGATGCGTCAGCTCGACGACCGCCGTGCAATTCACCCGCACCATCTCCAAATCGCGCGCCAGCGGCGACTCGTGGAACGCGCCGTACGCGCCAAACCCCGCGTTGTTGATCAGCAGCTCGATTTCAAGGCTCTTGCCTTGGACGAATGCGTGAATCTGCCCGGGAGTCTCGGGCCGCGCCAGGTCCGCGACGAGAATCTCCGTCTTGACGCCGTGCTCGTTCGCCAGCCGCGACGCCAGATGCTCCAGCCGGTCGCGCCGCCGCGCCGTCAGCACCAGGTTCGTGCCGCTCGCGGCGAGCTGCTCGGCAAGCGCGCGTCCGATTCCCGCGCTCGCGCCAGTCACCAGCGCCCATTTTCCCGACCATCTGTCGTAACGTTTCGCCATGCCTGTCTCCTCGCCCGCTGCTGCGGAAATGAAACCACAACTGGAGCGCGAATGGACAGCAGGAATTTTAGTTGCGCAAACCGCGCAGGCAGAAAGGATCTAATGTTCGGAGTCAGAAGGTCGGTGTGCCATCTTAGGGGGTCGGAGCGTTCGCAGTCTGCTGAAAACGTCGAAGGATTTGTGGGTCGTGGCTTTAGCCACGACATAAGCCGCGTCTTTTTCAGGGGTTTTAACCCCTGAGGACCGAAAGGATTACTCAGTCATGCGTGCCCCCAAAACGACGGAGGAAAAGACTTCGCCGGAACCAATTGCGGAACAAAATCCGCGCTAAACTTACGTCCCGCGTGCGTGATTCCGCATCAGCACGGCGTCGCGAATGCGGCCGCCTTCGCGCTTCATGCGTTCGAGCAACCGCCGCGCCCAGACGAATTCCGCCGCCAGCAACCCCAGCCCGAGCAGAATCACCAGCCACGCCGGCCCCGGGCTGACAATCATTACGACGCCGAGGAGGAGCAAAGTGAATCCGAGGATCATCTTGAAGAACCGCTTCGCCTGTTGAATGGTCCGAAACAGCATATCCAGCCGCTTTCCTGGCCCGAGTTCCTTGGCCCAAATTCCGCCAGTGGGAATCTTCCCCCGGCGCAGCCAACTCACCGCCAACTCACAACCAATTAGATGCGGGCTTTTCCAAGACGGTGCGTGCACGCCGCGTGCCAGTGCCGTTCCAACTATCTGGGACGAACGGCGGTGAACGGGAGCAAAATCAGGCACTGCCTCAACCCTTCGAAATCACTTTGGCGAATCAAGTTGGAACGGCGCCAGTCGCGCCTGCTCTTGCCCCACGCAACTCCCGCCCTGATAATGGTTTCCCGCCCGGTGCCGCCGTGGAACACGCACCGGCGTTGCGGCAAAGCGGAAAATGTTTTTCCTCGTGAGGCGACCATGGAACTTCAGAGCGTGCGCGTCGAAATACCCGAAAACGCGAATATCATTCTCGGCCAGGCGCATTTCATCAAGACGGCCGAGGATCTGTTCGAAGCCATCGTCAACACAGTCCCGGGCGCGAAATTCGCTATTGCCTTCAACGAAGCCTCCGGTCCGTGCCTGGTGCGCGTCGAATCGAATGACGACGACCTCCGCCGCTCCGCCATCGCCAACGCCCAGGCCATCGGCGCCGGTCACCTCTTCGTCATTCTTGTCCGCGACGCCTATCCCATCAATCTCCTCGCGCGCATCAAGGACTGCTTCGAGGTCTGCACGATCTTCTGCGCTACGGCGAATCCCGTCGAAGTCATTGTCGCGGAGACGAAGCAGGGCCGCGGCGTCCTCGGCGTCGTGGACGGCAGCGCGCCCAAGGGCGTCGAAGCCCCCGAGCACGAGCTCCAGCGCCGCCAGTTCGTCCGCAAAATCGGCTACAAGCGCTAGGTGTGGGGCAGGAAACTAATGGCGAGTGGCGCGGGACTTCCTGAAATCTGTCGAATGGGCGGCTGCCCATCCGTCTCATGTTCAGACGCAAGAAGAGCTGGCCAATCGTGCTCTAAGGAGAGAGGCAATGCAATTCGCCCTGTTAATCTACGAATCCCCAGAGGCTTTTGAAGCGCGCAAGAACGACGACAACGACCCCTATCTCGGCGCCTGGCGGGGCTACTACAAGGCGCTCGTTGCTGCAGGCGTGTACGTCGGCGGCGATGCGCTGGATCTGCCGGAGACAGCCACTACGGTGCGAGTCAAGGAAAGAAAGCGCGGCGTGCAGGACGGCCCGTACGCGGAAACCAAGGAGCAAGTGGCAGGATTCTTGGTATTGGAGCTTCCCTCGCTTGATGCAGCGCTCGACTGGGCCGCGCGCTGCCCGGCAGCCTCGCTGGGTGCCGTGGAGGTCCGGCCGCTGGCTCGTGAACGCAAGCAGCGGATCACGGGATGAACGGAAGCGGACAAGAAGACACACATCGCGAGGTCGAACGCGTGGCCCGCGAATCGTACGGTCGTCTTGTGGCCTATCTCTCCTCTCACACGCGCGACGTGGCTGCTGCTGAAGACGCCCTCAGTAACGCGTTGCTTGCAGCGCTCAATACTTGGCCCAGGTTCGGTGTCCCGCAAAGCCCGGAGGCTTGGCTGTTGACCACGGCGCGTCACTCTTTGATCGACCTTGCGCGCCATCAGCGAGTGGTCTTGGCGAGCGAGCCCACTCTTCAACTCATCAGGGAGAGTCCCAAGGAGTCTGCGCAGTTTCCGGATGAACGGCTCAAACTGCTCTTCGTCTGCGCCCACCCAGCGATCAATCCGGCCATGCATACGCCGCTTATGCTCCAGACGGTTCTCGGTCTGGATGCGGCTCGCATCGCCCATGCCTTCCTGATCTCGCCCGCCACGATGGGTCAGCGATTGGTGCGAGCCAAGACGAAGATCCGCGACGGCGGCATCCGCTTCGAGATTCCGCAAGAGCCTGACCTTCCGCCGCGGCTCGACGCAGTCCTCGAAGCGATTTATGCCGCTTTCGGCATCGGCTGGGACGACATGGTGGGCGCCGATCAGCGCGGACGCGATTTGGCCGACGAAGCCATCTGGCTCGCGCGAGTCCTCATGCAGCAAATGCCGGCGGACGCGGAGGTTCGTGGTTTGCTGGCTCTCATGCTCCACTGTGAAGCGCGGCGATCCGCGCGGCGGTCGCCGGACGGCCGCTACGTTCCTCTTTCCGAGCAGGACCCGCGCCAGTGGTCGCTTCCCTTGATCGAAGAAGCCGAGCGCCATCTTGCCGAAGCCTCGAGGCATGGTCATGCCGGTCGGTTTCAGCTCGAAGCGGCGATTCAGTCCGTGCATGCGGAGCGCGCGCGCAGCGGACGCACCGAATGGAGTGCGATCGTGCTGTTCTACGAACAGCTCATCCGCATCTCCCCTGCGCTCGGCACCCAAACTGGCTACGCCGCGGCCCTTGCCGAGGCGAAAGGACCCGAAGCAGGGCTCGCCGTCCTGGATTCGGTCGATCCCCAGGCCGTCTCCAGTTATCAGCCTTACTGGGCCGTTCGCGCTCATCTCTTGCAGCGATTGGGGAACCTGCGCGAGGCCTCGGATGCTCTCGACCGGGCGGTGGGCCTGGCCGAGGACCCGGCCGTCAGGCAGTTTTTGCTGCAAAAGCGGGCAAACTTTTCCTAGCCGTCTTGTCGAAATCACTCCTCCTCACTCGTCACATTAAGGGAAGTTCAAAACGGAAATTCCGTCTAAGTGCCTTGGCCACTTCGATTCAGGTTGCGACATGAAGAACTAGGAGCAATCCAGTGAACTGTTTGGTAAAATCCCCCGCGTTACAGAGGGTCCGCGCTATCAGACAGACGCCTATGAATGGCCAGTCTCGCCGCCTGGGTTTCTTCGCCATTCCCATTTTCCTTTGGTGGGTTGCGATTTGTTCTCAGGCGCAGGTGCCCCGACATACGAATTCCCTCGCGAAGACGTCGGACACGAAATTCGTGTCCGAGTTGGCCAGCGTGGATGGCATCACCCTTCATTACGTTCGCGTAGGCAGTGGGCCCGCTGTCATTCTGATCCACGGCTTCCCTCTGGACTGGTTCGAGTACCACTCCATCATGCCCGTGTTGGCGAAGCAATTCACGGTCATCGCAATCGATCTGCCAGGGGTGGGCGGCTCCACAGCGAAGCCCGGCGGCTATGATGCCGCCAATATCGCGGGGGACATTCATCAGCTCGTCGGGGTCCTGAAATTGCCCCGCGTCTATGTCGTCGGTCACGACGTCGGCGGGATGATAGCCTACGCGTTCGCTCGTCGTTTTCCGGAAGACTCTCGCGGAGTGATGATTCTCGAATGTCCCATTCCCGGGATTGCCGGTTGGGATGATTTCGTGGCAAATCCTGGTATATGGCACGTCCGATTCATGCAGGTTCCGGGCCTTGCGGAGAAACTTGTCGCCGGGCGGCAGGCCGACTATTTTAGCTACTTCTACCATTTTGGCAAATTCACACAGGAGGAAGTGGCCCATTACCTGAAATCGTATGCCACTCTGGCGCAGCTTCATGCGATGTTTGAGATATACCGCGCGTTTCCTCAAGATGCCGAATTCAATGCGGCGCAACGCAACTCCACTTCGGTGCCGTTGCTCTTCGCTGCCGCGGATGGGTCGCCATTTGCAAAACTGGCTCCCAAGATTGCGGAGGGTCTTCGCGCGAACGGATGGTCCCAGGTCGAGACCGCTATAATCCGAAATTCTGTGCACTATGTGGTCGAGGATCAGCCCGATGCCGTGGCAGACCTCATTGCGCGATACGCATCACTGAATACGGGATAACTGGCCGAGGCGTTTTGCCATCTATAGTCTGAGCCCTTTTTGGGCGATTCGGAATTAGCCCTTAGGAGGAAAGAATGAACCGTAACATAGTCAAGATACTCATTTTGGGAGCCTTCGTGGTGGGTTCGATTTGGCATGTACAGGCTCAGGCGCAGGACGCCAAGTCGCCCTATCCGAGCATGGCCCCGGTCGAGCAATACATGATGGCAGACCGAAACGCCGAAATCGCTCTGGCGCGGAGTGCCGCCCCGGAGTCGGTCTCGCGCGACGCTGAGGTTTTGGCCCTCGGACGGCATGGCTACGAAACAGCTGTCAAAGGCACGAATGGTTTCGTATGCCTCGTGGAACG
This sequence comes from Candidatus Acidiferrales bacterium, assembly GCA_035934545.1. Taxonomy (GTDB): domain Bacteria; phylum Acidobacteriota; class Terriglobia; order Acidiferrales; family UBA7541; genus DAHUXN01. The sequence continues at coordinate 179,400 of DASYXV010000010.1, forward strand.
AGCGTGGAACGCTCCCTTCGACAACCCGGAGTTTTGGAATCCCAAGAATCGTAGCGCGAACTGCTACAACCCGCCTGCTGCTAAGAGCATCCTTCCACTGATTGTGAAGAGAGCCGAGCTGGTGCTGGCTGGGGAGCCCAAAGATCAAGTCCTCAAAGACATCATAGCATTCGGCAAAAAAGAGGTGCCCCCTCTGGAGCCCGGAGCAATGTGTATCATGATGTCCAAGGGTTCGTACCTTACGGATAGCGGCAGCCACAACATGTCCCATCTCATGTTTTACATGCCGGCAGGCACGGCATGGGGTGCCGATGTCCCCATCTCCCAGGTCATAACGGGGGAAAAGCTGGTTGAGGGCACGCCGCAACCGGTAACTCTATACCTCATTCCTTTGCGCAAGTGGTCGGACGGAACGCCTCAGTAGTCATTGCGGGCTTGGTTTTTGCCGCCGGCTGATTTTCAAACGTTCTGTGATGAGCTTCGTTCGGGAGGGCGACGAATCCATGAAACCACCATCGAACGTCAAGACGCCAGCGCAATACATCGCCTCACTCCCCGCCGATCGTGCGAAGACGATCACGACGGTGCGCGCATTCGTGAACAACCATATTCCGCGCGGCTACGATGAGTGCCTCGTCTGGGGCACGATCGGCTGGACGATCCCCCTGTCTCGATATCCAGACACTTACAACAAGCAGCCGATCTGCTACGTCGCGCTCTCGTCGCAGAAGAGCTACTGCTCGCTCTACCTGATGGGCGCGTTTTGGAGTGCGAGTCAGCTCGACCAGCGGAAGGCGGCGTTCAAGGCGGCGGGGAAGAAGCTCGACATGGGGAAGTGTTGCGTTCATTTCGAGTCGCCGGACGATTTGCCGCTCCAAGCGATCGGCAAGCTGATCTCGGCGATTTCGAGCGAGAAGTGGATCGAGATGTACGAACAATCACGCTTGAGGACCAAGGCGGGGCAGGCGCAGATGGCGAAGCAAGGCGCCCCATCGGCGAGCAAGGTGGCCGCCAAGCGCGTCGACGCAAAGCGTCAGCGGTAAACTTTCGCAGCATGACTCGCGGATACCTGGCCACCACGTTTTCCATTGCTGCAGGTGCCCTTGCGATTGCGGCGTGTAGCACGGACGACGGGGCTTCGGAAGCAACGGCTCGAGACGCGCCCACGGCGCATCGTCCAAGAGGGGCTGTGCCATGCGCGACCGTGCCAAGTCGACCGCGCAAGTACAAGAGATCAGCCAGAGGTTTTTAAACGCGCTCTTAGGAGGAGCCAATGAACAGTAACATAGTCAAGATAATCGTCTTGGGAACTCTCGCGTTAAGTGTGGCCTGGCATGCGAAAGCTCAGGACGCCAAATCGCCCTATCCGAGCATTGCCCCGATTGACCAATACTTGATGGGGCGCGACGCCGAAATCGCTCTGGCGCGGAGTGCCGCCCCGCCATCTATCTCAAAGGATGCCGAGGTTTTGGTCTTCGGACCGCATGGTTACGAAACCGCAATCAAGGGCAAGAACGGCTTCGCGTGCCTCGTGGAACGATCATGGACGGGCCTTAACTTCCTCGGTAACGACCCTGAGTTTTGGAACTTCAAGTCCCGCTTTCCCATTTGCTACAATCCGACCGCTGCGCGCTTTTTCGTGCCGCTCACAAACAAAAAGACAGAGCTGGCATTGGCCGGACAGTCCGAGGCTCAGATCATTGCCGGCGTAAGAGCATACGGCAAGGACGGACTGCCGCCCCTCGCGCCCGGCGGAATGTGCTACATGATGTCGAAGGGAGCGTACCTTGGCGACGGTATTGATAACGCTCCCCATATGATGTTTTATGTTCCCCAGGGCACAGATTGGGGCGGAGGTTCGCCCGGCTCCCCGGTTTCGCAGGGTCCACGAAACTTAGCGGGCCCTCCTGAGCCAGTGGACGTCTTCGTGATTCTGTCGCCTAAGTGGTCCGACGGAACGCCGCGATAATCGTTGCAAGCTCGGTTTCTGCCGCCGGCGCTTCTTGGAGCGCTGATCCGGATGGCAATCCAACATGTTCAATAGAGCCACTGAAACGGCGACGCTAGGAATCCAGAGCAGGGAATGGGGAATAAGAAAAGGGCTCATCTTCCCCGGCAAGGGCCGCGTCATAATGGCTATTAGAGAGCTTCTCCAAGTGGTCATTGCGGCCGACCAGCTTTGTGCGAGAAATTTAGACGCTCCATAGCTGACCCGTACGCCTTTGGTCTTTCGGTGGGCCGTCGTCAGCGACCGGAGAAGCAATCTCGAATTTCAGTGGACAAAGGGGGAAGACTAATGAACATCAGGAAGCTCCTGTACTTGACGGCTGCTATCGCATCGGCGGTCACCGTAAGCTTTGCCGTGCCAAACGGTGCGAAAGACAAAGACAGTGGGACCGTATTCGTCGGGGATATCAGCGACAGCATGTGCGGCCTGCAGCATCCCTTGGCCGACAAGAAAAGGTGCACGCTCGGCTGCGTGAAGGGTTTTGATGGAACCACGTTCGTTCTCGCCGATCAAGAACACAAGAAAGTTTACAACCTGAGTAATCAGAAAAAAGCGAAGGCGTTTGCCGGAGAAAAGGTGGAAGTGCGGGGAACGCTCAACGGGGATACGATTCAAGTGATCTCGATCAAGGCCGCTCAGTAATATCACGGCGCCAGCGTGGCGCTTTAACCATTTTGTAAGAAACCCTTCAGATTTGTCGTCAGCGAGTGATTTCAGTTTGAAATCACGGACCTGCGAGATCCCGGGTCGCTCTGGCTGATGTCTCGGGAAATTGGAGCGCTGTGAGGAGTTCTGATGGAAAAAACGCAACTCGAACGCGCGGTCGATGTGCTGCTCAGCTCCGGCCGCGCCGTATTTTCCCTCGCGATCATCGGCTTGGGTGTCGAGACATTGGTGTGCGCGCACAGGGCCGTTTTCCTGTATCCGCCGCTTGCTTACCCTAAAGTCAGAGTCATTCCAGTTCTTCCCTTTCTCCCCGCGATTCCCTGGCTCGCGTATCTGTTCGGCGCGGTCCTGGCGGCTTGCGGCGCGGGCCTTCTATTCAAGCGCACATTGCGAACGTCCGCGCTGCTGGCGGGAGGCTTGATGTTTCTCGGCGCGGTTGTCCTCAACGCGCCGAGAAATGCGGTGATTCCAGGCAATATGGGCTTGCGTACCGCCGTATTTGAGCCTCTCGCGATCGCGGCTCTCGCTTGGCTGTTGCCGGGACGGAAAGCGATACCGAGCCTGCTGGAACGTGCAAGTCGCTATCTGCTCGCGCTGTCTCTTATCGTGTTTGGAGTGGACCACTTCCTCGCTCTGGCCCCGATCGGGGCGCTGATACCGAATTGGATTCCGTGGCACGTTTTTTGGGTCGCGTTCTTTGGCGCGGGTTTCATCGCCACCGGTTTGAGCCTCGGCCTGAATGTCTTGGTGCGCTGGAGTACGGCCTGCCTCGGCCTGATGTTCGCGATTTGGGTTTTCACGCTTCATCTCCTTACAGTCCTCGGCCTGTACGTCATTCCCGGAAGATCGAACTTCGCCTCTCTATGGTCCAGCTTCCTCATCGCTGTCGCTCTCTGGGGAGGTTCTTGGGCGCTGGCAAATTCGTCTTCATCGGCAGTCCTTGCCCCGTCAAGTGCTGACCAGTAGGCCAATCGGAAAATCGGAGACGCTCCCCTCAATTTTCATTTCAAATCCAACGCGATTCGCAGTTTGTGCACCGCGTCCGGTATTTCTTTCACCGTTGTGCTGCCAAATCCCAGGATAAACCCCTGCCGCGTCGGCTTGCCTGTATAGAGAAGCGAGAGAGGAACCAGCGAAGTGCCCTGGCGAGCCGCGCGTGCAGCGATCTCGCGGTCTGAGATCCCCTTCAAGATTATGGAAAGATGCATGCCCGCTTCAGCGCCCTGAATCTCCGCCGCCGGACCCAGTTCCTTGTGAATACTCTCGATCAAAGCGCTCCGGCGTTCCGCGTACACAGCGCGCATCCTTCGGATGTGGCGTGAAAAATGGCCCTCGCGAATGAAATCCGCCAGCACCATCTGAGGAAAGGATGCCGGGCATATATCCATGGCGAGCCGAACGGCCAGAAAACGCTCCACAAGGTCCGCGGGAATCACCACGTAACCTAACCGCAAAGCGGGAAACAGGACCTTGCTGAACGTCCCGATGTATATGACTCGTGAATTTCGGTCGAGGCCTTGCAGCGAAGCGACCGGCATGCCTTCATACCGAAACTCGCTGTCATAATCGTCTTCGAGTATCCAGGATCCATTGCGTTCTGCCCAATCCAGCAATTGCAGGCGTCTTGAGGCGGTCATCGTCGTGCCAAGGGGAAACTGATGAGACGGCGTCACCAGAGCCGCGCGCGCGTTCCGGCATTTTTTCATGCCGGCTATCACGTTCAGGCCCTCCGCGTCCACCGGAACCGGCACGATGCGGCAGCCGTTGTAGGCGAAGACGCTTCGCGCGAAGGCGTAGCAGGGCTCCTCCATCCAGACTCGGTCTCCTGGATCGAGAAGCACGCGCGCCGATATTTCCAGCCCTTGCTGCGAGCCGCTCACGATCAGAATCTGCTCCGCCTCGCAGTGCACGCTTCGCGCCGTTCGCAGGTAGGCGGCAATCGCTTCTCGCAGCTCCTTCAGCCCAATGGGGTCGCCGTAATCAAGAAAATCGGCCTGCAGGTTTCGCGAGTGGCGCGTCACGAGCCTGTTCCAGATCCGTAGCGGAAAATGCTCAAACGCAACTTGACTCCCAACCGACGACTCCACGTGGAGTCGGCGGTGTAAGTCTTCTCTGGTCGAAGAAATCGAGCAGCGTTTCGAAACCCGCCGCGGCCTGGCCCTCTTCGCTGAAGCGCTTGTCGCCGGGAACACCGTGACCCGTTCCGCTAGCGACCGCGACACAACCGTCCCTGATCCGACGCGGCTCTCAAAATACCCTTCCGCTAAGAGTTGCTCATACGCATTCAGGACCGGAGTGCGGGAGATTCCGATTTCCAGCGCCTGCACGCGAGTGGATGGAATTCGCTGGCCCGGGCACAGGCTCCCATCCACAATGGCTCCGCGATAAGCGTCATAAACCTGCCGGTAGAGCGATTTCCGAGCCCTTTTGTTGACGGCAACGATGGGAGAAATCGTGGATGGAATTTTCTTCATTTGCCTGAAAAACATAATGGTTATGCAAATATGTTGTCAAGCGCCCGTTATGAATAACCACTGGACGCTCCAGCCCGCAACCGGAACTGCAAAGCACTGGGTGGAAAATAGGGCTGTAGCGCCCCTGCACGCGCTTCCTCTCTTGCGCCACGACATGCTGATGTTGACACTCTCAGCCCCGAATCTTAGGCTTGCTAAGTTTATCGCCTCTATCATGAGCCAGAAAGCCAGGCGAGAGCATGAAGGTGCCGCCTTGATTCGGATTGGCCCGGCAGGATGGGCTTATCCGGATTGGAAGGGCATCGTCTATCCGAAACGCAAGCCGTCCGAATTTCATGAAGCCGCATATCTTGCCGCGTACTTCGACACCATCGAAATCAACACATCCTTCTATCAGCCGCTTCGACCCGGGCATTGCCAGCAGTGGCTTGCCTGGGTGTCCGCCAATCCTCGCTTCTTGTTCACAGCGAAGCTCTGGCAGAAATTCACTCACGAAAATGACGCAACCGCCGAGGATGAAACTGCTGTCCGGGCAGGATTCGATGTGTTGCACACTGCCGGAAAACTCGGAGCCGTGCTCGTGCAGTTTCCCTTTTCGTTCCACCGCACGGCGGAGAACATCGCTTACCTCAAAAAGCTGCTGAAGCGATTTGCCGATTATCCCCTCGTTGTGGAAGTGCGGCACGCGACTTGGAACGACAAGAGTTTCTACGAAATGCTTCACGAATCGGGAGTGGGATTCTGCAACATAGACCAGCCGCTCATCGGGCATTCGATGAAGCCGGGGCAGCGGGCCACATCGCCCGTTGGTTACGTCCGCCTTCACGGGCGGCGCTACGACACTTGGTTTAGCGACAATCCGGAAACGCCGCCCTCGGAACGCTACAACTATCTCTACAGTGAAAAGGAACTTGAGCCGTGGGCCGGGCGCATTCGCTCTATATCCAGCCATGCGGAAACCACATTTGTCATTACGAACAACCACTACCAGGGGAAAGGCGTGGTAAACGCGCTGCAACTCATCAGTTTGCTCAGCGGCAAGAAGGCGAAAATCCCCGAACCGCTGCGCCAGCACTACCCGGAGCTTGAAAAAATCGCCAGCGAACCTCCGCGGGAACCCACTCTGTTTTAGCCTCGCACCCCGATCCAGCGGCCGATTTGACTTTCGCTTTTTATTCGCCTACTATGGTTGGCTCCGGGACTTCCCAAGGGAGCGGCCGCCATGGCTTCACTCGCGCTCGAAATCAGCAAGTCGAATTCCCCTTCGAAGCCCTGGATGCTACCTATTCAGGGAATGGCGGTCTACTACGGCTGCCCGCAGATTTACAAGCTCTCCCACTACTTTCTCCCGCGTGTATTACTCGAAGGCAGGCGGGTGCTTTACCTCGACGGAGCCAATCGTTTCGATCCGCTCTTGCTGGTGCGCTTGGCCCGGCAACGCGGACACGACGCGCAAGAATTCAACCGCAACATCCGCGTGGCTCGCGCCTTCACCTGCTTTCAACTTACGGAACTGCTCCGCCGCGCGCCTCGGCTGCTCGAAGGTTTCCCGGCGGACGTCGCGGTTGTCACGGCCTTGCCGGAACTTTATTTCGATGAAGACGTGCGCGAGCCCGATGCTGTTACCTCTTTTCGTCAAGGGTTGCGAGCGTTGCGAGAACTGGCTGGCCGGTTGCCGGTTGCTGTGTTTTCCGACCCCGCTTCATTCCCCGCATCGCGACGCAAACTCTTCGAGCAATTGAAAGCATGCGCCGGACAGGTATGGAAGCTCACTGTAAATGAACGCAGCACGCCCGCCATCAACGAGCGAAAAACAGTTCCATCCACGCTGTTTTCAGCAGGGGGATAACATGGGCCGTACCATTCCCACTTTTGTTCAGCTTGTCGAACAGGCAGTCCAACGATGGGCAAAATTCCGCCGCGCCCTGCGGCGAGAAGACCAGAAACATTTCGACCGGCTCTTTCTTCGTGTCCGCTCGTACACCCAGGCGGCCGCGTATCAGTGCAACGATAACCCGATGGAAGCGATCCTGTTGTCCATCGCGCTCGACCAGGAAAAGCGTCTCTCCATTCTCGAAAAGCTGTTGTGTCGTGAAGGAATCTCCGATGCGACTCCAAGGCTGGATTCTCGACCTCTATTCCTCCCCGCAGGGGATGGTGTTGTGGCTGCTGACGCCGAACCAGACTCGGCACAAGCTGATTGATGTTTCGTTTCAGCCCGCGTTCTATGTTCACACACAGGAACGCGCGCTCGAGCAGCTCGCGCATCTTGTTACGGCGCGATTTCGTGCTCACTGCCGCCTCGCAGAACGCAGGGACATCTGGCAGGCCAAGCCGCTCCGCGTGCTCGAAGTCACCGTCTGTGATCCCCTGTGCTTTCGTCCCGCCGTCCATTTTGTCCAGCGCGCAAAGCCGGAAGCGCGGCTTTACGACTCCGATCTGATGCTTCCCACGCTGTACTGCTGGCAAAAGCATGTCTTTCCTCTGGCGCGTGTCGAAGCAGAAACCGGAATAGACAATCAGATAGTTGCGCTCGCTTGCACGGACGATCCGTGGGCGCTTACTTATGAACTGCCGCCGCTCCGCATCATGCAGTTGCGCCTTGCGGGGTTGTCGCATGTAAATCCAGCGCATGGCCGGCGCGGGGCGCTCGAAGTCGAAGCAGACGGTGAGACGCATGTGCTCGATGATTCCGACATATCGGCTGCCGCGAACGTTGCCAGGCTCCTGAAGCGCTACGATCCAGACTTGTTGCTGAGCGAATGGGGCGATTCAACGATTATGCCCTTGTTGCTCCAGCAGGCCGAACGCTATCGAATCCCCTTGAACTTGAACCGCGACCCTGACGCGACAGTCGAGCGCAGCCGGGCGCGGAGCTTTATGAGCTACGGCCGTATTCTGTTCAAGGATTCGTCAACAACTCTGTTTGGCCGCCTGCACGTGGATGCGGCCAATTCCTTCATGGCCGACAAGTGCCAGCTGGACGGCTTGTGGGAGCTTGTGCGAGTTACGAAGCTCCCGGTGCAATACGCCTCTCGCACCACGCCCGGCACGGGCATTTCCTATATGCAGATGGAACTCGCTTGGCGCGACGGCGTGCTGATTCCGGCGCAGAAGGCTGAACCGGAAGACTTGAAATCGCCTGACGAATTGCTCGCCGCTGACCGGGGTGGGCTGGTCTTTACGCCCAAGCTGGGATTTTTTGAGAACGTCGCGGAACTGGATTTTGTGAGCGAGTATCCGTCCATCATGGCGCGGTTCAACATCTCGCCCGAGACGGTGAATTGCCCGTGCTGCCCCGGCGCCCCTCGCGTGCCTGAACTCGGCTATCGCATCTGTGAGAAGCGGCAAGGCATCACCAGCCGCGTCGTCGGAAGGCTCATTGAAAAGCGTGGGGGGCTAAAACGACTCGCGCACGAAGCGCCTGCCGATTCCGCGCAACGGTACAAATTGCAGCGCGAGGCCCTGAAGTGGCTGCTGGTTTGTTGCTTCGGCTACACGGGCTACAAGAACGCGAGATTTGGGAAGATCGAAGCCCACGAAGCCATCAACGCCGTCGCACGAGAGAAATTGCTTGTGGCAAAGGAGATTGCCGAGAAGCGCGGCTTTGAACTGCTGCATGCGCTCGTGGATTCGCTCTATGTCCGCAAGCCAAACGCCACGCCGGAAGATTACGAAACACTGGCCTGCGAGATCGAGCGCCAGACCCGTCTGCCGATGGCGGTTGAGGCTGTCTATCGTTATATCGTGTTTCTGCCTTCCAAGCAGTTTGCCAGCGTGCCCGTGCCCAACCGTTTCTTTGCTGTGCGCGCGGATGGCGAGTTGAAAGTCCGGGGCCTGGAATGCCGTCGCCACGACACGCCGCCTCTCGTGTCGAAGATGCAGAAGGAAGCGCTGACAATCCTTTCGGAAGCGGAGGATTTTGAGAGCTACACGAAAAAACTCGAAATGGCCCGCGCTATTCTTACCCGTTATTTGGAGCGCGTCGAGGAAGGGGATGTCATGGTGGAAGACCTGGTCATCAGTAAACGGCTCACGCGCTCGCCGCGCGACTACCAGAAGGCCAGTCTGACGGCCATCGCTGCTCAGCAGCTTTTCGGGCGCGAGGTAAAGCTCCGCCCCGGCCAGGTCATCGAGTACGTTATCACTGATGCCGAGGCCGCTGTGCCTAACGACCGCGTGCGAGCCTATGCCCTGTGGGAGGGCTGGCGCGGCTACGACCGCAAGAAATATCGTGAAATGCTCCGTGGGGCATTTGATTTGTTTTTAAAACCATGTGCGGAAATTCCCCGTTCGATCTTCGAATCCTGACCTTGGCAGACTCATCTGCCCGCTCTTGCGCGGCTGTAACACGGAGCGCACTCGGGCCGCTCGCGCGCCCAGCGGCGGCTCTGGGGGAGGGGACTGCACCAAAACTGGGCATGTTTACATAATCTAACTTAACAATAAGCCTTTCCGAATTTCGCCATTTTTCACGAAATTGGACCTCTGCTCATGTCTCGATTTTGCATCCCGATTTTTTCGCACTTTTGTCCGCCGTGGCGCAAAATCCCCAATATCCACGCATGTTTTCGCATGTACGAATTCTTCCCGCAGTCGAAAAAGTGGTTTTCGAGCGACATTTCGATTCCCGGATTGGCTCTCTCTGGTCGGTATGTTTTGCCCTCGAAAAGAGCCAAATTGGTCGGTATGGCCGGTTTTAGTACCCTCCTCAAGTCTGAGGACCTCTGTTACCGTCAGGACAATATTTATTTTTGGTAAAGGAGGAAGAAGTAGGACCGCGATGATTCCGGATCAGTGAAGCTAGGAAGCTCGCAAAGGAAGGTGCCACTTATGCGGAGAGGGTGAAGCCGAGCCAGAGAGCAACCATCAGGATGCCGGCGAGAAGCAGAAGCGTGCGTGCGCTTTTTTTGCGCACCGCGAGAAGAATCACGCCGAGGCCGATGGTGAGGAAGACGAGTTGCGGCAGAAACAGGCCGGAACCCAAACCCGTCTGAAGTTCGCCGACGGTATGCGTATAGAGAACAGAGCCAATTGACGCGATGCCCATCAAGGCAGCGCCCACCATCCCGGCCAGCGCCGCCCCCGTCGCCCAATCCGGCAGCGCCTGCCGGCGCTGCACTTCGCGCCAGTCCCACCATGTGAGACCAACGACAAGCGCCACAATCATCACAATAAAGAGGGCCATATCTCGCCTAGGGCCAATATCGACAAAAAGTGAGGCAATCCAGCCGCCAGGAGGCAGAGTACTACATTTCCTGATAACCGCCGTTATTTCTTCACATTGCAAAATGTTGGCGGACAAGGGTGGGGGCCTACGACCAACTTTTGCACATTTTGGGAGGATGATTTGACACCCTGCGTAGGAGGATGCACACGGAAAGCGAGGGATACGGACAGGCAAATGCGAGGATTCTGCTAGGATACGGCCTGTGATGGGCAGTCCGTGGATCATCGCGCATCGGGGAGCAAGCGGGCACGCGCCAGAGAACACGATGGCGTCATTCCGCAAAGCCGTGGAGCTGGGCGCGACGTTCATCGAGACGGATTTGCGGCTTTCGCACGACGCGCGATTTGTAGCAATTCACGACGCCGCGCTGGATCGCACGACAAACGGCCGCGGGTTGGTGCGGGATTTCACGCTGGACCAACTACGCGAGCTGGACGCCGGGTCGTGGTTTGGGCCTGAATTCGCAGGCGAGAAAATACCCACGATCGAGGAGATCCTGGCGTTCGCGCGCGAAGCGGATGTCGTGTTTTATTTGGAAATCAAACATGATGCCGCGGCGTGGGGCATGCATCACGGACTTGCGACTGCGCTGCGCGCCGCGGGCGAGGCTGCGCGCACGGTTGTGATTTCCTTTGATCCGCGAATCCTGAAAAATCTCCGGTGCCTGGATGCGACACAGTTGACTGGACTTTTGTTTGAACTGCCGCTGGAAAATCCAGTTGAAGCTGCGTTGAATGTAGGAGCGAGACAGCTCGCGCCGCGCGCAGATCTGGTTACACCCGAACTCATGCAGCAGGCCCGAGAGGCCGGCATGCAGGTGGTTGCCTGGACTGTGAATGAGACGGAGCAGATGCAGGCGCTCGCCGCGGCCGGCGTGAACGGGATCATCACAAATTACCCCGATCGAATGCGCGACGCATTTCGCAAGCTTGCCCCGGCGAGCTAAGAACCTCCGTCTTTATTCAGCAGCTCAAACAGTCCGGCGAATTGTGGAAGACTCAGTTCTTCGGCGCGAACATTGGATTTGAGTTTGTTGGCGAAGAGAGCGCTTTCCACTTGTTCTTCTCTGTAGACGACGCGCAGATTGTTACGAAGAGTCTTGCGTTTTTGCGCGAACGATTTCTGAAGAAACTTGAGGAACGAAGCATCCTCCTCGACGCCGAGTGTTGCGCGCTCACCGGGAACGCTCATTTTGACTAACGCCGAAGAGACTCTCGGCGGAGGACGAAATGCGCCGGGAGGTATGCGCAGCACAATTTCTGGTCGCGCGTAATACTGACATAGCGTCGAAAGATAGCCATAGTCGCGGCGTCCGGGATGCGCAGATATACGCGCAGCGACTTCGAGTTGAACGACGATGTGAATGGATTCGATTCTTTCGGAGGAATGAAATAAGTGGTGAATGATGGGCGAGGTGATGTAGTAAGGCAGATTGCCGTAAGCGCAAAACCGTTCGCTGATGAGAGCGCCGAGATCGAGAGACAGCACATCTGCATGGACAATCTCGACATTGGGCCAAGCGGCGGCCCTTTCGCGGAGGCGGCGGACTAACGCAGCATCGGTTTCAATGGCGATGACTCGATGGGCGATTCGCGCGAGGAGTTCCGTCATCTCGCCATGGCCAGCGCCAATTTCGAGCCAAGTGGAATCCAGCGCGACTGGAAGCGATTGCGCGATTCGCGCACGCCACGACGGATTCGCCAAAAAGTGCTGGCCCAGTTTTTGCCGCGACATTGCGCGCGAAAGTGTAGCAATTTTCCAAGTTCTCCGCCTGCTGGGTTTATCTTGACGCGACTACGACGATTCAGTACCGTTTATGTCTCACGCGAGGCTTGATGAAAATTCTCTTTGTTTCTCCCGAAGGGCTTCCTTTCTCGAAAACTGGCGGTCTAGCCGACGTGGTTGAAGCATTGCCGCGCGCGCTGGCGGAAATGGGCCATCAGGTAGCCGTGCTTCTGCCACGGTACCGAGGAAATCAAGCGACACACATGGTTCTGGCCAGCTTGAGCATCCCGCTTGGCGAAGAGATGCGATTCCCCGCGATCGCGGAGGCGGGGATATTCGAAGGCGTCCACTATTATTTCGTGGACGACGCTGAATTCTTCGACCGAGAGAAGCTGTACGGCGACAAGCAAGGTGATTATCCGGATAATTCGCGCCGCTTCGCGGAATTGAGCCGCGCCGCGATTGAGTTCGCGAAGCAGGTGTGGATGCCGGACGTGATGCACTGCCACGACTGGCAATCGGCTCTTGTGCCTGTGTATCTGCGCACGCTCTACAAACGCGATGCCGCGGTCGCCGGGCTGCCCGTGATACTCACGGTTCACAATCTGGGTTATCAGGGCTTGTTCGCGCGCGCCACGCTTGAAGAAGTAGGATTGCCTGAAGAGCTCTTTCGCATGGAGGCGCTGGAATTTTACGGCAAGGCGAATTTCCTCAAGGGCGGATTGATATTCGCGGATTATCTGACCACTGTCAGCCGGAAATATGCGCAAGAGATTCAGACGCCGGAGTTCGGCTGCGGGCTGGAAGGCGTGATTCGTTCGCGCGGGGATCGCATGGTCGGCATTCTGAATGGAGTGGATTATGCCGCGTGGAATCCCGAATCGGATACTTTCATCGCGGCGCAGTATTCGGCAAAGAATCTTGATGGGAAGAGGCTGTGCAAGAAGGACCTGCTCGCCACATTTCACCTGCCAGCGGATAATATGGAGCGGCCACTCGTCGGTATCGTTTCCCGGTTCGTGGATCAAAAGGGATTCGACCTGATTGCGGAAAGCGCAGCGGAAATTATGAAGGAAGACATTAGCCTGGTGGCGCTGGGGAATGGCGAACCGAAATACGAGAAACTGTTCCAGGAAATAGCGAGGAAAAATCCCAAGAAAGTCGGAGTCAAAATCGCGTACGATAACGCGGTGGCGCACAAGATCGAGGGCGGAGCAGACATGTTCCTGATGCCTTCGCGCTACGAGCCTTGCGGCTTGAATCAGATTTACAGCTTGCGTTATGGTACGGTTCCCGTGGTGAGAGCGACAGGCGGACTGGACGATACAGTCGAAGAATTTGACGCGCGCACGGGGAAGGGAACCGGATTCAAGTTCAAGCCATACGCCGGGAAGGCGCTTGTGGAGTGCCTGCGGCAAGCCATCGCCGCGTTTGGAGACCCCAAGCAGTGGCGCGCCATCCAAGCGAACGGCATGGCAAAGGATTTTTCGTGGAAGCCGTCGGCAGCGGCCTATGTGAAGGTATACGAAGCCGCTCGGCGCTCCAGAGTCGAAAAGGCGGCAGTATCATCTAATTCCTAGCGGACGAGGCCTGAGGGGACTCGGCCCAAAAATCGAGGAGAATATGGCGGAAAAGTTGGCAGAGAATACGTCACATCATGTAGCGGAAGTGAGCGATTCTAATTTTCAGGCGGAAGTCATTGAAGCGAGTAAGACCCAGCCAGTGATGGTGGACTTCTGGGCGGTCTGGTGCGGTCCTTGCCGCGTGCTCTCGCCGACCGTGGACGCCATTGCGGCGGACCACGCCGGCAAACTCAAGGTCATGAAAATGAACGTGGATGAAAACCTCAATACGCCGGGCAAGTACAACATCCGAGGAATTCCCACGCTATTGATCTTCAAAGGCGGCCAGGTGGCCGATCAGATTGTCGGCGCGCTGCCGAAAGAGCAGATCGAGAGAGTCCTCACCAAGTACGTGTCCTAATCAGGGTCGTCGGTTTCAAAGTGTCTGCGGTACAACCATCGCACTTGGATTGGATGGCTGGCCCTCGCGCCTGCGTGCGTTCGAGCGTTGGCGAGTTAGAGCAGGATACAACACAGAGAATTCGCGGCACGGAGTTCTCTGCTCGACTCTTACCTCTCAAATCCGGGCCGCCTTGACCTTCCATGAGATGCGGAGTAGATTTCGCCCCTCGGAACCGAACCGCGTTGTTCGAAATTACAAGGAGGTCTTGATGCGATCCGCCACTTCCTTTGTGGGTGTTTGTGCACTCTTGGTGTGCGGCTCTGCCGTTTTGCCGTCGTCACTCCACGCCCAATCGGCCAAGACGACCCCGCTCATCCTCGAAAAGAATGAAGGCGAGCGCCGCGTGTGGAGACCCATCGAGGGCCTCAAAGAGACGCCGGCTCTCTTCATTTTGAAAGTGGATCCGCGCAATGGCGGCTCGTCGCACCTAGTTTTCGGAACGGAGGACTTGCCTGCGGGAGAACAAATCGAAACTCATCGGCATCCTGGGTCTGACGAAATCCTGTTCCTGCAGAACGGCCCGGCCAGGGTAACTCTGGGAGATAAGGTGAGAGAGGTGCACGGCGACGCCACGGTGTTCATTCCCGCGGGCACCTGGATTACCGTTGACAACACCGGAAAAGAGCCGCTCCATCTTGAGTTTATTTTCTCCGCGCCCGGTTTCGAGGAATTCATGCGCGCAGAATCCGTTCCCGAAGGGCAGAAAGTCGTTCCGCTGACCAAGGCCGAGGATGCGGCGATCGTCGCCAAACACGCGCATGCCGTGATCTACAAGGAGCCTTGAATCGAGGCTGTGTGAGACGTTCCAATTACAGCCCTCAGCGGCTGAAGCCGCATTAATTTTGCATCAGTTACGGCACGGCTAAAGCCGTGCCCTTACGGAAAACGTGGTTGCGAGACGGACTCGAATCCAGCGGCATTCACTGGTCTATCGAAAGAAGAACTGCGAGCCGCGAGCAATAGGAGCTCATACGCGCTTCGTGGAGTTCGACCGAAGCCAAAATGAGCCGCCGCCTGCCCCTTGATAGTGTCACAGTTTCCGATTGCCGCGTTTGTCAGGCACTGAACTTGGAGTAGACTGCTGCCCGGATGAGTTCCGTTGACCATACACTTAAGGAGGACAAGATATGCGTTACATTACGTGCTTATTGGTCGCATTTTGGATAGCTGCCAGTATGACCTGCGCTCAAGACCAGCCGAAGTTCTCGCCTGCCCAACAAGAAGTGCTCAATGTCCTCAACGCCCGGAGCGAAGCTGCTCTCAGGCGGGATATGGCGGCTTGGTCCCGCTACGTCGCGGATGATTGCATATTCAGCGATGATGATGGGGTCCGTATGGCCAAGGCCCAAATTATAAAAGACCTCGGGAAGCTGCCCCTTGCGTACGACAACGGAGTGAATCCGCGCGACTACGTCGTGCACGTGTACGGCAATACCGCGGTGATCAACCTCCGATACACTGAGCACGAGCAGTTTACGGATACCGACCTCATCAGTGAAATGCGTGCGACAGACACTTATGTCAAGCAAAACGGTTCTTGGCTGCTGATTGCGGACCAATGGGGCAAACTGCCCGTAAATTTCCGAAAGCCTGTTGCCGTGGATACGAGCGTCTATAAAGATTATGTTGGCCAATATGAGTGGCGTCCGGGTGATCCTCTGGATATCGTCTCTTTGAAGGACGGAAAGCTGTGGTCAAAATTCGGTGAGAGTGAGGGTGAGGCCTTGCCTTTGAGTTCCGACACGTTTTTCTTCAAGGATGCTCTCGGAAGTGAGACCTTTTCTCGCGACCCTCAAGGCCATGTGACCGGCTACACCTATCACATGGCTGACGGACAGGAAGTTCACGTCAAGAAGATTAAGTGAACAGGCAAGAAGCTGGCTGTTGCTGGCTTCGCCGCGATGAAAATGGGATCGTCTCGGAGCGGAGGGCTAACTCCCGATTAGTCGGATTATCGGAAACTAACGCACGGCGTCAAACTGGGTTGCCACCTGCCTCTTTGTCACCTTGCCTTCCGAGCAGGCCAAGCGTAGGATGGTGATTCTGCTTCGGCCGCGTTTTCCTCTCTAAATGCTTTCCGGAAGTGAATGGAGGGGTCAGGGTGCGGCTGGGCCGATCGAATGGCGGGGCACGCACGGATGAAAGCGATCGCGATTATTGGCGCGCAGTGGGGCGATGAAGGAAAGGGCAAAGTTGTAGACTACCTCGCCGGATCATTCGACTACAGCGCGCGCTACGGCGGCGGGCACAACGCCGGGCACACCGTCATTATCAATGGCCAAAGACATGTGCTACAGCTGATTCCCTGCGGCATCCTGCGCGCGGGGAAGAGAGCGATCATCGGCGCCGGAGTCGTGGTGGATCCGGCTGCGCTGGTCAGCGAAATCGAGAGCTTGAAGCAAGGCGGAGTGAACGTTGAAGGGCGGCTGTTCCTCAGCAATCGGGCACACCTGATCTTTCCTTTCCATCGAGAACTCGAGAAGGCTTCGGAAGCGGCGCGAGGACCGCATCGCATCGGGACAACTTCGCGCGGGATCGGCCCAGCCTACGAGGACAAGATGGGGCGACGCGGCTTGCGCGTTTGCGATCTGATGGTTGCTGAACGGTTTGAACGCAAGCTCGAGCGTGTCATCGAAGAGAAGGCCGCGTTCAGCCAGGGCGTTTACGGGCAGGCGCTCGACACTACGGGAATTCTTGAGAATTATCGAAAGCTGGCTGAGTGCATTCGGGGTCTTGTAGTGGATACTTCCGCGCTGCTCAATCAGGCGCTCCAGAGGGGCGAGTCCGTTTTGTTCGAAGGCGCGCAGGGAACGATGCTGGACATTGACCACGGCACATATCCCTTCGTGACATCATCGAGTGCGATTGCCGGAGGGGCTTGCACAGGATTGGGGATTGCGCCGACACGAGTCACGGGAGTGATCGGCGTGACGAAGGCGTACACGACGCGAGTGGGAGGCGGGCCGTTCCCCACGGAGATGCCTGACCTCGACGCCGAAAGCGTGCGCGACCGCGGCAAAGAATATGGCGCAGTGACCGGGCGCCCTCGGCGGTGCGGCTGGCTCGATCTGGAAATGCTGCGCTATGCGATCCAGGTGAATGGGATTGATTCGCTCGTCGTGACGAAACTGGACGTGTTTGACACTCAGGCGGAAATTCAAGTGTGTACCGGATACCGCTACAAGGGCTCGAAGATTGCAGAAATGCCGGCGGAGGTTGAAATCCTCGCCGAAGTGACGCCGGAGCACCGCACGCTGCCCGGTTGGAGAACTCCCACGGATCATATCCGCGAGGCAGAGAAGCTGCCGCAAGCGGCGCGCGATTATTTGAAATTCATTTCGGACTCGCTCGGCGTGGAGATTGGCATGATTTCCACCGGGCCGGAGCGGGATTCCACGATTGTCTGTCCCGGCACGAAACTCGCCTCCTGGCTGTGACCGCAATGTTGTCCTTTGAGGAAGCTCGGCGAAAAATCATCGAAGTCACAAAGAAGATTTTGCGCACTCCTGCGATTGAGAAGGTGCAACTCGGAAGCGCGCTGAGCAGAATTCTCGCGCAAGACATTGTTGCGGATCGCGATTATCCGCCGTTTGACCGCGCGGCGCGCGACGGATTCGCAGTTCGCGCTGCTGATTGTCGCGAGCCGGGAGCGATGCTGCGTGTCACAGGAGAAATTCGCGCGGGCGCGGCACCAAGCGCCAGTGTTGGCGCGGGCGAATGCATGCAAATCATGACGGGCGCAGCCGTACCCGCGGGCGCTGATGCCGTAGTGATGATCGAATACACACGGCCGGGCGCGCAGAGGAGTCAAGTTGTGATCGAACGGACTGCGCAGGCCGGGATGAATTTTGTGCCACGCGGTTCGGAAGCTCACATGGGCGATGTTTTGCTCAAGCGTGGGGCTCGCCTTGGAGATGCGGAACTCGCGCTCGCCGCGCAAATAGGATGCGCTGAGCTGGCTGTTCATCGCAAGCCGCGCGTGGCGATACTTTCCACGGGCGATGAAGTCGTGGCGGTTGAAACGAAGCCCGGTCCATTCGAAATTCGCAATAGCAATAGCGTTTCGCTTGCCGCTCAAGCGGCGCTTGCGGGCGCTGAGGCAATCGTTCTTGGCAACGCGCCGGACCGCCACGATGAGTTGCGCAATGCAATTGAGAGCGGCCTCGGGGAAGACATCCTCGTGATAAGCGGCGGAGTCTCGATGGGGAAATATGACCTCGTCGAAGGGGCGCTGCGCGAGCTCGGCGCGGAGTTTTTTTTCGATGCAGTTGATATTCGACCGGGACGGCCTGCCGTGTTTGGTGTTTGCCAGGGCAAGCCGGTGTTCGGATTGCCCGGGAATCCGGTCTCGACGCTGGTTACGTTCGAACTTTTTGTTGTGCCGGCAATCGATGTTCTGGGGGGAAGCGAGCCGCGGCCGCTCCCCTTGCTGAAAGCTAGATTGGCGAAAGCGGTCGAGAAGAAAGCTGCGCTGACGCATTTCGCACCCGCACTGCTTGAATGGGCGGAGGGTGAAGCTACGGTGACCGAACTGGAGTGGAAAGGCTCGGGAGACATCGGCACAGTGGCGCGCGCGAACTGCTTTCTCGTAGTGCCGCAAGTGAAACTTAAAATTGCGGCGGGCGAATGGGTGGACGTTCTGCCGCGGCGGGGGCTATTGTAGAGACGTTGTAGGAGCGAAATGAAGCGCGCGCTAACGCATTACGATTCTCGTGGCCAAGTGCGCATGGTCAACGTCACAGGCAAGCCCGCAACCGAGCGTACAGCGATGGCTCGAGGTTTCTTGCGCATCGGCAAGGAAGCGCTGGCGAAAGTGCGCCGATTGAAGACGCCGAAGGGAAATCCGTTTGAAATCGCGCGAATCGCCGGCATCGCCGCGGCCAAGCGCACGGCGGAGTTGATTCCTCTTTGTCACCCGCTGCTCTTAACGCACATAGATGTTGGCACCGAGCTGTGTCAAAATGGCATAGAAGTCACCGCGCGGGTCACCGCGACCGGACCAACAGGGGTCGAAATGGAAGCGCTGACGGCAACCGCTGTCGCGGCGCTGACGCTT
The DNA here is from genome assembly GCA_035934545.1 of Candidatus Acidiferrales bacterium. Classification (GTDB taxonomy): domain Bacteria; phylum Acidobacteriota; class Terriglobia; order Acidiferrales; family UBA7541; genus DAHUXN01. The sequence continues at coordinate 198,584 of DASYXV010000010.1, forward strand.
TACGATATGTGCAAGGCGCTCGACCGAAACATGGAAATCACCGATATCTGCCTGCTGGAGAAGGCTGGTGGGCGCAGCGGGCATTACGTGCGGAGACGCGCGCGGCGCGAGCAGCGATGAAAGACGTCAAAGTTCTCGTTATCGACGACAATCCGCTGGTGCTCGACCTGATTGTGAAGGCGCTTGAGCCGCACAGCGACGTGCGTTCGGCAGCTGACGGCGGCGATGCGCTTCTGAAGATCGTGGACGATCCTCCCGACCTGATTCTTTGCGATTACCGGATGCCCGGGCTCGATGGCCGGCAGCTTCACGACAAGTTACGAGCGCGCTTCACCTCAAAGCCCATTCCATTCATGTTTCTTGCCAGCCGCGCGGACATCGAGGAAAAGCTGCGCCCCATGGTGGACGGCGTCGAGGAGTTCATCCCGAAGCCGTTCTTTGTCCGTGAACTCGTGCGGCATGCGAAGAAAGTGATCGACCGTTTGCAACTGGAGAAACTGCAGAAGACTTCGGCGCGGCCGGGCGTGATCCAGGGGCGCCTGGAGGAAATGAGCATTCTCGATCTGATGCAATCGATCGAGATGGGTCAGAAGACCTGCAAGCTGACGGTTCGCAACGGAGGAAACCACTGCGAGATGTTCTTTGCTTCCGGTCAGTGTCAGGACGCGCAAACCGGCGAGCTGAAGGGCGAACCGGCGGTGTATGAAGCGGTGCGCTGGCCCGCAGGGGAATTCGAGATTGATTTCAATGCGGCGCCGACGCGCGCGACGATCGAGCGTTCGACCACGGGTTTGCTGATGGAAGCGATGCGGCTGATGGATGAAAGCCAACAGGAACTTCCCGAAGGCCAGCCGGATGCAGCTGGAGACTGAGCCGCGGGCGCGGCGCTTGTCATGCGCGTTTCCATCATCACGGTGAGCGATTCGGTCTCTGCGGGGAAGCGCGAGGACCGCTCGGGCGCCCTGCTTGCCGAACGCTGCCGCGAGTTAGGCTGGGAGCTCATTTCCACTTCGCTTGTTCCCGATGAGGAATCTCTAATCCGCGCGCAAATTGCGGCACTGGCCGATTCGGAGAAGATGGACTTGATCCTGACGACGGGCGGGACGGGGCTAGGCCCGCGCGACGTGACGCCAGAGGCCACGATTGCGGTTACGAATCGACTTGTACCCGGCCTCGCGGAGCGGATGAGGCAGATCGGTTGCGAGAAGACTCCGAAGGCGGCTTTGTCGCGCGCCGTCGTCGGCATTCGTGGCGCGACGCTGATTGTGAATCTGCCGGGGAGCCCGCGCGGCGCCGTCGAGTCGCTGGACGCTATCGCGGAGCTGTTGCCGCATGCGATTGCCGTGCTCCACGGCGCGCGGCATGATTGAGCGTGTGGCGCTTGCGCCCAATTTATCAAATGCCTGCTGATTTCTCATCCAAAGAACGCGCGAAGCTCATTCGGCAAATTGGTCTGGCTTTGCAGTTGCCAATGATGCTTGTGGCTCCTATTGTCGTTGGCGCGCTGATTGGCTATTTCCTAGACGGATGGCTTCATACCAGGCCGATCGTAATGGTCTTACTTATCATGCTCGGTTTTGCTGTAGGCCTGAGTGATACATTGAAAAGCATTAGCAAGGAAGAAAAAAGGGATGAATGAGGATCTTTATCTCGCTATTGAGCGGCGAATCGAGTTCTTGATTATCGGTCTTGGCGTATTCACCGCTCTTGGTGCGCTCGTAGGCTCGGGAACAATGGCCTGCGCCGGGCTAGCAGTCGGTACGACATTGTGCTGGCTGAATTTTCGATGGCTGCGGCACAAAGCGACGGCGTTGATTAGGTTGGGACTGGCACAATCGGGAGTGGAAACGGTGCGGGTTCCAAAGCGTGTTTACGTCGGCTCTTTCGGGCGGCTCGGATTGCTGCTCGTAATTGTCTATGTTATTCTCGTTTGGTTCCGGTTGCCTGTGATTGCAGTTTTATGCGGGCTGTCCTTGTTCATACCTGCTGTAGTAATTGAATTACTGTATGAAGTGATGTCAGGGCTTCATCGTTCAACCCTCTTGTGATTTGGGCCGGCAAGATTGGGGTCAGGACACTTCAACACGTGGGAGATTCGTGGGCGAAGGACAAGTTTTAGGCATCACCAAGCTGGTTAACTGGTTGCTGGGCAAGCCGGCGGTCGCCATTTTGGCTCTCCTGGATGTGCATCCAGCAAACTCCCACTATCCCATTCCCAATTTCTTCGCGATGGAACTTGTAGTGTTTCTGTTCGCAGTAATTTTCTTTTTGTGGCTCAAGGCTCGAATGTCAGTGGATAGCCCAGGTGCCACACAGCAATGCATGGAGTTTTTCTTGTCGAATCCAATGGGCGTGGGTGTCAAAGACTTGTTGGATGACATCATCGGCCATGGCTCGGAGAAACATCTCGCGATAATCGGCAGCATCGCGATGTTTGTCGTAATTAGCAATCTAGCAGGTCTTGTCCCGGGATTTATGTCACCGACTGCCGAGAAAACTGTCCCGCTGGGCTGCGCCGCTGTTGTATTCCTCTATTATCACTGGCAGGGATTGCGCCATCTCGGCCCAGTTGGGTATGCGAAAACCTTCATGGGGCCTGTAAGAGGTATCTCACCAGCCATGGTTATCGTCGAAAGCGTAAGCCATCTGGGGCGACTGTTGTCCCTCACTGTTCGACTCTGGGCCAACATGATGGTGGGTGAAATGCTTTATATGCTGTTCCTCGGGATCACAATTGTCTTGGTTCTTTTCGTCGGGAAATTAAACGTATTGGGATATGGTTTGGGATTTCTTCCTGTTGGCATTCCGATGCTTTTCATAATTCTGCATGCGTTTGAATCGATATTGCAGGCATTCATCTTTACAATTCTTCCAATCGTGTATCTTGCCTTTGCAGTTTCAGAGGAGCATTAATTGTGCGCTCTGTTTTGCCAGTGTGAGCCCGGCCGCTCGGTGTCCGGGAACCACCTCCTGGCAAATATTTCATAAAAAGGGGAGAGTATGATGAAAAGAGTCGTTTGTTTCCTGCTGTTGTTGTTGGCGGTTTGCCTGTTGACGCCCGCTGCTTTTGCACAGTCAACTACGAGCAATGCGATCCCGGCAACTAACTGGATTGCGTTTGCGGCGGCCATTGGTCTCGGAATCGCGGCCGCTGGCTGTGGCATGGGCCAGGGAAGGGCAACCGCTTCTGCTTGCGAGGGCATTGCTCGGAACCCTGGAGCTGCAGGTCCGTTGCGAATTTCCTTCATTCTAGGCTTGGTGTTTATTGAATCTCTTTCTCTGTATATGTTCGCCGTTGTCCTGATCGAGCTGTTCAAGTAATCGATTATTTTGGTAGGCTTAGCGGCCCGGGACTCGCGAAGGCGAGTTCCCGGGCTATTTGTTTTGATGTGAAGCGCCACCGCTGAGGATTTTGCGGCTGTTTGCCTAGTGCAGCGACAGGGCGGAGTTGGTGGCCCATTGCATAACCGTGTTGGGCCAGATGCCGAGGTAGAGCGTGGCGATGGCTGTGAGCGCGAGGACGGCAAACATCGGCGCTTTCATCGGCGCGGGCGACCATTCCTGATTCGGCTCCCAGAAGTACATCGCGACGACAACTTTCAAATAGTAGTACGCGCCGATGACGCTGTTGATGGCCGCGATCACGACGAGCCAGATCAGCCGCTGATCGAGCGCGGCCTGAAATGCGTAGAATTTGCCGAGGAAGCCCGCCGTCGCTGGAAGGCCCAGCAGCGAGAACAAAAATAAAGAGAAACAGGCAGCGACCCACGGCTGCTTCGCGCCGAGGCCGGCATAATCGGTGATGTCGAGCCTGCGCTCGCCCGTCCCGCCGACGTGCGCCACGATGAGGAACGCGCCGAGCGTCATCGCCGCATAGGCGGCGAGGTAGAAAAGCACGGCGGCGATTCCGATTTCCGTCGCAGCGACGAACGCGACAAGGATGTATCCCGCGTGCGCGATCGAGGAATAGGCGAGCAGGCGCTTCACGTTGGATTGTACAAGCGCCGCGAAGTTGCCAATGCACATCGTCAGCACCGCCGAAATCCAGATCGCCCAGAACCAGATGTGCGAAGCGCCGCCGAACGCGCTGTAGAAAATCCGCAGCATCACGGCGAACGCCGCGGCCTTCGGGCCACAGGCGAGAATCGCCGTAACAGGTGTTGGCGCGCCTTCGTAAACGTCCGGCGTGTAAATCTGAAACGGCGCGGCGACCACTTTGAATCCGAGTCCGACGAAAATCAGGCCGAGCCCAAGGATCAGCAACATGCCGGCGCCCTGCGGCCCGGCAATCGCATGGCTTACAACTTCGTATCGCGTGGAGCGCGTAGCGCCGTAAACGAGCGCAATGCCATACAGAAAAAACGCCGTAGCGAACGAGCCGAGGAGGAAGTATTTCAATGAAGACTCATTCGATTTCAGGGCGTTCCGCCGGAAGCCAGCGAGGATATAGGTGGAAATCGAGCTCATCTCGAGGCCGACGAAGGCTGTGATGAGTTCAGTAGCGCTCGCGAGAATGCCCATGCCCGCTGTGGCGAAGAGAATCAATGCATAGTATTCCGCGTGTTGCAGATTTTCCTGGTCGAGATATTCGAACGAGCCGAGGATCGCCAGCGCCGCCACTCCAATCACGATTCCGTGGACGAAAAGGCTGAACGCGTCCATGCGGATCAGTCCCGAATACGCCGGGCCCTGATTCTCCGCCGCCCACCGCAGGGAAATCAGCGCGACAACTGTTCCGGCAAAACCGAGCCAGCCCATCGAGCGCTTGCGGTCCTCGGCGACAAATGGATCCACGAGCATGATGAGCATGCCGAAGAGACACAGGATCAGCTCTGGAGCCACGCGATAGAGATCCTGAAGCGGAGGAATCATTACGGCTGGGCCCGCCTTTCCAGTGTGACGCTGCGCATCGCGAGTTCATGCTTGGATTGCTTCTGAATGTTCGCGTGACCCGAGGCAGGAGCAACCCGATTCGTGTGCGCTTCGGCGCTCTCGCCGCGGCTCACTTGATCGAGCAGAGCGTTCGTCGTTGCGTCCATGCGGTGCGTAAACATCGGCGAGAAAATACCCATGAAGAGGATAACGAGCGAGCCAGCAATCAAAATGACGCGCTCGCGCGGCGAAGCATCCGGCAGCGAATTGTTCTTTTCGACCGTGATTTTTTCGAGCGCCACTTGCTGATATGCCCAGAGCAAATACACGGCGGAGAGTATCGCGCCCGTCGCGGCCCAAGCCGCCCATGCTGGATGTTTATCGAACGCGCCGATGAGGATCATGAACTCGCCGATGAAGCCGTTGAGCATCGGCAGCGCCAGGGACGACAGGCACGCGAACAGAAAAAATCCGCAAAGCACGGGCATGGATTTTGCCAGCCCGCCGAATTCCTTCATTTCATAGGTATGCCGCCGGTCGTAGAGCATTCCGCAAACGAGGAAGAGCATGCCTGTAGAGACGCCGTGGTTCAGCATCTGGTAGATCGCGCCCTCCATCGCGGTGGGATTAAAGACGAAGATCCCTAGGACGACAAATCCGAGGTGGCTGACCGACGTATAGGCGACCAGCCGCTTCAGGTCCGTCTGGACCATGGCCACCAGCGCGGCGTAGACGATGCCGATAATTGCAAGCGTGGCGATTTCAGGCGCGAGCTGATGCGACACTCGCGGGAAAAGCGGCAGGCAAAATCGCAGCATGCCGTACGTTCCCATTTTAAGGAGCACGCCGGCGAGGATTACGGAGCCGGCGGTCGGGGCTTCCGTGTGCGCGTCGGGCAGCCAGGTATGCAGCGGGAAGAGCGGCACCTTGATGGCGAACGCCAGGAAGAAAGCGAGGAAGAGCAAGAGTTCGGTGCTCCAGGGCAGAGTGATTTGGCCCAGCATTTGTTGAATCACAGGCAGATCGAAGGTGGGGTTGCCGGTTGCGCCGCTGAGGCGGTAGAGCCACAGAATGGCAACCAGCATCAGGATGGAGCCGAGCATCGTGTACAGAATGAATTTCAGCGCGGCGTAAATCTTGCGACCGTGGCCCCAGATGCCGATCAGGAAATACATCGGAATCAGCATCACCTCCCAGAAGAGGAAGAAGAGGAACAGATCGAGAGCGCAGAATACTCCGACCATGCCCATTTCGAGCACAAGCAGCATGGCGAAGAATTCCTTGACGTGCTCGTGAATGGAATTCCACGAGCAGAGGACGGCGAGCGGAGTCAAGAATGTCGTCAGGATGATGAGGAACAGGCTGATGCCGTCCACGCCCATGTGGTAATGAATGTGGAGGCCCGGAATCCAGTCGTAATACTCCTGCAGTTGATAGCCGACGGCGCCCGAGTCGAAAGCGCGGAGCAGGAATAAGGAAAGCAGGAATTCGACTACTGAAGTGACCAAGGCGAGGCGGCGGATCCAAATGTGGTCGTCGCCTTTCAGCAACAAAAGCGCGAACATTCCCAGCAGCGGGAAAAATGTCAGAACGCTCAGTATGTAGCTCGCATTTCCCACGTCAGCGCACCATCCATACGAAGAAAATTGTGACCGCTACCGCTCCGGCGACCACCCAAACGGCATAGCTGCGGGTGTTGCCGCCCTGAATGTGGCGCAAACTGCCGCCGACTCCGCGCGAGAGAAAAGCCAGGCCGTTCACCGTGCCGTCAATCAAGCCGACGTCGATAATCTTCCAAAGAACATTTCGCGAAAGCCAAACGCACGGTCCGATGATGACGGCTTCGTACAACTCGTCCACGTAGTACTTCTGCAGCAGGAGCTGATGAATCGGGCGGAAGCTCTGCGCGATCCTTTTCGGCAGTTCCGGCTTCAAAACGTAAACGTACCAGGCGATCAGAAAGCCGATAAGCGCGACGCCGACGGCGATGCCCGTCATTTGCAGCTCAAGAGAGTGAGCTGGCTCGATCCAGTCCGGATGCAATTTTGCTGCAAGCTCGGATGAAGTTTGAAACACCGGCCCGAGGAAGGAATCGAAATAATTCGCTCCGCCCCAGTACGGAGGCAGCGCCACCCAACCGCCAAATATCGAAAGGATCGCGAGAATCACCAGAGGAACAAGCATGGTTTTCGGCGATTCGTGCACATGCACGTGATGCTCGTCGTAGCGCGGCTTGCCGTGAAACGTGAGGAAAATCAGCCGGAACATGTAGCACGCGGTCAGCAGCGCTCCGGCAATTCCGAAACCGTAGAGCAAGTGATTCGCATTCGGCCCAGCGTAAGCCTCGAAGAGAATTTCGTCTTTGCTGAAGAATCCGGCGAAGAATGGCGCGCCCGAAATCGCCAGCGTCGCAATCAGCATCGTAGCGTATGTCCACGGGATCTTCTTCCACAAACCGCCCATGTTGCGCATGTCCTGCTCGCCGCCCATGGCGTGGATCACGCTGCCGGCGGCGAGGAAGAGCAGGCCCTTGAAAAACGCATGCGTCATCAGATGGAAGATCCCCGCCGCATACGCGCCCACGCCGCAGCCGAGGAACATGTACCCGAGTTGTGAAATGGTCGAATAGGCAAGGACTTTCTTGATGTCCGTCTGCGCCAGGCCGATCGTCGCGGAATAAAGCGCGGTGACAGCGCCGACAATCGCCACCGCGAGCATCGCCGCGGGAGCCCGGCTGAAGAGCACGTGCATGCGCGAGACCATGTACACGCCCGCGGTCACCATCGTGGCCGCGTGGATCAATGCGCTGACGGGCGTCGGGCCTTCCATCGCGTCCGGGAGCCAGACGTAGAGGGGGAGCTGCGCAGACTTGCCCACCGCGCCGGCGAAGAGCAACAGGCAAATCGAAGTGAGGAGGCCCCAATTGTGCAAGCCTTCCGGCGCCATGTTCGCGGCTTGCGCGAACATGGTCTTGTAATCCACGGCATGGAACGTCCAGAAAGCCAGCAGGATGCCCAGCGTGAAGCCGAAATCGCCGATGCGCGTGGTGATGAAGGCTTTCTTGCCCGCGTCTGCGGCCGATTTTTTCTGGAAGAAAAAGCTGATCAGCAAATAGCTGCAAAGCCCGACGCCTTCCCATCCAACGAAGAGCAGGACGAGATTCGCCGCCATCACCAGCGTCAGCATGAAAAACATGAAGAGATTCATTTCCGCGAAGAAGCGGTAGTAGCCTTCCTCGTGCGCCATGTATCCGGTGGAATAAATGTGGATGAGCATGCCGACAAACGTGACGACGCCGAGCATGACCATGGTGAGCTGGTCCACCTGGAGCGCAAAGTCCACGCGGAAATTGCCCGCGGTCATCCACGTGAAATAGCTTTGGATCCACGGCTGTTGCGGCGCGAGATGAACGAATTCGCGCGCCAGCTCGCAATACGCAATGAACGCAAGCACCACCGCGGTAACGCTGGACAGATTGACGTATTTGTGCGGCCAGTGACGCCCCGCGAGCAGCGAAATCGTGAAGCCTGCCAGCGGCAGCGCCAGGATAATCCACAGATGGTTCAGTATGAACATTCGTTTGCGTTCAGAACTTGAGCAAATTCACGTCTTCGACGTTCAACGATTTCCGGTTGCGCGCAATCACGATCACGATGCCCAGCCCTACGGCGACTTCCGCGGCGGCAACCACAATCACGAAGAAAACAAAGACAAGGCCGTCCAATTGATTGAATTCAGTACTGAACGCGACGAATGCGAGATTCACCGCATTGAGCATCAGCTCGATGGCCATGAAAATCGTGATGATGTTGCGCTTGAAAACAAAGCCGATCACACCCAGGCCAAAAAGTACCGCACTCAGAATCACGTAGTAAGAAATGGGCACCATTATTGCGACTCTTTTCTGGCGAGCACCATGGCTCCCAGCACGGCGATGAGAATCAAAATAGACGTCAGCTCAAACGGCAGCACATATTCCGTGAACAGCTTCATCGAGAGATCTGTTGTCGAGGCAACCACTGGCCCGGTTGCGGTGCCGGCATTGGCGGTCCTTCCCGCGTATTCATGGAAAAGCAGATAGCCCATTTCCGCGAGGAAGAAGATGCCAAGCGGGAGTCCTACCCAGCGCGCCAGACGGCTCAGGTTCGTGCGCACTTCTTCTCCGGCGTTGAGCAGCATGATGACGAAGACGAACAGCACCATGATCGCGCCGGCATACACAAGAATCTGAATCGCAGCGATGAATGCGGCCCCAAGGAGAAGATAAAGCACCGCGAGAGCGACCATGACCAGAATAAGCGACAGCGCGCTATGGACTGGCTCCTTGGCGAGTATCAAACCGATTGCCCCGAAAATGGACAGCGCGCCGCAGACGATGAACAGCGCCATCGGAATGCTCATCCGCGCGCTCCCACGAACATCACTACGATGCTGGTGACCACGAGATTCGCAAGCGACAACGGCAGCAGGAATTTCCATCCGAACGACATGAGCTGGTCATACCGGAATCGCGGCAGGGTACCGCGCAGCCAGACATAGAAAAACAGGAGGAGAAACACCTTTGCCATGAACCAGAATGGCCCTTGAATGACAGGCAGCAGGCCTGGCAGCGTGCACAGGGCGCCCGCACCGAGGCAGATAATCCCGAGCACAGGGAAAACCACCTTTGCGTTCCATTGCCAGCTCTTGACGCCGCCGATGATCAGTGCCAAGCCTCCGAGGATGAGTCCAGCCGCAGGCAGATAGAGCTGCCAGCGCCAGCCATCAGGGAATGGCGAGAGCCAGCCGCCGAGGAAGAGAAGCGTCGCCAGGCATGACACCGTAATCATGTTCGCGTATTCGGCCATGAAGAACATGGCGAATTTGAAGCTGGAATACTCGGTATGAAAACCCGCGACCAATTCCGTTTCCGCCTCCGGCAAATCGAAAGGAATGCGGTTCGTTTCAGCGATCGCGGCGGTCAGATAGCAAAGAAAGCCGAAAAATTGCGGAATGATTTGCCATTTGGGAATAAAGTGAAACCAATGTCCCGACTGGCTTCCCACGATGTCATAAAAATCGAACGAGCCCGCGAGGAGCAGCACGCCAACCACAGAGAGCGTGAGCGAAACTTCATAGCTGATCATCTGCGCCGAACTGCGCAGTCCGCCCATCAGCGGATACTTGCTGTTCGACGACCAGCCGGCCAGCGCGACGCCATAAATCCCCAGCGAGCTGATGGCGAAGAGGAGAATCAGCGCGATGTTGCTATGCGCGATGACGAGCTGCGTTTTCTGGCCAAGGATGCTGATCGTCGCCGGGCCGATAGGGATCAGCGCCAGCGTCGTCAGCGCCAAGGCCAGCGCCAGAAACGGCGCGAGAACGTAGGTGATTCGGTCCGCCGACGACGGCACAACGTCTTCCTTGAAAAGGAATTTGATGCCGTCGGCGAGCGGCTGCAGCAGTCCATGCGGCCCAACCCAATATGGGCCCCAGCGCGACTGGATGCGCGCCACTACTTTGCGCTCGAACCAGGTCAGGTAGGCGAGCGCCGTCATCACCACAAACAGGGCGATGGCTATTTTTATTACCGATACCACCAGGATTGGATGCTGGGAGACGAACTCCACGGTCTATCCTTCGATTCCTCACATGAATTGAGCTTGGCACTGTACCGCCCCAGAGTGCCGCTCGTAAACAAATTGTCCTGGGAAGAGAAGATCAGATCTGCCGCCACATCATAAGAAGCATCCGCTGCCGCGGGAGCCGGCGTCACATGCTCCGACCCGCCCGCCAGCAAACCCGCGACGGGAATATCATAGCCGCGCACGTTCTGCCGGATCTCTTCGAGAACCGCCTCCGGCGTGCGGTGTTTCATCGCCGCGCCAAGGCCGAGCTGTGCAAACTGGTGCATCATGATCCGCAGCAAATCGAAATCGCTGCGGGGGCCTTGCGCGTCCACAGCGCGCCGAACCATCTGCACTTCGCCGGCGGTATTTGTCAGCGTGCCGTCTTTTTCGTACGTCGAAGCGGCGGGCAGAACGACATCGGCGCGCTGCGCTGTTTCTGTGAGGAACAGGTCCTGCACGACGAGCAAATCGAGCCCGGCGATTTTGTCCGGAGCGGAAACGCCAAATGTCTTCACCGGATTCGCACCGACGACGTAGAGCGCCTTGAGTTTTCCGCCGACGGCCGCCTGCAACATTTGTCGCGCATTCATTCCCAGTTGCGCTGGAATTTCCTTGCCCCAGAGTTGACTGAAGCGCTTGCGTTCCGCCGCATCGGACAGCGGCGCATAACCAGGTAGGCGATCCGGAAAGACGCCCATGTCGGCAGCGCCACGCGAGTTTGCGTAGTCGCCAAGAGCCATGTAACGCGTCTGGCCGGGAAGGGAACTGCCGAACGCGACCAGGTCGCGGATTGCCGCGCCGCGCAGCCCCGCGCCGAACAAAATGACGACATCTTTCTCATTCGCCAGCGCCGATTTGAGTTTGGCCAGCTCCGCGGCGGCTCCGCCATCCATCTCTCCACTGCCCGTTGCGAGCCAGTGGAGAGCCTTCGCTTCTGTTCCAGCCGGAATCTGGACGGATTGGACTGCCTGGCGATGCAATTTGAGATTTCGCGCATCAATGATGTACAAGTGAGCGCCGTGCTGGCGAACGGCCGCGCGAATCTGCCAGGCGACCAGCGGATTTTGCTGCGTCGCGTCGTTGCCGATGAGCAAGATGGCTCCGGCGCCGTCAATCTGCGCTATTGTCGCCATGGAGTTCTTCGCCTTCGGGCCCAGCGCCGCAGCGAGGCCAGCGTAATCCGCCGTGCGATGGTGGTCGAGATTATTCGTGCCGAGCGTGGCGCGCGCGAAGCGATTCAGCAGGTAATTCTCTTCGTTCGTCGTGTGATTCGAGCCGATGACCCCGATCGCGCCAGCGCCGTGCTTGTCGTGCACCTGTTTCAACCGGCGCACGACTTCTTCAATCGCGTCCTCCCAGCTAGCCGGTTCAAGTTTCCCGTTCTTGCGCACCAGCGGCTGGCGGATGCGTTCGGCATGCACGGTGAAATCGTGCGCGTAGCGCCCCTTGACGCATAGAAACTCGCCGTTGATTCCCGAGTGGTCGCGATTATTCGCGCGCAGGATTTCATTGTTGCGGATCGAAAGCGTGGTTTTGCAGCCATTCGAGCAATGGCCGCAAACCGTGCCGAAATATTTCATCTCCCATGGACGCGTCTGGTAGCGATACGTGCCGCTGGTCAATGCACCGACGGGGCAGATGTCAATGCACATTCCGCATTCCTCGCAGGCAAGCTGGCCCGAATTATTCGGGATGATGACGGAGTGCACGCCCCGCGCGCTGACGCCCAGCGCCTTGACGTCCATCCCTTCGTCACAGACGCGCACGCACCGGAAACAGAGGATGCAGCGGGGCGCGTCGTAGTACACGACAGGGGACCATTTCTCCTCGGGATAGTGAAGCTTTTCCTCGATGAACCGGCTGTGGTCTATGCCGTACGTGAACGTCATGTCCTGCAATTCGCACTCGCCGCCCTTGTCGCACACGGGGCAATCGAGCGGATGGTTCGTCAGGACGTACTCGAGCATGTCCTTGCGCGCTTTATGCACGGCGGGCGAGTCTGCAAAGATGACCATGCCGTCTTCCGCCACAAGCGTGCAAGCCGGAGCCAGCTTCTTCTGCTTTTCGATTTCTACCAGGCACATCCGGCAAGCCGCCTGCAGCGCCAGCCCCGGGTAATAGCAGAACGAGGGAATCTCAATAGTGGCCTGCTTCGCGGCCTCGATGACGAGCGTCCCGTGGGGAACGGTCAGCTTCTGGCCGTTCAGGGTAAACGTAATCAGTTTGGTTTGCGTTTCCGCCATAATTCCTTCGCTGCTAGCGCGCCATCGCCAGCACGTCCGCCGGCTTGTATGGGCACTTTCCTTTCAGGTGATCCTCGAATTCATGGCGCCACTTGCGCACGATGCTCATCGTCGGCATCGCTGCGGCGTCTCCTAGCGCGCAAAACGTCTTCATGAGCATGTTTTCGGAAACTTCATCAATGATCGGAATATCTTCTTCTCGGCCGCCGCCTTCGTGGAAGCGATCGAGCACCTTCTTCAGCCACGCCGTTCCTTCACGGCACGGAATGCACCAGCCACACGACTCATGCGCGTAGAAATGCATGATCCTCCGCGCGACGTCCACCATGCAGGTGTCTTCGTCAATCACGACCAGGCCGCCGGAGCCGAGCATCGAGCCGATTTTCGCCACGGATTCGAAATCCATCGCCACGTCGCACTCGTCGGCCTTGAGCAGCGGGCAGGAACTCCCGCCCGGGATGACGGCTTTCAGCTTTTTGCCGTTGGCGACTCCTCCGGCAACGTCATCAATCATCCGCTTCAAATTGAAGCCCAGCGGCAGCTCGTAAATCCCCGGCCGGTTGACGTGGCCGGAAATCGAATAGAGTCGCGTGCCGCCATTCTTCGGCGAGCCCAGGCTGGCGTACCATTCGCCGCCTTTGCGGATGATCGCCGGAACAGTGCTGAGCGTTTCGACGTTGTTCACGACCGTAGGGCACTGATACAGCCCCGCCACGGCGGGGAATGGCGGCTTGATTCGCGGATAGCCGCGCTTGCCTTCGAGCGAGTCAAGCAGCGCCGTTTCTTCTCCGCATTCGTAAGCGCCCGCTCCGGTGTGCGTGCACACTTCAAAATCAAAACCGGTGCCCATGATGTTCTTGCCGACATAGCCGGCCTTGCGCGCTTCCTCAATTGCCGGGTCGAGAATGTCGATGATGTAGCGATATTCACCGCGGACATAGATATATCCTTGGTACGAGCCCAGCGCGCGCCCCGCGATCACCATTCCTTCAATGAGCGCGTGCGGGTCCATTTCCATCAGCGGCCGGTCCTTGCTCGTCCCCGGCTCGCTTTCGTCCGCGTTCGCGACCACGTACTTCGGCTTCGGCGAATCTTTGGGCACGAATCCCCACTTCATCCCCGTGGAGAATCCCGCGCCGCCGCGCCCGCGCAAACCGGATTTTTTCATCTCGTCGATGATCTGCTCGGGCGTCATCTCCTTGAGTGCTTTATCCAAAGCCTTATAGCCGTCGTGCTGCTCGTAGACTCTGAGCGTGTGGGAATCGCGGATGCCAAACCGGTTGCTGATCACGACGACTTCAGCGGGATGCCTCTCGTGCACCGCACCGGAGATTACCGGAACGGGCGCAGGCCGCTTGCCAGCGGCGAACTGATCGAGGATCGCATCGACTTTTTCCGGCGTCAGGTCCTCGTAAAAATCGTAATTGACCTGCATCGCTGGCGCGCCCGTGCACGCTCCCATGCATTCGACTTCTTCCAGCGAGAAGATTCCGTTTGCAGTCGTTTGCCGGTTTCCGATTCCCAGACGTTTTTCGACGTGCTCGAGAATCTGATACCCGCCGCGAAGCTGGCAGGAGATGTTCGTGCAAACTTGGACGTGATATTTCCCCGCGGGCCTGCGGCGCAGCATCGAGTAATAGCCGAGCGTTTCGGTCACCTCGGTCATGTTCAGTCCCAGCCGCCGCGCAATTTCCTCCAGCATTTCATTGCTCAAATGGCCGTATTCGTCCTGTGCGTACAACATCATCGGAATCAGCGCCGAGCGCCTCACCGGATACCGGCTGATGAATGTCTGGAATTTCGCTTCGAGTTGCGGGGGTAATTGCATCAGCGGTCCACTTCTCCGAGAACGATATCGATTGTGCCGATGCACGCCACCACGTCGGCAATCAAGCGGCCTACGGCAAGTTTCGGCAACGCCTGCAGATTGACGAACGACGGCGTCCGCGCCTTCACGCGGTACGGCTTGTTTGAACCATCGCTTGCTATGAAGAATCCCAACTCGCCGCGCGGCGATTCAATCGGCACGTAGACCTCGCCCGGCGGCGGCGCAAACCCTTCCGTCCAAATCTTGAAGTGATAAATCAATCCTTCGATGGAAGTTTTCATTTCCTCGCGTGACGGAGGAAGGATGCCGCGTGCTTCAGCGCGGAACGGCCCGTGTGCCGGAATTTTCGCAATGGCTTGTCGACAGATCTTCACACTTTCCTTCATTTCGGCCACGCGCACCTGGTATCGCGCATAGACGTCGCCGGCCGTTTGCGTCTGCACCTTGAAATCGAATTCCTCGTAGCTCGAATACGGAAAATATTTCCGCACGTCGTAATCCACTCCGCTGCCGCGCAGTGAAGGCCCGGAGACTCCCATTTCGATTCCGACTTTCGGATCGAGCACGCCGACTCCCTGCGTCCGAATCTTCCAGATGGGATTCTCCGTGAGCAAATCCTCGTATTCCGCGATGTGGCCGGGAAAGGAATCGAGAAACCTCGAAATCCACTCGATATAGTCAGGAGGAGGCTCGAGAGCGAGGCCTCCAATCCGGAAATAACTCGTCATCATCCGCTGGCCGGAAATTCGCTCCAGAATCTTGAGGATTTCCTCTCGTTCACGGAAGCAGTAAAGGAAGACGCTCATCGCGCCCAAATCTATCGCGTGCGTGCCCAGCCAGACCAAATGTGAGGCGATGCGCGTGATTTCCGTCAGCAAGACGCGGATGTACTGCGCGCGCTTCGGAATCTCGATTCCCGCGAGTTTTTCCACCGCGAGGCAATACCCCAAATTGTTCGACAAATTGGCGAGATAATCGATGCGGTCTGTAAGTGGGATGCACTGCGAATAAGTCAGCTTTTCGCAGTTTTTCTCGATGCCCGTGTGCAAATAGCCGATTATCGGCTCTGCTTTTACGACGATTTCGCCATCCAGTTCCAGAATCACCCGCAATACGCCGTGTGTCGAGGGATGCTGCGGCCCCATGTTGAGGACCATCGTCTTCGTCTGGCCAGTGGCGGTCTCGACGGTCGTGGGCACTAGCGATACCCCTCCACGGGATAGTCTTTGCGGTGCGGATGGCCTTCCCAATCATCCGGCATCAGGATCCGCGTCAAGTTTGGATGCCCTTCAAAACGCACGCCCATCAGATCAAATATTTCTCGCTCGTGCCAGTTTGCCGTGGGCCATAACGTCGTTACGGTCGCAATGACCGCATCTTTGGCCGTCACTTTTACCTTCAGCCGCAGGCGCGCACGATTCTTCAAGCTCGTCAGGTGATAATTGACCTCAAAACGCGGCTCAACCGGGAAGCGGTCTACGGCGGTGATGTCCGAGAGAAAATCGAACGCCAGTTCCGGATCGGATTTCAGAAACTCCGCAGTGCCCACCAGTCGCTCGCGCGGGACGACGATGGTTGTTTCACCACGGAAGGAAACTACTTCGGCGGCCGCTTGCGGGTCTCGCTCCTTCAGCTTACGCACCGCAAGCGTGATCGTTTGATTCTCTGAGTCCACTATGAGTCCGGTTCCGGCGCGCTATTTCCAATCGAGAGCGCCTTTTTTCCACAGATATATGTAACCTACGACGAGAATGAGAATATACACGAGCATCTCAATCAAGCCAAAGGCTCCGTGTTGATTCAGCCGTTTGAAGACGATGGCCCACGGATAGAGGAATATTGCTTCGATGTCGAAAAGCACAAAAATGATAGCCACCAGGTAAAAATGCACGGGAAATGCTTCGCGCGCATCGCCCGTCGGACGAATGCCGCATTCGTACGGCTGGTCCTTGGCGCGCGTTCGCAAATGGCGCCCGACCAGCGATGAAGCGACAATGAGAACGGCCGAAAGGCCTGCAGCGAGCAGGAACATGATTAACAGCGGCGCGTAACTGGCCAGGTAGCTTTCGTTCATTTTCTCGGCGCTGCTATAATAACGACGCGGATGCGTTTTGGTCAAATGGGGGAGCGAAGTTTTTTTGCGTCGTCTCCAGTTGAGAAGTCTCGATGAGGATTCAGACGGCAGCGGAATGAGTTTTGGATTCAATTCGGAAGTGAGCGTCGGCGAAATGGTTTGTCACGTTCAGACCGAGTGTCACGACGCTCCCCATCCGATGATCGAGACGCTTGCTTACTGCCGCGGCCGGATCATCCATCGGCGTACGACAGACTCGTCCGGACTCCCGGGTTCATTGAACTCTGGCGACGAAAAACTGCGGGTGCGGGCAGAAGTCCAGCACCGTTCCGTGATGGATGCTTTGCGCTCCGGCAAAATCGCGATTCCAGCAATCGAAAATGGCGTCCCTTCGGACTTTTCAGGCGGAATTCGCGTCAGGCTGCGCAATTCGAAATCCTGGCTCAACAAGGGGACCGCATCTCTCGAAGTGGAAGTCATTCGCACAGACAACGGCCATCCGGTCAGCGAAGCGAGCGTCGAAGCGCATCTGGAGGGAGCGCAGCAGGAGACGTGTTTCACCGCAGTGACCGACGCCGATGGTTTGGCGCGCATCCAGTTCCAGTTTCCTCCGATGAAGGGAGACGGCGCGGCGCTCGTGATACGCGCGATCGTTCGCGCCGGCGGTGACGAGATTCGCTACGCCCTGCGCTCCAGGCAGAAGCCTTCTCCTGCAGGACCCCAAGCATGAATGTCACGATCAATGGCGACCAGCGCGAAGTTCCCGATGGTCTGAATGTAGCAGGCTTGCTCGGTCACCTGGGTATCCCTGCCGAGCGCGTCGCGATTGAGCGTAACCTCGATGTTCTCCCGCGCGATCGCTGGTCCGAAACGCAGGTTGCGACAAACGATTCCTTCGAGATTGTCCACCTCGTTGGCGGCGGCTAAGCCGGAATCAACACTTGGGGGATTGCCTTAGCTTTCCCTGCTTAAATCACCTGAGTTCCAATAGGTGTCCCATCTTGTGCTTCTTGGTCATCAAGTAATCGCGCGTCCGACGGTTTGTCCTCGGTTGGCAGGGAACTCGCTCAACGACGCGGATGCCTCCTCGCTCAAGCTGCCGGACCTTATCGGGATTGTTCGACATCAGACGGATTTCGCGCGCGCCAAGCAGCTTCAGTGCCGCCGCGCAAAAACCGTAATTGCGGTCGTCCGCCGCGAACCCCAGTTTGCGATTCGCCTCCACCGTATCCATCCCGCGATCCTGGAGCTCATACGCCCTGAGTTTGTTCATCAGCCCGATTCCGCGCCCCTCTTGCGGAAGATAGATCACCATGCCGCAGCGCGCCGCCGCCGTCTTCCGCAATGCGAGTTCCAGCTGCGCCCGGCAATCGCACCTCTCGGAATGGAACACGTCGCCAGTGAGGCATTGCGAGTGAATCCGCACCAGTGGAATCATGCCCTTGGAGGTTTTCCCGTGCTGCAGCACAACTGCGGATTCGTCTGCCTTTGCGCCTTCGATCCCGATAATTGCAAAGCGGCCGTAGCGCGTCGGCAGTTGCGCCCGCGCAACGATTCGCGCCTTGATTCTTTTCTTTTCTCTAGCCATAGCAGGGAATTCCGCCGCTCGAGAATCAAATCATTATAGCAGTAGAGGTGAAATCACTTCGATTCGCGATGGGGGCTTAACTTGCCGCCGGGGCAGCGGAGACGAGCTCCGGTATTTCAATGCGGATTTGCGTACCTTCGCCTTCGCGGCTCTCGATGTCCATGCGGAATTGATCTCCATAAAGCAGCCGCAAGCGCTCATGGACGTTGCTGATGCCGATGCCTTCTCCGTAGATTTGCGTCAGACGCTCGCTGGAAATCCCCATGCCATTGTCTTCGATTTCGATCTTGAGCCGCCCATCATTCACCCGTGTCCGCAGCCGAATTTCTCCGCCTTCGAGTTTCGGCGCCAGCCCGTGCCGAATCGCATTTTCGATGATGGGCTGGAGCAACATACTCGGTACGAACGCGTCGAGCGTCTCTTGCGAAACGTCTTTGAAGAATTGCAATTTGTCTCGGCCAAACCGCGCCACTTCGATGTCGAGGTAATCGTCAATGAAATCGAGCTCGTCGCGCAGGGGCACGAACGTCTCGTGCTTGCGCAACAGCCGCCGCAGAATATTCGACAGCTTCAAGACGACCACGCGGGCCATATCCGGCTCATAGCGCACCAGCGAACTCACCGTATTGAGCGTATTGAACAGGAAATGCGGGTTGATCTGGCTGCTCAGCGCATCCATGCGCGCCTTGAGCAGGAGCTGCTGGTTCTGCTCGAGGTTCATCTCGATGCGCGTGTTGTTCCAGATCTTGATGGGCATGGCCACGCACATTACTGTCGCGAGTATGATAAGCAGCAGCCACGGCCATTGCGGATAGGCCAGCGTGAAGAGCCACTTCTCCGGCACAGCGCGCGCCAGAGCGTAACGCCCCAACTCCAGCGAGGCACATGCGCCGAGCGGCAGCATCGCCCAATTGATTTGCCCGCGGCGCACCAGCCGCCACAGCGATTGCGGGATATTCAGGAAAAGAAATGGCCCGAAATGCCAGATGTCCTCGGTGTTGGGAATCCCATTGCGAATGAATCCCGCGATTAGCCCCACGAGGGCTGCCATCGGCGTCGAAAGCCATTCATGATTTCCAAATGCCGGCAGGCTGAGCATGGAACCGCCCAGTAGCCCGACAATTCGCCCGCCCACCAGCCCCATGAGAAAGGAGCCTGCCAGCGTCATGTCAAAGAACTTGTAACCAGCCAGTCGCAGAAACACGCCAAGAGCGAGAGGCGGCGTGAGAAAAAGAAGCATCAGGACCTTTTGGTCAGAATCGCGATGCTCCTGAAAGAGGATGCGCCGGAACCGAGCGAACCGCACAAGCAACGCTGCCAGAGATGCGGAAAAACCCACTTTCAACACCAGCGTGAAAAGCAGGTCTTTTCCGAACGAAAGAGTTTCCATCGGCGTGTTCGTTCAACTTAGCCAATCCGGGAAGGGAAGTAAAGCGCGCGCCCGGCGCAACAGTGATCCGCAAGAAACTGCTATTTGCGTTTTCGTTTTGCGGGGCCCAGCGAGAATGTCATCAGCGATTTTCCGACCATCCGTTCGCGGTCGTCACGCAAATCGCACTCGACCACCGCGAGATACTTGCCCATTCTCAAAACGCGAGCTTCCGCAAACACCACTCCTCTTTCGATTGGCTCGAGAAAATTCATTTTCATTTCCACGGTCGCGGCGCGAGTTCCACGCGGCACGGAAAGGTACGTCGCCAGGCCGCCCGCGGTGTCGGCGAGTGAAGCAAGCACGCCGCCGTGGACGACGCCATGGATTTGCATGTGCTTCGGCTGCACCTTCATGCGCAGCACCGCTCGCCCCGGCTCAGCCTCAGTTAACCGAAAACCGAATTGCAGCGCTGTATTGCTGAAGTGGAATTTCCGTCCGAGCGCCGTGATGGTCAGCGGCTTTATCGTTTTCTTTTTCCCGCGTCGCATTTCAGTACGCGGTCAATCCGCCATCAATCGGGAACGCCGTTCCCGTGATCCACGAGGATTCATCGGATGCCAGGAAGAGAGCAAGTTGTGCGATGTCCTCCGGTTTACCCATTCGGCCGAGCGGGATCTGTGATTCACGCGCCTTGCGGTACGCCGCGGGATCCGCCGCTCTCGCAATCGCTGCCTTGGACAATTCCGTCTCCACGATTGCCGGACATATACAATTGACGCGGATATTTTCGTGCGCGTGATCCAGCGCCATCGCCTTCGTCAGCAATGCGACTCCGCCCTTTGCCGCGCAGTATGCCGCTCGCTGTTTCAACGCCACCAATCCCAGGTACGACCCGACATTCACAATCGAGCCGCCTCCGGCGCGCCGTAACCCAGGTAATGCTGCCCGTGAAACGTAGAATGTGCCGCTAAGATTGACGGAAATTGTGCGGTTCCAGTCCTCGTCGGAAGTCTCTTCGGCTGTTCCGACGTTCACAGTTCCGGCATTATTCACAACCACATTCAGCCGCCCGAATCGCTCTTCCGCCCTTCGCAAAGCGCTCTCGACCGCTTTCTTTTCGGTCACATCGCATTCGAGTGCCAGCGCCTCTCCTCCCGCAGCGGAGATTTCCTTGGCAACGGCGTCCAGCTTCTCTTTCCGCCGCGCGGCAATGACCACTTTCGCGCCCTCGCGCGCAAAAAGCAGGGCGCAGGCGTGCCCAATGCCCGTCCCGCCACCGGTGATGAACGCCACTTTGCCCGAAAGTCGCTGCATCGCAAGGCCGCCCTGCTACGTCTAAGCAAAAGACGCGGATTCGCGAATTTAGCATCGTCCTTCAGGTGGAAGCAAGCAGCCCACAGGGCGTGGACGAATGAAAATCGGCATCACCTGCTACCCAACTTACGGCGGCTCCGGCGTTGTCGCGACGGAGCTCGGAATGGAGCTCGCCGCCCGCGGCCACGAGATTCATTTCATCAGCTATGCCATGCCCACGCGCCTCAATCCTGCGCACGACCGCATCTTCTTCCACGAAGTCGAAACGACAACCTATCCGCTCTTTGATCATCCTCCTTATGCCCTGGCGCTTGCCGTCAAGATGGCCGAAGTGGCTGAATCGGCCCCTCTCGATCTTCTCCACGTCCATTACGCGATTCCGCATTCCGTCAGCGCCTTGCTGGCCCGCTCCATGGCCGCCCCTCGCCGCCTGCCATTCATCACGACCCTTCACGGCACGGACATCACGCTCGTGGGCAATGACAGCAGCTATTTGCCCATCACGCGTTTTTCGATCGAGCAGAGCGATGGCGTCACTGCGATTTCCGATTATTTGCGCGACCGCACGATCAAGGAATTCGACATTCGCCGGCCCATTGAAGTCATTCGCAACTTCGTGAACTGCGATCTCTATCATCGCGCCGAAGACCAGAGCCGCAGGACCGAATGGACTCCCAACGGCGAAGCGATTCTGATGCACCTCTCCAATTTCCGCCCGGTCAAGCGCGTCCTCGATGTCATCGAAATTTTCGCTCTCGTCCGTGCCAAAATGCCGTCCAAACTCGTGCTGATTGGCGACGGCCCGGACCGTGGTGCCGGCGAGCATCTGGTCCGCCAGAAAAAACTTGCCCGCGATGTGTTCTTTGTCGGCAAGCAGTCAAACATCCAGGAGTTTCTCGGCCTTGCCGATCTGTTTCTCTTGCCCTCCGACCTCGAATCATTTGGCCTGGCTGCCCTCGAAGCCATGGCTTGCGAAGTCCCCGTCATCGCCACAAGCGTCGGCGGGGTCCCTGAAGTCGTGACCCACGGCGTGGATGGTTATCTCGTCGCCCCTCGCGACGTTGCCGCTGCGGCGAAGTACGCGATCGAGATCCTCAGCCGTTCCGACCGCGGACGCGAAATGGGCCAGGCCGCGCGCATCAACGCCCGCAAGAAGTTCTGCTCCAACGATGTGATTCCCCTCTATGAGGCTTACTATCGCCGTGTACTGGAGACACCTGCTTCCGGTCAGGCCCATGCCTGAGCTCGATTTTCTGAGGCAAGGTCTCTGGCCGCCGATTGCCGCTAGCGTCGAGCCAAGAGAGGCTTCAGGGAGTAGACCACGCAGTTGATGTCGGCCTGAGGGATCGTTCCCGGCTGTCCCGATTTTGATGTAAAGAGGATTCGCAACTGGCCTCCTCGGTCGTCAAAAAGCTGCTCCATCATGGTTCGATCTCTCGATGGGTCGCCAAGCTGAAACCCTCGCATGTTGCTTGACTGGACAGAGTAAATCGTGTCAGCCCCGCTTATGCCGAATCGTAGTTTCCAAATCAGGAGAGTATTGGTTCGGATGGCCTTGCTGCGCGACGTGAATGGCCACAGCTCATTCGGAGCTGCACCGTAGACCGCAGAATACAGTGAGTAATTGTCGGGGAAGAAGCCTGTGCCGAAAATGCCTTCATAGCTGCTATAGACGTGAGGATCCCCGCCGCGAATCTTTCCAACGAGGTCTCCCTCGTTTGCCGGATTGAAGAAAATAACGATTGGCCCGGATGGGAAATCAAGTTCCGATTGCGCATCCCCCTCTTTTTTTTTCGCCGGTCCTTTCCAAGGTGCTTCAAACCCTGTCCCGTAGAACTCCAGGTTTCTTTCTTGTGCGGCCGTGGCAATGGTGGTGGGCAAAGGTTGCGGCACTGCCTTCAAATAGGGCGAAGACAGCGCCCAGCGATGTGTCTCAAGGCAGATTAAGGTTTGGAGCCCGTATGCAACGACATAAAAACCCAGCACTACGGTGCATACCGCCAGAATGACTGTCGTGCGCGCGGAATCCTGCTTCTCTGGCATTTTCGGCAGTGCGAATGTAACAGGCTCAGTATCCGTGCGCAAACTCTTGCCAAATGGGGCTGGGCTGCGGAGTAGTACAGGCGCGAGGCGCCGCTTTACATCACAGGGTTGCCGTTCCCGTTTCCATTGCCGTTTCCGCCCTGTGCGGCTTCTTCGCCGTCCTTGTACACGTACTTGATTATGTGTTTGTAAATCAGCAGGTTTGGACTGCCGAAGCGCGTTAGTTTGATGCAATCGCGGTCATACCATTCCACGATTCCGTGCAGCACTTCGCCGTCGTTGAGCACCACGGCAACAGGCGTGCGCGCCTGCATCTGTTTGACGTAATAAAAATTCTCCGCGTGCGTTTGCTCGGGAGGCGCGGGCTTCTTTCTTTGCCCGGGGCCTTGCATTGTCTGAGGGCCTCGCGCGGGATACTGCTCTTTCACGTCAGTCAGTGAGGGACGAAACAGTTTGCGGTTCACGAGTCTTGCTCCTTCTATTTGTATTATGTATGAGACTGCGCAAAGGGCCGGTTGGTTTCCCGTCAAACGAAAATATTTATTATTTTGGTCGATCAAGCCGGTGAACCGATCAACGAGCCCCTAGTGTTACTGCCAGTGCGTCCAGACCCAGCTGCCGGCCAACGTTGCGCCGCAGCCGGCCCTCCAAACGATCCAGGTTTTGCGTGGCCTGCGTAATCCAGGCGTCTGTCACGGTTCCTGCCAGCTTCTCCAGTTCGCGGCGCAAGTCCGGATTGCGCGAGGCAGATTTCTTCGAGCCACGGGAGATTTCAAGCAGGTCTGACAACAGACTATAGAACAGGTGAAGAATTTTTTCAAATGATTCCGATTCATTTTTCAACAGCCTCGCGCTGGCCGCAAAGATCGTCCGGTACGATTTTCCGGCTGCGGCCTGGCTGACCAGCTCCAGCGCTTCTTTCCGCATCCTCGCCGATTCGGCCAGATCCATGTCCAATGCCGCTCCAGGACATCCATCTGCAAGCTGCGCCGCCAGAGTCCGTTCCGCTTTCTTTAGCTGCGTGCGTTGTTCCAAGAAACTCTCGATGGATTCCGCCGAGACGGGCGCGAACCAGAACGTCAGACAGCGCGAACGGATGGTCGGCAGCAGTGCATCCGCGCGCTGCGCCAGGAGTATCAGCGTGGCCGATTCTGGCGGCTCTTCCAGGATTTTGAGGAATACATCCGCATCGGTCCAGCGCATCGTATCCGCGCCGTCCAGGATGAAGACCCTCTTCCTCTTCTGCGGTCGAAAGGATGCCGCCCGCTGCACCGCCCGAAGCTGGCCCATACGAATCATCGGCCGGGCCACGGGATTCCGCTTCCTCACCGGGTCGGGCACGATCGCCCAGACGTCTGGATCTGTCTCCAATATCAAGGGCATGCGCTCGACCGTCGCCGCGTCTGCGCTCTCCCCGCGCTCCGTCAAGCCTTGATCAATCAGAGGTGCGAGGTCGCCGAGCCGCGCGATTCTCGTGCAGCTCGCGCACGCGCCACAGAAGTCGTCTCCGCCCTCCGCGCAGCTCAGCGCCTGCGCGAACATCCGCGCCAGCGTGAACTTCCCCACGCCTCGTGGCCCTACAAACAAAAGCGCGCTCGGCACATGCTCGCGCTTCAGCATCCCGCGCAGCGCTTTGACTACTGGCTCATTGCCCAGGTATTCCGCGAATCCCATAAACTGTCCTCAACGCCTCCCGTGCCCGCGCAATACTCCTTGTCCCAGCGCCGCCACCACTCTTAGATGAATCAGTTCCGGTGAAAGTAACTCGCGCCCAGTCTTATCTACGCAATCCACCACTTTCCAGTTCCGTCGCCGCGAGAGGAGATCGTAGATTTTGGCCGCTGCTTTCAAATGTGCCAGATTCGCCTCTTGGATGTCCCGGCGTTTCCGCGTGTATTTCCGCTTACCCTTCCTGCCTACCAACTGTTGGGCCTTCTCCGCTGGCACTCTCAGGTACACAACTGAGGTCTCTCTAGGCAGCCCGCAAACTCCATACTCCAGCTCCTCAAGCCACAGCAGAAACTTGCCCCGTTTTTTCGGGGCCATGCGCGCCGTTTGATGCGCCAAATTTGACCCAATGTATCGGTCCGCGAGGACAGTCTTCCCGCGCTCAAGGTGCCTCACAAGTTCCGCCTTGTGTTCCAGCCGGTCTCCGGCGTAAAGAAGCGCCGAGAAATGCGGGTCCACCTCGCTCAGCCCGCCAAACTCGCCATTCAAGTATCTGGCCACCATTTGCCCGAAGAATCCCTCGTACCGCGGGAAGCTGATGCACACGTGCGCCACGCCGCGTTTCCGCATCTCTCGCGAGAGCATTTCGAGCTGCGTGCGCTTCCCGGACCCGTCAATTCCCTCGAACGCTATGAATTTCCCGCAGGCTGGCATGAGGATGCCCGACAGTCTAACACATTAGACAACTCGGTTCTTTTCCCGCTTCAGCCACCGGATTCGCTGAAATCTCTCGTGCTAGAATGCCCTTCATGCCCCGGGCAGGCACCCACGTCTCTGAAAATGTCGATCGAGTGCGCGAACGCATCGCTCGCGCTGCGCTTCGCGGCGATCGTCGCCCGGAAGAAGTCGTCCTCATCGCTGTGTCCAAGACCTTTCCCGCCGAAGCGATTCGCGAAGCCTGCGATGCCGGCGTGAAGGCCTTCGGCGAAAATCGCGTCCAGGATTGGGAGACCAAGCAGCCTCAGCTCGCCGATCTTCAGGCCAGCTGGCACTTCGTCGGCCATCTCCAAAGCAACAAAGCCCGCCGCGCTGCCCGTCTTTTCGACTGGATTGACTCCGTGGACGACATCACCCTCGCCGCGAAACTCGATGAAGCCGCAGGCGAGACGAACGAGTGGCTCGCCGTCCTCATCGAAGTCCAGCTTGACCCTGCCGAATCGAAGTCCGGCGTCGAGCAGCACAAACTTCCCGCTCTCGCCGAAGCCATCACGCAATTGCCTCATCTCCAGCTTCGCGGCCTCATGGCCATTCCTCCTTTCTGCGAGGATCCTCGCGACGCTCGCCCGTATTTTCGCCGGCTTCGCCGTCTCCGCGACGACCTCCAGACGCAGCTCGGCCGCCCGCTGCCTGAGCTCTCCATGGGCATGAGCCACGATTTTGAGATCGCCATCGAAGAGGGCGCCACGCAAGTCCGCGTCGGCACCGCCATTTTCGGCGACCGCGCCGCGAAGTGAGGGCCAGCAGCCGCAACTGTGGCACAGGCTCTCAGCCTGTGCGTGAACATTGTGAGGCAGTTTCTAAATGATCCAGATTTCTGCCCGCGGCGGCGCCGCAGTCTTCAGCGTCCGTGTCACTCCTCGCGCCAGCCGCGACGCCATCGGCGGCGAGTATCAAGGCGCGCTGCGACTTCGTCTCACCGCCCCTCCTGTGGACAATCTTGCCAACGAAGCGCTCTGCCGCCTTCTTGCCAAACGTTTGAACCTTCCTCTTTCCGCTGTTAGAATCCTTTCCGGCTTTACGAGTCGAACAAAGCGTGTGGAAGTGACTGGCGTCACTCCCGCCCAAATCCAATCCCTGGCCTGACGCTCTTCGCTGCTCGTGTCCGCCAGAAGAGAGAATGCCGATGCCTGATCTTGCTGCGATTCAAACCGAGCTCCGCAATCAGAAGTTGGACGGTTGGCTCTTCTACGACCATCATCATCGCGATCCCATCGCCGGCCGCATCTTGGGTCTGCCAGCGAACGACAAAGTCACGCGACGCTGGTTTTACTTCATTCCTTCGCGCGGCACGCCGGGAAAACTGGTCCATCGCGTCGAATCGCACCAGCTCGACACTCTCCCCGGCCGCCAGATCGAGTATTCCAGTTGGGAAGAAATGCACAAAGGCGTCGCAAAACTCATCCGTGGCGCGAGGAACATCGCCATGGAGTATTCCCGGAATAACGACATCCCCTATGTCGGTCTCGTGGACGCTGGCACGATCGAGCTTGTCCGCAAATGCGGCCCGAAAATCGCCAGTTCTGCCGATCTTGTGCAGCAATTCGAAGCTGCATGGACTCCCGAGCAATTCGCCTCCCATCAGGCCGCCGGTAAAGTGATTGATCAGGTGACGCGCGAGGCCTTCGCCCGCGCCGGTTCCTTCGTCCGCGAGCGCAAGTCTCTGACGGAATACGATCTCCAGCAATGGATGCTCGGCCAGATGCGCGCCCATTCCGTGATTACGGAGGACCCTCCCGACGCCGCTGTTGGCCCCAACGCAGGCAATCCTCATTACGTACCCCTGGCCAGCGGCAGCTCGCCGATTCGCGAAGGCGATCTTCTTCTCCTCGACATTTGGGGCAAGCTCGACCGCCCGGGCAGCGTCTATTACGACATCACCTGGATCGGCTATCTCGGCAGCGTCGTGCCCGCGAAATTCGTGAAACTCTTTCAGGTCGTTCGCCAGGCCCGCGACGCTGCTATCAAAATTGTGAAGGACTCCGTCGCCTCAGGCCGCGCCGTCCACGGCTGGGAAGTGG
This sequence comes from Candidatus Acidiferrales bacterium, assembly GCA_035934545.1. GTDB lineage: Bacteria > Acidobacteriota > Terriglobia > Acidiferrales > UBA7541 > DAHUXN01. The sequence goes on from DASYXV010000010.1 coordinate 225,993, forward strand.
ATCGCGCCGCCCGCGAAGTGATCCGCAAAGCCGGCTATGCTAAGAATTTCACGCATCGCACCGGCCATAGCATCGGCCAGGAGATCCACGGCAACGGCGCGAACATGGACGGCCTGGAAACGCGCGACGACCGCAGGCTTGTTCCGCACACCTGCTTTTCCATCGAGCCAGGAATTTATTTCCGCGATTGCGGGGTACGCAGCGAAGTCAATATGTACATCGGCGACGGCGAAGCCATCGTCACCGGCCCGATGCAGGAAGAGATCATTCCCATTCTCGGATGAGCTCCGATGTGTGGAAACTCAATATTCTTTGTGGGTCGCGGTTTTAACCGCGACGTAAGGCTTCAGAATCGGGACGGCTTTAGCCGCTGAGGTATTGAACTGATAGTTCTCTCGCAAGTTTGGACAGGTTCCTGAAAGAGTTGAGAGGTTTGTGGGTCGTGGCTTTAGCCACGACATAATTGCCGTCGTTTCTTCAGGGGTTTTAACCCCTGAAGGCTAAGAAAAATCTTCTTCGGCACCGTGCGAATACTCGTTTGGACAAAAACGACTCCACCAACGATTCCCTGACCGTCCTGCCGCAAGCGTATCTCTATTCTCTTGCCGCCTGGCTCGTTCCGGGTCTCGGCCATCTGCTGCTCAAGAGATGGAGCCGGGCTGCGATTCTGTTTCTCTGCGTCGGCTCGCTTGTTGTCGCAGGCTACGTGCTTCGCGGCCAGGCGTATGCTTCGCGCGGAGAGGACGTTTTCGGGATTCTCGGTTATCTCGCCGAAATCGGCACGGGCGCATTCTATTTTCTGGCTCAAATCTTCGAGCCGCACGGCTCGAATACCGCCAGGGCCATCGGTGACTTCGGCACTCGTTTCCTCACCACCGCCGGCCTCTTGAACTATCTCTGCGTCCTCGACGTCTGGGAAATCGCCCACCGCCGCAAACCCTAGCAAGCCGCTTGTCTTTGCACGTGTAGCGGCCGGTCGCTGCTCTGGCGACCGGGCATGCATTTTGTGGAGTGCGGCTTGTCCTGAGCGCAGCCGAAGGGTCGTCCCGCCGCCGCTGACGATGCGACCAGCATCGTCATCCTGAGTGAGCGCAGCGAACCGAAGGGTTTGCCCTTCCGCTGAAACTGGAATCGCCTCTCCGTAGCGCTGGACTCATCTCCGTTTTATTGTAATCTGTCTTCCGGCGAACGCATCCGTCGCCTAAGGAGCCACTCGGACGTGCATCTTAGCCATTTCTCCGCCATGCTTTTCTGCGCCGCGGCAATCTCCATCGCGTTCGCTTGGCTCTCCCGCCGCACGCGCAAGGAACGCATCCTCTGCGCTCTCCGCTACTTCCTTTATTTTGTCGTCGTCTCCCTCGCCCTCGCCTGGCTCATGTTCCCCTTCTCCCGCTGACGTCGCCGCGGAAGGAATTGCCTTTGTAGCGGCCGCCTTCAGGCGGGCAAAATTCTTGCTTGTCTTCGTAGCGGCGGGTTTACCCTGCCAGTCCTTGCCGATTCGTGTGCCTCCTGTTAGGCCACCAGGCCCGTACGTGGCTTGACTTCATCTCCCGTCCGGTGCGGAAATGAGACTGATAGACTCCCCCGAGAAGGAGGAACGCGTGAAAATCAAACTGCTGAAGTATCTTGCGGCCCTATTCCTGCTCGCTCTTACGTGTCCACCGAAAGCATCAGCCCAGAAACCCGTAACGGTCGAGACACTCGAACGATTGGTTGCGGCATTCAATGCGCACGACCTCGATGCTGTGATGAGTTTCTTTGCAGATGATTGTGAGCTTTTCATGCCTCGCGGACCTGAGTCCTGGGGCCAGCGGTATGTCGGAAAAGCAGAGGTCCGGAAGGGATTGGCGGCGCGCTTCGAAGGGATCCCCGATGTGCATTATGGCGAGAATGAAAACTGGGTTTCGGGCAATCACGGCGTGTCCCGATGGACTCTCACCGGTACGACGAAAGATGGCAAGAAAATCAAGGTCCGCGGTTGTGACCTTCTGGAATTCCAGGATGGCAAGATCGTTCGCAAGGATTCCTATTGGAAAATCGTGGAACCGAAGAGCTAGCCGCGGGATGGATTATGAACTTCTGTACAGTCGCGCTGTCGGAAACTGACTCATTTCACCGCTTTCTGCCTGTTTGACGCTCCACGCCGTCAATGTTAAATTCAATTCACGGCCGAGGTAGCTCAGCTGGTAGAGCAGCCGATTCGTAATCGGCAGGTCGCCGGTTCAATCCCGGCCCTCGGCTCCAGTTCTCCGTTCCAAGTCATTCCCAGCCCCATTTCCACAGATACTACCTTTTGCGTCCCACTCCGCATTGTGCTAGCGTCCTCGCATGAACACGCAATCCAAATTCAAAACTCAGCGCAGCTCCCGATACAGGATCGCGTCAACAATTCCCAATCATCAAACTCCTCGGACTTTGCAGTTCTTTGCTTGTCCGCCTTCTCCAGCCTCTCAACTCGAAGAGTTGACCCTCCCAGCCCTGAGCGCAGCCGAAGGGAGCGGAGTCGAAGGGCAGACGACTTCTAATCGACACACCCCGCGATTAGAATCGGGCGTAACTTGTAGAAAACAAAGGACAGGGCTTCTTTCTAATCGACACAAATTCGCGTTTTGTAATCTGTCTCTTTCCCGTTCCTTGCTTTCCTGCGCCTCATCCCGAAGGGATGACCCTGTCGAAGACCCTGAGCGGAGCCGAAGGGAGCGCAGTCGAAGGGCTTGCATCATTGTCTCCTGTCTCCTGTTATTCTTGCTTCCTTCGACCTCACTTGCTCAATCGCAGCCTTCCCAGCATCCAATCATCCTTCACGCGGCTCGCCTCCTCGACGTTGAATCCGGCAAAATCACTTCTCCTGGCGAAGTTCTCGTCCAGGACGAACGCATCATCGAAGTCGGCGCTCACGTCTCTCATCCCGCCGGCGCAGACACCGTTGATCTCGGCGACACAACTCTGATGCCCGGCCTCATTGACGCACATGTGCATTTGTTCCTTCATCCGGGCGCCGAAGATTTGCAAACCGTCGACGAATCCGTCCCAGAGCGCACCATTCTCGCCACGCTTGCTGCTCGCGCCGATCTGATGGCTGGCTTCACCGCCGAACGCGACATGGGCACCGAAGGCGCGGGCTCTGCCGACACAGCCGTCCGCAACGCGATAAATTCTGGCGAGATCCCCGGGCCGCGCCTCCGTATCAGCGGCAACGCCATCAGCATTCTCGGCGGCCATGAAGACGCGATCCGCTACAACCCTGCCCAGCATGTGCTGCCCAACGCCACTTATGCCGACAACACCGATAAGCTCATCTCCGTGATTCGTGAACAGCTCAAGGAAGGCGCCGACTTCATCAAAATTTATGAGACAGGCCGCGACTCTCTTCGTAACGGCCAATTCTCCACGCCCTACCAGTTCACTGAGGCGCAACTCACCGCCGCAGTACAGGAAGCGGCGCGCATGGGCATGCGCGTAGGCGTCCATTGCACGGGCGAACCGGGCGCTCTGTATGCCGCTAAAGCAGGCGTCGAATCCATCGATCACGCCTTCCAGCTTAGCGACGAAACCATGCGCCTGATGCGCGAAAAGCAGATTCCCGCAGTCCCCACGTTCGCCATTTCCGAATACTTTGCCGACCACGCCGCTACGCCAGAAGCTTCCGTGATGGAGCACAAACTTCAGGATTTTCACATTGAGCAATTCCATAAGCAGCTTGCCGTTGGCGTGCCTATGGCTGTTGGTTCTGATGTCGGTCCGTTTCCTCACGGCACTCAAGCGCGCGAATATGAACTCATGGTGAAGTTCGGCATGACGCCTCTCGCAACATTGCAGGCAGGCTTGCTCAATGGCGCGAAAATTCTCGATTGGCAGGACCAAATTGGCGCGCTCAAGCCCGGCTATTTCGCCGACGTTATCGCCGTCCCGGGGAATCCTCTCGAAGACATCAACGTTCTCGAAAAAGTTTCGTTCGTGATGAAAGGCGGTGTGATCTATCGCAAATAGCTTTTGAAAATTCCAAGGCGAATTCGCCTGACGTTTCCTGGAGGTGGAGAATTCAGCGAGAAGTAGATTTAGGAGTTCTAAACCTTGCAAAAAGCACAGTGTCTAAAAGCAGAAGGCCCACCTTGCGGCGGGCCTTCAAGGGGAGAAAAGCTCCAGGGCCAATGCGCGGATGGCCACGAAACCTTTCTTCGCGGCAATTTTATGAGAGCTCGATTGTGGAAGTCAAGAAGGAAAGCCCTTGGAACGGTAGGATTTTAAGTCATTTATTTTCTTTGCTTTGCAGAATGTATAATCTTCAACCGGGTACGAACCCGGGCGCTTTTGCACGCGAATCCTCAATAATTCAATAGAAATCCTTTCCTTTGATTGGCTTACTCGATAGCCCCATTTCCAGGATTTCGAACTGCTCCGTTCGGTCGAAAATCTGCCCCGGGAAGAATCGCTTCACGCCCAAACGTATAAGCGTGAACACGACGCCTCCCACGATAGTGAACAGGCAGATTTCTCCCGTGCCGATAATCGTCCCGACGACGATCGCTGCCATGGAAGGCTGGGGATGTTTCAGTACCGGCTCGTTCCAAGTGATGATTACACCGGATTGCATCTTCTCTAGGAGAGAGCTCGCAGCGGTTCCCGACGGTGCCCCCGCCACAAGTGCTACAAGCGATCCGTCGCGCCGAGCGTAGAGGCCTCCGGCTCGTTCGTCCGACGGATTGATGGGAAACTGTTTCGACATTCTCTCCAATTGCGTTGCAGCGATCTGTGGAGTCGGATAGTCGGCTATCAGCAATACTGCCTCGCCCCCTTTGAGACGATATTTCGCAGTCTCCGCCTCCGCGCCAGATGAAAATCCGAGCCAGTCGCCTTTTGCGTCAGCCTCTGGCCAGAATTGTGCGAGCGCGATTGGGCCTAGAAAGTAATGCTCTGTCCGTGAGTCCAAGCCTGCCGTTGGCAAGCGCAACGAAAGTGAAGGATAGACTGCTTCTTGCTTCTGGTCCGCCAGTAGTGCCACCAGTTTCTTGATCGTCGGTCCTTCACTTTCAACGCCATTTCCACTTATGTCCAGCAACACGCTTCCCACAAGCACGAGCACGCGATCGCGAGACTTTACTGCATACTCGGAATAAACAGCCGGAGACATCTCCGGCGTGTGCAAGAACGAATATGCGCCATACGCCCCGCTTGCGTCCCGGAACGAATATGATGTCGCGGCAAAGGTTCTTCGATGATTCACCTCGCGGACGTAGGTTCTCTTTTCCGCAGCGGTCACACCATATTCAACGAGAGCCGGCGTCAGTTCTCCTGCGATGGCATCCAAATTGGCGGAGGTCGCGACGGTCGCGTCTGCTGAATTCCAGCCGGGAAGGGAAGAAGGCAAAGTGCTTTGCGCCACCGCAGCGGGTGCGAGAAGCAGTCCAAGGGCAAATCCATGGGCGAGGATGCGGCGCATCTGATATTCCCTTGGGGAATTATACGACGGAAAGGCTATTTCTGGTTTCGATCCGTGCCGGTCGCCGCAGGCTGACGATCACTCAGCAGTTTTGGCCTGTTGTAATTGAGGCTATTGAGGCTGGATAAGTAGCTTTCGACGCCGCGAAAGATTCCTTGCGCTATTTTCTGACGTTCCGTCGGCTTTCCGAGCATTCGCTCGTCGGTCTTATTGCTCAGGAATGAAATTTCAGCGAGCACCGAAGGCATATCCGCGCCAATCAATACCACGAACGGCGCCTTTTTCACGCCGCGATTCTTCTCCGCCGTGCTGATCAGGCGGAGCTGATGCGTAAGGGAGTCCTGAATGTCGGTCGCCAGTTCGCGCGATTCCTCCACTTTGTCATTCCGCGCAATCTGCTTGATCAAGTCCTGCAATTCGTGAATGGAGGAGTCCGAAAGCGCGTTTTCGCGCGACGCTACTTCGAGCGCCTCGGGCGACGAGGTGAAATTCAAATAATACGTCTCGATTCCGCGCGCCTCGTGATCGTGACTCGAATTCGCGTGAATGGAAATGAACAAATCAGCCTTGGCCTGATTCGCGATTGCGGTCCGTTCCTCAAGCGGCACAAATACATCCGTCTTGCGTGTGTAGACAACCTGCGCTCCTGGAAGTTTCTTCTGAATCAGCTTGCCGAGCCGCAGCGCCACGTCGAGGCAAACATTTTTTTCGAGTACGCCGTGCGGCCCGATCGTTCCTGTGTCGTGGCCTCCGTGGCCGGGATCGATCACAATTCGGTTGATCTTCAAACCCAGCGCTCGAGTCAGCGAGCGCTCTCCATCATGCGTCGGCTTGGCCGCAACGCCCGGTCCCAGCGGCTGCGGCCTGCCGCTCAAATTTCGGCGTGGCGTGAGATTGCTGGATGTATCAGCAGCGTCCGACGCCGCAGTAGAATTTGCAGGAGCCGCACCATTTCCTGTGATTGGGGGAGCCTGGCGGTCGCCAGCGAGGGTTCCAACCCCGGGCACGGATGTGATTCCAGCCTTGCTGACCGCAGGTTCCACTCCATGGACGTCAATCACCAATCTGTACGGATTCGGCAGCAGAAATGCCGAGTAACCTTCGACGCTTTGCACGTCGAGCACGAGCCGAACGACGCCGGATTTGTTCTGCGCCACGCGAACGCTCTTCAAGAACCCGTTCCGCACCGGCAATTCTTTTTCCGTCACAGAGCTCCCGAGGCGCGCCTTGTACAAATCGAAATAGATCCGGTCGGGATGCTTAATCCGCGCGGCTTCATATTTCACCGCGCCGTTCAAATCAATCACAATGCGCGAATAATCATCAGCGTTCCACGTGCGAATGCTGAGCACACTCGGGGGCTCGCCCAGCTTGGGTATGCTCTCATCTGGCGCGGCGGGATTCTCATCCGCCGCAGAGCTGCCCGTTTTTGCGGGTTGCGTCTGGACTGATGCCTGCTGGACGTCGGGCGTTCCCGCCTCGTCCACCGGCTGGCCTTCTTCATCCGCCAGCTCCGCGAGATCCTTTCGCGCTTCATCAGCCTGCGGTGTGCGCGGGAATCGTTTCACATATTCCGTGAACACGCCTTTGGCATCGGCTGTTTCGCGGAGATCGTCCTTTTCGATTTGGCCGACGGCAAACAGCGCATCCGAGCGGTGCTTGTTCGCGGGGTATTGAGACAGCAAGAACTTATACGTGACTACGGATGACTTGTAATAGATGCTGTCGAACAAATCGCCCATGTCGTGATACAGCTCGGCGACGGCGAAAAGCGCCTCGGTCGTCTCCGGCGCGGAAGGCGTAAGCAAATAAATTTTTCGGTAGGCGGAGACGAGCTTTTTATATTCCGCAAGAGATCTGTCGTCTCTCGGCTCGGCTTCGAGCGCTTGGCGCATCGTCTGAGCTTTCACAAACTGCGCCTTCGCTTGGGCGTGCTTCGAGGTCTGCGGATGCGCAACAGGAGAAAAAACCATGGCAGCGGACACAACTACAAATGCCGCGAAAATTCGCAGCGTGCGGAGTCCGGCATTGGAATTTGCTTTGTGGTCTGCCAGCTTCATTCGTTCGTGAAAATGGTCCGGCCATCATGATCCGTCGCTTCACGGATCTGCAAGCGGCGCGCTTCGCCAGTGGGCGAATGCCCCGGGTCGGACTGGAAGTAGGTGTTAGTCACTTTTTTCACGTAGTTGCGTGTTTCGCGGTACGCCGGAATTCCGCCGAATCGCTCGACGGCCTGCTCGCCGGCATTATAAGCCGCCAGCGATTTTTTCAGGTCGCCGCCAAAGCGGTCCAGCAAATCCCGCAAGTACCTTGTCCCGCCCTGAACATTCTGGACGGGATCGAACACGTCCTCTACGCCATATCGTTCTGCCGTTGCCGGAATCAATTGCATCAAGCCGAATGCCCCCTTGCGGGAAGTCGCGCGGGGGTTCCAGTTTGACTCCGCCTGAATCACAGCCTGGACCAGCGCCGGATCAAGATTGTTTTTCGCGGCGGCGGCCCGGACCACTTTTTCGAGCTTGGGTGGCGGCGTCATAATCACGGCAGTATTCTCCGAATCCGCCGTGTGTCCGCCCCGTCGCGCCGGCGGGTTTGCATTGATGTAGGTAAGCTTCCCATGCTCATCTACATACGATGCAATTTGGGCCTGCGATGGCATCGCCGCCAGCAGTCCCAGTACCCCTCCGGCCACCGCGAACGAGATGGCCCTGAGCCGCACATCCAATCGGGAAAGGCAGAACATACCCACTTCCTCACAAACGATGCCTACCAGAGGTAGGCAAGCATCCGCGACCGGGAAAGAAGACTTGCCCGCCGTAGGCGGGGTTATCCGGCCACGTTTCTAGCGCTTGTGAGAATTATACCAACTGCCGTTCCACCAGTGGGTAGGCCTGCGCAAGGGCTGTGTCCATAGCTGCAACATCCTTGCCCCCCGCCTCGGCCAGGTCCGGCCGTCCCCCGCCCGAACCCCCTACCAATTTGGCCAAGTCCTGCACCAATTTACCGGCATGAAGCCGCTTGGTCAGGTCTTTCGTTACCGCGGCGATAAGGGCGACTTTTCCGTCCTCCGCCGTGGCTAAAATCACGACGCCAGAGCCCATTTTTTGCCGTAAGCCGTCCGCCATCTGGCGCAGAGCCTCCCTATCCATGCCCGGGACGCGTGCGGCGAGGACTTTGACGTCCTTGACCATTCTGGCCTCGTCCAGAAGGCCATCAGCCATCGAAACGGCGGTCTTGCGCTTCAGGCCGTCGAGCTGCTTTTCAAGCTGCCGGACGGTCTGGGTGAGCTTTTCGACGGCCTCGGCGACGCGGTCCTCGCCCGTATTGAGCATCGCGGCGAGCTGCCGGAGTGTCGCGAGCGTCTGTTGATATTGCTCCAGAGCGGCGTCGCCGGTGAGAGCTTCGATTCGGCGGACGCCCGCGGCAACGGATTGCTCGAGGCCAATTTTGAAGACGCCGATTTCGCCCGTGCGACTGACGTGAGTGCCGCCACAAAGCTCCTTGCTGTAGAAGGCGCGAGGATAACTCGAATCCGCAATCGTCACGACGCGGACGTTTTGCTCCGGATATTTGTCGCCGAAGAAGGCGAGCGCCCCGGAGGCAAGCGCGTCGTCGAGCGGCAGGATGTCGGTCTGCAATTCGAGATCGCGGAGAATTTCTTCGTTCACCTGCTGCTCGATTTCTTTCAGCTCTTCCGCGTCCACGGCGGCGAAATGGCTGAAGTCGAAGCGCAAATGATCCGGCGCGTTGAGCGAGCCGGCTTGCTTCACGTGCGTGCCGAGAATCTTGCGCAGCGCCGCGTGCATCAGATGCGTGCCCGTGTGATTGCGCTTGACGCGCGCGCGGCGGGGAGCGTCGGCGACCGTGGCGACACGGTCGCCGACGGCGAGATCTTCCTTGGCGACGATTTTGTGCGCGATGAGGCCGGCGACGGGATAGTAAGCGCCCTTCACTTCGGCGACTTGCAATGACATGTCGTTGTCGAAGAGCGCGCCGATGTCCGCGACTTGTCCGCCCGACTCGGCGTAGATTGTGGTGCGGTCGAGAACGATTTCGGCTTCCTCGCCGGCTTTCAATTCTTTGACTTGCCCATTCTTCGTGACAATCGCTTCGATGTGGCAGTCGCGCGTCGCCGTGTCGAAGTAAAAGTCAGGTTCGGTCTTGAATGTGTCGGCGAGTTTCGCATAGACGGGATTCGCAGTTTCTTTATGCGCACCTTTCCAAGACGCTTTCGATCTCTGCTGCTGCTCGGCCATGGCTCGGTCGAAGCCCGCCCAATCAACCTGAATTCGCGCATCGTGCGCGGCCTCCTCGATGAAGTCGCGTGCCATTCCATAAGTGTCATAAAGGCGGAACGCGGCTTCCCCTGAGAGCAAGAGGTGCGGCATCGAGGATGCACCTGCCGGACGCATCTGGAGATTCTTCAACTCCTCGTCAAGCTTCTTGTATGCAGTCCAAAATGTTCGAGAGAAACGCTTATCTTCTTCATACGCTATGTTTGATACCACCGTGCTTCTCTGCATCAATTCTGGATATGCATCTTGCATTAGCTCGCACACTTTGACTGGCATGGAGAAGAAGAACTGATCGCTGCCGAGGCGGTGTATGTGAACCATAGCTCTGCGAATAATCTTGCGCAGAACGTAACCCCGGCCCTCATTTGAGGGGAATACACCATCGGAAATAAGAAAGGCGGCGGCCCGCGCATGATCGGCGATAATTCGCAGCGAAGGTTGATCTTCACGTTCGTGAAGGTCGGCGCCATAAACCTCTGCCGCGTAGGTCATCAGCGGCGTGAACAAGTCCGTATCAAAATTACTGATTTTGCCCTGCAGCACAGCGGCGACGCGCTCGAGGCCCATGCCTGTATCCACGGATGGCTTTGGCAAAGGATTGAGCTTGCCCGAAGTATCTCCCGCCACGGCGGGCAGGCGGTTGAACTGCATGAAGACGAGATTCCAGATTTCGACATAGCGACCGCAGTCGCAGGGAAACTTGCAATCCTGATGGCCTTGATCGGACGCAGCGGGGCCCATATCGTAATGAATTTCGCTGCACGGGCCGCAAGGGCCAGTGTCGCCCATGGCCCAGAAATTTTCTTTCAGTCCTGGAATCTCAATCACGCGATCCTTAGGTGCGCCTGTCTCGATCCAGAGCTTGGCCGCATCGTGATCCGGCGGCAGGTTCTCGTGGCCGCCAAACACGGTGAAATATAATTTCTCGACGGGAATCCCATACCACTTTGGCGAGGTGATCAATTCCCACGCGAACGCGATTGCGTCCTTCTTGAAATAATCGCCGAAGGAGAAATTGCCGAGCATTTCGAAAAAAGTGTGGTGGCGATTGGTGAAGCCGACGTTTTCGAGGTCGTTGTGCTTGCCGCCGGCGCGGACGCATTTCTGGCACGTGGTGGCGCGCTTGTAGTCGCGATGTTCGAGGCCGAGGAAAACGTCCTTGAACTGGTTCATCCCAGCGTTGGTGAAAAGCAGCGTGGGATCGTTGGCCGGGACAAGCGAGGAGCTGCGCACGATCTTGTGGCCGTGCTCCTCGAAGAACTTCAGGAATGTCTCACGGATTTTATTCCCCGGCCAATCCACTTTTCCCCCAGAAATCCTCGGCGAATTCATTTCATTATCGCAGAGCCGTGCGGCAGCCGCAATCAAGACAGAGTCAATTCCACAGGGTGCTGCTGTTGCGCCGCGCTTTACACGGTGCTAGCGTCGGCCAAATGAGAATGGTGGCAAATCGGGCTGTGAGGATGGGTATCCCGGTCGAAAAGGGCGAGAGTCTAATCGCAAATGAGATGCACAGTCGCGAAAAGCCATGTACTTGTAAACACAGGACTTATCAATTTCTAATCGCAAATGAAAATCAACGCGCAGCGTTGACCCTGCCTGCCCTGAGCGAAGTCGAAGGGAGCGCAGCCGAAGGGTCGCAACTCGTGCCTCGCAAAGCCCTGCGACCCCGTTGCAATCGGTTCCTACGGAGCGTCGTCGGGGAGCGCATCGGTGATTTCGGCGAGGTCGGCGCGGGTGGCGGCGCGAAGCTCGGCACGTATGACGTCGGAGGAAAAACCGGCACGGAGGAGGCTGCGGTAGAGCGAGGCGCGTTTTCTTTCGTCGAGCGGGCGGCGAATGCTCTGCAATTTCCGTTTCAGGCGTGCGCGGACCAAAGATGATTCGTCGGTTTCGGCGAAAGCGGCTTCGAGCGCGGCTTCAATGTGGCGATCGGGGACGCCGCGGGCGCGAAGTTCGCGAGCGATGCGGAATTTCCCCTGGCGCCGGCCCTGGGCATGGACGCGCGCGTAATCGCGGGCGTAGCGAGCGTCGTCGAGGTATTGCTGCTCCTTGAGTTTCTGAATCACGGGTGCAATCGTTTCCGAATTTTCCGCGCGGCGCGCGAGATACTCCTTCATCTCGTGGACGGAATGCGCGCGGCGCATCAGGGCGCGCACAGCCGACGTATGGAGTTGGACCTCAGTGGAGAGCTTTTGCGGAGAGAAGGAGCGCACGCAAGAAGAATAGGATGCAAAGAGGCAGGGAAGCAAGCAGGCAAAGAGGCGGGAGTGGAGAGCAAAGAGCGGGAGCCAGTCCCTCAGGGGCTAAAGCCCAAGAAAATGCGTAGCCTAATTGTCGGGCCTGAAGGCCCGACCCACAAGGATTGCGTAGAAGATCAAGGCGCCGCGAGAGACTAGCGTCGAGTGTGGGCGGAGGTGCGCTCGAATTCTTGCATCTGGCGCTCCATCTCTTCGCGCGCGGAGTCGGCGGCGGAGCGAATGCCCTGGATGCGCAACTTGAATTCGTCGGGATTCGAAGCGCGAAGCATCGCTTCCTCGAGCGTGATCAGGTTCCTCGTGTAGAGATCGAAGATGGACTGATCGAACGTCTGCATGCCGTACTGGCTGGTGCCGGCGGCGAGAGCATCGCGGATCAGGCGCGTCTTGTCGGGATTGATGATGCAATCGCGAATGTAGCCCGTCGCGACGAGAACTTCGACGGCGGGAACGCGGCCGATTCCGTCGCTGCGGCGGACGAGGCGCTGGCTGACGACGGCCTTGAGAGTGGAAGCGAGCTGCAAACGAATCTGCTTCTGCTCCGGCGGCGGAAAGACGGCGATGATGCGCTGAATCGTTTCGGTGGCGTCGAGCGTGTGCAAGGTGGACAAAACCAGGTGGCCAGTCTCGGCAGCGAGCAGCGCGGTGGAAATGGTTTCGAGGTCGCGCATTTCGCCAACGAGGATGACGTCAGGGTCCTGACGGAGCGCGGCGCGGAGGGCCGTGGAGAACGTGGAAGTGTCCACTTCGACTTCGCGCTGATTGATGAAGCCTTTCTTGTCGCGATGCAGGTATTCGATCGGATCTTCGATGGTGATGATGTGCTCGGGGCGGAGCGAATTCACGCGGTCTATCATCGCCGCGAGCGTGGTGGACTTGCCCGAGCCGGTCGTCCCGGTGACGAGGACGAGGCCGCGCTGCTCTTCGCAAATCTTGTCGATGACCGTGGGCAGATTAAGTTCTTCGATGGTGCGGATTTTCGTGGGAATTACGCGCAGAACCATGCCGACGTTGCCGCGCTGCTGGAAGACGTTGACGCGGAAGCGGCCGAGGCCGGCGACGCCATACGCCATGTCGAGCTCCGCTGTCTCCTTGAATTTCTGCTTTTGCCGGTTGGTCATCATGCTGAAGGCCATAGAGAGCATTTCTTCCGGGGTGACGCGGGGAACGTCGGCGACGGGGTTCAGAATGCCATCCACGCGCAGATAAGGATGGTTGCCGACTTTTAGATGCAAGTCGGACGCTTTGTTTTCGACAGCGCGACGCAGAAGATCATCGATGGCAACGGCCATGGCGGAGAGCCCCTCGCGGACAACTACTCCGCCACCGTAGCACGCAGCCCAGGGGAGGGCAACGGTCAGCCGCGAGGCGATTGTCTGAATTGCAACCCTAAGGGGTCAGTCTTTTTTCAGCAGAAAACGGTCGTACACCCACGCGGCGATTACGCCGCCGAAAAGTGGGCCCACCCAGTAAACCACGTGATTCTGCCAGTGGTGCGCAATAACCGCTGGCCCGAAAGAGCGCGCGGGATTCATCGAAGCACCCGTGAATGGCCCACCGAGGAGAATGTCGGCAGAAACAGTCAGGCCGATAGCGAAGCCGGCGACTTTGTTGAATGCGCCTTTGGGGTCCACTGCGGTGGCGAACACGACGAAGACGAGGAAGAACGCCATCACGCCTTCGAGGAGAATGCCGTGCAGGCGCGTGAAGTCGGTGAGGTCGGGAGTCCCAAGCGCGACCGGGCCCCAAATGGAGGCAGGGAGAAGATGCGCCAATGCGTATGCGGCGCAAATGGAGCCGAGAAGTTGGGCCACCCAGTAGCTTAGCGACAGGAGGGTGCCCATTTTTCGCGTGACCCAGAAGCCGATGGTTACAGCGGGGTTGAAGTGGGCGCCGGAAATGTGGCCGACGGCCGTGATGACTACGGACAGCGCCAACCCATGAGCCAGCGCAATGCCGATGAGGCCAATGCCGCTTCCTCCCGACGCACGCATGGCCTGATCGGTGCAAATCGCGCCGGCGCCAATGAAAACGAAAAGAAATGCCCCGATGAATTCGGCCAGGAGCTTCTGCGCGCTGTTGTACATTCGTTTTCTCCTGTGAAGGAAATCAGGAACGCACTGCCCCGGTTCGCGGAGGCAGATGCGAGGGGATTCTAGTGGAAGAGCCGCGCTACGTCAAAACCGCTTTTGGCGCAGCAGAAGAATTGACCTCTAGCGGACGCCGGCTGTTGCTGGAGCCGGAACGGGAGTCAGCCAGCCGTGACGATCAGGCTTCGCGCCGCCCGTGAGCGCGTAAAATTCGTCCTGCAATTTCTTCGTGATGGGACCGCGGCCGCCATTGCCGACCTGGATTTTATCTATGGAGCGGATCGGGGTGACCTCTACGGCCGTGCCAGCAAAAAATACTTCGTCGGCGATATAGAGCATTTCGCGGGGAATCATCTGCTCGGCGACAGGGATGCCGAGGTCGCCGCAAAGTTCGACCATGGTGTCGCGCGTGATGCCCGGCAGAACGCAATTGGCCAGAGGCGGTGTCATCACTTTGCCATTGAGAACGAGGAACACGTTCTCGCCTGATCCTTCGCTGACGTATCCGTTGACGTCGAGCGCGATTCCTTCGGTGTAGCCGTTGGCCATCGCTTCGAGTCGAATGAGCTGCGAGTTCATATAATTCGCCGCGGCTTTAGACATCTGCGGAAGCGTGTTGGGCGCGGAGCGGTTCCAGGAGCTGACGCACACATCCACGCCATTCTTGATCGCGTCGTCGCCGAGGTAGCGGCCCCAATTCCAGCAGGCCATGTAAACATCAATCGGGCAGCCGTAGGGATTGACGCCTGCTTCGCCATAACCGCGCAGAACAATGGGGCGGATATAGGCCGAATCCATCTTGTTCGCGCGAACCAGGTCAATCGCGGCCTGGCAAGTTTCGTCGAGAGAAAAAGGAAAGTCCATGCGGTAGATGTGCGCCGAGTTGTACAGCCGCTGCATGTGCTCGCGGAGGCGGAAAATCGCAGGCCCCAGCTTGGTGGCGTAACAGCGGATGCCCTCGAAAACGGCCGAGCCGTAGCTCACGACATGGGAGATGACGTGGATTTGCGCGTCGTCCCAGTCGATCAATTTGCCGTTGTGCCAGATCTTCTCGGTCTTATTGAAGGCCATCAGTCATCTCCGCAGGCGCGAAATAAGTTCACTACAACGAATCCGAGCGCATTATAGCACACGAAATTTTCCTGGAAGCTCCCTTATAAATCCGGCTTCGCCTGTAGCACCGCCCAATTTGTCCGGCCATATTTCGATTCGCATTTGCCCGGCTCCGGCAACTGCTGTTTATTCCGGCAACTCAGCGCCGAAGCAATTTGAACGCGATGTTCGGCCCGAGGCCTTGCTTGATCGCCAGGTAAATCCAAAGCATCGCAAAAGGCTCAAGGAGCCGCGCATTCCGCAGCGGGCCCGCATCCACGGCTTCGAATCCGAGATCATCAGCGAGTCTTGAAACGCTCGACTTTGCCGCTGCGTCATCGCCGCAGATGCACATGGTCGGGCGCGCGGAATCGTAACGCGCGTTGGCCATGTTTCCTGATCCTGTGGTGTTGAACGCTTTCACAACGCGCGCGCCCTTGGCCCATTTCGCCACTTCCTCGCCCGCCGAAGTCGAATGGCCGAGAACAAGGCCGGAGAGATCGGGCTCGAGCGGATTTGTACAGTCCACGACAATTTTGCCCGCAAGATTTCCTGCCGCACGGATGGCATCTTGCGCCGCAGGCCACGGAGTCGCCAGGACGACTGCCTCGGCATTTGCCGCAGCGTCAGCCACGGTTCCCGCACGCGCGTTCGCTCCAATCGAGCTGAGCAACGCACGCATTTTGTCGCTCTTCGGATCCGGCACACCGTAGAATATGGAGTGTCCCTTAGCCGCCCAGCCTTTCCCAAGGGCTCCGCCCACATTTCCCGCACCCAGTATTGCTATTTCCATTCTATTTTTCCTCTCAACCTTCTTTGCGGTCTTGGTTGGAATTACTTAGTCGTTGGAACGCGCTGACTCATCATCTGAAAATCCCGTTGAAGCTCCTGGAGGCGTTTGCCGTGCGTCATCTCATAGGCGCCGAGGAGCAAAAATGGAATCAACGCCGCCGCGGCCCAGAGTTTGCGTTTGCCGCGGATTTTTTCTTCCGGCTCCCAGCGGAAAAGCTGGCGTGAAATTTCAAATGAAATCGCCAGGCTGACGAACAGCGCGATCAGATCCTCGGTAGTTTCGCGAAGGCCGACAGTATGCAGCATAGCCTTCTCGAGGCCCATCGCGAGGTACGTGGCTGGAAGGAAAAGCGTCACTTTCTGCACCCATCCGGGCATGATCGCAACTGGGATCGTCACGCCGGAGAGAAATAGAAACGCCGACCAAACGATGTTGTTGATGACCGTGGTTTCTTGCATGTCGTTCGTGACGCTGGCGACGATCAGGCCCAGAGAGGAAAACGCCGCGGCGCCAACGGAAATGAGCAGGAAGACTTGCCATAAATTCCCCCATGTTTTCATTCCGAAAACGAACCGGCAAATCAGAAATTCCGCAGTCACGCTGGGCAGGACAAGAAAATAATTGGAGATGATGCTGGAGCCGAGCATCGCGCCCGGGCCGATCGGCGCCAGACGGAAGCGCCGCAGGATGCCTTGCTCGCGGAACATTACGAGCTGCATGCTGAGGCCCCAGAAGCTCCCCATCACCGTGAGCGCCAGAATCGCGCCGAGCAGATACGCGACAGCGTATGAATTGTCGTGGCCGAAGAAGATGACATAGCCGAACAGAAAGCCGATCGGCATCGCGAGGCTGAAAAACAAAAATGTCGGTGTGCGCAGCGCCAGCTTCATCCGCATCAACGAAAGCGCCCAGATATGGTTCATTGCGCTCTCCTGACATGATTGTTCATTCGCGCAATCTCCGGCCAGTCAGTTCGAGAAACACATCCTCAAGCGAAGGCGAAAACATTTCGAGGCCTTGCAGCTCAATGTTCTCGGCTTCGAGATGTTTCACCAGCGCGACAATTGTCTGCGTCGGCTTCGTCGAATGCAGCACGTATGCGCCTTCGAGCTCGCGGCAATCGGCAACGCCATCGAGCCTTCCAAGCGCGCCGTCCACTACTGGCCGGCCGAGGCGCACTTCGATGCGCGTGGTCCCGGCGGAGCGCTGCTTCAACTCGCGCGGCGTTCCCATCGCCATCACACGGCCGTGATCCACGATGGCTACGCGATCGCAAAGCCGCTCGGCTTCTTCGATGTAATGCGTAGTCAAGAGAATCGTCTTTTTTTCATACTTCAATTCTTCAAGGATGGCGTAGATTTCGCGGCGGACCTGCGGGTCCAGGCCTGCCGTGGGTTCGTCCAGAAAAATCATGCGCGGATTGTTGATCAGCGCCAGGGCCAACGCCAGCCGCTGTTTCTGCCCGCCCGAAAGATGGCTGTAGAAGGCATTTCGTTTTTCTTCGAGCTGAAATCTATGAATCAGCTCTTCGGGATCGCGCGGGTTGCGGTAGAAGCGCGCAAAGAGCTCAAGCGTTTCGCCGACACGCATCTTATCGGGCAGGGAAGTGGACTGCAGCGCGGCGCCGACAAGATGCTTCAGCTCGATGGCGTTCTTTTGTGGGTCGAGGCCGCAGACGCGCGCGATGCCGCGATCGGGGGTGCGCATGCCCTCGAGTATTTCGATTGTGGTGGTCTTGCCTGCGCCGTTGGGGCCGAGCAGACCGAAAAGCTCGCCTTCCTCGACGTCGAAACTGACGCCGCGCAGCGCTTCCACGGCGCCGTAGTTCTTGTAGAGGCCTCCGACTTGAACAACAGCTTCGCTCATGTCCTCAACTTTTTTATCATAGAGCGTGTCTTGGTGCGAATCGGCGCTAACTTCGGCGTGTTGTTTTTACTTTTGATTTGCCCGAAAGCGCCTTTGTCCATTGATGAGTAGCGATGTCCACGCGTCTGCCATCGAAGCGCGTTCCTTCGCCCTCGAGCAATCGGCGCTGCAAACTGGCTACAGGCTCTTGTGTCAAGAGTCGCCCCCCTGCGCCAACGACACGATGCCAGGGAATGCCTCGGCCCGAAGGACACGCGGCGATTGCGAATCCGGCTGTGCGCGCGCCGCCCGGCAACTTGAGCATTTTTGCGAGTTGCCCGTAGGTGATTACGCGTCCTCGTGGGATGCGTCTTACGACAGCGTATACCCTTTTCCAACCAACCCCTTTTCGGTTCATTTTGTTCCTCGACGCCATTTTGGTTCGGGCGAGCCTTATCAGGCACGCCGTACTGGAACGCGTTTCGCTGCACGCTTTCCAGCTATCTCGCATCCAATCAAATAGAGCTAAGTGCAGCTTTTTGCGCAGCCGAATTGCGAGCGCACTGGCTGCCGTCTTGCAACCCCTCCTCGTGATTCGCTCTTGCTAATTACCGATTCGATGCAACCTCCCAGAAAACACGGCATCATACCATTGACGGCGTAGTGGAAGCTAAATACACTACGTAGCGGGTAAGGGGAAAAAGGGAGGCGACCGTGGCTTTTGTCCGGCGCAAAGGCAATTCCTACTATCTGGTGCACAACGTGCGCCGGCGCGGCAGAGTGGAGCAGTTGTACTTGGCTCGCCTCGGCGAGCGCCCGAGGATTACGGACGATGTAGTCAAGGAAGTCTCAAAGAATCACCCGCTTCTCGAACTCAACTGGCGGCAACTCCGCGAGGAGCTGAATAGCCGCGTAGAGCTGTTTGATCCCGGTTCCGCCCACACGAAGCAGCTTCTCAATTCTTTGCGGCTGCTCAATCTGGATTTGGCGGATCTTTCGCCGCCGTTTTTGCTGTTGTCTGACCGCGCCAACTCCAGCCACGAACTGGTGACGCAGCTCCGGCTGCTGCGGTCCACGGTGGACATTAAGTTGGAGCAATTCGAGCGAGTCAAACTGCCCGCGCTCGAGGGCAACCGGAGATTCCGGTAGGGGGAGAATTAAAATGACAGCCCGGTCGCAACACCTTGATCCCACGCAGCGCAGCCGCGAGTCTCGCGAATTCGAGTCCTCGCTGCGCCACAAAATCGTCGGTCAGGACGAAGCGGTGCAGGCGGTGGTAGACCTGTACCAGGTCTTCCGTGCCGGACTCAATTCACAGGGCCGGCCGGTGGGCAACCTGCTTTTCCTCGGCCCGACCGGCGCGGGCAAGACGCGCGTCGTCGAAGCCACGGCGGAAGTTCTCTTTGGCGACCCACGCGCAGTCATCAAAGTGGACTGCGCGGAATTCCAGCACTCGCACGAAATTGCAAAACTAATTGGCTCGCCTCCGGGCTATCTCGGGCACCGTGAAACGCATCCGCTGATCACGCAGGAAGCGCTCGCTCAATTCCACACGGAAAAAATCAAGCTCTCATTTCTGCTCTTCGACGAAATCGAAAAAGCATCCGATGCGCTGTGGCAACTACTGCTTGGCATGCTCGACAAAGCCACGCTCACGCTCGGCGACAATCGCCGCGTGGATTTGTCCCAGACGATAATTTTCCTCACGTCCAATCTCGGCGGCTCGGACATCACGGAACTTCTGTCCGGCAAAATGGGCTTTGCGCCGGCTGGCATCACCGACACGCCCACGCGTCTCGAACAAAAAATCGAGCGCACGGCGGCGGAAGCGGCAAAGCGGAAATTCTCTCCCGAGTTCATGAACCGGCTGGATAAAGTGGTCGTGTTCCATCCGCTGCGCGAAGAACAGCTCGAGCAGATTCTCGACATTGAGCTGAGCATCGTGCAGCAGCGCGTGCTCGAAACGGCGAAAGGAAAATTCCTTTTTCGCGTAACGCAGTCGGCGCGCGAATTCCTGCTCAAGGAAGGCACGGATTTGAAATATGGCGCGCGGCATCTGAAGCGCGCGATCGAGCGGCATCTGGTTTACCCGCTCGCGAGCCTGCTGGCCACGGATCAAATTCGTTTGGGCGATGTTCTTTCCGTTGACTGGGACTCAGCGCAGAACGGTCTCGTCTTCTGGCGCGAAGCCGAAGGCGCGCTCGTCACGGTAGAAGCCCCGAAGCCCGGATTGGCAGCGGCAGCGTCAGCGGATGAAGACGGCCACGGCCGGCAGATTCCAACGGAGCCCGCGGCTGTGGAAGCGCTTCCATACAAGACTGGAGTTCGGCCGGCGGCGCATCAAGCGTCTCCTTCGGAAAAGGCCAAGAAGGAAAGAGCATAGAATCTGACTGAGATCCTTCGCGAATACGCTGCCCATTCGCGAAGGACTTTGCCCTCATAGTATTGTCCAGCCTCGATTTTCTCCCTGACTCTTCCTCCGCCTCCTTGGATTCGTTATAGTGCATCTGTTGTCGGCGACAGGTTTGTTCGAAACGAGGAACTCTCTGCCGGCTCTTATCATCCAATAGTGCGGGCCATATTGATGGACAGCTTCGAATGAATGCCTCCGCGAAATTTCGGGCACTACGCGCCATCAGTCTTGCATCGCTCGTGCTCTTGCTGGCGTCTGCTGGTGTTTCTGACGATCGCACGGTTCTTCGTCCGGGCTTCAATCTTTTTTCTCCCGAGCAAGACATTCAGCTTGGCCAGAAGGCTTCAACGCAAGTTCCGCGGCAATTTGTGCTGTTGAACAACAAGCGCGTGGACAATTATCTGCAACAACTCGGCCTGCGGCTAGCCGCGCACGCCCCAGGGTACAAATATCCTTATCAGTATCGCTGCGTGAACAGCGAAGTCCTCAACGCTTTTGCGCTTCCCGGCGGAAACATTTACGTCAATCGCGGAGTGATTGAAAACGCGGACGACGAAGCACAACTCGCCGCCGTGATGGCCCACGAGACCTCGCACGTCGCTTTGCGCCACGGCACCAACCAAGCCACAAAGGCATACGCAGCGCAGGCGGGAATTAGCATCTTAGGCGCGCTGGTAGGCGGAAATGACGCGGCTTCGCTGATGGCTCAATTATTCAGCGGCGGCGTTGTCCCGCTTGTTTTTCTGAAAATGTCGCGGACGGACGAGAGCCAGGCCGATATCCTCGGCACGCAGATTCTCCACGATGCCGGCTACGATCCTTACGCCATGGGGCAGTTCTTCAAGAAGATCGAAGCGGCTGGCGGGGCTCAAGCACTGCAGTTCTTGAGCGATCACCCGAGCCCGGAAAATCGCGTTGGCCGTGCCGACGAGGAAGCCGGCCGCCTGAGCATTCTTCAGAATCCGAAGAAGGACTCACCCGAATTCGAATCCATCAAGCGCTATGTCAAGTCTCTGCCGCCCCCGCCGAAACAGACTACGCCGGCCTCGGCTTCCGAAGGCGGTCCCGCCAATGTCCCTCCCGCTCCTTCAGGCGATTACGTGGCTTATTCCGCGAGCGATTTCAGCTTGATGCATCCTGCCAATTGGCAAGCGCACGCGCAATATGACGGCGTTCAGCTTGTTCCGGATGGCGGCGTCATCAAGGACGCGCAAGGGAATTCGGCGCTTGCGTACGGCGTGATTGTCGGAACCTTCTCTCCTCAAAATGTTTCCGGCGTTGCGCCGTCGCTCGAACAGGCGACCGATCAGCTCATCGCAAATCTCCAGCGAACGAACCCGAAATTGTCCGTGATGCGCGTGGGCGATTCCACGACTCTTGGCGGACAGCCTGCCCGCTCCACCTATCTTCAGAGCGACTCTCCAGCAGGCGGGCGGGAAGCGGATTGGCTCGTCACCACGTTGCGACCTAGCGGCCTCTTCTACGTCATTTGCGTTTCGCCACAGACGGCGTTTGAAGTGTACGACTCTGCATTTCGCAGCGTCGTCCACTCTGTAAAATTCACGAATTAGTCGCTCGGCTGAATGTCCGTTTGTGTGGCTCTTCAGGCTTTCGCCGAAGCATCCGCGGGTTCATCGAGGCTAGCGTAATAAATGCGTGGCACTTTCGCTCCCATCGCGCGCAAATAGGCGGAGAATTGCCCTCGATGATGAATTGTATGGGACAGCAGAATCTGAAGATAAATCACTCCCGGATAATCGGCCTTCTTCATGAAATTCATCGGCCGCGCCAGATATTCGCCGCTCAGTTTTTCAGCCTTTTCCAAATTTCCCGGCAACTGTGCGTCGTACCACGAGATTACATCCGCAGCGGTCTTGATCTCGCTGGGGAGATCCGTCGCGGGTCCCGTGTAAAATTGCCCCTGAAAAATTGAATCGAGATACCACATCTCGATCAGCACGATGTGCCAGGCGAGCTCCAGGGCTGTACGCGCCTTGGCATGGATGCGATAGCCGCACTTGTCATCCGGCAGAGCGGATATGACGTTGCGTGTGATCCGCGATTCCTGCTGAATCGTCGCCAATAGGTGTCTTGCGAGCGCCGAGGCTTCTTCCGGTGTCACCGCGGTATTCCCCCTTGCGTACCGCTTCAGCTTAGTCCGAGAGGGCAGAAATGGATTATAGCCCTGCCGCCGAATTTCCTGCCTTCATTCCGTGGATTGTTGCTTGGGCGGGACAGTGTGTACCGGAAGCGGTTCGCTACTTTTTCCAGCGCAGCACAGGTTTGCGCGCTGCGGCCACTTCGTCGAGCCGGCCAACGCGAGTGGCATGCGGCGCCGTCTTCACGATCTCCGGATTCGTCTCCGCTTCGGCGGCGATCGAGCGCATCGCCTGGACGAATAGATCGCATTCTTCCTTGGATTCCGATTCGGTGGGCTCAATCATCATCGCCCCGGGCACGATTAGAGGGAACGCCGTCGTGTAAGGATGAAATCCGTAATCAATCAGCCGTTTGGCGATGTCCATGGTATTCACGCCGTGTTTCTTTTGTCGCGCGTCGCTGAACACGACTTCGTGCATGGAAGGCAGATCATAAGGCAAATCGAAAGACCCCTCGAGATTCTTGCGGATGTAATTCGCGTTGAGGACAGCATCTTCTGTCGCCTGCCGGATGCCGGCCCCATAAGCCAGCGTGTACGCCAGCGCGCGCAGCAACACACCGAAATTTCCGCAGTAGGCCCGCACGCGCCCGATGGACTCTGGCCGCTCGTACTCGAGCAAGAATTTTCCGTTCTTTTCCGAGACCACGGGCACAGGCAGGAAGGGCTCAAGATGCCTTTTCACTGCCACCGGCCCCGCTCCCGGCCCGCCGCCCCCATGCGGCGTCGAAAACGTCTTGTGCAAATTCAAATGCATCACGTCCACGCCGAAATCGCCGGGCCGCGTTACGCCCGCGAGCGCGTTCATGTTCGCGCCATCCATATAGAGCAGCGCCCCGCGCGCATGCAGGATTTCGGCAATCTCCGCGATGTTCTCTTCATACACGCCGATTGTGGAGGGATTCGTAATCATTAACGCGGCCACGTCTTCAGTGACGAATTCCTTGAAATGCGCGATGTCAATCTGGCCGCGTTCGTTCGACTTGATGTTCTGCACTTCATAGCCCGCGATCACCACGGAGGCAGGATTCGTTCCGTGCGCCGAATCGGGAATCAAAACCCTCTTGCGCGGATTTCCCTTGCTTTCGAGGTAGGCACGAATCAGCAGCAGGCCGGTCAGTTCACCCTGTGCTCCAGCGACTGGTTCGAGCGTCACCGCATCCATGCCAGTGACTTCGAGCAGGCATTTCTGCAAATCGGCGAGAATTCGCAGGCATCCTTGCGACACGGAGTCGGGCTGCAGCGGATGCTCTGTCGCGAGGCCTTCCAGGCGAGCGACGAATTCATTCACGCGAGGATTGTATTTCATCGTGCAGGAGCCAAGCGGATACATTCCGAGGTCAATCGCGTAGTTCCATGTCGAGAGCCGCGTGAAATGCCGGATGACTTCGATCTCGCTCACTTCCGGGAATCCCTCGATGCCCTCGCGCGCGAATTCCGAGCCGAGCACTTTCACCGGGTCCGCGGCAGGCACATCGAGCGGCGGCAATTCCATTCCGCGCTTGCCGGGCGCGGACTTCTCAAAAATCAGCCCCTCGCTCTGGCTGACGTGCCGTCCCGCCTTTTTGATCCCGCTCGCGGGTTCAGCTTCGATTTCCGTTGCCGCGCTTTTATCGTTCAATTCCACTGCTCCTTACGCCTGTCATTGCAAAATCTTCCGGACCGCTGCCGCCAGCCGCTCGATTTCCGCGCGGGGCGTAAGCTCCGTAACGCACACGAGCCCGCGATTTCCGTCGCCGCGATAATAGGTATCGAGCGCGAGCGGCCCAATGATCTTTTCCGCCAGCAGTTTTTCGTTGAACTGCTTTACCGGACGCGGAAACTCCACGACGAATTCATTGAACGTCTTCCCAGAGAAGGGAAACGATACGCCCGGAATTTTCTTCAATTCGCCTTTTGCAAACTCTGCCTTGGCCAGATTCTGCGCCGCGAGTTCGCGCAGCCCTTCCTTGCCGAGCAAGCACAGGTGAATGGTCACCACGAGCGCATACAGCGCTTCGTTCGTGCAAATGTTCGATGTGGCCTTTTCGCGGCGAATGTGCTGTTCGCGCGTCGCGAGCGTCAGCACATACCCGCGTCGCCCGTTCGCATCAAATGCTTCTCCGGCCAGGCGCCCAGGCATTTGCCGTACGAATTTTTCGCGCGTCGCAATTCCGCCGACAAACGGCCCGCCATAACTTGGCGGCACGCCGAAGCTCTGCGCTTCGAGCGATACGATGTCCGCTCCCGCAGGCGGCCGGACTGCGCCGAGCGCGATGGCTTCCGTCACTGAATCGATCAGCAATGCGCCCTGTGCATGCGCCGCTTCGGCGATTGGCCCGAGCTGCTCTAACACGCCAAAGAAATTCGGCGATTGCACGACGACTGCGGCGGCTTGCTTGAGCGCCTCTTCGCGAAGCCCGGAAAGATTCAATTGCCCCGACGGCGTGAACCCAATCTCCTCGATTTCAATCCCGAGGTGTTTTGCATACGTCGACAGCACCTGACGATATTCAGGATGCACTGTTCGCGCGACGAGCACGCGATGTCGCCCCGTCAGCCGCTCGGCCATCAGTACGGCTTCCGTCAGCGCCGTCGAACCGTCGTACATCGAAGCGTTCGCCACGTCCTGGCCGGTGAGCTGGCACATCAAGGTTTGGAATTCGAAGATCGCCTGGAGCGTGCCCTGGGAGATTTCAGCCTGGTACGGCGTGTAGGACGTCAGAAATTCTCCGCGCTGCACCAGGGCGTCCGTGACCACCGAGCGCACGTGCGCGTAAACACCCGCGCCCAAAAACGATGTATAGCCGCGCGAATTCTCCGCCGCGCGCGCCCGGAAATAATCAATGATCTCCATTTCCGAAAGCGGCCCGGGCAATTTCAGCGGCTCGCGCAGCCTGTATTTCGCCGGAATGGATTCGAAAAGCTGTTCGATGGATTTCGCGCCAACCGCGTCGAGCATTTCCTGTCGCTCGGATTGGCTCTTGGGGAGGTAGCGCATCAGGCCGTTTGTTCTTTCTCCTTCTCCGCAACGTATGCCGTATATGCCTTTGCGTCCATCAGACTTGCCGCGTCTTTCGGATCGTCCAGCTTCAATTTCACCAGCCACGCAGCGCCGTGCGGGTCCTGATTGATTTTCTCAGGCGCGTTCGCCAGCGACGAATTGACTTCCGTCACCTCGCCCGCCGCGGGGCTGAACACTTCGCTCACCGCCTTCACCGATTCCACCGTGCCGAGCACGTCGCCGGCTTTCACTTTCACTCCGGGTTTCGGCAGCTCGACGAACACCACGTCGCCTAGCGCGTGCTGCGCGTAATCCGTAATCCCGACCGTGCCTGTCGCGCCGTTTACCTGAATCCATTCGTGATCTTTCGTGTACCGAAAATCCGCTGGATACATCGTCCGCTCCTCGGGAGAATTATTTCGCTCGCTTGTAAAATGGCACGGGCGCCACGTGAGCCGGAGCCACTTGGCCGCGCACGGAAATTCCAAGCCGCGTGCCCACGGCGCTCAACGTCGGCGGCACGTACGCGAACCCGATATTCTTCTTTAAGTGTGGTGCCGGGCCGCCGCTCGTCACGCTTCCGACTTCCCGCTCGCCTTCAAGGACCGGATAGCCATCGCGCGCAATCAGCCGGCTCTCCACCTCGAATCCTAAGAGAGTTCGCCCGACACCCTTCTCCTTTTGCCGGGCCAAAACATCGCGTCCCAAGAATTCACCTTTCTCCAGTTTGCAAATCCAAGCCAGGTTGGCTTCCCACGGCGTCGTCGTGTCATCAATTTCGTGCCCGTAGAGCGCCATTCCGGCTTCGAGCCGCAAAGTATTGCGAGCGCCCAATCCGCAGGCGGCCACGCCGAGCGCCTGCCCTGCATCCATGAGCGCATTCCACAATTTTTCGGAATGCTCCGGCGAAAAATAAATTTCAAAGCCGTCCTCGCCCGTGTAGCCCGTGCGCGCGATCATCGAGTGCACGCCGTGCACTTCGCCAAATGCAAACCAGTAATACGTGATCGGCGCGAGCGCTACTTTCGTCAGTTTCTGCAGCAGCTCAAGCGCCCTCGGGCCCTGGATCGCAATCTGGGAATAGCGCGGCCCCGCATTCTCCGCCACCGCGCCAAATTTGTTGTGCTTCACGATGTGCGCGAAGTCCGCATCCTGATTCCCCGCGTTCACGCACAGAAAATAATGTGTATCGGAAATTTTGTGTACCAGCAAATCGTCCACGAAAGTTCCGCGCTCCGTCATCAGCCCGGAATACTGCGCCTGCCCGACCGCCAGCTTCGCCGCGTTGTTCGACGTCACGTGCTGCACCAGCTCCAGCGCGCGCGCTCCGCGAATTTCGATTTCGCCCATGTGGCTCACGTCGAACAGGCCAACTCGCGTGCGCACCGCTTCGTGCTCGGCCAGGATTCCCGTATATTCCACGGGCATATCCCACCCGCCGAAGCTCACCATCTTCGCGCCCATGCGCCGATGGACTGAATTGAGCGCTGTTTTGCGCAGCTCTGCGGGTTGCGGTGTGCTCACAGGAAAAGTTCTCGCGTCTGCAGCGAACAGCTACGCTAACATGCGCTCCCAGGTGCGTCAAGAAACCCTCTTGCGCGCGGCTGGAATCTAAGTGTTTCGGCAGTGGCTTCACGCGCGCGGAATGCCGCTTGTCGCCTCTCGCGCGATGCCCTATATTGTGCCGAGGCGTGTCAGGAGGCTCCGATGCCAGGTTCGAGCAGGGGAGAGGTACTGTGTACCCAGTGCGACAAGCCTGAAGGCGAGTGCTCGTGCGAAAAATTCTGCGTCTACTGCCAGTCGCAACATAGCATCCGCCTTTGCGAAGACGGCATGTACTATTGCCCCGATTGCCGGGAAGCCTGTGAATTAGACGTGGCCGATAAGTACGCTGAGGGAAAGTGACCACGGGACGAACACATACAGAACTGAAGTTCAGCGGAGATTCGCGGTTCATTTCCGGCATCCGCGCTGCCGTGGAATTCATCGCTGCACGGGACGGCCTGGGCGATGCGGATCGGGAAAGCCTTGGCGCGGCGTGGGAAACGGTGGCGCGGAACTGCATCACGGGCCTATCCGAGCAGCACCCGCTTTGCAGGGTTCTGATCGACGATTTTGATGACCGCATGGAGGTCCGCTTGGAGCATCCCTCATTTTCGGCCCCGGGGTTCGGGGCCACGACTGTTGCGGCAGGCATGCCGGACGAGTCGCACAATCTGGATATCACGCGCCGAGTGGACCGTGTCCTCTATGACGCGCGGAACGGAACGGCCAGCGTGACGCTGGTGAAGTTCTTCACTAAGAAGCCCCCCGCATCCTGACGCTACAGGCCGGCTCCTTCATTCTTTATGTTAAACCTGTGGGGAACCTGCTATCGCGCCGGAGCAGTCGCAAATGCGCGGCTGCGGATCAACCCGGCAAGCTGATCGTTCGACACTGGCGCTTCGACGTTCAGGCGATCACCCGCCGGCGAGACCGTCACGTTCGATAACGCTTGCGCGAGATCCGGATCCGATTGCTGGATTTGGTAGCGGCGCAACACAATTCCGCCTTGCATCATCGCCGCGAGCTGGTTCGCATCTTCCGGCGACGCGCACACGGCCTGGAATTTTGCGTCAATGCCGTCGCCGGCCTGCACATGGATTTCCATCGCATGAATCCGGCTCAGGATCGCTTCCGCTTTCGGAAACTGGCTCGCCTGCGGCAAGAGCTGCTGCAGCGCGAGGCGCGTGTTGGCCTGGTCCAGCACGGCCCAGATCGTTCCGTTTCCATTCGCGTTCTGAATCAGCGGGAAAATCAAGCTGTTGTTGAGCAGGTTCTCTGCGGCGCCGAAGCGGACGTCAATCAGCCGCTGGAGGAGGTCGCGCTGCCCAAAGGCCGCCGTGTTGTTGTCGAAAAACATGAAAAAGATGTCGTTCGGTCCTGCGCCGCTTCCAAACGCCCAGAGTTTGTACCCCCGCGATTGGACCACGGGGATTTTCTGCGCGGCGAAGCGCGCTTCGGTTGTGTCGGGAGAAAATTGGCCGAGCGCCACACCGACGATCTCGTATGGGTGCTTTGAATTCGCCGATTCTGCTCCCCAAGCCATTTCGTCCACTTGCATCACGGGGTCGATGCCCGCGGACCGAAGAAATTGCTCGAACTCGCGGAAATTCGCGGGCAGCATCTGTTGCTGAATATCTGAAAACCACGAAAGCTGGCGCGCCTGTTTCAGGTCCGCGTACGCGAACTCGCTCATGTCTTTGGGGAACATGCTGATGATTGCAGTGCTCAGCGTTCCGCCACGAGCAGGCGTCGGCGTCAGGGTGGTGGCACAAAACACGGCAGCCGCGACCGCGGCCAAGAATTTCAATCGGCCATTTTGCTTCACGATATGCTCCTGACTCATGCGCTGGCGGCCATTGCGGCCAGTCGGGACTCGATCGTTGAGGTTTGGCTGCGCATCGAAGCAGCAAACGATGCGTCGGTAATCGACCCGAGATTGATCGCCACGTTTTCGAGCGCGCCACGAACTGCTGCCGCCGCCATCAATCGCGCCACGCGGATATCCGATAACATAGACGCGCTCGAGATGCCTTCCAGTTGTCCGAGGCGCTCGTAAACCTCTAGGGCTTTGCGCGCGACAGACATGGGAACCTCCGCGGCGCCGCGCGTCGCCTGCTGAATCGCAGTTTCGCGGCGGCGTTCGTCTTCCGGAGTATCCTTCGGCAGTTTGAACGCAGCAAGCACCGCGTTATAGGACTCCGCGTCGCGGTCAATCGAGTCCGCAAGCTCCCCTGCCGCTTTGTGCATTTCGGCGAGAATCCGGCTGAGCTGATCCACGCATGCCGCTTGCGATTTTTTCTTTCGCGACAGCCCCGCCACCATCTGCGCCAGGCTTGCGGCGAGCGCCCCGGCGAGCGCCGCAACCGAACCTCCGCCGGGCGTCGCCGTAGGCTCCGCGACCGCTTCGAGAAATGGCTTTGCAATGGCAGCCAGCTTGCCGGGGCCGGACTCGAGCGGCGTGCCCGAGAGCGCAGCCGTCAGTCGGTTCTCAAACACCTGCGCAGGCGAAAAGTTTTCGAATTGAAGAAAGAAATCCGCCGTCATTTCAATCGCGCGCTTGGGAATCAGGCCAACGATCTCGCTCCCCGCAATCGTCACGCCATAGCGCGCCGCTTCACTCCGCACCATCTCAAACACGCGATGCAGCGGTGTTTGCTCGTAGTCCGTCATGTTGATCGAAACTTGCGCCAGGTGCCGCGCTTTCAGGTTCACGCCCATCGCCTTCACGTAACGCAGCCCGCCGCCCGAAAAGCGGATGTTCTTGCTGATGCGCTTGGCAATTTCGACGTCCGGCGTATTCAAATTGATGTTGTAGGCAATCAGGAATTTCCGCGCGCCAACGACTGTCGCGCCTGCCGTGGGATGAACATGCCTGTCGCCGACGTCGGGCGCTCGCTCAGGATTTGTCGGCAATTCTTCGCGCAGGCCCTCGAACTGGCCCTTGCGGATGTTTTCCAGGTTCGCGCGTTCGGGCCGCGCGGCCGCGGCCTCGTAAAAATAGACGGGAATCTTGTAACGATTCCAGATTTCCTGCCCCACTTTTTTCGCCAGAGCAACGCAGTCTTCAATTGTCACGCCGTCAACGGGAATGAACGGCACCACGTCGGTCGCGCCGATGCGCGGATGCGCTCCAGAATGTTTGGTGAGGTCAATCAGCTCCAGGGCTTTCCCGACGCCGCGCAGCGCGGCTTCCGCGACCGCTTCCGGCTCTCCGGCCAGCGTGATGACGCAGCGATTGTGGTCCGCGTCGCTTTCGCGGTCGAGGACGTACACGCCTTCGACCGAGCGCATCGCCGTGACCAGCGCCTCAATCTTCGCCTGGTCGCGCCCCTCGGAAAAATTCAGCACGCATTCAATCAATCGCTTCATCGAGAGTGGATTCCTCGCCAGCTATTCGAGCCGATTGCTCTTCCTCAGATGCCGCGGGTGCGGTGAATGATGCGCCCGCGCTTCATCGTGAGGCAACAACGGTTCACCCCAAAATAATAGGGGATTTCGCGGTAGGAGGCGAGGTCGAACACGGCGAGGTCAGCGAATTTGCCAACTTCCAGCGAACCGATTTTCTCGTGGTGCCCAAGCGAATACGCTGCATTGATCGTCGCGGCCGCAATCGCTTCCGCCGGAGTCATCCGCATTTGCGTGCACGCGAGAGACAATATCATCGGCATGGAAATCGTTGGGCTGGTGCCCGGATTGAAATCCGTCGCAAGCGCGACGATTGCCCCCGCCTCGATGAGCTTCCGCGCAGGGCCGTAGTGCGCGAGGCCGAGATGAAAGCAGCAGCCCGGCAGCATCATGCACGCCACATCGGAGTTCGCGAGCGCCCGAATGTCGCCGGATGTGAGTTGTTCCAGATGATCCGCGCTGGCCGCATGCAGCTCCACTGCGAGCCGAGCCGCTCCAGTTCGCACGAGTTGCTCGGCATGGATGCGCAAGCGAAGTCCGCAAGCACGCGCGGCAGTCAGAATGTTTCGCGCCTGTGGAAGTGTGAACGCCCCGTGATCGCAAAACACGTCGCAGAATTCGGCAAGATTCTCCCTCGCGACCTGTGGAATCCACTTGCGGCACAATTGATCAACGTACTCGTCAGCACGCCCCTTGAATTCAGGCGGCACGACGTGCGCGCCAAGAAACGTCCGCGCGATTTCGATCGGTTGCTCGCGTTCGAGTTCGCGCAGTAGCAGAAGCGTCTTGCATTCACTTGGCCAATCGAGGCCGTAGCCCGACTTCGCTTCGATCGTCGTCGTTCCATGCGCCGCGAATTGTGCAAGATTGGCGAGCGCACGAGTTTTCAGTTCGGCCGCCGAAGCGCGCCGTAAATTGCGCACCGATGAAATGATTCCGCCTCCCGCGCGCCCAATCCGTTCGTATGTTGCGCCGGCGATGCGCATTTCATATTCGTTCGCTCGTGACGCGGCGAAAATCAGATGCGTGTGCGGGTCCACGAATCCGGGCAGCACCACGCGTCCGCCGAGGTCGAGCTTGTGTGCTCGCCGCGACTCGCGCAGCCCTTCGATGCGCCGCCGCGCCCCAACGGCCGCAATGCGGCCACTGCGAACAAACAGCGCGCCGTCGTGGATGATGCCGAGGTCCGCTAGCTCGCGTCCTCGGCGCGGTGCAGGGCCGCGCAGCGTGACAAGCTCAGCGCATCCTGTGATCAGCAAATCGGATGAGTGTGCGGAAATGCGCGATTTCATCGTGGCTGCCAAGCGTATTGAAAACGCGCGCGCAGCGCAACCTCCGGCGTTATACTCGGGCGCGCTTTGCTGCTTGAGTCGAATTCATGGGCTTGGAGAGATGAAATGCGAAGAGGAACATGCGCGATCATATTTGTCACTATCGCGATTATTGCGACCATGCGATTGAAGTCTGCGCGTGCTCAGTCCGATTCCAACTCATCTTTCGACATCATCATCCGCAACGGTCACATTATCGATGGCACGGGCTCGCCGTGGCATGCCGCCGACATCGGCATTCGTGACGGCCGCATCGCCGCCATCGGCAATCTCTCCCGCGCGCACGCCACCGAGGAAATTGATGCCGCGGGCCGCATCGTCGCGCCCGGCTTCATCGACATGCTCGGCCAGTCGGAAGTCACCATGCTCGTCGATCCTCACGTGCCCTCGAAAATTTTCCAGGGCATCACCAGCGAAATCACCGGCGAAGGCGACTCCATTGCGCCGCAGACCGACGCCTCGCTCAAGGATTTCGCCTCCGAGTTCGAGCATTACCAGATCACTCCCGACTGCCGCACATTCCCGCAGTATTTCGAGCGGCTGCACAAGCAAGGAATGGGCATAAACCTTGGCACCTACGTCGGCGCCACGCAGATTCGCCGCATCGTGATTGGCGACGAGGATCGCAAAGCCACTCCCGACGAGCTCGCCCGCATGAAGCAAATCGTCGCGGAAGCGATGCGCGATGGCGCTCGCGGCGTCTCGACCGCTCTCCAATATCCTCCTGCGCCCTACGCCTCGACTGAAGAACTCATCGCGCTCGCCTCCGTTGCCGCGCAGCATGGCGGCATTTACGCCACGCACATGCGCAACGAGGGCGACGGCGAGATGGAGGCGCTCGCCGAAACCGCGCGCATCGCCCGCGAAGCGCATATCGGCGTCGAAATTTTTCATCTCAAGACCGCAGGCAAGCCCAACTGGGGCAAGATGCCGCAGGTCGTCGCGTTCATCGAACGCGCGCGCAGCGAAGGTCTCGACGTCGAAGCCGACACGTACGCCTACACCGCATGGAACAACGATCTCGCCGCGTTCATTCCGCCGTGGGCGGCGAACGGCGGCATTGGCAAAATGCTCGAGCGCCTGAAGGATCCGGCCACTCGCGCTCGCATCCGCAAGGACATGGAGACACGCACCACCGCGTGGGACAACGAGTGGCAGGAAGTCTCTGGCCCCGACGGCATCCTCATCAGCTCAGTGAAAAATCAAGCGCTCAAGCCGCTCCAGGGCAAGACCATCGCGGAAATCGCGAAGATGTGGAACGAGGATCCCATCAACGCCATCTTCGACCTGCTCATCAAGGACGACGGCTTCACAAACGCCTCCGTCTTCGGCATGAGCGAGCCCGACGTCGAGCTCGCGCTCAAGCAGCCCTGGGTTTCGATTGACAACGACTATGCGGGAATGTCGCCCTCGGGAATTCTCGGCAAAGAGCACGCGCACCCGCGCGCGTACGGCACGTTTCCGCGCATCATCCGCAAATTCGTCGAGCAGGAGCATCTCTTGTCGCTGCCCGACGCGATTCGCAAATTTTCCTCTCTGCCGGCGCAACGCATGGGGCTGACCGATCGCGGCGTCCTCAAGCAGGGCATGTGGGCCGATGTCGTCGTCTTCGATCCCGCGAAGGTCCGCGATCTCGCAACGTTCGAGAATCCGAATCAGCTCTCCGTCGGCATGGACTTCGTTCTCGTCAACGGCGTCCCCGTCATCGCCGATGGCAAAATGACGAACGCGCTCCCCGGCAAAGTCCTCTATGGCCCGGGCTACACCGGCCTGCCCTGAGGCACAAAGGGCCCGCGCTGACTCGCCGCTACACGCTTTGTGGGTCGGGGCTTCAGCCCCGACATGATGAGCGCCTCTGCCTTCTGCCTTTCGCGCGCGATTAGAGCGTTGAGGCTCTGCCTCAACATCTCTGCGCGCGAGTCTTCGTATCTCTCCAACCTCCAGCCTCTAACTTCCAACCTCCAGAGCCGTCGCATCACTCCGCGACGGCGCTCACTGCAGCGTCAAATCCCCCGCGCCGACGTGCGCATACAGGCTGTACTTCCCGCTCGCGTATCTGTGCCACGAACGGAACAGTCCATCCTTCTGAACGTTGAACGCCCCGGCATCGAGGTCCCCCGCCGTGACGGACAACTCCACGTTCCCATATTGCGAAGCGTCTCCCAGCGCGAGGCTCATGTCACCGGCGTGGATCTGCACGTCTTTGTTCCCCGTGACGCCATGAATATTCATCTCTCCGGCGAACATCCGCGCGTAGAGGTCCGAATTTTGCGGAATCCGCAGGTCCATCTCGAAATTGTTGTGCGGGCAGCCGGAGATTTCCAGCTTTCCCGTGTCGCCTTTCTTCTTGAACGACACGCGCACGTGGCTGATGTCCTCCGAGTGCTCCGCCTTCAAGTGAACCTGGATTTTTTCATCGTTCGTGCCGGAGATTTCGACGCCCGAGGAGCAAAGATACAGCCGCACGTGCCCGCCTGAAGAAAAATCAGTGGCGAACTGCTCCTGCCCGCGCACGGACGTTTCGTTGTTGTCCTGCGCTTGCTTGTCCTGGGCGCAGAGAACGGGCGCGAGTGCGGGAACCAGCATCACCACCGCCGCAACCGCCATTCCCGCACGCATCTTGTTCAGCATGGTTCGCACCTCCAGGGCATAGTCACCCTTCGTGTCCATAGGTACGCAAGAGCACGCGGAAGAGTTCCCTAATCGAACCGTCGGCCTCTGTGCCTACCCAATGAAGCCGCCGCCCGGACGCGGCGGCTGCCTATGGCTTCGCCGGCATGATTGGTTTATTAAAGGTCTTCGGGTCGATGGCCACGTTCTGTTCGATCTTAGTCAGCCTGTCCAGCAGGCTGTAATCCGGACGAAGATGGCTGATGGTGAACGGAACCTGGACGCCGTCCAACTCCCGGTAATCTGCGTAATCCACGGCATTGGGTATAGGGCCAAAGGGCGAGGAATCAAAGCGGACAATCCTGAGTAATAGTCCCGTGACAACGTCAAAGTAAAGCTGCCTCCGATCCCCTTCGGGAGTCTGGGCCTCCACCACGTACGCATCCTGGCCGTTGACTTTCTCCTTGCCGGTTGCCCGGGCATTGAGAAATCTTTCGCCCAGCTTTCCGTTGCGGTAAAAATCAGCGTCCAGCTTTAGCCGCTCCAGTTCCGGGGGATCGCTATTGTGAACGCCCTCGTCGTCCTGGCCCCAGCCGTGCGAACCGTCAAAAACGCCCACGAACTCCGCTTTCAGCTTGAAACTGTCCCGCCATTTGTCCGGGCCTTGTTCGTAAATCTCGACGGGCGAACTCCAACCCTCAGAGGAGTACCGTGTTCCATGCATGACGCGCGAGTGGATATTATCCATCGCATGCTCGCCGCCTGCGGCCTGCACCTCCCGCGCAAAAAGCTCCTGCGCGCTCGGAAGCGCGGTGCTCGCGTCTTTCGAGCCGGGGCGTCCAGGGGCAGCTTCCTCGACTTTCGCGAATGGCAGCGAGGCCGCGGGCGGGGTCTGCCCGCGGTGGCATGTGGTGCAGGAGACGAGCTGTTTCCCTTCAAACTGCGTCTTGTTGAGTTCCTCGACCATGAGGATCATCTTGCGGGCGGTGCGCTTGGACTGCTTGTCGTCCTTTGAGAAGTCGTTCCAATCGTGGCAGTGGCCGCAACTGACTTGCAGCGAGCCTTCCATGAAGAACATGGCGCTGAGCAGTCGGGAATTTGGCAATCCCTTGAACACTTGAATGTTCTTATAGACTTGTTCGGCAGGCTTTTCCGGTTGTGGAGCGGGCTCCTGGGGCCATGCGGCGCCGGCCAGCGACGCTGCGATCCATCCGCCCAGGGCCGCGAGTCCAACGCGAGTCATCTTCAGCATGGTTCTCACCTCCAGGACATCGTCACTCTTCGCGCCCTTAGATGCGCAACCCAGCAATAAGGACAGTTCCCGGAATGCAGGCCCCGCAAACCCGTGCCCGGTCCGCTCGACATCGCGGACCGGCCGCTACACGTGCTCCTTCCATGGAGGGATCCAGGTATCAGCCGCATTCACGCCGTTTTTCCAGTCGGCGCTCATTGAACCAGAGAACGGGTAGTCCCCAGCCGCCTCGCAGAGCTTCCCGCGTACTGGATTCATCAAAATATATGCTGCGGCTCCCTGCGGCGAGTCGTTTCGTCGCAGAATATGGTCGTAGAATTTCTTCTGCCACAGGAAGACGCCTGTTGCTTGCGCCAGCGAAACGGTCGTTTTCCTCTTGTAGTCCATCACGAATGGCAGGAGATCGCCCCCTGCGCCTCGACTTTCCACTAAAGTGTGCATGTGGTCTGGCATGAAGCAATAGGCGTGAACCGTGAACTCGTGTTTCTCGGCTGTCTGCAAAAGCAGCTCGATCGCACGCTCCGCCAGCTCCCTCCTCGCGAAGAAACGGCTTCGCTTCGAGGAGCATAGCGTAATGAAGTATTTTCTCTGGCCTTCATACTGAATCCTCGCAAGCCTGATATTTTTTCTCTGCATGCGCGTCGTCGGCGCGATTATCCCACGGGCGAGAGCATCTTGCTCATTTACCGGCCGCAAAATAGGGCTTCCCAGGTCTTGCCTTTGCACGTGTAGCGGCCGCAAAATGGGGCCCCCAGGTCGACGGCTAGTCGAGTTTGGAGGATCAGTCCTGAGTGAGCACGGTCTTGCCTTTGCACGTGTAGCGGCCGGTCGGCTGCATTCCCGACCGGGCACGGTCCCCTTTGTGCTTTGTGCAAAAACTGACGAACCGTGGATGGCGATGCCGAAAAAATCCGCCCCCGAGTTTCAACAAATGCTCGCTTGGTTGGCAACAGAGCTAATTTACGCGCGCGCTGAATTCACTATAGTGAGAGGACTACGTCGCATTGACCAGGCAGTCAGAAATGCTGCACCCATTTTCTTTGAAATGACGCTTGGCGTCTGCGCGGACTCGGTGTTACTCCATGTCGCGAGGCTATTTGATCACCGACGCGGAAGCGTATCGATTCACACACTACTCTCAGCGGCGTTGGACAATGCCGGGACCTTCAAGCACGGAACGCCAGCTGATGTCAGAAAGGCTGTCGCCGAAGCAAGGGTCTCCATATCGAGCCTTTCACCGATCCTGAACGCCATACACCACAGACGGAACCAGACTGTGGCCCATTCGGCCCCCGAACCAATCCTCGACCCTCGTCGATATGTGCAACAAGGCAGGGTCAGTTATCGCGAGCTTGGAGTATTGCTCACGCAAACTGGAATAATCCTAAACAGGTTCTCTCAGTTATACCGGGGCGCCTTGCTTCCTCTGGACCTACCAGGCGCAAATGACTATAGGAACGCTCTCGATCTAATCGCTCTCTCTCTCAATGCTGCCCGAGGTAAAGCCACCACACCCTAGCCGCGCACGAAACGCATTCCCTCAGCCACTCGCTTACCTCGCCCATGCGGCGCGGTGCGAACGCGGACTACCCGCATTTAGCCACCCTGACACTTTTTTACCTTGGACGACTTTCGCCTACATAAAAAACGACTTGACCAAATTTCCGCCTTGGTTTATAATTTTTTCCGTTAACCTCGATTCGTGTCAACACGCAGTGTTGATCCTGAGCCAGCCGAAGGGTGACAACCTCTAAACTGACAAATTTTGCCGCCCTCATCGGCGGCTCTCTTATTTTTGGGATTTCTCTCGCAATTTCTGACTGACCACCTATCACTGTCCGCTCTCCACTGTCTCTAAACTTAACAATAATTGGCTCTCGAAAAATGGCAAATTTTCACAAAATTGGCTCTTTCCGAACGTCTCGATTTCGCATCCCGATTTTTTCGCTCTTTTCTCCGCCCTGGCGGGAAATCCCCAATATCCATGCTCGTTTCCTCGAACTCACAATCTCCTCCGGCTCAAAAAGCCGGATTTCGAGCGAAATTTCAATTTCCGGATTGGCTCTCTCTGGTCGGTATGTTTTGCCCTCGAAAAGAGCCAATTTGGCTCTTTCGTCGGTTCAGGTGGGGCCTCCCAGGTCGACGGTTAGTCGAGCCTGGGGGATCAGTCCGCCCCACGGCGAGAGGCAAAGGGGAGGGAACGATGACCTAACGAGTTAAGCTTTGGCGGCGCGGCGCTGGAACTGCGGGACGAATTGCTCTTCGACGAACTGCTCGAGCGTCGTCGGCGTGGTGTTCCGCGGGGAACGCGTTTCCTGCGGCGCGAGCAAGCCTTCGTTCGCCGACTTCCACATTTCGATGAGGAGCGCGGCGGAGCTTTTCGGCAGGCCCATGCCGGTGAGCGCCGTTTCGATGAGCATCATGGGCATCTGGACGTAAGCGAGATTCGGTTTGCCGATGGCGGGGCCGATGATGGCGGCGGCTTCGCGCATGGAGACGTCGCGAGGGCCGAGAAGCTCCTGCGCTGAATGGCCGGAAAAATCGCGCGCGGCGAGGCGTGCGGCGGCGTAGTTGCCGATGTCTTTCGTGGCAATCATCGGAAACGCCGCGTCGGCGGGAAACGCGCCCGGGAAAACGTTCATGGTGCGGATGCCTTCAATTCCCATGAGGAGGTTTTCCATGAAGGACGCGGGGCGAAGATGGAGGACGTCAAGCGCAGGAATGCGATTCAGTTTTTCCTCCATATCTTGGAGGCCGACGATGGGGCCGACTTTTTCGGCGTTCTGCCCGCCGATGCTGCTGAGGACGACGGCGAATTTCACGAAGCATTTGGAGATGG